>NZ_JBSKBO010000005.1:0-527296 GCF_053714255.1 Mesorhizobium sp. 43Arga
TGCGTCTGCCCGCAGGGCACCGAGGTGCGCAACGGCGCCTGCCGTCCGGTGCGGCCGAAGCCCGAGCAGTGCGCTATCCGTGGTCAGGTCCACGATGCCAATGGCGATTGCGTCTGCCCGCGTGGTACCGAGGTGATCGACGGCGCGTGCCGGCGCAAGCAGCCGCAACTGGAGCAATGCGACATACGCGGCCAGGTCCACAACAAGCGCGGCGAGTGTGTCTGTCCGCGTGGGACCGAGGTGATCGATGGCGCATGCCGCAGGCCCAGCCAGGAGACGGAATGCGCGCCCGGCACGCAGATGATCAATGGCCAGTGCCAGCCGATCTTCAGGCGGCGCTGCCCGGAAGGCACGATCGGAAGGTATCCAAACTGCCGGCCGATCCGCGGGCAGCCGTCGCTGGAGATCAACCCGGGCCTGCTGCTGCAGCAAGTGCTGCCACGGCGTCAGCCGCAGGTTGAGCAGCAGGATCCGGTTCCAAACAGGATCCTGAAGCTCCAGCAGCAGTAACCATCTGCCCGACGCCAGACCAAAAACCCGCCGGAGCGATCCGGCGGGTTTTTCTTCATGGCTCCGGGCAATCGGGGATCGCAGACGCGGCAAAGCAATCCAAGCCTGTGGAGCCGCCACGCCTGCACCCTCGACAAGTCACCCGCCGGGCATTAGGCAGTCGATTCGGAGCGACCAGATGAAAGGCCGCCCGGAAAGGCCGCACGATGAGCAAAAAGACCCTGATCGCACCGTCGGTGCTGGCTTCGGATTTTTCGAAGCTCGGTGACGAGGTCGAAGCCGTCGCGGCGGCAGGAGCCGACTGGATCCACCTCGATGTCATGGATGGTCATTTCGTCCCCAACATCACCTTCGGCCCGCCCGTCATCAAGGCGATCCGCAACCGCACCAAGGCCTTCTTCGACTGCCATCTGATGATTGCGCCGGCCGATCCCTATCTCGCCGCCTTCGCCGAAGCCGGCTGTGACGGCATGACGGTGCATGCCGAGGCCGGGCCGCATCTCGACCGCTCGCTGCAGACCATCCGGAATCTCGGCAAGAAGGCCGGTGTGTCGCTCAATCCGGCGACGCCGGAAACGATGATCGAATATGTTCTTGATCGGCTGGACCTGATCCTGATCATGACCGTCAATCCGGGCTTCGGCGGCCAGGCCTTCATCCCGGGGATCGTCGACAAGGTGAGAAGGGTTAAGGCGCTGATCGGCGACCGCCCGATCCGCATCGAGATCGACGGCGGCGTTTCGCCCGAAACGGCGCCCCTGGTCACGGCAGCCGGCGCCGATGTGCTGGTGGCGGGTGCGGCCATCTTCAAGGGCGGCAGCGTCGAAGCCTACCGCGCCAACATCGAGGCGATCAGGACAGCGGCCGACAAGGCAGCCGGCTAGACGTCGCGATCCTTCCCGTTTTGGTTCAGTAGGCCGGCCAGAGCAATTCGAGGAAAAGTGTGAGCGGTTTTCCCTAGGGGATTGCGTCAAAACAATGAGTTACAGCGGCTCGCCGTTTCCATGAATCGGTGAACCGCTCTAAGAGCCGATGTATGGACACGGCTCCTGCAGGGCGCTCACGCCCGAATCAGATTCGCCGAGAAGGCCTGATTCGGAGCGAACCGTCCGCTGCCTTTGCGCGCGACAGAAAAGATGCTCGCACAAGCACACACCAAACAGATAATCCTGCGTGCATACAAAACATGTTAAGTTTCTGCTGGTTGCAGAGATGCTCGAATTTCCACGATCGGATGCAGATCGGGGTATATTCCTTTGTGCTTAAGTACAATAGCGCTATCTTCTGCTTGAGCCCCTTGACGCAACCACTGTAAGATACGCGTACGGAAGGATTTATCGGACTCGAATTGCCCAGCGAAAAAATGGGGACAAGGAGTCGATTTTGACATACGGAGCTGCCAATCTGAACGACGACGGCAGAGAATCCAAGAGCACACTTGCCAGTACGGTCTATCACCAATTGCGGGATGATCTTCTCGGTGGCGCTCTTGAAACCGAAAGCAAACTGCGGGTCGAGTGGGTTGTTTCCAAATATGGCGCCGGCGCTTCCCCGGTTCGTGAAGCCCTAAATCGCCTTGCTTCCGAAGGACTTCTTGGTCGCCACGACCAGCGTGGCTTTTTCATCATGCCGGTCAGTGCGACGGAGCTCGAGGAGCTGACGCGCACCCGTTGCTGGCTCGAGGAGCGGGCGCTTCGCGAATCCATTGCCCACCGCACCGCCGAATGGGAAGAACAGCTGGTGCTGGCGCTGCATCGCCTGGGCCGCGCCTCACGTCTTTCGCCGCAGAATGCCACGTCGCTCGATCCGGACTGGGAGAAATTGCACCGCACCTTCCACCGGGTGCTGATCTCGGCTTGCCGGTCGCACTGGCTGGTGGGTTTCTGCGATCAGCTTTCCGACCACGCCTACCGCTACCGGCAAATGGCCCATGACGGCGAAAGCATCCAGCGCGACGATTTCGCCGAACACCGGCTGATCGCCGAATGCGCGCTCGATGGCAATGCCGACGGCGCCGTCCAGGCTTTGATCGATCACTACCAGCTGACCGCTTCCATATGCATGGAACGTTTCAAGCAAGGCGAAGTCGCAAAGGTCGCCGCCGCGGCCGAACGCGCCCGGCGGTAACGATCTCCTTTGGCGCCTTGTCGCGACCGTTCGGCGGACGTGAGGTGCCGGATCGCCGTTTGCGGTCTTGACGGCATGGCCGCGAAACGCGAACTCTTCGCCGCCGACTCATGTTGCCCCAAAGGCATTGCCGGCGTCGCCATTGCCGTCACTGCGGGAAGACTTCATGAGCAATCATCTGTTCGATGCGTTCCGGTCCCGGATGCCGGCGCCCGGGCATCTGTTGATGAAAACCGATGACGGGCGTTCGCTGAGCTATGGCGACATGCTGGCGCGGTCGGCACAGTTCGCTCATGCGCTGCTGCAGTTGGATGTCGAGCCCGGCGACCGGGTCGCCGTGCAGGTCGAAAAGAGCCCGGAGGCGCTGCTGCTCTATCTCGCCTGTGTGCGCGCCGGCGCCGTCTTCCTGCCGCTCAACACCGCCTACACGCTGACCGAACTCGGCTATTTCTTCGAGGATGCGGCGCCGCGCGTCATCGTCTGCGATCCGGCAAGGGCGGCCGATATCGGGCGCATGGTCGAGCCATCCGGCGCCGCCGTCGTCACGCTCGACCGCAATGGCCGAGGATCGCTGGCGGACCAGGCTTCGCGTCTGCCTTCAGATTTTCATGACGTGGCGCGCGGACCGGATGATCTCGCGGCAATCCTCTACACGTCGGGAACGACAGGCCGCTCGAAAGGCGCCATGCTCAGCCACGAGAACCTGGCCTCGAATGCGCGGGTGCTGGTCGAGCAATGGCGCTTCACATCAGACGACGTGCTGATCCACGCCTTGCCGATCTTCCACACCCATGGCCTGTTCGTCGCCACCAATGTCGTCCTGATGGCGGGCGCCTCGATGCTGTTCGAGCAGAAGTTCGACCCGGCCCGCATCGTCGCGCTGCTGCCGCGCGCCACCGCGCTGATGGGCGTGCCGACCTTTTATGTGCGCCTGCTGCAGCAGGATGGACTGGACCGACAAACGACGAAGACCATCCGCCTGTTCGTGTCCGGCTCGGCGCCGCTACTGGCCGACACCCACAAGGCCTGGCGCGAGCGCACCGGCCACGCCATCCTCGAACGCTACGGTATGACCGAGACCAACATGAACACCTCGAACCCCTATGAGGGCGAACGGCGCGCCGGCACGGTCGGCTTCCCCTTGCCTGGCGTGGCGCTGCGCATCGTCGACCCCGACAGCGGCAAGCCGCTGGCCCAAGGCGAGGTCGGCATGATCGAGGTCAGGGGTCCCAACGTTTTTGGCGGCTACTGGCGCATGCCGGAAAAGACCAGGGCGGAATTCCGCGCCGACGGTTTCTTCATCACCGGCGATCTCGGCATGGTCGACACCGATGGCTATGTCCATATTGTCGGCCGCGGCAAGGACCTGATCATTTCGGGCGGCTACAACATCTATCCGAAGGAGCTCGAAAGCGAGATCGACGCACTTGATGGAGTGAGCGAAAGCGCCGTCATCGGCGTCGCCCATCCGGATTTCGGCGAAGGCGTCACCGCGGTCGTCGTGCGGGCGCCGGGGGCAGCGATCACCGGAGCCGAAATCCTCGGCGCCATCACCGGACGCCTGGCCAGGTACAAGCACCCGAAGCAGGTGATCTTCGTCGACGAATTGCCGCGCAACACGATGGGCAAGGTCCAGAAGAATCTGCTGCGCGACGCCTACAAGGATCTTTACGCGTCCTAGCTGCCGTTCGGCGTCTTGCGCGGCTTGTTGATCCTCGTGCCGGAGCCCCACAATGCGCGCTGAAATAGCCCGCGTTTGCGGTTGCGCGGCACGAGATCGATATCCCCGACCAGTTTCGCGCCGCCCTTGCGCCGCTCCAGCGTGATCTTGCGGGTATGGAAGGCTTCCAATTCGGCGCGATGCGCCACGCTGACGATGGTAACCTCGGGCAGTTCGCGGATCACCGTTTGCATCATCTGGTCCTGGCTCTTCTCGTCCAGCGCCGAGGTCGCCTCGTCCAGTACGACGATGTCGGGGCGATGCAGCAAAAGGCGCGCGAAGGCGACACGCTGCTTTTCGCCGCCCGACAGCGTCTGGTCCCAGGGCGCTTCCTCCTTGATCCGGCCGGCGAGGTAACCGAGGCCGACCTTGTCTAGCGCGGCCTTGATCTGGTCGAGCTTCCACTTGTTGGCGGCCGCGGGGTAGGCGACCACCCGGCGCAGCGTGCCGGACGGGATATAAGGCCGCTGCGGCAGCATGAACAACCGCTTGTGGGGATGGAAATTGACGCTGCCGCTTCCCCATGGCCACAGGCCGGCGAGCGCCCGCACCAGCGTCGACTTACCCGAACCGGATTCGCCCGACACCAGCACCCGTTCGCCCGGTTCGACCGCCACCTCCGTTTCCTTCACCACGGACGTGCCGTCGTCGAGCGTCACGCAGAGATCATCGAGGGAGAGCATCGTTTCGCCCTTGGTCTCGCCGTGCTGGATGCGCCCGAGCTCATCGCTCTGCTCGGCGCGCTCCAGCCCGTCGAGCGACATCATCAGCGAGGCGATGCGGCGCGCGGAGGCGTTCCAGTCGGCGAGGCGCGGATAATTGTCGACCAGCCAGCCGAAAGCGCCCTGCACGATGGCGAAGGCGGAGGCCGCCTGCATGACCTGGCCGAGCGACATCGAGCCTTCAAGGAACTTTGGAGCACAGAGCAACACCGGCACGACGGGTGCGAAAAGGCTCGAGCCCTGCGAGACCAGGGCCGTGCGCATATGCTGGCCGGTCAGTTGCGCCCATCGCTTCAGCACGCCGCCAAAGGTCCTGTCGATGCCGCTGCGTTCCTCCTCCTCGCCGCCGAGCAATGCGATGCTCTCGCCGTTTTCGCGCACGCGCGTCAGCACGTAGCGGAATTCGGCTTCCGTCTGGTTCTTCTCTTCGGACAGCCGAACGAAATCGCGGCCGATGACGAACATCGAGGTGGAGGTGATCGCGGCATAGATCACCGCGGTGACGACGAGGAAGCCCGGCACGGTGAAGGTCGAGCCTCCCAGATTGAAGCTCAAGGCCCCGCCGATGGTCCACAGCACCACGATGAAGGTCGACGCAGACAGGGTGGCGACAATCACGCCGGCGACGAAGTCGACGGGCGCCTCGGTGGCGACCCGCAGATCTTCCGAGAGGCGGGCCTCGGGGTTTTGGTGGTCGCCCTGCACGAGGTTCAGCTGGTAGTAGCGGCCGTTGGCGAGCCAGCGCGCTATCACCGAGGTGGTCAGCCAGGAGCGCCAGCGGCGCTGCATGGTCATGCGCAGATAGACCTGCGTGACGACAAGGCTGATGCTGCCAGCCACGAGCGGCACGAACACCGCGCTCAGGAAATAGACGGTGTGAGCGTCGCGCTTCTCGATGGCATCGAAAATGGCACGGTTCCAGACATTGATCCCGTACTGGAAGCCGACATTGACGACGATCAGGATCAGCAGTCCGATCGTCAGCGGCCAGCCGAGCTTGTCGCCCTGCCGCCCCCAATAACCGCGTCCGCTGATCCAGAATCGCTTGAGCAGGTACTTCTTGCGCGCCTGTTCTGCTTCCTCAGGCGTCAGCTCCGGGTCGGGTTCGACGGCTTCCGGCGGCGGAGCCTCGGCGGCGATGTCGGACGCGGCCGCTTCGACGATAGGTGCCTTCTTGCCGCCTGGTTTCTTTTCGCTCGCCTCCTCCTCGCGCGGGCTCTCGTCACGCGGCTTTTGCCGTCGCGGCTTGGGGGCGCCGCGCGGTTTGATGCCGTCGGCCGGTCTGGATCTGGGTTTCGCCTCGGACATACGCCCCGACAACGAGCTCGAAATCAAAAGGTTTCATGCCACCCGCTCGAGACGGCAAATTCCCGGCTGCGACCGTTATCGCGGGTACAGCAATTCGACGACATGGTCGGCGATGGCCAGGCTTGCCGTCAGGCCCGGGCTCTCGATGCCGAACAGGTTGACGATCCGCCCCGCGCGATGATCGGCCGGACCCTGGATGATGAAGTCGGCCGCCGGCTGGCCGGGACCCGACAGTTTCGGCCTGACGCCGGCATAGGCGGGCTGCAGGGCGCCGTCGGCAAGACCGGGCCAATAGCACCGGATCGCTTCGTAGAAGACGGCGCTCCGGCCGGGGTCGACCATGTAATCCACATGGTCGATCCATTCGACATCGGGCCCGAAGCGCGCACGGCCGCCAAGGTCGAGTGTGAGATGGACGCCGAGGCCGCCTTCGACCGGAACCGGATAGATCAGCCGCGAAAAAGGCGACCGGCCGGGAAGGGAGAAGTAGTTTCCGCGCGCCAGCCATTGCCGGGGAATGAGATCCCCTGGGAAACCGTCGATCCGGCCGGCCAGAGCCTGTGCCTCGAGGCCCGCGGCATTGATGAAGGCGCCAGCCTCCAGGGCGAAGGTCTCGCCATTGGCATCGCGCGTTTCGATCCGGATCTCGCCGGCCTCGACAGTCGCGCCGGCAACGGTTGTCAGGAAAGCAAAGGACGCACCCGCGGCTTCGGCCTCGCCGCGCAGCGACAGCATCAGCGCATGGCTGTCGACAATGCCCGTGGATGGCGACAGCAGCGCGCCGGCGCATGTCAGCGCCGGCTCCAGGCTCTTGGCTTCGTCACGCGTCAGGAATTGGAGATCATCGACCCCGCAACGTCGCCCATTGGCCTCGATGTTCCGCAACCCCTCCGTCTGGCCGGGCTCGCTGGCAACGATCAGCTTGCCGGTACGCTTATGGGCGATGTCGTGCTCGGCGCAATAGGCGTAGAGACGCTGGCGTCCTTCGACGCAGAGCCGGGCTTTCAGGCTTCCCGGCGCATAATAAAGCCCGGCATGGATGACTTCGGAATTGCGCGAACTGGTGACGGTGCCGATCGCATCCGCCTGCTCGACCACCACCACTTCGCGCCCCGACACGGCAAGCGTCCAGGCGATGGCAAGCCCGACGACGCCCGCTCCGGCGACGACGCAATCGATTGTCTGCATGGGCTCGCCTTCAGCGTGAAGCGCCGGCCTCGAACACCTTGTCGCCGCCGATCCAGACGCTTCCTATGCCAAGATCGTCCGACAGCGCAACGATGTCGGCCGCCGTGCCGTTGGCCAGGCGGCCAAGCCGGTGCGACTGGCCGATCGCCTGCGCCGGATAGAGCGAGGCCATGCGCAAGGCCTCGGACAGATCGACACCGACGACATCGTGCATGAACCGGACAGCCGAGATCATGTCGAGATCGGCGCCGGCCAGCGTGCCGTCGGCAAGCCGCAGACTCCCGTCCTTGCGGTAGATGGTGCGGCCGTTGAGCGTGAACGACGTCATGTTGGTGCCGATCGTCGCCATCGCGTCGGTGACCAGCACGATCTTGCCCGGCCTCTGCTTGGCGTCGAGCGCGATCCTGATGGTTGCCGGGTGGACATGGATGCCGTCGGCGATCAGCCCGGCGGACAATGTGCCGATGTCCATGGCCGCGCCGACGAGGCCCGGCTCGCGGTTGCCGATCTGGCTCATGGCGTTGAACAGATGCGTGACCACGCCGGCGCCGGCCTCGGCGAAGGCCTTTGCTGTGGCGTAGCCCGTGTCGGAATGGCCGAGGCTGACGATGATGCCGGCCTTGGCCAAGGCCGCGACGCGGCCCGGATCGACGGATTCCGGCGCGATCGTGGTGAGCAGCACCGGCAGCTTGCGCCGCGCCGCGATCAGCATTGCCTGGTCGGCATCCGTCATCGGCCGGATCAGTGCCGGATCATGCGCGCCCTTGCGCGCGATCGACAGATGCGGGCCTTCGAGATGCAGGCCGAGGAAGCCCGGCACCTTCTGCAGCGCGGCCGCCTCGCCGGCAGCGATGGCGGCGGCGGTGATTTCGGGCGTGTCGGTGATCAGCGTCGGCAGCAGCGCCGTCGTGCCGAAGGGCGCATGCGCCCGGCATATGGTTTCGATCGAGGCGACATCGGGGTGGTCGTTGAGCATGACGCCGCCGCCGCCATTGACCTGGATGTCGAGGAAGCCCGGCGCCAGAATACCACCACCGGTTCCCACGATCCGAATATCCGAGGGGATCGCGCCAGAGGGTAAGATAGCCTCGACCAGACCATCGCGCACGACAAGGGCATGGCTTTCATGCCAGTCGGCACCGTCGAAAATGCGGGCGCCAGTCAGGGCAAAACGGTCGCTCATACGGTCTCCGTCACCTTGCGAAGATTGCGCGGCGTGTCCGGGTCGAGGCCGCGGTGGCGGGCGAAGGCCTCGACGAACACGTAGAACGAAACGATCAGCGTCAGCGGGTCGGTCAGCGGGTGACCGGTGGCGACATGCGGCAGGCGCGTGGCGCGGTCGGAAAGCGCCGAGGTGACGAACACCGGTGCTCCCTTGGCCGCCAGCCCGTCAGCCGCCTCAGTGATGGACGGTTCGGACGCATCGCGCGCGGCCAATGCCAGCACCGGAAAGTCAGGGCCGATCAACGCCAGAGGACCGTGCATGACTTCGGCCGCGCTATAGGCCTCGGCATGCATGCCGCAGGTTTCCTTGAACTTCAGCGCCGCCTCGTTGGCCATCGCCGCCGACGGGCCGCGGCCAAGGATGAACAGCGATTTCTGCTTCTCGATGGTTTCGGAGAGCACGCTCATCCAGTCGCAGGCGATCGCCTTGCCGAAATGCTCGGGCAAGCGGGCGAGCGCCGCCAGAAGCGCGTCGTCGCCGGTGGAATGCGCCATCAGCGCAAGGCCGGCGACGGCGGAATTGACGAAGGTCTTGGTCGCCGCGACGCTGCGCTCGGGTCCGGCAAGGATGTCGATCGCATAGTCCGAGGCGCGCGCCAGCGGCGAGTCGGCGGTGTTGGTGACGGCGATGGTCAGCGCGCCGCCGGCGCGTGCGGTTTCGGCCATGGCGACGATGTCGGGGCTTTTGCCCGACTGCGAGATCGCCAGACACGCCGAGCCTTCGAGCCTCAGCTTGCGGCCATAGATCGAAGCGATGGACGGGCCGACCGAGGCGACGGCAAGGCCCGCGGTCAGCTCGACGGCATATTTCATGAAGGTCGCCGCATGGTCGGACGAGCCGCGCGCCACGGTGACAACGAAATGCGGGTCACGCTCCTTGATTCCGCGCCCGGCTTCGGCGAGCACGGCGCCGGAACCGTCGAGCAGGCGGGCGACGGCCTCAGGGATCTCCTCGATCTCGCGTTGCATATGGGTGGTGTTGGAGATCATGGTCGGCCCTCTTCGCTCGGCCCTGTCAGCCGCAGTTCGGCGACGAAATCATAGGCGTCGCCCCGGTAGATGGAGCGGGTGAATTCGATCACCTTGCCGCTCGCCAGATAGGAGATGCGTTCGATATGCAGGCCAGCGATACCCGGCGGCACTTCGAGCAGGCGCGCGTCGCCGTCGCCGAGATTGGCGGCCGAAATACGTTGCACGGCCCGCACCGGCCGGTTGCCAGTCAATTCCAGCGCGGCATAGAGCGATGAGCCTATCCCCGCCGGATCGGGCAGCACGCTGGCCGACAGCGAGGCGCGTTCGATCGCCAGCGGCGTGTCGTTGGCGATGCGCAGGCGCGCCACGCGCGCCACCAGCTCGCTCGACGACAGGCCAAGCACCATCATCTCGTCGGGCGAGGGCGCGTAGAGGCCGCGGTCCAGCCATGCCGAACGCACCGCCATGCCGCGCCGCGCCATGTCTTCGGTAAACGACGTCAGCCGGGACAGCGATTGCTCGACGCGCTCCATCCGTGGCGCCACGAAAGTGCCGGAGCCGTGGCGCTGCACCAGGATGCCGCCCTTGACCAGGTCCTGCACCGCCTTGCGCACGGTGACGCGCGAAATGTCGGCCTTGGTGGCGATGTCGCGCTCGGAAGGCAGCGCATCACCCGGGCCGATCAGGCCGCGATTGACGGCGTCCTCGATGCTTTTGCGCAGCTGCAGATAGAGCGGCGCGCCGCTTTGCGCGGATTGCTTCAGCGTGGCGAATATCTGGTCGGCGGCGTCGTTCATCGCGCCGCCTCCACTGGCTTAGCGAAAAGCCGGGCCGCCATCTGCACCGCGCCGCCCAGCGCGTCGTCGAGCGGCTGCTTGAGCAAAGCCCGGTAACGCGCCGACAGGCGCGGCGCATAAAGCGGCGCCAGCCCGCCAAGCAGGCAAAGCGGCGCGTCGTCCGAAAGGCCGAGCGCACCGAGCGAGGCCTCGACATCGCCGACCGCCTTGTCGACGATCCAGTTGGCGACGGCATCACCCTTTTGCGCATGCTCGAAGACTTTGGGCGCGAAGCCGCCGAAATCGCCGGGCTTGGCATTGGTGGTGAATTCGACCACGTCCTCCGGATTGTTGCGGAAGATGGCCATCATGGCGTCGGTCAGCGGCGAAGCCGCGCGGACGCCGTCATAAGCAAGCAGGGTTTGTTCGAGCAGATCGCGGCCGATGCGGGCGCCGCTGCCCTGGTCGCCGACCTGGAAACCCCAGCCGCCGATGGCGCGCGACGTGCCATCCTTGCGCGCCATATAGGCAGTGCCGGTGCCGAGGATGGCCATGGCGCCGTCGCCGGATCCGACGGCCCCTTCGAGCGCGATCTCGGCGTCGGTCTCGACGCGGCTTGTGCTGAACGGCAGGATGGCCTCGAGCTGCTGCCGGTAGGTGCCGACATTGGCGCCGGCGAGGCCCAGAATGGCCGGCGTTTGCGGGATCAACTCGGGATCCTGCCCGGCGGCGATGAAAGCCTGCCGCGCGGCGTCGACAATGTTCGAGCGCGCGCCCGTGAGGTCGGTGCGGATGTTGGCGGCGCCGCTTTTGGCACGGCCAATGACCGCACCTTCAACTGTTGCCAGGGCGGCCCTGCAGCTGGTGCCGCCGCCATCGATGCCGAGCACGAATTTCACGCGATTTCTCCTCCGGGCGGATAATACCAATAAAATACCAATAGCCAAGAGTTAATTTCCGTTTCAAAAAGATTAAGCCGTATTTTATTGAAAATCCTCGACATTTCGCCGGCTCAGCGAATTCCTGTCCGCGTTTTCGTTAATGCATGTGGACAAGTGGTATTTTTTTGGTATTGTTCTGGCATTGGAGGAACGCGGATGGCCGAAACGCGCACCGAAGCGCTTCACAGGAATGCCGAGGGGCTGGATATCCAGGCTCCGGAAGCCATCCTCGTTTCGCTGGCCGATGCGCAGATCGAAGCCGCCAAGGCCGTCCGCAACGCCATCCCCGCCATCGCTCGGGCAGCCGAGATTATCGCCAGCCGGTTGAGCGGCGGCGGCAAGCTTGCCTACGCCGCGGCCGGCAGTTCCGGCCTGATGGCGCTGGCCGACGCCCTGGAACTTCCCGGCACTTTCGGCATCCGGCGCGATCGCATCGCCATCCTGATCGCCGGCGGCGACGAAGCCTTCAGGACCCTGGCCGGCGGCCCGGAGGATGATACGGAGGAAGCCTCGGCGGCGGTCGCCAAGGCCGGCATCGGCGCCGGCGATTGCCTGATCGCCCTTTCCGCCAGCGGCACCACGCCCTATGCGGTGCGCGCCATCGAGGACGCCCGGCGTCGTGGCGCCGCGACGATCGGCATTGCCAACAACAAGGACTCGGCCCTGCTTCGCCAGGCCGAAACCGCCATCCTGCTCGAGACGCCGCCGGAAGTGATCGCCGGCTCGACGCGCATGGGCGCCGGCACCGCCCAGAAGATCGCGCTCAACATGCTGTCGACGCTGACCGCCGTCCATCTCGGCCATGTCCATGACGGCTACATGGTCAATCTCATGGCCGACAACATCAAGCTGCGCGACCGCGCCGCGCGCATCGTCGCCGCCATCAGCGGGCGCGACAGGGACGAAGCCGCCCGGCTCCTCGAAAAGAGCGGCGGCGCGGTCAAGACCGCCATTCTGCTTGCCGCCGGCGCCGACAGCGCCGATGCGGCGCAGAAGATACTGGAAGAGGCCGGCCAGAAGCTGCGGCCAGCCCTTTCCGCTCTCGAGCATGATCCCGGAAAAGATCATGCTCGAACAAAGAAGTAGGGCCGGTTTCATCCCGATTTCCATCGGGGTGAAACGGGCTTGCGAGGGGAGCAAGGGGTCACAAGCCTCTGTTCTCATCAAAACCGAACCTGAAAAAGGTCAACAGGGAGACTGAGCATGACAACGAAATTACTGACGGCACTGCTTCTGGGCACCAGCATTCTCGGCTCGGCCGGGTTGGCTCATGCCGAGGACGTAACGCTCAACATCGAAAGCTGGCGCGGCGACGACCTTGCCATCTGGAAGGACAAGCTGATCCCGGCCTTCGAAGCCAAGAATCCCGGTATCAAGGTGGTGTTCGCGCCATCGGCGCCGACCGAATATGACGCCGCACTTGGCGCCAAGCTCGCCGCCGGCTCGGCAGGCGACCTGATCACCTGCCGCCCCTTCGACAAGTCGCTTGAACTCTACAAGAAGGGCAACCTCGCCGATCTCTCGGCGCTGCCCGGCATGGAGAACTTCTCGCCGGTCGCCAAGTCCGCCTGGCAGACCGATGACGGCAAGGCGAGCTTCTGCGTGCCGATGGCGTCTGTCATCCACGGCTTCATCTACAACAAGGACGCCTTCGACAAGCTCGGCATCAAGGTGCCAACGACCCGCGACGAGTTCTTCGCCGCGCTCGACAAGATCAAGGCCGACGGCACCTACATCCCGATGGCGATGGGCACCAAGGATCTCTGGGAGGCCGCGACCATGGGCTACCAGAACATCGGCCCCAACTACTGGAAGGGCGAGGATGGCCGCGCCGCGCTGATCAAGGGCACGCAGAAGCTGACCGACAAGCAATGGGTTGCCCCCTTTGAGGAACTGGCCAAGTGGAAGCCGTACCTTGGCGACGGCTTCGAGGCGCAGACCTATCCGGACAGCCAGAACCTGTTCACGCTCGGCCGCGCCGCCATCTACCCGGCCGGCTCGTGGGAAATCGGCCTGTTCAACACCCAGGCCCAGTTCAAGATGGGCGCCTTCCCGCCGCCGGTCGAGAAGGCCGGCGACACCTGCTACATCTCCGACCATACCGACATCGGCATGGGCCTGAATGCAGCTTCCAAGCATGCCGACGCGGCCAAGACCTTCCTGTCCTGGGTCGCCTCGCCGGACTTCGCCACCATCTACGCCAACGCGCTGCCGGGCTTCTTCAGCCTGAACTCCGCGCCGGTGAAGATGGCCGATCCGCTGGCGCAGGAATTCGTCTCCTGGCGCGGCAAGTGCAAGTCGACGATCCGCTCGACCTACCAGATCCTGTCGCGCGGCACGCCGAACCTCGAAAACGAGACCTGGGTTGAATCGGCCAACGTCATCAACGGCACCGACACGCCGGAAGCCGCGGCCAAGAAGCTGCAAACCGGTCTCGACAGCTGGTATAAGCCGGCGAAGTAAGAGCTCAGGCAACGGAGCCGGCCGGGCGCATGCCTGGCCGGTTCCGGATACTCTGGCTTCAGAATAAGCCCGTTCAGATAGCGATTGTCGGCACCGCCTCGCGGCCCTTGCTCGTCTTGGGGAAGGCTGGCTGATCAGTCGCAGGCCTTTGTTCTTGCCGCACCGGGCAAGGATGTCTGGGCCGTGCATCGAGGCATCATCTAGCAACAACATCGTCTGGAACCGAGAGACGGCGGGAACCGAACTCATGGCCGCAGATATCAGACCGAAAAGACCGTTCCGTTGGCACATTGGCGTCTTCCTGGCGCCGGCCGTGCTCGTCTATACGGCGATCATGATCCTGCCGCTGGCCGGCACGCTGCAGCTGTCGCTGTTCCGCAACCTCGAGCAGCACCAGGTCTTTGTCGGTCTGGACAATTTCCGCACCTTGTTCGGTGACCCGAACTGGTCTGTGAATTTCTGGAATGCGCTGCGCAACAATGTCTGGTTCTTCATCATCCACATGCTGGTGCAGAACCCGATCGGCGTCATGCTGGCCGCCCTCCTGTCCAGCCCGAGGCTTAGATTCGCGGCCTTCTACCGCACGGCGATCTTCGTGCCGACCATCCTGTCCTTCGTCATCGTCGGCTTCGCCTGGAAGCTGATCCTGTCGCCGCTCTGGGGCGTAGCGCCGCATATGCTGGACCTGATCGGCCTGAAAAGCCTGTTCACGCCATGGCTCGGCAAGGAAGAATACGCGCTGACCGCGCTCAGCCTGGTCTCGGTGTGGCAGTTCGTCGGCATTCCGATGATGCTGATCTACGCCGCTTTGCTGTCGATCCCCGACGAGGTGATCGAAGCGGCCGAATGCGACGGCATCACCGGCATGTCGCAATTCTGGAAGATCAAGCTGCCGCTGATCCTGCCGTCGATCGGCATTATCTCGATCCTCACCTTCGTCGGCAATTTCAACGCCTTCGACCTGATCTACACCGCACAAGGCGCGCTCGCCGGGCCGAACTATTCGACCGACATTCTCGGCACCTTCCTCTACCGCGCCTTCTTCGGTTTCCAGCTGCAGGTCGGCGATCCCAATATGGGCGCGGCGATCGCCACGATGATGTTCCTGATCATCCTCGGCGGCGTCTGCGTCTACCTCTTCCTCGTCCAGACGCGCCTGCGTCGCTACCAGTTCTGAGGGGCAAGAGATGAGCACCGCCACCCGTTCGCTGCCCCGCACCATCGGCGCCCACGCGATCCTGTTGACCTATACGGCGATCGCGCTGTTTCCAGTGATCCTGGTGATCATGAATTCGTTCAAGTCACGCGCCGGCATTTTCGGCGCGCCGCTGACGCCGCCGACGCCGAAGACATTCGACCTGATCGGCTACACCACGGTGATCGGCCAGGGCGACTTCATCCACTATTTCCAGAACAGCCTCGTCGTCACCGTTGCCTCGCTGTTCTTCGTGCTTTTGTTCGGCGCCATGGCTGCCTTCGCGCTGTCGGAATACCGCTTCCGCGGCAATTCGCTGATGGGGCTCTACCTGGCGCTCGGCATCATGATCCCGATCCGGCTGGGCACCGTCGCCATCCTGCAATTGATGGTGGCGAGCGGGCTGGTCAACACGCTGACGGCGCTGATCCTGGTCTACACCGCGCAAGGTCTGCCGCTCGCCATCTTCATCCTGTCGGAATTCATGAAGCAGGTGTCCGATGACCTGAAGAACGCCGGCCGCATCGATGGGCTGTCCGAATACACCATCTTCTTCCGGCTGGTGCTGCCGCTGGTGCGGCCATCGATGGCGACTGTCGCCGTCTTCACCATGATCCCGATCTGGAACGATCTGTGGTTTCCGCTGATCCTGGCGCCGTCGGAAGAGACCAAGACGGTGACGCTCGGCGCACAGCTGTTCCTCGGTCAGTTCGTCACCAACTGGAACGCCATCCTGGCCGCACTCTCGCTGGCGATCATGCCGGTGCTGATCCTCTACGTCATCTTCTCGCGCCAGCTGATCCGCGGCATTACGTCGGGAGCCGTCAAGTGAGTGGCGGTCGAGAGATTGTCGTACAGGCGCTTGTCGAGACAGCGAGCCGCTATAGATTTCGAGGCGTTCGCGCCACGAATTTCTACCTGGAGTGGCCGGAGACGATCTGCCTGCTGAACCTTCAGAAGTCTTCCTGGGGGCCGCAGTTCTATATCAACGCCGCCGTCTGGTTTACGCGGCTTGGTCCGGAGCGCCGGCCGAAAGAACACAACTGTCACATTCGTTGGCGCGTCGATTCCCAAATGGAAGACAGCCAGTCGAAGGCGTTCACCCAGGCACTCAATCTTGAGCATCCCCTACCCGACGATCATAGGCTGTCGCTCATTAAGGATGGCGTTGACACTTACGGCTTTGGGCTTTTGGCGCGTTGCGAAAGCGAACGGACTAGCCTGCGAATTGCAGATGAATGCGAGCCTTCTGTGCTCGTAGCTCTCGCAGCCCGCAGCCAAGAAAAGGCAGATTGAAATGGCTCAACCCCTTCGCGTAATCGTCGCCGGGCTCGGCAATATGGGCCGCAGCCACGCGCTGGCCTATCACACCAATCGTGGCTTCGAGATCGCAGCACTCGTCAACCGCTCCGACGTGCCGTTGCCGGACGGGCTGTCGGGCTACGGCATCAGGCGTTCCTTTGACGAGGCGCTGCGCGAGGAAAAGCCCGATGTCGCCTGCATCGCCACCTATTCCGACAGCCATGCCGACTATGCGGTCAGGGCGTTCGAGGCCGGCTGCCACGTCTTCGTCGAAAAGCCGCTGGCAACCACGGTGGCCGATGCCAAACGCGTTGTCGCGGCCGCCAAGGCCAACGGCAGGAAACTGGTGATCGGCTACATCTTGCGCCACCACCCGTCCTGGGTTCGGCTGATCGCCGAGGCGCGCAAGCTCGGCGGCCCCTATGTCTTCCGCATGAACCTCAATCAGCAATCCTCAGGCCATACCTGGGAGACGCACAAGCAGCTGATGCAGACGACGTCGCCTATCGTCGACTGCGGCGTGCACTATCTCGACGTCATGCTGCAGATCACCGACGCGAAGCCGGTCGAGGTGCGCGGCATGGGCGTGCGGCTGACGCAGGAGGTGGCGCCGACGATGTACAATTACGGCCACCTGCAGGTGCTGTTCGATGACGGTTCGGTCGGCTGGTATGAAGCCGGCTGGGGGCCGATGATTTCCGAAACCGCCTTCTTCGTGAAGGACGTCATGTCGCCGAATGGTTGCGTGTCGATCGTCATGAAGGAAGGCGTCAAGTCCGATGACATCGACACCCACACCAAGACCTCGACCATCCGCCTGCACAGTGCGGCGACCGGCCCGGACGGCAAATTCGCCAGGCAAGACGAGATGCTGTCCATGGCCGGCGAACCCGGCCACCAGGACCTCTGCGACCTCGAACAGGCCTTCGTGCTGAAGGCGATCCGCGAGGATCTGGACCTGACCCGCCACATGGACGACGCGGTGAAGTCGCTCGCCGTCTGCCTTGCCGCCGACGAGAGCGTGCGCAGCGGCGCAGCCGTCAAACTCTAAAGCTAGGAACAACATTGTGGGCTCGCTGAAGATCGAGAATGTGAAGAAGGCCTTCGGGCCGGTCGAGGTGCTGAAGGGCATCAACCTCGAAGTGACCGATGGCGAGTTCGTCGTCTTCGTCGGCCCGTCTGGCTGCGGCAAGTCGACCTTGCTCAGGGTCATCGCCGGGCTGGAGGATTCGACCTCGGGCCGCGTGGTCATCGATGGTCAGGATGTCTCCGTCACGCCACCGGCCAAGCGCGGCATCGCCATGGTCTTCCAGACCTATGCGCTCTATCCGCATCTGACGGTGAAGAACAATATGGGCCTCGGCCTGAAGCAGGCCGGCACGCCGGCGGCCGAGATCGATCGCCGCATCGGCATCGCTTCGTCCATGCTGTCGCTGGAGCCCTATCTCGAAAGGCGACCGGCCGAACTCTCCGGCGGCCAGCGCCAGCGCGTCGCCATCGGCCGCGCCGTGGTGCGCGAGCCGAAACTGTTTCTCTTTGACGAGCCCTTGTCGAACCTCGATGCGGCACTGCGCGTCAACACCCGGCTTGAGATCGCGCAGCTGCACCGCCGGCTGAAGGCAACGATGATCTACGTCACCCATGACCAGGTCGAGGCGATGACGCTGGCCGACAAGATCGTCGTGCTCAACGCCGGCCGCATCGAGCAGATCGGCGGTCCGATGGAGCTCTACAATGCGCCGGCAAACGAATTCGTCGCCGGCTTCATCGGTTCGCCGAAGATGAATTTCATCGACGGTGCGCGTCTCGGCGAGACGGCCAAGACCATCGGCGTGCGGCCGGAACATCTGACCGTCGACACCAAGTCAGGCGCCTGGAAGGGCACGGTGGTGCATGCCGAGCATCTCGGCGCCGACACCAATCTCTATCTCGATTGCGAGAAGGCCGGGCTGATAACGGTGCGCATCTTCGGCGTGTACGACGCGGAGCCGGGCGCGACGCTCTACGCGACGCCGGATCCGGCGAAGACGTATAGGTTTGGTGCGGATGGGAAAGTGCTGAAGTAGATACGACGGCGCGTGTTCTTTCCTCTCCCTCCGATCGACGGGGGAGAGGAACGAACGGAGAAGCCGTGCCTACACGTCAGCCTTGAACGTCTGCTTCTGCTGGCCCAGGCCTTCGATGCCCAGTTCCACCACGTCGCCGGCCCTGAGGAACACCGGCGGCTTCATGCCCAGGCCCACGCCGGGCGGGGTACCCGTCGAAATAATGTCGCCCGGATGCAGCGACATGAACTGGCTGAGATACGACACCAGATATTTGACGCCGTAGACCATGGTCTTGGTCGAACCGTTCTGCATGGTCTTGCCATTGACGGTCAGCCACATCTTCAGGTTCTGCGGGTCGGCAACCTCGTCCTTGGTCACCAGCCACGGGCCGGTCGGGCCGAACGTGTCGCAGCTCTTGCCCTTGGTCCACTGGCCCTGGCGCTCGGCCTGGAAGGCACGCTCGGACACGTCATGCGCGACGGCATAGCCGGCGACATAATCCAGCGCGTCGGCTTCGCTGACATACTTTGCCGTCTTGCCGATGACCACGGCGAGCTCGACTTCCCAGTCGGTCTTTTCAGAGCCGCGCGGGATCAGCACGTCGTCGTCCGGACCGACAATGGCCGAGCTCGCCTTCATGAAGATGATCGGCTCCGGCGGCACGGTAGCGCCGGTTTCGGCGGCGTGGTCGGAGTAGTTGAGGCCGATGCAGATGAATTTTCCGGTGCCGGCGACGCAGGCGCCGAGGCGGGGCTTGCCGGAAACCACCGGCAGCGACTTCGGATCGAGCTTTGACAGCATCTCCAGCGAGGCCGGATGAAGCGTGGTACCGGCAATGTCGGCGACATGGGCGGAGAGATCGCGGATCGTTCCATCCGCATCGAGCAGGCCGGGACGTTCGCTCCCCACCTCGCCATAGCGCAGCAGTTTCATCTAAATCCTTCTCCTGGTTGCGGCCTCGCGGCCTTTTGCAAACTCTCCGCCGAGGCGATGGCTCCCGAGGAGCCGGGCGGACCGTACCCATCGACCTCATCCCGGGCAAGCGCGGACAGCTGTCGGGCGGGCCGGCGCGCTGGATTTTCAGACTTCCCGAGCCTCGGCAAAAATGGGGCGGAACCCGATCCTCCTGCTGGCGCCTGATCTCTGCGGTCAGATCGACCAGCCGCCGTCGATATTATAGGCCTGCCCGGACGTGTAGGTCGCGCCGGCCAGATAGACGGCGAGATCGGCGATTTCCTCCGGCGTGCCGAGCCGGCCCATCGGCTGGCGGGCGATGAAGGCGGCGCGGGCGGCTTCGTAGTCGCCTTGCGCATGCATGCGGTCCTGCAGCGACGGGCTCTCGACCGTGCCTGGGCATATGGCGTTGCAGCGTATGCCTTTTCCGACATAGTCGGCGGCAATCGCCTTGGTCAGGCCGATGACGGCGGCCTTGGTGACGCCATAGGCAAAGCGGTTCGGCACGCCTTTGCCGGCGCCGGCAACCGAGGACATGTTGACGATCGATCCGTCGCCGCGCTCCAGCATGCCGGGCAGCACGGCCCTGATGGTGCGGATCATGGCGCGGACATTGAGGTTGAAGGCGAAATCGAGATCGGCATCCTTCATCTCCAGGATCGAGCCGGCATGGACGAAGCCGGCACAGTTGAACAGCACGTCGACGCGGCCGATCTCGGCGAAGGCGGTGTTGACCGCATCATCGTTCAGCACATCGAGCTTGCGGGTCTTGATCCCGGGCGTCTTGGCGAGTTCGGCGAGAAGCGTCTCGTTGATGTCGGTGGCGTGGACGGTGGCTCCAGTCTTGGCGAAGGCCAGGGCGCTTGCCTTGCCGATGCCTTGCGCCGCTGCCGTGATGACAACGACCTTGCCTGCCAGATCCGCCATGCTGTTTTCCTCGCCTGCTTGGGTCAACTGCCCTTATCGGCGGCTGGCGACGGCGTCATGTGCCAGCCAGGCGCTATCGTGCAGCCTGTCCCAGTTCACTGATAAAGATGTTTTTTCTCGTTAAAGAACATATGTCCGGGCGTCAAGCCCGAACACGATCACCATTGCAACACGCCGGAATGTCAGTCGCCGTAAGGCACCCAGACATTCTTCACCTCGATGGCGCGGCGCAGGAAAGCATCGCCGGCCGCCTCGTCGGATGCCCAGTCGAGGCTGCGGCCATTGCCGCTCCAGACGCGCTTGAGGTTGCCGATGGACTCGGCTTCCGCCTTGGCGCAGGTCTCGGCATCGGCGAACACCCAGAGCCCGTCGACATCGTCATGCTTGGCCAGCACGCCGGCGAGTTCGGCGCTGCGGCCGGTGACGATGTTGATGGCGCCGGCCGGAACGTCGGAATATTCGATCACCTGATAGAGATCCGTGGCGAGCAGCGGATAGCGTTCCGAAGGCACCGCGACCACGGCGTTGCCCATGGCGAGCGCCGGCGCGACCAGCGAGATCAGCCCGAGCAGCGGTGCGGCGTCCGGCGCGACGATGCCGACGACGCCGACCGGCTCATGCAGCGCCAGCGTCACCGCGCGGGCCGGCGGCTGGTGCACACGCCCCTCGAACTTGTCGGCAAGACCGGCATAGAGAAACAGCCGTTCGATCGATTGATTCACTTCTTCCCCCGCCGCTTTCGGCGTTGCCCCGGTCAGTTCGGTGAGACGGGCGACGAATTCGGCGGCGCGGCCGGAAAGGTTCTCGGCCAGGTAATACAGCACCTGGGAGCGGTTATAGGCGGTCGCCTCGGGCCAACCCTTGCAGCCGCGCGCGGCCGCGACGGCGTCACGGATGTCCTTGCGGTTACCAAAGCCGACTTCACCGGCCAGCTTGCCCTTGGCGGTGGCGACAGCCAGCGAATAATTGCCGTCCGGCCGCACCTGCTTGCCGCCGATGAACAGTTTTGCCGTGCGGTCGATGGCCGCGCCATCAGCCTGCTCGACGGGCTGCGCCGAGGCCGTCGCCGGCTTGATGACCGGTCCGAGCGGCAGTTTTGCCGCGAGATATTCGAACATGCCTTCGCGCCCGCCCTCACGGCCGAAGCCGCTTTCGCGGTAGCCGCCAAAACCACAGGCGGCGTCGAACATGTTGGTGCCGTTGACCCAGACGACGCCGGCCTTCAACTGCGGCGCGACATGGAGCGCGAGGTTGACGTTCTCGCTCCACACGCTCGCCGCGAGGCCATAGCGCGTGTTGTTGGCAAGCTCGATCGCTTCCTCGGTGTTGCGGAAGGTCATGGTCGCCAGCACCGGGCCGAACACCTCTTCCTGCGCCAGGATATTTGCCGGCGAAACGCCGGTGGCGAGCGTCGGCAGATGGTAATAGCCGGAAGACGGCAGCGCGGCATCCGGCTGCCAGCAGACGGCTCCCTGCTTCGCGCCTTCGGCGACCAGGCCCTTGACGCGGTCGAGCTGCGTCAGGTCGACCAGCGGGCCGATATCGGTGTTCTTGTCGAGCGGGCTGCCGACGCGCAGACGGCTCATCCGCGTCTTGACCTTGGCGATCAGGGCTTCGGCGATGCCTTCCTGCACCAGGAGCCGCGAACCGGCGCAGCAGACCTGGCCCTGGTTGAACCAGATGCCGTCGACCAGACCTTCCACGGCGCTGTCGAGATCGGCGTCCTCGAAGACGATGAAGGCCGATTTGCCGCCGAGCTCCAGCGACAGTTTTTTGCCCAATCCGGCAGTGGCTTTCCGGATGATCTTGCCGACTTCGGACGAGCCGGTGAAGGCGATCTTCTGGATGCCGGGATGGCCGACGATGGCCGCGCCAGCTTCCGGTCCGCCCTGCACAATGTTGACGACGCCCTTCGGCACGCCGGCACGTTCGCAGATTTCGGCGAACAGGATGGCGGTGAGCGGCGTGAATTCGGCAGGCTTCAGCACCACCGTACAGCCGGCGGCCAGTGCCGGCGCGATCTTCCAGGCCAGCATCAGCAGCGGGAAATTCCACGGGATGATCTGGCCGACGACGCCGACCCCCTTGTGGCCGGGAAAATCCTTGTCCAGCGCCTGCGCCCAGCCGGCGTGATGGATGAAATGGCGGATCGCCAGGGGCACGTCGATGTCACGGCTTTCGCGGATAGGCTTGCCGTTGTCGATCGATTCCAGCACCGCGAACAGACGCTGATGCCGCTGCATGGCGCGGCCGATGGCGTAGAGCACTTTTGCCCTGGTGTAGCCTGAACTGGCGCTCCATTTCGGCAGCGCCTTGGTGGCGGCCGCAACCGCCGCGTCGATATCGGCGGCACTGGCGTCGGAGACCTTGGCCAGCAGCTTGCCGGAAGACGGCTCGCTGGTGTCGAAGGTCTTGCCGCCGGTCGCGGCCTTCCAGCCGCCGTCGATGAACAGCGCCTTGCCGAAATCGCGCGCGGCAAGCCACGCATCGGCCTCGTTGCGGGCTTCCGGCGCCGGGCCGTACTCCATGGCGTGATAGCGGTCGAGAATATTCATGGGGGTGCCTCCTTCACCTTTCCCCTCGCGGGAAGGGTCGATCGGCCGGGCCGATCGGGGTGGGTGCTCAAGCCATTGCGTGGCGGTGATTGGCCGAATAGTGACCGGTCAGATGATGCTCGAGCTGCCGTTCGATGTCGGTCAAAAGGCTCGAGGCGCCGAAGCGGAACAGCTCCGGCTCCAGCCATGGCCGGCCGAGCTCTTCCTTCATCAGCACCAGCCAGTCGAGCGAGGCTTTCGCCGTGGATATGCCGCCGGCCGGCTTGAAGCCGATGAGATACCCGGTTTCCTCGAAATAGGCCCTGATGGCGCGCACCATGGCGAGGCCAACAGGCAACGTCGCATTGACGCTTTCTTTGCCAGTCGAGGTCTTGATGAAATCGGCGCCCGCCATCATTGCCACCATCGAGGCCAGCATGACGTTGCGCAAAGTGGCGAGGTCGCCGGTGCCGAGAATGACCTTCAGATGCGCGTCACCGCAGGCGGCGCGCATCGAGACGATCTCGTTGTAGAGCTCCCGCCATTTGGCGCCGAATACCAGCCCGCGCGGAATGACGACATCGATCTCGTCGGCGCCGTCGCGCACCGAGGCCTCGATTTCCTGCAGCCGGGTCGATAGGGGTGCCAGGCCATGCGGAAAGGCGGTGGAGACGGCGGCGACATGGATACCGGTGCCGCGCACGGCATCGACCGCCGCGGCGACGAAGGGATGATAGACGCAGACGGCAGCAGGCCGGATGGTTTCGCCCGCAATGCCGAGGCCTTCGACGATGTCACGGCGGAACGGGTTGATCGCCTTGGCGCAGAGCCGGCGCACGCGCTCCTCGGTGTCGTTGGAATTCAGCGTCGTCAAATCCATGCAGGCGACGGCGCGCAGCAGCCATGCCGCCTGGTTGTCGGCCTTGATCGAGCGCCGCTTGGTCAGGCTGGCGACGCGCCGTTCCAGCGCCGAGCGGTTGACGCTGCGCACCGACTCCATGAAGCCGAGGTCAAGTTTCATGCCGGGATTGCGCGCGATGCGATGGTCCAGCGCTGCGGGGGTGTTGGCGGCGGCACGCGCCGGCAGGGGCGTCACCTTGGTGCCAAGATCGGCTTCGCGGATTGTGCTGCTCATCTCCTGCCCTTTCATTCAGCGACTTTGCGCTTATGTCTTGGTGCGCGTCGTTTTCCCGGCACGCACAAAGATAGCCCGTGAAGTCACGCTTCACGAGTCCTCAAGCGAGGGATAGCTGAAAAAGGCCGCAAAAGCAGCTAGTTTTTGACCGCATGGTCAAAATGCAGGGTTTGAGGTTCGGCGTCCGGCTCAGCCGACGAAGGCGCGCTCGACGACGAAAGTCGCGGGATGGCTGAGCGAGCCTTCCTGGAAGCCGAGGCTTTCTGCGAGTTCCTTGACGTCCTTGAGCATATGCATCGACCCGCAGATCATGATGCGGTCCGTTTCAGGATTGAGCTTCTCGATGCCGAGATCGGCGTAGAATTTGCCCGAGCCGATCAGCGCGGTGATGCGGCCCATGCGGGCCGATCCTTCGCGGGTCGTCGAATTGTAGAGCGTGACGCGCCCAGTGGTCAGTTCGCCGATCAGCGGGTCACTTTCAAGCGCCGCCACCAATTCCTGCCCGTAGGTCAGCTCGGCGTTGTCGCGGCAGGTATGGGTCAGGATCAGCTGGTCGAATTTCTCATAGGTGTCGGGGTCGCGCAGCAGGCTGGCGAAGGGCGCGATGCCGGTGCCGGTCGAGATCATGAACAGCCGCTTGGCCGGGGTCAGCGCGTCGACCACCAGCGTGCCGGTCGACTTCTGGCGCATGATGACGGTGTCGCCGACCTGGATCTTCTGCAGTTCCGAGGTCAGCGGGCCGTCCGGCACCTTGATCGAGAAGAATTCCAGCTCCTCGTCCCAGGCCGGGCTCGCCACCGAATAAGCGCGGAACACCGGCTTCTCGGCATTGGGCAGGCCGATCATGACGAATTCGCCGGAGCGGAAGCGCAGCGACTGCGGACGGGTGACGCGGAACGAGAACAGCCGGTCGGTGTAGTGCTTCACCGAAACGACGGTTTCGGCATAGACATTGGCCGGAATAGGAAACTGCAGCGGGCGGGCGCCGGCGGTGTTGAAGGCGGATGTGGTGTTCATCAAATCCAACTTTCTGGCCCAACCTGGGACGCGGGCGCCAAACCTTTTCCTGCGCGCCCGGACCGTTCAGGTCCCGGCGTGCTGCTCGCACACTCCAAAGCGGTAAGCTCTTGTGTCCGGAATTTATTAGTATACAAACGATATTTGCGTCAAGATACCGCCGCGAAACACCTTTCCAAACTGTGCCATATACGTAGTCCCAGCATTTCGGGTTTCGACAATGAAAGAGAATTTTTCGGTGCAGCCGCCGGATTCCCTGGGCAGCGTCGTGGCCGGCATCGATGTCGGCGGGACCTTCACCGACCTGCTTTTGATCGACGGCAAGCACGGCGGCAAGGTGCATATCGCCAAGACCCCGACGACGGTCGACAACCAGGCCTTCGGGGTGGTTTCGGCACTTGGCGCCACCGGATTTGCCATCGACGGCATCGACCTCATCGTGCATGGCACGACCACCACCACCAATGCCGTGCTCGAACGCCGGTTGGCCAGGACCGGCATGATCACCACGCGCGGCTTTCGCGACGTGATCGAGCTTGGCAGGCGCACGCGGCCGCAACCCTATGGCATGACCGGCACTTTCGTTCCCGTCATCCCGCGCAATCTCAGGCTCGAAGTGTCGGAGCGCGTCGAGGCTTCCGGTTCTGTGCGCGCACCGCTCGACGAGGCCGGGATGCGCGAGGCGGTGAAGGCGCTGATCGCGGCGGGCTGCGAATCCCTCGTCATCCATTTCCTGCATTCCTATGCCAATCCGGCGCATGAGCGGCGCGCCGCCGAGATCGCCGCGGAACTCTGGCCGAACGGCCACATCACCACGGGCCATGCGCTGCTGTCGGAAGCGCGCGAATTCGAGCGTGGGGTGACGGCTTCCGTCAACGCTTCGGTGCAGCCGATTCTCGAACGCTATGTCGAGCGGCTGCGCAAGGAATTGGCCGCCAAAGGTTATGCCCGCGACTTCCTGATCATGAACGGCAATGGCGGCATGATCTCGGCCCGCTTCGTCACACGTGAATCGGCCAAGACCGTGATGTCCGGCCCGGCCTCGGGCGTCATCGCCGCCGCCTATACGGGCAAGCGCGCCGGCTTCGAAAACCTGGTCACCTACGACATGGGCGGCACCTCGACCGACGTGGCGCTGATCCGCAACGCCGAGCCGGCGGTCTCCAACGAGATCGAGATCGAATACGCCATGCCCATCCATGTGCCGATGGTGGCGGTGCATACTGTCGGCGCCGGCGGTGGGTCGATCGCCCGCGTCGATGCGGCCGGCCTCATCCAGATCGGTCCCGAAAGCGCCGGCGCCAATCCCGGCCCGATCTGCTATGGCCGCGGCGGCCTCGAGCCGACCATCACCGACGCCAATCTGGTGCTCGGCCGGCTGGCGCCGAAGAAACTGCTGGCGGTCGAAAACCCGGTCACATCAGAGCGCGTGACCGGCATTTTCGAAGACAGGATCGGCAAGGCGACCGGACTGTCGGGAGTCGAAGCGGCGGGCGCTGTGCTGCGGCTCGGCAACATGAAGATGGCCGGCGCCATCCGCATGGTCTCGGTGTCGCGCGGCCACGACCCGCGCGATTTCGCGCTGTTCGCCTTCGGCGGAGCCGGCCCGCTGCATGCGACCGCGCTGGCGCGCGAGCTCGGCCTGCCCCGTGTGTTGGTGCCGGCCCGCCCCGGCATCACCAACGCGCTCGGCTGCGTCGTCGCCGATCTGCGCCATGACTTCGTCAACACCATCAACCAGCCGGTTGCCGTGCTTGACGAAATCCAGCTTCACCAAGTATTGGAACGGCACCGAAACGAAGGCGAGGCGCTGATCGGCAAGGAAGCGGTGAAGCCGGAGACGATCCGCGTCACCCACTCCGCCGACATGCAGTTCGTCGGCCAGACCCACATCATCAACGTGCCGCTGCCGTCCTCGTCGGTGACCCGGCAGGACCTGCAGGCGCTGTTCGAGAAAGCCTATTTCGCCCGCTTCAAGGTCGAGCTGCCGGAAATCCGCGCCAACCTGGTCAACCTCAACACTTCCGTCACCGGCGTGCGCCCGGCGATCGACCTGTCGCGCCTTATCGACCCGGCCGGACGCGCGAAAACGCTGGACGAGGCGCGGCGCGAGATCCGGCCGGTCTGGTATGCCGGCCGGTGGCACGACACGCCGGTGTATGCGCGCGAAAAGCTGCCGCTCGATGCCGTCATCGAAGGGCCGGCGATCCTCGAACAGATGGATGCGACCACCGTGCTCGAACCGGGCGACCGCGCAAGGTCGGACGCCGACGGCAACATCATCATCGACATTGGCGAGGCCTGAGATGCCTGACATTGATATGGCAAAGCTCGACGCCATCACGCTTTCGGTCCTCCAGGCGGCCTTGCAGCAGGTCTGCGACGAGATGGACCTGACATTCTCCCGCGCTGCCTTCTCGCCGGTCATTGCGGAAGCCAACGACCGTTCCGACGGCATCTATTCGGCCGTCGACGGCTCGCTGATCGCACAGGGAAGCCAGGGCCTGCCGGTGTTCGTCGGCGTCATGCAATATTCGACGAAAACAGTGATCGAGATGATCGCCGACGGCCGTTGCCTCGCCCCTGAGCCCGGCGACATCTACATCGTCAACGACCCCTATCTCGGCGGCACGCATCTGATGGATGTGCGCTTCGCCATGCCGGTCTACCGGGACGGCAAGATCTTCTGCTGGCTGTCCAACACGGGCCACTGGCCCGACATTGGCGGCTCGGTGCCCGGAGGCTTCTCGGCTTCCGCCAGCGCCGTCGAGCAGGAAGGCCTGCGGCTGCCGCCGGTAAAACTGTTCAAGAAAGGCGTGCTCGACCCGGAGATCTACGCCATCATCTGCTCCAACATCCGTGTCGCCGACCAGCGCATCGGCGACATCAGGGCGCAGGCCGCCGCGCTGCTGATCGGCCAGGATCGGCTCAATGGAATCCTGGATCGTTACGGTGACGAAACTGTTGTCGAAGCGATCGCCGAACTGCGCCGCCGCGCCGCCGAGCAGATGCGCGCCAACATCGCGGCCATTCCCGACGGCACTTATCGTTCCAAGGCCTTTGTCGATTCCGACGGCGTGGTCAACGAGCCGCTGACCATCGCGCTTGCGGTGAAGAAACAAGGCGACACGCTCACCTTCGATTTCGCCGGCTCGTCCAGGCCTTGCGCCGGGCCGATGAACAGCGTGCTGGCGACGACCTTGTCCTCGGTGTATCTCGCCATGCGGCACATTTTTCCGGACGTGCCGATCAGCGCCGGCGCCTTCGAACCGTTGATCGTCAAGCGGCCGGAAGGCACCTTCCTTGATGCCAAATATCCGCGCCCCGTGTCGGGCTGCGCGGCGGAGGTCTCGCAGCGCATCGCCGAGGCGGTGTTCGCGGCGATGGTGCAGGCATTGCCTGACAAGGTGACGGCGGCGCCCGCCGGCTCCAGCGGCAATTTCGCGCTCGGCGGCAACGACCCGGCGCGCGGCCGCGACTACGTCATGTACCAGATCTCCGGTGGCGGTTATGGCGGTAATTCGGGCCATGACGGCCTGACCAATGGCTGCTCGACCATCGGCATTTCCAAATCGCCGCCGGTCGAGATCATGGAGCAGGCCTTTCCGGTGCTCTATCGCCACTATGCGCTGCGCGAAGGCTCGGGCGGCGCCGGCAAGCATCGCGGCGGTTTCGGCCTCGCCTATGAGGTCGAGATCCTGCGCGGCGATGCGCGGGCCTCCTTCGTCATGGATCACGGCCGTTTCGGCCCGCAAGGCGCGCTCGGCGGCAAGGATGGCGAGCCCAACTGCGTGACCGTCTTCCGTGGCGGGGTCGAACATGTGCCGCCGCATCTGTCCAAGGAACAGGACATCCCGCTCAAGGCCGGCGACCGCGTGCGCGTCGGTACGCCGGGCGGTGGCGGCTATGGCGATCCGCGCGAGCGCGACGCCGATCTCGTGCTTCGCGATGTGGCGCTTGGGTACTACACACAAGAGGAAGCCAGCCAAAAATTCGGCGTGGTCCTGTCAGCGGACGGTCTCACCGTTGACGGCAAGGCGACCGACGGGCAGAGCGCCGGCTAAATACCCCCACTCGCCATGGCGTAGATCGCTCACCGCGCCGTGATCGCCGCAGCGCATGTCGCTTCCGTCTCCGCCGCGCGCATGAAAGCTCGTAGACTTCTCCGGTCAACGGAGATCTGGAACATGCGTCTTTTCGGTCGTTTCGTGCTTGCCGTTTCCGTCGCCTTTGCCAGCGGCGCTGCCAGCGCCCAGGACAAGCTCAGGATCGGGACCGAAGGCGCCTATCCGCCTTTCAACTACGCCAATGCCGACGGCACGCTGGGTGGCTTCGACATCGATCTCGGCAAGGCGCTGTGCGCCGAGATGAAGGCCGAATGCGAGTTCACCGTTCAGGATTTCGACGGCTCCATCCCGGCGCTGCAGGCCGGCAAGTTCGATGCCATCATCAACATCACCATCACGCAGGAGCGGGCGCAGAAGGTCGAGTTCACCCACAAATATTACCAGACACCGCCGGCCATCGCGGTGCCGAAGGATTCGACCATCGCGGGCACCTCGCCCGACGATTTGAAAGGCAAGGTGCTCGGCGTGCAGACTGCCACCATCCACCAGAAGTTCGCCGAGCAGAAATATTCGGGCTCGACCATCAAGGCCTATCCGACCGGCGATGACGCCCGCACCGACATGGCCAATGGCCGCCTGGATGCCATGATGGACGGCTCGATCATCCTGTCCGAATGGCTGAAGAAATCAGACGGCGCCTGCTGCAAGCTGCTCGGCACGCTGACGGCCGATCCGGCCATTCACGGACCCGGCGTCGGCATCGCCTTGCAGAAGGGCAACAAGGAACTCGCCGACAAGTTCAATGCGGCGATCGATGCCTTGCGCGCCAACGGCAAATACAAGGAAATCAACGATAAATACTTCTCGTTCGACGTCTACGGCAGCTGAGACCGTTTGGAAATTCCACTCTGGCGGCCATCTGAAGGTGTTTTCTGCGCTTCCCCGTTCTACTGCGTGCAGTAGAACTGAGCTCACGGACCTGAACGTCGCTGCGCTCCGGTTCTCGAAACCACCATCATATGACTCGCCAGAGCGAATCTCGAAACGGTCTCTGGACCGCAGATACATGATGGAGACCTTCTTGGCTGAGCGGCGTTCCCCCTTCTACAGCAGCATCGTCGGATTGGGCGCGACCATGGGTCGGGTCGGCGGCGATTTCATCTCAGCCAAATATTATTCCGGCATCGCCGACGAACACCTGAACACGCGCGCAAATGTCGGCGTGCAGGACCTCAGCACCATGGGCAAGATGGACATCAAGGGGCCGGAGGCCGAGGCGCTGGTCAACCATGTCATCGTCAACGACGCGGCGGCGATGAAACCGGGCCAGGTCCGCTATTCCACGGTCTGCCGCGAGGATGGCGGCATCATGGACGACCTCACCGTGTTCCGGCTGGGGCCGGAGCATTTCATGCTGGTCACCGGCTCGGTCAACCGGCTGAAGATGCTGCCCTGGCTGCAGCATCATGCTGAGGGCCGCAAGGCCTATGTCACCGACATCACCGCCGCCATTGCCTTCCCGACCATCCAGGGCCCGCGCTCGCGCGAATTGTTGAAGGCGATGATCGGTGATGCCGACCTCGACGGTCTGAAGCGCTGGGCGTTCACATCGGGCCATATCAACGGCACGCGCGTCCTGATCTCGCGGACCGGCGTCACCGGCGAACTCGGCTTCGAACTCTTCGTGCCCGCCGACGAAGCCGCCTCCGTCTGGGATGCGCTGATGCGGGCCGGCAAGGACTTCGGCCTGAAACCCTATGGCGTGCTGGCGATGTTCACGCTCGGCTTGGAAAAGGCCTATCCTGCGCATGGCATCGACATGGACGAGACCCGCACGCCGTTCCATGTCGGCCTCGATCGTTGGATCAAGTTCGACAAGGGCGATTTCATCGGCCGCGAAGCGCTGCTCAAAATCCGCGACAAGGGCCTCGACGAGCGTTGGACGGGACTGATCCTCGACGGCGACAAAGCTGCGGCGACGGACGCCAGGGTTTTGGCCGATGGCGAGGATGCCGGCATCCTCACCTACAGCGACCACGGCTATTCCCTCGGCAAGGTGCTGGCCACTGCGCATCTGCGGCTGCCCTTCACGGCCATCGGCACCGAACTCAGCATCGACATCGACGGCAAACCGACCCGCGCGGTCGTGGCGCCGATGCCGTTCTTCGATCCTGAGGGGGTGAGGCTGCGAGGCTAGCGCGGCTTGCCTCGGCGGGCCGCATGCTTCGGTAGTTAGCCGGAACGCCCTTTGCTCCGTCATCCTCGGGTTTCCGCGACGCCGCTTCGCGGCTGCTTCGCGTGTGGATGACGAAGTCGAGGAGCCTCGCCTCATTCCTCGCGAGCCTACCAGCTCACCCTCGCCGGTCCAGCCGCGCCACCAGCCGGTCGCCGGCCCACTGGATCCCACACACCAGAATGATCAGCACGATGACCACCGCCACCATCACCGACGTCTCGAAGCGCTGGTAGCCATAGCGGATGGCGAGGTCGCCGAGGCCACCGGCGCCGATGGCGCCGGCCATCGCCGAGGCGCCGATCAGCGTCACCAGGGTCACCGTGAAGCCGGCGACGATGCCAGGCAGCGCTTCCGGCACCAGCACCTCGCGGATGATCGTCCAGCGGTTGCCACCCATGGCGCGCGCCGCCTCGATCAGGCCGTGGTCGACCTCGCGCAGCGAGACTTCGGCAATGCGCGCATAGTAGGGCGTGGCGGCGATCGACAGCGGCACAATGGCCGCCCAGGTGCCGATCGAGGTGCCGACGATCAGCCGCGTCAGCGGGATCAGCGCCACCAGAAGGATGATGAAGGGCACCGACCGGAAGCCGTTGATGACGGCGCCGAGCACGCGGTTGACCCACGGGCTTTCGGCGATACCGCCGCGTTCGGTGGCGATCAGGGCGAGACCAAGCGGCAGGCCGAAGACCAGCGAGATCAGGCCGGAGGCAGCCGTCATCAGCACCGTTTCCCAGATCGATCGCAGCAGAAGCTCAAACAGGATTGGCGACATGGCCAAGCACCTCCACCCGCGCCTGACGGGCCTTCAGGAATGTGGTGATTTCGGCGAGATGGCTTGCATCGCTGCCGGGAACAGAGAGAAACAGCGTGCCGACCGGCTGCTGCTGGATGTGATCGATGCCGCCATGGACGAGGCGGAAGGCGCCCGGAACAGAAGTAGCAAGATCGGACAGCAGCGGGCCGCTTGCCGCTTCGCCGGCCACGTCCACGCGCAGGATCGTCTCCGCGCCGGAAGCCGGCAGCAGCCGTGCCGCCAGTTCGGCCGGCAGTTGCGGCCGGATGGCGCCGAGCAGGCTTTTGGTGATGTCCGATTGCGGGTCGGCGAACACCGACCAGACCGGTCCTTGCTCGACGATACGCCCGGCATCGATCACCGCCACACGGTCGGCGATCGAGCGGATCACCTCCATCTCGTGCGTGATCAAAAGGATGGTCAGGCCAAGCTGCCGGTTGATGTCTTTCAGCAGCGCCAGGATCGAGCGCGTCGTCTCTGGATCGAGCGCCGATGTCGCTTCGTCCGACAACAGCAGCGCCGGTCGCGCGGCAAGCGCCCGGGCGATGCCGACGCGCTGCTTCTGGCCGCCGGACAGCGATGCCGGATAGGCCCGGGCTTTCTCCGACAGGCCGACGAGCTCAAGCAGTTCCGCCGCCCGCGCCAGCCGCTCGGCTTTGGGCCTGCCCTCGATCTTCAGCGGCAGCGCGACATTGTCCTGGACCGTCTTGGCCGACAGCAGGTTGAAGTGCTGGAAGATCATGCCTATGCGCCGCCGCAGCGGCTGCAGGTCGCGCTCGCCGAGCCGGCTGATCTCCCGGCCCTCGATGAACACCGCGCCGGAATCGGGCCGCTCCAGCCCGTTCAGGCAGCGGATCAGCGTCGATTTGCCGGCGCCGCTGCGGCCGATAATGCCGAGGATCTCGCCCTTGCGCACCGTCAGCGAGATGCCGTCGATCGCCGGCGTGGCGCCAAAGCGGCGCTTCAGGTCGACAAGGCGCACCACGTCTTGCGATCCGGCCTTGTCGGCAGCCTCGGCGGTTACGGTGAAATGCTGGTTCATGCGCGGATCCCGAAATACGATTGCGGTCCGCGCATTGCGCGGACCGCCTTTCCCGTCAGAGCAGACACATTCGTGCCCGTATATTCTCAATAGGCGCTGAGGCCGGTGCCCTTGTAGACCTTGTCGAACTCGGCCTTCACCGCCTCGTTTTGGTAGGACGCCACCAGCGTCTTCACCCAGGCTTCGTTCTCGCTGCCGACCTTCACAGCGATGAAGTTGCGGTAGGGATTGTCAGCGATGGGCTCCTGCGCGATGCGGTTTTCCGGCGTCAGGCCGCTTTTCAGTGCCCAGTCGGTGTTGACCACGGCGGCGTCGAGATCCTCGACCGAGCGGCCGACAATACCGGCGTCGAGTTCCTTGATCTCGACCTTCTTGGGGTTTTCGGCGATGTCGGCCGTGGTGGCCAGAATGCCGGTGCCGTCCTTCAGCTTGATCACGCCTTCGTTCTGCAGCACGCGCAGCGCCCGGCCTTCATTGGACGGGTCGTTCGGCACGCCGATGACCGCGCCTTCGGGCAAGTCGGCGACCGCCTTGTACTTCTTGGAGTAGAGGCCGATCGGCCATACGCCGGTGTAGCCGACGCGCACGATGTGATAGCCTTGAGTCTTGATCTGGTTGTCGAGATAGGGCTGGTGCTGGAAGGCGTTGGCATCGATCTCGCCGCGCTCCAGCGCCTCGTTGGGCTGGGTGTAGTCGTTGAACACCACGGTCTCGATGGTCAGGCCTTTTTCGGCGGCCTGGGCAACCACGACGCGCCAGACATCCTCGTCCTCGCCGCTGATGATGCCGACCTTGATCGCCTTCTTGTCCTCGGCGAAGGATGCCTGCGGCGCCATCAGGCTGCCGACCGCGACGGCCGATGCGAACAGCAGAGCCAGGCCGCTGCGCCGGTTGATGGTTGACCAAAGGGAAGATGGCAAAGTGTTGTGGACGTCGGACATGATTGATCTCTGCGGTTGTGAAGTCATGGCAGCAAGGCGGATTGCCCAGGCTTGGTCACATCGTCAGAAATTCTATCGATTTTATCAAAGAACGTGTTTCGCCATTCTCGGCAAAGCCGGGAATATTCTCTCAAAAATTTGAAGGGCGGGAGCACAAGACGTCACGGGATCGACCGCGGCGGTGTCGCGCTGCGATCCGAGGGCATCGGGAGGGTTAGATTCTCAGAGAGCCCAGCGGGTCCTCAAAGCGCGATCCAGGCCGTCTTGAGCTCCAGATATTTCTCCAGCGCGTGCAGCGACTTGTCGCGGCCGAAACCGGACTGCTTGACGCCGCCGAGCGGTACCGTGATGTCGGCGCCGCCATAGGTGTTGACGTGGACGACGCCGGCATGGATGGCGCGCACCATGCGGTGCGCGGTGGACAGGTTGGCGGTCCAGACCGCCGAGGCGAGGCCGTAGACGGTCGAATTGGCAAGCCGAACGGCCTCCTCCTCGGTGTCGAAGCGCATGACGCCGAGCACCGGCCCGAACACCTCCTCGCGGGCAAGCTGCATGTCCTGCGTCACATTCTCGAAGATCGTCGGCGCCATGTAGCTGCCGCCGGTCTCGGCCAGGATCTTTTCGCCGCCGGTGACCAGCCTTGCGCCTTCTTGCCCAGCCTTGGCGACGAAGCCGAGATTCTTGTTCAACTGCTCCGCGCTCGACACCGCGCCGATATCGCTTGAGAGATCGAGCGGGTCGCCGACCTTCAGCCGCGTGGTCGCCGAGAGCAACTCGTCCATGAAACGATCATAGACGGACGATTGCACAAGCAGGCGCGAGCCGGCGACGCAAACCTGGCCGGAATTGCGAAAAATGCCGTTGGCCGAGACCACCGCCGCCTGCTTCAAATCCGGGGCGTCGGCAAAGACGATGTTGGGCGACTTGCCGCCCAGTTCGAGGAAGACGCGCTTCAGATTGGAGCGGGCGGAGTAGTCGAGCAGCCTGCGGCCGACCGGCCCCGACCCGGTGAAGGTGATGGCGTCGACATCCATATGCAGCCCAAGCGCCTCGCCGGTGACCGCGCCCCGGCCGGTAACGACGTTGAGCACACCGGCCGGCAGGCCGGCCTCGGCCGCCAGTTCCGCCAGCCGCAGCAGCGTCAACGAGGCGATCTCCGGCGGCTTGACCACCACGCAATTGCCGGCGGCAAGGGCGGGCGCGATCTTCCAGGCGCCGATCATCAGCGGGAAATTCCACGGCACGATGACGCCGACGACGCCGAGCGGCTCCTTGTGGATGAGGCCCAGCACGTTCTCGGCCGTCGGCGCGATCTCGCCATAGACCTTGTCGATCGCCTCGGCGTAGTAGCGGATGGTGCCGGCCGCCGACAGCGGCTCGGCCTTGTAGGCCATGCCGATCTCGGTGCCATTGTCGCGCACGCCGAGCACCGCCAGTTCGTCGACATGCTTCTCGATCAGCTCGGCGAGCCTGCTCAGCACCTTCTTGCGGAAGGCGGGCGCGGCGCGCGACCATGAACCCTTGCCGAACGCCTTGCGCGCCGATGTCACCGCGCGGTCGACATCGGCGGCATTGCCGTCGGCGATGCTGGCGAAAACGCGGCCGTCGATCGGCGAAATGACGGGCAGCGTCGCGCCGGTTACTCCCGGTGATTGCGCACCATCGATGAACAGGCCGCGCGCGCCGATCTCCGTGTGGCGCAGTGTGTCGATGGCATTTTGACTGATCATGATGTTCTCATTTCAGGTGGGCTGGGCGGCTTGGACCGCCGCCCAGCTATTTCGCTCAATCCTTCAGCGGCAGGCCGAGGCTCTCGAAGGCGACCGGGTCGCGGCCCCGCAAGGCGCCGGCCAGCAACAGGCCCACTACGGCGGCGATCAGCACCAGCCCCGGCAGGAACACGCCGAGGAAGCCGCCGGCGCCCGACAGGCTGCCGAAATTGATGACGATCAGATAGATGATGACGACGAAGGCGATGAAGGTCAGCCCGGGCAGGATGGTGGTCTTCACCGCGTTCTCCTGTGCCGACGGGTTGGCGCGGAAGTACATCACCACGGCAAGCGAAGCGACGGCCATCATGACGATGACGCCGAGTGTCGCGACATTGGTCAGCCAGGAAAACAGCGCCAGCACCGGATCGAGGCCGAGCACGGCGAACAGGCCGACGACGACAGCCGCCAGCACGCTCTGGATCACCGAGGCGACATGCGGGCTCTGATGCGCCGAATGCGTCACGCCGATCGACTGCGGCAACAGCTTCTCGCGGCCCGAGACATAGATGTAGCGGGCAACCGCATTGTGGAAGGCCAGCACACCGGCAAACAGGCTCGACACGAACAGGATGCTCATGGCGTGCGTCAGCAGTGTTCCGGCATAGCGGTCGGACAGGCCGAACAGGAAGGTCGTCGGGTCCTGCAGGCCCTGCAGCGCCGGCAGCAATTTGTCGACGCCGGCGCCGACCGCCATCAGCCAGGCGGTGACCATGTAGAAGACGCCGATCAAAAGCACCGAGAAATAGGTGGCGCGAGGAATGGTGACTTTGGGGTCGCGGGCTTCCTCGGCGTAGATCGTCGTCGCCTCGAAGCCGATGAAGGCGGCGAAGCAGAACAGGATGGCGATGGCCGGCGCGCCCGATGTGATCTGGGTCCAGCTGAAAGGCGCGGCCGACAGGCCGCTGTCGCCGCCGGTCTTGAGGATCGTCAGATCGAGGATCAGCACCACGGCGTATTCGCACAGAACCAGCACCGTCAGGATCTTGGCCGACAGGTCGACCTGGCGGTAGCCGAGCACGGCGACGATGGCGATGGCGATAAAGCTCCACACCCACCAGGGCAGGTTGATGCCCCAACCGGCGAACAGGCCGGAGCTGGCGGCGCCGAGCAGCCCCATGACGCCGATCTGCATGGCATTGTAGGACAGGATGGCAATCAGCGCGGTGGCGCCGCCGGCGAGACCGCCGAGGCCGCGCGCGGCATAGGCGTAGAAGGCGCCGGCGTTGCCGACATGGCGCGACATGGCGACATAGCCGACCGCGAACAGAAGCAGCAGCACCGTCACGATCAGGTAGGTGCCGGCAAAGCCGGCGCCATTGCCCATCAGCATGCCGAGCGGGGTGCCGCCGGCGACCGCCGTAAGGGGTGCGGCCGCCGAGATCACCATGAAGGTGATGGCGCCGACGCCAAGACTGTTCTTGCGCAGCCTGTTGGCCGGCGCCTGTTCCGAAACTGCTGTCATTGGTCCCTCCTGTTTGCAAACCGGTTTGGCTTGCCGGCCGAATGGCCTGTCCCATATGCTCTGGATGCTGGTTCATTATTTGAACCATTATTTTGAATATAGACTTGCAAACCAGGCGGCTTGCTGTCAAGTTAATTCACACGTTAATTGATTGCCCCTGCTGGGAGGCAAATGCCGGGAGGATGCATTGGGTACGGTCGGCAAGGCGATTTCACTTCTGGAGCTGTTCACCGTGGCCGAACCCGAACTCGGGCTGACCGATCTGGCGCGCCGGTCGGGCTTCGACAAGGCGACGACGCGGCGGCTGCTGGTCGCCCTGACCAATCGCGGCTTCGTCGAGCAGGATGCCGGCACGCGGCACTATCGGCTCGGCGCCGGCCTGTCGCGGCTGGCGCGCATCCGCGAGGCCCGCTTCCCCTTCCTGCAGACCGCGGTGCCGCTGGTGCGGGATCTGGCAAGCGCCACGGCCGAGACCGTGCATCTGTCGGAATTCGGCATCGACAGGCTGGTCACCGTCCATGTCGAGCATCCGGCCTGGGCGAACCGCGTCAACATCGATATCGGCCAGCTTCTGCCCCTGCATTCAACCGCGTCGGGCATCGCCTATCTGGCCTTTGCCAGGGATGAGGCCGTCAAGGCATGCCTGGCGGGTCCTCTCGAGGCCTTCACGGCGCACACGCTGACCGAGCCCGTCGCCATCTCCCGTTCCATGGCCGAGGCACGCGAGCGTGGCTATTCGATCTGCGATCAGGGCCTGGAAGAAGGTGTCATATCCGTCGCGGCGGCAATCCTGGCGGCGGATGGCTTCGCGCTCGGCACCATCGCGGTGGCCGCGCCCAAGGCCAGGACGACAACGGCCGACATCACGCAACGCGGACTTGCTGTCATGGCGGCCGCACGGGAGATTTCGATGCGCCTCAATGGCGACAATCTGCAAACCTTGAGGAGGCAGGCTTGATGCCCGTTGAGATCGCGCCCCGCATCCTGGTCATCGGCACCGGCGACACCAAGGCCGATGAGCTCTTGTTCATGAAAGCCTGCATCGAGGCGTCGGGCGGGAGCGCCGTGATGATGGATGTCAGCGTTCTCGGCAATCCACCCTACAGCCCCGATCACGACAAGCATGCCGTGGCCCGGGCCGTCGACGTGACCATCGAGGAGATCGTCGCGAGCGGTGACGAGAACACCGCCATGACATTGATGGCGGGCGGGGCGGTGCAACTCACCCGCCAGCTGCACCGCAACGGCGAGATCGACGCCTTCATCGCCATAGGCGGCTCGATGGGCACCGATCTGGCGCTCGACGTGGCGCTTTCCCTGCCGCTCGGCGTGCCGAAATTCGTCGTCTCCACCATCGCCTATTCGCACCTGATCCCGCCGGAACGGGTCGCTCCGGACCTGATGATGATCCTTTGGGCCGGTGGGCTCTACGGCCTCAACTCGATCTGCAGGCTGGTCCTGTCGCAGGCCTGCGGCGCGGTGGTCGGCGCGGCCCGGATTGTGCTGGAGAGCCGCGCCTCGGCGCCGGCGACCGGGCCGACCATTGGCATGACCTCGCTCGGCAGCTCCTGCCTGCGCTACATGAAGACGCTGAAGCCGGCGCTGGAGCGGCGCGGCTATGATGTCGCCGTCTTCCACACCACCGGCATGGGCGGCCGCGCCTTCGAATCGATCGCCGGCCAGGATCATTTCTGCGCGGTGTTCGACTTCAGCCTGCAGGAGATCACCAACCATCTGGCCGGCTCCGTCGTCAGCTCCGGTAGCGACCGGCTGGAAAATGCCGGCGCCCGCGGCATTCCGCAGATTGCCGCACCCGGCGCGGTCGACATGGTCGACCTGCCGACCTGGCAGGATTTGCCGGCTAAATTTTTCGAGCGCCCGTTTCACGCCCATAACAGGCTGATCGCCTCGATCACCGTCGATGCCGATGACCGCCGCGAGGTCGCGAGGACCATTGCCGCCAAGCTCGGCGCCTCGAAAGGGCGCTCCGCCTTCATCCTGCCCACGGGCGGCATCCAGGAATGGGACGTGCGGGGCGAGCCGCTCTATGAGCCGGAAGCGCTGGCCGCCTTCGTCGACGAAATGCGCAAGGCGATACCTGCTGGAGTGGAGCTCCACGAGATCGACGCCCATATCAACAGCGACAGCTTCGTCGCCAAGGCGCTCGAAATCTTCGACCGCTGGGTTGAGGAAGGCATCGTCCCGCGTGGCATGCCGGCCAACGGGGTGGCTGCGTGACCGCGGTTCGTGCCCAGGCGCTTGTCCTCGATTTCGGCGGCGTCGTCACCCGCACGCTGTTCGAAACCCATGCCCTGACCGAACAGGCGCTTGGCCTGACGCCCGGAACACTGCAATGGCGCGGGCCGTTCGATCCGAACAGCGATCCACTGTGGCGCTCCATGCAGGCCGACGAGATTAGCGAGCGCGACTATTGGCGCACCCGCACCAGCGAGGTCGGCCGCCTCGTCGGCGAGGATTGGCATGCGATGGAAACCTTCGTTCAGCGCGCGCGTGGCGCCGAGCCGGAAAAGGTGGTGCGGCCCGAAGCCGACCATGCCATTCGCGCCGTCCACGCCGCAGGCTTTCGCCTGGCGATCCTGTCCAACGAGCTCGACCTGTTCTACGGCGCCGACTTCCGCCAACGGTTGCCGCTGCTCGGCCTGTTCGACGTGATCGTCGACGCCACCTATACCGGCGTCCTGAAGCCCGACCCGCGCGCCTATGGCTTCGTCACCGAGGCGCTCGGCCTGCCGGTTAGCGCCTGCGTCTTTGTCGACGACCAGCAGCGCAATGTCGATGGCGGCCGCGCCGCCGGCATGCGCACGGTGCATTTCGACGTTGCCCGGCCGGCGCAGTCATACGCCGAAGCCCTTGCCCATTTCGACCTCGTCCCCTGAGACATCTGCGGAGCCTTGTGATGCGCGACATCAATTTCCTCACCGAGACCAATGCCAAGCCAATCTGGCATCCGATGGCGCATCCGGCCGAGATGCGGGCCAATCCGCCCAAGGTGATCATGAAAGGCGAGGGCGTCACCGTCACCGACATCGACGGCAGGAGCGTGCTCGATGCAGTCGGCGGCCTGTGGAACGTCAATCTCGGCTACAGCTGCGACCCGATCAAGAAGGCGATCGCCGACCAGCTCGGTGCGCTGCCTTACTATTCCGGCTTTCGCGGCACCTCGACCGGACCGTCGATCGAGCTCGCCTACGAGCTTTCCGAATGGTTCGCGCCGGAAGGCATGGTACGGACCTTCTTCACCTCGGGCGGCTCGGATTCGGTCGAGACCGCGCTGCGGCTGGCGCGGCAATACTGGAAAATCCGTGGCCAGGGCGACCGCACCAAGTTCCTCGCCTTGAAGAAGGGCTATCACGGCACGCATTTCGGCGGCGCCTCGGTCAACGGCAACGCCAATTTCCGCCGCAACTACGAGCCGCTGCTGCCCGGCGTCTTCCACATCCCGGCACCCTGGACCTTCCGCAACCCGTTCGACGAGACCGACCCGGCGCGGCTGGCCAAACTCTGCGCCAGGGCGCTGGAGGACGAGATCGCCTTCCAGGGCGGCGACACCATCGCCGCCTTCATCATGGAGCCGGTTCTGGGTGCCGGCGGCGTCATCGTTCCGCATGAAAGCTTCATGCCGCTGGTGCGCGAAATCTGCGACCGCCACGAAATCCTGCTGATCGCCGACGAGGTGGTGACAGGTTTCGGCCGCACCGGCGCCTGGTCGGGCTCGCGGCTGACCGGCGTGAAGCCGGATTTCATGACCATCGCCAAGGCGATCACCTCCGGCTATTTCCCACTCGGCGCCACGCTGGTCGGCGCCAAGGTTGCCGATGTCTTCGAGGCCGACAAGACCAGTTTCGGGTCGATCGGCCATGGCTACACCTATTCCGGCCACCCGGTCGGCTGCGCGGCGGGGCTGGCGGCGCTCGCCGAGACCAAACGACTGCGCCTGAACGAGAACGCGGCCGCGCGCGGCGCCGAGCTTGGGGCGGTTCTGGAGGGGCTGAAGACCAAGCACGCGATCGTCGGCGATGTCAGGTACAAGGGCCTGATGGCGGCGATGGAGCTGGTTTCCGACCGCGCGACCAAGAAGCCGACCGACAAGAAGACCATGGCCGTGGTTTCAGAGGCGGCCTACGAGGCCGGCGTCATGCTGCGCGTCTCCGGCAACAACATCATCCTGTCGCCGCCGCTCATCATCAGCGCCGCCGATGTCGCCAAGATCGGTGAAGCGCTGGATGCCGGACTGTCGAAGGTCTGACGGGATACAAGGGAGTTTCGAGAGACAGATGGCACACCCGCGGAAGAGTTCGGCGCCTGGAAAGCAGGCCGAGGAGACGCTGATTAGCCGGCGTGGCCGGCTGCTCGGCGCGAAATCGCAATTGTTCTATGATGAGCCGGTCCACCTGGTGCGCGGCGAAGGCGTCTGGCTCTATGACGCCGACGGCCGCCAATATCTCGACGCCTACAACAATGTCGCCCATGTCGGCCATTGCCATCCGCATGTGGTCGAGGCGCTGTGCCGGCAGGCAAGCCTGCTCAACACCCACACGCGCTACCTTCACACCGCCATCCTCGACTATGTCGAGCGGCTGACCGCGACATTCGATGCCAGCCTCTCCACCGCCATCCTGACCTGCACCGGCAGCGAGGCCAACGACATCGCGCTGCGCATGGCGCAAGCGACGTCAGGCCAGATGGGCATCATCGCCACCGACGCCACCTATCACGGCAACACCACGGCGGTCTCGCAACTCTCAACGCGCATGCCGCCGGTCGGCGGCCGTGCGCCCTATGTCCGGCTGGTGCCGGCGCCCGACAGTTTTCGCCATCCCGACGCGATGGCCAACGGCAAGGCCTTCGGCGGTGCGGTGCGCGAAGCGATCGCTTCGCTGGCAAAGGACGGCATCGGCCTGTCCGGCATGATCCTCTGCCCGCTGCTTGCCAATGAAGGCTTTCCGACATTGCCCAGCGGCTTCTTCGACGATGCCATGGCGGCGGTGCGTGAGGCCGGCGGGCTGGTCATCGCCGATGAGGTGCAGCCCGGCTTCGGCCGCACCGGCAGCCATTTCTGGGGTCATCAACGCGCCGGCTTCATCCCCGACATCGTCACCATGGGCAAGCCGATGGGCAATGGCCATCCGGTCGCCGCTGTCGTCACCACCACAGAGATCCTGGCGACGTTTCGCAACGCCTTCCGTTATTTCAACACCTTTGGCGGCAATCCGGTTTCCTGCGCCGTGGCCAATGCCGTTCTCGATGTCCTGGAACAGGAAAACCTCGTCGCAAACGCACGCGACGTCGGCGCCTATGCGCTCGGCCTGCTGCGGCCGCTGGCCGATCGGCATGACTGCATCGGCGAGGTCAGGGGCGCCGGCCTGTTCTTCGGCGCCGAACTGGTCCATGACCGCGAGACGCGCGAGCCCGCGCCTGACATCGCCGGGCGCGTCATCAACGCCATGCGCGACCGTGGCGTGCTGATGGGCAAGACCGGAATCCACGGCAATGTGCTCAAGATCCGCCCGCCAATGCCGTTCTCCCGCGCCCATGCCGAGCTTTTGATAGGCACGCTCGACGAAGTGCTTGGCGACGTCGCTGGAGTGTCGGCGTGAGCGTGGTTTCCGTGCGTTCCGAGCCTGAGACGGTGGCGGATGTCACCGAGCTTGCGCGCCGTGCGCTCGCCCGTTGGGGTGCCCGCGACGGCGAGCCGGAACTGCTGAAATACCGCGAGAACGCGGTCTTCCGCGTCTCTCTGCCGGACGGCCAGCCGGCCGCCATGCGCATCCATCGGCTCGGCTATCACACCGACGCCGCGCTGCGCTCGGAATTGCTATGGATGAGCTTTCTGCAATCCGCCGGCATCGCCACGCCGTCTCCGGTGCCAACACCGGCCGGCGATTTGTTCGTGCTTGTCAGGAAGGCCGCCTCAGAGCCGTCCCGCCAGGCCGATTGCCTGAGCTGGCTCGAAGGCCGCGCCGTCGGCGCGCGGGGCGTGCCCCTGGCCTACACGCCGGAACAGGCGAGGCAGGTCTTCGCCGCGATCGGCCGAACCATCGCACGGATGCACAATATCAGCGCCAGCTGGGCGCCGCCCGCCGGCTTTGCCCGCCATGCCTGGGATTTCGACGGCTTCTTCGGGCCGAACCCGATCTGGGGCCGCTTCGAGACCTCGCCCTTTCTCGATGGTCCGCGCCGCGAGCTTGTTTTGCAGGCACGCGACAAGGCGGTGAAGGCGCTTTCGCAGCATGAACGCAGCCCTCGCAACTTCGGCATCATCCATGCCGATCTGGTGCGCGAGAATGTGCTGATCCATGATGGCGCGGTTCGCATCATCGACTTCGACGATTGCGGCTTTGGCTGGCACATGTACGACCTTGCCGTTGCTCTGTACCAGAACCGCGAGGAGGCGATCTATCCGCTGATTGAAGCCGCCTTGCTCGATGGCTATCGGCAGGAGCGGGCGTTGACGCCGCACGACATCGCCGCCCTGCCGCTGTTTTCAGCGTTGCGGGCCTTCGCCTTCCTTGGCTGGGTGCAGAGCCGGGTCGAAGGCGAAATCACCAGGGAGGTCGGTCTGCGCATGTCGACTATCGCGGCCGATGTGGTGATCGCCTATTTGCGTGGCGAGTAGGGACGGATAGCGCCGTCAGCCCTTGGCGAAATGAATGCTGACCGTGCCGGAACTGCCGAAATCGGCGACGATCGTGTCGCCGGGCCGTGCCTCGACCGGACGCACGAACGAACCCGACAGCACCACCTCGCCGGCCGCGATCGACAGGCCGTAGCGGGCGAGCCGGTCGGCCAGCCAGGCTACGCCCATCGCCGGGTGGTTGAGCACGCCGGCGCCGAGCCCGGTCTCCTCGACCTCGGCATTGCGCGAGACGATGGCGCCGATCCAGCGCATGTCGGCTTCATCGGGCCGCTGCGGTCGCCCGCCGATGACGATGCCGGCATTGGCGGCATTGTCGGAGATCGTGTCGAAGAAGCTGCGCGCCTTCTTCGTCTCGGCATTGACGCGTTCGATGCGGGTGTCGAGGATTTCCAGCGCCGGCGTGATGTAGTCGGTGGCATTGAGCACGTCGAAGAGGGTCACGCCCGGGCCCTTGAGCGGTGCTTTCATCACGAAGGCGATCTCGGCCTCGACGCGCGGCTGGATGAAGCGGCCGGCCGGAACCGTCGCGCTGTCGTTGAAGAACATGTCGTCGAACAGCACGCCGGAATCCGGCGTGTCGATGGCCAGCGCGTATTGCATCGCCTTGGAGGTCAGGCCGATTTTCCAGCCCTTCGGCTTCAGCCCGGCATCGATCTTGCGCGTCACCAGCGCCGTCTGGACGCGATAGGCGTCCTCCATGGTCGCGTCTGGAAAATCGAGGCTGAGCAGCCGGATCTGGCGGCGCGAGCGCTCGGCTTCGAACAGCCGGTTGGCGGCGTCTTCCACTTGCTCCGGGGTCATGAAGCTGCCTCTTCGACAACGCTGTTCCTGAGCACGCCGATGCCGTCGGCCTCGACCTCGATCACGTCGCCCGGCTTCAGCCAGACCGGCGGGTCGAAGCGGGCGCCGGCGCCGGTCGGCGTGCCGGTGACGATGATATCGCCCGGCACCAGCGTGGTGAAGGTCGAGATGTAGTTGATGATCTTGCGGAAGGAAAAGATCATGCGGCTGGTGCGGTCCTGCTGGCGCAGCTCGCCATTGACCCGGGTCGAGAGCGTAATGTCGGCGATCTGCGCCTCGTCCGTGAATGGCACCAGCCACGGGCCGATCGAGCCGGTGCGGTCGAAATTCTTGCCTTGCGTGACATTGAACTTGGCGTGCCGCACCCAGTCGCGGATGGTGCCTTCATTGCACAAAGAGAGTGCGGCGATGTGGCCGAGCGCCTCGGTCTCGGAGATGCGCCGGCCGCCCTTGCCAATGACGATGACGATCTCGCCCTCATAGTCGAGCTGCGGCGATTCCGGCGGCCGCACCAGCGGCGCGCCATGGCCGACGAAGGAGCGGGGAAAGCGGATGAACAGCGATGGATTCGAAGGCGCCGCCTGCCCGTCCTTGTACTCCTCGTTCCGGTCCGGATAGTTGACGCCGACGCAGATGATCTTTTCCGGCGACGGGATCGGAATTTGATAGACGACATCCTCGGCCGCGAAATCAGCGTCGAAGGCATCTGCTTCCTCGGCGAGTTTGCCGAGCGCGTTGGCTTCGATCACTTCGCGCAGCGTCGGCCATTCCTCGTGGCGCGCCGAAAGGTCGACGGCGCCTTTGCCGGTGATCGCGCCATAGCGCGTCTTGCCGTTGACGGTGAAGGTGGCGAGCCGTGCGGGACTCATGGTGCGGCTCCGCCGATGGTGATGCTGAATATCGGCGAGGTCGGAGCCCTACGGCGCCCCCCTCTGTCCTGCCGGACATCTCCCCCTCTTGGGGGGAGATTGGACATTGTCTCTGCTCTCGCCAATTTCCAACGTCGCAGGAAACGCGCCGGCCGCAAGGCCAGCCAATCTCCCCCCTTGAGGGGGAGATGTCCAGCAGGACAGCGGGGGGCGACAAGGAACGCTGACATCAACTCAAAACCCACTATGGTGCCACGATCGGCGAAGCCGTCAGGTCCGGCTGCCGCGCCGTGGCACCGGCGAAGCTGCTGCCTTCCTCGAACCAGCTTTTCGGCGCCGGCGCGCCCCACAGCGTCTGGCGCTGCGGGTCCTTGAGGTCCCATTTGATCGGCTCGAGGTCCGGATCGACCGTCTGGTAGTCCGAGCAGTAGATCTCGATGCGGTGGTTGTCGGGGTCTCTGACATAGAGGAAGAAGGCGTTGGAAATGCCGTGCCGGCCGGGGCCGCGCTCGATGTTCGGCAGATAGCCCGTCGTCGCCATCAGATCGAGCAGGTCGATGATGTTGAGCGGCGTCGGCACCCAGAAGGCGACGTGATGCAGGCGCGGCCCGACGCCGTTGGTGAAGGCGATGTCGTGAACGCCGCCCTTGCGGTGCGTCCAGGCCGCCCACAGTTTTCCGCTCGAGGCATCCTCGGTGTATTCGGTCACGCGAAAACCGAGCTCGTTGTAGAAGGCGACGGACTCGTCGACATTGGGCGAGAAGCAGTTGAAGTGGTCGATGCGCAGCGGCTTCACGCCCCTGTAGAGCGCGTATTTCTGGTGGATCGGCGGCAGCCTCGCCATCTCGGCATAGAATTCCAGCGGAATGCCGTGCGGATCGCGCGTGCGGAAGGTGCGCGCCTGGTAGGGCCGCTCGACCCAGTCCACCGGCAGGCCCTTACCCTTGAAGAAGTGCGCAGCCTTGTCGAGATCCTCGTCCGAAAACACCTTGAAGCCGAGGTCGCGCGCTTCCGGCGTCGTCGCCTTGCGCAGCACGATGCAGTGATGGCCGCGTTCCTCCATGGCTCTGAGGTAGATGGCGCCCGATGTCTCGTCGGTGACCTGCAGGCCAAGCGTGTCGACATAGAAGGCGCGCGATCTGGCGAGGTCGGTCACCGCCAGCTCGACATGGCTGAGGCGCACGATGTTGAAGGCCGGATAGAGGTTGGGCTTGGGCAAGGGCATTCTGATCTCCTCCGGTCAGCCGCCGAGTTTCTGGATCGCGTGCGCTGTCGTGGCGAAGGCGATGTTCTTCGTCTCCATGTAGAAGTCGAAGGAATGGTCGCCGCCGTCGCGGCCGATTCCGGAATTCTTGACGCCGCCGAAAGGCGTCGGCAGATGCCGCACATTCTCCGAATTGACCCAGATCATGCCGGCATCGAGCGCGTCGGTGAAGCGGAAGGCGCGGGTCACGTCCGAGGTCCAGAGATAGCCGGTCAGGCCGTATTGCGTGTCGTTGGCCAGCGCCAATGCCTCCGACTCGTCCTTGAAGGCAATTGCCGTCAGCACTGGCCCGAAAATCTCTTCCTGGGCTATGCGCATCCGGTTGGTGGCGCCGGTGAACAGCGTCGGGCTGACATAGCAGCCGCCGCCCGGACCGGCGAACTTGCCGCCGCCGGCGGCGACCACCGCGCCCTCCGATTTGCCGATCTCGATATAGGACAGCACCTTCTCTTCATGCACCGGATGGATCAGCGGCCCGACCACGGTCTGGGGGTCGAGCGGATGGCCTATTCTGATGCGCTTGGCCTTCTCCGCCACCAGATCGGTGAACTGGTCGTAGACCAAGGTCTCGACCAGCAAGCGCGAGGACGAGGTGCAACGTTCGCCGTTGAGCGAGTAGATCATGAACACCGCCGCATCCGCGGCGCGTTCAAGGTCGGCGTCGGCGAAAACGATCACCGGGTTCTTGCCGCCAAGCTCGAAATGCACCCGCTTCAGCGTGTCGGCGCCCTGCTTCATGATCATCGACCCGGTGCGGCTTTCGCCGACAAAGCCGATCGCCTTGATGTCGGGGTGCTCGGTCAGCGCCTTGCCGGCATGTTCGCCAAGCCCGTTGACGAGGTTCCACACTCCCTTCGGCAGGCCGGCTTCCTCGGCGATCTCGACCAGCAGGCGCGCCGTCAGTGGCGAGAATTCAGCCGGCTTATGAACCACGGTGCAGCCTGCCGCCAGCGCCGGCGCGATCTTCCAGGTCGACAGCATGAACGGCGTGTTCCACGGCGTGATGATGCCGACCGGGCCGATCGGTACCCGCGTGGTCATATTGATCTGGCCAGACGTGCGCAGCGTCTCGCCGTCGCGCGCTTCCGGCGCGCGGTCGGCGAAGAAACGGAAATTCTCCGCACCGCGCAATGCCGCCTTGGCCATGAATTTCAGTGCCTGGCCGGTGTCCATGCACTCGACGAAGGCGATCTCCTCGGCGCGCGCCTCGATCGCGTCGGCAATTTTGTGCAGCAGCTTCTTGCGCGCCTCCCCAGGCATGGCCGCCCAGGCCGGGAACGCCGCCTTCGCCGCCTTGGCTGCGCGATCGATGTCGGCGGCGCCGCCACGCGCGACGCTGGCCAGCGGCTTCAGGTCGACAGGCGACAATGTCTCGAAGGTCGAACCGTCAGCGGCCGGCACCGCCTCGCCGCCGATCTGGTTCAGTACGCCGTCGCTCTTGAAACGCGCCAGATAGGCCTCGGCCTTTTTCAGATTGCCTTCGAGGTCGGACATGTCAGTCTTCCGTCACTTGCCGCGCAGCCGCGGGTGGATTGCATTCTTCTTCCAGCTCAGCGCCGGGTCGATTTCCCGGATCTCCAGGGACAGGGCGAAATGCGGGGTCTCGAACAGCGGCGCCAGATATTCGCCCACCGCCTTGAAGACGGCCTCACCGGTGCGTTTCTTGTCCTCGGCGCTACGGCCGGTACCGACGCGAAACGACATGTCGAGAAAGGCGTTTTCCGGCAGATTGTCGGCAATGGCATAGGCCTCGGCGCGAAAGGCCCGCACCCGCACCGCGCCGGTCTCGAACAGCCCGGTGTCGAGCACGGTGCGCAGCACCAGCGCGCACAATTCGTCCATGTCGACCTTGGCATCGAGATTGGCTGAATACTCGATGGAGAAGTGAGGCACCGCGTCTGGTTCCCTGGAACATTGCCTTATTGTAGTTAACGCGTTAATTACATGCGGTGTCGCCGAAGTCAAGTCTTGCATCCGGCCTGAGGCGACGATACGGGATGACGGGCTCGGACGGCCAGCGCTGCCGGGCAAAGCCGATTGCAAGCCTGTGCTGGAGAGAATTTCACTTGCTGCCCGAGAACACCCGCCGCTCCTTGCCAATGGCGCTCCTTCATGCCCGCGAAGCGGTCATGGCGCGGTTTCGTCCGATGCTCGCTGCGCATGACGTGACCGAGCAGCAATGGCGCGTGTTGCGCGTGCTGAGCGAGGCCGGCCCGGTCGAGGCGACCGAGCTCGCCGATCGCGCCTCGGTGCTGCCGCCCAGCCTGACCCGCATCATCAAGGCGCTCGAGGGCCGAAGATTCATCACCCGCAACAAGGCCGAAGGCGATGGCCGCCGTGTCGTGCTGACCATAGCCCCGGCCGGCTCCGCCCTGATCGACGCCCTGTCCCCCGAACGCCGCGTCATCTACGACGACATCGAGCGGCGTTTCGGCCATGAGCGGCTGGAGCAGCTGCTCGACCTGCTGGAGACGCTGATCGACGGCGAGAGCTGAGCGCTCTCCGTCCCGCGCCGTTCGCCCCGACTCATCCGCCAAAGCTGCCGAGCCGTGTCGGCTGCGTGTAGTTGCGGTCGACATAGAGCAAGGCCGAACCGCCGCTGCCGCGGCGCACGTCGATGACGCGGCCGATCATGACATTATGCGTGCCGACGATATGCACGTCCTCGATCTCGCAATCGAAATTGACGATCGCGTCCGAGAGTGCCGGCGTGCCCGAGGTCAGCGTCTGCCAGCGCGCCGCCGAGTAGCGGGCTTCCATGTCCCTGGTCGCGCCGGCGAACTTTCCCGCCAGATGCATGTGGTCATGCGTCAGCACGTTGACGCAGAACCGCCGGTTGGCGAGGAACATGGCAGCCTGCGTCGAACGCCCGTTCATGCAGACCAGCAGCGTCGGCGGCTCGTCTGAAACGCTGCACATGGCGGTGGCGGTGAAACCGCCGCGGCCGGCCGGACCATCGGTCGTGACGATGTTGACCGGCGCGCAGACCCTTGCCATGGCGTCGCGGAAATCGGTTTTCGAGATCTGCGTGGCCATCGAAGATCACCCGACCGTAGAAGCCAGCGGCGGCAGCCAGGTGTCATCAGTCCAGCCGTTCTCGTCATAGTCGGCCATGCAGGTATCGACCAGTTCCTCCATCGCCTTCAGCCGGCCGCCGCGTTCGGCGCCCTTCAGCACCTGCAGCCGCACCTCTTCCGGCGCGCCGGCATAGTTCAGTTCATAGAGCGCGTGGCGGCCGCCGAACTCGGTGCCGGTCGCGTCCCACAAAAGCTTCATGATCTTGATGCGCTCGACATGGCCCATGTCGTTGGAGCCGCGCACATACTGCGCCAGGTACTTGTCGATCTGAGGATTGTTGAAGTCGCGCACCGATGACGGCAGGTAGATCAGCCCCGACGCGATCACCCGGCGCACCGTGTCGATAACGCGCGGATAGGCTTCCGACATGAAGGTGCGGTAGGCGAGGGCGGCGTCGAGATTGGGCAGCACCGCGCCGTTCGCCCACGCGATCGGATTGTAGGCCATGGCGTTGGAAAAACTCCAGAACATGTGCCTGAGCGCGATCACCTCGCCAAGTGCGGCCTGGTTGCCGCGAAAGGCATCGCCGCCGGTGGCGCGCAGCGCCTTGGCGAGCAGTCCGGCGAGGAAGTCGAGCTTGACGGCGAAGCGCGTGCAGCCCTGGAAACAATAGCCATGCATGAAGCCCGACGCCGGATGGAACGACAGGATCTTCTGCGCATCACGCAGCACCAGCACGTCCTCCCAGGGGATGAAGACATTGTCGAGCACCAGGATGGCGTCGTTCTCGTCGAAACGCGACGACAGCGGATAGTCGAACGGCGCCGCCACCGTGTTGGCCGTCTGCTCGTAGGAGACGCGGCAGAACATCTTTATCCCCGGCGCGTTCATCGGCACGATGAACATCACCGACAGCGACGGATCCTCGGTGACCGTCGCCGAGCCCTGCGCCAGGAAATTGTAGTGGGTCAGCGCCGACGACGTCGCCACCACCTTGGCGCCGGAGACATAGATGCCGGCATCGGTCTCCCTGGTGATGTGGACGAAGACATCCTTCACCTGTTCGGCCGGCTTGTGGCGGTCGATCGGCGGGTTGACGATAGCGTGGTTCATGAACAGCACGGCTTCCTGCGCTCTGCTGTGCCAGGAAAGCGCATTGTCCTTGAACGGCCCGTACCAGTCGGCATTGGCGCCGAGTGTGTTCATCAGCGCCGCCTTGTAGTCGGGCGTGCGCCCCATCCAGCCATAGGACATGCGCGACCACTCGGCGATCGCCGTCTGCTGTGCAGCGAGTTCGCCCGAAGATTTGGCGACGCGGAAATATTTATGCGTGTAGCCGCCCGATCCGGTGTCGGTTGGGGAGGTCAGCGTGTCGCGCCGCTTGCCGTCATGCAGCGCATCGTAGAGCCGCGCCAGCGAGCGGGCCGAATTGCGCATCGCCGGGTGCGTGGTGACGTCGGTGACGCGTTCGCCGTTGATGTAGACCTCGCGGCCGTCGCGCAGGCTCTCCAGATATTCCGCGCCGGTGAACGGGCGCGCTTTGTCGGCACGAAAATCTTCTGACCGCATGATGTTCCTCCACTGGTGAAGCCGATCCTAGCGCCCGGCCTGAGGATCGGTTATGGACGGAACGGCAAAACCGATTGGACTTTTTCCGGCACCATGAGCCAGAGCTCGATCCCCGATTTCTTCGTCTATGGCGAGCCGGTGCGGCCGCTCGATGTCGGCTTCCTGCATGTCGAGACTGTGCTTGCACGCAGCAATATCCACCTCGGCCAGGTCGCCGCGCACAAGCACCCGCAGATGGGCCAGATGACCTACTGGACCAGCGGCTCCGGCACCTACCGTATCGAGGACCAATCCTGGGACTTTTCGGCGCCTGCCGTCAGCTTCGTGCCGAGCAATGTCGTGCATGGCTTCTCGATCGGCCCCGGCACCGACGCCATCGTCGTCTCCGTCGCCGACGATGCGCTCGCCGCCCTTGCCGGTCACAGCCTGTTGCCGCTGGACAGGCCGGTCTTTGCCAATGGCCTGCCGCACCACGCCGCATGGCAGAGGCTGGCTGCGGTGCTGGAGATGATCGGCGCCGAATATGTCGAGGCGCGGGCCGGCAACGACAAGATCCTGCCGTCGCTGATCGCCGTCGCGCTCTCCCACATCGCACGTCTCGCGCCGGCGACTGTCGGCACAGCACCATCTTCCGATGCGTCGTTGGCACTTGGCCTGCGCCGGCTTGTCGATGCGCATTTCCGCGACAACTGGCCGGTCGACCGCTACGTCGAGATGCTGGCCACCACACCGCATCTCCTCGACAAGGCTGCCCATGCGGTTCTAGGCACCGGCGTCAAACGCGTCGTCAGCGAGCGGCGGCTGCTGGAAGCCAAGCGGCTGCTGCTGTTCACCGTGCGCACGGTCGAGGACATCGCCTACGAGATCGGCTTCGACGACCCCGCCTATTTCTCGCGTTTCTTCCGCGGGCGTACCGGCGAGGCGCCGGCGGCGTGGCGCAGGAAGCAATTGCAGGAGCATTGATCCTTACGCTGACTGATTGAGGCCAGCATTCTTCCCCGAGCAGCCATGGCCACCTTTTCGTGAAGGTGTGCGGGTTGATCCGGCGACCTGCGTGCCTACGTAGAGAGGGCGGCCGGGCGCCACCCAATCTCAACAATCGGTATGACATTTTCCTGTATTCGAAAGCTTGCCCTTTCTGGCCTCATCGTCGTCGTCCAGTCTTCCTGCGTCGTTCCCGACGACACGTCGCGCATCGCCAAGGTTGATCCCACGGCGGCGGCGGCTCGCAAGGAGATGGTCGGCCTCAGCGAGGCCGACGTTCGAATGTGCGCGGGGTTTCCAACCGCCACCGCGGACGCTGGCGGATCAGGCCAGATCTGGACCTATAAGCGCGTCGTTCAGCGCGGCAATCTCAGCATCGTCGTCCCGACCCTGTCGGTGGGGCCGGTCCCGGCGCTCGGTGGCTCTCTCAATGTCGCTCCCGGCGGCTACTGCGACACGCAAGTCCGCATGGTCGGCGGCCGCGTCGCCGAAGTTGCCTACGCCGGCGACAACAATCTGCCGAACAGGCGCGACGCGCTTTGTGTCAGCACGGTGGATGCCTGCGTGGCCTATGCCCGCCAACACAGGCCGGCGGCCAAATAGCGGCAGCGGATTTCGCGGGAAACGGCGATGGCCGGCCTTTGGTGTTCGACGCGGATGCCGTTGAGGGCTTGACTGACCCGCCGGACCGAATACGCTAAGGCCAAATACCGGCTCTGATCGCCGGGCGGCAAGAATGCCTCGTATTCCTCGCCCTTGCGGCGCTGGCTGCGGGGCATTTTCATTTCTGGGGTCCTGTTTGAGACGGCGCATCGAGCCCGCTTGGATGCCATGCGGGCGATCGCCGACACCAATGCCGACCGCGGCTCGAGCATCGAGCTGGTGCCGGTCGAGCGCGATCCGCAAAGCAATGCCGACCGCTACGCGACGCTGTGCGAGGACGTCTTCAAGACCAGCAGCGCGCGCCATGTCGTCGGCTGCGTCACCTCTTGGAGCCGCAAGGAGACGATCCCCGTGCTGGAGAAGGCAGGCGGCATGCTCTGGTACGCCTGCCCCTGTGAGGGCTTCGAGGCCAACGAGCATGTCGTCTACATGCACGCTCGTTCCAACCAGCATCTGGTGCCGCTGATGGGGCATGTCACGCCGCGCTTCGGCGCCAACGGCTTTCTGCTCGGCTCGAACTATATCTGGGAGATGAACCGCGTCGCGCGCGACCTGATCGCGGACGCCGGCGGCAAGGTGCTGGGCCAACGCTATGCGCATCGGCGAGACCGACGTGTCGCGCCTGATCGGGGAAATTCGGCCGACGCGGCCGAACTTAATCCTGGACAACCTGATCGGCACCTCCTCCTACGCCTTCCTCGCCGCCTATCGCGATTTGGGCGATGAGGATACCGCCTTCCGTCCGGAATCTTGCCCTGTCATTTCGTGCAACCTCACCGAGGGCGAACTGCCGCCGATCGGCGAGACGGGGAGAGGGCATCTGTCTGTCGGCCCATATTTCGCTTGATTGAAGCCGGGCCGGTCCCCGATCCAGCGCGGCGCAGGAGCCGCGTCGCCCGCCTCGACCAGGAAATCCCGAGCGCCACCCGCAGGATCGGCGAGGCGCCGCTGAAACCGGCGCTCCAGGATGTCGGCAACGGCCGCCACGTCGCTGCGGACAGATAGCGGCCGGTAATTTTAGGTCGGCACGATGATCGAGACCGCGGGCGGCTGGCCTGCAACCTTCCGCATGGTCGATAGCAGGCGCGGAAAGACCCGTTCGGTGGTAAAATGCCACCGCGCCTTGGCGCCCGCCTGCCTGCCGAGTTGCATCCGCAACGGCTGGTTCCGGATCAGTTTCAGCGTCGCATCGGCCATGGCAGCAGGATCGGCCCGTTCGACGATGATGCCGGCATCGTCCTCGACGAAATCCGGCGCCCCGCCGCTGCCGGCGAAGCAGATCACCGGCAAGTCGGCGAATGCCGCCTCCAGCATGACGCGGCCGAACGGCTCTTCGCGGGATGTCAGAAGAAACAGATCGGCAGCCCGAAGATAGCCGCTCACATCGTCGACATCGCCCAGAAATGTAACCTTTTCGTCCAACCCGTCCGCTCGCATCCTGTCGAGGTGCTGCGACCAGGTGCCGAGAGCCTCATCCCGTTCCCGCTCTGGAAACGAGCCGAGCCAGTAGAAATGATAGTCCTCGACCCCACGGGCCCGAAGAATTCGGGCCACCTCGATAAACAGGTCCGCACCCTTGCGGAATGGCATTGCGAGGCCCGATCCCAGGACGATCGTCTTGTCCATGGGCCAGCCGGCCAGCCGGCGATATTCAAGACGCTGGATTTCCGTCTGACCGGGATCGGCGCCGGGCTGCGGAACCGCGCTTGGAATGACGTCGATGGCGTTCGTTTCGACCTTGTGCTCGGCCACCAGATAGTCCCGGACACTTGGCGAACACGCAACGAATCTCTGCGTGTGGGAAACCACATCCTCCATGTCGTCCTTGGCGTATCGGGCGACGCTCGTTGCCAATTCCCTGGCATGCGTCAGGATAGGAATGTCCAGTTCACCAAGCAGCGCATGCACACGGCCGGTGGCCAGGCTGTTGCAATAGATGAGGTCCGGTCTGCCACCATACCAATCGGCGATGCGGGCGAGCTTCGTGGCGCTCGTCTCGGTTGGCGAAACCAGATCGTCCAGAAGGGCGGTGTCGACGATGCGTCGAAACTGTTCGAGCCGTTCACCGCCTGCCAGGCACAGCACCTTGATCTCCAGCTCCGTGTGCGATTGCAGCCATTGGACGATGTCGATCAGCGAAGCCTGCGCCCCACCGAGAGCCGCATCGTGCGAAACGAACAAAACGCGCCAGGACGCATCCCTGGGGAATTTGCCGGCCGCTGACGGAGCCGACAGGACGTTCCGCGTCTCCTGCAAATAGGCGTAGCCATAGCGGTCGTCAGGCTCGAGATAGGCTCCCTCCGCCCACTCGTTCCAGGCATTGACGAAGATCAGGCGGCTGTCGAAATCGGCGAAACGATCGCACGTGTCGGCGACCGCGTTGGCGAGCCATTCTGCGTAGCGGGACGGCGATGCGTTCGTCAGAATATGGGCTGCCTCCATCCTCCGTGCGGTGTTGTCCCAGGAAGGGCAAAGTCCGCGAAACAGCGTATAGGGAACCTGCGGGTAGGCGCGGCTGCGATTGAGGAGCTCCGTCCAGTCGAAGATCTTTCCCCGGAAGCCGCTTTTGAGCGTTGGAATTCTGCCGCTGATCTCGCGAAACTTCCCAAGATTCGGTGGAAATTCGACGGCGGCGTCGAATCCGAATTCGGCGGGATCGTCCTTGTCGAACGACTGCGGATAGGCAAGAAAGATCTCGCCGATGCCGGCTTCCCGGCAATAGGCTCTCCAGCGTTGTGCTGTTTCGGCGGCTGACGGAAACAATCCGGGCCGGTAAATCATCAGGAGTGGCTTGCCGCCGATGCGGATGTATCGCCGGTCGCGAAAATAGCGGGATACATATTCGATGAAGGCCAGGTCGTCCTCGGGTGAATGCGATTGCGCAATCAGCACCTCCTGTTCGCGCCCGTCCCAACGGCGGCTCCAGGGTTCATTTGCCCAATTGATGCAGAAGCCCAGTTCGTGCGCATCATTTTCGATAAATTGTTTGAGCGGCATCTCGAGGACGCGCTTGCCGTTGAACCAGTAGAAGTGAAAACAGAACCCCGAGACACCGTACTGAAGGGCAATCTCGATCTGTTCCTTCTGGATGTCCTTCACCCTCAGGTCGTAGAAGCCGAGGTCCGCGGGCAGCTTCGGCTGATAATGACCATCGAACTGCGGCGTGGCGCGTGTCACATTCGTCCATTCCGTGAAACCCTTTCCCCAAAAGGCGTCATTTTCAGGAATCGGGTGAAACTGTGGTAGGTAGAAGGCTATGAGGCGCGCCTTTAATGCGGCGGGTCGCCTCTCGCCGGATCGCGGCACGTAGGTGTCGGGTCTCTGGATGGCGCCGGCATTTGAGCCCGGAGCACGCCGGGGGCTGCGCCCCTCGCTCTTGCCGAAACGAATGTAGTGATCCAACGGATTCATCGACGCGGCAGCCACGTCGGGATTTTTCATCAGATAGTATTCATTGTCGAAGGTCGGACTCGGGTTTCGGGACTCCGAGACGCCGTACCTGATGTAATGCAGGATCGGATCTTTCCCGCTCCTGGCTACATCCGGATTTTGAACCAGATACCACGACACGTCGAACAGGCCGCTGGCCCGAATTCGTTGCCAGAGGCGAAATCTCTTCCATCGGCTTCTGCTGGTGAGCGATCTTACAAAGATCAAAAATTCGAATCTATCCAATCGGGTCTGCCTCGCGGGAATCCGTCGTCATGTCACCATCCGAGGCAACGCCGATCTTTGTGCAGATCATTCCAAGGACACGCTCGAGGGCATGCTGCAATGTGCCGTCTTGTTGGCCTGCCTCTTCGGGAAAGGCTGCCAAAGGCAGATCGAGCCGTCGCAGAGGTTCCAGCGCGCCGCGCCGGACCCAGAACATCGTCCCGGCAAAGAAATCGAGACGGGAGCTGGAGGAAATCCCCATCGTCTCCAGCAGACTTAGGACCATCGCCCTGTTCTCGGCCCACGCAGCCTTCTCGGCCTTCCATTCATTGGGCAGCCGAAAACGCCTGGATCCAATCATCTGGGTGTCGGGAGAACGCTCGAACTCGGCGATGATGCGGTCGACCATGCCGCGCGATCCGATCAGGTCGAATGCACTCGCCTGGCGCCAGATCTCACCGAGAACCATGCGCGGCCCGCTCTGCCCCGACTTCTTGCCATGCAGCTTGCAGATGAGATCGAAGGGATCGAACTTTCCTTCGCGAAGCAGTTGAATGAAGGGGCCGACGTCGCGGCCACGATTTTCGTAAACCGTGATCTCGGCGCCCGGAAATCTTGCCTGAACGCGTTGCGCGAGCGCCGCGTCAGGCCGGGTCAGCGTGAGAAAAAGCTGGAATTGACGACCGGTCGCCTCAAGCAGCGCCTCGAACTCCGGCCAGAGATCGGAGTAATGCAGGTGCAGCGCGACGGCCAGCTTCGGCTCGACGGTGTGCCGGCGTTCGGGGGCCTCGGCCAACGGGCCATTATAGTGCCGCGACAGGGTCTTCTGCAGATTGTCGCTCGCTGTGCCAAAGCCCCAACCGGCAAGACTGCCGAGGGCGCGGGCCAATTCACGCCCTTCCGGCCCTGCGATGTGCAAGAGAGGCTGCAAGACGGCGCCTCGGCCAAGCGGCAGCTGAAATCGCTTGTGGCGACGGCGCCGACTCAGCAGCGCGCCAATATCCCCGACGCTTAGGGGCCGAACACGCACGGCAACGACGTCGCCTCTATCAAATTGCAGCACGAGGTCGCCTTCGCTGCTTTTGAGCAGATAGGACGTCCGCGTGGTGACCGGCACATAGACGATCCTGTCCGCATGTCCTGGGCGGCGAACATCGAGCCGGACAAACGGCATCCGCCTCTCTGTCGGCCAAAGCTCGACGATGTAGCGCCCCGGTGCGCGGATGTGGATTATGCTCGCGGCACTGCTTGGGTCGACGCCGTCGTCTTTACGCGGTTCGCGGGGCACGACATCAGATAAGGCAACCATCGTGTCGGCAGTGTCAGGCGACATAGCCGCTGTTCCGATTCGCGCGCGATCGGTCAAGGATGCTGTCGAATACACCGATCAGTCGGCCCAGGGAATTGATCAACCTGTTTCGATTAAGCGTCAGGCAATAGAAGCCTATTTTCGTCGAGTAACGGAGTATGTCCATGAACGGGCTATAGGCGATGCCGTATTTCTTGCGCAAGTGGATCTCCGATCGCATCTTGGAGCGATACCGGAAAATACGTGAACGGGTTGATTGCGCAACCGACGTGCCAATGTCGTGGACAGCATGCGCGCCACCGACAAGGATCATGGGCTCGTCACGCTGCAGCAGACGATATGAAAGGTCGTCATCTTCGAAATACAGGAAAATATCTTCATCAAACCCGCCCGTATCGAGGAAAAGCGTTCGTTTGATCATGAACACGCCGCCATTGACGAAGCGGACGCAACAATCTCCCCAGACCTGACGGATACGTGTGGGCAGCGACATGCCGGAAAGGCGATCGATCTCGTTCTCCTCGCGAAACCAAAGCCGGCCATCCACCGTGTTGGTGCGCGGCACGAAGACGCCGCAATTTGGATAGCGTTCAGCCGCCTGCAGGAGCGCATCGACGGCGTCCGTCCCAAGACGCACGTCGGGGTTGATGAACAGCAGATACTCCCCCGTCGCCGCCGCCGCCCCGATGTTGCAGGCGCGCCCGAAGCCGAGATTTACGGGATTGTCGATACGATGAACGGCAAGACCCGACAGCGCGGTGGAAAGATCGTCGGTACTTGCATTGTCGACGCATACGATATCCACCCCTGGCGGCAGGCGAGCGAGCGCGCCCCGCACGGTATGCGCGCTGTTATGCGTCACAGTAATGGCAGTTATCGACCTGTTCATTGCCAAAGCCACCCTGATATCTCAGTTGGCTTCCCCCTTGGAAGGCTAGTGATCCGTACGCAATCTAAGCGTTGCGACTCCGGTGGTCGAGTCAATACTCCTGGGACCATTGGCTAAGGAAAAGATGACCGGCGCGGCCATCCCGATTGGCCGGGAACTGCGCGAAAGGCACATCCCGGGCAAGGTCAACGCCAGATCGACCGGCCACGATCGATTGGCTCGCACGGCCGCGGCACCAGCGCCGGCAGGAGGAGCCAATTAGGGATTTTGCTGGACACGTTTTTCAAGTTCGGCCGTGCGTGCGCTCAAATCGTCCAGTTCAAACCCTTGAGAGTCCAGGAAGGCCGCCGAACCGTTGTTGGGATCGGCGGCAAGACGGTGCGTTTCCCGCAGATGATGCTTCAGCCAGGCGCGCTGCTCGCGTTGCAACCGGGCACGTTCAGGGCCATGTTCGCGCTGTATCAGCCTGTTGTAGGCCGTGAGCCGTTGTCATGGCCAAAATTCCGAGGAGGCAGATATATCGGAGCATGGAGGCGGTTCCTTGATACCAAAGGCTGGATACGGGGTCAGGGCATATCTGTTTCGGCACGCCCTCCCGGATCGGCAACAAGGGCGGCCCACGATATGTTGGGCAGGCCGCGAACGCGTCAAGGTTTGGCCAGTTGTGCCCCAATCACCCGTAACATCCGCGCTCCACCGCCAGCCGCCGCACCAGCGCCAGCACCGCATCTATGGTCGGCGTCGGCTTGTCCGTCAGCCGGCCGAGTTCCTGCACCGCGCTCACCAGCGCGTCGATTTCCATCGGCCGGCCGCGTTCCAGGTCCTGCAGCATCGAGGTCTTGTGCTCGCCGACATCGCCGGCGCCCTTGATGCGGCGGTCGACCCCGATCGGAAAGCGCACGCCGAGGCTTTCGCCGATCGCCTGCGCTTCCAGCATCATGGCGCGGGCAAGCACGCGGGTGCCTTCGTCGACGACGATTGCGGCAAGCGTGGAGCCGGTCAGCGCCGAAATCGGGTTGAAGGAGAGGTTGCCCCACAATTTTACCCAGATCTCGCTGCGGATATCGTCGCGCACCGGCGCCTGAAGGCCGGCCTTGACCATCTCCTCGGCCAGTCGCGTCACCCGCGCGCTGCGTTCGCCCGAGGGCTCGCCGAGCGAGAAGCGCTTGCCCTCGACATGGCGGATGAGGCCGGGCGCGTCGACCTCGACGGCGGGGTAGACAACCGAGCCGATGACGCGCTGCGGCCCGATCCGCTGCCAGATCGCGCCGCCGGGATCGACAGCGCTCAGCCTTGTGCCTTCGAGCGGTCCACTTAGCCCATGAAAGTACCACCAGGGCACGCCGTTCTGCATGGTGACGACGGATGTGTGGTCCCCGAGCAGTGGCGCGATCTGGTCCAGCGCCGGGGTCAGCGAATGCGCCTTCAGCGCCAGCACGACAGTGTCCTGCACGCCAAGTTCCTCTGCCTTGGCGGCGGCCCGGACGGGAGCCATCGATTCCGCGCCGTCCTCGATCAGGCGCAGGCCGTTGGCCTGGATCGCCTCCAGATGCGCGCCGCGCGCGACGATCGAAAGCTCGGTGCGGCCGGCGATCGCCAGCTTGGCGGCGAGATACCCGCCGATGGCGCCGGCTCCGAAAATGGTGATCCTCATCGTCATAGCCCGAGCTTGGCGGCCAGCCCGATGCGCTGCAGCTTGCCGGTCGCCCCCTTGGGGATCTCGTCCAGGATCAGCACCTTGCGCGGCACCTTGAAGTCGGCGAGCCGCTTCGCGGCGTGAGCGCGGATGTCGCTCTCGGTGGCGCTCATGCCTTCGCGCAGCACCACGGCCGCCGCCACCTCCTCGCCAAGCTTGTCATGCGGCATGGCGAAGGTGACGACCTGCGCCACCGCCGGATGGTCCATCAACACGTCGTCGACCTCGAGCGGCGAGATCTTTTCGCCGCCGCGGTTGATGATCTCCTTCAGCCGGCCGGTGACGCGGAGATACCCGTCCTCGTCGAGCACGCCCTGGTCGCCGGTGTGGAACCAGCCATGCGCGAAGGCCGTGGCTTTGGCATCCGGGTTTTTCTCGTAGCCTGCAGTGACATTGGGTCCGCGAATGACGATTTCGCCGGTCTCGCCGGCCTGCATCAGCCGGCCATCCAGTGCCATGACGGCGACTTCGGGTCCGCCGGCGGCACCGACGCTGCCCGGCTTGCGCAGCCCCGGCGGCAGCCGATTCGACGCCATCTGGTGTGCCGCCTCGGTCATCCCGTAGGATTCGATCACCGGGCAGCCGAAGGTCGCTTCCAGTTCCACCATCACTTGCGCCGGCAGCGACGCCGAGGACGAGCGGATGAAGCGCAGGCGTGCCGCCGCCAGCACTTCGGCATTGCGCGCCGCCCGCGGCAGGATCGCCTGGTGCATGGTCGGCACCGCCGTGTACCAGCTTGGATTCGCATCGCTCAGCCACTGAAAGAAGCGCAAAGCGTTGAAGCCCGGCGTGCAGTAGATGCTGCCGCCGGCCGCTAGCGACGACAGCACCGCCGCGATCAGCCCGTGGATGTGGAACAGCGGCATGATGTTGAGGCAGCGGTCATCGGCGCCCAGGCCGAGCGTGGTGCCGATATGGTGGGCGGAGGCCGCGATGTTGGCATGGCTGAGCGGCACCAGTTTTGGACGCGATGTCGTGCCCGACGTGTGCAGCAGCAGCGCGATGTCGTCGTCGTGCGCCATGTCGGGCGCCGCTTGCGGACCGACCGCCGCGCCCTCGATGGTGAAACCGCCCGCAGGCATGTCCGGCGAAACGATGAGCCGCAGCACGCCGATGCCGAGCCGCTCGGCCACCGCCACAGCCGGTCCGTTCTCGTTCTCCGCGACAAGGATAGCCTTCGCGCCGATGTCGGTGAGGTAGAAATCGAGTTCGTCCGCCCGGTAGGCGGGATTGAGCGGCGCCGTCGAGGCAGTGGCCGCCACCGCGACGAAGGCGGTCGCCATCTCCGGCCCGTTCGGCAGCACGATCGCCACCCGGTCGCCCCGGCCGATGCCGAGCGCGTGCAGTTGTTTTGCCGTGGCGCCGATCAGGTCGCGCAGCCCGCCATGGGTGAGGGTGGGCCGGTCCGGCGCCAGGATCGCCGGCGCGTCGTCTGCGCCGGCGGCGAGACGGCGGGAAAGGTCTTTTGAATTCGTGCTCATGGTCACCGACTATGTTTCAAACGGCTGCTTCTAGAAAGCCTTGGGAATGTTGGCGCCGCCCCTCATTGCCCTGCCGGGCATTTCTCCTCGTATGGTGACGGGGAGAAAGGGCTGACCGCAACCTCGGCACTTTCTCCGGGACGCCGGCGATTGGCGAAATCATTTGCGACAGCGCCCCTCTCCCCGTCACAATACGGGGAGAGGATGCTGGCAGACAGGTGAGGGGCGGCGCCCACGCTCGTAAGCCAATCGCCCTCATTCCCGGTCCGCCCATCCATCAATATCCCAGCGCCATCCCGTCCTTGCGCGGATCGGAGGCACCGGTCAGCGTGCCCTTTTCCCAGTCGATCAGCACCGCCTGGCCGCCCCCAAGCGGCTGTTGCGGTTCCACGGTGCGATGGCCGCGCTTGCGCAGGCCTTCGATCGCCTCATCGGGAACGTTGCGCTCGGCCTCCACGGTATCGTCATTGTAGAACACACGCGGCGCATCCAGCGCCTGCTGCGGATCCATGCCGAAGTCGATCATGTTGGTCAAAACATGGACATGGCCGAAAGGCTGGTAGCCGCCGCCCATGACGCCGAACGGCATCACCACGCGGCCGTTTTTCGTCGCCATGCCAGGCATGATCGTGTGCATCGGCCGCTTGCCGGGCGCGATCGCGTTGGGATGCGCCGGGTCGAGGCGGAAGCTCGAGCCGCGATTCTGCAGCACGACGCCGCTCTTCGGGCCGACGACGCCGCTGCCGAAGGAATAATAGGTCGAGTTGATGAAGGAAACCGCGTTGCGGTCGCGGTCGACGATCGAGATATAGACCGTGTCGCTACCCGGCAGTTCCAGGCGCGGCAGATGCGTCATGGCGCGATCGCAGTGGATCTCGGCGCGCAGCCGGTCGGCATAGGCGCCGGACAGAAGTTGTCGCACCGGCACATGGACCTGGTCCTGGTCGCCGACGAAGCGGTCGCGGTCCTGATAGGCCAGGCGCCCGGCTTCGATCTCCAGATGCAGGCGCTCGGCGCCGTTGGGGTCGAGCCCGCCGAGCTTGAAGCCCGACAGCACGTTCAGCATGAGCAGCGCCGTCAGCCCCTGATTGTTCGGCGGCATCTGGTGGATATCATAGCCGCCATAGGCGGTGCTGACCGGCGCCACATAGTCGCCCTTGGTCGCGGCGAAATCCTCTTGGCTATGCAGCCCGCCCAGTTCATTGAGCCGGCGCACCATGTCGTCGGCAACGGCGCCCTCGTAGAAGCCGGCGCGGCCTTGTCTGGCGATGATGCGCAAAGTGGCGGCGAGTTCCGGCTGGCGGTGGACATCGCCGGCCTTCGGCGCCGTGCCGCCCGGCAGGAAGATGCGCGCGGCATGTTCGTCGGCCGACAGGTCGGTTTCCGGATCGGCCCAGTCGAAGGCGACGCGGTCGTGCACGACATAGCCGTTCTCGGCATAGTGGATGGCCGGCGCCAGCACTTCGGCCAGGCTCTTGCGGCCATGATCTTCCAGGAGCCGGCTCCAGGCATCGACGGCGCCGGGCACGGTCACCGCGTGCGGACCTTGTTTCGGAAGCTCGTTGAAACCCCTGTCCAGATACCAGTTGACATCAGCCTTGGCGGGCGCGCGGCCAGAACCGTTGAAAGCCAGCACGTCGCCTTGCCCCTTCGGGCAGTAGAGGACAAAGCAATCGCCGCCGATGCCGGTCGATTGCGGTTCGACGACGCCCTGCACGGCGGCGGCGCAGACGGCGGCGTCCATGGCATTGCCGCCGGCGCGCAGCATGTCGATCGCGGCAAGGGTCGCAAGCGGGTGCGAGGTCGCGGCAACCGCTTGCGTGGCACGAACCGGCGAGCGGCCGGGAAACTGGAAATCACGCATTCTGTCTGGATATCCCATGGTCTGATGGATGCGACGTAGCCACTATCGCGTAAATTCTGGTGCAGGCTGGTGATGATGTCGGGCGCCGAACACGGCAGCGGATCGCTTCGGCTTCTCGACGCAGCCCATGTCGCCAATTCTCGTCGTTATGCAACAGGCCTGTTTCATGCGCGGACCCGGTAGGGCGTTAGCCAGGTTTCCAGCCCATTCAGGGCCGAGATGATCGTGAAATTGATGGTGAGATAGATCGCGCCTGCGGCCACGAAAACTTCCACGGCGCGATAGGTCTGCGAAATAAGCCCCTGCGCGATGCCGGTGACCTCCATCAGCGTGATGATCGATGCAAGCGAGGTGCCCTTGACCATGAGGATGATCTCGTTGCTGTAATTCGGGATCGCCTGGCGCAGGGCCAGAGGCAGCACAATCAGGCGCAGCGTGAGCAGCTTCGACATGCCCGAGGCTGTAGCGGCCTCGGTCAGTCCGCGCGGCACAGCCTTTATTGCCCCGCGCAGGATCTCACTTCCATAGGCAGCTTCATTGAGACTGAGCGCGATGATGGCGCACCAGTAAGGCTCGCGGAAGAGCCACCAGATTCCGATCGCCTGGAGCGACGGCCGGAACTGGCCGAGGCCATAATAGATGAGGAAGATCTGTACCAGCAGGGGGGTTCCGCGAAAGACTCCAACGAAGGCACGGATGGGCCATATAACGATCCGGCGATTTCCTTGTTGTGCGAGCGCGAGCAGCAACGCCAAAAGGAAACCTATGGCCATCGAAGCTGCCGTAAGCTGCAGGGTCAATGGCAGCCCAGCAAGCAGGACGGGAATGATCGTGAGAAAGAAGGCGAAGTCGATCACGCGTGGACCATGCCTCTCCAGGCTCGCGCCTCGCCATAACGGAAGACGGAAGCGGTCACGGCGGCGATGACGAAGTAGAGCGTGGCGGCCGCGATATAGAAGATGAAAGGTTCTCGCGTCGAACCTGCCCCGATCTGCGCCTGCCGCATCAGTTCGACAAGGCCGATGACGGATATCAGTGCCGAGTCCTTGAGCACCAGTTGCCAGACATTGCCGAGCCCCGGGAGGGCGTGGCGCATCAGTTGCGGCACGATGACGAGGCGCAGCGATTGAAATCGGGACAGGCCGAGCGCCTTGCAGGCCTCAAACTGGCCGCGATCCACGGCCTGGTAGGCACCGCGATAGACTTCTCCCTGATAGGCGCCCGATATGATGCCGATCGCCAGGACACCGGTGGCAAAAGTCGGCAGACCGATGAAGCCGGCACTGCCGAAAAACTTGCCAACCTGCGTCAGGGCGATGCTGCCGCCGTAGTAGAGGAGGTATATCGTCAGCAAGTCAGGCACACCGCGAAATACCGTGCCGTAGACATGGGCGAGCCAAGCGGGGACGCCGTGGGACGAGAGCCGACCCGCCGCCGCCGCGGCGCCAAAGGCGGCGCCGAGGATAAAGCCGAGAACGGACAGCGCAAGCGTAACAGAGGATGCGACAAGCAGAGCGGCTCCCCAGCCGCCCTCTTGCAAGCCCAGAATATGCATAGGATTGGTCATGTAAGTCCTAGCCTTTCAGCGCGCTGCCCGACGCAAACCGCTCGCGCCGCTCCGCCGGGCAGGTTCGCCCGCGCCTACTTGACCGGCGTCACATCCGTCTTCACCCACTTCTCCGAGATGCGCTTGATGGTACCGTCGGTGATTGCACCGTCGATTGCCGCATTCAGCATCTCCTTGAGCTTGGTGTCTTCCTTGCGCAGCCCCGCGCCGGTTCCACGGCCGAAAATGCCGCCCACAAAGCCCGGTCCGGCGAGGGTGTAATCGGCAAATTCAGGTTTTGAGAGTGTCGCGGCGAGCGCCGTCCGCTGCGCAAAAAGAGCGTCGACCCGGCCTGCGGCGAGGTCTAGATCATGTTGCTCGGTGGTCTTGTACTCGCGGATTTCCACCGTGTCGCCGAAGTACTTCTTTACGAAATCGAGCATCATCGTGGCTGCCTGTACGCCGACCACCTTGCCCTTCAGCAGCGGCTTCAGCTTCTCGATCGCGGCCTTGGACGCAGCCTCGTCGTCCAGGTTGAACTTCTCCGCGGAAAAGCCGAGCTTGCCAAGTTCGCTGTCCTTGGCGACGGCGAATCCGCCCGGATCGACGGCGTAGGGCTGGGTGAAATCTATAGTTTCGAGCCGCTTCGGCGTGATGAACATGCCGGCCATGATCACATCGAACTTGCCGACCTTCAGCGAAGGAATAAGTCCGTCCCAGTCCTGCGCGATGATGGTGCATTTGACCTTCATCCTCTCACATAGATTGTTGGCGAGCTCGATCTCCAGTCCGTCGAGCTTGCCGTCGGCGTTGGTGAAGTTCCAGGGAGCGTAGGCGCCCTCCGTGGCGATGGTTATGGACTTGGGCGCGTCCTCGGCCAAGGCGGTATGCATGAAGCCGAACATGCTGAGTGCGGCCGCAACTGCGGCCAAACGATTGAATTTCATTTGGTTCCCCTTTTTTTGATAGGTTGATTGAACTGTCCCCGTGCTCGGCCGCATTGCCGGTTCGAGGCCATTCCTGCCCGGCCGGCGTTCGTCACCGGCTCGGACTCACGAACTCGGCCAGCAGCGGTGCTGTGCCGAGAATATGCTCCTGCATCACCTTTTCCGCGTGATGTTCGTCGCCCGAGCGCAAGGCCGCGATCACGGCGGCATGCTCCTCGCGTGCAGAATGCGGCTTGTCACAATCGTCGAACCAGATGCGCATGTAAGGCTCTATGACCACATGCAGCGCCGAAATCTGGTGGATGAGCTTGGGCCTCTGGCTCAACGCGCAGATACGGCCATGGAATTCCTGGTGGCGGACGACCCAGTCGCTGCTGCCGCTCTGGCCCGCGCGCTCCATGCGCTCGAGCAGGCGGTCGAGTTCCTCGAACTCCTCCTCGTCGATCCGGGGTATCGCCAGCCTGACGGCCAGTCCTTCCAGAACCGAGCGTATCTCGAAAATCTCGAAAAGCTCATCGACAGTCAGGCCCGCGACCACGCATCCCCGATTGGGGCGAAGCACCACCAGCCCGTCGGAGGCCAGGCGCCGAAAGGCTTCCCGCACCGGCATGCGGCTCATGCCGATCTCGGCTGCAATCTCCTCGGGAATGAGCCGCTCGCCCGGCTTGTAGCGACCGAGGCGAAGGGCTCGCTGAAGATGGCTGTACGCCTCTTCCTCTGCAGTGGCGGATATGCGTGGCTCAATTGAGAAGGCTGCTGGCACTTGGCACCCCGGAAAGTATTTTTGTATCCACGTATCATAAAATCCGGATTTGGTTGCAACGTCAATACCCGGTAGCGGCGGAGCGAGGAGGGAAGGCAGGCACGGGCAGCCGTTTGTTCCTAGAAGGGTAATCACAGCGTCGGCCGCCTCCCGGGGGAAATGACCGTTTGCACCCTACATCACCCGCCTACGTCCGCCGGAATTGCCATCCGTTCCATTTGGTGCAATCTGCCTCCATGAAGATATCGGGGTCCGATCTCCATCTGTTTCGCGTCTTTGAAAGCGTGGTCCGCAATGGCGGCATGTCTGCAGCACAGATGGAACTTTCGCTTAGCCAGCCTACGGTCTCCAACCATCTGACCGCGCTTGAACAACGGCTTGGCGTGAAGCTGTGCGAACGGGGGCGGCGCGGGTTTTCGCTGACGGAGGAAGGGCGGCGGGTTTACGAAATCAGCACGGAAATCACCGGGATCCTGGAAGCCGGTTCGGCACGGCTTTCGCGTGTTAGAAGCGCCTTGGCGGGAAAGGTCGGCGTCGGCATTGTCGACTGCTTGGCGACCGACCCAAGTTTCCGGCTTGCCGACGCGATTGCCGAGCTTTCCAAAGCTGCGCCGGAAATCGAGCTGGATCTCAAGATCATGCGCCCCAACGACATAACGAAGGCCGTGGCGGAAAACGAAATAGACATTGGGATAGGTGGCTCCGACATCAAAGTCGCAAGCGTGCAATACCAGATCATCTACCAAGAAGAGCACGCGGTATTTTGCGGTTCGGCGCATCCGTTGTTTTGCCGAAATGACGAGATGATTACGAGTGCGGAATGCTACGGCCATCCTTGGGTAGAGAGAGGATATTGGTATGGGATTCGGCGTCATCGGTTCGACACCGCCGCCGCGAACCGGGTAGCCTTTGATATTGAGGCGCAGCTTCTGATGGTCTTGTCGGGCGCCTACCTCGGGGTCCTGCCGATACATTTTGCCCGCGTGTTCGAACAGCACGGGCGTCTTCGCCGACTTCCCATAGCCGACGAGGCTTATTCTGCCGACATCGAGGTCGCCACGCGAACAGGCGAGCAGGCCGCCAACGTCGCCTATGTCCACGACGCGATCATCAGGGCGCACCGGATGCATTTGTAAAAACCAATGTATCGGTTCTCTGAATGATATTCTTGCCACGCCGATAGAGGTCTAGCCTCTCGCACGGCTTGGCGAAGCGCAGCGCAAAAATGCCACCCGCGGACTTCCCTGCCAACGTGCAACTTCGACGTGGTTGCCACGTCGGATGTCGATATTTGGCCTTAAGGTATGGAATGAGCACGGACGCTCTGCTGCTTCGCAACCTTCCTAATTTTTCGCCGGAAGCGACCAGGCGCCTCGTGGCAACCCGGTACGGGATCGACGGGACGTACAGGCAACTGGCCTCCGAGCGCGATCTGTCGTGGCGGATCGAGGGCACCGATGGCCGCGACGTCGTCGTCAAGATATCGAACATAGGCGAACCTGAAGGCGTCGTGGATATGCAGATCAAAGCCCTGAACCATATCTTCGAGCGCGATCCGTCCCTGCCGGTGCCTCGCGTCGTTCCCTCCCTCGCCGGCGCCCCATATGAATGGATCGAGGACGAGCGCGGCTGCCGGCACATGGTGCGTGTGCTTACTTTCCTTCCGGGGAAGATCATGGAGCAGGTTGAGGAAGCCTTTTCCGCCGCCACTCGGTTCAACATAGGAGCGATGGTAGGACGGCTTGCCTATGCGCTGCGGGATTTTTTTCATCCCTACGCAGGCAGCAATGCGCACCTCTGGGACATTTCACGTGCCCTGGCCTTGCGCCCGAAGACAGCAAAGGTCTCCGACGTCAGGCTTCGGCAATTGTGCGAGGAAATCTTCGAGCGCGCCGAGCGCTTTACGCTTCCGCAATTGTCGAAGACGCGTCGCCAGGTCGTGCATCAGGATTCGCATGGCGGCAATGTCCTGGTCGATCCCAAGGACAGCACATCGCCGGTGGGCATCATCGATTTTGGCGATATGGGCCACAATTCCATTGTCGCGGACATTGTGACCGCTTCCGAGACTTTCGCGGACTTCGATGACGATCCGGTCGCCTACCTTTGCGATGTGACGTCAGGCTTCGATTCGATATACCCGCTTGAAGAAAACGAGATCGATCTCCTTTACGACGCGCTGCTCCTGCGCCTGGCCATGGCCACCGTCATCGTGGAAGCGAGAGAAGCCACCGACGAAGCCGGCATCCCGCATATCGACAATGCCGGCCACTACCCTCGGATGATGGAGTTGCTTAGCCGGCAAGGTCGTGCACAAGCGGTCCGGCGGCTTCGTCAGGCATGCCGGTTTCCGGTGTATGGCGCCATGAGCAATGATGGCGAGCTCGCAACTGACTATGATGTGCTCAGGCAAGAGCGCGAAGCTCGCCTGGGACCGATATGGCATTTCTACGACAAGCCATTGCACATCACGCGCGCCCGCGGAGCCTGGATGTATGCCGCCGATGGCACCGCCTATCTGGACGTCTACAACAACGTCCCTCAGATTGGTCATTGCCATCCGCACGTGGCGAAGGCGATCTACCGCCAGGCCAGCGCGCTGAACACCAATACGCGGTATATGTGCGACGTGGCCGTCGAGTATGCGGCGCGCCTGACCGCCGACCTGCCCGATCACCTCGACACCTGCATCTTCGTCAATTCGGGCAGTGAAGCCAACGACCTGGCGATGCAGATAGCCATGTCGCTCAGCAGGCAGGACGGGGGGCTGATAATTGACCAAGCCTACCACGGATGCACGGAACTAACGACGGCCCTCTCCAATGAAAGCTGGCGTCATCTTCCCGCTGCCGGGCACCCCAAGCGCATTGAGATACTGACGGCCCCGGATATGTATAGGGGGCCTTTTTCCCGCCACCCCCAAGCGGCGGAGAAATATGCCGCCGACGCCGACAGGGCGATAGCCGCCTTGCGTGAAAGAGGCCACAGGCCGGCGGCATTCATGGTCGACACTGCCCTGTGTTCGAGCGGGGTGCTGCGGGCGCCTGAAAACTACTTCAATCTTGTCGCGGAAAAGGTCCGATCGACGGGCGGGTTCGTCATTGCGGATGAGGTGCAGGCCGGTTGTGGCCGCATGGGAACTTTTTGGGGTTTCCGGGCAAACGGGCTCAAGGACGAAAACATCGATTTCATAACAATGGGCAAGCCGGTTGGAAATGGCCACCCTCTTGGCGTCGTCATTTTCAGCTCGGAATTGATGAAGCGGTTCCTCAATGGCACCTACCCGCTGTTGTTCAGCACGTTCGGCGGCAACACCGTCGCATGCGCGGCCGGCATGGCAGTGCTGGACGTGCTGGAGCGAGAGGACCTGATCAAGCGGGCCGCCGCCATCGGGGAATATCTGCGCCAGGAACTTGGGCGCCTGGCCGAACAGCACCCCGCAATCGGCGACGTACGCGGGCTTGGAATGATGACTGGCGTGGAATTGGTGACGGATCGCCTGACGAAGGAACCGGCCATCATACAGACCGAGCGAGTCATTGACGACATGCTTGCCCGCAACATCCTCATCGGGAAAAGCACGCCCAACACGCTCAAGCTACGCCCCCCGCTGATTTGGTCGCGCGACGAAGTCGACATCTTCGTCAACGCTTTCGATGACAGCTTGAGAAGGCACCAATGAGCTCCGCCAATGCATTTGCTGGAGAACGGGTGACAGCTGGTCTCCAGACAATCGAGGGGTAACGCCGCCCTCCTCGCCTTCGAGAATGGAGCTACAGCCTGCCATCAGAATGGCGGGCAAAACAGGAGAACTTGAATGAAGAAGGAGCTACTCGGACTGGCTGTCACGGTGACGGCCATCCTGTTATCCGCAGGCGCCTCGTTGGCGCAGGACAAGGTCGTCAACGTCTACAACTGGTCCGACTATATCGACAATTCCATCCTCGATGATTTCACCAAGGAGACCGGCATCAAGGTCGTCTACGACACCTTCGATTCGAACGAAATTCTTGAAACCAAGCTGCTTGCCGGCGGCTCCGGCTATGACGTGGTGGTCACGACCGGACCGTTCCTGGCCCGCCAGATTCAGGCCGGCGTGTTCCAGAAGCTCGACAAGTCCAAGCTGCCGAATCTCAAGAACATGTGGCCCGATGTGATGGGGCGCCTGGCCAAGTATGATCCGGGCAACGAATATGCCGTCAACTACATGTGGGGCACCACCGGCATCGGCTACAATGTCGACAGGGTGAAGGCAGCGCTCGGCGACATGCCGATCGACAGCTGGGATGTGCTCTTCAAGCCCGAGAATGCGGCCAAACTGAAGGACTGCGGCATCAATATCGTCGATGCGCCGGAGGAGACTATGGCCATTGCCATGAACTATCTCGGGAAGGACGGCGACAGCAAGAAGAAAGAGGACCTCGAAGCCGGCGGTGATATCTACACGAAAATTCGGCCCTACGTCCGCACGTTCAACTCCTCTGCCTATATCAACGATCTGGCGAATGGCGATAAATGCATCAGCATCGGCTGGTCGGGCGATGTGCTGCAGGCCAAGAACCGGGCCAAGGAAGCCAATAACGGGGTCAATGTCGAATACCTGATCCCTAGGGAAGGCACCTATATGTGGTTCGACAATCTGGCGATCCCCGCCGACGCCAAGCATGTCGACGAGGCGCACGCCTTCATCAACTATTTGATGCGGCCCGAAGTCATTGCCAAGTCAACCAACTATGTTCAAACGGCCAACGGCAATCTCGCCTCGCAGAAATTCATCGACGAAGCAGTGTTGAAGAACCCGTCGGTTTATCCGACGCAGGAAACGCTGAAGAAGCTTTTCACGATTTCTCCGTACGGGTCCAAGGAGCAGCGCGTCCTCACCCGCCTCTGGACCCAGATCAAGACGGGCAGCTAAACGGGGTGGGGCGGTCACCGCTCCATTTTCTCCAGCGGCGCCTCTGAGTGAAAGTATGCCGCCACCACCTGATAGCGACTCGCAGAAGAACGGTGGGGGAAGATGACGGAATCTCTTGAACCGATAACCTGCTGATTCACGCTCGCCGGCGGATCCGAATGCGGAGCCATCGATATCAATCGCCGATTTTACTTCTGATTCGAATTGAGAGGAACGATGCCATTCCCCGATCTGATCCAGCCTGAACTAGGCGCCTATGTCAGCAAGGTGGCCACGCCAGGCGACTTTGCCCAGTTCTGGGCTTCGACCATCGGCGAGGCCCGCCAGGCCGGCGGCAAGGTTAACATCGTGCCGGCGCAGACGACGCTGAAGGCGGTCCAGGCTTTCGACGTCACGTTTCCGGGATACGGCGGTCATCCGATCAAAGGATGGCTGATCCTGCCCACGCAGCGGCAGGGGCGTCTGCCCCTCGTCGTGCAGTATATCGGCTATGGCGGCGGGCGCGGCTTGGCACATGAGCAACTGCACTGGGCGGCGTCAGGCTTTGCCTATTTCCGAATGGATACACGCGGGCAGGGAAGCGACTACAGCGTAGGAGAGACCGCCGATCCGGTCGGCTCGACCTCTTCGTTTCCCGGCTTTATGACGCGTGGCGTCCTGGACAAGAATGACTACTATTACCGGCGCGTGTTCACCGATGCCGTGAGGGCGATAGACGCTCTCCTAGGGCTGGACTTCATCGATCCCGAGCGCGTCGCGGTTTGCGGCGACAGTCAGGGCGGCGGCATCTCGCTCGCCGTCGGCGGGATCGATCCGCGCGTCACGGCCGTAATGCCCGACGTTCCCTTTCTCTGCGACTTTCCACGCGCTTTGGGGACTGCCTTGCGCGATCCCTATTTGGAGATCGTCCGTTTCTTGGCGCAGCATCGCGAAAAGAAGGCGAAAGTCTTCGAAACGCTCAACTACTTCGACTGTGTCAACTTCGCCCGGCAGTCCAGGGCGCCGGCGCTGTTTTCGGTGGCCCTGATGGACGAAGTCTGCCCGTCCTCTACCGTTTATGGCGCATTCAATGCCTACGCAGGCGAAAAGACAATCGTAGAGTACGAATTCAACAACCACGAGGGCGGGCAGGGCTATCAGGAGCGCGAACAGATGGCTTGGCTCAGCATACTGTTCGGTGTCAGCTGATGTTAGCCGCCCGGCGGTGGGGTGCAGGAACTGCTGGTACGCGGGAAATACAGGATATTGCCGAGCTGGCGCGAGCGGCGTCGGCCCATAACGCGCGATCAGATATTCCATGATCGCAATCGACTCGACCATGACCACGTCGCCATCCCGAATGGCCGGGATGAACCCGCCGGGGTTAATGGCCAGGAACTCCGTGTCCTGGACGCCGGCCGCCAGGTCCACGGGTCTCAAACGGTTAAGCGAGCCCCCATTTCCTCCAGCAGCCAGACGACCCGAAAGCCCTGCCTTCCCCGAAGATCGTGATCATGCGCACGCCCCCCCTTAACTGATTGCAACTGGCAAGCGGGTTATTTAACCGCGGACTGGTCCTGTTTTGCAAGCGGTAGCCCCAAAAACCAATTGCGATCCAAAATCAGTCGATCTAGCCTATAACCGATTGCATAACACAATCGGAACCGCCCGGGCGGGCCGGATGAGGAAGGAAGTGGCATGGCCAAGCTCGTGTTCGGAATGAACCAGTCCCTGGACGGCTATGTCGACCATATGGGATTTGCGCCAGGCCCCACGCTCTTCCGCCACTTCATCGAGGAGGCTCACGCACAGGCGGGCAGTGTCTATGGTCGCCAGATGTATGAAATCATGCGGTACTGGGACGACGATCATCCGGAATGGAATGCGGACGAACGCGCCTTCGCGGTGGCGTGGCGGAAACAGCCGAAATGGGTCGTCTCGCGCTCGTTGAAGTCGGTTGGCCCCAACGCCAGTCTTGTCGGGGATGATCTCGAGGGCGCGATCCGGGAATTGAAGGCCGAGCGCGAAGGGGAGATCGAAGTTGCCGGCCCGAACCTGGCGCAAAGCCTCACCGAACTTGGCCTGATCGATGAGTATCGGATCTACCTGCACCCCGTCGTGCTCGGTCACGGCAAGCCCTATTTCGCCGGGCCCCGGCCACCGCTGCGCCTTATGACCCACGATCGGATCGGCGAGGATGTGATCAGGTTGACCTACGTTCCCGCATAGTCTCGCGGCCAGCCGGGAGCAAATCGCCGCTCATCAAGCTGTCGGGCGGCCAGCGCCAGCGCGTCGCCATCGCCCGTGTGTTGTTGAAGAACGCGCCGATCCTGGTGCTCGACGAGGCAACCTCTGCCCTCGACAGCGAGTCCGACGCTGCCATCCAGGAGCGACTTAACCTCGTGATGGAGGGAAAGACGGTGATCGCCATCGCACATCGCCTCTCGACGATTGCCATGATGGACCGGATCGTGTGCTCGAGCAGGGCCGTATCGTCGAAGAGGGAAAGCCGGACGAACTGGTCAAACAGGACGGTCTGTTTGCACGGCTGTGGAAGCGCCAGACAGGTGGCTTTCTCCCTGAGGAGATCAGCTAGCCCCCGATTTTCCGCGCGGTATCCCACGGGACATTCACTCGTCTACGGTCCGGCGCTTGCAGCTTCCCATATTTGGGATATTATCCCGAATATGAACACACCCTCATCCCAGGTCAAAGCCTTGGCCGACCATCTTCGTCTGCTTCGAACGGATCGTGGACTTACCCTTCAGGAACTCGCGGCAAACAGCGGGGTCAGCCGGGCGACGCTGTCGCGGATCGAGAATGGCGAGGTCAGCCCCACGGCGGAAACACTTGGTCGTCTGGCATCGGCATTCGCGTTGCCGCTTTCCCAGCTTCTGGCGCCGCTCGAGCCGGACTTTCCCCCGCTTGTCCGCCACGCTGACCAAAGCATATGGTCGGATCAGGAGAAGGGCTTCACGCGCCGTACTCTTTCGCCGCCCAGCGGACAGTTGAAGCTCGAAATGATCGAGTGCGAGATCACGCCCAACCAGCGCATCGTCTACGAGCGGCCCGCTCTTCCGGGGCACGAACACCATTTGGTGCTTTTGGCGGGTGCGCTTGTCTTGACCGTCGATGGCGTTCGGCACGACCTGCACCCCGGCGACTGCCTGCGCTATCGGCTGCGCGGCGCCTCTTCCTTTGAGACCGGCGAACAATCGGCCCGCTACATTATCGCCATGGCTTAAGGAGCCGCCATACATGGAAACGCAGATCATTGAACTCGACGGTCCCGCCATCGAAAAAAGGCTAGGGGAGCTTTCCAGGATTCTCGCGGACAGCGTAGCCGATGGCGCGGCTATCAGCTTCATGGCGCCCATGCCCTACGACGACGCGGCTCGGTTCTGGTCAGGCGATGTCCGGCGGGAGGTCGCCGCAGGACGTAGAGTGCTTTTCGGCGCGGAGCGGGACGGCGAGATCGTCGGAACCGTCCAGCTTCTCACCACCATGCCACCCAACCAGCCGCATCGCTGCGAGATCGCGAAGATGGTCGTCCATCCGCGGGCACGCAGGCTCGGCATCGGGCGTGCACTGATGAATGAAGCGCTGGATCGCGCGCGTGAACTGGGAAAAACCCTCGTAACCCTCGACACGCGAACCGGGGACGCCGCAGAGCCCTTATACGCTTCCGTTGGCTTCGAGGTAGCTGGTGTGATCCCTGACTTCGCCTGGAACCCGGACGGCAAGGCGCTGCACGCGACGACCTACATGTTCAGGCGGATATAGGTTGCAATTCGTGAGTTAGTGGCGCGCCCGAAGAGATTCGAACTCCTGACCCCCAGATTCGTAGTCTGGTGCTCTATCCAGCTGAGCTACGGGCGCGCATCAGGCCATGTTTTCAATGGCCCCGCGATCCGATCCCAGGGACCGGCCGCGAATGTGTGCAGTTCCCTAACGACTGAATTTGCGAAAAGCAAGCCGATCCGGCAAAAGTTTTGTCGCGAGTGCGTCATCTGGGGATGGCGGCCTCGATCCCAGGGCTTTGAAGCTGTCGCGAAGCCGGTCTCGTTCAGGCCGAGTGGGGGAAAAAGTCTCGGCAAAAGTCTTGGAAAGCGCCAGGACCGAAGGGCAAGGGCCCTTGAGAAGATAAGCGCCGAGATGGTCACGCCGGGCGGCGCAGGCTGCCGCGCGCCTGGTCGAGCCGCACCGGCTGGTCGGGGATGGTGACGGCGAAAGTGGTGCGCCCGCCAATCGATTCGACCAGTTCCACTGTGCCGCCATGCGCCCGGATCAGTTCGTGGGCGATCGCCAGGCCGAGGCCGGTGCCGCCGCTGCGCGCCGAGCCGCGGAACGCCGCGAACAGGTTTTCGCGCGCCTTTGGCGGCAGGCCGGGGCCGGTATCGGTGACGGCGATGCGGCTGACGCTGCCCATGCGCTCGGCCGAGACGGCGAGCCGCCGCACCACGGCGCTCTCGGTGTCGGCCGCCATCGCCTGCACCGAGTTGCGGCACAGATTGGTGAGCACCCGGAACAGCTGGTCGGAATCGGCATCCACCTCGAAAGCCGTCTCGACGGCGTTGATGAATTCGATGCCTTCCTCGATGTCGAGCAGGCCGTGCACGTCCTCGACCAATTGGCGCAGCCGCACCCGGCGGCGCGAAGGCGGCGGTTCCTGCGTGCGGCCATAGTGAAGCACGCCTTCGGAATAGGAGACGGCCCGGTCCAGCGCGCGCAAAAGCTTCGGCGCGAAGGCCTGCACGGTCGGATCCTTGACCAGGCGCAGGCGGTCCGAAATCAGCTGTGCCGAGGCCAGGATGTTGCGCATGTCGTGGTTGATCTTGGAGACCGCCAGGCCGAGATCGGCAAGGTGCTTCTGCTCCGAGAGCATCTTTTGCAGCCGCTCCTGCATCTGCGACAGCTCGCGTTCGGCGACGCCGATCTCATCGGAACGGGCGGCGGGACGGATGATGCGCCCGGGGTCGTCGGGGGCTTCGGAGAAGGATAGCATCGAGCGCGTCATGGTTCGGATCGGCCCGATCATGATCAGGTCGATCGCGGCATAGACCAGCATGGCGGTGAACAGCGAGATCAGCAGCGAGACGAAGGCGACATTGCGCGAATAGATGAGCATGGCCTTGCGCAGCGAGTAGTCCGGCATGATCAGCTCGAACTCCTTGTCGCTGTCGCCGACCGGACCGAAAACGCGCAGCATCCTGTTGCCGCCGAAGAACAGCGTGTCGAGCGCGCCGGTCATGCCCTTGATCATGCCGACACTGGCGAGGTCGATATGCTCATCGACCTGCGGCGGCATGTCCGCCACCACCAGCAGCCGCGAGACACCGCCATCGCGCACCGCGATCGCCTTGGCGCCGATCGCCATCAGCACGTCATTCTGGGCCGTGCGCGACAGCGAGGTCGACTCGCCCTGCACCAGCACGATCGACACGGCCGCCGCTGTGCTCAGCCGTTCCTTGAGCCAGCTCAGCCGGTAGCTGGCGATCCAGGGCAGGAAGATAAGCACTTCCGCCAGAAGCACGAAAACGATAGTCAGCAGCAGCAGTTTCGTCGACAGGCCGCGCGACAGAGGTACCGTGCGGACGGCGGCGGGCGCCGGTCCGGTTCCTTCTCCCGCTTGGCTGGTTTCGCTCATGCGACTCTGTCTTCACAATCACTTGATCGGCCAAGATTAGGCGATAACGGCTTTTTTGCCAATTTCATCCTTTGGCCGGGACATTAAATTACCGTCATAAAGCCTGCGTCCATGCCGCGTCGACGCCGGATTGACTTCCAAAACCCTTCTTTCTATAAGCCCGCTCACGCTCGGGCCACTCGTCCCGGCGCGGTTTCGATCGCGCCAAAGCCGGCCCGGCAAAGCTCCTGTTACACAGTGACAGAATCAAGAAGGGCCGCACCCCGCGGTATTAAAACAAATGAAGCGTACCTACCAACCGTCCAAACTCGTCCGCAAACGCCGGCACGGTTTCCGTGCCCGCATGGCCACCAAGGGTGGTCGTGGCGTCGTCGCAGCTCGCCGCAACCGCGGCCGCAAGCGGCTCAGCGCCTAAGCGAGACGATATCGTTGCCCGCAACCGGCAAGCCAGTGGGGCAAAATCCCAAGCGGCTTCTGAAACGCGCGGAATTCCTGGCCGTCCGTCGTGGTGAAAAGCGACGCGGACGGTTTTTCCTCGTCGAGGTCCTCGACCGCGGCGATGGCGGCGTGCCGCGCGTCGGCTACACCGTCACCAAGAAGGTCGGCAACGCTGTTGTGCGCAACCGCGTCAGGCGGCGGCTGAAAGAAGCCGTCCGCGTCCATGCCGCAGATGACATGGTGCCCGGCAATGATTATGTCATCGTCGGACGCGATGATGCGCTGCGCGCCCCCTTCGGCCATTTGAAGGCCGAACTCTCCCGCCGACTTCGCGGAACACGATAGGCCAAGGGCTCTCGATGGAAAACAACCGGAACTTCTTCATCACCATCGCGCTGTCGGTGCTGATCCTGACTTTGTGGCAGGTTTTCTACATGAACCCGCGCGTCGAGCAGCAGCGCGAGGCCGCCAAGATCGAGCAGCAGCGGGTCGAAGAGCAGAAGAAGGCGGCCGAAGCGGCCAATCCGGGCGCTGGAACACCGGCTCCGGCGCCGGGCACCATTCCCAACGCGCCCGGCGGTGACACCGTCACCGCGGCCGGCCGCGATCAGGCGCTGGCCGCTTCCAAGCGCGTCAAGATCGACACGCCGAGCCTCGAGGGCTCGATCAACCTGACCGGCGCCCGCCTCGACGACCTCAAGCTCAAGCACTACACCGAGACCGTCGACAAGAATTCGCCCGAGATCGAACTGCTCAACCCGCAGGCCTTGCCCACCGGCTATTTCGCCGAGATCGGCTTCGTCGGCAACGACAAGACCGGCACGGTGCCGGGTGCCGAAACGGTGTGGAGCGTCGACGGCAATCCGACGCTGAGCCCGTCGACGCCGGTCACGCTCACCTACACCAACGACAAGGGCCTGACCTTCAAACGCACCTTCTCCGTTGACGCCAACTACATGTTCACGGTGTCGGACACGGTTCAGAATTCCGGCGCGAGCGCCGTTTCGCTGTTCAATTACGGCCGCGTCACCCGCTACGACAAGCCGGCCGTCGCCAGCACCTATGTGCTGCATGAGGGCCTGATCGGCTTCACCGGCACCGAAGGCCTGCAGGAACACAAATACGCGTCCATCGAGAAGGACAAGCAGTACCAGCCGGGCAAGGCGACCGATGGCTGGCTCGGCATCACCGACAAATATTGGGCCGTCACGCTGGTGCCGACCGAGAAGCAGCCGTTCCAGCCGCGCTATGCCTTTTTCGAGGATGGCCGCCACCGCTACCAGTCCGACTTCCTGACCGACGCGATCAATGTCGAGGCCGGCCAGTCGGCGACCGTCGAGACCGAGGTCTTCGCCGGCGCCAAGGAAGTCGCCAAGATCAATGCCTATGCCGAAGACCGCCACATCAAGCGGTTCGACCTTCTGATCGACTGGGGCTGGTTCCACTTCATCACCAAGCCGATGTTCTGGCTGATCGACACGCTCTACAAATTCCTCGGCAATTTCGGCCTGGCGATCCTCGCCACCACCGTCATCGTCAAGGCCATCTTCTTCCCGCTCGCCAACAAGTCCTACGCGTCGATGGCGAACATGAAGAAGGTGCAGCCCAAAATGCTGGAGATCCGGGAGAAATACGCGGACGACAAGATGAAGCAGCAGCAGGCGATGATGGAGCTGTACAAGACCGAGAAGATCAATCCGCTTGCCGGCTGCTGGCCGGTGGCGCTGCAGATCCCGGTCTTCTTCTCGCTCTACAAGGTGCTCTACATCACCATCGAGATGCGCCACGCGCCGTTCTTCGGCTGGATCCAGGATCTGGCCGCACCCGATCCGACGTCGCTGTTCAACCTGTTCGGCCTCATCCCGGTCACGCTGCCGCACATGCTGATGATCGGTGTTTGGCCGCTGATCATGGGCGTCACCATGTTCCTGCAGATGCGCATGAACCCGACGCCGCCGGATCCGACGCAGGCCGCGATCTTCACCTGGATGCCGGTCATCTTCACCTTCATGATGGCGGGTTTCCCGGCCGGCCTCGTCATCTACTGGGCCTGGAACAACACGCTGTCGATCCTGCAGCAGGGCGTGATCATGAAGCGCCAGGGCGCCAAGATCGAGCTATGGGACAATCTGACGGCCCTGTTCAAAAAGAAACCGTCGCCGGCGGAATAGAAGCTCCCCTCTCTCGAAAAAGCCCGGTTCGTCCGGGCTTTTTCTTTGGGCGGATAATCGTTCACGTTCCCGTGATCGGCGAAACTGGCGCGCCGTCAGCCGCGTGACTGCGTGTGCATTTCCAAAGGCTATCAATTCCGATCAGCCCTCACCCGGAGGAAGACCACATGCGCTTGCCGTCATTCAGGACCATTGCCCTTTCCGCTCTCGTCGCCGGCGTGGCGATCGCCGCCCCCGCCTACGCCAAGAACCCTGTTGTCGGCGGCGCGCCGATGTACACTACAAAGAACATCGTCGAGAACGCCGTCAATTCGAAGGACCACACGACGCTGGTCGCCGCCGTCAAGGCCGCCGGCCTGGTCGACACGCTGCAGGGCGCCGGCCCGTTCACCGTCTTCGCGCCGACCAACGAGGCCTTCGCGGCACTTCCGGCCGGCACGGTCGACACGCTGCTCAAGCCCGAGAACAAGGACAAGCTCACCAAGGTGCTGACCGCACATGTCGTGGCCGGCAAGATTTCAGGCGTCGAGATGATGAAGCAGGCCAAGGCGATGGGCGGCAAATACGAGATGAAGACCGTCTCCGGCGACACGCTCACCGCCGAGGTCAAGAAGGGCAAGCTCTACATCATGGATGAGTCCGGCGGCGAGGCGAAGGTAATCATCGCCGACGTCAACCAGTCGAACGGCGTCATCCATGTCGTCAACAAGGTGCTGTTGCCGAAGTAACGGCTTCCGGTGAAAGGGGCAGTGGCAGGCCGTTGGGGCTTTCTCGGCCTGCCATCCCCGCCTCATGACGAGGTGCCATGTTTCTTGGGGAAGCCGTTATCGGCGAGGCCGGGGTCCTGTAGTCCCTCACAGGGCCCCGGTTTCTTTTTTTCGTACTGTGAAGACGGCAGGTCGTCAGCGATCGAACTTCGACCGCTTCCAGCCCATCCCTCCATCACGGCGGGCGATCAGAAGGTCGTCGGAGGCACCTTCCTGCTGCCGCCGGGTGCAGCCAACGTCACCGTCTGCCAGGGCAGCGGTTTCGACAGCGCGCTGTCCAATCCGATCGTGATCTGCCGCGGCAACAAATGAGCCCGGCACTCACGGAAGACTCGCTCCCCGGCCGATTGGTGTTATAGGGGCGGTTCACGTTTCTTTGACCAGGCGCCTCCGGTAGCGGACGCGCCTGTCTGCCAATACCTGGACGAACCGACATGGACGGACCCAACCCCCACATCAAGCACCCGATCCCGATGCACACCCGCGTCGGCTTCCTGAAGCCGCTGGTGACGGAGCCGAACATCGAGATCGGCGACTTCACCTACTATGATGACCCGGACGGACCGGACAAATTCGCGCAGAAATGCGTGCTGCACCACTATCCCTTCATCGGCGACAAGCTCATCATCGGCAAGTTCTGCGCCATCGCCGAAGGCGCGCGTTTCATCATGAACGGCGCCAACCACGCAATGTCCGGCTTTTCCACCTATCCATTCAATATTTTCGGTCATGGCTGGGAAAAGGGTTTTGACCCGGCGACATGGTCGAAGGAGGTGCGCGGCGACACGGTGGTCGGCAGCGACGTCTGGATCGGCATGGAGGCGGTGATCCTGCCCGGCGTGGAAATCGGCCATGGCGCCATAATCGCCGCCAAATCCGTGGTGACGCACGATGTGCCGCCCTATGCCATTGCCGCCGGCAATGCCGCCAAGGTGGTGAAGATGCGTTTCGACGACAGGACGATCAGGCGGTTGCTGGCACTGGCCTGGTGGCATTGGCCGGTGGACAAGATCGGCCGCAACCTCGATGCCATCAGGGGCGCCGATATCTCTCTTCTGGAGGCAGCAGCTTGAACCTTCCAAACAGCACCACGATCGGCACCGACTTGTTCACGCGCGGATGGATCTTCATTCGCGGCGTGCCGGCCATGAAGTTCCTGCCGCCGGAAGGGCCGCCGGAAATCGCCTTTGCCGGCCGCTCCAATGTCGGCAAATCGTCGTTGATCAACGCGCTGGTCAACCAGAAGGGGCTGGCGCGCACCTCCAACACTCCGGGGCGCACGCAGGAACTCAACTATTTCGTGCCGGACGGATTTTCGGGCGAGGGCGCCGACCTGCCGCCCATGGCGCTGGTCGACATGCCGGGCTACGGCTACGCCACCGCGCCCAAGGAGAAGGTCGACGAGTGGACCAAGCTGGTCTTCGACTATCTCAAGGGCCGCGTCACGCTGAAGCGGGTCTATGTGCTGATCGACGCCCGCCATGGCATCAAGGCCAAGGACGACGAGGTGCTGTCGCTGCTCGACAAGGCGGCGGTCTCCTACCAGATCGTGCTGACCAAGACCGACAAGATCAAGGTCGCAGGCGTGCCGCGGCTGATCGAGGAGACGCTGCAAAAGATCAAGAAGCGGCCGGCGGCGTTTCCGTTCGTCCTGGCGACGTCATCGGAAAAGGGCGAGGGGCTGGAGGAATTGCAGGCCGCGATCGTGCTTGCCGCCAATGGCGGTTAGAGCAATTCCAGCAAAAGTGTGGGCGGTTTTCCCTTGGGAATTGCGTCAAAACAAAGAGTTGGAGTGGTTCGCCGTTTCCATGAAACGGTGAAACGCTCTAGGCCCTTGCCTCCAGCGCAATCATCTGGTGGCTTTCTTCCTCGGCGAGCTGTTCGGTGCCGTAGTTCTTCAGGAACATGCCGACGCCCGACCTGACGATGTGGTCGATCTCTTCCTGGCTCGGAGCCTTGGTGCGGTAGGCGAAGATGCACTGCCGGAAGAGGCCGGCCAGGCACAGTTCGGTAAACTGGTAGGCGGCAAGATCGACATCGTCGATCTTGAGCAGGCCGCGTTCGATGGCGGAATTGAGAAACGCCACCACCTTGTCATGGCCGCGTTTGGGGCCGCGCTCGTAAAACCGCGCGCCCATGTCGGGGATCCTGTCGGAGGCGCCGATCACCGTGCGCTGCGCCTGGATCACCCTGGCCGAGGTGATCTTCATCGACAGCACCTTGCCGAACTTCACCAGCGTCTGGCGCAGATCGTCGGCGCGGTCGAGCATGTCGTACATGTTCTTGAAGATGGTGCCGCGCTCTTCCTCGATCAGTGCCTCGAACAGCTCTTCCTTGTTGGCGAAGTAGACATAGATCGTGCCCTTCGAAACGCCGGCTTCGCGCGTGATGTCGTTCATCGAAGCGGCTTCGAAGCCTTTCTCGATAAAGACGCGACGGGCGCCATCGATGATCTGGCTGCGCTTGATCGGATCCTGTCCGGCTGCCGGCCGCCCGCGGCGCAGGCTTTCCAGCAGTTCATTGCATTTATCGGTTTCGACGTCAGGCGTTGTCTCGGCCATAAAAGTCACACCTCGAAAATAATTCGAACCAACCGGTTCGATTGCCCCTTGATATGGTCCTCTTTTCACGCTATGTCAACGTCCAGATCGAACCGAACGGTTCAGTATTATTACTTTAGAGAGATGTCATGTCCTCGAACGCGCCAAACACCGCCGAAGTCCGCCCCTTCCCCAACGCCAAGGTCGCTCCGGCGACGGAAGCACCGGAAATCCCCGTCCTGCCGGTCGCGCCGCCGCCGGCGGCTGAAGCTCCGGCCAAGAAGAAGCGCTCGGTGCGCTCCTTGCTGCTGCCGATCATCGGCCTCGCACTGCTGAGCGGCGGCGCGTGGTACGGTTATGACTACTGGACCACGGGCCGTTTCATGATCTCGACCGACGATGCCTATGTCCAGGCCGACATGGCGTTCGTTTCGCCCAAGATCTCCGGCTATGTCGATCAGGTCAAGGTCAGCGAGAACCAGCAGGTCAAGGCCGGCGACCCGTTGCTGACGATCGATGATGGCGACTACAAAATAGCCGTTGCCCAGGCCGAGGCGCAGATCGCCACATTGTCCAAGACGCTCGACCGCATCGACGCGCAGACCAAGGCGGCGCAGGCTTCCCTGCAGCAGGCCCAGGCGCAGAAGGTCGCCGACCAGGCGGCTGCCGACAATGCCGCCCGTGCCCAGCAGCGCGCCGCCCAGCTGGTCAAGACGCATGTCGGAACGCAGGCGCAGCTGGACGACGCCCAGACCGCGCTCGACCAGGCCAATGCCGCGCTGGTTGGCGCCGATGCGCAGATCGCCGCCGCACAGGCCAATATCGGCGTTCTCGAGGCGCAGCGCGGCGAGTCGGCAAGCACGCTCGCTTCACTGCAGCTCGGCCGCGACAAGGCCGCGCGCGACCTGTCCTTCACCGTGCTCAAGGCGCCTTATGACGGCATCGTCGGCAACCGCTCGGTCGAGCAGGGCGATCTCGTCAGCCCCGGCCAGAAGCTCGCCGTCGTCGTGCCGATGGACAAGCTCTACATCGTCGCCAACTTCAAGGAGACGCAGCTTGCCCGGCTGGTTCCCGGCGAAAAGGTCAACATCTCGGTCGACGCCATAGACGGCCATCCCATCCAGGGAACCGTGTCGTCGCTCGCCCCGGCTTCTGGCGCGGTCTTCTCGCTGTTGCCGCCGGAAAATGCCACCGGCAACTTCACCAAGGTTGTTCAGCGCGTGCCGGTGCGCATCGACGTCCCGGCCGATGCCCTGAAGACCGGCAAGCTGCGTGCGGGCCTGAGCGTTGTCGTCAACGTTGACAGCCGCACCGCGCCTGCCGCGACCACCAACTAAGCGCTTTCGGAGGGCGGCTCGGCGGCTGATGAAGCGCCGGGCCGCCCGGCCGGCCTCAAGGAGGCCCATGAAATGGCAACCGCAACAATCACCGCAGGAGCGCCACCGGCAAGGCCGGCGGTCCCTGACACCATTTCCACACGCCGCGTCATCGCCTTCCTGGCGATGGTGTTCGGTATGTTCATGGCGATCCTGGACATCCAGATCGTCTCGGCCTCGCTCGCCGAGATCCAGGCGGGCCTCAGCGCCAGCTCCGATGAAATTCCGTGGGTGCAGACGGCCTATCTGATCGCCGAAGTGGTGATGATCCCGCTGTCGGGCTTCCTCAGCCGTATGCTGTCGACGCGCGTGCTGTTCACCATCGCCGCCGCCGGCTTCACCGCGGCCAGCGCGCTTGCCGCGACCGCCACCAACATCGACCAGATGATCGTCTACCGCGCCGTGCAGGGTTTTATCGGCGGCGGCATGATCCCGAGCGTCTTTGCCGCGGCCTTCACCATCTTCCCGCCCTCCAAGCGCGCCATCGTCTCGCCGATGATCGGCCTGGTGGCGACGCTGGCGCCGACCATCGGCCCGACCGTCGGCGGCTATATCAGCCACGCCTTTTCATGGCACTGGCTGTTCCTGGTCAATGTCGTGCCCGGCATCCTGGTGGCGACCGCCGCCTGGTCGCTGATCGATTTCGACAAGCCCAACCTCAAGCTGTTCAACAAGTTCGACTGGTGGGGCCTCGCCGGCATGGCGGCCTTCCTCGGCTGCATGGAATATGTGCTGGAAGAGGGCCCGAACAATGACTGGCTGCAGGACCAGGCCGTGTTCATCTGCGCCATCGTCATGAGCATCGGCGCGCTGATCTTCTTCTGGCGTGTCTTCACCGCCGAGGAGCCGATCGTCGATCTGCGGGCCTTCAGCAACGTCAACTTCGCCTTCGGCTCGCTGTTTTCCTTCGTCATTGGCATCGGTCTCTACGGCCTGACCTATCTCTATCCTGTCTTCCTCGGCCGCATCCGCGGCTATGATTCGATGATGATCGGCGAGGCGCTGTTCGTCAGCGGCCTGGCGATGTTCGTCACCGCGCCGATCTCGGGCATCCTGTCGAGCAAGATCGATTTGCGGCTGATGATGATGATCGGCTTCTTCGGCTTCGCCACCGGCACGTGGTGGATGACGCATCTGACCGCCGACTGGGATTTCTACGAGCTGCTCATCCCGCAGATACTGCGCGGCTGTTCGATGATGCTGTGCATGGTGCCGATCAACAACATCGCGCTCGGCACCTTACCGCCCGACCGGCTGAAGAACGCCTCCGGCCTGTTCAACCTCACCCGCAACCTCGGCGGGGCCGTCGGCCTTGCCCTCATCAACACCGTGCTGATCAACCGCAACGCCTTCCACTATGCGAGGCTCTCCGAGCATGTGCAGTGGGGCAGTGCGGCCGCACAGACCAAGCTGCAGAACATGACCCTCAACTTCGAGCAGACCTCAGGCCTCGACGCGGCGGGTGCTGCGATCTCCAAGCTGTCGGGCATGGTCCAGCAGCAGGCGGCGCTGCTGTCCTTCATGGACGTGTTCTACATGCTGACGGTGCTGTTCGCGACGCTCGGCCTGTTCGCGGTGCTGATCAACAAGCCGGCCGCGCCTGGTGGCGGCGGGGGTGGCGGGCATTAAGCAATTCCAGGAAAAGTGTGAAGCGGTTTTCCGTCCGGAATTGCGTCAAGACAGAAGAACCATACGCGACAGCGGTTTCGGGAAGCTCCTCCAGTCCACGCCCGAAAAGCTCTGACCGCGCAAAAAACTCCGGGCCGCAAAGCCCGGAGTTTTTTGTTTCCGGTCGAATCTCGTCAGGCCGCGGCAGGCTTGAAGGTCAGGGCCACGCCGTTGATGCAGTGGCGCAGGCCGGTTGGCGCGGGACCGTCGTCGAAGACATGGCCGAGATGGCCGCCGCACCGGCGGCAATGCACCTCGGTGCGCGTCATGCCGAGCGACCTGTCTTCGGTCTTGCCGATGCCGTTGGCGATCTCTTGCCAGAAGCTCGGCCAGCCGGTGCCGGAATCGAATTTCGTTTCCGAGGGGTAGACCGGCAGGTCGCAGCCGGCGCAGGCGAAGATACCCTTGCGGTGTTCGTTGAGCAGCGGGCTGGTGCCCGGATATTCCGTCCCTTGCTTGCGCAGCACGTCGAAAGCGGCGGGCGACAGTATGGCTTTCCACTCGTCGTCCGTCTTGGTGATCTCGAATTTTTCGGCGGCCTGTGCTGTCTGCGGACCGCCCATGCGCAGCATGGTTGCCGCGGCCCCGACGACGCCAATGGCGGCGGCACCGCTCAAAAGAAAGTCGCGACGGTTCATGACCAGTTCCTCCGGTTGTCCTTTTGCCAAACTATACCGCCACGCCAAAATCAAAAGCCGGTGACGGTTTCCCTCAAACGACCCTCCGCGCCGCTCCACAGTTGGCTGTGGGCGGCGCGGAGCGTGTGTCGATTGCGGATCACGGGAGCGGGACGACGCAATCGGCGGAGAGCTCTTGCCGCAGGTTCGTCCGCGGCAAACCCTTTGTTACATCTTCGGCAACAAAACCTTGTCGATGACGTGGATGACGCCGTTGGACTGCTCGACATCGGCGATCGTCACATTGGCGACATTGCCGTTCTCGTCGGTGACGGTGACCTTGCCGCCCTCGGCCTTCAGCGATAGTTCGCAGCCGCCGACCGTCTTGACCTTGTGCGTGCCGCCGTCAGCCTTGGCCATCGCGGTGACATCCGCGGCCATCGCCTTGGCGCCGATGACATGGCAGGTCAGGACCTTGGTCAGCTTGTCCTTGTTCTCGGGCTTGAGCAGCGTGTCGACCGTGCCGGCCGGCAGTGCCGCAAAGGCCTCGTTGGTCGGCGCGAAGACGGTGAACGGACCGGCGCCCTGCAGCGTGTCGACCAGCCCTGCCGCCTTGACGGCGGCGACCAGCGTCGTGTGATCCTTCGAATTCACGGCATTCTCGACGATGTTCTTCTGGGCATACATGGCGGCGCCGCCGACCATCGGGTTTTCGGCATAGGCAGCGGTGGCAAGCGCGGAAACAGCGATCGTACCGGCAAGCAAAAGGGTGGCGTATCTACGCATGATGTTCAAAACTCCTCGGGTTTCTCTTCCCATTTTTGGGAACGCGAGGAGATACGGAACACAGATGCGCGAGTTTCAGAATATTTTTGGATTTCTAAGTTTTTCGCTCGGGCAAAGAGATTTGCCCGGCATAACGGTTTGCCGGCCAGCGCACTTATTTAGACATGCGAAACATAAGATGGATTGAAGTTATTCTGGCGACTGAGGAGAAGCTGGTCAGATGCCCTTCAGGTCGCCAGCGGCAACCACCGGTCCGGTCGGTTGTCCCGTCGGCGAGCCGCCCGCAGGTTCCAGGCTGACGGCCAGCACCGCGCCCTGCGCCAGCTTCCGCTGCGTGGCGGGCGAGACCCCGATATGCGCGGTCGCGCCGGCCGGGATGACGCCCATCGAGACCGGAGCATTCTTGCCCTCGATCATCCAAAGTTCGAAGTCCTTGCCTGAAGCGAGCGTGCCGGAAACATGCGAAAGGCTGACCTCATGCCGCTCGGAATCATAGACGGCGAGATATTTTACATCGCTGCCGTCGGCGGCCAGCGAGGCGACAAGCCGCGCCTGCGGCTGTTCAGCCGGCCGATTGACATAGGGCACGGCGACATACAGAGCCAGCGCCGCAATAGCCGCGACGGCAAGGCCGCGCCAGAAGGCCAGACTGGACCAGAGGCCGGCGCGCGCCTCGGCCGGAGTGGCCGCGGTCGATGCGAACAGTCGGCGGTCGACTGCTGCTTTCACTGAAGGCGGCGGCTCGACCTCCGCATAGGCTGATGCCAGCGGCGAGAGGTGAACCTCCCAGCCATCGACGAGCCGCGCGAAATCGGTCTCGGTGTCGATGCGCCTGGATGCGATCTGCCGCTCTTCCACCGGCAGGACGCCGAGAACGTATTCGGCGGCGAGCAGGTCGTCGCCTCCACGTTCCGGTCCATTGTCTTCTGCCAGTGTCATCTTTCCAGACATTCTCTCAGTTTCATCAGGCTGCGGCGCAGCCAGGTACGCATCGTGTTCAGCGGCACGCCGTGGCGCTCCGCCAGCTCGGCATAGCTTTCGCCCTTGAGATAAGCGCCCCGAACGGCCGCCGCCCGGTCCTTCTCCAGCTCCTCGAGACAATGATGGATGCGTTGGGATTCGTCGCCCGCCGCCACCATCGCTTCAGGTCCCGGTGCCGGATCGGCCACGTCGAGCGCGGCATCGATATCGGCGGCAGGCTTGCGCCGCGCCCTGACGCGATCGATCGCGTGGTTGCGGGCGATTGCCACCAGCCAGGAGATCGGGCTCAGATCGGAGACAGCAAAGCGATCCGCCTTCGTCCATATCTTGACGAAGACTTCCTGCAGCGCTTCTTCAGCATCTCCCCGGTCGTTCAATACACGAAGGCACACGCCGAAAAGTTTCGCGCTGGTCTGCCGGTAGAGCAGATCGAACGCTGCCCGATCCTTCATCGAAGTCCGGACGATCAGCTTGGTGATGTCCTGCGGCGTCATGCGAGCCAAGTTAGGCGATTGTGTTGTATTTGCAACGCCGGAAATATTCCGTGCACCTAAAGTTCCGGTGTCCAGACGCAGGCTGCGATTGCCAAGGGATTGGCCGCTGGCTAGCTTGGCGGGAGCAGGGGGAGCGATGATGTCGGTCGAACGGATCCTGTGGGAAGAAGACGCGACCGGCCTCGCCGGCCTGGTGCGCAAAGGCGAGCTGTCGGCGATCGAGCTGACCGAAGCGGCGATCGCGCGCGCCGAGGCGACAAGGCCTGAAATCAATGCCACGGCCGAGCCGCTCTACGAAGCCGCGCGGGCGCGGGCGCGAACCATGGACCGCTCGCTGCCGCTGGCCGGCGTGCCCTTTGCCATCAAGGACCTCGGCATCGCCATGAAGGGCGTGCCCTCGCATGGCGGCAGCCGCATTCCGGCCTCGGTGCCCGACGTCAATTCGGTGATGACCGACCGCTACCTCGCCGCCGGGCTGATCCCGATCGTCACCTCGACATCGCCGGAGCACGGGCTGCGGCTGATGACCGAATCCAAGGCCTTCGGCATCACCCGCAATCCCTGGAACACCGGCCACACCAGCGGCGGCTCGTCGGGTGGCGCGGCGGCCCTCGTCGCTGCCGGCGTGGTGCCGGTGGCGCATGCCTCCGATGGCGGCGGCTCGATCCGCGTGCCTTCCGCCTGCACGGGGCTTGTCGGCCTTAAGACCTCGCGCGGCCGCATCCCGCTAACGCCGCTGGTCAGCGAGAGCTGGTACGGCATGGTCGTCGACCATGCCGTCACCCGCTCGGTGCGCGACAGCGCGCTGCTGCTCGACCTCACCCACGGTCCCGACTCCCTGTCACCCTATGCGGCATTGCCGCCGAAAGGCACATTCGCCGCCGCCGCCGCGCGCGATCCCGACAAGCTCAGGCTCGCCGTCTACCGCAAGTCGCCGCTTGGCCTGCCGATCTCGGCCGAGACGATGAAAGCGCTCGACACGGCCGTGGCGCTTGCGCGCGAGGGCGGTCACACCGTCATGGAGATTGACCTGCCTTTCATCGGCCGCGATTTCCTGGCCGATTTCTGCAGGACGGTTGCTTCCGCCGTCGCCGGCACGCTGCGGGCCGAAGTGCTGCGCGTCGGCCGTTCCGTGACCGGCGACGTCGAGCGCGCCACGCGGGTGCTCGGCCGGTTGGGCGAAATGGTCTCGGCCGGCGAGATCTATGCCGGCCTGCAGCGCTTGCATGCCGCCTCGCGCCGGATGATCGAGGAAACCGCTCGATATGATGCCGTGCTGATGCCTGTTATTGCGCACCCGCCGCTCGCCTGCGGCGCCATGGATCCGAAAGGCGCCGACGAGCTGATCGAAAACCTGCTCGACAAGCTTCATCTGACGCCTATGCTCAAGCTGAAACCCTTGTTCGGCCAGCTGATGGACAAGAGCCTTTTTTTCACGCACTGGCCGGCAATCCACAATGTCAGCGGCCAGCCGTCGATCGCGCTGCCCGTCCATGTCACCGAGGCCGGCCTGCCGCTCGGCATCCAGGCCGCCGGGCGCCCGGGCGACGAGGAGACGCTTTTGTCCTTCGCTGCGCAGATGGAGAAGCTTTCGGGTTGGCTGAAGCGGCGGGCGCCGCTGATGATACCGTCATGATGACGAGGCCGTGAACTCGGCGAATATGACAGCAATGCCATTTGCCCCCCGCGCCAATTCCCGCTAAGACGCCGCCGTCTTTACCTGATGCATGTCGCCCAAAAGTGCCCGGCCGATTTGGGGCAACGACATGCATAAACCAAAAAGCCAGGGAACCGCCCGATGACGGACATCGCCGCCACCGCCGAAATGCAGGCCGCCCTGCTGTCGCGCGCTTTGCCCTACATGCAGCGCTACGAACACAAGACCGTGGTTGTGAAATATGGCGGCCACGCCATGGGCGACATCGAGCTCGGCAAGGCCTTCGCCCGCGACATCGCGCTGCTGAAGCAGTCCGGCGTCAACCCGATCGTCGTTCATGGCGGCGGGCCGCAGATCGGCGCCATGCTGTCCAAGATGGGCATCGAATCCAAGTTCGAGGGTGGGCTGCGCGTCACCGACCAGAAGACGGTCGAGATCGTCGAGATGGTGCTGGCCGGCTCGATCAACAAGGAGATCGTCGCGCTCATCAACGCCGAAGGCGAGTGGGCGATTGGCCTGTGCGGCAAGGACGGCAACATGGTGTTCGCCGAAAAGGCGCGCAAGACCATGATCGATCCGGACTCCAACATCGAGCGCGTGCTCGATCTCGGCTTCGTCGGCGAGCCGGTCGAGGTCGACCGCACGCTGCTCGATCTCCTGGCCCGTTCCGAAATGATCCCGGTGCTGGCGCCGGTGGCGCCCGGCCGCGACGGCCACACCTACAACATCAACGCCGACACTTTCGCCGGCGCCATTGCCGGCGCCTGCAAGGCGTCGCGCCTTTTGTTCCTGACCGACGTGCCGGGCGTGCTCGACAAGAACAAGAAGCTGATCGACGAGCTGACCGTTGCCGAGGCCAAGGCACTGATCAAGGACGGCACGGTCTCGGGCGGCATGATCCCAAAGGTCGAGACCTGCATCGAGGCGATCGAGCGCGGCGTCGAAGGCGTCGTCATCCTCAACGGCAAGACGCCGCATTCGGTGCTGCTCGAACTCTTCACCGAACACGGCGCCGGCACGCTGATCGTGCCCTGAGCCACCCCTGGTCGCAAACCTCAGCCGATCAGGTCGGCTGCGGAAGGCGCGCGATAACCTTTATCTCGAAGTCGAAGCCCGCCAGCCAGTTCACGCCCACCGCGGTCCAGTTCGTGTAGGGCGGTTGCCCGAACACCTTCAGTCGCACGGCGTCAATCGCCTGCCACTGCGCGGCGGGATCGGTGTGGAACGTGGTGACGTCGACAATGTCGTCGAACGTGCAGCCGGCGGCCTTCAGAACGGCCGCGAGATTGTCAAAGGCAAGCTGGACCTGCTTTTCGAAGACAGGCTCGGGCGAGCCGTCCTCGCGGCTGCCGACTTGGCCGGAGACGAACAAAAGGTCTCCCGAGCGAATCGCCGCCGAATAGCGGTTGATCTCGTAGAGAGCCTGCCGGCCGGCAGGGAAAATCGCGTCGCGTTTGGTCATTTTCACTCCGTTCAAACAAAGGCAGGCCCGATGTCTCGACGATCGCGACCTGCCAATTGACATACGCCCCGTATGCCGGATGTGGGTGCATACGTTGCGTATGTCAATACGCATACGTCGCGTATTTTTGTGAACGTGCCGCGAAGCCGGTCAGGCGCCCGGCGAAATCGCGACTGCTGCAGCTTCGGCCGGCTTGCGCGGCGGACGTGCGACGGTCATCGATTCCTCCTCCGCGTCCTGCGGCGCACCCCAGAATTCGGCAAGCGTCGGGCCGTCCTTCACTCTGCCGTCGCGGGCGAGGAAGCCCCAGACCTCGCTGAACCAGACCCTGCGGCCCATTTTCGTGTACCAGCGCATCGAATGCCGCTGCTCGGGATCGGGGTGGAACAGGATGCGCGCCAGTGCCTTCGGCCGCGACTGCACGGCGAGCTCGATGAGCTTGACGCTGAAGAACAGCATCCACGGCTTCAGCCGCGTCATCTGCAGCACCTGGTGCTTGTAATCCCACAGCCGGGCATCCCTCTGGATCACCTTGCGGTCGCGCGCGATGCGGAAGAACGGCGTCCAGCGATGCGGCGTCACATAGAGCGCCTGGATCTGGTCGGGGTCATAGGCGATGAGCTGGCGAAAGCCGCGCCACAGGTCGCGAAACCCCTCATCCTCGAAGCCAGCCACCCAGGTCGCCATCGAGAGTATGCCATGCTTTCGCAGCAGCCTTATCGCCTCGCGGTCGGACGAGGTGCTGCCGCCCTTGCGGATCAGTTGAAGCGTCTGCTCGTCGGTGTTTTCCATGCCGAGCAGCCAGCGGATGACACCGGCCTTGCGGTAGAGATGCAGGATGTCGGCGTCGCGCACGATGTCGTCGGCGCGGGTCGAACCGACGATCAGCACCGGCACGTTCTCGGCGATCAGGGCGTCGAGAAAGGCGCGCCACGCCTTCTTCGAAACCGTCGGGTTCTCGTCGGCGAGATTGATCAGCTCGACGCCGTGTTCGCGGTGCAGCCAGGCGATCTCCCGCGCGAATTTCTTGGGGTCGCGATGCCGCCAGCGGGTCCAGAAACCGCGTTGGCCGCAATAGTTGCACAGATGCGGACAGCCGCGCGAAAACTGCATCACCACGGCTCGCTTGCCGCCCCAGTAGCTATATCGGCCATGGTCGATCAGCTCCCAGCCGACGCGGTAGGCGTCGAGATCGGCAATGGTCATGGCCGGCTGCGTGGCAAAGGGGCGACGCAGATCGTCGCGGAAGGCGATGCCGGCGACGCTCGCCGGCGGCTGGTGCATTTCCAATGCCTCAACCAGCGCCACGACGGTCGCCTCGCCTTCGCCGCGCACGATGAAGTCGAAGACGTCGGTAGCCGCCAATATGTCGCGCCAGTGATAGGTCGGGAAGACGCCGCCATAGATGATGATGGTGGCCGGCTCGCGCTGCTTGATCATTTCGGCGATCAGCAAGGCGGTGGGGTGCGCCGAGGTCGAGCCGGAATGGCCGATCAGGACGAAGTCCGGGCAATCATCCAGGGCGTCGCCCACCACCTTGTCGAGCGGCATCGGCCCGAATTCGGCATCGACGAGCCGCAAATCGTGGCCTGCATCGATCAACGGGCCGCCAACCGCCAGCAGCCCAAGCGGCGGCAGATGATCGTCCGGCACGCGGCTGCCGATGGCGGTGTGCGGCGGATTGATCAGGACGATTTTCATGGCGGACCTCATGGAAGATTGGTCCGCATATGCTGGATGGCGATGTGGACGCCCGCTTGGCCCGTTTCAGCAGTTTGCGTGCAGCTTTTCCTCAAGCACGGTGAAGAGAGGCGGCGTCACTTCCTGAGATGCGCGAGCGGCACGTGGCCGGGGCCCTTGATGTTCTGCAGCACGAGCTGCGTGTGGACGTCGCGCACGCCGTCGAGCCGCATCAGCCGGTGCATGACGAAGGCGTTGAGCTCGTCGACCGATGGCACCATGACATGCAAAAGGAAGTCGTGGTCGCCGGTCATCGTCCAGCATGACGACACTTCGTCCATGCGCTGCACCGCGGCAATGAACTTCTCCGGCGAGCCATCGCTGTGGCTGACCAGGCGCACCTGGATGAACACCTCGACCGTCAGGCCGACCGCGCGGCGGCTGATCACCGCGGCAAAACCCTTGATGACGCCTGCATCCTGCAGCGCCTCGAAGCGCCGCGCGCATGGCGTCGTCGACAGGCCGATCTCTTGCGCCAGTTCGGAGACGGGCTTTCGCCCGTCGCGTTGCAGCACATCGAGCATCTTGATCTCGAAATCGTCGAATTGAGGCATTTTCACTCCTCTGTCGCGCATTGTGAGTGAATGTTATCCCGAATATCGCTGATGAGCCATCATCAAAACCGAATTGCCTCGCCAAATCCGGTTACCCTCCGGGCAAGTCAGCCATTTCTGATTTGTGAGGAGAAGAACCATGACGACGATGAGCGTTGCCGAATATGCGCGCGATTGCGCGACGCAGGGCTTGCGCGGCGACTATTCGGTCTGCCGTGCCGATTTCACCGTGGCCCAGGGCTATGACTACAGCGCCGAGGAACAGGCGGTGTGGCGCACTTTGTGCGACCGCCAGACCGAACTGACGCGCAAGCTCGCCCACCATTCCTATCTCGACGGTGTCGAAAAACTCGGCCTCATCGACCGCATTCCCGACTTCGACGAGGTCAGCACCAAGCTGCGCGAGCTGACCGGCTGGGAGATCGTTGCCGTGCCGGGGCTCATTCCGGCCGCCCCCTTCTTCGATCATCTCGCCAACTGCCGCTTCCCGGTCACCAACTGGCTGCGCACTAGGCAGGAACTCGACTACATCGTCGAGCCGGACATGTTCCATGATTTCTTCGGCCACGTGCCGGTGCTGTCGCAGCCGGTGTTCGCCGAGTTCATGCAGATGTATGGCAAGAAGGCCGGCGACATCATCGCGCTCGGCGGCGACGAGATGATCACCCGGCTCTACTGGTACACGGCCGAGTATGGCCTGATGCAGGAGGCCGGCCAGCCGCTGAAGGCCTTCGGCGCCGGCCTGATGTCGTCCTTCACCGAATTGCAGTTCGCCGTCGAGGGCAAGGACGCCCACCATGTGCCTTTCGACCTCGAAACGGTGATGCGCACCGGCTACGAGATCGACAAGTTCCAGCGCGCCTATTTCGTGCTTCCGTCCTTCGACGCCTTGCGCGACGCCTTCCAGACGGCTGATTTCGAGGCGATCGTCGAGCGCCGCAAGGGCCAGCCGGCACTCGACCCGGCGACGGTCTAGCAAGTCCGGGACCGGTGTTTAAGGCGCTCCGCCCGGAAAACAGAGACGTGAAGCGCGTCGCATGAATCCGTTTCAACGCGACGCGCTTTGGACGCTTTCATTCCGCTGGGCTATTGCATGGCGGCGGGGTTCATCCACAGCAACTCCCAGACGTTGCCGTCGGGGTCTTCGATGTGGCGGTTGAACATGAAGCCGAGGTCCTGCGCGGGGTTGGGATCGGCGCGGCCGCCGGCCGCCACGCCCTTCTCGATCGTGGCATTGACCTCGTCCTTGCTGCCGGCGGTGAGTGCGATCAGCATCTGGCTGTCGCGCCTCGCGTCGCCGATCTGGCGCGTCGTGAACTGGCCGTAATGCTGGTGCGTCAGCAGCATGACCCCAATCGAGTCGGCGAACATGATCGAACTGGCCTGGTCGTTCGAGAACTGCGGATTGAGCGTGCCCCCGATCGCGAGATAGAAGTTGGTCGCCGCCTGCAGATCGCGCACCGGCAGATTTATGAAGATCATCTTGGTCATCGGTCTAAGCCTTGCCTTCGTTGACAGGTACTAGTCAGTCCAGTACCGTTTCATGGCTACCATGTGGGAACGGTACCGTCTAGTACTGGTTGGGAGGGCGTCATGAAAATCGACGGTGAGACCAGATCGGCACGCAAGGATCGTGAGATCATCCAAGCGGCCACGGCGGCGTTCATCGGCAAGGGTTATGACGGGACCAGCATGGAGGAAATCGCCACCAAAGCGGGGGCTTCCAAGCAGACCGTCTACAAGCACTTCACCGACAAGGAGACGCTGTTCGGCGAAGTCGTTCTGTCAACCGCGAGCCAAGTCAACGACATCATCGAGTCCGTGACGACGCTGCTTTCCGAGGCGAAATTCATGGAAGGCGGCTTGCAGCAGCTTGCCCGACGTCTGATAGCGGTTCTCATGGATGAAGAGTTGTTGAAGCTGCGGCGCTTGATCATCGCCAACGCGGATCGAATGCCGCAGCTTGGCCGCGCTTGGTACGAAAAAGGTTTTGAGCGCATGCTTGCCTCGACTGCGTCCTGCTTTCAAAAGCTGACCGATCGAAGACTGATACGGACCAGTGACCCCTATCTGGCAGCCAGCCATCTTTTTGGAATGCTTCTCTGGATCCCCATGAATGAAGCCATGTTCACGGGAAGCAACCGGCGCTCCAAGGCCGAACTGGAGCGGCACGCGGATGCCTCGGTGGAGGCATTTCTGGCCGTCTATGGTGTCCAGCCGAAATAGTCGCGTTGCCTGCCGACAGCAGCAGTAACGCCGCCAACACATCACACCCCTATCGTCCAGGGGTGTCCGACCCCTCGGCCTTCAGCCGCGCAAGCTGGGCGCGCTGCAGGTCGAGCGCGGCAGTGACGAAGCGCGATATGGTCGCGAGTTCGGCGTCGCTGAATGTGGCGATCACCTTCTCGCCCTCCTTGGCGATGGCGCCGTAGTAGCGCGCCGACAGCTCCCGCGTCGCCTCGGTCGCCTCGATCACCACCTTGCGCCTGTCCTCGAGACTGCGCGTGCGCGTCAGCAGCCCGCGCGCCTCCAGCCGGTCGATCAGCGCCGTCACGGCGGCCGGTGTCAGCCCGGTCGCGGTCGCGATCGCGCCGGCCGATTGCGGGCCGCCATAGAGCAGCCCGATGCAATGGCGCTCGGCCATGTTCAGCCCGAGCCTCGTCCCCACCGCCTCGTCATAGGCCTGCGTGGCGTCCTGCCATTGCATGACGGCAAGGCCGATCGCGGCCGTCATTTCGTCGCGAAACCCGCTTGACGATTTTACTTCGATCATCTAACTATCAATCCGTCTAACATTTAGACTATCTCAGCAATATGCGGCTGCAGCGCCGACAAGGCAAGAGCCGGCCGCCGGCAAGGAGTGAAAAAATGAGCTTGAGTCAACAACGTACCCCTCTCTCCCATGAGGACGAGTTCAAATACGCCAAGCTGGCGATGGAATGGTATGGCTGGGGTTCCCCCATCGGCCTTGGCATCCTGCTCGTGGCGCTGGCCGCCGCAGCGGTGCTGGTGCGCATCGCCATCCAAGGCCTGTGACGATGGCTGTCACCGCCCCCTCGGCGTTGCCGGTCGCCATCATCGGCGCCGGTGTTGCCGGGCTGGCCCTTGCCGTCATGCTTCGTCGGCAAGGGCTTGCCGTCTGCCTGTTCGAGGCACGGTCGCGCGAAGCGTTGAGCGAAGGCGTCTTCCTCACTTTGGCGCCCAACGGCATCAACGCCTTGCGCGCGCTTGGGCTTGCCGAGCGCGTAAGCGCGCTGGGCGTGCCGACGCTTGGCTTCGAGATCATGAACGCTGCCGGGCGCCGGCTCATCCATCTCGACGAGCGGCAATCGATGCGCGAGGCCGGCGCCGAAAGCGTCACGCTGCGGCGCTCGGACCTGCTCGGCGTGCTGCTGGATGAAGCGCTGGCGCTTGGCGCCGACATCCGTTTTGGCCATGCGCTCGCCGAGATCGAAGACCAGCCTGATTGTGTGCGCCTTGCCTTCGGCAATGACGTTACCGTCGATGCCGCGTGGCTCGCCGGTTGCGATGGCGTCTGGTCGCGCGTCCGTCGCGTCTGTTTTCCGGCCTCCCCGGATCCTGTCTATACCGGACTGACCGGCGTCGGCGGCGTGGCGGAACTGCCCTTTGTCGAGCCGACCGACGGCCTGATGCATATGGTGTTCGGCAAGAAAGCCTTCTTCGGCTACATGAAACCGGATGACGGGCCGGTGTTGTGGTTCTCATCCTTCCCGCTGGACGAGGATGCTGCCCTGGCGAGACCCGATACGTTCCATCTGGCGGCAACTGTTCGCCAGCTGCATGCCGGCGATCCCCGGAAGATCCGCCAGATCGTCGAGACCGTCACGCAAATCCCGCGCACCTATCCTGTGTTCGACATGCTGCATCTGGCGCAATGGCACACCGGCCGGGTGGTGGTTCTGGGCGATGCCGCGCATGCCGTCGCGCCGCATTCCGGGCAGGGAGCGTCGATGGCCATCGAGGACGCCGTCGTGCTGGCCGCGTGCCTGGATGCGGCACCGTTGCCGGCACAGGCTTTCGCCGCCTTTCAGGCGCTGCGCCAGGACCGCGTCGAGCACATCGTCAAGGTTAGCCGGCGTATCGGTTCGCAAAAGCAGGTGAAAGGCCGCGTCGCTCTGTTCCTGCGTGACCTGATGCTGCCGATCTTCATCCGCTTCGGCGCGCGCACGACCCGCGCCATGACGCGTTACCGTGCCGACCTGGCGCCGCTCGAAAAACCGTCGGTTTGACCGGCATCCGCGCCCGTCGCGGGCGCGGACATGCCCGGCCGCTCAGACGGCGACCACCTTGCTCAGATGGTCGCCCAGCCGGCAGGCCAGAGCGGTGATCGTCGTCGTCGGGTTGGCTTGACCGGACGTGCAGAACACCGAGGAACCGCCGACATAGAGATTGTCCATGCCGTGCACCTTGCAGTTGGCGTCCACCACGCTCCTGGTGAGGTCGGTGCCCATGCGCGTGCCGCCCATGTGATGGTGGCCAGCGGTCTCCTCGTCGGTCGGATAATCCTCGCCATTGGCAATCCAGTCCATGAGACGCACGCGACCGAGATTCTTCTCGATCAGCGTCGTGCCGAACAGTCTGAGCCCTTCGAGCAGGGTACGGCGCTCCAGGTCCGATTTCTTCCAGTGCAATTCGATGCGCGGCACGCCGGCATGGTCGACATCGGTCTTCGATAGCTCGATCTGGTTGGAGGCCAGCGGCGCCTGTTCCCAGGCGACGTAGAGTTGGGCCGCGCAGCGCAGGTTCTGGCTGAGCTTGGAGGACATCCACTCGGCCATGTTGGGCGCCGTGCAGGCGAGATCGGCGATCAGGCTCTTGACCCCTGGATACGGCGTTTCGATCAGCCGGATGCCGAAATTCATGATCCGCAGCCGCTCCATCGCCGCGAGCGTGGGTGAGAAGAAGGCCTCTTTGACAGCATCGACCCCGAACGCGTCATAGTTGGCCAGGATGGCATTGCCGCCCTCGAAGGTCGGATGTTCCATCCAGTAGCGGCCAAGTGCCGTGGCGTTCGGGACGACGCCACCGTTCGACCGCTGGTTCGACCACAGAAGCAGCCGCGAATTCTCCAGCCCGCCGGTGCAGACGATGAAATAGTCGGCGCTGAAGGCGCCGGCATCCTGGCCGTTGGACCAAAGTTTGGCGCCGGTCACCCGTTTGCCGTCGCCGGCGAGCTCGGTGGCATAGGTGTTGAGCACGACCGCGATGTTACGGCTCTTGTCCAGTTCGTCGGCGAATTTTTCGGCAAAGCGCACGGCCGGGCTCTTGATCAGCTGCACCCAGCGAATGTCGTCCGAGATTGGCACATCCGGCCGGAAATCGGGGAGTTCGAGGATATCGCGCACCTCAGGCAGATAGGGCTCGATGTCGGCACGGCGGATCGGCCAGCCCGTATCCGGCGCCCAGGCCTTCGGCTCGAAATCCAGTTTGTCGAGCACACGGCACCAGCCTGCCCAATGGTTGGAGCTGCCGCCCATGTACCGCAGCCGGGTGATGTCGAGGTCGAAATAAAAATCGCCGACCTTGCTGCCACGGTAGAAATCCTGCGACTCGTCGCTGAACTCCCGCGAGCCGGCCTCCAGCACCACGACAGGGATGCCGGCAGCGCCCAGCTTGCGGGCGACGGTGGTGCCGGCCGGACCCGAACCGAGGATGCAGACCTTGGGTTTGAAGTTGGCGACGCGATACGCCTCATAGCCGTCGAAGATCATGCCAGGTCGCTCCGCTTCAGGATCCAGCCATTGATCTCGACGATCTCATTGGGGTCGGCCCGCGATGGGGCGGCCGCGTCGGCGTCGGGCAGCTTGCGGAACAGGGACAGGGCAGGCAGGGCGATCAGCGCCTGCACGATCATGCGGCGCGACATCTTTTTGATGAAGAAACTCATGGCAGGTCTCTCGGATTGGGGACTTCGATGCGCGCATGACATTCCCCGAACGGCACACGCGTCATCGCAGAGGCCAGTATCGTGCCAAGCCCGGCCTCGAGGCGGTGAAAGGCGGGCTGGCGGTACAACCGAATGCAAACAGGGTTAGAAATTCCTTAACAAGCGGGGTGTGCCGGACCGGCCGGCTCAGGCGGCCGCGGAAATGTCGGTATCGAGGATCGTCAGGTTGCGGCCCCGATGCTTGGCCTGGTAGAGGCGCCGGTCCGCGGCGCGCATCAGTTCCGATACATTGACATCCTCGCCGCAGACGGTGCCGCCGATGCTGACGGTCAGCGGAATGGTCCGTTCGTCGACCGGCCGGAAGCGGATCAGCTCGACTTCGCGGCGAATGCGTTCGGCGACACGCTTGGCCTCCTGCTCGGTGGCGCCGACCAGGAACGCGCCGAACTCCTCGCCGCCGATGCGGCCAAGCACGTCGCCGCTGCGCACGCCGCGCTCGATGGCGCTGGCGATCAGCAGCAGCGCGTCGTCCCCGGTCAGGTGGCCGAAATTGTCGTTGATCTTCTTGAAATGATCGGCGTCGATGATCAGCAGCGCGCCGCGGTCGGACTTGCGCCGCGAGCCGTCCAGCGCGGCAAAGAAACTCTCCCGGTTGAGCATGCCGGTCATGTCGTCGCGGCTCGCCTTCTCCGACAGACGGCGGTGTGCGGCGGCAAGCTGGGCGTGTGCCCGGGCCAGTTCGCGGTGCGCGTTCTTCAGCCTGTCGCTCTGCCAGAAGGTGCTGGCGCAGGCCACCCATGCAAGCACCAGCGGACAGAGCGTCGAGGTCAGCCAGATCGTTCGGTTGACCGGGAATCCCAGGGCCGGAACGACGATCAGCGTCAGAAGAAGCGAGGCGGCGACGGAGGCGAAAGCGATAGCGGCGGCTTTCAGAATGATGCTGTTCATCGCAGGCTCCCCACAGGACTGTCTCTGTGCCAGCAAGCCCTGAAGGCCACCTTTCCCGGTTGCTTAAAATTTGAATCGTGCGGCCATTTCTGCCACTAAAAGCGCGTGGAAGTTGTGGATAAAGTCTCTTTCAGAATCCGCGTTTCATGCCATAAGGAGCGCATGACTACGCAGCCCGATCCCGCCCGCTTCGCCCATGTCACCGACTGGGTGTTCGATCTCGACAACACGCTGTATCCGCATCATTCGAATCTGTTCTCGCAGATCGACGTCAAGATGACCGCCTATGTCGGGGAACTGCTGGCGCTGCCGCGCGAGGAGGCGCGCAAGCTGCAGAAGGAGCTTTATCTCGAATACGGCACGACGCTGAACGGGCTGATGACGCGCCATGGCATCGATCCCGATGATTTCCTCGAGAAGGTGCATGACATCGACTATTCATGGCTGGTGCCCGATCCTGTCCTCGGCACCGCCATCCGCCAGCTTCCCGGCCGCAAGTTCATCTTCACCAATGGCGACCGCCGGCACGCCGAGCGCACCGCGCGCCAGCTCGGCATCCTCGACCATTTCGACGACATCTTCGATATCGTCGCCGCCGGCCTCAATCCCAAGCCCGCGCGCCAGACCTACGAGAAGTTCGCCGAGCTGCATGCCGTCACCGGCCACAACGCGGTGATGTTCGAGGACCTCGCCCGCAACCTGGAGGTGCCGAAGGCGCTGGGCATGACCACCGTGCTCGTCGTGCCGCGCAATTTCGAGCCGACCTTCGCCGAGATCTGGGAACGCGACCCCGCGCAGGAAGACGACGTCGATTTTGTCACTGATGACCTGGCGGCGTTTTTGACGGCGATAGTTGCGGGAGAACAGGCAGCAGGCAGTAGGGAAGCAGGCAGTAGGGAATAGGCAGTAGCGGAAATTGATCTGGAAGCAGCGACTGCAACGCCTTATTCTCCTACTGCCTACTGCCTACTGCCTACTGCCTACTGCCTACTGCCCCACTCCCTTACTCCCCTAATTTGTAGAACCGGCTGATGATCCCCCAGGCCTCGTCGGCGGTGTCGACGAAATCGATAATGTCCTGGTCGCCGGGGCTGATCGTGCCTTGCTCGGCGAGGAAGTCGAGATTGATGGCCCGTTTCCAGAACGATTTGCCGAACAGGATCACCGGCACGCGCTCCATGCGCCCGGTCTGGATCAAGGTCAGCGTCTCGAAGAACTCGTCCATCGTGCCGAAGCCGCCGGGGAACACCGCCACCGCCTTGGCGCGCATGACGAAATGCATCTTGCGGATGGCGAAATAGTGGAAGTTGAAACACAGCTCCGGCGTCACATAGGCGTTCGGCGCCTGCTCGTGCGGCAGCACGATGTTGAGCCCGATCGACGGCGCGCCGACATCATCGGCGCCGCGGTTTCCCGCTTCCATCACGCCGGGGCCGCCGCCGGTCACGACGACATATTCGCGGTAGTATGAGGCTGCCGAATGCTGCGAGCACAGGCGAGCGAATTTGCGCGCCTCCTCGTAATATTTGCTGTTTTCCTCGAGGTTCTTCTTCTGCGTCTCGTTCTTGGCCGCCCAGGCATCGCCGCCGGGTTCCGGCAGGCGCGCACCGCCAAACAGGATCACCGTCGAACGGATGCCGCGCTCGGCCAGGATCATTTCCGGCTTCAACAATTCGAGCTGCAGACGCACCGCGCGCAATTCGCGCCGCGTCATGAAGTCGGGGTCGTTCCAGGCAAGCCGGTAGGTCTCGGCCCGCGTTTGCGGCGTGTCAGGCACGCTTTTCGACCGCTCCAGATCCTCGTCCGAATGCGGCAGCGGTGTCCACCCCGCCTTTTCCATTGGAGTCATCAAATTACCCGTCCAATTCTTCACTTGCGCCGTCCCATGACGCACCCGCGATTGACCCCCACCAGGGCTTCACTTAAGCAGGTTCCGCAAAAGTGTCCTGCGGTTTTGCGACAGAACCTGCTCCTGGCAAAGACCTGGGCAGGCGATGCATGCCCTGGAGTCCGCGCGACTTTTCAAAAACAGGTTAAGGCGCAGCCCCTTAACAGCTTGGTAATGGAGCGAATTCATGTCGAAGCCCGATCTGGCGAGCCTCGAAAAGACCATCGAGAAGGCCTTCGACGAACGCGACGCGATTTCGACCGCGACCCGTGGCGAGACGCGCGACGCCATCCAGGCCGCGCTCGACCTGCTCGACCGCGGCACGGTGCGCGTCGCCGAGCGCCAGCCAGACGGCAAGTGGCACGTCAACCAATGGCTGAAGAAGGCCGTGCTGCTCTCCTTCCGGCTCAACCCGATGGAGATCATCAAGGGCGGCCCGGGCCAGGCCGTCTGGTGGGACAAGGTGCCGTCCAAGTTCGATGGCTGGAGCGCCGTCGATTTCGAGAAGGCGGGTTTTCGCGCGGTGCCGTCGTCGATCGTGCGCCGTTCCGCGTATGTCGCGCCGGGCGCCGTGCTGATGCCATCCTTCGTCAATGTCGGCGCCTATGTCGACACGGGCACCATGGTCGACACCTGGGCTTCGGTCGGTTCCTGTGCGCAGATCGGCAAGAACGTGCATCTGTCGGGCGGCGTCGGCATTGGCGGCGTGCTCGAGCCGATGCAGGCCGGCCCCACCATCATCGAGGACAATTGCTTCATCGGCGCGCGTTCGGAAGTCGTCGAGGGCTGCATCGTGCGCGAAGGCTCGGTGCTCGGCATGGGCGTCTTCATCGGCCAGTCGACCAAGATCGTCGACCGCGCTACCGGTGAGATTTTCTACGGCGAAGTGCCGCCCAATTCAGTGGTCGTCGCCGGCTCGCTGCCGGGCAAGCCTTTTCCGAACAACGAGCCTGGCCCAGGCCTCTATTGCGCCGTCATCGTCAAACGCGTCGACGCCAAGACCCGCTCCAAGACGTCGATCAACGAATTGCTTCGCGATTGATCTTTTCCGGAAACCGACGCACCTTCCGCCGGCGCGGCATTCCGTCGCGCTGGTTCAACGTGGAGGGGTGACATGGACTGGAAATACCTGCTGACCAGCTATGAGGGTCGCATCAACCGCGCCAAGTTCTGGGCTTGTGTCGGCGTCGTTTTCGTTGGCGCGGTGATCGCGATGATCCTCGACAACATACTGGGCACGACATTCAACCAAATGCCCTACGGCTTTATCTATTTGCTCTACTCGCTCGCCATGCTCTATTCGATCTTTGCTGTCTACGCCAAGCGCTGGCATGACCGGGGCAAGTCCGGCTGGTGGAGCCTGATCATCCTGGTGCCCTTCATAGGCGCGATCTGGTTTCTGGTGGAATGCGGCATTCTCGAAGGCGCCAGGGGTGCCAATCAATACGGACCGGACCCGCTTGCCTGACAGTTCAAATCTCACCTGGCTTTTCTTCAAGACATCGGGCCGCGTCAGCCGCGCGGCCTATTTTCTTGGCGGCCTGCTCGTCGCCATCATCCAGGCCTTCCCGCTCTATCGCTTCACGCTGGTGCCGGAAGGCTCGGCCGAGAGCAATATGTGGTCGTTCATCTTCTTCATCGCCTTCATTGCCTCGCTATGGTCGAACATCGCGCTGGCGGTGAAGCGGCTGCACGACCTCGACAAGCCGGGCATTGCCGCGCTGATCCTGTTCGTGCCGGTCGTCTCGATCGTCGCCTTTCTTGTGTTGTGCCTGTTTCCAGGGCAGCCTGGACCCAACCGCTATGGCCGGCGCACCAACGAGCCGGCACAACCCTAGAGCCGGATGATTTCAGGTCGAATCGACCTGAAATCTGAATCCGTCTCTAAATCAAAGAGATAGAGCATGATGTCGTCCGAAAACCGCTTCACACTTTTCGGCATCATGCTCTGAGGGGCCGATCGGACATGCGCTACCGTACGCTTGATCCGAAACTGATCATCGAGACCGCCGAGCGGCTGGAGAGCCGCGTCGCGGAACGGTTTCCCAAGGCCGGGCTGCGCGGCGTTGCCGGCGAACTGGTGTCGCTGTCGCGCGACCTGGCCAAAGCGGCAAAGGCGCTCGAGGAGCCGATCTGGTGGCTGCGCGGCGTGATCGCCACCGCCTTCGTCGCCGGTGTGTTGGTGTTCCTGTTCGTCGGCACGATCCTGCCCCTGGACCGCATCTCCGGAAACGACGATGCCCTGCAATCGGTGCAAGGCATCGAGGCGTCGATCAACACCTGCATTCTCGCCGTGCTCGGCCTGCTGGCGCTGATCCGCACCGAGGAGCGCATCAAGCGCAAGAAGGTGTTTCGCCAGCTGCATGGCCTGCGCTCGCTGATCCATGTCATCGACATGCACCAGCTGACCAAGGATCCGGCCGCACTTTCGGCCAGTTTCCAGCCGACCTCGCACTCGCCGGCCCGCATCACCAATGCCGCCGACCTTGCCCGCTACCTGGATTATTGCTCGGAAATGCTGTCGATCACCGGCAAGATAGCCGCACTCTTCGCCCAGTCGGTTAATGATGACGTCGTCATCGACGGCGTCAATGACATCGAGAACTTGAGCTCGAACCTGTCGCGCAAGATCTGGCAGAAGATTACGCTGATCGAGAGGCACCCGGCGGCACAACCTGTTCCGGCGCCAGGCCGGGCGCGCCAAGCCGCGCCGCTTCCGCCGCGCGCACCAAAGCCGTAACGCTTTTCAGGAGCGGCGCCGGCGTCCCCGTTCTCTGGGCGAGGCCGAGCACCGCGCCTTGCAGCTCGCCGATTTCCGTCGGTCGGCCGCGCTGCAGATCGTCCCACATCGACGAGCGCGCCTCGGGGTCGATCGCCAGCATGCGCCGCGCCAGCAGTTTGAACAGCCAGTCCGGCAGCCGAAGCACTTTCGGCAGCAGCGCCGGCCGCAGCCCGGCGATCCGCGCCGGCACGATGCCGGAGGCTTTCATCGCCCGCAGCGCCTCGTCGATCTGGCCGGCCAGGATCAGCCGCCAGCGCCGATCGGCGAGTTCGCGCGCCAGCGGCAGGTCCGACAGCGCCACCAGCGCGTTGTTGAGGTTCATCAAAAGCTTGCCCCACAGCACGGCGTTCATGTCGCCATGCGTCTCGACCTCCAGCCCTTCTACATCGAGAAGACTGGCAAGTCCGGCGTCTTCCTCGATCATCACCTTGCCCCCGCTGGCGCGGTGGACGCGCAGCGGCAGCTCGCCGTCAGGCGATTGCACCACATTGAACGGCGCCATGCCGGGCAGCACGGTGCGCTGGCCAGACCCGGCGCGCAACCTGTCGGCATTGTCGACGCCGTTCTGCAGGCTTACCACCACCGCATCGGGTCGGGCATGGGTCTTGATCAGCACCGCCATCTCCTGCGTCGCGCCGCTCTTGACTGTCACCAGGATCACATCCGCGTCCGGCAGCCCAACGGCGGGATCGGCGGTGATCCCGAGCTTGTCCGGCTTGACCAGGCGATCGCGGCCGTCAAGGTCGCTGACGCGCAATCCGCCCTGCCGCAGCGCTGCCTCGATGCGCGGCCGCGCCAGCAGGACAACCTGCCGCCCGGCAAGCGCCAGGCAACCACCGACATAACAGCCGATGCTGCCGGCACCGGCGATGACGATCCGTTTTTCCCCGTCTGCCATCTCTTACTCCGCACCGGCCCGACTATACGACATGAAAACCATAATGTCGGCGGCATCGTCTGCCATTGGGCTGGCCCCCATGTCTGCCCGTGACAGGTCCTCCGCTTTCGACTATCGCTTTTGCCATGACGCTGCCGACCGACCCCGCTGCAAACCTCGCCGCCCTTATCCGTTGCGCCTCGGTGACTCCGGCCGAAGGCGGCGCGCTGGGCGCGCTGGAAACGATGCTGAAACCGCTCGGCTTCCTAGTCGATCGGCCGGTCTTTTCGGAAGACGGCACGCCCGACATTGAGAACCTCTATGCAAGGCGGTCCGGCAACGGCCCGCATCTGATGTTCGCCGGCCATACCGATGTCGTGCCGGTCGGCGACGAGGCCGCCTGGACGCATCCGCCTTTCGCCGCCGAGATCGCCAATGGCGAGATGTATGGCCGTGGCGCCGTCGACATGAAGGGCGGCATTGCCTGCTTCATCGCGGCGATAGCGCGCCATGTCGAGAACAATGGCGGCCCCAAGGGCTCGGTCTCGCTGCTGATCACCGGGGACGAGGAAGGCCCCGCCATCAACGGCACGGTCAAGCTGCTCGAATGGGCCGCTTCCAGGGGCGAGAAATGGGATGCCTCGATCGTCGGCGAGCCGACCAACCCGGATGCGCTCGGCGACATGATCAAGATCGGCCGGCGCGGCTCGCTGTCCGGTTCGATCACGGTCAACGGCCGCCAGGGCCATGCCGCCTATCCGCAGCTTGCCGACAATCCGGTGCGCGGCTTGATGGGCCTGGTCGACGCCTTGCTGCATCCCGTCTTCGACAAGGGAACCAGGGATTTCCAGCCGACCAATCTGGAGGTCACCTCCATCGATGTCGGCAACCCGGCCACCAATGTCATCCCTGCGAAGGCCACCGCGACCTTCAACATCCGCTTCAACGACACCTGGACGGCCGAGACCGTCCAGGCCGAAATCCACAACCGGCTTGACCAGGCGGCGAAGCGCAAGAAGTATCGGCCGGGCAAGAAGGCGCCGGTCGACTACGACCTTGTCTGGCGCGACCGGCCGAGCCATGTCTTCCTGACCCGCGACGACAAGTTGGTCGACAAGCTTGCCGGCTCGATCAAGGCGGCGGTCGGCAAGGAGCCGGCATTGTCGACCTCGGGCGGCACGTCGGATGCGCGCTTCATCAAGGATTACTGCCCGGTGGTCGAGTTCGGACTGGTCGGCAAGACCATGCATATGGTCGACGAGCGCGTCGCCCTTGCCGATCTCGAAACGCTGACGCGGATCTACCAGCGCTTCATCGAAGACTGGTTCGGGCAGGGCTGAGCAGTATGCTTTCGGCGGATGAAACCCAAGCTTCGCTCACTGGTGCCTGGCGGCTGATGCTCGGCAAGGTCGACGGTCTGCGCCTGCTCGACCTGTCGGCCGACGGATTCTGGAATTCCTTCTTCGCCATCGTCGTGGCCGCGCCGGCGCTGATCGTCAGCTGGGTCGGAATCGCCAACCAGATCGGCGATCCAGACGCCTTCGTGGGCCGTTTCAGCATGCTGTTGCGCCTGGCGACGGTCGATATCGGCTCCTGGGTGCTGCCGCTGATCGCGCTCGCTTTGGTCGCGCCGCGCGCCGGCATTGGCGGGCGCTTCGTGCACTATGTCGTCGCCAGCAACTGGGCCTCCGCCATCACCGCCTGGCTGATGCTGCCCTCGGCGCTGATCAGGCTTTTCCTGTCGTCGGCAAGCCAGGTTTCGAGCCTTGTGTCGCTGCTCTTGTTTGCCTTGTCGATGGTGCTGACCTGGCGCATGACCAATGCCACGATCGGCAAGGGCGCGGCGGTCGGCACCGCCGTTTTCGTCGGCATGTTCATCGCTTCGCTGCTGGTGCTGTTTGGGCTGCAGGTGCTGCTTGGCATCACCGTGCCGGATGATCTTGGGGCTCAGAGCCTTTCCGGACCGTTCCCGGGGTTAGAGCCTGCCGGGCCCTGAACAGAGCCCTCCGACCCTATTCCGAACAGAGCTTCTGGACTCTGTTCAGGGATAATCGACGCCGATGAGGAAAAGCCCGTCGGGCGGCGCCACCTGGCCGCAGGCGGCGCGGTCGCGCGCTTCGAGCGCCGCCTTGAGGTCGGCCTCTGTCCAGCCGCCGTCGCCGACGCGCTTGAGCGAGCCGACCATGGAGCGCACCTGGTTGTGCAGGAAGGAACGGGCCGAGGCTCTCACCTCGATCATGTCGCCCGCCCGGCTCACGTCGAGCCGTTCCAGCGTGCGAACCGGGCTGTTGGCCTGGCACTGGGTCGAACGGAAGGTGGTGAAGTCATGCCGGCCGAGCAGGAGCTTCGCGGCCTTGTGCATGGCGCCGGCGTCGAGCCGCTTCGGCACCCACCACACCTTGCCCTTTTCCAACGCCGCGGGCGCACGCCGGTTGAGGATGCGATAAAGATAGTGGCGGCCGGTGGCAGAGAAGCGGGCGTCGAAATCGTCCGGGACGATCGCCGCTTTCAGGATGGCGACATGCGCGCCGGCTGCCTGCAGATGGGCGTTGACGGCATCGCGCACCTTGTCGCCGGGCCATGGCTTGGTTAGGTCGACATGCGCGACCTGGGCGCTCGCATGCACGCCGGCATCGGTGCGGCCGGCGGCGCGCAACCGCACCGCCTCGCCGCTGAATTTCTCGATCGCCTGCTCGATCGCCTGCTGCACCGAAGGCTGGTCGGCCTGGTGCTGCCAGCCGGCGAACAGGCTGCCGTCATATTCGATGTCGAGGCGAAAACGCGGCATGCCGGCAGCTTATACGCTTTCGCTACGCGGCGAGAGCGGTGAAGGCGGAAGCGTATACCAGCCTGCCGGCCTCCGGAGCGTCTCCCCAGGCCAGCGCCTGCAGCGCCTCGCCCTGGTATTCGCTCTCGAACTTCTCGGCCCGCGCATGGCTGTAACCGAAACGGCCGTAGTAGGCCGGGTCGCCCAGCACCACGGCCAGCGTCTCGCCGGCGTCCTTGAGGCGGATATGCGCCTCGCGGATCAGCGCGCCGCCAATGCCGCTGCCGTGGAACGAAGGTTCCACCGCCAGCGGCGCCAGGGCCACGGCCGCGAAGCTCTTGCCGCCATTCTGGACGAACAGCCGCGAAAACAGGATATGGCCGACCGCCTGGCCGTCTTCTTCCGCCACCAGTTCGACGACGGCGTCGCCGCCGGTGACCAGCGCGTCGACCAGCCCGGCCTCCGCCTGCTGGCCGAAGGCGTGTTCCTCGACGAGGCGAATGGCCTCGCGATCTCGCGGCGTCGCCGCGCGTATCGACATCATGCTCATGAGAACGTCATTCCTTTTACGATCTTGGCTCCGCGCAGGAATTCCGACGCGGCAGCGGGCTTTCCGCCCGCACGTTGAACTTCGACCAGCCTGATCGCGCCTGCCCCGCAGGCGACCGTCAGCCGATCATCGAGAATTCCTCCCGACTCGCCCAAATCTTCCGAAGGCGACAGGCCATCGGACAGCGTCGAGCGAAGCAGTTTCAGCCGTTCCATGCGGCCGCCAATGTCAATCTCGGACCAGGCGCCGGGAAAGGGCGACAGGCCACGAAGGTGGTTGTGGACCTCGGCCGCGGGCCGGGTCCAGTCCACGCGCGTCTCGGACTTATCGATTTTTCTGGCGTAAGTCACCCCTTCCGCCGCTTGCGCGGTAAATGTCAGGATGTTCCCTTCCAGCCGCGCCAGCGCTTCCACCATCAGGCCAGCACCGACGCTCATCAACCGATCATGCAGATCGCCGGCTGTCATATCGGGGTCGATGGCGCATTTTTCAAGCAATCCCACCGGGCCGGTGTCGAGACCCTCTTCCATGCGCATCACCATCACGCCGCTTTCCAGGTCACCGGCCATGATGGCGCGCTGGATGGGGGCGGCGCCGCGCCAGCGCGGCAAAAGCGACGCATGGCCGTTGATGCAGCCAAGTCGGGGTGCGTCGAGAATTGCCTTCGGCAGCAGCAAACCATAGGCGACGACCACGGCGATATCGGCCCGCAGGGCGCTGAAAGCGGCCTGCTCGGCCTCGCCCTTGAGGGATGTCGGCGTGCGCACCTCGATGCCCAGCCGCTCGGCCTCGCGCTGCACCGGCGAGGGGGTCAGTTCCAGCCCGCGCCGGCCGGCCGCGCGCGGCGGCTGCGTGTAGACGGCGGAAACCTCATGTCCGGCCTCGGCGATCGCGCGCAACGTCGGCACCGAAAACTCCGGCGTGCCCATGAAGATGACGCGAAGGGGCATTTTTCTTCGGATATCCTGTTTCTGACTGCGCGCCGTGAGCCGGCTCACGCCCCCGCTTCAAACGGGTTTACCAGCTTCAGGTCAAGCCCATCGAAGTCGCGCACATTGCGCGTTGCAAGTGTCGCATCATGGGCGAGACAAATCGCGGCGATCATGGCGCCGGAAAGGCTGACGGGGCGCCCGATCTTTTCCCGCGTTGCCCGCAGCCTGCCGGCAAGTCGAGGGATCGAACCGGAAAACTCCACGATACGTCCGGCGAACTGCTGCGAAATCAGCCGATCGAGCACGCGAACATAACGGTCCGATCCGGTCTTATTCAAAAACCGCTCGGCACCGAAAGATTGCTCCATGATGACTGGTCCGCACATATAGAGCGCGAGAAGGTCCTGTTTGCGGAACCAAGCGGAAACATTCGAATCGGGCACAGGCTTACTGGCTTCGGAAACAATATTGGTATCGAGGACAATCACTCGAAATCCTCGACTTGACGACCGAAGTCGCGTTTCCTGTCCGCTTCGATCTCGTTCATTATCTCGGAAAATTCATCGCCGATTGCATTTTCAGAAGCGAATGCCGAACGAATGGCATCCCATGCGGAAAGCCCAGGCTCCGGCTTGGCTTCCTTTTCGGCGACCATGCCTTTGCGCAGGAGATCGATCGCCTTGCTCGACAGGCTCTGGCCGCCTTTGCGCGCCGCTTGTTCGATTTCGCGCTTCAAGGGGTCCGGAATGTCTCTGATCAAGATATCGCCCATAGCCATCTCCGCAAATTGATATCACTGATATCATCTCGGCGGCCCTTGATCAACAAAAACTCCGATCCTTTCGCGGCAGCGACCTAGAGAGTTCGTTAACTCTTTCACCAATAGTTTGGGCGCATAATTCGAGCACCTATCCCTAGGAGCCTCATATGCAGCGCGATCAAAAACCTTTTGGGAAACGTAGGGCACCCTTCGCCGAGTTCAAAACAGTTGAGGAACAATACGAGAAAGGCGAACTGTCGAGGCGAAGGGAAAGCAATTTCGCCGTCTACGTCACGCCTCTGCTGGCAGCGGCGATCGTCATAGTTTTGATTTTCTCTCCCGAGTCTCGTGCGCTTGCGATCGAAATCGGTGCGAAAGGAATCGAGATAGGCAAAGATGGGTCCTGCGCGGGCTGCTCGAATGAGGCCTATCCCACCAGCTTGCCCGGCGCCTTGTCCTTGGCGAGCTTCTTGAATTTTTTCACCACCATGTCGCGCTTCAGCTTCGAGATGTGGTCGATGAACAGCACGCCGTTGAGATGGTCGATCTCGTGCTGCAGGCAGGTCGCCATCAGCCCCTCGGCCTCCATCTCCTGCAATTTGCCGTCGCGGTCGAGATATTTCACGCGAACGGAAGCCGGGCGCTCCACCTCGGCGTAATAGTCGGGAATGGACAGGCAGCCTTCCTCGTAGACGGAGCGCGCCTCGGCGCTTTCCAGGATCTCCGGGTTGATGAAGACATGCGGCGCCGGCGTTTCGTCTTCCTTGGCGAGGTCGATCACCAGCATGCGCAGCGGTTCACCGATCTGGATTGCCGCCAGCCCGATGCCGGGCGCGTCATACATGGTCGCCAGCATGTCGTCGGCCAGTTTGCGCAAAGGCGCGTCGACGCGTTCCACCGGCTTGGAAACCTGGCGCAGGATGGGATCTGGAAGGATGATGAGCGGCTTGATCGGCATGGCGTCCCACGTAAGACGTCCAGCGAAAAGCGTCAACCGGGGCTTCCCGCCTGCGTTCACGTTTTGATCTGTGCCGGGCCGCCGAATCGGCTATGCTGTCCACATGAATGATCTGAGCACCATCCTTTCGCAGCCCGTCGCACGGCTTGGCGCCTCGACGATCACGCTCGGCCACGCCCTGGCCTTCGGCGTGTTGTTGTTTCTCGGCCTGTTCTTGGCGCTGGTCGTCGCGCTGTGGCGGTCGGCCAAGGCGCGCGCGGTCGCGGCCGCGGAAGCCGCCGACCACGCCCGCGACGCCGAGGCGCGGATGGCCGGCATCTTGCAGAGCCAGGCCGAGATGCAGGGCCGCATGGGCGCCATCGCCGAAGTGTTCGGCGCGCGCCAGGCGGAGTTGACGCAGTCGATTGGCCAGCGCCTCGACGCCATGACCGGCCGTATCGGCCAGACCATGACCGAGCAGACCAAATCCACGCATGAAAGCCTGGCGAAACTGCAGGAGCGGCTGGCGATCATCGACACCGCGCAAGGCAACATCCAGTCGCTCGCCGGCCAGGTCGTGCAGCTGCAGGCCATCCTCTCCAACAAGCAGACGCGCGGCGCCTTCGGCCAGTCGCGCATGGAGGCGATCGTCGCCGACGGCCTGCCGCATGGCGCCTATGAATTCCAGGCGACGCTGTCGAATGGCAGCCGGCCCGATTGCCTGGTGAAGATGCCGAACGGCGCGCCCTCACTGGCCATCGATGCCAAGTTTCCGCTGGAAGCCTGGAATGCCATCCGCGCCGCCGACGGCGCCGACCTGCAGAAGGTCGCGTCCCAGGCCTTCCGTCGCGACATCGAGATCCATGTCCGCGACATCTCGGAAAAATACCTGATCCAGGGCGAGACGCAGGACACCGCTTTCATGTTCGTGCCGTCGGAATCGGTCTTCGCCGAAATCCACGAGAATTTCGAGGCGATCGTCCACAAGGCGCACCGCGCCCGCGTCGTCATCGTCTCGCCGTCGCTGCTGATGCTGTCGATCCAGGTTATCCAGGCGATCCTCAAGGATGCCCGCATGCGCGAACAGGCGCATCTGATCCAGGGCGAGGTCATCCGGCTGATGGAGGATGTGGCGCGCGTCGACGAGCGCGTGCGCAAGCTGCAGGGCCACTTCGGCCAGTCGGCCAAGGATATCGAGGATATATTGGTCTCGACATCGAAAGTGACCAAGCGCGGCCAGAAGATCGAGGCGCTGGAGTTTGGCGCGCAGGCCGATGGCGATGCCGGTCCGGAGACGCCGTCACGGGCGCAGGCGGCGAAACTCGAGCCCGGCCCCCGCGTTGCCGATTCAAAGACCGGGCAGCTCAGGCTGCGCGTCGTCGAAGGCGACGACTAGGCCACGGCCACGATGACGTGCGCCTGGATTTTGGCGGCAACCGCGCCGCTGCCATGCCTGGCCGCAATCGCGGATGCGGCATAATCCGTTGCGGCGTCGAGGTTTGCGGGGTCCCTGGCCTCGATTTCGGTGCGAAGCACCGTTCCCTGGCAATAGGCGACGGCCGGAATACGCGGCGAGGGGGCACGGCTTTGTTCGGCTCTCGTCTCGATCGCCACATCGCAGAAGCCGGCCTCTTCCAGGTCGCGGCGGATCAGGGCCTTATCATGATAGCCATGCGGCGTGCGGGCCAGGAAGCGCGGCGGATCGTTCGGAAACATCCTTGCCAGCGCATTGGTCACATCGTCCGCAAACACACTCTCCTCGATGCGGTCCCATACGTTGAACAGGAAATGTCCGCCGGGCTTCAGCACCCGCCTGGCCTCGCGGTAGGCGGATGGACGGCTGGGAAAGAACATCGCGCCGAACTGGCAACAAACCAGGTCGAAGGCCGCGTCCTCAAACGGCAGCGCCAGGGCATCGGCCTGGCGCCAGTGGATGCGACTGTCGGGAGCTTGTCGCGAAGCGGCATAGTCGAGCATCGGCTGGTTGAGGTCGGTCACGACATAGATTGCGTCAGGGGATAGTTTCGGCGCCAGGGCACGGGTGACGACCCCGGTGCCGGCGGCGACTTCCAGGACGGCTTTGGGCGAGAACGACGCTGCCCGCCGTGCAAGGTCCGCGGCGAACGGCTCGAAAATCAACGGCACCATATAGCGGTCGTAGTTTTCCGGGATCGAGCCGGCAAACAGTTTGTCCGTCTCCAACATCGCTATTACCCGCCCGTCTGAGCTGAGCGAGGCTAGCACAGAATTGCTTGTCTTGGACGGCTTTCGACCGGGAGGCTCGAGCTACTGTTCTTCCACTATGCTCATGCCCTCGAATTCGGGAAGCCAGTGCAGGGCCGACCGGTGCCATTTTTGTTGTGTCGGCACCAGATCCTCGCGTTGCCGCGCGGTGCCCGTCCTGATTCCATAGATCTTCGGGCCGTCGCCAACCGACGTAGCGTAGAGATGCGCCCCGCAGTCGCTGCAAAAGGCCTGGGCGCGCTTGGCGCCGCTCGATCCGGTCTTGATATAGATTTTTGGGGTGCCTCTGGTGATGCGGTAGTGATCCTCTGGCGCGGGAACGGTGACACGGAATGCCGTGCCGGTCAGCTGCTGGCAGTCCGTGCAGTGGCAGATCGAGGTCTTCTCCGGATCGACCTCCGCCTCATAGGTGATGGCGCCGCAATGGCACCCGCCGTCGATCTTCATGGCCGTTCCTCCGAAATCCGTCGCCTGATCTTAGCAAGGCAATGCGACGGGGCAACGGTGCTGCACTGGTCCAGGACTAATTGGACGCGGCGTCGACCAGTTTGCGCCGCTGCTCCCAGGTGCCCGTGGTCTGCGGCTTGACGAACAGCCGCGAGATCTCCGGCATCTCCTTCTTCAGCCGTGCCTCGATGCGTTCGACACAGGCTTCGATATCCGGCGCCGTCAGATGGTCCTCGAATTCGATGCTGAGCCCCGCGACGATCTCTTGCGGTCCCAAATGGACGGTCAGGACGCCGTTCGCGCGTTGCACCGCCGGATCCTGCTGCACGATCGCCAGCACCTTTTTCTGCACTTCGGGCGAGGCCGGTTCGCCGATGAGCAGGCCCTTGCTTTCACGGGCGAGGAAAATGGCCGTGGCGCCGAGGATGAGCGCGATGCCGATGGAGGCGGCGCCATCGAGCTCCGGCATGCCAAGCAGTTCCGCCGCCAATATGCCGGCGAAGGCGACGATCAGGCCGAGAAGTGCCGCGCTGTCCTCGAACAGCACTGTATAGACGCTCGGGTCCTTGCTCGATTGCACGGCCTGCAGCCAGCTCTGCTTGCCTTTCTCTCGGCGGAATTCCCTCAGCGCCACCAGCCAGGAGCTGCCTTCGAACAGGAAGGAGAGGCCGAGAACGACATAGTTCACCTTGACGTTGGCGACAGGCTCCGGCGCCATGATGTGGATAATGCCCTCGTAGAACGACACGCCGGCACCCAGCGCGAAGACCAGGAGCGCCACGATGAAGCTCCAGAAATAGAGTTCGCGGCCATGGCCGAGCGGATGCGCGCGGTCGGCCGGCCGCGCGGCACGGTGCATGCCGTAGAGCAGCAGGCAGCCATTGCCGGTATCGACCAGCGAATGCACGCCTTCCGACAGCATTGCCGAGCTGCCGGTGAAGAAAGCGGCTGCGAATTTGGTCAGTGCGATCGCCAGATTGCCGGCGAGCGCCGCATAGATGACCATTTTGGAGCCGCCATGTCCGGCCATGCGGTGTCGTCCCCTTTGAGGCATAGAGTTGTGACGGCCCTGCCGCCGAAGCTCCACAGCCACCACAACGCGCTAACCGCCGGGTCGTTCAAAGTCGTTGAAGACTTTGCAGGCCTGAACGCTAATCCTGGATCTCGTCGGTCCACACTTTGAAGGCGGCAAGAGTGCCCGGTCCGAAAATATGGGTCAGCGGCACATCCGCCGCGTCACGGCCCGAAGCGATCAGGATGCGGCCGATGCGTGGCGCGTTGTTGCGCGGATCGAAAGCGTGCCAGCGGCCGCCGAGATAGACCTCCATCCAGGCGCAGAAATCCATGCTCGCCCACGGCTTCGGCATGCCGATGTCGCTGATATAGCCGGTGCAGTAGCGTGTCGGGATGTTGAGTGCGCGGCAGAAGGTGACGGCAAGATGCGCGAAGTCGCGGCACACGCCGCTCTGCTCGCGGTAGGCTTCCGCCGCGGTGCGCGTTGGCCGCGCATTGCCGTAGTTGAAGGCGATGTGGTTGTGAACGAAATCGCACACCGCCTGTACGCGTGGGATGCCGAGCGGTGTGTGGCCGAACAGCCGCCACGCTTCGCTGGCCAAAAGGTCGCTCTCGCAAAACCGGCTGGGCAGCAGGAACAGCAGCGTTTCCGCCGGCAGGTTGCGCACCTCGTGCTGCAGGGCCATCAGCTCGCCCATCTCGAATGTGCCGGGGTCGCGGATCACCGCATCCGTGCCGAAGGTGAACCGTCCGGGCGGCGCGACGAAGCGGTTGCACCAATTGCCGAAACTGTCGCGGTAGCTCTCGATCGGCACCGGCGGGCTGGAGGTCAGGAAATCCGGACGTTCGAGATCGGAGGCGCGCGAATAGTGGACATTGAGCATCGCGATGAGCGGCGTCTCCTGCGGGAAGTCGAAGCTCATCTCGCAGCCGATGTGGATCCGCATTGTCGTCCTGACCGGCCTGCCCGACGATCACCCGGCGAAGGCGCGGGTCGATGCTGCAGTGCGAAGATGAGAATGGCACGGGGCAGGATGGTTTACGAGCAAATTAGAAACTGGTTGAAAGCGGCCAACCGGCAGTCGCGACAGGCGCTGCCCTCTTGCAGCAAAGCGTTTCTCTTGTTTCACTTCATTCCCCGCAACAGGAGGAACGAATCATGGCTAAAGGCGCGATGAAGGCAGGCAAGGAAGCCCGCAAGCCGAAGAAGGATGCCAAGAAGCCGGCAGCCGCTCCCGTCCTGAAGGCGCCGCCGGTCAAGGCGATGCGCATCAAGGAAAAGTAGGCCCCGGCAAGTCAGGCGCGGCAAATCCCACCTGCGGCGTCAGACAATGCCGCCGGATTGATCGGGCGTTTGGACAACCTATATCCGTGGCGCGGGGACGACCCCGCGCTCCCCAACAATTCGGTCGGGACGACCCGCCCTAGTGATCGGCATCTGAGGATCGGATCCTGTCTCCGGCCCGATGCTGGATGGAGCGTTCCGATGTCCTGGACTTTTCTGTTCTTCGCCGGCCTGTTTGAAATCGGCTGGGCGATCGGCCTCAAATACACAGACGGATTTACCAGGCTGGTTCCGACCGTGCTCACGGTTGCCTCGATGATCGTCAGTCTTACCTTGCTTGGCTTGGCGCTGAAGGCGCTTCCCGTCGGCACCGCCTATGCGGTGTGGACCGGCATCGGTACGGTCGGCACGGCCGTGCTCGGCATCTGGCTGCTCGGCGAGCCTGCCACCGCGATCCGGCTCGCCTGCATCGCGCTGATTGTCTGCGGCATTATGGGGCTGAAATTCGCGGCCTGAAAGCGGTGTGGGACAACAATATGCGTCCAACAATGCAAAAGCCCGCACAAACACGTTCAGGGCCGCAGCAAGGCGACCCTGATTCAATGTTCGAACTTGGCTGCGCCGAAGCTGCTAGCGGGCGGAGAAGCCCGGAGGAGCTCGGCCGGTCCGTGCCTTGCGCGCCGCATAGCGTGCGTCGCGCTTGGCCTTGCGCTCCGCCTCGTCGGCGAGCAGGCGGGCAATGCGCTCGGTCTCTTCGGCTTCCCGAATTTTGGCCTCGGCCTGGGCTGCCTCTTCGGCAGCGATGCGTGCCGCTTCGGCTGCTGCCTCGCGCTCGGCCTTCTCGGCGGCTTCGCGTGCCAGCTTTTCCTGCTTCAGCCTGGCCTTCTCGGCTTCGCGGATCTCACGAGCCTGGAGGATCGCCTTGCGTTCGGCCTGTCGCGCCAGCACCGCAGGATCATCTGCCGCCGGCTTTGACTTGAAGCGCTCCAGAAGCGCCTTCTTTGCCTCGTTCGCGGCATTGCGCCGCTCGAAAATGTCTTTTTCCCTGTAGATAGCCAAGTCCACTTCCCTGAAGTCAATTTGCGACGCTTACATACGCGCGAATGCCGAGAGTTCAAGCGCCAAAACGGTATGCCAGCCATGAAATTGCGTGATGTTGCACGCGGGAGACGGCTTTTCCCGCGCAAACCGACATGCACTGTTCACCGTCCACGCCTCTGGCGGCAAGACAGTTCGCTCGCTACGTCTAGCTGCAAAGCCCAACACCAGGATGACATCACATGGAACTCGGTCTCTACACTTTTGCAGACGTCAGCCCGCAGCCCGGCCCCGGCGCCATCGGGCCGCATGAGCGCTTGCGCAACCTGATCGAGGAGGTCGAACTCGCCGACCAGGTCGGTCTCGACGTCTTCGGTCTCGGCGAACATCACCGGCCCGACTATGCCGCCTCCGCGCCGGTCGTGGCGCTCGCCGCTGCCGCCGAGCGCTCGAAGCGCATCAAGCTGACGAGCGCGGTCACGGTATTGTCCTCCGACGATCCGGTGCGCGTCTTCCAACAGTTCGCCACGCTCGATCTTCTCTCGGGCGGCCGTGCCGAGATCATGGCCGGGCGCGGTTCGTTCATCGAATCCTTCCCGCTGTTCGGCTACAATCTGGAAGACTATGACGAGCTCTTCGCCGAAAAGCTGGATCTGCTGCTCGCCATCCGGGACAGCGTCAAGGTCACCTGGTCCGGCAATCTACGCGCGCCGATCAACGATCGCGGCGTCTATCCGCGGCCCTTCCAGGACAGGCTGCCGGTCTGGATCGCGATTGGTGGGACGCCACAGTCCGCGGCGCGCGCGGGTGCGCTCGGCCTGCCGCTGGCGCTTGCCATCATCGGCGGCGAGCCGGCCCGCTTTGCGCCGCTGTTCGACCTCTACCGCGAGGCCGCCAGGCGCGCCGGTAGCGACCCGGCGGGTCTCGCCACCAGCATCAACGTGCATGGCTTCATCGCAGACACGACCGAACAGGCGGCCGACGATTTCTACGGCCCGCAGGCCGAGGTGATGAACCGCATCGGTCGCGAGCGCGGCTGGGGTCCGACATCGCGGGCGCATTTCGACCAGTCGCGTGGTCCGAGCGGCGCCCTGTTCGTCGGCAGCCCCGAGCAGGTGGCGGAAAAGATCGTCGCCCAGCACAGGATTTTCAACAATGACCGCTTCCTGCTGCAGATGGCGATCGGCACCATGCCGCACGCCAAGATCATGAAGGCGATCGAACTCTACGGCACCAAGGTGGCGCCGATCGTGCGCAAGGAGACGGCGAAGTCCGCGCCCGCGGTGGCAGCGCCCGTCGCCTGAAGCAATTGCAGGAAAGTGTGAAGCGGTTTTCCCACAGCAATTGCGCAAAGACAAACAGGCAGAGCGGTTCGGCGTTTCCGAGGAAACGATGAACCGCTCTAAGCGCCGCGCCGCGCGCTACGGCTCGCCCGCGTCCGCCATCATATCGGCATGGTGGATTTCGGTCGCCTCGTCGGCCGGGAACATGCATTCGATGCGCAGTTCCTGTGCGGCGACGGTTTGCGGCGTGCCGACGGTGGTGACCATCGAAAAATAGTTGAGAACCCGGTCTTCCCCCTCTTTGGCCGGCCTGACAAAACCAAGCGGAATGGTCGGCATGAAGCCGATCGCCACCGGGTTCTTCCACTCGCTTTTCACGTCCGGATAGGCGAGCAGTTCCGCCAGCAATGCCTTTGTCCTGTCGTCGACGACACGGCCGATGGATTCGCGATAGACACGCTCGAACAGGCTTTTCGCGACTTCAGGCCAGTTGGCGACGAACGGGCGCATGCCCTGGGGATCGAACATCAGGTGCAGCATATTGCGTGGTCCCTGGCGGGCTTCCATGTCGATGAAGCAGCCGAAGAAGCGCGGCGCGGCTTCGTTGGTCATCAGCACGTTCCAGTAGCGATCCATGACCAGGGCCGGAAAGGGCTCATGCTGTTGCAGCATGCGCTTCAAGGCTTTGGTCACACCAGTCATCTCGGCTGAGTCCCAGGCACTTTCCGAAAACATCGGCGCATAGCCTGCCGCCAGCAGCAATGTGTTGCGGTCGCGCAAGGGGATGTCGAGCGCCTGGGCAATCGTCATCAAGGTCTGGCGTCCGGGAACGCTGCGGCCGCTTTCGACGAAGCTGATCTGCTTTTGCGAAATGCCCGTATCGAGCGACAGGTCGAGCTGGCTGCGGCCGCGCAAATCGCGCCAGTGGCGCAGGAGCACACCAAGGTTGGGCGCCATGTTCGTCTTGAGATCTGCCGATTGCATCGGTCCTCACAATCCATCCGCAGATACAGCGGATGATGCCGACATCGCATGGATCGCATTAGCCATCCATGCGATGTCGATTGATTCAGGCCGCCGCGGACCACGCCTGCGGCTGGAAGCGTTCCTCGATCGGCGTCCCGGCCATATTGGTGGTGGTCGCCGCCATGGTGGAAATGCCGACGCCGGTCACGACTTCCAGAATCTGGGCCTTCGAATAGCCGGCCGACGTAAACGCGTCGATGTCTGCATCGCTCACGTTTCCCCTGGTCTCGATCAGTGCCTTGGTCAGTGCCGAGAGTGCGGCATATCGGGGATCGCTCGGCAGCCTGCCCGCGCGGATCGCCATGACTTCGCTCTCGGCGATCCCGTCTTCGATGGCGAATGTCGAATGAGCGGCAACGGTCCAGGGACATTTGATCGTGACGGCGTTCGTCAGCAGCAGGACCTGTTTTTCGATTTCGTCGAGGCTGCCGCCGTGAAAGCTGGCGAAGGTGCCGGCGAATCCATTGAGAAGAACCGGACTGTTCGCCATCGTCGCCATCACATTCGGAAGAAAACCAAATCTCTCTGCCAAGGCTTTCAGTGTCGACCTGGATTTCTCCGGGGCGGACTCGATCGTTTGAAGGATGAATCTCTGCATTGTAGGGTCCTCTTAGAAGATCAGTTTCCGATTGCATGCACACTTTCGCGTTCCGCCACAGCTGCTGGTCGGTTCTTGCCTTTCTGACGTCGCGAAAGCCTGGATGTATTAAGCCTCCTGGAGGCATGGCCTCAATTACATCAGATGTAATATTTCAATCCGCGTATTGCGCGACTGCGCTGTGGTTCGCGGTGGACCCAAATTCGCCGAGACCAGTCCGAAGCCGGCTCATGGAACTTCCGTCCCGAACTCCGCGTTTCATCCAGGCATTGCCGCGTGAAGAGACGTTGGCTCCAGGGGTAACCATGAAAACCGAACCCGCTGCTACGGGCGCAGGCGTTGCTGAAAGCCCTGATCCGCGCGTCGAAGCCCGCGCCGACACCCATCTGATGCGCTTGCTTCTGGTCGGCATCTTCATCTTCATGACCGTCTATGCGCTCTATTTCGGCCGCGCCTTCTTCATGCCGGTCATCCTGGCTTTCCTGCTGGCGCTGACATTGACGCCGATCGTGCGGCTGCTGCGCAAGCGCGGCATTCCCGAAGCGGTTTCGGCGACGCTCCTGGTGCTTTTGTCCATCTGCGTCTTCGCCAGCGCCGGCTATCTGCTCTCAGGTCCGGTCATCGAGCTCATCAACAACACCTCGTCGATCGGCCAGCAGCTTACCGAGCGGCTGGCGCAATTGCGGCGTCCGCTGGAAAAGATCATGCAGGTCTCGCATCAGATCGAGCAACTGACCGAGACCTCGCAGGAGCCCGGTGTCCAGAAGGTGGCCGTCGCCCAATCCGGTATCCTGTCGTCGGCCGCCAGCAACATCCTGTCGGCGGGAACAAGCCTGACCATCATTTTCGTGCTGTCGCTGTTCCTGCTCGCCTCGGGCACGATGTTCTACGAGAAGATCATCCAGTCCTTCACCAGCCTCAGCGAGAAGAAGCGGGCGCTGCGCGTCGTCTATGATGTCGAGCGCGAGATCTCGCACTATCTGCTCACCGTCACCATCATCAATGCGGGTCTCGGCGCGGTTATCGGCCTGGGCCTGTGGGCGCTCGGCATGCCCAATCCGCTGGTCTGGGGCGTGGCTGCGGCATTGTTCAACTTCCTGCCCTATGTCGGCGCGCTGATGACCATCGTGCTGGTCGCGGTGATGGCACTGATCAGCTTCGACACTATTTCCTATGCGCTTCTGGCACCGGCCTTCGTGCTGTTGTGCGATGTGGTCGAAGGTCAGTTCGTGACACCGATGGTGGTCGGCAGGCGTCTCGAGATCAACGCGGTGGCGATCTTCATCGCCATTGCCTTCTGGTCGTGGCTATGGGGTTTCGTCGGCGCGCTGATGGCGGTGCCGCTGCTGGTCGTCATCAAGGTGTTCTGCGACCATTTCGAAGGGCTTGGCCATGTCGGCAATTTCCTCGCCGCGCAGCAAACCGCCGTAGTGGAGGACGAATCCGTCGAGGAGAACGGCAAGGCCACGGCATAGAAGGCGGACGCTGTTTGCGGCGGCCGGATCGAATGCCTATATCCGGCCGATCGATCCCCGGTGCCTTCCTTATGAGCGATGCTCCTCCCTTCGACCTCGACGCCTATCTCGCTCGCATCGGTTACGCCGGTCCGCGTGAACCGTCGCTGGATACGCTGAAGGCGCTGCATTTCGCGCATCCGCAGGCGATCCCCTTCGAGAACATCGATCCGTTTCTTGGCCACCCGGTCCGGCTCGACCTTGCCGCGCTACAGGACAAGATCGTCCTTGGCGGGCGCGGCGGCTACTGCTTCGAGCACAACCTCCTCTTCATGCATGCGCTGCAGGCGCTTGGTTTCGAGGTCGGCGGCCTGGCCGCGCGTGTGCTCTGGGGCCAGAGCGAGGACGCCGTCGCCGCGCGCAGCCACATGCTTTTGCGCGTCGAGCTCGACGGCCGGACCTACATCGCCGATGTCGGCTTCGGCGGCCTGACCCTGACCGCGCCGTTGCTGCTGGAACCGGGCCGCGAACAGAAAACCCCGCACGAGCCATTCCGCATCGTCGAGGCCGACGATCATTTCCGCCTGCAGGCCGCCATCGGCGGCGACTGGCGCTCGCTCTACCGCTTCGACCTGCAGCCGCAATACGAGGTCGATTATTCCGTCATCAATTACTTCCTGTCGACCAGCCCGACATCGCATTTCCTCAGCACTGTCATAGCGGCGCGCGCCGCGCCGGACCGGCGCTACGCGCTGCGCGGCGTCAGGCTGTCGATCCATCACCTTGGCGGCCGCACCGAGCAGACAGAGATAGCCACCGCCGCCGAACTTGCCGACACGCTCGAAGGCCATCTCGGCATCGTCATTCCCGACCGCACGGCTTTCGAGGCCAGGCTGCGTGAGAAGAAGATCGTGGAGACCAACGCATGACCGAACTGTCCGTTCTCGACCTGTCGCCGATCGTCCAAGGCAGCAACGCATCGCAGTCGCTGGCCAACTCGCTCGATCTCGCCCGCCATGCCGAGCGGCTGGGCTACAAGCGCTACTGGCTGGCCGAGCATCATAACATGCCGGGCATTGCCAGTGCGGCCACATCCGTGGTCATCGCCCATGTCGCCGGCGGCACCAAAACCATCCGCGTCGGCGCCGGCGGCATCATGCTGCCCAACCATGCGCCGCTGGTCATTGCCGAGCAGTTCGGCACGCTGGCTGCCCTGTTTCCGGGCCGCATCGATCTCGGCCTCGGCCGGGCGCCCGGCACCGACATGAACACCGCGCGCGCCTTGCGCCGCAACCTCGAGGCCGGCGCCGACAGTTTCCCGCAGGACGTCGTCGAACTGATGGGCTATTTCCTGCCTGCGGAGGAAGGTCAGCGCTTGCGCGCCGTGCCGGGCGAGGGCCAGACCGTGCCGATCTGGATTCTCGGCTCCAGCCTCTACGGCGCGCAGCTCGCCGCCATGCTTGGCCTGCCCTACGCCTTCGCCTCGCATTTCGCGCCGGCCGAGCTTGATCATGCCCTGGACATCTATCGCTCGCGCTTCCAGCCGTCGGAACAGCTCGACAGGCCGCATGTGATGCTCGGCCTCAACGTCTTTGCCGCACCCACCGATGCCGAGGCTCGGCTGCTGTTCACCTCGCTGCAGCAGGCCTTCGTCAATCTGCGCACCGGCCGTCCCGGACGCTTGCCGCCGCCGTTCGAGAACTATGACCGCGATCTCGACCCGATGGCCAAGACCATGCTCGGCCAGGCGCTGTCCTGCGCCGTCGTCGGCTCTCCCGAAACCGTCCGCCAGGGCATCGACGCCTTCGTGCGCCGGACCGGCGCCGACGAGCTGATGGTCACCGCGCAGATCTTCGATCATGCGGCACGGGTACGGTCATTCGAGATCCTGGCTGACGCTCACAAATCGCTGTCGCAAGCGGCCTGACATTTATCCGCCAGGTGCTTTTGCCGGCAGCGACGCTCTGCTAAATGCGGCGCATCCTTCCGCAGAGCGAGCCTTGCCGTGACCCATGATCTTGACGCCCGCACGCAGTTTGCCGTCGACCTGGCGCGGCGCGCAGGCGAACTCGGGCTCGAATATTTCCGCGATCTGGAAAGCCTGACCATCGAGAGCAAGGGTCATCAGGACCTGGTCTCGCAGGCCGATCGCGAGGTCGAGCTGTTCATCCGCGCGGCGATCGCCAGGGACTATTCGCAGGACGGCATCGTCGGCGAGGAACATGCCTCCGTCGCCAGCTCGACCGGCCATGTCTGGGTCATCGATCCCATCGACGGCACCGCCAATTTCGTGCGCGGCATTCCGGCCTGGTGCGTGGTGATCGCTTGCGCCAAGGACGGGGAGACGGTCGTCGGCGTCATCCACGAGCCGTCGACCGGCGAGACCTTCCACGGCCGACTCGGCGGCGGCGCCTTCATCAACGGCAGGCCGATCGAGGCAAGTGCCGCGACCAGCCTGGAAGAAGGCTCGGTGGGGACCGGATTCTCGAACCGGGCCGAGGCCGAGAACATCGCCGTGCTGATCAGGAAGCTCCTCGCCCAAGGCGGTGTCTTCTTTCGCAACGCCTCCGGCGCCCTGATGCTGGCCTATGTGGCCTCGGGCCGGCTGCTTGGCTATGTCGAGGAACACATGAACGCCTGGGACTGCCTGGCCGGCATGCTGTTGATCGAGGAAGCCGGCGGCACGGTCCTGAAGGCGGATCGCGAGACGGTGCTGCAGAGCGGCACACAGGTCATCACGGGCGGCAAGGGCGTCTTTTCGAAGCTGCAGGAACTGTGCAGGGAAGCGTTCCCGCTCTGATCGCCATTTGATGCGGTGGATCGTGGCGGCACCTACGCCAGCTTGGCCAGCAGCTTCATGAAAGTGGCGATCTCCTTGGCCGAGAGCGGCGCCAGCGTCTCCCTGGTGATCTCGCGCGCCAGCGGGATCAGCCGTTCGATGGCGTCGCGGCCTTCGGCGGTCAGATTGACCAGCAGCCGCCTTTTGTCGGCCTCATGCTTGGAGAGTTCGACCAGGCCGCGTGCCTTCAGCCGATCGATCACGCCCTTCACCGTCGCCGCGTCCATGGCGATCAGCGTGCCGAGCTGGTTCTGCGAGGTCTCGCCGACGTCGCGCAGCTTGGCGAGTGCCGCGAATTGCGGCGGCGTCAGGTCGCCAATATGCGCGGCGAAGATCGAGACATGCCGCTGGTGCGCCTTGCGCAGGATGAAGCCGACCTGCTCCTGCAGCAGGTAATCGTGCTCCTCGGGCTCTTCGGCCTCGACCAGCTTGAGCAGATTGTCCCCGCCGCTCACCGCAGCCCGTCCCAGGCCTTGATGTCGGCTGCCGCCAACCCGCCCATGCGGTTGTGAACCCGTGGCCCGCAGGTCATGGCCAGACAAAAAAGAATCTCGTCGGGGCGTGGGCCGTCGCTGACGCCGACTTCCATGGCGTCGAAATGGCTGCGCACATAGGCGGCATTGATGTGGCCGAGCGGCACATCGAGCTTCGAGCCGAAGGCGCCGACCTTCTTGGCCGACGGCACGATCGCCTTGGCGTCGCCGAGCCGCTCGCGCATGGCGTAGCCGCCCGGCACGTGCCAGAGCGCGCCGTGCTCCAGTTCGCCAGCAGTGCCGACAATGGCGCCCTTGCCGTAGCCGTCGATCTGTTTGACGTCGCCGCCCAAGGCGGCGATCAGCCGGTCGGCAAGCAGCAGGCCAAGCGGCTTCAGATCGTCCATGGCGCTCTGCAGATCCTCGACATAGCGCCCGGCGAACGGGTTCCCGACCACGGCCATGGCCGCGGCGCGCCGGCGCGGCACGTCCGCGACCGGTCCGCCCTCATGAAAGATCTCTTCGCTCAGCACCGCGATCTTGCGGATAGGAAACTCAGGCATGGGCAACTTCCTCCCTCGGATTTTCGTTGGGCGCGGCAAGCGCCACGGAACCGCTGATGCGGGCCTCACCGCCAAGAAACAGCGCCGATCCGGCGATCAGGCCGCGCCGGCGAAAATCTTCGGCGACGGCAAGGCCGTTGTCCAGCGCCCGCGCCACCTCGCCAGGCGCAAGCGTGCCGACGCCTTGCGTCACCAGCAGCGCGCCAAGGTCGCTGTCGGGCGACAGTTCACGTGCGGGAATGCGCTTGATGGCGGGATTGCCGGGCAGGTCCACCGCATTTGCAATGAGCGTCGCCGCCGCATCGGCCTCGGCGCCGGTCCGCGCCAGCACGGTGACGGCGTCGGCAATGCCAAGTGAGAAGGACCGGCCGCGCCAGCCGCTGGTGGCGACGCCGCGAACGCCATCTTCCCCGCGGATCGTGATCCGGTCGGCCATGCCGTTGCCGGTGCCGGCGACCGCAAGGCCGATCGACCGGCCCTTGCCGATGTGGAGGGCGCTGTCGCCGCCATTGTTGACATAGGCGCGCTCCAGCCTGCGGCCGGCAAGCAATGCAGTGAGCATTTCGTCGGCTACCGATCCCGCGACGGCGGCCATAGGTGTGATGAAACATTCCGCCAGCGGCATGACGGCTGCTTCCATGCGGCGCGCCGTCGGGCCGTTGAAGGCGCGCGGCGCCAGGAAAAATGCCGGGAGCCGCAATTCGGGAAGCTCCCTAACCAGTTCGATCAGGATCGTCTGGAACCGCGCGACGGCCTGCTCATAGGCCAGGCGGCATTCCTGCGCCTCGCCAAAGGCCTCGACGATCAGGTCGATCGGCCCATGGTTGAGATGCAGCCGCTTGCCGTCCTGCAGCCAATGCGCCTGCGGGCCGTCCATCATCCGGCTCCGTTCGATGCGGCGCGTCGCAACTGCGCCAGCGGCGGCCATGGATTGTCGGACGGCGCACCGGTGCCGTGGCGCGGGTTGAGGTATTCGCCACCCTTGGCAACGATATCCTCGACGCTGCGGATCTCGGCCTCGTAGCCGCCGAGCCTGATATAATCGTCGCGGCGCAAGGTGAACTCGATCGGAGCCACCAGCGCCGGCGTCGGCACATAGCCGAAGGCGCCTTCCGGCACTCTGGTGACATCGACCATCAGCGTGATGCCGCCGCCCGGCCAGACATAGACCGGCGCGCCGCCGACCGTCACATAAGTCTTCAGGCCTTGCACCGAACGGGTGAGATTGACCGGGTTTTCGGTGACGCCGGCGCGCAGCGAGCCGCCGGCGCCGCCGATGAACAGCACGGTGCACAGCGCCGGCTCGCAATTGTCCTCGATCAGATTGACCGATTTCTGCAACCGCTCCGGAAACGGCTTTTCGACGGGCTTCAGCTCGTCGTCGAGCTCGTAATAGGCGAACTGCTCGCCGGTGGTCGAAACCATCAGCAGCGACAGGCCCGGCCGCGCGCCCTTCTTGGCGTTCCACTCACCGAGGATCGACAGCGGGTCGGAAATCGAGGTGCCGCCCCAGCCGAGGCCGGGCTCGGAGACCTTGAAATAGCGGCCCGGCGTCGAACGGCGGCCGATGATCTTGATCCCCGTATCCTGCCAGCCCAGCACCTTGCCGGCCTGGTGCTCGGAAACGACGCCGGTGATGTGGTCGTCGACCACCACCACCTCGTCGACCAGCCCGCGCCATTGCGTGGCGAACATGCCGATGGTCGCCGAGCCGCAGCCGACGCGCATGCGGTGTTCCTGTTTGCCGTCGATGACAGGTGGTTTGCCGGCTTCCACGATGATGGTGGCACCGCCGTCTATGGTCAGTTCCACAGGCTTGCGGTTGCACAGGTTGAGCAGCGCGTCGCAGGTTGCCCGGCCTTCCGCCTTGGAGCCGCCGGTCAGATGATGCACGCCGCCCAGCGACAGCATCTGCGAGCCGTACTCGCCGGTCGTGACATGGCCGATCGCTTCGCCCTCTGCCCGGACGGTCGCTGTTTCTGGCCCGATATGACGGTCGGTATCGATCTTCACCTTGACGCCGCAATACGAAAAAATGCCTTCGGTGACGACGGTGACGAGATCGACGCCTTCGACCTCCTGGCTGACGATGAACGGCGCCGGCTTGTAGTCGGGATAGGTGGTGCCGGCGCCGATGGCCGTGACGAAGCGGCGTCCGGCGTTGACCAGTTCGCCGTCCCAGGCCTCGCCCTCGGCAACGAAGGGCACGATTGCCCCGCCGCTCTCGGCCGTGTGGTCGAGTATGGTCAGCGGGTCCATGCGCACGATCCGGCCGCCGGCATTGCCGTAGCGGTCGCAGGCGCCGGTGCGGCCATCGGCTATGTAGCACATGACCGGACAGGCATCGCAGCGAATCTTCTCCGCCACCAGCTTCTCGCCGGGGTCATGGGTCTCGAAACGCTCGGCAAGCTCGCTCATGCGCGTGCCTCCTTTTCGCGGATGGCGGCGCGGATGCGCGTCGGCGTCGCCGGAACCTTGGTGACCAGCACGCCGGTGGCATGGCGGATGGCGTTGAGGATCGCCGGCGCCGTCGGGATCAGCACATGCTCGCCCAGCCCCTTGGCGCCGAACGGCCCTTCGGGATCGGGAACCTCGACCAGAATGGTCTCGATCGGCGGCACGTCGCCAATGGTCGGGATGAGATAGTCGTGCAAATTCTCGGTGCGGCCGGGAATGTACTCTTCCATCAGCGCCATGCCGATGCCTTGCGCGATGCCGCCCTCGATCTGGCCCTCGACCAGCAGCGGGTTTATCGCCTTGCCGACATCATGCGCGGCGGTGATCTTGATCAGCTTCACCGTGCCGAGCTTGAGATCGACCTCAAGCTCGGCGATCTGCGCGCCATAGCCATAGACGGCATAGGGCTTGCCCTGGCCCTTGGCATCGAGCGGCAGCGTCGGCGGGTCGTAAGTCTCCTCGGCGCGAAAGACGCAGCCGTCGGCATCTGCGTCCAGCGAGGCGAGATCGATGCGGCGCATGGCTTCGCCTTCGCGGATGACGATCGCCGCGCCGTCCAGTTGCAGATTTGCCTTTTCGGAGACATTGGCAAAGCGCAGAATCTTTTCCCGCAAGGCGCGGCCGGCCTTTTCGGCGGCCTTGCCGGTTACAAAGGTTTGGCGCGAGGCCGAGGTCTTGCCGGCATCGGGGCTGATTGCCGTATCCGCGCTCTTCAGCCGGAATCTTTCCAGCGGCAGGCCAAGCGCGTCGGCACAGATCTGCGTGATGACGGTGTTCGAACCCTGGCCGATATCGACGGCACCCTGATGCAGGATGACCGTGCCGTCAGCCGCGATGCCGACCCTGATGGTCGACGGATTGGGTAGCGAGGTGTTGCCGCAGCCATACCAGCAGGACGCCACGCCAACGCCGCGCTTTTTATCGCGGTTTTGACTGTTGAAAGTATTGGCGTCGGCCTCCGCCCGCGCCCAATGCGGCAGCAAGGCCTCGAGACATTCGGCGATGCCGACGCCGGACTCCAGCCTCTGTCCGGTGACTGTTTCGGAGCCGTTCCGAAGGCAGTTTCTCAGGCGAAAGTCGAGCCGGTCGATGCCGAGCTTGCCGGCCAGCTCATCATAGAGCGTCTCCTGCATGATCGTCGCCTGCGGCACGCCGAAGCCGCGGAAGGCGCCGGAGATCGGGCCGTGCGTGTGGATGGCGCGGCCCTCGGCGCGGTAGTTCGGCGTCGCATAGGGGCCGGAAGCATGCACCGGAACGCGGTTGGCGACGGTCGGCCCCCAACTCGCATAGGCGCCGGTGTTGAAATCGCCGGCAAAGATCATGCCGGTGACACGGCCTTCGGCATCGGCGCCGATCATCGCTTTCATCTCGGCCGGATGGCGTTTGGTCGTCGACATCATCGATTCGTTGCGCGTGTAAGCCAAGGCCGCCGCGCGTCCGGTTTTCAGCGCCACCAGGCCGATCAGCGGCTGCAGCGAAATGTCGAGTTTCGAGCCGAAGCCGCCGCCGGTCGCGGTCGGTACGATGCGCACCTTGTCGACGGGCAGGCCAAGCACCTTCGCCGTGTCGTCGCGGTCCATATAGGGCGCCTGGGTGCAGGCGACGATCACCAGCGTGTCGCCATCCATATAGGCATGGCCGGCTTCCGGCTCGATATAGGCGTGCTCGACATAGGACGTGTCGATCACGCCCGTCACTATGACGGCCGCATTGGCAAGCGCTGCCTCGGGGTCGCCGCGCTCGACGAAGCCGGAGGTCAGCAGGTTTGAAGGGCGGTTCCGATGGATCAGCGCCGCACCCTCGGCCAGTGCCTCGCAAGGTTGCAGGACATGCGGCAGTTCGGTCCAGCGGATCGGGAAATCCGACAAATCGAGATCGAGCATCGCCTCGCGCTCGCCGGCGACCAGCGCCGCCGCCTCGCCGCGAAGCCGCGCAAACCCTTCGGCGAGTACTGGCTGGTCGGCGAACGGGCCGATGACGCCAAAACAGTTTTTGCCCGGAATGTCGGCCGCCGTGAAGACACCGGCGATACCGGGGTGCTTGCCTGCCCAGCCGTCGAGATCGCCGAAGGCGAAGCCGGCGTGATAGTGCGGCGAACGGACCACCAGAACGGCAAGTGCATCGGCTGGGAAGGAATCGCCGCCGAATTTCTCAGCCCCGGTCACCTTTGGCACACCGTCGAGCCTGACGGGTGACGCGCCGATCGCATGGCCGGACTGAGGCAGGCGGAAATCGAGGCTTGCTGCCTGGAGGGAGGCATCCATCACTGCCGCGATGATCTTCCGGTAGCCGGTGCAGCGGCACAGAATCCCGCCCAGTGCATCCTGCACTTCGGTCTCGGTTGGTCTCGGCGTCGTGTCCAGCAATGCTGTCGCCGCCACCAGCAGCGCCGGCGTGCAGATACCGCATTGTGCCGCGCCATGGGCGAGAAAGGAGGCTTGCAATGCCGAAAGTCGACCATTGGCCAGCCCCTCGACCGTCGTCACCGATGCGCCTGCCACCGAGGCCGCCGGCATCAGGCAGGCGCAGACGGGATCGCCGTCGACCAGCACCGTGCAGGCGCCGCAATCGCCGGCATCGCAGCCGACCTTGGTGCCGGTGAGCCGCAATTCGTCACGCAGCACCTGGGACAGCCGGCGCAGCGGCGGCACATTGACCGAGACGGCGGCGCCATTGACCGCGAAGGCGATGTCGGCGCGGCCGAGCCCGGGCTGGACTACGCCCAATTCGGGCCGGGCTTCACTGACTTCAGGCAGAACCTGGTTCATGTCAGGCTGAGCTTGTCTCATGCCGCCGCCACCATATGATTGTTCATCGGTCCGGCGGCCGTCAGCACGGCCCGCGCGACGATCTCGCGCACCGCGTCGAGCCGGTACTCGGCGCTGCCGCGCACATCGGCGATCGGCGACAGTTCGGTCATCGGCGCGGATTGGATCGCCCCGGCGAGCCCGCCATCCCTTGGCAATCCGAGCAATGCCGCCTCGATGCCGGCAAGCCGCCTGGCGACAGCCGAGCAGGACCCGACGGCGATGGACGCTTCCGCAACCTTGCCGTTGGCGATGACAAGGCGCGCCGCCACCATGGCGATGGAGATGACCAGATAGCGCCGGGCGCCGAGCTTGACGAAATTGGATGTACCGGCGGTGGCCCGCTTCGGCACGCGGATGGCGGTCACCATTTCGCCAGGCTGCAGGGCCGTGCGCCGATTGCCAAGAATGAAATCCGGCAAGGGTAGGTGGCGCGTCGCGGTCGCCGAACGCAGTTCGACCTCGGCATCGAGCACGAGCAGGCCCGGCACCCCATCGGCGGCCGGCGAGGCGTTGCAGAGATTGCCGGCGACGGAACCGACGTTCTGGATCTGCGGCGAACCGACCTCGCGCGCGGCCTGCTTCAGCGCATCGAAAGCCGGCGGCAAGGGGTGGCGGATGAGGTCGGTCCAGGTCGTGCGCGCGCCGATGACAAGGTGGTCGTCCGTCTCGGCAATGCCGCGCAACGCAGCCAGGCCGTTGATATCGAGGACATTGTCGCGGAAGGGCTTGTTGCCCTGTGCCGGATAGAAATCCGTGCCGCCGGCAAGAATGCGCCAGGCGCCCTCGCCAAGCAGCGCGAGTGCTTCGTCGACCGTGGTGGGTTTCGCGTAACGGATCACGCTTTGCCTTCCCAGAGAGTGGGCCTTCCCCGAAATGGCCCTCCCGGGGCGTTTACCCCAGGCATGATCTTGCCGGTTCGCAAACCGGAAATTCATTCGTATGCAAATGATATCAAGCCGGTGGAAATTGTCAAAGCCAGAGTTTGGGCTGTCGTGCTTGTCAGGGTGCGGGCAACGAGATTGTTACGCCTTCGGAGGTTGACGCGGCCGGCCATCTGGTCAAGTTTCTGCCTCCGGTCGCATCAGCGGCATCTTTCTACTGGAGCCTGAGCCCAACGCAGAGAAGAAGGAGGCCCAATGGCCGACCAAGCGCTTGTTGTGATCGACCTGCAGAACGACTTTTGCCCGGGCGGCGCGTTGGCCGTGACCGGCGGCGACGAGATCGTGCCGCTGGTCAATGACATGATCCGGCACGCCGACCATGTCGTGCTGACGCAGGATTGGCATCCCGCCGGCCACTCGAGCTTCGCCTCCAGCCATCCGGGCGCGCAGCCCTTCACCATGATCGAAATGCCCTACGGCCAGCAGACCTTGTGGCCGGACCATTGCATCCAGGGCAGCCTCGGCTCGGATTTCCATTCCGGCCTGGCCTGGACCAAGGCCGAACTCGTCATCCGCAAGGGGTTTCGCCCCGCAATAGACAGCTATTCGGCCTTCTTCGAGAACGACCACACGACGTCGACCGGCCTCGGTGGCTATCTCAGGGAGCGCGGCATCGACACCGTCACCCTGGTCGGCCTGGCGACCGATTTCTGCGTCGGCTTTTCCGCGCTGGATGCCGTAAACCAGGGTTTCAAAACCACCGTCCGGCTCGACGCCTGCCGCGGCATCGACCTCAACGGGTCGCTCGATGCCATGCTGCGGCGCATGCGCGATGCCGGTGTGACACTTGAAGACCAATTGTCGGACTGAACGGTGAGGCGTCAGGGGGGCTTTTCGCGGATCAGTGCAGGCGTGATGGCGGGCGCTGCCCTTGCTGTCGCCATGCTGTTCCCGGACGCAGCCGTCGCGGCCGAGGAACGCGCGCTGCCCGGCGCCTCGATGTCGCTGTGGTGGGCACTGCCCTTTGCCGGCTTGCTGCTGTCGATCGCCACAGGTCCGCTGCTGTTCCACCATGTCTGGGAGCATCACTACGGCAAGATCGCGGCCCTGTGGGCGGCGCTGGTTGTCGTGCCGCTGGCGCTCGCCTTCGGGATCCCCCAGGCGACCGAGGCGGTGCTGCATGCGCTGCTCACCGAATACATGTCCTTCATCATCCTGCTGTTTGCTCTGTTCATCATTGCGGGCGGCATCCTGGTCGCCGGCAACATCCACGGCACGCCGCTGGTCAATGCCGGGCTGCTGCTGGTCGGCGCGCTGCTCGCCTCGGTCATCGGCACGACGGGCGCTTCGATGATCCTCATCCGGCCGGTCATCCGCGCCAACGACGCCAGGCCATTCAACGCCCATGTCGTCATCTTCTTCATCTTCCTGGTCTCCAACATTGGCGGCTCGCTGACGCCGCTCGGCGACCCGCCACTGTTCGTCGGCTTCCTGCGCGGCGTTGAGTTCTTCTGGACGACCGCCAACCTCCGGCGCGAGACGCTGTTCGTCGGCGGCCTGGTGTTGGCCGTGTTCCTGGCGATCGACATCATCCTGCACCGGCGCGAGGCAGGCGCGCCGAAGATCAAGGACCCGACTCCGGATTCGAAGGTTCGCATTCGCGGCCTGCCCAACATTCCGCTGCTGGCCGGCGTCATCGGCGCCATCCTGCTGTCAGCCACGTGGAAGCCTGATGTCACCTTCTCCATTCAAGGCGTGACGCTGGAACTGCAGAACCTGGTGCGCGACGCCGTCATCCTGGCGCTCGCCTTCGTGTCGCTGGCCGTTTCGCGCAAGGAATACCGCGAGGCGAACGGCTTCAACTGGGGTCCGATCGCGGAAGTGGCAAAATTGTTTGCCGGCATCTTCATCTGCATCGTGCCTGTCATCGCCATCCTGAGGGCCGGCCACGAGGGCGCGCTGGCGCCGCTGGTCGCGCTCGTCACCTCGGCGCAAGGCACGCCCAACGATCTCGCCTATTTCTGGTTGACGGGGGCGCTGTCGTCCTTCCTCGACAATGCGCCGACCTATCTGGTGTTCTTCGAGCTTGCCGGCGGCGATCCACGCCACCTGATGACCGAATTCGCCTCGACGCTCGCCGCCATCTCGGCGGGCGCGGTGTTCATGGGTGCCAACACCTATATCGGCAATGCGCCCAACTTCATGGTCTATGCCATCGCCAGGCAGCGCGGCGTCGAAATGCCCGGCTTCTTCGGCTATATGCTGTGGTCCGGGCTGGTGCTGATCCCGACCTTTTTGATCGCGGGCTTTCTGTTTTTCGGCTGATCAACCAACGCCGACATAGCGCCTGACAGCCGATGGGTCGGCGCGCAATTCCTCGACATCCACCGTCTCGCGGTTGCGGCCGTTCTCGATGAAGGCGACGCGGTCGGCGACCGACAGCACCGCATCGACGCGCTGCTCCACCAGGATGGTCGAGACGTCCATCTCGCGCAGCTTCGATACCGTCTCGCGGATCTTGGCGATCATCGACGGCATCAGCCCTTCGGTCGGCTCGTCGAGCAACAGCACTTGCGGTTCGAGGCAGAGTGCACGCGCCATCGCGAGCATCTGCTGCTCGCCGCCGGACAAGGTGCCCGAGCGTTGCCGCAGCCGCTGGCGCAGCAATGGGAAAAGGTCGAGGACGTTTTCCCGCACGGCCTTGCCCTTGCCGCGCGCCATCAGCCCGATCTCGATGTTTTCCGCGACCGTCATCTCGGCGAACAGCCGCCTGCCTTGCGGCACGTAGGCGACGCCGGCCTTCGGCACTTCATGCGCCGGCAGGCCGGTCAATTCCTGGCCGGCGAGCTTGATCGAGCCGGCGCTTGGAGGAACCAGGCCCATGATCGCCTTCAGCGTCGTCGTCTTGCCGGCGCCGTTGCGGCCGAACAGGCACAGCACCTCGCCCTTGTTCAGCACGAGGTCGAGCCCATAGAGCACCTGGACCTCGCCATAGAAGCAGTCCAGTCCCGAAATCCGCAACGCTTCCGTCTTGTTCATCTCAATCATGGGGCGGTCCCCAGATAGGCTTCCTGCACCGCCACGTTTTCGCGGATGGCTTCGGGCGTGCCTTCCGCCAGGATCCTGCCGGCGTTGAAGACGGTGATGCGGTCGGCGAGCTGCATGACAACGGGCATGTTGTGCTCGATCAGGAGCACCGTGGCGCTGTTGGCTATATCGCGCACCAGCGTGATGAAATTGTCGATCTCGCTGTCGGCCAGCCCCTGCGTCGGCTCGTCGAGGATCAGCAGGCGCGGCTTCAGCGCCAGGCCCATCGCCACCTCGAGCAGGCGCTGGTGGCCATAGGACAATTGCCCGGCCGGCATATGGGCGCGGTCGGCGAGACCCGTGCGTTCCAGCGCCGTCATGACAGCGGCCTGTATCGCGCTCTTCGAAGGCCCGTGCCGCAGCGTCAGTTGCACGGGCAGCGCGACGTTGGCGTAAACGGACAGGTTGGCATAGACGCTGGTGATCTGGAACGTGTAGGCGATGCCTTGGCGCACCCGGATATAGGCGGGCAAGCCGGTGATGTCGGCGCCGTCGAAGACGATTGCTCCCGAAGACGGCTGGATACGGCCGCTGACCATGCTGACGAAGGTGGTCTTCCCCGCCCCGTTGGGGCCGATGACGGCGCGGATTTCTCCGGGCATCAAGGTAAAGTCGACGCTGTCGACGGCGCGAAGGCCACCGAAATTGCGCGACAGGCCCTTGGTGGCCAAAAGCGGCGTCATGGCAGCCACCCGAGCCAGCGCTGGCGGATGCTGCCGAGAATGCCCTTCGGGAAAAACAGCACCAGCAGGATGAGCGCAATGCCGACGATCAGCAGATAGGCCGAGGTGTAGCCGCTGGTGACGTCGATGACGTAGTACATGAAGACCGTGCCGATCAGCGGCCCGAGCGTCGTGGCGGCGCCGCCGAGCAGCACCCACAGCAGCGGCAGGATCGAATATTGCACCGAGGCGAAGCTCGATCCGACATAGCCGAACAGCAGCGCGTAGGCGGCACCCGACGCCGCGCAGATCGTGCCGGAGACGACGACCGCTATGAGCTTGTTGGACAAGGTGTCGTAGCCCAGCATTTTCGTCCGCTCCTCGTTCTCGCGGATGGCGACCAGCACGCGCCCATACCGGGAGCGGACGATGGCCAGCGTGACCAGAAGCACGAGCGAGAACAGCACGAGCGCGCTCATGTAGCGCACGCTCGGGTTGGTGAGGTCGAGCGAGGTCCCGCCGAAATTGAGCACGCGCGCCGGCTGCGGCACGACCTGGCCCTGGTCGCCGCCGGTCCATGTCGCGAAATAGAGGATCAGCAGATAAAACACCTGGGCGAACATCATGGTGACGATCATGAAGGCGACGCCCGTGGTGCGCAACGCCAGCAGGCCGATCACCAGCGCCAGAACCGCGCCGCAGGCAATCCCGCTGAGGAAGGCCAGGGGCACGCCCCAGCCGAGCTGGATGATGGCTAGGCCGGCCCCATAGAGCCCGGCGCCGAAGAACATGGCGTGGCCGAGGCTGAGCAGGCCGACATAGCCGAACAGCATGTTGTAGCCCATGGCGAACACCGCCAGCACCATGATGCGGGCGAGCAGGCCGTGATAGTACTCCGGCACAACGAAGCTCAACACGAGGAGCAGGGCGATGACGCCGAGATGCAGCGCATAGGCCTTTGCCGGCGAAGCTTCGCTCATCGCGATGCCGTCCCGAACAGGCCTTGCGGCCGGAACACCAGCACCATGGCGACCAGCAGCGTGGCGATGATCCTGGCCAGCGTCGGCGAGAAGAACATCGAGATGATACCGTCGGACAGGCCGATCAGCACGGCTGCGACGACGGTGCCGCGCAGCGAGCCGAGGCCGCCGATGATGACGACGATGAAGGACAAGAGCAGCGGATCCTGCCCCATCAGATAATGCGCCTGGCTGATCGGCACGATCAGCACCGCGGCAATCGCCGCCAGCATGGCGCCGAGCGCGAAGACACCGCCATAGACGCGGTCGACCGGGATGCCGAAGGCCTGCGCCGTCTCGCTGTCATACTGCGTGGCGCGCATGATCAGGCCGATCCTGGTGCGCGTCAGCACCAGCCACGTGGCGATCAGCAGGAGCGCCGAGGCGGCAATGATCGACAGCTTGTAGCCGGAATAGCCGAACCACGGCAAAAGGATGCGGTAGCTGAACGGCGGTTCGACGGGCCGCGCCTCCGGACCATAGAAGCTCAGCGCCAGCTGCTGGATGATGTAGAGCATGCCGATCGTGGCGACGATGGTGGCTTCCGGATTGTAGTTGAGCCGGCGCAGCACCAGCCGTTCGGCCGCCAGCGCAATGGCGCCGACGATCAGCGGCGCGATCACCAGCGCCGCCAGGAAGCCGAGCGCCGGATGGCCCGATATCGCCGTCGAGATCGCCCAGGCCAGCACCGCGCCCAGCATGAAGAACTCGCCATGCGCGACATTGACGACACGCATGACGCCAAACACCAGCGACAGCCCAAGCGCCGTCAGCGCCAGCACCGCTGATGTGACGAGGCCTTCGAGGGCGGCGAGGAGGAGGTGAGGACCGAAGTGCATTCAGGGGCGCCCTTACCCTCCCCCTCGTGGGGAGGGTGACCGCGAAGCGGTCGGGTGGGGGGTGGGGCATGGGCCGTCGCAGCCCCCACCCCGTCTCACTGGCTTCGCAAAATGCGAAGCCTGTTCGCCGACCCTCCCCACAAGGGGGAGGGTGAGGCTCACAGCGCCTGCTTCGTATAATCCCCCTCGGCCTCGTAAAGCCCGTCCTCGATCTTGGTCTTGTGCACCACCTTCAGCTTGCCGCCTTCGACCTTGGAGATGTTCTGGATGCCGAAGCACTGGTGGATCTTGCCGTTGAAGGTCTTTGGCCCCTGCGGATGCTCCGGACCTTCGGCGAAGGCGGTCAGCGCCTCGGTCGCCTCGACCAGCTTGGCGCGGTCTTCCGGGCCCTTGTAGCCGGCGTCTTCCATCGCCTTCTTGACGACATAGAGGGTTTCCCAGCAGCCGAACATGTGCGACGCGGTGGAGACGTCCTTGGGATCGCCGACAGCGGCGCCATTGTCGTCGATGCCGACGGCGGCGCGATAGGCTTTTTGCGCGGCGCTGTCATCGGCCTGCGCATAGCGCGGCGAGCCTTCCCAGAAATGGCTGCCGTCCAGAAATTCGAGGCCGGGGCTGTTGATGTCGGTGGCCTCCAGCGAATCCATGAAGCCGAACAGCTGCGGCCGGTTGGAGCCGTAGAATTCGCCGAGTTCCTTGACGAAGGTGAGCACCGCCGGGCCGACCATGACGTGGTAGATCACCTCGGTTTCTGGCGGGATCTGCGGAAAATATTTGGTGAAGGACGATTCCGTCGGCGGGATGGCGATCTGCGCGATGACCTCGGCGCCTTGCGCCTTCAGCGCCGGCGGCAGGTAGTCGCGGTGGTCGTAGCCAAAGGCGAAATCCGGGAAGATCTGCGTCACCTTCTTGCCGGCATTGGCCGCGATCCACGGCGCCATCGACTGGATCTGGCTCTTCACATCGGTGATGCCGGGCTGGAAGACATAGCGGTTGAGCTTGGTCGAGGCGACATGGTGGCCTTCGCTGACGACGAAATAGGGGATCTTGTTTTCGCCGGCGGCGGGCGCAGAGCCGATGACGACATGCGAGAACAGCGTGCCGAAGACGATGTCGGTCTTGTGCTGGGTGGCGAACTTGCCGACAACTTCCGCACCACGGCCGGGATCGGTGCCGTCATCCTCGATGATCACCTCGACCTGGCGGCCATTGATGCCGCCGGCGGCATTGATCGCCTTGACGGCGGCAGCGGTGGTCTTCTCGTACCAGCGGCCATAGGCGGCGCCGATGCCGGTGCGGTGCGACTGGAAGCCGATCTTGATCGGCGCCGAGCTCTGCGCCTGGGAGTAGCGGACGAAACCGGGCGCCACGGCAAGGCCGGCGCCCGCGGCCAGGCCCTTCAGCGCCGTGCGGCGGGTAAGGCCAGTCTTGGAGATAAGGCCAGTCTTGGAGAGGTCAAAGAATCCGTTCTTGTCAGCCATGTTCGTTCCCCTGTTTTTTCAGTCTTGACCAACGATAGGGCGGGTTCGGCATCCTCGCTCGGAGGATGCGGAAAATTGCATGTGTACAAACTAAATCACCAAAGCCCTGATGTGGCAAGCGAGCTTTCCCCAACGACATCGGGCTGCACTTTTGTCATCCAACCGTTGGCGTGGCAAGCAGCCAGAGGCCGAAGACGGTGTAGGCGATCATCAGCAGCGTGAGCGGAAACTGGCTGAACGCGGCGCGGGCAGGCTGCGGATGCAGGCGCCAGGCAAAGCCGTGCGCGACGAGCACGGCGAGCACATGGCCCAGGATGATGGCGCCGGCCTGGATGTTCCACAGCCACCAGGCCGACTCCGCCCCGGCGACGATGCCGGCCTCGACCTCGATGTCGGCGGTGCCGAACAGGTTCCAGCCCAGCGCGAACGGATCGGACAGGGAGGCTGCCGCATACTGGCCGTCGACCAGCAGCGCCGTCAGATAGTGCGCGACCTGGTAGGCAAGCGCGATCGGCACGATCGACCACACCAGCAGTCCGGCAGCCTGGCCAAGTGGCTGACCGCTGCCGGCCAGGCGCTGACCGAGCCAGACCGCGAAAAGGAACACCGCCGCCAGCAGCACGAATGTCAGAACGAGCCCAAGGCTGCCGCTGCCGATCACGGCAGTGCGGCCCGGGAATTCAAGCGGATTGACGCCGAACAGGCCGAGCCAGAAGAAGGTCTTCGACAGGCCGTCGAAGGAGACCGAGGACAGGGCCAGCAGCAGGAAGGCGATGCCGCTGGGCGGCAATGGCTCTGCCGCCAGCAGCTTGGCGGCCGGCCAGCACAGTGCGAGCCGGCCTTGCTCGTCGCGCTCGACCGGCGCGAAACGTGCCACCATCGAGAAGAAGACGGTCAGGAACTCGCCGCTACGACTCCAGTCGCGGTAGCCGAACCCCAGCATGGCGAGAAAGGCGAACAGCCAGTAGGCGGCGGCGGCAAAGGCGAGCCGTGCCGGGTCGTCGGGCGCCGGATCGATGAGTTCGAACCAGGCAAAGGCGAAGAACAGGATGACGGCAGGCCAGCAGCCGAGCCATCGGGGGAGGCGCCATGGCCCTTCATCGCCCGTGCGGAGCGCACGCGAGGCGACACGCCACGGCCCATACCAAGGGTTCAGCCATGACCAGAGATCGCCGAAGACGCCTTGCAACAGGGTGACGCCAGCCCACAGCAGCGTCCAGATCACCAGCGGCAGCGGGTTGGAGAGCGGGTCGCGGCTGCCGAAAAGGCCAGCAGCGACGAGAATTGCAAAGCCGGCAAAGGATATCAGGCTGACAGCGGTGCGGGCGCTGTTGCCGAGGGTGAACAGCGGCAGGCGTCGGCGCCAGAAACGGTCGAGGGCGGCCGCAGGCAGCAGTGCCAGCACGAGAAAGCTGACGGCAACGGCGAACGCGCCGCCGAGGAGGTAGTAGCCGGTTGGCAAAAGCAGGACGTGGCCACGGTCGGAGGCGTGGGCGAAGGCGGGGGTGGGGAGGGCTAGCAGGGCGATGAGGCATGGGAGCGCAATTTTCGCAGGAAGGCTCCCCAAGGAACTCGACCTATCCAACTTTGCCGTCTCGTATAGCGATGCGCGAAGCACCGGTCAGCCTCACACTTTGACCAACTGCTCCACCCGGTCCTTCTCGCCAAAAATCCTGAGATAGCGCTCGATCTCTTTCTCGTCTCCCGTCGCCTTGGCCGGGTTGTCGGAAAGCTTCACCGCCGGCCTGCCATTGGCTTCCGTCACTTTGCAGACCAGCGATATTGCGTCGAGGCTGTTGGTTTCGGTCGGCGCGCAGCCTTCGAAGTCATTGGTCAGGTTGGTGCCCCAGCCGAAGGACATGCGCACCTTGCCCTTGAAGTGGCGGTAGGTCTCCTCGATGGTTTCCACTTCGAGACCGTCGGAGAAGATCAGCAGCTTCTGCTTGGGGTCCTTGCCCCTCTCGCGCCACCAGGACAGGATTTTTTCGCCGCCCTCGATCGGCGGCGCGCTGTCGGGGCGGAAGCCCGTCCAGTCGGCCACCCAGTCCGGCGCGTCGCGCAGGAAGGAGGCGGTGCCGAAGGCATCGGGCAGCACGATCAAGAGGTTGCCGCCATAATAGCGCTGCCAGTCCTGCAGCACCTTGTAGGGGGCCTGTTTCAGTTCCCTCTCCGAATTGGCCAGGGCGGCAAACACCATCGGCAGTTCATGCGCATTGGTGCCGAGCGCTTCGAGGTCATTGTCCATGGCCAAAAGCACATTGGAGGTGCCGGTGAAGGCCTCGCCAATGCCTTCCTTCAGCGCCTCGACGCACCAGCGCTGCCACAGGAAGGAATGGCGCCGGCGCGTGCCGAAGTCGGAAATGCGGATGCCGGGCAGTGCCTTCAGCCGCTCGGTCTTGGCCCACATCTTGGCCTTGGCGCGGGCATAGAGCACATCGAGCGCGAAGGGGCCGAAGGCCCGCATGGCGGCCCGGGAGCGCAGTTCGTTGATGATGGCGAGCGCTGGGATTTCCCACAGCGTGGTGTACATCCACGGACCGCTGAAGGAGAGCTCATACTGGCCGTTACGCTTGGACAGCTCGTAGTCCGGCAGCCGGAAACCTTCCAGCCAGGCGAGGAACTCCGGTTCGAAAATCTGCTTGCGGCCATAGAAATTGTTGCCGCCGAGCCAGATCATCTCCTTCTTGGAGAAGCGCAAGGTGCGGGCATGGTCGAGTTGTTCGCGCAGGTCGCCTTCATCGATCTCGTCGGCAAGCCGCACCGAGGTGGTACGGTTGATCAGCGAGAAGGTGGCATCGACCTTGGGGTACATGCCCCAGATCATCTGCAGCATCAAAAGCTTGTAGAAGTCCGTGTCGAGCAGGCTGCGCACGATCGGGTCGAGCTTCCAGGTGTGATTGTAGACACGCCGCGCAATATCGGTTTTAGCCATGTTTCAACGCCGCCTTCGCTGCCTGCATCCACAACCGCGACAGGCCTCATAGCATCGAATTGGCCAAAACGCTGCCCGCTTTCAGGCTGGCCCGACAAAAAGAACGGCCTGCGCATGGCCATGAGCCGCCGGTCTCAGCTCGCGGCCTTCGCGCCGATGACCTTGAGTTGCGGACGCTTGCGGCGGCTGATGATGCGGCCGGCGACCGGGGCGTCAGCACGGCCGTCATCTCCGGCCTTCTCGGCGAACAGCCAGTCGATGAACACCTGCACGATCGGCGTCGTGCGCATCTCGTTGCGGCAGACGACATAGAAATCATCGACCGCCGGCACTGAAAGACTGAACGGCGCCACCAGCATGCCTCTGGCCAGCAGCGCGCTTGCCGTGACGGAATCGCCGAGAGCCACGCCGTGGCCGTGCACCGCGGCCTCTGTCGCCATGCGCGCGTCGCCCAGATGATGGCGGCGGCCGCGCTCGAGGTCCAGCGCGTCGGCGGCCGCCAGCCAGGTGTGCCATTCGCGGCCGTCGTCGCCATGCAGGAAGACGTGGTCGGCAAGGTCCCTGACGCTGCGGATCGGTCGGTTGTTGATCAAGGTCGGGCTGACCACGGGAAACAGTTCCAGCCCTGACCATTTGCGCATCCAGCAATCGGCCCAGCTGCCATCGCCATAGTGCACGCAGACATCGATGTGCGGCGCACGGATATCCCTGGGGTCGTTGGAGGGAATCAGCGTCAGCTGGATGTCGGGATATTGCGCAGTGAAGCTGCCCAGCCTCGGCGTCATCCACAAAAGCAGCAAGGCCGGCACGCAGGACACCGACAACGCGCCGCTGCTGGCCGGCCGCGTCAGCCGCTGCGTGGCGGCGGCGATGCCGTCAAAGGCTGTCGATACCGCCGGCAACAGCTCCGCGCCATGCGGCGTCAGCCTGACCCGCTGGCCGACGCGCTCGAACAGCTTGACGCCGAGCGACTGCTCCAGCGCCTTTATCTGGTGGCTGACGGCGCCATGCGTGACATTCAGCTCACTCGCCGCCTTGGTCAGCGAGCCATGGCGCGCCGTTGCCTCGAAGGCGCGCAGCGGGTTCAGGGGTGGCAGGCGCTTGACCATGGATACTCGACTTCTTTGTGAGATTTTCTCACAGAAAACACCCTAACAATATCAATTGCTTTTTCAATCGGGCTGCCGGACACTTCGGCTCGACATAACACCAAGACGTGAAATCTGCGGGCAGCCAGCGGGACAGCGACCCGGCCGGATGACGGTCGGTTCGTTTGAAATCGCCGACGGCCGCACTGCATCAGCCGAGGAGAAGCGGATATGGGATACGATCGCGGCAAGCTCGACGCGTTGCGTCGCAAATATGGCGAGAGCCATGGCGGCGAGATGTTCGATCCGAAATTCCGCAAGGTCGCCGACAAGATCTTTTCCAAGTCGGGCACCAGGCTTGCGCCCTATTCCGGCATCCCGACGTTCCTCGCCGCGCCCTACCGCGAAATCGCTGCCGAGAACCCGGATTTCGGCGACCTGCAGGTGGCCATCATCGGCGTGCCGATGGATTTGGGCGTTACCAACCGGCCGGGCTCGCGCTTCGGGCCGAGGGCGCTGCGCGCCATCGAACGCATCGGCCCCTACAACCATGTGCTCGAATGCGCGCCGACGCATGAGCTTCGCGTTGCCGACATCGGCGACACGCCATTCCGCAGTCGCTACCGGCTCGAGACCAGCCATGAGGACATCGAGCGGCGCACCAACCAGATCGTCGATGCAGGCGTCATTCCGCTTTCGGTCGGCGGCGACCATTCGATCAGCCACCCGATCCTGAAGGCTGTCGGCAAGAAGGCCCCGGTCGGCCTCATCCACATCGACGCCCATTGCGACACCAGCGGCCTGTTCGACATGACCAAGTTCCATCACGGCGGTCCGTTCCGCAACGCGGTGCTCGACGGCGTGCTCGACCCGACGCGCACCATCCAGATCGGCATTCGCGGCTCGGCCGAATATCTGTGGGAGTTCACCTACGAGTCAGGGATGACCGTGGTGCACGCCGAGGAGGTGACCGGTCTCGGCATTCCCGCCATCATCGAGAAGGCGCGCAAGATCGTCGGCGACGGCCCGACCTATGTCTCCTTCGACATAGACAGCCTCGATCCGGCCTTCGCGCCGGGCACCGGCACGCCGGAAGTCGGCGGCCTGACGACGCGCGAAGTGCTGGAGTTGCTGCGCGGCCTCAAGGGCCTCAACATCGTCGGCGGCGACGTCGTCGAGGTGGCACCGCAATATGACGCCACCACCAACACCGCGCATGCCGGCGCGCAGGTGCTGTTCGAGATTCTGAGCCTGATGGTGTTCAGCCCGGCCATTACGGGCAAGGGCGCCTGACACCTCAAACGAAAAGGCGGCCGCCGCGCTGGAGCCGGCAGCCGGCTCAAACAATCAAAAGCTTCCAGAAGGGGAATAAAAATGACAATCCACTCGACACTGAAATCATCCATCGCCGCTGTCCTGGTGCTGGGCGCCGCCGGCCTCGGCATCGCTACCCAGGCCGCCAACGCCGACGCGCTGGCTGACATCACCAAGGCCGGCACCATCAATGTCGGCGTCTTCGCCGACTTCCCGCCCTTCTCCTCGGCCAGCGCCGATATGAGCCTCAAGGGCTACGACATGGACGTCGCGCAATACATTGCCGACACGCTCAAGGTGAAGCTCAATCCAGTCGCCGTCACCGGCCAGAACCGCATCCCCTATCTCAACGACCATCGCGTCGACATACTGATGAGCGTCGGCTACTCGAAGGAGCGCGAGCAGGTCATCGACTTTGCCGCCGCCTACGCGCCCTATTACATCGCGGTGATCGGTCCGGCGGCGATGTCGGTCAAAGGCAAGGAAGACCTTGCCGGCAAGTCGATCGCCGTCAATCGCGGCACGCTCGAGGACACCTCGCTGACCGAGGCAGCACCCCCCTCGGCCGACATCAAGCGCTTCGACAACTACAATTCGGTCATCCAGGCCTTCATCTCGGGCCAGACCCAGCTGATGGTCGTCGGCAACGACGTCGGCGCCCAGGTGCTGGCCAAGCAGGATGCGCTGAAGCCGGAGCAGAAGTTCCAACTGCTGACCTCGCCCTCGCATATCGGCCTCAACAAGAACGAGGAAGGGTTGAAGAAGGCGGTCAACGACGCCATCGCCAAGATGCTGGCCGACGGCAAGCTGGACGAAAGCTCGAAAGCCTGGCTGAAGACGCCGCTCAACCCCGACAACCTCAAGGACTGAGTTGCCGTGGCTTTTGCCTGGCTCCCCGGTGCTTTGGGCGACATCGCCCACGGCGCGGCCACGACGATCCTGCTGATCGCCGTGACCACGCTGGCCGGCACGCTGCTCAGCATCCTGGGCGCCGCCGGACGACGAAACGGCCCCGTGCTGCTGCGTCACGCCATCGCCTGGTATGTCGAGGTGATGCGCAACACGCCGTTCCTGGTGCAGCTGTTCTTCATCTTCTTCGGCCTGCCCAGCCTCGGCATCAGGCTCGATCCGATCCTGGCCGCCATGCTGGCGATGACGCTCAACATGGCGGCCTACACGATCGAGATCGTCGGCGCCGGGCTCGATGCCGTGCCGGGCGGGCAGACGGAAGCCGCCCTGGCTCTGGGGCTCAGGCCTCGCCAGGTGTTCATCAAGATCGTGCTGCCACAGGCACTCAAGATCATCTATCCCGCGCTCACCAGCCAGATCGTCATCATGATGCTGGAATCGGCCGTGGTGTCGCAGATCGCGGTGCGCGAGCTGACCTATGAGGCCGACATGCTGCAGGCACGCACCTTCCGGTCCTTCGAGACCTATCTCGTCGTGACGCTGGTCTACCTCGCAATGTCGATGGCCTTGCGCCGGCTCCTGGTCACCGGCGGGCGCCGCGCGCTTGGAGCGGGCGTGTCATGATCGAGTTCACTCTGTGGGACATCGTGCGCAACCTTCTGCTCGCCACACGCTGGACGGTGCTGTTGTCGCTGGCCGCTTTCGCCGGCGGTGCGCTGGTCGGCATGGCGGTGCTGTTTTTCCGGATCTCCAAGCATAAATGGAGCCGGCGCATTGCCTCCGGCTATATCGCCCTGTTCCAGGGAACGCCGCTGCTGATGCAGCTCTTCCTGATGTTTTTCGGCCTGCCGATGCTCGGTCTGCGCATCGAACCCTGGACCGCGGCGGTGCTCGGCCTGACCTTCTTCGCCAGCGCCTATCTTGCCGAGATCTGGCGCTCCGGCGTCGACGCCTTGCCGCGCGGCCAGTGGGACGCCGGCGCCAGCCTCGGCCTGCACTACCTGCAGGAGCTCAGGCTGATCATCCTGCCGCAGGCATTCTCGATCACCCGCGCGCCGACGGTCGGCTTCCTGGTGCAGCTGATCAAATCGACGGCGCTGACCTCGATCATCGGCTTCGAGGAGCTGGTGCGGACCTCCAACGCCATCAACAACGCCACCTTCGAACCGTTCAAGGTCTACGGGCTGGTGGCGCTGATCTTCTTCCTCATGTGCTTCCCGCTGACGCAATATGCCCGTTCGCTCGAAAAGCGAGCAGCTGCCCGCTAGATCCAGGCGGAACAACCGAGGTGGAGTAGACAACGGCTTGTCCGCCTCTCGCGATCGGAAGGGACAAGCCGCTATCCCCAAGCGCTATTTCAGGGGCAGGAAGAGCTCAACGACCACTTCGTGCAGCGACCCTTCCGCTAAGGGGGAGACCCGGCGCTGGCAATAGACCGGAAAGTCGCGCACTTCCTCGCCGCTGGCCGGAAGCCATTCGCGATAAAGGTAGAGTGCGGCGGGCTCGAGATTGTTGGTGTTGCCGGGGTAGCGCAGCACCGCGCAACGTCCACCGGGGATCACGCCGGCCTTCATCTGCCCGTCATTCTCATCGATCGGCTGATCGGTCCCGACGCAAATGTCCATGCTGTAGTCAGCCGCGATCGCGGGCTCCCTTTCGGAACGGAAGACGTTGAAGGTCGGGCTTGTCTGAGGCGACAAGCCTGCCGCCTTGCGCCAGGCGATGAACCGCTGGATGGTGTCCTGGAGTGTCGCCCGGTCGCCGCGATGCTCCATGATCGCCACCGGTGTGGGCGGCACATCGCGGATCGTCACGTCTTCGGGTTCGAAGATGATCTGCATGAGCGTGTTCCTTGCTTTGTCGAAAGGCCCGAAGGCCATGAGCCACGCCCCCCAGTTGGGAGATTTCCGAAACGACGAAGGCGACTGTCCGAACCGTTGCCGAAAGGCGCGGGCGAAGGCATCCGGTGCGTCGTAGCCGGCATCCATCGCTATATCGGTGACGCTCTGGGCGTCGCTCGCGGCAAGCCTGTGCGAAGCGCGCTTCATGCGGGCAAGTTGGACATAGCGGTGCACGGACAGCCCGAAGGTGGCCATGAACTGCCGGTGGAAATGGAATTTCGAGAACGCCGCGACGCCGCTCAACGCTTCCAGGCCCAGATCGTCGTCCAGATGCTGGTCTATGTGGTCCAGCACCCGCTGCATTCGGGCATGGTAGTTTTCAAGCACCGCCTTCACCGTCTCTTCCTCCGTGGCAGCACCAGATAGGCGCTACCAGATATGTCGCGCTCGACCGATCTTGCGATTTTGGCCTGGCCGGTCTCTTCGCCACGCAACCGTGATTTGCGGTAAGCCGTGCCGCGCCTCACTGTGAGCATAACGGCTTTCGGGAGGGGGGCGCTTTGGCGATGCAGACGAAATATCTTGTCGCGCTGGCAGGCCTGTTTGCCCTTTGGATGGCACAGCCGGCCGCGGCCGCCGACCAGGAACCCGATCGCGTCAGCATTGCGGCCGACGCCAAGAACGAGCCGGCGACGCTGGACGCGATGCTGTTCAGGCCGCAGGGGCAAGGGACGTTTCCGGCGGTCGTGGCCATGCATGGCTGCAGCGGCCTGTGGAGCAGCAAGAACGGCGCGGAACTCAGCCCGCGCCATGCCGATTGGGGCCGGCGCCTGGCCGCGCTCGGCTATGTCGTGATCTTTCCGGACAGTTTCGGCTCGCGCGGCCTGGGCCCGCAATGCAAGAACGGCGACCGCGACGTCGAACCCTATCGCGAGCGGGTGGAGGACGCTAACACCGCCCGCCGCTATCTGCAGACGCTGGCCGATGTGAAGCCTGCCGCCATCGCCTTGCTCGGCTGGTCGAATGGCGGCTCGACCGTTCTTTATACGGTCCGGCCGAAGGATCGACCGAAGGCTGGTTCGCCGGACTTCCGCGCGGCGGTCGCTTTCTACCCGGGCTGTACGGCTCCGGTCGAGAAGGGCGATTGGGAAACCCGCGTGCCGCTGCTGATCGTGATGGGCGAGGCGGACGACTGGACACCGGCCGCGCCGTGCAAGGCGCTGGCGGACGCCAACCCCGACAGTGTGAAGCTCATCCTCTATCCCGGCGCCTATCATGATTTCGACAATGAGGCGCAGACCCTGCACGAACTGCATGGCTTGGCCTACACGGCCAATGGCGACGGCGTTGCCCATGCCGGACTGAATCCGGCAGCCCGCGCGGCAGCACTCAAGGACGTGCCCGATTTCCTGGCCGTCCTGAAGCAGTGAAGCGTGTCGCGCCTTGAGCACTTGACGCCATAAATGTGAGGGTTTATCACGTTACATAACATGATGAACCCTCACATTTGGTTGTACGATATGTCTTTGCCTTCTTTCCTTGCGCGCAATTGCCGAGGTTTCCTTTCGGCGTCCAGCCGCGTGTCACGCTCTGCGGGAGATCCAGGGCGCTGTTCCATGGATTCCCGGGAAGACGACGCAAAGACGAGCGGGGTTCGATATGCCATGGGCCGGTCTGCCGCGCTTGTGGTCCTGCTGCTGGCCACCGCTGCGCCAGTATTGACTGTTGCCCGGGCGGCATCTGTCACCCCGCCCAAGGGAGATGCCACCAGCGGGCGTGGGTATTTCGAGGACCGTTGCACCGGCTGCCATTCGATTGCGCGAAACGGCTTCGGCCCTCGCCTTGGCGATGTCTACGGCAGGCGTGTGGGATCGGTTGCCGGATTTCAATACAGCCAGGCGCTGCGGCAAAAACAATTCGTCTGGTCGGAAAAGTCGCTCGACAGCTGGCTGTCCGGCCCCGGGCAATTCCTGCCCGGGTCACGGATGGGAATGTCGATAGGAGATCAGCAAATCCGCGCGGATATCATCGCCTATCTCAGATCTCATCCGTCCGGACAAGACGAATGAAGCGAGCGACGGCTTTCCCGTCTCAATGCCCGAAGGCAAGCGGCGGCGCGATCCGGTCGCGGCGCAGCCAGCGCGTCAGGAGCAGCGCCGCCACCACGGCCAGCCCCGTCGACAGGCCGATCCAGATGCCGACGCCGTGGAAGCTGAAATGGAAGGCGAGCAGCACGCCGAGCGGCAGGCCGACGCCCCAATAGCCGATCGCGGCATAGATCATCGGCACCTTGGTATCGTGCAGCCCGCGCAGCATGCCGGCCGCGACCGCCTGCGCGCCGTCGAAAACCTGGAACAGCGCGGCAAACACCAGGAACGACACGGCAAGCGCGATCACCCGGGCATTGGCCGGATTGGCGAGATCGATGAAGGCGCTGATCAGCAGATGCGGCCACAGCACCATCACCAGCCCCATCAGCGCCATGAACGAGACGCCGATGACGAAGGCCGTCCAGCCGGCGCGCGACACGCCTTCCGGGTTGCCGGCGCCATGCGCAAGGCCGACGCGCACCGTCACCGCCTGGTTGAGGCCGAGCGGAACCATGAACGAGATCGAGGCGATCTGGATGGCGATCGCATGCGCGGCCAGCGAACCCGCGTCGATCAGGCCCATCAGCAGGGCCGCAGCGTTGAAGATCGTCACCTCGAAGGCAAGGATGCCGGCGATCGGCAGGCCGAGCCGCAGCAGGCCCTTGAAGCGCGGCCAGTCCGACCGCCAGAAGCGGCCGAACAGCCGGTAGCGCCGAAATTTCTTCTCCAGCATCACCACAGCGGCCATGCCGGCGAACATCAGCGTGCTGGACAGCGAGGTGGCGAGGCCCGAGCCGGCGATGCCCATGGCCGGAAAGCCGAGATTGCCGAACATGAACACCCAGTTGAACAGCGCGTTGCAGGCGACGGCGACGAAGACGATGATCAGCGCCCAGCCCGGCCGTTCCAGCGCCGAGATGAACGAGCGCAGCACGATATAGCCGTAGAAGGGCAGCACAGCCCATTCCAGCCAGCGCAGATAGATGCCGGCCTGGTGCGCCAGCGCGGGTTCCTGGCCCATGGCCAGCAGGATCGCTTCGCCGTGCCAGAGCACGATCCAGATCGGGACCGAGATCAGGATCGCCAGCCACAGGCCCTGGCGCACGGTGCGGCGCAAATCGCGCACCGAATAACGGCGGCGGCCAAGCTCGGTGGCAATCATCGGCGAGGTCGCCAGCATCAGGCCGAGGCCGAAGATCAGCGGCATGAAGTAGAGATTGGCGCCAAGCGCGCCGCTGGCCAGCGTGTCCGGCCCGAGCCTGCCCATCATCATGACGTCGGTCGCCGTCATCGCGGTCTGGCCGAGATTGGTCAGCACCATCGGCCAGGCCAGCGCCAGCGTCGCCCTGATTTCCTGACGCCAAAGATTTTCCGGCGCGCGAGCGCCGGCTTCGATCGCAGACATTGTTCCGCTCTTTCAGAACACGGCGCATCGGCAAGGAGCCGGAAGCCGCACAACAACAGCGCAAAATGGCGCCGTTTGCGTCGCCTTGTGAACGAAATGCGACATGTTGGCAAGGGAGGAGGCGCCGCCAGCCATTGAGCCAGCGGCTCCGGTGGACACCGATGCGCCGTTCACTTGCCTGGATTAGCCTGCTACGGGTTGCGCAAATGGGAACAGCCGGCGAACCAGGCCGGGAGGACTGAATGCCGTTCAGGCGCAGGAAAAACACCGCCGCGATTCCGCGCACAGCGCCGGCCTTCGAACATATCGTCACCGAGGCGAGTGACAGTTTCCTGTGGCGGCTCGACGACTACCCCTGGGAGCGCAATGTCTGGAACTTCCATCCGGAATACGAAATCCATCTGCTTAGGAAATCCTCCGGCGTGGTCCTGGTCGGCGATCACATCGGCGAGTTCGGGCCGGGCTACCTGACCATTGTCGGCGGCGGCCTGCCGCATGACTGGGTGACGGCGGTGCAGCCGGGCGAGCTGATCGAAGGCCGCGACATCGTCCTGCAATTCGATGCGCAGCGGCTGCGCGGCTCGGCGGGCCTGCTGCCGGAACTGCGCGAACTGGAGCCGTTCCTCGAGCGGTCTTTGCGCGGCATGGTCTTCCATGGCCGCACGGCGCAGGAAGGCGCCGGACTGATGGAGCGGATGGGAACGGTGCATGGGCTCGCCCGCCTCTGCCTGTTCCTCGAACTGGTCGATCTCCTGGCGAGGACCGACGAATACGAGCTCTTGTCATCGCCGGATTTCTCGCCGGTCCTCGATGCCGCTTCGCTCGACATCATCCAGCGCACGCTGACCTATCTGTTCCAGCATTTCGCCGAGGATCTGAAGCTGCCTGATGTGGCAAAACGCGCCGGGATGAGCGAGAGCACATTTTCGCGCTTCTTCCAGAAGAACACCGGCAACTCCTTCAGTGACCACCTCGCCAAGCTTCGGCTCTGGCAGGCCTGCAAGCTCCTGGCCGACACCGATGTCGCGATCACCGACATCTGCTTCCAGGTCGGCTACATGAACATCTCCAACTTCAACCGCGCCTTCCTGCGCAAGCACAAGATGACGCCGTCCTCCTATCGCAAGCTGTCGCGCCAGCGCCTGACGATGCGCGCATAAGCACGCCCTAAACCTACAGCCTGGCTGCGATCGATACTCATGTGACGGACTCCGTTGCAGGGTACCGAATTTTGCGCTGCACAATGCATAAAAGTACAGGTTGTCTGCAACGGGGCTTCTAGCTTGGCCCGGTTGAACTCCGCATTTTGGCGATGGGTGGCATGTCGCTCGGGCGATGGTGAGGATCGCAGACCCGAGGACTTCCGCTTCCTGCGAATGTTCCTGGAGGAGAAAATCAATGAAACCAATTCGGCTCGCTGCGGGCTTGGGCGCAGCTTTCATGCTTTCCGCTACCGTATCAACCATCGCGCTGGCGCAGGCGCCGGTCTGCTCGGCGCCGGTCAAGGTGCTGGCGCAGCCGCGCGACGGCCTGACGCTTCTGGAGGACTCCAAGGCTGAGTTCGAGAAGCTCGCCGGCGCCGGCTTCCAGATCGACTATCTGAACGAAAACGACCGCCGGGCGAAATCACGCGCCGATGCGTCCACCGTTGGCAATTACAACGTCTACTATGTCGACGAAGCCAATGTCGCTCTGTTCGCCTCGTCGAAATGGATCGTGCCGCTCGCCGATTATTATCCGGCTGACTATGACTATGCCGATTTCGATCCCGGCCGCCAGAAGGTCGCCACCTATGACGGCAAGGTGTGGTTCGCGCCGCTGACCGGCGGCGGCGACCTGATGGTCTACCGCAAGGACGTGCTCGAGGCCGCCGGCATCCAGCCGCCCAAGACGCTGGACGAACTGATCGCCGACGTGCCGAAGCTCACCAATCCGGACAAGGGCATGTACGGCATCGCACTGCGCGGCGCACGCGGTTCGGGCGCCAATGTCTGGCGCTGGATGCCGTTCTTCAAGGCCTATGGCGGTCAGTGGTTCGACGGCGACAAGCCGGCCTTCAATTCGGACGCCGCCGTCAAGGCGACCGAGACCTATCTGAAGCTGTTCAAGGATTCGGCCCCCGGCACGCAGACCGGCAGCTGGGATGAATCGACCGGCGCCTTCCTGTCGGGCCAGGTCGCCATCCTCGTCGAATCGACGCCGCTGTCTGGCATGGCGGTCGATCCGAAGACCTCGCAGGTGGTCGGCAAGATCGGCTTCCTGCCGCCGCCGGCACCGCTCACCGGTGGTGGCTACGGCCATGGCTTTGCCATCGCGGCGAAGGCCAATGCCGACGACGCCTCGAAGAAATGCGCCGGCCTGTTCATCGCCTGGGCGACGTCGAAGGAAAACGAGAAGCGCCGGCTCGACGCCCACCAGTTCGGCGAGCTGAACCGCACCAGCATCCTGTCCAGCAAGGAGTTCGCCGACATCTACGGCGCCGATCTCGGCCAGGCGCTGGCCGAGACCGGCAAGGTCACGGCGGTCAACTTCTGGCAGGATCCGCGCTGGCCCGATCTCGGCGACCGCTGGGGCATCATCCTCGAGGAATTGGTGGCCGGCACCCGTACCGACGTCAAGGGCGGCCTCAACGAGCTCGAGGCCTATGCCAACGAGCTGGCGAAGAAGAAATAGAGCCATCCTCCCGCCCGTGGCGCGCGGTCCGCGGCATTGTCCGCAATGCCGGGACCTGCGCGCCGCGGGGACTTTGCCCGACGAGGAAATCATGCCGACACGATCGAGACGCAAGCGAGGATAGATGCCCATGGCCCGACGCACGTCGCTCCCTGTCACCTTCGTCGTTCCGACCATCGCCATCCTTCTGGTGCTGTCGATGGTGCCGACGCTCTACGCCATCGTCATCGCCTTGCAGAACCGCGAGTTGAGCACGCCCGATTATTCCTGGATCTGGCTGTCGAACTTCGTCGACCTGTTCCTTGACCGCCGCTTCCTCAACGCGGTCTGGGTGTCGGTGAAATGGGAGATCGTCACCGTTGTCGCGACCATGGTGGTGGCGATCGGGCTCGGCGTGCTGATGTTCGAGGTCGCCAGCCCACGCCTTCGCAATGTCTACTGCCTGCTGTTCATCATCCCGGTGCTGTTGCCGCGCGTCTCGGCGGCCTTCGTCTGGAAGTTCGCCTATCACCCGCTCTACGGCATCGCGACCTATCCCTACAGGCTCGTCACCGGCGGGCTGATCTTCGACCCGCTGTCGAAGCCGGGAACGGCCTTGTTCGCCGTTGCGTCGGTCGATGTCTGGCAATGGGGGCTGTTCTTCGCCGTCATCGTGCTGAAGCTGCTCGAAACCCTGCCGCCGCAGCCGATCGAAGCTGCGCGGCTCGATCATGCCAAACGCTGGCAGATCCACGCCTATGTCACCTTGCCGATGCTGAAGGCGCCATTGATCAGCCTGATGTTCGTCAAGATGATCGAATCGCTGCGCTCCTTCGACCTGATCTATGTGATGACCCGCGGCGGACCGGGCGTGGCGACCGAGACGCTCGACATGTACGCCTTCTCGCAGGGCTTCATCGAGTCCGGCAAGGTCTCCTACGCCTCGGCCATGGCCGTGCTGATGATGATCGCGACGGTCATCACTTTCACCATGCTTTGGAAGCGGGTGCAGGCATGAAGCCCGGCAGACTGATCGGCAGGGCCATTTTGGCGCTGGCTGGGTTCCTGGCCGTGTTTCCGCTGATGTGGACGGCACTCAATGCGCTGAAGAACAATGTCGACATCATCACCCGCGTGCCGCGCCTGGTGTTCACGCCGACATGGGCCAACATCGGCTATATTCTTGGCCGCGACAGCGTGCTCACCGGGCTCTACAACTCGGTCGTCGCTTGCGGTTCGGCCGTGCTCATCGGCATCGTGCTCGGCCTGCCGGCGGCTTACTCGGTGGCGCGCTATCCCAACCGCTGGGCCGGCGACATCCAGTTCTTCGTGCTGTCGCTGCGCTTCCTGCCGCCGGTAGCGGTGGCCATTCCGCTGATGGTGATCTGGCTGCAGGTCGGCCTCTACGACACTTTGCCGGCGCTGATCATCACCTATTCGCTGCTCACCATCTCGGTGATCATGTGGCTCGCCATCCCCGCCTTCCAAAGCGTGCCGAAGGAGATCGAGGAGGCCGCCTTCGTCGATGGCTACGGCGCCTATTCGGTGTTCTGGCGCATCGCGCTGCCCGTGGCCGCCCGCTCCTTGGCCGGGGCGGTCGCCTTCAGCTTCGTGCTGGTCTGGAACGAATTCCTGATCGCGCTGATGCTGTCGAGCTCCAACGCCAAGACCTTGCCGATCGTCGCTTCGGAACTCTCCCAACAAGGCATGAACGTGCCTTGGGGCATTCTCAATGCCTCGGTCGTGCTCCTGTCGCTGCCGCCGCTGCTGTTCCTCGGCGTGCTCAGCGGCTTCCTGAATTCCGTTTTCCGGCAAAAAAAGACTTGATGTGAGGATTTCCCGATGCGGGCACTGGTGCTTGAGAAAAAAGGCGAACTGTCGCTGCGCGAGATCGCGCTGCCGCTCGATGTCGGGCCGGACGATGTCAAGATAGCCATCCACACGGTCGGCGTCTGCGGCAGCGACGTGCACTATTACACGCATGGCGCCATCGGCAGCTATGTCGTGCGGGCACCCATGGTGCTCGGCCACGAAGCCGCGGGAACAATTGTCGAGACCGGCGCCAATGTCGAGTCGTTCAAGGTCGGCGACCGCGTCTGCATGGAGCCGGGCGTGCCGAACCTGTCGTCGCGCGCGACCAAGCTCGGCATCTACAATGTAGACCCCGACGTCAGCTTCTGGGCGACGCCGCCCGTGCATGGCGTGCTGGCGCCCTATGCGGTGCATCCCGCCGCCTTCACCTACAAACTGCCGGACAATGTCTCCTTCGCCGAGGGCGCGATGGTCGAGCCCTTCGCCATCGGCATGCAGGCGGCAAGCCGTGCCCGCATCGTCCCCGGCGACGTCGCCGTCGTCGTCGGCTGCGGCCCGATCGGCATCATGATCGCCCTTGCCGCCCTTGCCGGCGGTTGTTCGAAAGTGCTGATCTCCGATTTTTCCGTGCCCAAGCTCAAGATCGCCGCGCAATATGCCGGCATCGTGCCGGTCAATATCGGCGAGCAGTCGCTGGTCGATGCGGTCGCGGCGGCGACCGACAATTGGGGGGCCGACATCGTTTTCGAGGCCAGCGGCAGCCCGAAGGCCTTCGCCGATCTGTTCGACGTCGTGCGGCCGGGCGGCGCGGTGGTGCTGGTCGGCCTGCCGGTGGAGCCGGTGGCCCTCAACGTGCCGGCGGCGATCTCGAAGGAAGTGCGCATCGAGACGGTGTTCCGCTACGCCAACATCTTCGACCGTGCCTTGCAGCTGATCACCTCCGGCAAGGTCGACCTCAAGCCGCTGATCACCGGCACCTATGATTTCGCTGACAGCATCAAGGCATTCGAGCGGGCTGCCCAAGGCAATCCGGAAGACGTCAAGCTGCAGATTCTGCTCACGGGCGAGAAGGGATGATCATGTCCGCGATCGTTTGCTCCCATGTCGACAAGGCCTATGGCGCCACCACGGTCATCCGCGACCTCAACCTCTCGATCGAGGAACACGAATTCGTCGTCTTCCTCGGCCCGTCCGGCTGCGGCAAGTCGACCTTGCTGCGCATGCTGGCGGGGCTGGAGGACATCAGCGGCGGCGAGGTCTCGATCGGCGGCAAGGTGGTCAACGATCTCGATCCGGGCGACCGCGGCATCGCCATGGTGTTCCAGAATTACGCGCTCTATCCGCATATGACGATCTTCGACAACATCGCCTTCGGGCTGCGGCGCCAGAAAGTGCCTTTGGCCGAGATCCGCAAGCGGGTCGACGCGGTGGCGAGGACGCTTGGGCTGGAGCCCTATCTCGGCCGCAAGCCGGCCGAGCTGTCCGGCGGCCAGCAGCAGCGTGTCGCCATTGCCCGCGCGATGATCAAGACGCCGAAAGTGTTCCTGTTCGACGAGCCGCTTTCCAATCTCGATGCCAAATTGCGCAACCATATGCGCGTCGAGATCGCGCGCCTGCATCAGTCGCTGAAGACCACCACCGTCTACGTCACCCATGACCAGCTGGAGGCGATGACGCTCGCCGACCGCATCGTGCTGCTGAAAGAGGGTGTCATCGAGCAGATCGGCGCGCCGGCGGAAATCTATCTGCGCCCCGCCAACATGTTCGTGGCCGGCTTCATCGGCACGCCGAACATGAACTTCGTCGAGGTGACCGTCGGCCGCTCGGGCAATGGCTGGACGTTGACCGGTGCCGGAACGGTTCTTTCGGTCGAGGGCCGGGGTTTCCATCTGCAGCATGGCGACCGCGCCGTGCTCGGCATCCGGCCGCCGGACCTGAAGACAGCCGGCGGCGCCGCCGCCGGCATATTGCAAGGCACGGCCGATCTCATCGAATTCCACGGCAATGACGCGCTGGTGACATTCGGCTCCGGCGGCAAGGAGATCAGCGCGCTGGTTCCGGCACGCGAATGCCCGGCGCTGAATGCCCCTGTCCGCTACACATTCGAGGAAGAGGCGATCCATCTGTTCGAAGCGACATCAGGCGCGTCGCTGCGCAAGCAGTAGCCAACACTCTACCGGATGTCGTCAAGCGCCTGGCGCTGGCGGTGCATTTCCAGGAAAATCCGGTAGTCGCGATCGAAGCGGGCGCCGGCTGCCGGGTTGGCGGCACGCCTCTTGCCGCCCTGCTGCATGGCAAGGCAGGCGGCGTTGAGATCGGGGAAAAGCCCGGCGGCGGTGGCGGCCACCATGCCGGTGCCAAGCAGCACCGCCTCGTCGGCCAGCGGCTCGACCACCGTGCAGCCGGTGGCATCGGCATAGAGCTCCATCAGCAGCGGGTTCTTGGTATGGCCGCCGGTGACATGCAGCGTGTCGATCAGATAGCCGTTCTCGTTCAGCGCCTCCAGCACATGGCGCACGCCGAGCGCAATGCCAACGGCGGTGCGCCAGTAGAGCTTGCACAGGCTGTCGAAGGAGGAATCCAGCGTCAGCCCGCTGACGACACCGACGGCATGCGGGTCGGCGAGCGGCGAGCGGTTGCCGTGAAAATCCGGCAGCACATGCAGGCGCGCGGCGAGGTTCTCGCCTTCGGTGGCGCGCAGTTCGGCGACCCGCCGCGCGATCTTGGCATGCATGGCGGCGTCCGGCTCGCCGCCGGCGCCATGCCAGCGGATGATGTGGTCGAGCAGTGCGCCGGTGGCTGACTGGCCGCCCTCGGACAGCCACAGCTTCGGCAGCGCCGCACCATAGTATGGTCCCCAGACGCCGGCGAAAGGTTGCGGATCGGGCGACATCGCCATGACGCAGCTCGACGTGCCGGCGATCAGCGCCAGATGCCGGCCGATATCCTGCTCGTCGCCGGCAAAGCCGCCAAGCACGCCAAGCGCGCCGGCATAGGCATCGATGACACCGGCCCCGACCCGGCAGTTTTCGCTCAGGCCGAGCTCCGCCGCCGCTTGCACCGTCAGCGGACCAATGTCGGCGCCGACCGGACTGGCCCGCTCCGGCAGATTGCCGTGCTCGAAAAGGTCGTCGAGGCCGACGATCTCGAAGAAATCGCGCTGCCAGGCGCTTTCCTCATGCGCGAGATAAGTCCACTTCGCCGTCAGCGTGCATTGCGAGCGAGCCAGCGAGCCGCTCGCCTGCCAGGTCAGGAAATCGGCCAGATCGAATAGATAGCCGGCTTCATTCCAGGTCCTGGGCAGGTTGCGCTTCAGCCACATCAGCTTCGGCGTCGCCATCTCCGGCGACATCACACCACCAATATAGTTGAGCACCTCGTGGCTGCTCGCCGTACATTCGTCGGCTTCGGCAATGGCACGGTGGTCGAGCCAGACGATGGTATCCCAACGCTTCTCGCCGGTCGTCGAAACGCTGAGCTGATCGCCCTGCCGGTCGCGCACCACCAGCGAACAGGTCGCGTCAAAGGAGATGCCGATGACATCTTCCGCCGCGACGCCGGCTTTTTCGCGGGCGGCACGCACGGCGGCGCAGACCGCCGACCAGATGTCGCGCGAATCATGCTCGGCATGATCGGGCTTCGGCTGGTTCATGGCGATCGGCCGATCGGCACGGCCGAGCAAGATACCACTGGCATCGAGAATGCCCGCGCGGGCGCTCCCGGTGCCGACATCGACCGCGCAAACAAACTGTTTCGTCAAGATGCTCTAACTCTCGCTCCCAGGCCTGCAATCAGATCGGGCAATTGCAGCATGTCAGCGAATATAAAGTCCGGTTCACTCGACGCAAGCCGCGCTTTCAGTGCGGGGTTGGCGGCATGCGCTCCGCCGGTGAAGGCAAGGACGCGCATGCCAGCCGCGCGCGCCGCCGCGACGCCGGCCGGACTGTCCTCGATGACGAGGCATCTGCGCGGATGCACCCGCATGCTGGCGGCGGCGTGCAGGAAAAGGTCGGGCGCCGGTTTTCCCCTGGCGACCATGGCGGCGCTGAACAGATGCGGCTCCATCAACCCGAGCAGGCCGGTAACGTCGAGCGCATAGCGGATGCGCTCCAGCGTGCCTGAAGAGGCAACGCAAAACGGCAGGCCGAGCTTCGGCAACATCTCCTTGACGCCGGGGATGGGCTTCAGCTCCTCACGGAATTTTCGCATCAGGTCGACCCGCATGGCCGTCAGGTGCTGATCGCTGATCTCCAGGCCGAAGTCGCGGGCAAGGATCTCGCGCACGCTTTTCATGCTCTTGCCGAGGAAATGCTCGTAGGCGGCGTCCTCGCTGATAGCACCTCCGGCAAGTTCGATCATGCCGAGCAGCGCCGAGACGGAGAGCGCCTCGCTGTCGACCAGAACGCCATCGCAGTCGAAAATGACCAGTTCAGGCGTCATGATGGCTGATAGCTTTCAGAGCTTGCCGGCGATGTAGCGCGTCAGCGTGGCGCGGGCGCCATTGGCCCACAGCATGTTGAGCGCATGGCCGAAGGCCTCGACGAATGCCGTGGCGCGGCCGACATCGCCATAGATGTCCTCCATGGCGAGCCAGGCGGCGGGCGCCTCCTTTGCTGCCCTTGCCGTCGCCTGCAGCCGGTCCCAGCTCGGGTCGTTGGGTTCGATGACGGCGCCGCTGTCTGATGTGCCGAAACAGTAGCGGCACCACAGCGCCGATTCCAGCGCGAGCCCGGCAACGCCCTTTCCTGCCTTCAGGCGGTCGGCGATGGTCGGGATGATGAATTTCGGCTGGCGGTTGGAGCCGTCGAGGCAGAGCCGGCGGATGGTGTCGCCGATCTTGGGGTTGGAAAAGCGCTTCTCGATGAGCTTGTAATAGTCCTCCAGCACCGTATCCGGCACCGGCGGTACCGTCGGGATGATTTCATTATGCTCGAGCTTTTCGAGAAAGCCGCGCACCAGCGGCTCCTGCATCGCCTCATGGACGAAATGGATGTCCATCAGCCCGGCCGGATAGGCGATCGTGGCATGGCCGCCATTGAGGATGCGGATCTTCATCAATTCGTAGGGCGCGACATCCCTGACGAACTGCACACCGACCTTTTCCAGCGGCGGACGGCCATCGGTGAAGCGGTCTTCCAGCACCCATTGCCGGAACGGTTCGCAGAACACCGGCCAATTGTCCTCCAGCCCGAAATCCTTGGCCAGGATGCCGCGCTCGCGGTCGGTGGTGGCCGGCGTAATGCGGTCCACCATGCCGTTGGGAAAGGCGACGTTGCTGCTGACCCAGTTGGCGAGATCCTCGTCGATCAGCCGCGCCAGACCGATGACGCCATCCGAGGTGACATGGCCATTGTGGGGGATGTTGTCGCAGGACATGACAGTGAACGGCACGGTGCCCTCGTCGCGTCGGCGCAGCAGCCCGGCGAGAATGATGCCGAATACCGTTTTCGGCGTGGCGCCGGGCTGCGCGTCGGCAACGATATCCGGATGGGCGGGGTTGAAGACGCCGGAGGCCGGGTCGATAAAATAGCCGCCTTCGGTGATGGTCAGCGAAACGATCTTGATCGCCGGGTCGGCCAGCCGGTCGATGATGCCGGCCGCATCGCCCGGCATCAGGAAATCGATCATCGCGCCGGTGACGCGGGCGCTCATATGGCCTTCATCCTGCTCGACCACCGTGGTCAGCCAGTCCTGCTCTTCAAGCTTGCCGCGCCCGATCTTCTCTCCCTCGAACACGCCTGCGCCGACCAGCGCCCAGTCGTGGCCAACACCTGAATTGAACAGATCGTCGAGATAGACCGCCTGGTGCGAGCGATGGAAATTGCCGACGCCGAAATGCACGATGCCGGCCTTGAGCTTCGAGCGGTCGTATTTCGGACCGGCGACATTGCCGGGCAGGCTGGAGAGGTTTGAAGACGAGAGTTTCACGGTCATCTGTTTTACCCTTTGGCCGGCTTCGGCCTCGTTACTCCGGCCCGCCCCGTCCTCTCGGGAGAGGGTAAGGGACGGCCTATGCCTTGCGAGGCCGATGCGGCCTCCGATATCGGCCTCTGCTCCTCGCGGAGGGACGAGAAGCAGAGGCCGCCCCCCCTCAACTCATCCACTGGCCACCATCGACATTGTAGGTCTGGGCGACGATGTATTCGGCCTCGTCGCTGGCCAGGAAGACGGCCATGCCGGCGAGGTCCTCCGGCTTGCCCATGCGGCCGTAAGGTACCCCTTCGCCGACAAGCCTCTTCTTCTCGCCCTTCGGCCGGTTCTCATATTTGGCGAACAGGGCATCGACCTGGTCCCACATGTCGCTGTCCACGACTCCGGGCGCGATTCCGTTGACGTTGATGCGGTGCTTGATCAGGTCGAGCCCGGCCGACTGGGTCAGCGAGATGACGGCGGCCTTGGTCGCGCAGTAGACGCCGACCAATGGCTCGCCGCGCCGGCCGGCCTGGCTTGCCATGTTGATGATCCTGCCGCCCTTGCCCCGCGCAATCATCGAGCGGGCCGCCGCCTGCAGCATGAACAGCGTGCCGGCGACATTGACCGAGAACAGTTTTTGATAGCTCGCCCGCGAGATCTCGACGATCGGTGCCAGGTCGAACAGAGCGGCGTTGTTGATCAATATGTCGAGGCCGCCTGTCCTCGTCTCCACCGCCTTGATCGCGGCATCGATAGAGGCCTGATCCGTGACATCGAGTTTGACCGCATAGGCCTTGTCGCCGATCTCGGTCGCCGTCTTCTGCGCGGCCTCGAGATTGATATCGGCAATGGCAATGATAGCGCCTTCGCGCGCATAGGCTTCGGCGAAGGCCTTGCCGATGCCACGCGCCGATCCGGTAATCAGCGCCGATTTGCCTTTCAGCCTCACTTCGCCATCGCCTTGCCGTCAGGGCCGAAGCTGTGCAGCTTGGCCTTGTCGGGCGTGAGGTAGATGGTATCGCCATGATGCACGCCCAGTTCGCCATCGGCACGCACCGTCAGCGGGCCGACGCCGTCGGCCTGGACATGCAGGAAGGTGTCGGAGCCCAGATGCTCGGCAACGCCGACAGTGGCCTTCCATTCGCCCGCCGTGGTCGAAATCTGCATATGCTCGGGGCGGATGCCGATGGTCTTGGCGCCATATTTGGCGGCCGGCGCGCCTTCGACCAGGTTCATCTTCGGCGAGCCGATGAAGCCGGCGACGAACAGATTGCGCGGCGTCTTGTAGAGCTCCATCGGCGAGCCGACCTGCTCGATATTGCCGGCGTTCAGCACGACGATCTTGTCGGCCATAGTCATGGCCTCCACCTGGTCGTGGGTGACATAGATCATCGTGGTCTTGAGCTGATGGTGCAGCTCGCTGATCTCCAGCCGCATGGTGCCGCGCAGGGCGGCGTCGAGGTTGGACAGCGGCTCGTCGAACAGGAAGGCCGAGGGCTGGCGCACGATGGCGCGGCCGATTGCGACGCGCTGGCGCTGGCCGCCGGAGAGCTGGCCGGGCCGGCGTTCGAGATAGTTGGTGAGGTTCAGGACGCGCGCCGCGTCCTTCACCTTCTTGTCGATGGTCGCCTGGTCCTCGCCCGCCATCTTCAGCGGGAAGGCGATGTTCTTAGCCACTGTCATATGCGGGTAGAGCGCGTAGGACTGGAACACCATGGCAAGCTTGCGCTTGGCCGGCGCCTCGCCGGTGACGTCGCGGCCATCGATGTTGATGGTGCCGCCGCTGGTGTCCTCCAGCCCGGCGATCAGCCGCAGCAGCGTGGACTTGCCGCAACCCGACGGGCCGACGAAGACGACGAACTCGCCATTCTCGATCACCAGGTCAATGCCTGGAATGATGACGGTCGACCCGAACGATTTGGAGACGTTCTTGAGCGTGATGTTTCCCATGGTTTCCTCCCCGAGGGGTTATTGTCCGACGTTCTAGAGCGTCACGTTAAGTCACGGCTTACTTACTTCACGGCGCCAAAGGTCAGGCCGCGCACCAGCTGCTTCTGGCTGAACCAGCCCATAATCAGAATCGGCGCGATCGCCAGCGTCGAGGCCGCCGAAAGCTTGGCCCAGAACAGGCCTTGCGGGCTGGAGAAGGAGCTGATGAAGGCTGTCAGCGGCGCTGCTTCCGTGGTGGTCAGCCGGATCGTCCAGAACGCCTCGTTCCAGGCCAGGATGATGTTGAGCAGCATGGTCGAGGCAATGCCGGGCACCGCCATCGGCGTCAGCACATAGATGATCTCGTTCCACAGCGAGGCGCCGTCCATGCGGGCCGCTTCCAGGATCTCGCCGGGAATCTCGCGGAAATAGGTGTAGAGCATCCACACCACGATCGGCAGGTTGATCAGCATCAGCATGACCATCAGGCCGATGCGGCTGTCGAGCAGCCCGAAGTTGCGGAAGATCAGGTAGATCGGGAACAGCACCGCGACCGCCGGCATCATCTTGGTGGACAGCATCCACATCAAAATGTCCTTGGTCCGCTTGGTCGGCGAGAACGCCATCGACCATGCCGCCGGAATGGCGACCAGCAGGGCCAGGATGGTCGAGCCGACCGAGAGCAGCACCGAGTTGAAGAAGAACTTGAAATAGCCGCTCTGTGCCTGAACCTCGGAGTAGCTCTCGAACGTCCCCGACGGGATCAGGTTGAAGCCCTGGATCGCCTCCTGTTCCGACTTGAACGAGGTGATGATCGTATAGAGGATCGGGAAGAAGATCAGCAGCGCGACGATCCAGGCGGCTGCCGTCGCGATCGTCTTGTGCTGGGTGGTGACTGCACGGGCCATCTTGTCCTCCCTTATTTGTCCAGGTTCTTGCCGACGGCGCGCATGGCGAAGAAGGCAACGATGTTGGCGAGAATGACGGCGATCACACCGCCCGCGGATGCCTGGCCGATTTTGAACTCCAGCAGTGCCTTCTGGTAGACCAGGAAGGGCAGGTTGGTGGAGGCGTATCCAGGGCCGCCATTGGTGGTGACGAGGATTTCGGCATAGACCGACAAGAGGAAGATCGTCTGGATCAGGATGACGACGGTGATGGCGCGCGACATGTGCGGCAGCGTCAGATAGATGAAGCGGCTGATGAAGCCGGCGCCGTCCATTTCGGCGGCTTCCTTCTGCTCACCGTCGAGCGACTGCAGCGCGGTCAACAGGATTAGCGTCGCGAAAGGCAGCCACTGCCAGGCGACGATGATGATGATCGCCGTCATCGGATGCTGCCCGAACCAGTCGATCGGTTGCGCCCCGAAGAAGCGCGCTATGTCGGCAAAGACCCCGTATTGCGGATGCATGATCATGTTCTTCCACACCAATGCGGCCACCGGCGGCATGACGAAGAACGGCGAGATGACGAGGATGCGGACAATACCTTGTCCCCACATCGGCTGGTCGATCAGCAATGCCAGCAGGATGCCGCCGATCACCGTGATCAACAGCACGCTGATCACCAGCACAAGCGTGTTGAGGATCGATTGCAGGAAAGCCGGGTTGGACCAGAACAGCGCGTAATTCGAAAAGCCGACGAACCCGTCGTGGATCGGATTGAGCGGATTGTACTGCTGGAAGGAGAACCACAGTGTGAGCGCCAGTGGAACAACCATCCAGACCAGCAGCAGCACGACGGATGGCGCCATCATGAAACGGGCAAGCGAACGGGTCTGCTGAGTAGCCATGACGGTCACCCTTCAATGGTCAGACTGAATTTTCAGAAGCGTTGAAGGCGGCCGCCCGAGCTGGGAACTCGGGCGGCCGTTGCCGGTCGAGGAGGCAACCGGCATTCGGCACCGGGAGGAGCCTTACTTGATATACCCGCCTTCGGTCATCGCCGCGGTGGCGGCGTCCTGGGCCTGCTTCAGCGCATCGTCGACGCTCGACTGGCCGGCAAGAGCCGCCGAGAAGAGCTGGCCGACCGTGGTGCCAAGACCCTGGAATTCAGGGATGGCGACGAACTGGACACCGACATAGGGCACCGGCTTGACGGTCGGATGCGTCGGGTCGGCGGCGTTGATGGAGTCCAGCGTCATCTTGGCGAACGGAGCCGCCTTCTGGTACTCGGCATTTGCGTAGAGCGAGGAGCGCGTGCCCGGAGGAACGTTGGCCCAACCTTCCTTCGAAGCGACGAGTTCGGCATAGTGCTTGCTGGTCGCCCACGAGACGAACTTCTCGGCCGCGTCGGCCTTCTTGGTACCGGCCGGGACGGCGAGCGACCATGCCCACAGCCAGTTGCCGCGCTTGCCGAGCCCATTGTCTGGCGCCAGCGCATAGCCGACCTTGTCGGCGACCTTGGATGCCTTGGGATCGGAGACGAAGGAGGCCGCGACGGTGGCGTCGATCCACATGCCGCACTTGCCCTGCTGGAACAGCGCCAGATTCTCGTTGAAGCCGTTGGAGGACGCGCCTTCGGGGCCGTCGGCCTTCATCAGGTCGACATAGAACTGCAAGGTCTTCTTCCACTCGGGCTGGTCGAATTGCGGCTTCCAGTTCTCGTCGAACCAGCGGGCGCCGAAGGAGTTCGACATGGCGGTCAGGAAGGCCATGTTCTCGCCCCAGCCGGCCTTGCCGCGCAGGCATACGCCGTTCACGCCATTGGCGCGGTCGGTCATCTTGTCGGCCGCCTGTTTGATGAAGTCCCAGGTCGGCGCATCGGGCATCTTCAACCCGGCTTTCTCCATCAGGTCCTTGCGGTACATGACGAAGGAGCTTTCGCCGTAGAAGGGCGCAGCATAGAGCTTGCCGTCGACTGAAAGGCCGCCAGCGATGGCCGGGATGATGTCCTTGGCGTCATAGTCGTCGCCGAGCTTGTCGAGCGGCAGCAGCCAGCTCTGCTTGGCCCAGATCGGAACCTCGTAGGTACCGATGGTCATCACGTCATACTGGCCGCCCTTGGTGGCGATGTCGGTGGTGACGCGCTCGCGCAGGACGTTCTCTTCAAGAGTGACCCAGTTGAGCTGGATGTCGGGGTTGGTCTTGGTGAAGTCCTCGGTCAGCTTCTGCATGCGGACCATATCGCCATTGTTGACCGTGGCGATGGTGATGGATTCGGCATGTGCGGCAAAAGCGAGAGCGCTGGCCGACAACAAGCCCAGGGTGAGCGTGCGCAGTTTCATCAAATTCCTCCCATGAACCAAGTTGAGCATTTGCCTTGGCTGTGAGCAATTACTCACTTACGGTGAATTATGTCAAGCCGGATTCGATGCTGCAGCGCAGCACCGGACCTGTCCGATGGACGGACGACGGAAGCCGCATCCGCGCCGATATCAGGCGGCGGGACAGCAAGGCCTGGAGGATTGGATCGGGAGAAAAACGCCTGTCAGCAGGCGATCTCAGCCAGCAGCCAGTCGCGGAAGGCGCGGATTTTCGGCACGTTGCGGCGTGCTTCCGGATAGACCAGCCAGTAGGCGTGGCCGTCGTCGCCGACCAGGTCGAAAGGCTGGATCAGGCGGCCGTCGGCAAGTTCCGCCTTGAACAGCGCCCGGGTCAGGATCGCCACGCCATGGCCTGCGATGGCCGCATTGGCCTCATAGGCCTGCGCGCCCATGCTGCTGCCGGGCCGCTTGGCAAGGTCGTGCGCATGCACGCCGGCCGTCTCGAACCATTGCGTCCACCAGACATCGCCCGGATCGAGGATCGGCAGCTGCAACAGGTCGGCCGGCTCCTTGACCCCGCCAATGCTCGCCGCGAGCTTCGGGCTCAGCATCGGCGTGAAATCGGCGTCGAGCAGCTTGTGGGCCTCCAGCCCCGGCCATTTGCCATTGCCCGAGCGGATGGCGAGATCGACATCCTCGCGGGCGAAATCCGTCAGCCGGCTCGACGTTTCGAGCCGCACGGCAAGCGCCGGATGAGCCATCTGGAACGAGCCCAGATGATGCGCCAGCCAGTTCGAGGCAAAGGTCAGCACTGTGGTGACGCACAGCAGCCCGTCCGCGCCACCCCGCGCGGCGGCATAGGCCTGGCTAAGAATGGCAAAGGCCTCGCTCACCGCCGGCGCCAGTCTCTGGCCGGCTTCGGTCAGCTCGATCTGCCGCGGCCGGCGCAGGAACAGCGGCGCGCCGACACGCTCTTCCAGGACCTTGATCTGATAGCTGACGGCGGCCTGTGTCATGGCGAGTTCCGCGGCGGCCTTGGTGAAGGAAAGCTGCCGCGCCACCGCTTCGAACACCCGGATCGCCTGCAGCGGCGGCAGTTGCGAAACCTGCGGTGAGCTCAGATCCGGCATAAAGGCTCCTTATGGGTCCTTATCGACGTTCGATTGGCAAAGCCGGCCGGCAGGACCGACATTCATTGTCAACCCGTCATTCGGGTCCAGGATAGCGAAGGTTGACGATCATGACCATGGCGCAGCAAAAATGCACTCCCGCTCCGGCTCACCGCTGGATTTCGTGGCTGACGGACGGATTCGGCTGGTTCGCGATCAGAAAAAAGGCGCATCTCGACATCAGGGACCTGTCGCCGCATCTGCAGCGCGACCTCGGTTTCCTCGATGGCAAAGATCCTTTCAGCCGGCATAAATAGACTTGTTGGCTTTATCGCCAGGCAGTCGCGGAGGCCGTATCCGGCAGGCGCCGGAGCGCCCGGTCAGATGCTGGCGAGCAAAGCGGTCGCCGTCCGTTCGTCGGTGATGAGACCATTGACCAGCCGCCGGTTCACGGCCGCCAGGATTCCCGGCAGCTTGCGCTCGCCCATGGCGAGCGCAATGACCAGCGATTTCTCGCGCGACGGCAGCGCTGCCGACGACACCCGGTCGTTGGTGATGCCCTCGATCATGCGGCCTTCCCGGTCGAACACCCAGCCGACGATCTCGGCAATGCCACCAGCTTTTTGCAGGGCCTTCAACTCGCTTTCGGAAATGAAGCCGTCCTCGTAGAGCGGCGCCTTCGGACCGAGGTCGCCGATGCCGATGAAGGTGACATCGGCTTCCGCCGCAAGCGCCAGCGTCGGCTGGATCATCGGTTGGTTGAGCAGCATCTCGCGTTCCTGCGGCGAGGAGGCGATGACCGGCAGCGGCATCGGGAAGGAGCGCGCCTTGACCCGGTCGGCCATGGTGAAGATGACGTTGTAGAAGGCGGCCGACCCGTCCGGCGAAATGTTGCCGGTCAAGGACACCACCTTATGCTGCGGGCATTCCATCGGCGGCAATTGCTCGATCGCCGCCTTCAGCGTGCGCCCGGTGCCGATGCCCATGACGATCGGCGTCGGCGAGCGCAGCCGCCGCTCGATCTCGGCCGCCGCCGCCTCGGCGATGCCGATGGTGGTGGAGGATGAATTGGGATCGCTCGGCACCACTTCGACCAGGTCGAGCGCGAAGCGCGATTTCAGCCGGGCGGCAAGGTCCAGGCAGTTGGCGATCGGATGATCGACGCGCACCTTGATCAGGCCTTCCGACACCGCCAGTGACACCAGCCGCTGCGCCGTCTGCCGCGAAATGCCGAGCGTGGCGGCGATCTGGTCCTGTGTGTTGCCGGCGACATAATAGAGCCAGCCGGCGCGCGCCGCGTCGTCCAGCCTGTTGCTGCCGCTATCCTGCCGGGTATTCACGTCCTGCCTCCCGAAAACCGCTGCTCACAGGAGCGGTCCGCTCCCAGTTTCGCAGGGAACGGCCTCCTGCGCAATTGTCAATCTCAAGGGCAATTGTTTGCGCCTGCGCGGCCGAGATTTCCCCACCGGCAATCTCCGGCTGGAGAAGGCGGAGCGGCTTCGCTTTCCAGTCGCGGAGCGATTCCGACGGTTTATCTCCCGGCGCAAACCCTTTAAGGGGATCGCAAAAGGAGCGCTGCATGACACCGAAGGCGGTTTTCTGGGATATGGACGGCACGCTGGTCGACAGCGAGCCGTTGCACGAGGCGGCTCTAGTGGCGGCGATGCGCAATGCAGGCCTCACGCCGCCCGCCGACCTGCATGAGCGGGTGCTCGGCGTCGCCGCCTGGCCGGTCTACGAAATGATGCGCGACGAGTTCGGCCTCGATCTTCCCTTCGACGACTGGATCATGCGCAAATACGAGCACTATCTGCCGCTGGTGGAGGGGCTGAAACCGCGTCCGGGCGCCATAGAAGTCTTCAATGAATTGCGCGCGCTTGGCGTGCAGCAAGCGGTGGTCTCGAATTCGGACCGGATGATCGTCGACGCCAATCTGCGCATGGTCGGACTTTTTTATCCAGGCATGAAAACGATCAGCCGCAACGATGTGCGCGATGGCAAGCCGCACGCCGAACCGTTCCTGCGCGCCGCCTACCTGGCCGAAGTCGATCCCGCGCAGGCCGTGGCGGTCGACGACAGCTGGCCGGGCGCCATGGCGGGACTGGCTGCGGGCATGAAGACGATCTTCTGGCCGGAAAAGCCGATGGAAGGACCGCCCGGCGCCATCGTCATCAACAGCGCCGAGGAATTGCGGGCTCAGCTCGGGCTCTAATTCCGGTAGACCGGCTCTTCCTCGTCGAGAATGGCCTTCAACTCGGCGAGATGGCGCTCGGCCTGGCCGGGATAGTCGTCCATCTCGCTCGCCGTCTTCTCGGCGATGGCGTCGGACAGCGTGCGTAGCGGCCGGCCGGTCCACAGTGCCTTGATATAGGTCTCGGCGGCGCGCTCGAAATAGAACATGCGGTTGAAGGCATCGGCGACGGTGTCGCCGATCACCAGCACGCCGTGATTGCCCATGACCATGACCTTGACCTTGGGATCGGTGAGAAGCTGCGAGCAGCGCTCGCCCTCTTCTTCGAAGGCCAGCCCGCCATAATGCGCGTCGACGACATGGCGGTTGAAGAACATCGCCGAATTCTGGTCGATCGGCGGCAATGTCGAGTCGGCCAGCGAGGCCAGCACCGTGGCATGGATCGAATGGACATGCATGACGCAGCGCGCATGCGGCACATTGCGATGGATGGCGCCGTGCAGCCCCCAGGCCGTCGGGTCCGGCGCGTTGGGGCCCGACAGCGTGTTCGGATCGTTGGCGTCGATCATCAACAGGTCGCTCGCCTTGATGCGCGAGAAATGCACCTGGTTGGGGTTCATCAGGAACTGCGTGCCGTTCTCGTTGACCGCCAGCGAGAAATGGTTGGCCACCGCCTCGTGCATGTTGAGCCGCGCCGTCCAGCGAAAGGCACAGGCGAGATCGACGCGCTCTTCGTAGAAGGGCAGATTGGTCAGCGTTTCCTTCTGCAGGCGGGCGACGCTCATCGAAAATCCTCCGGTTTTGGCAAGAATGCCGCGACCTACGGCTGCCCGCAACGGGTTTTGGTTGGTGCAGAGGGACCTGATGCCTGTCAGGCCGCCGTGCTGGTGGCGGTGCCGACCCTCAGCCCGCCATGCTCGACGATGAAATCGATAACCTCCTGCAGCCCCCTGCCGCGCGACAGATCGGTGAAGCCGAAGGGCCGCTTGCCGCGCATGCGGCCGGCGTCGCTCTCCATGACGTCGAGGTTCACGTTCACATAGGGCGCCAGATCGCTTTTGTTGATGATCAGGAAATCGGAGCGGGTGATCGCCGGTCCGCCCTTGCGCGGGATCTCCTCGCCCTGGCAGACCGAGATGACATAGAGCGTCAAATCCGCGAGGTCCGGCGAGAAGGTGGCGGCAAGATTGTCGCCGCCGGATTCGATGAAGATGATGTCGAGATCGGGGAATTTCCGGTTGAGCTCGGCGATCGCCTGCAGATTGATCGAAGCGTCCTCGCGGATGGCGGTGTGCGGGCAGCCGCCGGTCTCGACCCCGACGATGCGGTCTTCCGGCAGCGCCTGCAGCCGTGCCAGCATCATGGCGTCTTCCCTTGTGTAGATGTCGTTGGTGACGACGGCGATGGAGAACTCGTCGCGCAGCGCCTTGCAGAGCTTTTCGGTGAGCGTCGTCTTGCCGGAGCCGACAGGGCCGCCAATACCGATGCGAAGGGGACCGTTGGCTTGGGTCATGTCGGGAACTCCATGATGGCAAGGATTGCGAAGCCGAGCCCGATCAGCAGGCACAGCGGCGAATAGTAACGCACATCGAGCCGTGCGAAAGGCTGTTCGGACGCCAGCCGGCGCCACCATGGCGTGAAGCCGGCGATGCCGCGTCCCAGAAACACCAGCCCGATGAGCAGCGAGGTGGCGGCCAGGCCTTCCCTCGGGAACGGCGAGGCAAAGAAGCCGATGAGCGCCAGCGGCCAGAGCGTCGCCAGGCCAAGACAGGCGGCAACGGCGAAACTGGCGAAGGGTGTCGGCATTTCGTCGACCCCGCGAAAGCCGACGACCGCGCGGGCGCAGGAGGCGCCGTCCGTACCCGGCCAGATGCCGCCAATGCCCCAATAGACATGCAGCGCCGTGATCAGCAGCAGGACGAATGAGAGGACAAAGGCGAGAGCGATCATGAACGGAATAGCCGCGAATACTGGGTTTCATGCCTCATCGCCATGATATCGGAGACGAAGGCGCAGCCGCCGAGATCGTCCAATGTCGAACGGGACGCGCGGTCGGCGGTTGAGAGCGCCAACGGCTCGAAGCCGGCCAGCAGCGTGGTGGCCTCGCTCTGGCCGACGACGCCGAGCCTGATCGCCGCCTGGACGAGGTTGGAGAAGAAGGCTTGCAGGAAGGCGGACAGCGCATCCTGCAGCGCAATACCATTGCCGCCGGCAAGGGCGCCGACGGTGACGCAATAAGCGCATTCGGCGGGCAGGCGCGCCAGCACCGGATTGGGCCAGGCGGCGGCGGCTTTCAGGAAGGCAGCACCCTGCAGCATCGTCTCGGTGTGGCGTTCGCGAGAGCCGGCCAGTGCCTCGGCCAATGCGGCGACTTCGTCGAGATTGCCGGCGTTACGGGCGCGGCGCCAGCTTTCGCAAAACAGCACGGCATCGTTCCAGCCCGAGCCCATCTCGACCAGCGTTTCCAGCCAGTTGGCAAGGCTCGCGGCATCGGCAACCAGCCCGTCATGCACCGCGCGCTCAAGACCGTGGCTGTAGGCAAAGCCGCCAACCGGAAAGGCCGGCGACAACCACGCCATCAGCCGCAGCAGGGCGATGCTCGAAGGCTGGTCAGTCATGGTCGTGGTGATGATGGTCGTCGTGGGAATGGCTATGCGAGTGCGAATGGGCCTCCGCATGGCTGTGCGCATGCGCGTGCCCGTGATCATGCCCGCCGGAATAGGCGCCGCGCACCGGCTTGAACGGCTCGGAGACTTCGCGCACCGTGGCGCCAAGCCCCTCCAGCATCGCCTTGATGACGTGGTCGCGCAGGATGACGATACGGTCCGCCTCGATGCCTGCCGCGAGATGACGGTTGCCGATATGCCAGGCCAGTTCGGTCAGATGCACGCCGTCGCGGGCGCGGATGTCATAGACCTCTTCCGGTGCTGCGATGATCTCGACATGGCCGCCATCCTCCAGCACCAGTCGGTCACCATCGTTCAAGGCGACGGGTTCGGGCAGGTCGACCAGCACCTTGCTGCCATCGGACAGTTCTATGGCGCGGCGGCGCAGATGCCGCTCGTCATGCGCAAGGACCGTACGGCCGGATGGCGTCACGGTCCCGGCCTCACCGGCAGACAGCACCGAGACAGCGCGCGGAAATTTGGTGAAGTCGGTGTTGAGGTTGAGCTTCATTTCACGGAACGTCCGTTGGCCTGCGCCCGCGCACGGGCTGGGCGCGAAAGCACCCGGTCGAAATAAGCGTTGATGCGGTCGGACTCGATCGGGAATTTTCCGGCACGGGCCCAGCCGCCCATGTCGCCCAGCAACACGTCGACGGCGGAAAACCGGTCGCCCAGCGCAAACGGCTTGTCGCCAAGCCGGCGGTCCAGCGCCTTGGCTTCCGAGGCGAAATCGTAGGCCGCCGCCGGGCCGACATCGACGCGAACCTCCTTCGGCAGCAGGAAGCGGTGGCGCAATTTGTTCCACAGCGGCGCTTCAAACTCGCTCTGGGCAAAATGCATCCAGGAATCCATCTCGGCGCGGCCGGCAACACCCGGACTAGCGCCCATGCCTTTGTCCGCATGCTTGTCGGCGAGGTAGACGCAGATCGCCGCCGAATCCGTCACCGTCAGTTCATCGTCAATGAGGACCGGCACCTTGCCCGACGGGTTGAGCGCATAGGCTTCCGGCGAGCGCAGTTTGACTTCGACGAATTCATAGGGCTGCCCGAGCTCTTCGAGCATCCAGAGAACGCGGCTGACCCGGGATCCGCGCGATCCGACGGCCTTGTACATGTTAAGATCCTGTCTTTTCCTGGACTCTAGACCATCCCCTATAGTCATACGATCGTGTCGAACAGCCGCAGGATGAACGATACCTGGTAGATGAGAGCCGCTGCGACAAAGGCTATGTGGAAGCGGCGGTCGCGCACCAGGATCGCGGCGATGCATAGTGCCACGAAGACCGGCGTGCGGAACAGATATTCGTTGCCGAAGCGGGCGAAATGCTCAGGCCCCTTCAGTAGCGTATCGATGACATCGAGCAGATAAGTCGCAGCCAGCAGGCCGAAGAACCAGCCCCGGCGCGAATAGAAGAAATCCTCGTAGCTGGTGTAGCCCAGCATCGAATCCGGAAACAGCAGCGCGCACAGCAGAAACAGCGTGATCGCGTAGAAGATGATGAACAGGTATTTGCCGAAGGTCCAGGTCTCGATGGCGTAGAGCCCGAACTCCCACCACCAGAAATGCACCAGCGTCAACAGCACCGAGGCGACCCAGGCCAGATGCACGGGATAGAGCCGGTATTGGCCGGGATGCTGGACGATGCGCGCCACCCCCGACAGCAGGCGCGCGACACCAAGCCCGATCACCATGCCCATGACGATGCGGATATGCGGGAAGATGTCGTGAGGAGAGGCGATTTCGGTGGCCATGCCTGATCACGATGGGTTTCTGCTCGACCGCATATTGCGGCCTATGCACACCAGCCGCAACGGAATTTGGCCGGCCGACCTCAGAACAGGAAATACCGTTGCGCCATCGGCAGCACGGTCGCCGGCTCGCAGGTCAGCAATTCGCCGTCGGCGCGCACCTCGTAGGTTTCCGGGTCGACCTCGACATGCGGCGTGGCGTCGTTGAGCACCATGGAATGCTTGCCGATGCCGCCGCGGGTGTTTTCCACGGCGACGAACTGTTTTTCGACGCCAAGTCGGCCATGCAGCCCCGACTCGAGTGCCGCCTTGGAAACGAAGGTCACCGAGGAGTTGGTCCTGGCCTTGCCATAGGCGCCGAACATCGGCCGGTAGTGCATCGGCTGCGGCGTCGGGATCGAGGCGTTGGGGTCGCCCATCGGGGCCGCGGCGATCATGCCGCCGATCAGCACCATGTCCGGCTTCACACCGAAAAAGGCCGGATTCCACAGTACCAGGTCGGCGCGCTTGCCGACGGCGATCGAGCCGATGTCCTTCGACAGGCCATGCGCGATGGCCGGGTTGATCGTGTATTTGGCGATGTAGCGGCGGACGCGGAAATTGTCGTTGTCGCCGGTTTCCTGCGGCAGCGAGCCGCGCTGGCGCTTCATCTTGTCGGCGGTCTGCCAGGTGCGGATCGCCACCTCGCCGACACGGCCCATGGCCTGCGAGTCCGACGAGATGATCGAGAAGGCGCCGATGTCGTGCAGGATATCTTCGGCGGCGATCGTCTCCTTGCGGATGCGGCTTTCGGCAAAGGCGATATCCTCGGGAATCGACGGCGACAAATGGTGGCAGACCATCAGCATGTCGAGATGTTCGGCCAGCGTGTTGACCGTGTAGGGCCTTGTCGGATTGGTCGACGAGGGGATCACGTTGGGCAGGCCGCAAACCTTGATGATGTCGGGCGCGTGGCCGCCGCCGGCGCCCTCGGTATGGAAGGCGTGGATGGTGCGGCCCTTGATCGTCGCCACCGTGTTCTCGACGAAGCCGGATTCGTTCAAGGTGTCGGTGTGGATCATCACCTGAACGTCGTAATCGTCGGCCACCGACAGGCAGCAGTCGATCGCCGCGGGCGTCGTGCCCCAATCCTCATGCAGCTTCAGCGAGCAGGCGCCTCCCAGCACCATTTCCTCCAGCGCTGCCGGCAGCGAGGCATTGCCCTTGCCCGACAGGCCGATATTCATCGGAAAGGCGTCGAAGGACTGGATCATGCGGGCCATGTGCCACGGCCCCGGCGTGCAGGTGGTGGCCAGCGTGCCATGCGCCGGCCCGGTGCCGCCGCCCAGCATTGTGGTGATGCCGCTCATCAGCGCTTCCTCGATCTGCTGCGGGCAGATGAAGTGGATATGCGCGTCGAAGCCGCCCGCAGTGAGAATCTTGCCTTCGCCGGCGATGATTTCGGTACCCGGGCCGATGATGATGGTGACTCCATCTTGCGTGTCCGGGTTGCCGGCCTTGCCGATTGCCGCGATGCGGCCGTCGCTCAGGCCGATATCGGCCTTGAAAATGCCGGCGCTGGCGTCGATTACCAAGGCATTGGTGATGACGGTGTCGACCGCGCCCTGGGCGCGGGACACCTGGCTCTGGCCCATGCCGTCGCGGATCACCTTGCCGCCGCCGAATTTCACTTCTTCGCCGTGAATGGTGAGGTCCTTTTCGACCTCGATGAAGAGTTCGGTGTCCGCCAGCCTGACCTTGTCGCCGACAGTCGGCCCATACATCTGGGCGTAGGCGGCACGCGAGATTCTGGCCATCAGCGATTGCTCCCGAAATGCGGTGTGGTTGAGGCTGGGCTGCACATTGCCGCCATCCAATGGTCACGCAATGACCCGCTGGGCGACACCTTCTGATCCCATTTGGGGGTTGAGGTTGGCAGGTCACCCCAAAACGGCCGTTTGCCAAATCGATGGAAGGATAATCCATGCGCAAAACGATAATTCTTGCCGCCGCCGCCAGCCTGATGCTGGCCGGTGCCGCCAGTGCCCAGCAGCAGCCCGCTCCGGCCACGCCTGCCCCCAAGGCGACGACACCCGCCCCCGGCGGTCAGCAGGCCGCGCCGGCGATCCAGAGCGTCAACATTGTCGACATCACCGAGCTGCCGAAGGACACCCAGACGCAGGTCAATCAGGTGATCGCCCAGCGCGGTGACGCCGGCCTGCAGAAACTGCGCAGTTCGATCGACGCCACCCCCAAGGTGAAGTCCGCCCTCCAGGCCAAGGGAATGACCTCGGCGCAGGTGGTCGCGGCCAGCATGGAGCCCAATGGCGCGCTGACCTTGATTACCAAGAAGGCCGGCTGACGACCCGGTGCGGCGGGCCGACACTCGGTCCGCCGGCCATATTGCGAAGGGAACCGTGGCAGGGCTGGAGTCGTTTCGCTTGCTGATTGTTGAAACAAGCTGCGAAAGCGAGTGATGACCCTCACCACCTTGCCCGATGCCCGATGGCTGCATGCCATCGCGGCGGCCGCGTTTGTGGCAGCGAGCCTTCCCTTGGCCGCGCTGAATGCCCAGGGGCTTAAAAGCCAGGAGACCGTCGACCGCATCGTCGGCTCGCAAGTCAACGAGGAGCAGGCCAAGACGACAGCGGAAGTCGGAAAGGTCAATTCGGCGATCGACCGCACGCGCGACAACATCAGCACGGTGCGCAAGACCTCCAAGCTCGACAAGGTCGATATCGTGTTCCTGACCGACGCGGCGCGCAGCGAAGGTGGCCCGCCGCCGGTCATCGAGGACAAGGTGCGGCAGCATCAGGACGACGTCACGGAACTGCGCAAGGAGATCGAGGCCAACGCCTTGCTCTTCAATGCCATCGATTCGCGGCGCGTGGCCGCGCAGGACGTTATCGCCGTCGAGTTCGACGATCGCGGAAAGATCGTCATCTATGCGGCCGCCAAGCCGTCGGACTAGAGCAATTCCAGGAAAAGTGTGAAGCGGTTTTCCCACAGGAATTGCGGCAAAACAGCCGAAAGCACTGCTGGCCTTCGGGCTTGCCCCAAGGCCGGCCCCCACCCTTGCGCGCCAGGCATGAGACGCCACCGGTCTCACAGCTTGCCCATCACCTTCTGCTGGAATCCATAGACCTCGCGCTTGCCGCCGAGCGGCACCAGCGTGACGTCGCGTTCCTGTCCCGGCTCGAAGCGCATGGCGGTGCCGGCGGCGATGTCGAGGCGCATGCCGCGGGTCTGTTCGCGGTCGAACTTCAGCCCCTCATTGGTTTCGAAGAAATGGTAGTGGCTGCCGACCTGGATCGGCCGGTCGCCGCTGTTGGCGACTTTCAGGGTGACGGTCGGCAGGCCCTTGTTGAGCTCGATGTCGCCGTAGACGGGGATGATTTCGCCGGGGATCATCTGATGTCACACGACGCCGAAGGCGAGACCAAGGCCGATCGCAGCACAGGCAGCGCCGGCAACACGGGCCAGACTACGGAACCTCGTGCCAAGGCTCATTCCGGCTGCGATGCCGACGGCATGGAGCAGCGCGGTGGCGACGGCAAAGCCGGCCATGTATTCGAGCCCGCCGGCATTTTCCGGCACTTCGGTGCCATGTGCATGCCCGTGGAACAGCGCGAACAGGCCGACAATGGCAACACCGGCCGAGACGGGCAGGTCGATCGCCAGCGCCACCAGCAGGCCAAGCGCCACGACGGAGGCCAGTATGCCCGGTTCGACGAAGGGCACCGGCACATGCGCCATGCCAAGAGCCGCGCCGCCCACCATCACGCCGATAAAGGCGGCTGGCCACGCCCAGATCGCCTTGCCGCCCTTGAGGGCCGCCCACAGGCCGACGGCGATCATCACGGTCATATGATCGAGGCCGGACACGGGATGCATGAAGCCGGCCGTGAAGGAGGAGGTCGTGCCGATGCCGACATGAGCGTAGGCCGGCACGGCGGCAGCCATGAGCAGGATCGCCGCGAGGCACAGGCGTTTGGCAGGGATCATTCTACTTGCCTTTCGTTTGCGATGGTGCAGTCACGCGGCCTTGCGCGGGCCGCAGCCCTCGGCCTTGAGGACGCGCTTGGTCGACGGCGGATATTTTTCCAGCTTCGCTGCCGGGCGGATCGGCCGGGCCGAAAAATTGCCGCCGCAATTGGGGCAGACGCCGTCCAGCACGTTTTCCACGCAATCAGCGCAGAAGGTGCATTCGAAGGTGCAGATCAGCGCATCCGTCGCCTCCGGCGGCAGGTCCTTGTCGCAGCATTCGCAGTTTGGGCGCAGCTCAAGCATCTCGGTCTCCTCACCTGATGGGCTCGTGCACGGTCACCAGCTTGGTGCCGTCAGGGAAGGTCGCTTCCACCTGTACGTCATGGATCATCTCGGCGATGCCTTGCATCACCTGCGCGCGGGTGACGACATGGGCGCCGGCCTCCATCAGTTCGGCGACCGGGCGGCCGTCGCGGGCGCCTTCGACGACGAAATCGGTGATCAGCGCGATCGCTTCCGGATGGTTCAGCTTGACGCCGCGCTCCAGCCGCTTGCGTGCCACGATCGCCGCCATGGCGATCAGCAGCTTGTCTTTTTCCCTCGGCGTCAGGTTCATGCGGTTTCCAGAATCACAGTGACCATAATTTGGGCAGTCCCGCCCTTCCGTTGAGCAGTCCGACGAGCGGAACCAGCCGCTGGCGCAGTTGGTAGCCGTCCCCGGCGTAAAGCCTCGCAAGAAGCTTGCCAGATGCCTTCACACTCCAGACGCTGGCGCCGCCCTGGTCGCCGACGATTTCCCTGACCGGGTCGAGCAGAGCCTCGGCCCGCGGCGACACCAGCAGCAGCGTCGCCACGGCGATCGCGCCGCCGGCCGCCGCCGGGCGTGCGAGCACGGCCGCGATATCAGGGCCGACGTGGAAATCCTCGGCATGGATGAGGAAACCATCCTGGCGAACACGCCAGCGGTCACGGAAAGTGCCTTGCGCGGCGCGTTCGCCCATGGCCAGGCGGCCGAAGACGGTGGCCTCCAGCACCAGCGCCTCGGCCCCCGCGGCAAGTTCGACGTCCAATGTGCGGGCAAAGGCCGCCCGGTCGAAGACGATGGTCTCCTGCGGTAGCCAGGCGATGCGGCCGTTCTCGCCGACCGTCAGCTTGACCCGCACCTCGGCATGGTCGGATGCGGCGCGGTAGACCTTCTCGCAGGCCTGGGTGGTTATCGAGGCCGAGGCATTGGCGCCGACATCCACATCCCAGCCGATGCGGTCGCCGCCGGTCAGTCCGCCGGCGGTGTTGATCAGCACCGCCTCCAGCGGGTCGGCCAGAACGGCCGGCAGCCTTATCTTGGCGGAACCGTCCTGATAAAGCCGCCGCAGCCGCGTGCGCCCGTCCGCGCTGGCGCAGCCCAGCTGGGCCAGACCCGCGGCGCGCTGGGCCAAAGGGGGCGAAAACTTGGTATATTCGATCGTATCCACGCCGTCAGGTTAAGCACTGCGGCGGGTTTGTCGATATATAGCTTGTTGCTTGATGGCGTTTCCGTTTCTATAGAGGGAGCCAGCTCGATACGGTCAGGCGATGCTTGGCGGGGGTAGAAGGCGACGATCGCGGCCTGATATCGAGGACAAGAAGGCGCTGTTCAGTTGGCGTCGGGAAACGACAAAGTGGGGAAGAAACCGAATGGCTGACCAGCTGGCAACGGACATCATCGAAAAGATCAAGGCCCATGCCGAGCCGGGCGGTGAAGAAATCACCACCAGCACCGAATTGACGTCGCTCGGCATCCATTCGCTGGAGCTGACAGAGATCATCTTCGACCTCGAGGAGCAGTATGGCATCGAGATCGAGATGAACACGGTCGATGCCTGGAGCAATCTGAAGAATGTTGGCGACATGGTCGAGGCCGTTCGCGCGCTGATCGCGAAAAAAGCCTGACCGAATGCTGAAACGCGTCGTCATTACCGGCATTGGCGGACTGTGCGGACTAGGCGTCGATGCCCAGTCGATCTGGGCCGAAATGCGGGCCGGCCGTTCGGCCATCGGCCCGATCGACAATCCCTTCCTGCATGATTTGAAGGTCAAGACCGGCTGCGAGATCAAAGCGCTGCCCGATCACGGCATCGAGCGCAAGCAGCTGGTGTCGATGGACCGTTTCAGCCTGCTGGCAGTGATCGCCGCGAAGGAAGCCATGCGGCAGTCCGGCCTGGCCCCGCATGCCGACAACACCTATCGCATGGGAACCATTGTCGGCGTCGGCGTCTGCGGCTTCGAGACCGTCGAGGAGAACTATCGCGCCATTCTGGTCGAGGGCAAGAATCGCGCCGGCATCTTCACCGTGCCCCGGGTCATGCCAGGCGCCGCCGCCGGCCAGGTCAGCATGCATCTTGGCCTGCGCGGACCGGTCTTCGGCGTCACGTCGGCCTGCTCGTCGGCCAACCACGCCATCGCCTCCGCGGTCGACCAGATCAGGCTCGGCCGCGCCGACGTGATGGTTGCCGGCGGCACCGAAGCGCCACTGGTCTGGGGCGTGCTCAAGGGCTGGGAGGCGTTGCGCGTGCTGTCGCCCGACACCTGCCGGCCGTTCTCGGCCGACCGCCAGGGCCTGGTGCTCGGCGAAGGCGCCGGCATGGCGGTCCTGGAAAGCTACGATCACGCCATGGCGCGTGGCGCCACAATCCTCGCCGAAATCGCCGGCGCCGGCCTTTCGGCCGATGCCTCCGACATCGTCGCCCCGACCATCGAGGGCCCGGAAGCGGCGATGCGCTTCTGTCTCGTCGATGCCGGGCTCAATCCCGAGGACATCGATTATCTCAACGCGCATGGCACCGGCACTAAGGCCAACGACCAGATCGAGACCAACGCGATCAAGCGCGTCTTCGGCGAGCACGCGCGGTCGCTGTCAATCTCCTCGACCAAGTCGATGCATGCCCATTGCCTGGGCGCGTCGGGTGGGCTGGAGATGATCGCCTGCGTCATGGCGATCCGCGAAGGCGTTGTGCCGCCGACCGCGAATTACCGCGAACCCGATCCCGATTGCGATCTCGACGTGACGCCCAATGTCGCGCGCGAGCGCAAGGTGCGCGCCGCGATCAGCAACGGTTTTGCTTTCGGCGGTACCAACGCAGTGCTGGCATTCAAGGCCATCTAATCCCGGGCGGTTACCACTGCACCGGGCGGTCACCACCGCCCCGATGGTCGCCACCTGCCCGAGGGATCAACGTCTGCCCAGGGCGTTTGAGCGCCCCTTGGCATCGCACGTCCCGCTGTTCGCTTCGGTTCACTATCCATGCATGGCGAAACCGTCGCCGGCATATTGATCCTGCCTGGCCGTGCGCTTAATTCTTGGCCACCCGCCAACACCACGCCCTTGCCGCAAATCCCCGCTCAGGAGTTTCTCGATGGCCGACCTGTCCGCCTTTCCGATCACAACCCGCTGGCCGGCCAAATATCCCGATCAGATCCAGCTCTATTCGGCAACGACGCCCAACGGCGTGAAGATATCGATCGCGCTGGAAGAACTCGGCCTGCCTTACGAGCCGCATCTGGTCAACATCAGCAAGGACGAAAGCTGGACGCCGGAATTCCTGTCGCTCAATCCCAATGGCAAGATTCCGGCGATCATCGATCCCAACGGCCCGGACGGCAAGCCGATCGGCCTTTTCGAATCCGGCGCTATCCTGCTCTATCTTGCGGACAAGACCGGCCTTCTCGTCCCGGCGGACGATGCGCGGCGCTACGAGACGATCCAGTGGGTCTTCTTTCAAATGGCTTCCGTCGGGCCGATATTCGGCCAGGTCGGCTTCTTCCACAAATTCGCCGGCCGAGAGATCGCCGACAAGCGTCCGCTCGAGCGCTACCGCGACGAATCGCGGCGGCTGATCGGCGTGCTCGACGGCCGATTGAAGGGCCGCAAATGGATCATGGGCAACGACTACACCATCGCCGACATCTCGCTGCTCGGCTGGGTGCGCAACCTGATCGGCTTCTATGAAGCGCGCGACCTCGTCGGTTTCGATGATTTCGCCAATGTGGCGGCATGGCTGGAGCGCGGCCTGGCGCGGCCGGCGGTGCAGAAGGGCCTGACCATTCCGGGCAAGAACTAACCGCCCTGTCGCCACAGGGCGTGGCCAAGGATATCCGTTCGGGCCTGCTACTTCGCCTTGGCCTTCGAACCGCCCCTGCCGATCACGGAGGCGGCAAGCGAGACGGCGCCACGCGCGGTTGCGACCACGGCGCCGGCGGCGACATTAGCCGCCGTTCGGACGGCACCGGCTTTGGCCGGCGCCGGCTTGCGTGAGCTGGCGGCCTTGGCGGCTGGAACGACCTTTCTGGGGGCGGCTTTGCCGAAAGCGTTCTTGCCGTCTTTCGAGCGCTCGGCAATCGCCGGGCCAGCCCCGGCCTTCGCTTGGGTTGCCTTCGCAGGCCTTGTCTTGGCTGGTTTTTTTGCCTTGGTTGCCATTGGAAAATCCCTTACGCCGGACAAACGGGTTGTCTGGCATAACGGCGAGAAACTCTTAAGGTTCCCGTCCAAAAATACCGAAAATTAAGCGTGTTAACCAATGACCAGGTCGGCGGCCCGGCGCCGGGCCAGCACGCGTTCGATGTTGGGCATGTCGTTGGAGGCGATCCAGGCGCGCGCCTCCTCGTCCGAACGGCCATGGCCGTGCCAGCGTTCCATCAGGCGGCGCTCGAGCTCATTGCGCGGCACGTCGACAAAGATCGAGAAATCGAACAGCGGCGCCAGCCGCGACCATGGCTCCTCGTCGAGCAGCAGGTAATTGCCTTCGACCAGGATGAACTTGGTCTCGGTGCCGACGATCGCCGCGGCGGCGCGCGACATTTCCATGCTGCGGTCGAAGACGGGAATGGCGATGTCAGGTTCACCGGCCCGGATGCGCTTCATCAGGGTCTCGAAGCCGGCAAAGTCGAACGTCTCCGGTGCCCCCTTGCGCGCCCGCAGGCCGCGCGCGTTGAGCACGATATCATCATAGTGGAAGCCGTCCATCGGCACGACCTCCACCGCCCCTTCCGGCAAAAGGTCATGCAGGCCGGCCGACAGCGTGGACTTGCCGGAGCCGGGTGGCCCGGCAATGGCGACTATGAAGCGTTTTGCCTTGCCGGCGCGCTTGAAGATGGTGGCGGCGAGGTGGGCGATTTCGGACATGGGAGCCTCACTTGCCTGGATGATCGGCATGATATTTCCGCCGTATCTTGGCGGCAGTCGGAGGAAATTTCAAACCCCGCGCTCGCGCAAACCCGGCTCAGGCGGCCGCAGGCTGGCCAATGCGCAGGAACGCGCTGTCGAACGGCACGTCCCTGGTGGAGCCGCCGGCTGCGAGCCGCATCCGGCCGTCGGCCGTGATGATCTCCCGCGGCAGGGCGCCGCCGGGCAGGGTGCCGATGACATGGCGGAACGAAAGGCTGCGGCCTTCGCCGAGCGTAAAGGCGGTCGCCACGCCTTCGCGCTTCAGCCAGTTGTCGCCGATCGAGGCGGCATGGCCTATCGCCGTGCGGCCATCCTCGATGCCGAGCACGCCGAGATGACGGCCGCTCCACGGCGCATAATCGCGCCCGCCATTGCTGAGCCACAGCATGGTAACAGGCAACTCCGCCGGGTTCTTCAGCACCAGCACCAGATCGTCCTCGGCCTGGCGCGCCAGCGCCGTCCAGCCCGGCCCGCCATGGTCGGCCTCGACCAGGGTGATGAAATCCTCGCGCCGGTCCCCCATGCGGTATTGCGTAAGGTCGAGCGTGCCGCCGCCGGCGGCGGGAAACTGGTCAAGGTCGGCCGAACGGGCCGGATAGGCCAGCATGAAACGGCCGCGCGCTGGATCGGGCTCCAGCGGATCGGAGGGCGTCGCGGCAAAGCGCTTCGGCGAAAAAGCCAGCCTGCCGCCGCCTTTCATCACCGTCATCGGGTGATGGGCGACGGAAATCGCGCCGGAGCCGCCGGAAAACACATGTTCCTGGTAGAGGAAGGGATGGCCGTCGATGAGCGTAAAAATCTTGTCGACGCTGGCGCCCATGATCTTGTGCCGCAGCCGGAAGACAGCGCGCCAGCCGCCGTCCGTGGCACCGCTCTCGGTGACATCCCAGGCGCTGTTGGCCGTCCAGCCATGCAACGGCGCCTCCTCGACATCGCTGCGCGAAAACGGCGCGCAGAGGAAATCGCCGGACAGCCGGACCGTGCCTTGCGGCAGGTCCTTCGGCAGCGTCTCGCCCGAATCGACCCAGGGCGCCCGGTGCAGCGGCTTCAGCTGCCGTCCGCCGCTCTCGACGGTCATGTCGGCGATGTGGCCGACGGTGAGGTCGAGCGAAACCGATATGCCCTTGGCCTTGATCGTGCTGATGGTCATTGTGCTCTCTCACCCGAATCTGACGGGCGCAAGAAGAACCCCTTCGGCGCGGATTGCGCAAGCGCCGCGACCGGCATTTCGCATCAGCTACTGCCGCTTGTATTCGCGCACCGGAGATTTTGTCCCGTCGGTGTAGGTGACCTGCACCGACATCGACTTCACGCTGTCGGCGATCTTGAAATAGCCCTTGGCGTCGTAGGGGATGGCGTAGGGGTCCTTCTTGTCGCAAGGCGGTATTTCGAGCGACTTGTCGAGGGCGGCACCGTTCAGGCTGTAATGCACCTCCTTGATGGCGCAGCGGTAGGACAGCATCTGGGTGAAATAGACCAGGCCGTGATTGCCGCCGGAATCGAAGGCGATCCACGACGTCCAGAACTGGTCGAGGATCTGCTTGTCGCCTTGCTGCAGCGCGGCGTCCGGATCGAAGCGGATGTCGAACGGACCGGTCTCGCGGCCCCTGATGTCGAGATATTTGATCGCGATCGTAGTCGCCGCCGTGCTGTCAGGCAGTTCGAAGCTCGGATTGGCCATCGGCTTGCCGGTGGTCTGGTCCTTCATCGCCAGGAGGCCGGTGTCGGTGAACGGGCCGCTGGTGCCGAGACGCCAGGAGATCGCGGTCGCCGGCTCGGGCAGCGAAATGGTCATCGACCAGCCCTGGTTGGAGCGCATCGGCGTCAGCGACGGCGCAAAGCGCGCGGGGTCGAGCATGTCGCCAAGGGCGGCCAGCCGGCTGCGGCTGCGGTCCAGCCAGTCGGCCAGCTGCGTCTGGTCGACGAAATATTTGAGCAGCCCGCCATCCTTTTCGTAGGACACGAACTTGGTCAGCGCCTGGGCTTCGCTGCGCTTGTCGGCCAGCGTCTGGCTGCCGAGGCGGTCTTCCGAAAACTCCTGCGCCTTGAGGAAATAGGCCGGCGCGTAGTCGGGATTGGCCGCGATGAAGGCGTTGAGCTTGTCGAGCCGCTGCGCGTCCTCGAACTGCAGGATGTGCACCAGCTTGATCGACAGCGCCTTGCCCTTGTCGGCCAGCTGCCCGAACACTTCGCGGGCGCCCGCCTTGCCGTCCTGCACGCGAAGCAGCGTGGCAAAGCGCGTATAGGGGTCGATGGCGTCGACGTCGAAGCCGGCAAAGGCGAGGTAGGAGCGTCGGGCGTTGAGCATGTCGCCCGACAATTCGTAGACCCGGGCATTGTGGTAGAACTCGTCCGGCCGCTTCGGTTCGGCGATCGCCCCGCCCTGCGCCGCCAGTTGGGCAAATCCCTTGGCGATGGTGTCGATCGAGGCGGCGATCTGCTCGGTGGTCGCCTGCAGCTTTTCCGCCTGGGCCTGCTGCTGTTGCTGACCGGCGGCGAGCGTGTCGGTGGTCTGCTTGACCGCCTCGACGGTTTTCTGCGTCTGCGCACCCTGCTGCGTCTGCTGCTGCTGGGCGGACGCGATCTGGTCGGTCTTCTGGGCAACCGTGTCGGTCGATTTCTTGACCTCTTCGACGGTCTTTTGCGTCTGGGTCACCGTCTGCTCGATCTTGGCCACTTTTTCGGAGACGATGCCCATCGACTGCTGCAGCTGTGCGATCGCTGGCACCAGGCCGGCGATGACGCCGTTCTGCGAATTGGTCTCCTGCTGCACGGCATAGACGCCGCCGGCGACCGCCGCCGCGCTGGTGGCGAACAACAGCGCTGGCAGCGCCTTGGCCGCCAGCACCAGCCGCAGCACAATGGCAATGGCGATGATGGCAGCCGCGATTGCCGCGACCAGCGCGATATAGGCGGCGAACGGCGCCAGCGGATTGAGCACGTCGCCAACGGCGCCGCTGATGAAAGCGAAGCTGCCGGCCCATTTGCCGGTGCGGCTGAGTGATGCCTTGATAAGCGAGGGCGCTGCGCCCCCGGCCCCGATGTCCGTCATGCCACCCCCCAAGCCAGCCAATGCCACGCCCCTTCCCACAGGAAACGCGGTTTTGGCAAGGAAAGACACAGAAACAGGCGATTTCGGGGCGGATAAAGGCTCAAGTTCCTCGCCCCGATGAATGTGCTTACGCTATGCACACATTTCCAAGCGGCTGGTCTTTGGCGATAGCGTGCATGGCGCATGTATTGTCTTATGCTGCGCTGGTCGACCCCCACTCCGTCTCGGCTTCGCCGAGCCACTGCCGGGGCGAGCCACGGGTCTCGCCCGTCCTTCGGACCCCCCGATCGAAGGGGTAGAGGAAGGGCGCGAGCCTATTGTCGCCAACCCTTTTCCAGCAACGCTCCCTTCCTTTCCCTCCGGAGGGGGGAAAGGTGGCGCTGCGAAGCAGCGACGGATTGGGGAACCACGTGGCAATCAAGCCTCGCGCCGATCACTCACGCCAATCACACAAGATGTGTGCATAGCGTAGCGCAAAGCGGGGAAGAGGAACCACGTCGAGCTCGACAATCCTGGGGCTAACCGCCATTAACCAAATGGACGCATCCAGCGCGTTACGTTAGCTTCGTCTCATCTCAGCAACAGCATCGCCAGAACAGTTCCGCCCTTGTCCAAATTGCGTCTTCTCCCGCTTCTCCAGAGAGTTTTCGTCGCCCTTGGCCTGTTGCTGATGGTCGCCGGCTGCTCGACCACGACCCCGCCGGACCAGGTTCTGGCTGTCCCCGCGCCGCCGCAAAAGTATGCGGCCATCGTCGTCGACGTGAAGACTGGCAAGCAGATGTTCGAGGTCAATTCGACGGCGCAGCGCTATCCGGCCTCGCTGACCAAGATGATGACGCTCTATCTCCTGTTCGAGGCGATGGACTCCGGCCGCGTGACCAAGGAAACGCAGATCCCGGTTTCCGACCATGCCGCCTCGCAGCCGCCGACCAAGATGCGTTTCCGGCGCGGCGAAACGATCGACGTCGATTCCGCCATCCGCGCCATCGTCGTCAAATCCGCCAATGACGTGGCGGTGGCGGTCGGTGAATATCTCGGCGGCTCGGAGGACCAGTTCGCCGCCATGATGACGTCCAAGGCGCGCGCGCTCGGCATGACCAGCACCACCTTCCGCAACGCTTCCGGCCTGCCCGACGACAGCCAGATGACGACGGCGCGCGACATGGCGGTGCTCGGCATGGCGCTGCGCCAGCGCTTCCCCCAGCATTTCCACTATTTCTCCGAAAGCGATTTCATGTTCCGCGGCAGGCTGGTGCGCGGCCACAACGACATGCTCGGCCGCGTGCGCGGCGTCGACGGCATCAAGACCGGCTACATCAGGGCGTCGGGCTTCAACATCGTCACCTCCTACAATGCCGACGGCCGCCAGCTGATCGTCGTGGTGATGGGCGCCGACTCGGCCCGCCAGCGCAACGACCATGTCGAGGCGCTGATCCAGCGCAGCCTGTCGCCTGACATGGCCGACGCCAAGACCAGGCTGATGTTCGCCGAACAGCAGTAGGGGGCGAGGAACGCAGCCACCCGCGACTTCGTCATCCTCGGGTCTTCGCGACGCCGCTCCCGCGGCTGCTTCGCCCGTGGATGACGAAGCAGAGAGGCCTCGGCCAAACCCCAAAAACCCGCAGCCGGCTATTGTTATCCTGTTGTCACGCAATCGTCTGGAAGCCATGGCATAGGCAGCGCAATCCGACAGTGGATATGCCCCGCCACCTCGGCGTATCCTCAAACCAGCAGCGCCACAGCAGGAGCCCGCACCATGAGCACCGTTCCAAAAACGTCCGAGCAGCAGGCGGCGGACAATGAGAACGACAGCGGCGGCGAATATTTCGAGGCGCCGATCACGCAGGATGATCCGCACGAGGTTTCGGACGAGCATTTCGACACGCCCGAAGTGCCGGACTCAGAACCCGCCGGCCCCGGCGCATCGCGGCTGAAGCCGAAGAAAAAGCCGTCGGCGATCTCGGGCCGCAAATTCCACAAGCGCGACCTGGTGCGCATCGACACGCTGCGCCCGAGTCTCGCCGACCGCATCCGCTCCGACCACCCTGACCTGCCCAAGGGCGCCCGCGTCAGCCGCGAGGAGCTCGGCCGCTACCGCATGCGCTACATGGAGGAGCTGCTGCAGCAGGAGCACGGCGAATTCTCCGAGCTCGACCGCCAGGTGGTGGAATCGATCGCCAGACAAGACACGATTTCCGAAAACTCGGAAGAAGAGTTCGAGGAGCACCGCACCTTTCCCGACCGCGTCTCCGACAGCATGGCGGCCTTCGGCGGCAGCTGGTGGTTCCTGATCTCGTTCGCCACCGTGCTCCTGGTCTGGATCGGTATCAACCTGTTCGAGGGCTTGAACGGCGCCTTCGACCCCTATCCCTTCATCCTGCTCAACCTCTTGCTCTCCTGCATCGCCGCCATCCAGGCGCCGGTCATCATGATGAGCCAGAAGCGCCAGGAGGTGAAAGACCGCCTGCGCTCCTTCAACGAATACCGCGTCAACCTCAAAGCCGAGCTCGAAGTGCGCCATCTGCACGAAAAGCTCGACTACCTCATCTCCCGCCAGTGGACACGCCTGGCCGAGATGCAGCAGATGCAGCTGGATGCCATGAACGAGCTGGCGGGCACGAAGAAGGTGAAGCGGGCCGTGCGCGGGGTGAGGAGACGGGCGGTGAAGGGGGAGACGGGTGAGTGACGCACGGCACAATGCGCGCCCCAGGAAGGCTTCCTGGCCCCCGCCAAGGGCGGTGGGCCGAAGGACGGGCGAGACCGGTGGCTCGCCCGGGCAAGGTGGCTCGGCGAAGCCGTAACGGAGAGGGGGAGCGCCATATCCAACGAGCGCGCCCGTCAGAGGACCATCCCACCCCGGACGCCGCACAATCGCCGATTGCCCGTTGAAGCCCGCGCCGGCTTCCGCTAAGAAGCCGTGACTTGCCGGTTCACCGGCTGGTTCGTTTTCCGGTTTCCCGGAAAGCACCCGTAGCTCAGCTGGATAGAGCGCTGCCCTCCGAAGGCAGAGGTCACAGGTTCGAATCCTGTCGGGTGCGCCAGACCTTTAACCATCGTTGCGGGCCGCAGGCACTATCGTCTTTCAAGTCGAAGGCACCCTCGGCTCCTCCACCAGGTAAAACCGATCCTTTGGCGAGAAATCCGTCACCAAAAACGAAAACGACGCGCTCTCCTGCGGGTCGACCTTGCCTTTGCTGAACAGCAGCCGGTCAGAAGGTTCGAAGTCGCGTTTGAATTCGGCGAAGCTGTCGGACTTGATCATGTTGTCCACGCGCTGCGCCTGGTCGAAGGACAGCCCGTCGCCATAGTCGCTCGGCACGTTCAGGATCGACTGCAGCTCGAAGCCGAATTCGATCCAGGCGTCGCCGCTGTTGTTGCGGACGACGATCTTCAGCGGCAAGAAGCCGGTCGCGTAGTCGCCGGTCGATCCGAAGGGCTGGATCGGCCGCGCGGCGCGTATGGTCAGTGTCACCGGGTCGGCGGTGTCCAGTTCCTCGGTGACCACGATCGGGTCGGCGCGGGTGCCGGCCCCCGTGGCCGAAAGGATCCTGAAGCCGCCGCGTTCGTCGGAGAAGGAATAGGCGCCGGCCTCGAAGATCCCGTCGGCCATGGCGCGGGCAGCTCGCGGCCAGCACAGCCGCACACACCCGTACACAGCGCAAGCCCGGACGCGTCATGGCTGAAGTATGGACGACAATTGCCCGGCCGCATACTGGCCGGCGACATGCTGGAATAACGACGGCTTGGTCGGCCGTCGAAAGAATGTCGCCGTTCCCGCGCAACGGGCCTGGCTCAGCCGGCTTGCCTCAGCCTCCCGCCACGGGCGCCGGGAGTTCGCGGCTGTCCAGGTAGGATTGAATGAGGTCCGCGGCGATCATGCCACCGCGGCGATTGAGATGGATGCCGTCGCTGTGGAATTTCCAGCCGTTCAGGCGCCCCACTTCGTTGGGAGACATCCGCAGGACCATGGTCCGGAACGCGTCGCGATACATTGGCAGCAGGCGAAATTCTGTAAAGGCGCGGCCGGGATCTGCCCCGATCGCGGCCTGAAACGCCTCAAAGATCGGGATGTAATCGGCGCCTTCCCCGTGCGCGATCTGCCGGATGCTGGCGCTCAGATCCCGAATTGCCGAGTTGAGGGCCGCCTGGAAGGCCTGCGCGGAAGCCGGCGCCTCGCCGATCGGGGCAAGAGAGCACAGGGCCACCCGTGCGCCGGCGGACTTCGTCCTGCGAACAATTCCGCTCAAGCTCTCCTGAAGTCGAGACGAAGGTCCGGAGGTGAGCTTCATGATTCGAAACAGACGCCGCGCTTTCGGCGACACCATCGCCAGGGCATCGTTGCCGCCGACCCAGACGATGACGCGGTCAGGGCGACTCGCAAGAACGGTGTCGACGCGATTGAGCGCGTCATATGCCAGATCACCGCCGACGCCGAAGTTGCGAAATTCGAACCGTGCGTTGCCTGGTCTTCGCGCGAGTTCACCGATCCAGTCGAAGGCCTGCCCCTTGCCGGCGGTGCTGCTTGAACCGAGACAGGCTACGGTTTCGCGCGTGGACATGCTGTTCACCCCGCCGCTTCCCGGTCGAGCACCTTGCGACGTCCGCGGTGGCCGAGCACGAAAAAGAAGCCGAACTTCGCCAACGCGTCGACCGAGTAGATCGCCATGAGGATCGCGAGGACCTTTGCCGCCATGTTCTCACCCTTCCGGCGCGAACCCAGTTCCAAGCCTCCGAGAGCCGACCGCTCCGCGCAACGGCGTGCCTCACCCGCCCACCACCGCCCGCACGCTCTCCCGCTCCACCAGCGGGCACTCGAGCTTGGTGATCGGATAGCGCCCCTGTCCGGGCGCCGTTGGCGCTTCCAGCTGTTCGATCGCCCATTGGCCCATCGCCATGTGCGGCAGGATCGAGGTGGTCAGCGGCGGGAAGAGGTGGCGGGCGATTTCCTCGTCGTCGTAGCCGACCACGGAAATATCCTGCGGGATGTGCAGGCCGGCTTCCTTCAGCGCCTCGTAGCAGCCGATCGCGGTGCGGTCGTTCTGGCAGAAGATGGCGGTCGGGCGGTCTTTGAGCGCCAGCAGCTTCACCGTCGCGGCATAGCCCGCGCTCGCCGACCAGTCGCCCTCGACCACCAGCTCCGGGTCGAAGGGAATGTCGGCGGTGGCGAGCGCGCGCCGATAACCTTTTAGCCGGTCCTGTGCCGCCTGCATCCACGGCTCGCCGGTGATGGTGGCGATGCGGCGGTGGCCATGGCTGATCAGATGCCGGGTCGAGCTCTGGCCGCCGGCGATCTCGGAGGGCACCACGGCGGGAAAGGCATAGTCGGCCGTGTAGCAATTGAGCAGGATCACCGGGATGTCGAGGCTGTAGAGGAAGTCGGGCGCCGTGATCTCGCGGGTGAAGATGGTCATATAGATCAGCGCCGAAATGCCCCGCCTGGTCAGCGCCTGGATGGCGCGCGGCTCCATCACGGCGTCGCCCATGGTCTGCGCCACCAGAAGCACGTTGCCGGCATTCCACGAGGCCTGGCGCGCGCCTTCGATCGCCACCACCGCCTCCGGGCTGGTCGCCAGCTGGTCGACGGCAAAGCCGATCACCCCGTCCAGTCCATCAAAGGCGGCAACCGGCTTGCGCAGCGCCGAGAAGGCCGGCGCGCTGTAGCCGAGCGCCCTTGCAGCCTCGATCACCCGCTCGCGGGTCTGCTGCGACAGCTTGATCCCTGGCGAATCGTTGAGCACGAAGGAAACCGTCGCCTGCGAGCAGCCGGCGGCCCGGGCGATGTCGGTCATGGTGACCCGCCCCTTGGGCTTGGCCGGCGCCTTGCGGCGCCTTGCCGTCTCGATGGCCGAATCCCTGGTCTCGCTCATGGCAGTCCTATCCCCATACCGGCTTGTCTAGCGGCAGCCTGCCGGCCCGACAAGATGGCGCCGCGGCGTCGGTTTATAGAAACCGCCATCTCGTTTATAGCTATTAGTAGCCGCGCGTCCATCGATCACCAGGTTCCGAATGTGCAGGGAAAGCAATGATTGCAGGGCTTTTGGCACCGCGCGGTCAAGGCATGGGCTCGTCGGCGCGTCGTTCGCGGTGGCGCCATGATGTGCCCGCATCTTGGCTGAAAACTAATAGTGTTTACTAATACAAAAATGCGCTGTAACGTCAATCGTCGCGCCTAGCCTATTGCGTTCCGGCGCGGCGGGAAAGCGAACGTCAATGGCCCGATGGCTTGCGGAGGTTGCACCCGCAGGCCCGTCTCAGATATGTGATATGTCAGACAAATCGGACTATTTACGAACGAAGAATGAGTCTCTAAAGTCCGTGACCGTGGCTGGAACGAGGCCATTCTTGTGAGTGCCGGGAACCCTGAGGAGGGGGTGTCCAAGCCGCAGACGGCAAATTCAGGTGAGCAAGGCAATTTAAGTGAGCAAGACGGGTCAGCCCGACGGCTGAACCAAAACGGGAGGTTGAACATGAAGTCCTTGATACGCAATGCATCCGTGGCCGCCGCGGCCCTGGTTGTTGGCCTGACGGCGACGGCCATCGCGCGCGCCGACGACAAGCCGACGCTGGCTTTCGTCGTCAACGGCGCTTCCGATTTCTGGAAAGCGGCCGAAGCCGGCGTCAAGAAGGCGCAGGGCGAACTGCCCGACTACAATCTCGAACTCAAATATCCCGAACAATCCTCGGTCGCCATCCAGCAGCGGCTGATGGACGATCTGGTGACGGCCGGCGTCAAGGGCATCATGGTCTCGGCGGTCGATCCCAAGACATCGACCGATGGCCTGAACAAGATCGCCTCGCAAACGGCGCTGTTCACCACTGACAGCGACGCGCCGCAGACCAAGCGCGTCGCCTATATCGGCTCGTCCAATGTCGATGCCGGCAAGCAGGCGGCCGAAATCGCCAAGAAGGCGATGCCCAATGGCGGCAAGTGCCTCGGCTTCGTCGGCCTGCTCGGCGCCGACAATGCCAAGGAGCGCATCCAGGGCATGAAGGACGGCCTGGCCGGCACCAAGATCGAACTCGTCGACGTGCGCGGCGACGATATCGACCAGGCGCGCGCCAAGAAGAATGTCGAGGACGCGCTGGTCGCCAGCCCCGACGTCACCTGCATGGTCGGCTTCTATTCCTACAACACGCCGCGCATCTATGAAGCGCTGCGCGATGCCGGCAAGCTCGGCTCGATCACCGTCGTCGGTTTCGATGACGATCCGATCACGCTGGGCGGCGTCAAGGAAGGCACCGTTGCCGCCACCGTCGTGCAGCAGCCTTTCGAATGGGCCTATCAGGGCATGAAGCTGATGGCCGCCTATCTCAAGGGCGACAAGTCGGGCATCCCGGCCAACAACCTCATCATCATCCCCACCAAGATCATCGGCAAGGATGATGTCGACGCCTACGCCGCCAATTTGAAGGCGATGGCCGGAAAGTAAGACCACAGGCAGTTCAGCCGGCTCAACTTCGCTTGAGCCGGCTGCGCGCATTGACGAACACCGCTGGGAACGTCAGTCTGCCAATAGGTCGGCTCGCCAATCGCTGTCAGGCATGATGAATTATTCCGACACAACCATTGCTGCAATCACCCCGTTCCTCAGCCTCGAGAACGTGCGCAAGACCTATCCGGGCGTCGTCGCGTTGGATGGCTTTTCCATGGAGGTCAGGCCGGGCGAGGTCATCGGCCTCGTCGGCGAGAACGGCGCCGGCAAGTCGACCCTGATGAAGATCCTCGGCGGCGTCACCACGCCGGACACCGGCACGATCACCGTCGACGGCACCGCCCACAACAGCCTGACCGTCGAAGGCAGCCTGGGCTCCGGCATCGCCTTCGTCCACCAGGAACTCAACCTGTTCGAAAATCTCGACGTCGCCGCCAACATCTTCTTCGGCCGCGAGCCGCTGCGCGCCGGGCCGCTGAAACTCGTCGACCGCTCGAAGCTGCGCGAGATGGTGGCGCCGCTTTTGAAGCGCGTCGGCGCCAATTTCTCCGCCGATGCGCAGGTCGCCGACCTGTCGCTGGCCCAGCAGCAGATGGTCGAGATCGCCAAGGCGCTGTCGATCAAGGCAAGGCTGGTCATCCTCGACGAGCCGACATCGAGCCTGCCGATCGCCGAGACCGACAAATTGCTCGACGTCATCAAGGCGCTGAAGGCCGACGGCATCAGCGTCATCTTCATTTCCCACCGCCTGCACGAGGTCGAGCGTGTCGCCGACCGCGTTGTCGTGCTGCGCGACGGCATGCTGGCCGGCACGCTGGGCAAGCGCGACATCAACCACGACCAGATGGTCAAGCTGATGATCGGCCGTATGCTGAAGGAGCGCGAGAAGGCCTCCGAGGCCGCGCGGGCGCCCGGCGCCACGGCACTTGCGGCCAAGGCCATCCGCACCCCGACCTATCCCAGCCGGCCGGTCGATCTCGACGTCAGGCGCGGCGAAATCCTCGGCCTGGCCGGCCTTGTCGGCTCCGGCCGCACCGAGCTGGCGCGCGTTTTCTTCGGCATCGACGGCAGCCTTGGCGGCACGCTCGAGCTCGACGGCAAGACGCTTGTGCTGGGTTCGGCGGCCGATGCCGTCGCGCAAGGCATTTTCCTGGTGCCGGAAGACCGCAAGCTGACCGGCATCCTGCTCGACCTGTCGATCGCGCAGAACATTTCGCTGCCCAATCTGCCGGCGCATGCGAGGCGCTCGCTGGTGTCGGCAAGTGCTGAAACGGCAACCGCCGAGAAGCAGAAGAAGGATCTCGGCATCAAGGCGCCCTCGGTGCAGACGCGCACCGGCACGCTGTCGGGCGGCAACCAGCAGAAGGTGGTGCTCGGCAAGTGGCTGGCCATGAACCCGAAGGTGATGATCCTCGATGAGCCGACGCGCGGCATCGACATCGGCGCCAAGGCTGAAATCTACGGGCTGATGCGCGCGCTGGCCGATGCCGGCGTCGCCGTGCTGATGATCTCCAGCGACATGGAAGAGGTGATCGGCGTGTCCGACCGCATCGCCGTCATGCATGAGGGCCAGATCTCGGGCATTCTCGACAAGGACCAGTTCAGCCAGGAAAACGTGCTGTTGCTGGCAGTGGGCAAGCAGCCGAAATAGTTTTTGCGCTGCGAGACCGCGCAACCTGCTCAGGCAGGCATTGGGGAGACGACGATGAGCAAGAAAGATCTCGGCCTGCTGATCCTGATCCTGGTGGTCGGCGCGATCGTGGCCATCATCAATCCGCGCTTCCTCTTGCCGATCAACCTTGCCAACACCTCGAACCTGATCGGCCTGTTCGGCATCCTGTCGATCGGCCAGGCCTTCGTCATCATCACTGGCGGCATCGAACTGTCGGTCGGCTCGGTGGTGGCGCTGCTGGGAACGCTGTTCATCGACTTCATCGCCGTGCGCGAGCTGGACTGGCCGCTGGCCTTTGTGCTGATCATCGCGCTTGGCGCCATCATCGGCCTGGTGCATGGCTGGCTGATAACCAGGCTGAAGCTGCAGCCCTTCGTCGTCACCTTGTGCGGCCTCTTGATCTATCGCGGCGTCGCCCGCTTCTACACCGCCGACGGCACCGCAGGCTTTGCCTTCGGCCAGAATTTTCCCGAGCTCGAATTCCTCACTGCCGGCCGTTCCTGGGGCGTGCCGAACAGTTTTATCGCGCTGATCGTCATCGCCATCGTCATGTGGGTGGTGCTGCACCGGTCGGTGTTCGGCCGCTATCTCTACGCCATCGGCAAGAATGAGGAGGCGGCGAAATATTCCGGCATCCGCACCGGCCGCATCGTCATGGCCGCCTACGTCATCTGCGGCGTGCTGACGGCGCTGTCGGCGATCTATTTCGCCATGTACACGCGCTCGATCTCGCCGGCCAGCCATGGCCAGTTCTATGAGCTCTACGCCATCGCCGCCGCCGTGCTCGGCGGCTTCTCGCTGCGCGGCGGCGAGGGCTCGCTGATCGGTGTCATCCTCGGCACCGTGCTGCTGCAGGAACTGCAGAACCTCGTCAATCTGCTCGGCATCCCGTCCTCCCTCAACTTCGCTGTCATGGGCGGCGTCATCCTCATCGGCGTGCTCGTCGACCAGCAATGGGGTGTGTTCCGGGCCCGGCGGCTGATGGTCGATGCCGCCCGCAAGAACGTTGCCGGCGCGCCGGCGGAATAATCGCGCGGGGCGACGCGGCCGCACGGATGAAGTGGCTGCCGGGGCGGACGGAACGATCCGGAAACGGTTTTCCCGGGGAAAGCGCGCAGCGCTTCCCCCCGGAGGAAACAAAGAGTTAACGCAACCGCGCCAGCGCCAGCCCTAGCGTTTGGTCGCGCGGGTCGCGCGGCGGACGCTTTGCAGCAGGATGGCGAGGCAGCCGACCAGCAGCAACGCGCCGCCGAGCAGCGGCGGCAGGGCCAGCAGCTTCACCGCCGCCGCGACGGCGGCCACCAGCACCAGCGCCAGCAGCGCCAGATTGCCGTCATCGACGAACATGCCGAGGAATTCCCTGGCGACAAGACGGATGACGCTCATCGGGCGAGCCCTCCAGCCGATACGGGATAGCTGCCGCGCAGCCAGCGCACCATGGCAAGGGACGCCAGCGCGACGATGGCGAAGATGCCAAGCAGGGCGAGATCCGCTCCCGGCCAGTCGGCGCCGATGCCTTCGCCGGTCCAGAAGATGCCGAAGCTGGTCAGCATCAGCCCGACCACGAATTTCAGCGCATTCTCCGGCACGCGCGCCAGCGGCCGATGCACCGCCAGGCCGATAAGCATCACCAGGACGAAGGCCGCCAGCGCGCCCAGGCTGGCGTAGAGCGTCTGCCCATGCGCGGCGCCGACGGCAATGACGATGAACACCACCTCGACGCCTTCGAGCAGAACCGCCTTGAACGAAGCCAGGCCGGCGAGATAGTCGGCGCGGCGGTCATCGGCCTGCTGGTTGAGGGCGGCGGTCTCCTTGGAGAAGGCCGCGTCCTCGTCATGCAGCGCAATGACGCCGACGCTGCGCAGGATGGCCTTTCGCAGCCAGCGCATGCCGAACAGGATCAGCAGCACCCCGACGACGAATTGCAGCGTGGTGATCGGTACCAGCGCCAGCAGCGGTCCGAACGCCAGCACCAGCGCCGCCAGCAACGCCAGCGCCAAGGCGGCGCCCGTCAGCGCCGGGCGCCAGCTGCGCGTCACGCCGACCGCGAGCACGATGGTGAAGGCCTCGACGACCTCGACGAAGGAGGCGAGAAATGCCGCCGTGACCGTCGAGAGGATTGGCGTCAGCGTCTGCATGAAAACTTCCTGCGTCCTGTTTCGTTCGCCCCGAACTGGGTGTCCCGGGACGCGTGGCCCGGAATCACGTGTATGGCCAGCGCCACATAGCGCTCCGCAGACGGCAGGAAAGCAAGTGGGCGCCAATGGGCGGCGCTGCAGCCAATCAAGCAGCGCACGCTGCAGCCGCAGGCTGCACGCTTAAATCAGGCCCGACATGTCGGAGAAGGCCATTGCCTTGCGCAGCAGCTCGGCGAAGCGTTCGCCGGCCACTTCGCGCGGGCCGCTATTGTCGATCCTGGTCACACCGGGCCCGGACAGCGTGACGTTGGCGCTGCGCGCCAGGCGCGCCAGCACTTCGCCACGCGACTCGCGGCTGCGCATCGCCAGCCGTTCGGCCAGCACGTCAGGCGAGGCGGTGATCTCGACGATGGCCAGATTGGCATAGCGCTCGCGCAAGGTGGGAATGATCGCACGCGACACGTTCGCCACCGCGACATGGCCATTGGCGACCGACCAGTCGACATCGGCTGGCAGGCCATAGCGCAAGCCATGCGCTTCCCAGGAAATGGCGAAGGCGCCGTCGGCCTCGGCCTCGACGAAGGCGGCATCGGCCAGCGTGTCGTGATCCTCGCTCGCCGCATCGCTCGGCCGGGTGATGACGCGGCGGACGAACTCCAGCCGAGTCTCATCGGCGAAGAGGGAGCGGGCGTAGCCGATCACCGTGTCCTTGCCGGCGCCGCTCGGCCCCACGACGGCGACAAAGACGCCATGACGGACAGGGAACGTTTCAGCGGACAACTCACGCTCGATCAAGGCCGACACCATCATGCGACCCGGCGCCCTTGCCGCCAGACGGTGCGCACCACCGGAACATGGTCATCGACACGCACGCGCACCAGGTCGGCGCGGCGGCCCTGCTCGATGATGCCGCGGTCGGTCAGGCCAATGGCCTCGGCCGGGTTCTTCGACACCATGGCGACCGCCTGCGGCAGCGAAATGCCTTCGACCACGTCGCCGAGGAAGAAGGCCGACTGGATCAGGCTGAAGGGAATATAGTCCGATGACAAGATGTCGAGCAGGCCGTCGCCGGCCAGCGTGCGCGCCGAGACATTGCCCGAATGCGAAGCGCCGCGCATGACGTTGGGCGCGCCCATCAGGACGCCCAGCCCTGCGGCTTTCGAAGCGCGTGCCGCTTCCTCGGTGGTCGGGAACTCGGCAACGCGCACGCCTTGCTCGATCGCCTCGTCGACATGGCCCGACGTGGCGTCGTCATGGCTGGCGAGCACAATGGCGCGCTCATGGCAGGCAGCTGCGATCACCGCGCGGTTCGGCGCCGAGTAGCGCGCCGATTCCGCCATTCGCTTCTCGCAGAACAGTTTGAAGTCGCGGTCGGTCAGTTTCAGCTTGCGCTGGTAGTAGTAGGCATAGGTTTCGAGATTGACGAACTGACGCTGGCCGGGGGCATGGTCCATCAGCGAGGCCAGCTTGACCCGGTCGTCCTCGTCAAAATTGGCGAAGGCCTGCAGGCAGTCCGGCGCCGAAACCTCGCAGCGCAGATGCAGGAAGTGATCGGCGCGCAAACGATCCTGCGCGACGCTGTCCTCGATCGCGTCGGCCAGCTTGCGGATATCGGCCAAGGTGAGATCGGCGTCTTCGTCCATGCCGACGCGCAAGGCGTCGAGCACGGTGGTGATGCCGGCCGTCGCCACTTGTGCGTCATGGGCAAGCACCGCGGCGATCGGGTTCCAGCGCACCTTCGGCCGTGGCGCGTAATGGCCTTCGAGATGGTCGGTGTGCAGTTCGACCAGCCCGGGAATGACATAGTCGCCGCCCATGTCCTCGCCCGCCCGGCTGCTGCCGGCATCGATGCCGGCGATAAAGCCGTCACGCAGCACCAGCGACCCCTCGACGATTTCGCCGGCAAGCACGATGCGGGCGTTGGAAAGAACGGTCTCGGCGGTCATTTCAGGCAGTCCTTTGATTCTTCGAGCTGGGTTGTTCAGGCGGTTTTCCTTGCCGGGCGGCGTCCCAGCGCGTGCTGCGAAAGCACCATGAATGGCGCACCGGGTTCGGGTTCGACAAACAGCGTCAGCGCATCGACCAGCACCGGCTGCCGCAGTATGTCCGCGAACAGGCTGTCGATTGCTGCGCGCAAACGAGGGCTTTCCTGTGGCCCGGCCCGGCCCGACAGCGTCATGTGGAAGCGGAAGGTCTCAAAGACATAGGGGTAGCCCCACTGGCAGAGATTGCGGAACTCGGCCGGCTTCAGCGAATCCGGGCTGCGGCGCTCGATCTCGGCCTCGGTCAGCGGCGCGCGGAAGCGGTCGAAATCGCGCACCACCTCGTCGGCGAAACGGTTGAGCGGCGGCAGCGGCCCTTCCGGCACCAGCGCGAAGAAGCTGTCGATCTGGCTGACGACGAGACGCGGGATCGTCACAACCGGCGTCGCTTCGGCAAAATGGTCGATTGCGGCGCGCAGCGACGTTTCGGTCTCGTTGGCAGCCAGGCGGAAGGGTGCTTTCAGCGTCGCGTGGAAGCCATAGCGGCGTGCCGAAGCGGTGTGGAAGGCGACTTCCGCCGCCGCCAGATCGGCCACGGCCTCGACCGGTTTCGTTGCCGCGCCGAACGGGTCACGGCCGAGCCAGTTGGCGGCGGTCCGCGCCAGCGGTTCGTCCTGCCGCGGGGTGAAATAGATGGCATAACGCATCGAAAATCCTCGTTAAAGCGCGCGGCGACGCGCGCTTTACGTCTTCATTTGGTGCATGTCGTCGCCCCAAAACCGCTACACACCTTTGGGCGACATGCACTAGCCCCGCTGCCATAGGTGATTTCCATGACGGATTGACGAAGCTTTGAAGGGTTTTCGAAGGCAAATCGACCCAGTAGGTCCTTAGCCGACGATTTTTCCGAGCTGGACCAACAAGTTCAGCCGGAAACGCAAAACGGTCAGGCCTTCATCAACCATTCGTGCTCGGGCGCATTGTGGAATTTCCACGTCCGCTTCGGCCCGGCCATGACGTTGAGATAATAGAGATCGTAGCCATGGCAGGCGGCACAGGGGTGATAACCCCTAGGCACCAGCACCACATCGCCATCCTCGATCGCCATGGCTTCGTCCAGCGCGCGATGGCCATTCGTGTCGGCATCGGTGTAGACGCGCTGGAAGGCAAAGCCCTGCGGCGGGTTGAGGCGATGGTAATAGGTCTCCTCGAGATAGGATTCGGCCGGCAGATTGTCCTGGTCATGCTTGTGCGGCGGATAGCTCGATGTGTGGCCGCCCGGCGTGATGACCTCGACCACCAGCAACGAGTCGGCCGGCTTGCCTTCCGGCAGGATGTTGGTGACGTAGCGCGTGTTGGTGCCCTTGCCGCGCACCTCTTGCCCGAGATCGTCCGGCCGGATCACACGAACCGGCAGGCCGCCGCCGAGGCCGGGCGCCGAGCAGACCGCGAGCTCCAGATCCGTGTCAGCTGTCACCGACCAGTCCGATCCCTCGGGCACATAGACCGACCACGGCTTGCCCTCGAAGGGCGACATGCGCGCGCCGAGCAGGCCGAGATCCTTGCCACCGGCTTTCGCCGTGCCCTTGCCGGTGACGAAGACCAGGCAGACTTCGCGGTCTTGCGTCTTCCCCGAGGCGCTTTCGCCGGGTTGCAGCCGATGCAGGTCGAAACCGACATAGGTCCAGCCGGCGCTTTTCGGCGTCACATGGGCAACGCGGCCATGGCCCTTGTCGGCTTTGACGAGCAGTTTCGACATTGTGTCTCTCCTATCGCAAATCTTCGAGATTGGCCTGCTCCGCCCCAGGATGACGAAGCGAGAGGCGTTTCAGCTAGTTTCCAACGCATGCAATCCGTCATGTGCGCAGTGCCGACCCGGTCTGCGCCATGGACTGCTTTATTCCTTTGGTTCGACCGGCGGCTTCGCCTCATCAACCGGCTTGTACAGATAAAAAAACTGCCAGACGGCATAGCCGGCGAAGCCGAGCGCGATGGTGCCCCAGAATGGCGTGCCGGTGGTGAACTCGATGATCGACCAGATGACACAGATCGCGACGACGGCGATACGCCGCCACAACGGGCGGAAGAAGGGGTGCTCGGAATCTTTCATCGGGCCAATCTACAGCAACCTGCCCCGCCGTGAACCCGTCGCGTCAGGCATAGGGAAGCCCTAGCCTTACGCATTCGGAAAACCCTGGGTTTCGACCGTGTAGCCGGCTGATGTCATCACTCGCATCAATTCCTTGTGGCCGACCTGGGCCATCTTGAGCGGCGGGTTCTTCTTCGGGTCCTGCTCGGCCTCGACCACGAACCAGCCTTCATAGCCATGATCGGCGAAGCGCTGCACGATGGCGCCGAAGTCGAGCGAGCCGTCGCCGGGCACGGTGAAGGCGCCGAGCGCCACGGCGTCGAGGAAAGACTGTTTCGTGCGGTCGAGCTTGTCGATCACATCCATGCGCACATCCTTCACATGCACATGGCTGATGCGCTTGTGGTGGTTATCGATGGCGCGCAGCACATCGCCGCCGGCAAAGGCCAGATGTCCGGCATCGAGCAGCAGCGGAATGCCTTCGCCGGAATGGCGCATGAAGGCATCGAGCTCCGGTTCGGTCTCGACCACCGCCGCCATGTGATGGTGGTAGGACAGCGGCATGCCTTGTTCGGCGCACCATTCGCCGAATTCGGTCAGGCGCCTTGCATAGGCCTTCATCTCATCCCCGGTGAGTTTCGGCTTGGTGGCCAGCGGTTTCGAGCGGTCGCCCTGGATCGAGCGGCCGACCTCGCCATAGACGATGCAAGGCGCGTTGACCGCCTTGAACAGCTCGATCATCGGCTGGATGCGATCCTTGTTCTTGCTCATCTCCTCATCGACCAGCGTGCCGGAAAACCAGCCGCCGCACAGTGTCACGTCGGCGGCCTTGAGGATCGGCAGCATGACAGCGGGATCGTTGGGGAAACGCCGCCCCATCTCCATGCCGGTGAAACCGGCCGAACGCGACTGGCGCAGACATTCCTCCAGCGACACGTCATCGCTCAGTTCCGCAAGATCGTCGTTCCACCACGCAATGGGGGACATGCCCAGTTTGGCTTTCAAGTCGTCACTCCAGATTAGAACAGTTCATTCTTGGGCCGCCGGCGCCGCCCATCATCCGCCTCCCGGCACCTTCTCCCCGTATAGTGACGGGGAGAAGGGAGCTAGCATCAATCGCCGACGCTCTGCATCTGGCGCTTTTCGTCATAGGCCTTGCGCGCCGCGTTGACCTGCGGCCGCGCGGAGACTTCCGGCACCGCCACATCCCACCAGTGGCCACCGGCATCGGTGGATACCAGCGGGTCGGTATCGATGACCAGCACGGTGGTGCGGTCGTTCTTTTTTGCCTTCTGCAGCGCGTTTTCCAGCCCGGCGATCGACGGCACCTTCTCGGCAATCGCGCCCATGCTCGCCGCATGCCCGGCGAAGTCGATGTCGGGCAGGATTTCGTGGCGCGAATCCTTCAGGAGATTGTTGAAGTTGGCGCCGCCGGTTGCCATCTGCAGCCGGTTGATGCAGCCATAGCCACGGTTGTCGAGCAGCACGATGGTCAGCTTGAGGCCAAGCATCACCGAGGTGGCGATCTCGGAATTCAGCATCAGATAGGAGCCGTCGCCGATCATGACGACAATCTCCTCGTCCGGTTTTGCCATCTTGGTGCCGAGCCCCCCGGCAATCTCGTAGCCCATGGTCGAGAAGCCGTATTCGGCGTGGTAGGAGCCGGGCGCTCCGGCCTGCCAAAGCTTGTGCAATTCGCCGGGCAGACCGCCTGCTGCATGCAACAGCGTCACGCCGGAGCCCATGGCGCGTTGCACGGCGCCGATCACCTGCGCGTCGGACGGGAAGGCTGCATTGGTCGAGGCCGTCACCTTGGCCGCGTCGGCCTGCCAGGCCTTCTTGCCGGTGGCCGCATCGTCGGTCCAGGCGGCAGGCGCCTTCCAGCCCTTCAGCGCCGCGCCAAGTTCTGTGAGCCCCTCAGCCGCGTCGGCGACCAGCGGCAGCGCCCGGTGCTTGCCGGCATCGAAGGGCTGGACGTTGAGCCCGATGATGGTCTTGCCGGAATTCTTGAACAGCGCCCACGAGCCGGTGGTGAAATCCTGTAGCCGCGTGCCGATGGCGAGCACGACATCGGCTTCTTCCGCCAGCCGATTGGCCGCCGAGGTCCCGGTGACGCCGACCGCCGCCATGTTGAGCGCATGATCGTCCGGCAGCGAGGATTTGCCGCCTTGCGTCTCGCAGACCGGAATGCCGGCGCTTTCGACGAATTTGGCCAGCGCGGCGGAGGCCTGCGAATAGAGAACGCCGCCGCCGGCGATCACCAGCGGCTTCTTCGCGCCCTTGAGCGCCGCCACAGCGGCGGCAAGCTCGTGGCGGTCCGGGCGCGGCCGGCGCTGGGGCCAGACCCGTTCGGCGAAAAAGCTCTCGGGATAGTCATAGGCCTCGGCCTGCACATCCTGGCAGAGCGACAGCGTCACCGGGCCGCAATCGGCTGGATCGGTCAGCACCTGCATGGCGCGATTGAGCGCCGGGATGATCTGCTCCGGCCGCGTGATGCGGTCGAAATAGCGCGACACCGGACGGAAGCAGTCATTGACCGTCGCCGTACCATCGGAAAAATCCTCGGCCTGCTGCAGCACCGGATCGGGGATGCGGTTGGCGAAGACGTCGCCGGGCAAAAACAGGACAGGCAACCTGTTTACATGGGCAAGCGCCGCCGCCGTCACCATGTTGAGCGCGCCGGGGCCGATCGACGAGGTCGCGGCCATGAAACGGCGGCGGAAATTGGCCTTGGCGTAAGCGATCGCCGCATGCGCCATCGCCTGTTCGTTGTGAGCGCGGAAGGTCGGCAGTTCGTCGCGCACCTGGTAGAGCGCCTCGCCGATACCAGCGACATTGCCGTGGCCGAAGATCGCCCAGACGCCACCGAAGATCGGCACTCGTCTGCCGTCGATCTCGGTCATCTGGCGAGACAGGAAGCGGGTCAGCGCCTGCGCCATCGTCAGGCGGATTGTCTTGCTCATGATGGTTTCCTCCGCGGTCCTTTTGTCGCGCCTTCTTATGCCGCCTTGCGGCCGCGCGCGGCAAGCCACGCCTCGGTCAACTGTTCGAAGCGCGACGCCATGTCGGCGACGGCATCGTCATCCGACATCCTGCCGGCCAGCCACGCCTCGGCCGCATGCACGAAGATGGTGCGGCCGACGGCAAAGCCCTTGACGATCGGCGCCTTGGCGGTGGCGGCAAACGCCGCTTCCAGCTCATCCTGCGGCGCTTCCAGGCCAAGCAGCACGATGCCACGGCACCACGGATCGTGCTTCAGGATGACCGCTTCGATCCTGGTCCAGGCACCCGCTGAAGCCTGCGGTTCGAGTTTCCACCAATCCGGCTTGATGCCGAGCGCATAGAGCTCCTCCAGTGCGCGCGGAATGGTTGTGTCGTCGAGCTTGCCGTGCTTGCCGGCGATGATCTCGATGAGCAGTTCCCGACCGACCTTCCGCGCCGCCTCGAACAGCGCGCGCAATTTCTGCTGCTGTTCTTCCTTCAAGGCCGCCGGATCGTCGGGATGGTAGAAGCACAGGCACTTGATGCAATGGTCGACCGGCCATTCCACCAGCTGGGAGCCGATGTCCTGCGAGAATTCGAAGCGCAGCGGCCGCGAGCCCGGCAGTTCGACGGGGCGTCCGAGCCAGGCGAAGGAATGCCTGGCGAATTCGAACATCGCCTCGCGGCCATGTTTCTCATCGATCAGCATGCCATAGCCGTCACGGCCGGCGGCGACCTTGGCCGCCGCCTTGACCGCCAGCACCTTGAAATCGCGGATGCGCGCCGGATCGGCGCCGGCCTTCGCCGCCACGTCCTCGAGCTGCACGCGGTGGTCGCAGGCGAGCGCCATCAGCGACGGGATGTCGCGCCGGCGCGTCGTCGCCCAATGGATGTGGTTGATCGCCTCGTCCTTGCGCAGCGCCCTGTATTTGCTGCCGTTCTTGAGGAAGAACTGCAGCTCCTCGAAGGTCGGATATTCCGGGGCGCAAAGCAGCCGCGACACGGCAAAGGCACCGCACGCATTGGCCCAGGTCGCCGCCGTCGCATGGTCTTCGCCACCCAGCCAGCCGCGCAGGAACCCGGACATGAAGGCGTCGCCGGCACCCAGCACATTGTAGATCTCGATCGGAAAACCCTTGCCGACGACACCGTCCTCGAGATCGTCGCTGATCGGTCCGTCATAGACGATGCAGCCCATGGCGCCGCGCTTCAAGACGATGGTGGCCGCCGACAGCGCGCGGATCGTCTTCAGCGCGCTCAGGCAGTCGTCGGCGCCCGACGCGATCATGATCTCTTCCTCGGTGCCGACGATGAGGTCGCAATCGGGCAGCACCGTTTTCAGCTGGGCCGAGACCCGGTCCGATTTGACATAGCGCTCGAACCCCTCGGCATGTCCGGCAAGGCCCCACAGATTGGGCCGATAGTCGATGTCGAAAACAACCTTGCCGCCCTTGGCTTTCATGATGCGGATCGCCTTGCGCTGGGCGGCGTCGCTGTTGGGCCGGGAAAAATGCGTGCCGGTGACGACGATGGCGCGGGCCGAAGCGATAAACGCCTCATCGATATCCTCTTCGGCCAGCGCCATGTCGGCGCAGTCCGAGCGGTAGAAGATCATCGGCGACACGCCTTCGCTCTCGACCGAAAGCAGCACCAGGGCGGTCAACCGCTCCTTGTCGGTCTTCAGCCCGTCGGTGTTGACGCCTTCGCGCTTCAGCTGTTCGCGGATGAAGCGGCCCATCTGCTCGTCGCCGACGCGCGTCAGCAGCGCCGAGCGCAGGCCAAGCCTCGCCGTGCCGACCGAAATGTTGGCCGGGCACCCGCCGACCGACTTGGCGAACGAGGTGATGTCCTCCAGCCGCGAGCCGATCTGCTGGCCATAGAGGTCGACGGAAGCGCGACCGATGGTGATGACGTCGAGCGGCGCCTGTCTGGCGTCCACGGCTTCGCTCATTGGAACCTCCCGTCAGTCTTGTTGTCAGGAACAACATTGTTTGGGTAACACGCGCGAGCGGCGGCGTGGTGCCGGGAATATGAAATAATAATTCCAATCCATAGTCAATATGGAATGAGCATTCCCCGGCCTAAAATTGCCTTTTGGTGTAGGCCTAGGCCTTGCGCTTGCGGCCCATATCGCGCCGCTTCTCGCCGACGCCAACGGTCAGCGCCATGGCCAGCGCCATCGTTGCCGACAGCGAACGGAAGCCGGCGAAATCCGCCTCGGCAACCTCGAACCAGACCCTGGCGAACTGGGCGAGCGGCGAAAACGAGCTGTCGGTGATGGCGACGATCGGCACGCCCTGTTCCGAAATGGTGCGTGCCTCCTCGATGGTGGCCGGCGCATAGGGCGAGAAGGAGATGGCGATGACGGCGTCCGCCGGCGTGGCGAAGGCGATCATCTCGGCGTTCAGGCCGGCGGCCGATTCGATCAGCTGGTTACGGATCTTCAGCTTGCCCAGCGCATAGGCGATATAGGTCGCGACCGGATAGGAGCGGCGCTTGGCCAAGACATAGATGGTCTGCGCCTTCGCCAGCAGCGAAATCGCGTCTTCCAGATGCGCGTCATCCAGCGTGCGCGAAATGTCGTTGAGCGAGGTGCTGGCGGCGGCGACGAAACCGTCGAAGATCGCCCGGTGACCGGCGCCGCCCTCGGCCTTGGCACGCAGCGCCTGCAGCCGCTCGTCATAGGACGAGTTGCGCTCGCGCAGCCGCTCGCGGAACACCTGCTGCAGGCTGGTGAAGCCGTCGAAACCGAGCTGCTGGGCAAAGCGGATCAGGGTTGAGGGCTGCACGCCGGCGGAGGCGGCGATGCTGGCGGCGGTGCCGAAGGCGATGTCGTCGGGATTGTCGAGCGCGTAGGCGGCGATCTGGGCGATGCGCTTCGGCAGGCTTTCGCGCCGGTCGAGGATGGTGGCGCGCAGCGTCTCGAAGTCGCGAGGTATCCGTTCGTCCATCGTCGGCCCGTCCAAGCTCATCCGTGAAACGTCCTCTCTGCCCCATCATAGCGAGCCTGCGCAAGAACGCCATAAAAAATGAGGCAGACATTCCATTCTGAGAGAAAATGGACTAATTCATCCACGCAGTGCTTCAGGCAGCGGAGGAAACGGAAAATGGTCGGCGTGGGTCTTATCGGCACGGGTTTCATGGGCAAATGCCACGCCATTGCGTGGAGTGCCGTCGGCGCCGTCTTTCCCGACGTGGCCAAGCCCAGGCTTGTTCATCTGGGCGAGGTCAATGAGGAGTTGGCCCGGCGCAAGGCGGGCGAGTTCGGCTTTGCCAAGGCATCCGGCGACTGGCGTGCCGTCGTCAACGATCCGGACGTCGATATCGTCTCGCTGACCACGCCCAACCAGTTCCATCCGGAAATGGCGATCGCCATCCTCCAGGCCGGCAAGCATCTCTGGTGCGAAAAACCGATGGCGCCGAGCTTTGCCGAAGCCGAGGCGATGGCGGCAGCGGCCAGGAAATCCGGCAAGGTCGCTGCCCTGGGCTACAACTACATCCAGAGCCCGGCCATCCGTCACATCGGCGCGCTGCTCGACGAGAAGATCATCGGCGAGGTCAACCATCTGCGCATCGAGATGGACGAGGACTTCATGGCCGATCCCGAGGCGCTGTTCTTCTGGAAGCACGAGGCTGCCTCCGGCTATGGCGCGCTCGACGATTTCGCCGTGCATCCGCTGTCGCTGGTCTCGGTGCTGTTCGGCCGCGTCGCCAGCGTCATCTGCGACATGGCCAAGCCCTATGCCGACCGCAAGCTGGCGGCGGGCGGACGCCGCGCGGTCGACACCTATGATATAGCCAGCGTCTTGATGCATCTGGAAAATGGCATTGCCGGCACGCTCCAGGTCAACCGCTCGGCCTGGGGCCGCAAGGGCCGCATCGCCATCCAGATCTTCGGCTCGAAAGGGTCGATCCTGTTCGACCAGGAGCGGATGAACGAATTGCAGCTCTATCTCACCGCGGATCGCCCGACCGAGCAAGGCTACCGCACCATCCTGGTGGCGCCGCATCACAAGCCCTACGACGCTTTCCTGCCGGCGCCCGGCCATGGCCTGGGCTTCAACGACCTCAAGATCATCGAGTGCCACGAATTGCTGACGCGGCTCGCCGGCAGGCCGGCGCGCCTCATCGAATTCGCCGAGGGTCTGGAAATCGAGCGCACCGTGCACGCTATGGCGCGCTCCTTCGAGGAAAAGCGCTGGGTGGATGTGCGGTAATGCCCGCTCGTCTTAGCCGCTGGGAGCCGGGGTCTCCCAGCCATCGACCCAGATCTGGCGCAGGCGGTCGCCTTCGCCCTTGAAGTGCAGCCCGGTTGGCTGGCAATCCTCGATGCGGTCGCTGCGGAAATTGCGGATGGCGTCCCGCAGTTCGCACCAGGCGACGATGTTGGCGGACTCAGCGTAGTAGATCAGCGCGATCGGCCGGATGATGCGTTGCGTGGTCCGGCCTGCTTCGTCGCGATAGGAGAGGTCGAGCTTCTCCTCGTCGCGGATGGCGCGGCGCACCAGCGCCAGGTCGATCGTGCCTGCCGAGGGTGCGGCAAAACCCCAGGCATGCAGCGCATTGGCGTCGAACGTCTGGCGCAGCGGCGGCGGCACCGCGCCGGCGATCTTGCCGCTGACGCGCTTGGCCGCCTGCTTGAGTTCGTCGTCTCCCGTGCGCTCCAGCAGCGCCAGCGACAGCACGATCGCCTCCATCTCCTCGATCGAAAACATCAGCGGCGGCAGGTCGAAACCGGGGCGCAGTATGTAGCCGATGCCGCGCCCGCCCTCGATCGGCACGCGCATCGCCTGCAGTGCGGCGATATCGCGATAGATCGACCGTATCGTCACTTCCAGCCGCTCGGCGATCATGGCCGCCGTCACCGGCTGCCGCGCCAGCCGCAGGATCTGGATGATCTCGAACAGGCGTGACGCCTTGCGCATTTTTCCTCACCCGGCTCCGACCGCAACTGACACACCATTGTCAGTTGGGTCGACCTATAGGACTGCCTATCGAATTGAAAATCAACAGCTTCCGCTACGGCTTGGTGGAACGAGGCGACAGGCAACTGACATGGGCTACGCGGAAAATCTCTGGCTTTTCTTTATCCTGCTGTTCGGCATCATCGCCGTTCCGGGCATGGACATGCTGTTCGTGCTGGCCAATGCGTTGACCGGCGGCCGTGACAGGGGCCTGGCCGCGACCGGCGGCATCATGGTCGGCGGCATGGTGCACACGCTGAACGGGGCGATCGGCGTCGGGCTTCTCATGCATTTCGTGCCGATCCTGTTCACGCCGCTGCTGATCGCCGGCGCCGCCTACATGGCCTTCATCGGCATCACGCTGATGCGCAGCTCCATCACCGTCGGTCACGATGGACCCGTGGGCAGCCGCTCGGCATGGAAAGCGTTTCGCCAGGGGCTGGTGACCTGCCTGATCAATCCGAAGGCCTATCTGTTCGTGCTTGCCGTCTATCCGCAGTTCCTGAAGCCGGACTACGGCCCGATCTGGATGCAGGCGACCGTCATGGGCCTGATGACGGTCATCACGCAGGCCGCGATCTATGGCGGGCTCGCGATATCAGCCGGTCGCAGCCGCAAGCTTCTGATCGCCAATCCGCGGGCGACCATCCTTGCCGGTCGCGCCGCCGGGCTGTTGCTCTTTGCGGTCTCGGTGTTCACCGCTTGGGAAGGGCTGAGGGCGGCGTAATCTAGCGCCGCCCTTCCCACATCGTCATCGGATCAGGCAGCGCCCTGGCGGCTTTCCAGCATGGCGCGGCGTGCCGACCGCCGCCATTCGACAGCCCCGGCAAGGCCGTGCAGCACGGTCTCGGTGGTCGTCCAGTCGATGCAGCCGTCGGTGATGCTCTGGCCGTAGACGAGCGGCTTGCCGGGCACCACGTCCTGCCGGCCGGCGACGAGATTGCTCTCGATCATCAGGCCGATGATGCGCTCGTCGCCCGCCGCCACCTGGCCCGCCACGTCGGCGGCGACCTTGGGCTGGTTCTCGGGCTTCTTGCTCGAGTTGGCGTGGCTGACATCGATCATCAGCCGGGGCGCGACACCGATGCGGGCGAGCTCGACGCTCGCGGCTTCGACGCTTGCCGCATCATAGTTCGGCTGGATGCCGCCGCGCAGGATGACATGGCAGTCCTCATTGCCGGTGGTGGTGGCGATGCCGCTGCGCCCGCCCTTGGTCACCGCCATGAAATGATGCGGCTGGGCGGCGGATTTCACCGCTTCGCCGGCGATCCTGAGATTGCCGTCGGTGCCGTTCTTGAAGCCGACCGGGCAGGACAGGCCCGAGGCCAGCTCGCGATGGATCTGGCTCTCGGTGGTGCGCGCGCCGATGGCGCCCCAGGCGACGAGGTCGGCAATGTATTGCGGCGTGGTCATGTCGAGGAATTCGGTCGCCGCCGGCAGGCCGAGATTGTTGACGGCCGACAGCACGTTGCGCGCCATCCTGAGTCCCTTGTCGATGTTGAAGCTGCCGTCGAGGTCGGGATCATTGATCAGCCCCTTCCAGCCGACCGTGGTGCGCGGCTTCTCGAAATACACCCGCATCACGATCTCGAGCCGGTCGGACAGGGTCTCGCGCAGCGCCGCCAGACGGCTGGCATAGTCGACGGCCGCGACCGGATCGTGGATCGAACAGGGGCCGACGACGACAAGCAGCCGGTCGTCGGTGCCGTTCAAAATAGCGTGGATCGCATTGCGTGAGGCGCTCACGGTGCGCGTCGCCGTCAGCGTGCGCGGGATCTCCCGCATCACCTGGTCGGGCGTGCTCAGTTCTCGGATTTCCTTGACCCGGAGGTCGTCTGTGGTGGTCAACACGGCTTTCTGCTCCTGTTGGGAGACCTGCCGGCTGAAACAAAAAAGCCGCCAGGTCTGGCGGCTGTTCGGATCTTGTTGCTGCAATCTTCAGATCGAGCGCAATCCTCCCGCCGCCAGCGAGCTGCTAAAGTACCAATAGGTGGCGGACAGGTGGATCATGCGGCTCATATAGTCGAAGCCGAGGCGTTTGTCACGTACCTGATACAAGGAGATCGGCGCCGCGCAGCGGCGAGTTCAGCAGGAACTGCGCAAGCGTACCCTTGCGCATGGTCTTTCGCTGCCATTCTTCGACCGAGACGACAACCACGATTGGTTTGCCGTTTCTGGTTATCGTCTGCGGTGCCGACTGCGCGCGCTCGATGACCTCTGAGAGCTGGGCCTTTGCTCCGGTGACAGTCCAGTTAGTATCTCTGGGCACACACAGCATTCCAACCCCCTGACGGCTCTCACCTCACGAACTATGCGGGAATGTCGATGCTGCAGCAACAGGGCGCGACGCCTACTCCGGCGACGACCCGGCAACGCTCTGGTCGTAGTCGACCAGCGATCCTGTCATGACGCCAGATTGCGGGCTGACCATATAGCTGATCAGCCGCGCGAGCTGGTCAGGTTTCACCAACTGGCCCATCGGCTGTGCGGCCTCGGCCTTCGCCAGCCAGTCGTCCGGGGCATCGTGCCATTTCTTCTGCACGATGTCCTCGCCCTCGGTGTCCATCCAGCCGGGCAGCACGGCGTTGCAGCGGATGCGGTTGTAGCGATAGGCATTGGCGACGTTCTTGGTCAGCGTCATCAGCGCGCCCTTGCTGGTCGAATAGGGCGTCAGGAACGACTGGCCGGTATGTGCCGACATCGACAGCACGTTGACGATCGAGCCCGGCGCCTTGCGCTCCAGGAGATGCGCGACCAGGCCCTGCATCAGGAAGAAGGGTCCACGCACATTGGTGTCGAAGATCTGGTCGAAAAGCTCTTCCGAGGTCTCGACCAGCGAGCCGCGCGCCGAGGTGGCGGCGGCGTTGACCAGCGCGTTCAGCGTGCCGAAATGCGCGAGCGCGGTCGCCACCGCGCGCTTGCAGTCGGCCACCTTCGAGACATCGGCGCTGATGAAGATGGCGTCGACACCCAACTTCTTGAAATGAGCGACGGCCTTGTCGCCCTTCTCCTGCGAGCGGCCGATGAGCGCCAGCGCTCGGCAGCCCTCGTCGGCCAGCGCCTCGGCGACGGCGAAGCCGATGCCTTGCGCGCCGCCGGTGACGATGGCGCGTGTCTCATGATTGCGATTGGAAGATGCGCTCATCGCTTTGCTCCTGTGGTTTCGGTCCGGATTCTGGTTCTTACTTGTCGAGACGGACGGTATTGCCAGTCGTCGCCGACTTCAGCGCCGCATCCGCCAGCTTCAGTGCCACGAGGCCGTCGGCGCCGCTCGGCGCCGCCTTCTTGCCGGACGTCGCGGCGGCGATGAACGAGGCGATCTCGATGGCATAGGCGTCGAGGTAGCGGGTCATGAAGAAATCGTGCAGCGGCGGGCGCGTATAGCCCTTCTCATTGGCCAGTTCGATCGACACCGGCCGCTGGTTCTCGGCCGCGATCATGCCCTTCGAGCCATGCACTTCGATGCGCTGGTCGTAACCATAGGTGGCGCGGCGCGAATTGGAGATGACGGCCTGCTTGCCGGAAGCCGTCTCCAGGATGACGCTGACGCTATCGAAATCGCCGGCCTCGCCAATCTTCTTGTCGACCAGCACCGAGGCATGCGCGGAGACCGCGACCGGCTCCTCGCCGAGCAGGAAGCGCGCCATGTCGAAATCATGGATGGTCATGTCGCGGAAAATGCCGCCCGAGCGCTTGATGTAGTCGATCGGCGGCGCGCCTGGATCGCGCGAGGTGATGGTGACCATCTCGACCGTGCCGATGGCGCCGTCGTCGATCGCCTTGCGCACGGCGGCGAAATGCGGGTCGAAGCGGCGGTTGAAGCCGACCATCAGCGTCGCCTTTGCCTTCTCGACCACGGCCAGGCATTTTTCCACCCGCTTGACGTCGAGGTCGATCGGCTTCTCGCAGAAGATCGCCTTGCCGGCCTTGGCGAAACGCTCGATCAGATCGGCATGGGTGTCGGTCGGCGTGCAGATGACGACGGCGTCGATGTCCTTGGCCTTCTCGATGGCGTCGATGCTGCGCACTTCGGCGCCATAGGCCGTTGCCAGTTCGGTCGCTGCCTTCTCGAAGGCATCGGCCACCGCAACCAGCTTTGCATCGGGGTTGGAGCCGACGGCGCGGGCGTGGACCTTGCCGATGCGGCCGGCACCGAGGAGGGCGAAACGAACAGTCATGGATATTTCCTTTGAGGGATGGGTTCGAGAGAGTTGTGTCCGCACCTTCCTGTCAGGGAAAGGTGGCTGGGGTATTTTCTGGGCGCGGCAGATCGTCCCGGAACGGGCGACCACCCGCCTCAAGCCGCGAGTTCCGCCTCCCCGGTCTTGGCGCCGGTGATGTAGGAGACGATGTCCTGGCCGTCGGTGTTCTCCTTGCGCAGATTGGCGACGATGCGGCCGCGCCGGAACACCACGATGCGGTCGCACAGGTCGAACACCTGGCGCATATTGTGGCTGATCAGGATCAACGGCTCGCCATTGTCCTTCAGCGTGCGGATGATGTTTTCGACCTGTGCCGTCTCCTGCACGCCAAGCGCGGCTGTCGGCTCGTCCATGATGATCAGCTTGGAGGCGAAGGTCGCGGTCCGGGCGATCGCCACGCACTGGCGCTGGCCGCCCGACATGTGGCGGATGGTGTTGGAGAGATTGGGGATCTTCACCGCCGTGCGCACCAGCGCCGCCTCGGTCGCTTTACGCATGTATTTGCGGTCAAGGATCGAGAAGGGCCCCAGATTGAACAGCACCTTTTCGCGGCCGAGGAACAGGTTCGACGGCACGTCGAGATCATCGGCCAGCGCCAGGTTCTGGAACACTGTCTCGATGCCCGCGGTGCGCGCCTCGATTGGTCCGGCAAAATTCACCTCCTTGCCGTCGAACCAGATCTGGCCGCTGGTGCGTTGTTCGACAGCGGTGATCTGGCGCACGAAGGTCGATTTGCCGGCGCCGTTGTCGCCCATGATGGCGACATGCTCGCCCTTGCGCAGCTCGAAATTGGCGCCTTCCAGCGCATGCACGCCGCCATAGCGCTTGGTCAGGTTTTCGGTCTTCAGGACGATGTCTGACATGGTCAAGCCCTCAATGCCCGCAGGCGTTGGCGCCACTGGTCGAGAACGACCGCACCGACGATGATCACGCCCTTGACCATCTCCTGATAGTAGGCGTCGAGGCGCAGGAAGGTGAAGCCGGAGATGATGACGCCGAAGATCAGCGAGCCGATCACCGTGCCGACGATCGAGCCGCGGCCGCCCGACAGCGAGACGCCGCCGATGACCGCCATGGCGATGGCGTCGAGTTCATACATCACCCCCATGCCGGCCTGGGCGGTGAGGTTCTTGGACGAGAGCACCACCGCGGCGAGCGAGGCGAGAATGCCGGCGATGACGTAGACCAGGATCTTGTGGTTGGCGATCTTGATGCCGGACATGCGCGCGGCGTCCTCGTTGGAGCCGATCGCGTAACAGTGCTTGCCGTAGCGTGTGTAGCTCATGATGAGCTGGAACAGCACGGCCAACGACAGGAAGATGATGACGGGCATCAGGCCCTTGCCGATCGCCGCGAAACTGTCGGTCGGGAACGAGATCGGCTGGCCCTTGGACCACCATTTGGCGATGCCGCGCGCGGTCACCATCATGCCGAGCGTGGCGATGAAGGGCGGAATGCGGGTGTAGGCGATCAAGGCGCCATTGACCAGGCCGGCGAGCAGCCCACAGCCGATCGCCACCAGCAGCGGCACGATGACAGGCAGGTCGGTCCAGCCTTGCGCCAGGAACATCGCCTTCGGGTTGGGATTGCCGTTGACGGTCGCCACCTGGGCGAAACTCATGGCGATCATCGCGGTCGCACCGACAATTGAACCGGAAGACAGGTCGATGCCGCCGCAAATGATCACCTGTGTCACGCCGATGGCGATGATGCCGACGATCGACACCTGCAGGATGATGATCTGCAGGCGGGCCTCATTGAAGATTCCCGAGACGTCGCTGCGGGTGTTGAACAGGAAACTGTCGCCGAGAAAGATGCGGCCGATCGCTTCGAAGATGACGACGAGAATGACGAGCGCCAGGAAAACGTTGAATTCGGCCGGCCAGGCGCGCTTCTTCGCATCGTAGGTGAGCCCTCCGACGCCATGAGATGTCTGTGCCAATCTTCTGTCCTCCGTCAGCCGCGGTCGCGCCTCAAGCGCCGTCAGGCGCTGAGGAAAGGGGGAGCGGCGCTGCCTTTGCGCGCGAGCGCCGCTCCCTATGTCCGCGGCTCAGTTCTTCTTCAGGAACTTGTCGATGTTTGCCGGGGTCACCAGCTGGAACGGCACGTAGACCTTGTGCTCGACCTTCTCGCCCTTGGACAGTTTCAGCGCCGCGTCCAGCGCGCCCGCGCCCTGGCCGGCCGCGTCCTGGAACACGGTTACGTCGAGGTCGCCGGCCTGCATGGCGGCAAGCGCATCTTGCGTGGCGTCGACGCCACCGACGACAACCGACTTCATGTCGATGTTGGCGGCCTTCATCGCCTGGATGGCGCCGATGGCGCTTTCGTCATTGTTGGCGATGACGCCGTCGAACTTCTTGCCGGTCGACAGCCAGTTGGTCATAAGGTTCTGCGCCTCGTCGCGGTTCCAGTTCGAGGTCTGCTTGTCGATGATCTTGATGAAGCTGCAGTCCGGCGTAGCGATCACCTCTTCAATGTCCTTGGTGCGCTGCACGGCGGCCTGGTTGGAAAGCTCGCCCATGATCACATAGACATTGGCTTCCTTCTTGCCGGCTTCCTTGAACAGACGGCAGACTTCCTTGGTCTCCAGCGTGCCGGAATCGGCTTCGTTCGAGGCGACGAAGGCCTGGTTGTCGGGCAGCGAGTTCACATTGACCGGCTCGCGGTTGACGTAGACCAGCGGGATCTTGGCGGCGGCGGCAGCGTCGGACATCGCCTGCGTGGCCGAGGTGTCGACCGGGTTGACGATGATGGCGTCGACGCCCGAGGCGGCGAAGTTCTTGATCTGGTCGAGCTGCTTGGCAACGTCGTTCTGTGCGTCTTCGACCTGCAGCTCGACGCCGCTCATGCCCTTGGCCTGGGCGATCATGCCATTGCGCAGCACGGTGAGGAAGTTGTCATCGAACTTGGCCATCGAGACGCCGATCTTGGCGGCAAAAGCCGATGAACTCATCAGCGCCGCGAAGGCGACGCCCAAAAGCAGTTTCTTCATTGTATCTCTCCTCCACTTTTGGTGTCCGGTTGCACCGATTTATCCGGAATCCCCGATCTCCCCGGGGAATCTCTCCCTGATATCGCTTCGCTCCGGTTGGCATTCCCTGCCTGGGCTGGCCCTGCTTGGGTTGGAACGCCAAACCCTTTGTTTGAAACAGGTGTTCCGGAACGAAAGAACCAAAATGTACAGTTGGTGAAATATTTATTCCATTCCAGCGGAACGTCAAGGGCGATTCCGCGGCCTGCCGCCGGATTTTCGGATCGTCCTGATGGATTCTATCATTTCCGGCGGCTGCTCCCGCCCGCAAAGGTCAGATATTTTCCGGCAGATAGATGTCGAAGGGCAGGAAGGTCTGGCCAGGCGCGTTGGCCGCGCCGGTTTCGATGGCGTGCACCATCCGATCGACCAGTTCGCGGCAGAGCGCGGCGAGCGGCGTGGAGATCACCATCGTAAGGATGTTGTCGGCGAGTGCCGCGCGCGACTCGGCATTGATCTCGTTGCAGACGACCACAGGCATATTTACCGGCCTTGCCGCCCGCAGCGCCGAGACCGCGCCTTCCATGCCGCCGCCCGCGACGTAGCAGCCCGCAAGATCCGGATAGCGCGCCAGAAGGTCGATCATCGCATCATGGGTCACCTGGTTTGCCTCCAGATTGACCAGCGTTTCCAGCACGCTGAAGTCGGGTGCATGCTCGCGAAAGAAAGAACGGAAGCCGATCTCGCGCAATTCGTGGCCATGGAAGCGATGGCTGCCGACGAAGAGAGCGACCTTGCCGGGCTGCCGCGCCGCCCTGGCGATCATCCAGGCCGCGGTACGACCGACCTTGCGGTTGTCGAGGCCGACATAGCCCTCGCGGATACCGGCGGCAAAGTCGGACAACAGCGAGAAGACCGGTTGCCCCTTCGCCTTCAGCGCTTCGACCACCGCCGTCAGGGTCGGATGGTCCGGGCCGACAACGGCGATGGCCCTCGATTTTGCCGCCAGCCTGCGCATCTGGGCGGCGATCTCGTCGGGGACCAGGGAACTGGCGAAGTCGATGGTCGCGACGCCACGGAACCGCTGCGATTGCGACACCGCCAGTTCGAGCTCCGCTGCGAAATCGCCGTAGAAGACATCGTTGCCCCGCAAAAGCAGGAAGCCGAGCCGGTACTCCGGCAGTTCATGGCGCATCCGCTGCTTGATCAGGCCGGCCGCGTGATAGCCGATCTCGGTCGCGGTCTCATAGACGCGCCGCGCGGTCTCCTCGCGCACCGGCAGGCGATTGTTAAGCACGCGGTCCACGGTGGCAACGCTGACGCCGGAGATGCGCGCCAGATCGGATATGGTCGGCCGTTTCGCCATGGTCGCCCTCGTTCGATTGCCAAATGTTGATACATGATTCTGATAGGAAATGATAGAAACTATCTTTGTGATATTGAGTCTATCATGGGCAAGCGGTATTTTCACGCTGGGTGCCATAGGGGTAACCGGCAGTCGCCTGGGCGAGTGCCTGCCGAGGAGGCAATCATGACCACTGCGCCGTCCCGGCGTGACTACAGCCTGATCGGCCGCGACGCCAAGCTCGCCGTGGAAAACGGCCTGTCGGCGGCCGAGTGGTATCACACCGACGTGCCCCGCAAGCAGATGAAGGAGCTGATGCAGCGCTCCGACGGGCCGGCGATCCGCGACACCGCGATCTGGCTCGCTGCCCTCATCGCCAGCGGCGCCGGCGGCGCCTGGTTCTGGGGCAGCTGGTGGTGCGTGCCGTTCTTCTTCGTCTATGGCGTTCTCTACGGCTCATCGACCGATTCACGCTGGCACGAATGCGGCCACGGCACGGCGTTCCGCACGCAGTGGATGAATGATGCGGTCTATCAGCTCGCCTGCTTCATGATCATGCGCAATCCGGTGACCTGGCGCTGGAGCCACACGCGCCACCACACCGACACCATCATCGTCGGCCGTGACCCGGAAATCTCGGTCATGCGGCCGCCGGACCTGGTGCGCGCCCTCCACGGCTTTGTCGGTGTGCTCGACGCCTGGCATGCGATGTCGGACATGCTGCGCAACGCCGCCGGCAACATCAGCGCCGCCGAAAAGACCTTCATTCCCGAACAGGAGCAGGGCAAGGCGATCCGTATTGCCCGCATCTGGACCGCGATCTATGCCGCAACCATCGCCTTGGCGCTCTATTCCGGCTCGTTCCTGCCCCTGATGCTGGTCGGCCTGCCCAGGCTCTACGGCGCCTGGCATCACGTCATGGTCGGCCTGCTGCAGCATGGCGGCCTCGCCGACAACGTCATCGACCACAGGCTGAACAGCCGTACCGTCTACCTGAACCCGGTCAGCCGCTTCATCTACTGGAACATGAACTACCATGTGGAGCATCACATGTTTCCGATGGTGCCCTACCATGCGCTGCCGAAGCTGCACGAGCTGATCAAGCACGATCTGCCGGCGCCGACGCCGTCGATCCTGGCCGGCTATCGCGAGATGGTCCCGGTCTTCCTGCGTCAATTGCGCAACGAGGACTATTTCCTCAAGCGCGAACTGCCGCGGACCGCCAGGCCGTACCGCGAGGAATTCCATAGCGATGCCGTCGCCGCCGCGGCGGAATGATCGCGGCGAGTCCATTTTTCTCGGGAGGATCGAATGAGCGACTGGGTTGAGGCCTGTGCGGCTGACGACATCGACGAAGAGGATGTGATGCGCTTCGATCATGGCGGGCGCACCTTCGCCATCTATCGCAGCCCCGAGGACGAGTATTTCGCCACGGACGGGCTTTGCACGCATGAAAAAGTGCATCTCGCCGACGGTCTGGTGATGGACGACATCATCGAATGCCCCAAGCACAATGGCCGCTTCAACTACAAGACGGGCGCGGCCAGGGGCGCGCCGGTCTGCGTCAACCTGAAAACCTATCCGGTCAAGGTCGATGCCGGCAAAGTCCTCGTCCAGATCGGATGACGGAGATGGCGCGGGGAATGGTCATCATCGGCGCCGGCGAATGCGGCGGGCGGGCAGCACTTGCGCTGCGCAATCTCTGCTACGACGGGCCGGTGACGCTGGTCGGCGACGAGCCGCATCCGCCTTACGAACGGCCGCCACTGTCCAAGGAGGCGATGGCCAGAGACGCGCCGGAAATCAAGGCGATCGCCAGCGATGCGATGCTGGCCGAGAAGTCGATCCGGCATATCCATTCCGTCCAGGCCGAGAAGATTGATCACGCGGCGCATACGGTGCGCCTGTCCAACGGTTCGGTGCTGCCCTACGACAAGCTCCTGCTGGCCACCGGCGCGACCCCGCGCGAGCTGCCGATGCCTGGCCTTGGCGCGCGCTGTGTCTATCTCAGGACCTTTGCCGATGCGCTGGCCATTCGCGGCCATCTCCGGGCCGGCAACCGCATTGCCGTCGTCGGCGGCGGCTTCATCGGCCTCGAACTCGCCGCAGCGGCCCTCAAGCGCGGCGCTGCGGTCACCGTCATCGAGGCGCAGCCGCGCATCCTGATGCGCGGCGTGCCGGCCGAGATCGCCGCAATCATCCGTCAGGCGCATGTCGCCGAAGGCGTCGACATCGTGTGTGGTCAAGGTATTGCGTCCATCGCCGACGACGGCAGGCAAGTGCGCGTGACGCTCGCCGGCGGGCGCGAAATATCAGCCGACCTCGCCATTATCGGCATCGGTGCGGTGCCGGTGACCGGGCTCGCGGCAGAAGCCGGCCTGACCATCGACAATGGCATCGCCGTCGATGCCGAGCTGCGCAGCAGCGATCCCGACATCTTTGCCGCCGGCGACTGCTGTTCGTTTCCGCTTGCCATCTATGGCGGCCGCCGTGTGCGGCTGGAGGCCTGGCGCAATGCGCAGGAACAAGGCGCGCTTGCGGCGAAAAACATGCTCGGTGCCGGCAAGGCGCATGCGGCCGTGCCATGGTTCTGGTCGGATCAGTATGGCCTGTCGCTGCAGATCGCAGGGCTTTCGGACGAAGGCAAGAACAACGTACGCCGCGATCTCGGTGATGGCGCCTTCATCCTCTTCCATCTCGCTGAAGACGGCAGGCTGGTCGCCGCCAGCGGCATCGGGCCCGGCAATGCGGTCGCCCGCGACATCCGGCTGGCCGAAATGCTGATCGGCAAGAAGGCCAGGCCCGCGCCGGAGGCGTTGGGATCACAGGCCGTCAAGCTGAAATCATTGCTGGCGGCCTGAAGCGTCTAGAACAGCGCCTTCAACTCCGGCAGCTTGTCGTTGACCAGCCAGCCGTAATAATTCTCTTCGGGCAGTTTTTCCGGCTCGCCGGCGGCATGGCGCCTGTCGTTCTCCGCCTTCAGCGCATCGGCGCGCTGCTCCGGATTGCCGACATTGTAGAGCGTGGCGGTTAGCCCGGGATTGCCCGAAATGTCGAAGCCGGCAATGTTCTTGTAGGCATCGATCGATTTCCTGATCGTCGCGGCGACATAAGGCAGCGTCAGATCGGGATCCATGATGGTCTTGTAGACCGAATTGGGATCGCTGACATCGAGCTTCGGCAGCCCGGACACCTTGTGCACGAGATCGCTCATCTGCAAGGCGGTCAAAGGGTTGAGCTGGCCGAGCCCGAAAGTCTGGCCGGCATAATAGGGCTGGAAGAAGGTGGCGCCAAAACGGTCGTCGGGAAAGTCCTCGCCGCCGACGTTCTTGCCGCGGAACGCATGGTTCCACACCTGTTCGCGGCATTCCCACAGGTCGTAGCTGTCCGACATCCCTGCGCATTTCTTGAATTCCGGCCGCTGCACGAAATCGGTGATGTCCTCGCCGTCATAGGCGAAAGACAGCTTGCTGGAGAGGTAGGAGATCGCTTTGACGTAGTAGGTCTGCAGCCGGTCATAGGCGTCGACATTGTAGGTATGCTCGCCAACAATGGCGCCGACGATATGCATCGGATCGATGCCATAGGCGGCAGCGGCCTTCTTGATCTTGCCGCGCAGGTCGGGGTCGTTCTGCAGCAAGGCATAAACTTTGCGGTACTTCGCCTGGAAGGTGGTGTTGGTCGCCTGCGTGCGCCGGCTCGAGGCGCCGGGAATGTCGGGCTGCTCGGCATTGCGGTTTCCCGGCGGCACGAGTGTCGCCGCCTCGGCCGCGAACAGCGTCGCCGCCAGCGTCAAGCCGAGAATGACTGGCCTGAGAATGAATGGCCTGAGGATGATTGGGATGAGTTTTTTCATGCGTCCGCCGCCTGCAATCTTGCGGGCAAACTAGGGTAGTGCTCCGTCTCGAGTCGAGAGCGCCCCTTCACCCGGCAAGACGAAAGGTGGCCAGATGGTACCATCTGGCCACACATGATTGTTCAGCCGGGTTGCCTGAACCGGCGCCGGACCAACCGGCGCCGTGCTTTAAAGGATGAATCGCGACAAATCTGTGTTTCGCGAGAGGTCTCCGACATGCTTTTCCACATAGGCGGCGTCGATGGTGACCGATGTGCCGTTGCGGTCGGGCGCGTCGTAGGAAATCTCGTCCAGCACCCGCTCCATCACCGTCTGCAACCGCCGGGCGCCGATATTCTCGACGCTGTCATTGAGGCCGACGGCAATGCCGGCCAGCGAATCGATGGCGTCGTCGGTGAAGGTCAGGTCGACACCCTCCGTCTTCATCAGCGCGATATATTGCTTGATGAGGCTGGCTTCCGTCTCGGTCAGGATGCGGACGAAATCCTGCTTCTCCAAGGCACGCAGCTCGACGCGGATCGGCAGGCGGCCCTGCAATTCGGGCAACAGGTCGGACGGCTTCGACACGTGGAACGCGCCAGAGGCGATGAACAGGATGTGATCCGTCTTCAACGGCCCGTATTTGGTCGCCACCGTGGTGCCTTCGACCAGCGGCAGCAGGTCGCGCTGCACGCCTTCGCGCGAGGGGCCGCCCGAAATGTCGGATCTGGCGGCAATCTTGTCGATCTCGTCGAGGAAGACGATGCCGTCGTTTTCCGCGGCATCGAGCGCCCGGCGCACCACCTCGTCCTGGTCGAGCAGCTTGTCGGACTCGTCGCCGACCAGCAGATCGTAGGATTCTTTCACCGTCGTCTTGCGCAGCTTGGTCTTCTTGCCACCCATCGCCTTCGACAGCATGTCGTTGATGTTGAGCACGCCGATATTGGCGCCCGGCATGCCGGGAATCTCGAAGCCGGGCATGCCGCCATTGCCGGTGTCGGCCACTTCGATCTCGATCTCCTTGTCGTCGAGCTCGCCGTCGCGCAGCTTCTTGCGAAAGCTGTCGCGTGTTGCCGGGCTGGCGGTCTTGCCGACCAGCGCTTCCAGAACGCGTTCCTCGGCATTGATGTGGGCGCGCGCCTTGACGTCCTCGCGCATCTTTTCGCGGACGAGCCCGATGGCGATCTCGACGAGATCGCGGATGATCTGCTCGACGTCACGGCCGACATAGCCGACTTCGGTGAATTTGGTGGCCTCGACCTTGACGAAAGGAGCGCCGGCCAGCCGCGCCAGGCGGCGCGAGATTTCGGTCTTGCCGACGCCGGTCGGCCCGATCATCAGGATGTTCTTCGGCATCACCTCTTCGCGCATCTGGCCTTCCAGCTGCTGGCGGCGCCAGCGGTTGCGCAAGGCGATGGCCACGGCGCGCTTGGCGTCCTTCTGGCCGATGATGAAGCGGTCGAGTTCCGAAACGATTTCGCGGGGAGAAAATGTCGTCATAGCTAAATTCCACTTTGCCACTGCTTGATGGCCTCGAACGGATGCAGCAGCATGATCACGTTGAGTGTCAGATTGTCCCGGATGAGATAGCCGGTACCGAGTTCGAAAAGGATGGCGAGGCTGACGATCACCCATATAGGTAGCCTTCGCGCCAGCACAAATCCCAGCACCATGGCCAGTGTGTCGGACACCGAATTGATGATGCTGTCGCCATAGTAATCGAGCGAGATGGTGCCGGCGCGGTAGCGGTCGATGATGAACGGGCTGTTCTCCAGCAATTCCCAGCCCCCCTCGATGAGGACGGCGAAGGCCAGCCGCAAGCCGATCGGCGAACGCGGAAACAGGAACCTCGCCAAGGCATAGAACAGGAAGCCGTGGATGATGTGCGAGAAGGTATACCAGTCGGAAATGTGCTGGGAATTCTCCGAACTGTTCACCACCCCATGCCAGAGTTTCACATAGCCGCAGGTGCAGATCGGCGTCCGGCCCATCCCATAGAGAGCCCCGGCCTGGAAGATGAGCAGGCAAAGGACGAGCAGAATACCCATGCGCCAGCTGTCTTCATAGGCCGAATAGCCATCATCCGCCGCCGGCTTGCTCATCTGATTACTCCCCCTCATCATCATCGGCATCGATCGCCATCAGAACGACGTCGCCATAGACCGATTGCCTGCGGTCTATGGCCCGGAATCCGGCCTTTTCATATGCGCGGATAGCCCTGAGATTGGCCGGATCGGGGTCGATGATGACGCGGGGCACGCCTTCCTTAAACAGATCTTCGACGAATTGTCTGGCGATCGCCGAGCCATGGCCGATGCCGACCAGCTCCGGCCGGCCGATCGACAAATCGATGCCGAGTGTGCCGAACGGCTGATCGGCATAGGGATGGTCGTCTTCCAGATGCGGGTCGTAGCTCTGCAGATAGGCGATCGGCTTGCCGTCGAGTTCGACGATCAGCGGCTCGACCGAAATGGAGTCGATATGATCGCGAATCTCGGCGATCTCCGTCTCCGGATCGTTCCACCACTCGGCGACATGCGGTTCTGCGAGCCAGCCGGCGATCATCGGCAGGTCTTTTTCAGCCACCGGCCGAAAATCGTAGAGCGAGCCCATTTCATCCCGATGATATCGGGATGAGGCTCTATCGTCTTGTTTGGCCATGATCTTCTCCGAAAACCGGCTTCCACTTTTCGGGATCATGGCCTGCCTTCTCAGGCGGCATCGAGCGTTTCGACGACGAAATTGTTGTTGGTGTAGACGCAGATGTCGGAGGCGATCTGCATCGCCTTGCGGGCGATCTCCTCGGCATCCTTGTCGGTGTCTATCAGCGCCCGAGCAGCGGCCAGCGCGTAATTGCCGCCCGAACCGATGGCCATGACCCCATGTTCGGGTTCGAGCACGTCGCCGGTGCCGGTCAGCGCCAGCGAAACCGACTTGTCGGCCACCAGCATCATCGCCTCCAGCCGGCGCAGATAGCGGTCGGTGCGCCAGTCCTTGGCGAGCTCGACGCAGGCTCGCGTCAGTTGGTCGGGATATTGTTCGAGCTTGGCTTCCAGCCGTTCCAGCAGCGTGAAGGCGTCCGCGGTGGCGCCGGCGAAACCGGCGATCACATTGCCGCCCTTGCCGATGCGGCGCACTTTGCGGGCATTGCCCTTCATGATGGTCTGGCCAAGGCTGACCTGGCCGTCGCCGGCGATCACAACCTTGTTGCCCTTGCGCACCGTCACGATGGTCGTGGCGTGCATGGTCAGATTATCAGACATTTATTGGCTCCGAGCAGCGCGATCCCAAAAGGCGATTGGCGCGGTACGAGTGATTTTATCGGCCATATGTATGCACGGGACCAATGATTGCAAATCGCCTCTCCGGCAAGGCCGATACCTCTGTGCGAGGCAACTGGCAATCGCCGGATCATGCTGATAGAAGGCTTTCGTTTTCAAGCCGGGGAATGTTCGAAGCTCGTCCGCGGAGCTTTGAAACCCTGAGACAAGGACAAGGTCATGGCGCCCCGTTTCGCCGAAGCCAGCCGCAAGACCAAGGAAACCGACATCTCGGTGTCGGTCCATGTCGACGGTTCGGGCAAATCCGATATCGCCACGGGCGTCGGCTTCTTCGATCATATGCTCGACCAGCTTTCCCGCCATTCGCTGATCGACATGACGGTGAGGGCCAAGGGCGATCTGCACATAGACGACCACCACACGGTCGAGGACACCGGCATTGCGCTCGGTCAGGCGCTGACCAAGGCGCTGGGCGAGCGGCGCGGCATCATGCGTTATGCCTCGATCGACCTTGCCATGGACGAGACGCTAACGCGCGCGGCGATCGACGTGTCCGGTCGGCCGTTCCTGGTCTGGAACGTGTCCTTCTCGTCGCCCAAGATCGGTACCTTCGACACCGAACTGGTGCGGGAATTCTTCCAGGCGCTGGCCCAGAATGCCGGCATCACGCTGCATGTCACCAACCATTATGGCGCCAACAACCACCACATCGCCGAGACCTGCTTCAAGGCGGTGGCGCGCGCGCTGCGTGCCGCGCTCGAACCCGACCCGCGCCAGCCGGACGCGGTTCCCTCCACCAAGGGATCGTTGAAGGGATAGGCCATGGCCACCTATGTCGTGATGGAACCGCCCGGCCGCCGCGAGAAGGTCGATGCAACGGCCTTTGTCCGCGACGGCTTCACCTGGCTCGGCCTGCTGGTGCCGCCGATATGGCTCGCCTGGCACCGGCTGTGGATCGAGGCCGGACTTGCCTTCGTCGTCATGGGCGTGCTTTCGATGGCTGGGCAAAACCTTGGCCTTGGATTGGCAAGTTCGCTGCTGTCGCTGCTGGTTTCGCTCTATGTCGGCCTGGAAGGGCAGGGCCTGCGCATCGCCGCCCTCCGCCGGCGCGGCTGGCATGAATGGGGCGTGGTTCAGGCAGGCCGGCTCGACGAGGCCGACATCCGCTATGCGCTGGAGGTCGAGGCGCATGCGGAGAAAACCACGCCGCCGCCACGCATCGTTCCGGATGCCGCCCAGGCGCGTCCGGCGCAGCCGGGCATGGCGCTGGGCCTGACCCACATACCGGGACGGTCCTGACATGCGGGTAGCAATCATCGACTACGGCTCGGGCAATCTGCGCTCGGCCACCAAGGCCTTCGAGCGCGCCGCGCGCGAAGCCGGCATATCGGCCGAAATCGACCTGACAGCCGATGCCGACCGGGTGCGCACGGCCGACCGCATCGTCCTGCCCGGCGTCGGCGCCTATGCCGACTGCGCGGCCGGTCTGCGCGCCGTCGACGGCATGTGGGAAGCGGTCGAAGACGTCGCGATCGCCAGGGGCCGGCCTTTCCTCGGCATCTGCGTCGGCATGCAGTTGATGTCTGAGCGCGGCCTGGAAAAGACCGTCACCCATGGCTTTGGCTGGATCTCGGGCGACGTCAAGGAGATCGCGCCCACCGATCCTGCGCTGAAAATCCCGCAGATCGGCTGGAACACGATCGAGCTCCGACGCCAGCACCCGCTGTTTGCCGGCATTCCGACCGGACCGGAGGGGCTGCACGCCTATTTCGTCCATTCCTACCATCTCGACGCGAAAAAGCCGGCCGAGGTTCTGGCAGTCGCCGACTACGGTGGTCCGGTGACCGCCGCCGTTGGCCGCGACAATCTCGTCGGCACGCAGTTTCATCCCGAAAAGAGCCAGGCGCTGGGGCTGGCGCTGATAACCAATTTCCTGCGCTGGAGGCCCTAGAGCATGAGCAAGAAGGGCGCCTGAATCGTGATCCTGTTTCCTGCCATCGACCTCAAGGACGGCCAATGCGTGCGCCTGAAGCACGGCGATATGGCGACCGCGACCATCTACAATGATGATCCGGCCGCGCAGGCAAAAGCCTTCGAGGACCAGGGCTTCGAATGGCTGCATGTCGTCGACCTCAACGGCGCCTTCAAAGGCCAGAGCGTCAACAGCGCGGCGGTCGGCGCCATCCTCAAGGCGACGAAGAACCCGGTTCAGCTCGGCGGCGGCATCCGCACGCTGGCGCAGATCGAGGACTGGCTCGACCGGGGGCTGGCCCGGGTCATCCTCGGCACGGTAGCGGTGCGCGATCCCGACCTGGTCCGGCAGGCCTGCAAGGCTTTCCCGGGCAAGGTGGCCGTAGGCATCGACGCCAAGGGCGGCAAGGTGGCGGTCGAGGGCTGGGCCGAGGCGTCGAGCCTCGGCGTCATCGAACTGGCCAGGAAATTCGAGGGCGCCGGTGTGGCCGCCATCATCTACACCGACATCGATCGCGACGGCGTGCTGACCGGCATCAACTGGGACGCCACCATCGACCTGGCCGAGGCCGTATCGATTCCGGTTATCGCTTCGGGCGGCCTCGCCTCGATCGCCGACATCGTGCGCATGACCATGCCCGACGCGCAGAAGCTCGAGGGCGCCATTTCGGGCCGCGCGCTCTATGACGGCCGCATCGATCCGGCCGAGGCGCTGGCGATCCTGCAGGGTCGCCCGGAGGCGAAATCGTGAAGATCACCATCATCCTGGCCTCCTATGACAGCGGCCACTATCACGGCGGCATGGGCCAGGGCCCGGATGCGCTGATTGCAGGCGGTCTGGTCGACGCCCTGACCATTGCCGGCCACGAGGTCGCGGTCGCGGATATCGGCAGGGTCGGTGACGACCAGGAACGCGAGATCGCCACCGGTTTTGCCGTCTGCAATGCCGTCTCGGGCGAGGTCCGGATTGCCATCGACAGGGGACGGTTCCCCATCGTGCTGGCCGGAAACTGCCTGACATCAGCCGGCGCGGTCGCCGGCGAGGGTGCCGATGCGATCATCTGGGCCGACCAGCATGGCGATCTCAACACGCCCGAGACCTCGGTATATGGCTTTCTCGACGGCATGGCGCTGGCGACCGTGCTCGGCCTGTGCTGGCGTCCGATGGCAGCGGCCATTCCAGGTTTCAAACCGATCGACCCGTCACGCTGTGTGCTTGTCAATGCCCGCGATCTCGATCCGGCCGAGGAAAAGCTCCTCAAGACCTTGCCGGTGGTCCGCACCGAATGTCCCGCCGTGGGGCCGGCAACCGCAAGGCTGAAGGCCGCAGGCGCCAAAAGCGTGCACATGCATCTCGATCTCGACGTGCACGATCCCAAGGAACTTCAGGCCAATCGATACATCACGTCAGGCGGGCCAAGCCCGGAGCAGTTGCGCGACGCGGCCTGCGCCATGGCCCTGGCGGTGCCGATCGTCGGCATCACCGTTTCCGCCTACGATCCGGCCTTCGACGCGCAGGGCGACGTCCCGCCGCTGGTCGGCGAGCTGCTCAACGATCTCATCGCCACGATAGAGGGCCGCTGATGCTGAAAGCCCGTGTCATCCCGTGCCTCGACGTCAAGGACGGCCGTGTCGTCAAGGGCGTCAATTTCGTCGACCTCATCGACGCCGGCGACCCGGTCGAGGCGGCCAAGGCCTATGACGCCGCCGGTGCCGACGAGCTCTGCTTTCTCGACATCACCGCCTCGTCCGACAACCGTGAAACCATCTTCGATGTCATCGCCCGCACCGCCGAGCAGTGCTTCATGCCGCTGACCGTCGGCGGCGGCGTGCGCGAGGTCGCCGACATCAGGAAGCTGCTTCTGGCGGGCGCCGACAAGGTGTCGATCAACACGGCGGCGGTGAAGAACCCGGATTTCGTCGCCGAAGCCGCCGACAAGTTCGGCAATCAATGCATCGTTGTCGCCATCGACGCCAAGAAGGTGTCCGGCACCGGCGAGGCCGACCTATGGGAAATCTTCACCCATGGCGGACGCGAGAAGACCGGCATCGACGCGGTCGAATTCGCGCGTCAAATGGTCGATCGCGGCGCCGGCGAGATCCTGCTGACGTCGATGGACCGCGACGGCACCAAGGCCGGCTACGACATCGCTCTGACGCGTGCGATCGCTGACGCGGTGCGCGCGCCAGTCATCGCTTCGGGCGGCGTCGGCACGCTGGATCACCTGGTCGAAGGCATTCGCGACGGCCACGCCGGCGCGGTGCTGGCCGCCTCCATCTTCCATTTTGGCACCTACACCATAGCGCAGGCCAAGGGGCATATGGCCGCAGCGGGCCTGCCGATGCGGCTGGACTCCTCGGGCGATCGGCCCTAGAGCCTGTCCGGCTGGAGCAATTCAGGAAAAGTGTGAGCGGTTTTCCGTCCGGAATTGCGTCAAAACAAAGAGTTAGAGCGGTTCATCGTTTCCGTGAAATGGTGAACCGTTCTAAGAAAAGGGCCCAGGCGCCATGGCTGAATTTTCGTTCTCCGATCTGGAGACCATCATCAGGGACCGCGCCCATTCCGGCGACCCGGATTCCTGGACGGCGAAACTGTTCGCGCGCGGCATCGACAAGGCGGCCCAGAAACTCGGCGAGGAGGCGGTCGAGATGGTGATTGCCGCCGTCAAGGGCGACAGACAGGGCCTCGTTTCCGAAAGTGCCGATCTTATATATCATTGGCTCGTCGTTCTCGGCCTCTCGGGTGTTCCGTTGAGCGACGTGCTCAAGGAGCTCGAAAGCCGCACCGGGCGTTCGGGCATCGCCGAGAAGGCGTCACGGCCCAAGGGCTGACCGCGAGGGAGGGCAGGTATCTCGATGGACCAGCTCGCGCCAACCGAGAAATATTCCCCCTTTCGTTTCTTTTCGGCCGAGCAATGGTCGCGATTCCGCGCCGACACGCCACTGACGCTGAGCGAGGACGAGTTCCGCCGCTTGCGTTCGCTCAACGACCCGGTCGACCTCGAGGAGGTCAAGCGCATCTATCTGTCGCTGTCGCGGCTTCTGTCCGCCCATGTCGAGGCGAGCCAGCTCTTGTTCCGGCAGCGCCAGGCTTTCTTCAACGCCGTCGATATCGTCAAGACGCCGTTCATCATCGGCATCGCCGGCTCCGTCGCCGTCGGCAAATCGACCACCGCGCGTGTGCTGAAGGAGCTTCTGGCGCGCTGGCCGTCGAGCCCCAAGGTCGATCTCATCACCACCGACGGTTTTCTGCTGCCCAACGAGGTGCTGCGCCGCGAGAACCTGATGGAACGCAAGGGCTTTCCCGACAGCTACGATGTCGGCGCGCTGCTGCGTTTCCTCTCAGGCATCAAGTCGGGGCTGCCCGATATCCGCGCGCCGGTCTATTCGCACCTCACCTATGACGTCATTCCCGGCGAGTTCGTCACCATCGACCGGCCCGACATCCTGATCTTCGAAGGCATCAATGTCCTGCAGCCGGGCAAGCTGCCGCAGGACGGCAAGATCGTGCCCTTCCTGTCCGACTTTTTCGACTTCGCCATCTATATCGATGCCGACGAGAAGCTGATCCATGAGTGGTATATCTCGCGCTTCATGCGGCTGCGCGAGACCGCCTTCCGCAATCCGGACTCGTTCTTCCACCGCTACTCGCAGCTTTCGGAGGAAGCGGCGCGCGCCATCGCCGAAGGCCTCTGGTCCAACATCAATCTGAAGAATTTGCGCGAGAACATCCTGCCGACACGCGCCCGCGCCGACCTCATCCTGCGCAAGGGCGCCGACCATCTGGTCGAGGAAGTGGCGCTGCGCAAACTTTAGAGCAATTCCAGGAAATGTAGCGGGCCTGTCACCGACAAGCCCGCCACACGGCATTCATGGCATCACCTCGCGGCTTAGCCATTGGCGAACGGCACGGCGACATAGAGTTGGCCGCCGTCGCGTTCGACCAAAAGCAGCACCGACTTGCGGCCCGATCTGCTGGCCTGCGCGATCGCCTGCGTGACCTGCCTGGCGCTCTTCACCGGGGCCTGGTTGACGGCGACGATGATGTCGCCGGGCTGGATGCCGGCAGCGGCGGCCGCCTTGTCGGGATTGACGCGCGCAACCACAGCGCCATGCTCATTGCCGGCGAGGTTCATTTCCTGGCGAATGTCGGGCGTGATGTCCATCAGGCCAAGGCCGATCGCCGGCGCGCGCGAGCCCTGCCCGGCGCTCGGCGCGCCGGAGTCACCGGCCGATGCCGTCTTCACATCGTCGCTGTTTTGCCCGACTTCGACAGAAATCTGCATGGCCTTGCCCTTGCGCCAGACGTCAAGCGTTTCCTTGGCGCCGGGCGCGACATCGGCGACGGCGCGCGACAGATCCTTGGGCTCTTTCACATCCTGGCCGGCGAAGCCGGTGATGACGTCGCCGGCCTCGACGCCGGCGCTGGCGGCGGGCGAGCTGTCATTGACCTTGGAGACCAGCGCGCCGCCGGCATGATCGAGCCCGATGGCGCTTGCCACGTCGGGCGTCACCGACTGGATATCGACGCCGAGATAGCCGTACTGGATTGAACCGTCCTTCATCAGCTTGGCGACGACCTTTTGCGCCTGGTCCGACGGGATGGCGAAGCCGACGCCGACACTGCCGCCATTGGGCGAATAGATCGCCGTGTTGATGCCGACGACATTGCCGTTCACATCCACAAGCGGGCCACCGGAATTGCCATGGTTGATCGGCGCGTCGATCTGGATGAAGTCGTCGAACGGGCCGCTATGCAGGTCGCGGCCGCGTGCCGAAACGATGCCGGCGGTGACCGTGGTGCCGATGCCGAACGGATTGCCGATCGCCAGCACCTGGTCGCCGGTCATCAGCCTGTCGGAATCGCCCCATTTGACCGTCGGCAAGGGCTTGTCGGATTTGATCTTGAGCACGGCAAGGTCGTTCTTGGCGTCGCGGCCGACAAGCTTGGCGGGAAGTTCGGTGCCGTCATCGAGCGTCACCTTGATCGAAGAGGCGCCGTCGACGACGTGGTTGTTGGTGACGACGGAGCCGTCGGCTGTGACGATGAAGCCGGAACCGAGCGCTTCGGCCCGTTGCGCCTGCTGCGGCGGCGTCTGCGGAGCGGGCATGCCCTGGTCACCGAAGAACTGGTGGAAATACTGGTCGAACGGCGAGTTGCCGAGAGGCATGCCGTCGTCGTCATTTGCCGGCTGCCCCTTCATGATGCTGGTGACCGTGACCACTGCCGGCTTGTCGGCCGCCACGATCGGCGCGAACGAGCCATTGGGAGCGGTGATGCCGGCAACCGGGGTCTGGGTTGTCGCGACAATTTTGCTGACGCCGGTGGTGTTCGCGCTCTGGGCGAAGGAGACGACGACGGGGGAGATGATCAGCGCAGCGCCCAGCAGGGCGGCGACGCGATGCCTACGAAGAATACCAAGAGGTGACATGGTCGTTCTGTCCGGGCGAGGGTTGATCCGGCGCCGCGGGCACCTTGGGAGGAGCGCCCGCCGGCGTGTCGACGACCGGATTGCCTGTCTCGCCGTACATGGCGGCCGGCCGGATCGACACCAGTCTATCTAGGGTGCCGATCGGCCCGAATTAGGGTTTTTGGCCGACCTTACGAAGATTTAATTCAGGGAGCGCTTACGGATCGTCATGCCGGCGCAGGTAGTCGGTCGCGATCTCACGCATACGCTTGCCGTCGAAGCTCGGCCCGTGGCCGCCATGGCCGATGCGGATCGGCAGGTCGAGCAGGCGCTGCATGGTGCTGACATAGGCGGCCCGATCGGAATCCGGCAGCGAGTCGATCAGCGTGTCGTCGTAGATGGCGTCGCCGCTGAAAAACAGCCCGTCGGCCTCGTCGAACAGCGCGATCGAATCCGGCGAATGTCCGGGCAGATGCAGCACGCGGAATTGCCGGTCGCCGAGATCGACCACATCGCCCTCGTCAAGCGTCCGCGTCAGCGGAGCCGAGGGGATTTTGTAGTCGGCGGCTTTCCAGCCCGGCGCCGGCAGTTTCGACACGGCGCCTTCGAGGTCATGGAACATGTAGGCATAGGTCGCCGCCTCATCCATGCTCTCGAATTGCGCCGCGCTCATCCTCGGCCCGGCCCGCCACGGAAATTCGTGCAGCGAGCCGACATGGTCGAGATGGATATGCGTGGCGACCACCAGCAGCGGCTTGCCCCGAGGCGTTTCGATCTGCGGCGCAAGCGGACAGATGCCCATGCCGGTGTCGACCAAAAGGTCGGCGTCGCGGCCGCGCAGATGCCAGATGTTGGCACGCACATAGTCATGCACGAACGGCTCGGTCAGCATCGTCGTCCTGTCGTCGACGATGCTCTTGCTGAACCATTCCGGCATTACAAGGGAGCCCGGCATCAGGTGTGAGCCTGACATCAAACGAAGGGCTTCCCGACCTTGTACTTTTCCGGCACCAGCCGCTTCAGATAGGCCATGCCGGCCTCGGACAGCTGGTTGACGTCGGGCTTCATGAAATCGTCAGGCATGTGGCGGGTCTTGCCGGCGACGTTCTTCAGCGGCACCTTCTTCAGCACCGTCTTTTTCCCATCATATTGCAGCGCCACCGAGCCGCCGCCCTGTTCGGCGACGGAGACGGCGAAGGCGCCGGCATCGAACGCCTCCTGCGCGTCGACGGCGCTGATGGCGCCGACATAGCCGCGCGGCATGTAGCCGAGCGCATCGACGCGTGCCCGCTTGCCCGGCAAGCCTTCGGCCAGCGCGCGCTCAAGCGCTGCCGGCAGGTCGCTGCCCGACAGCTTGACGTTGCCATGCGCGTCGCGCTCGAGCTTCTCCGGCGGCACCAGGCTTTCGACCAGCGCCTTGCCGTCGGCGGTGCTCACCCCTTCCGACACGGCAACGATGCAGCGCTTGTGGCGGTCGAGCGTGGCGCGCACATCATCGATGAAGCCGGCGGCGGAGAACGGCCGCTCCGGCACATAGACCAGATGCGGACCGCTGTCGGGATCGAGCTGCCAGGCGGCCGCCGCCGCGGTGAGAAAACCGGCATGCCGGCCCATGACGATGCCGACATAGATGCCAGGAAGCGCACGAAAATCGAGATCGACGGAGAGGAAGGCGCCGGCGACGAACTCGGCCGCCGAGATGAAGCCCGGCGTATGGTCGTTTTCCTCCAGATCATTGTCGATGGTCTTGGGCGCATGGACGAAAGCCATGGAGCCGCCGGCGGCATCGGTCAGGATCTGCTGCGTGCCCGATGTGTCGTTGCCGCCGATATAGATGAAGGCGTCGGCGCCGGCTTTCTTCAGGCCGTTGAGGATCACGTCGCAATAGGCGGCGTCCGGCTTGTCGCGCGTCGAGCCAAGGGCGGCGCTCGGCGTTCCGGCAATCAGCCGCAGCCGATCCTCGGGGATGGCCGAGAGGTCGACATAATTGCCGTCGCGGATGCCGCGCACGCCATGGATGGAACCCAGGACCTTGGCGCCCGGATGCCGCTTGCGGATCTCCAGCGTGGCGCCAACCACCGTCTGGTTGATGACGGCGGTCGGGCCGCCGCCTTGCGCGATGACAAAAGTTCCGGCCATTCCTGACGTCTCCCGAGCGATGGTTTTCAAGGCACCTTGGCCTGTCTTGCCGCATCGTGCAACGGGAGAGTCGCGAGCATGATCCCGAAAAGCGGAAACCGGTTTTCCCGGACAAACGGGTTCCGTTTATCCAGAGATCGTGCTCGAACAGGAAGATAGAGGCGGCCGTCCGGGCCGCCCAAAACGATCAGATGACGACGACCGGGTTTTTCTTCGAAACGCGGCTGTAGAGGTCGATAATGTCCTGGTTGATCAGGCGCACGCAGCCGGACGACATCGCCTGGCCGATGCTCCACCATTCGGGCGAGCCGTGGATGCGGTAGCCGGTGTCCTTGCCGTCCTGGTAGATGTAGAGCGCGCGCGCTCCGAGCGGGTTGGTGAGGCCGCCGGGCTGGCCGCCCTGCCACTTCACCAGTTCGGGCTTGCGCTGGATCATCTCCGGCGGCGGCGTCCAGGTCGGCCATTGCCTGCCATACTGGATGTTGGCGCGGCCGGACCAGCGGAAGCCGTCCTTGCCGATGCCGACGCCGTAGCGGATGGCGTCGCCGCCCGGCTGGACGAGATAGAGCATGCGCTCCTTGAGATGGACGACGATGGTGCCGGGCGCCTCGCCGGTCGTGTCGACGACGATCTGGCGGCGGAATTCCGGCTTGACCTTGAGATACGGCACTTCAGGCACGTTGAATCCGTTGTCCGTCAGAGCGGCGTACATCAGGTCCGGGCTGGTGATGTTCTTGTCGACGCTGATCGCCGGCCGCATCGGCGGCACGGAACCGGTGACCGTATTGTCCAGTTCCAGCGCCGGCATTCCGCCGGACGTCGAGCAACCGGCGGCGCTGAGCAGCGCCAGCGCGCCTGCCCCGGACAGGACGGCGCGGCGGGAAGGACGATGATCGGTTTCGATTGCGTCGCCGTTTCGTGGCGGCATCAGACCTTGCGGCAACTCACGCATATACCCAAACCCTACGCTGTCGGCGGGAAGCACGGTCCGGCCGGATCGCGGGCATTTTCATCATTCATGGTTGATAAAGCGTGAATGCCTTGCGCTGCCTGGATTTGCGCCTGCCCTGGCGGCATCGGGCCGTCCTGGCCGAGCGTCAACCGAGTGTTCCTGCACAAAAAGACCCAGGTCGGGTCATAATCCCGGCAGCAGCCTTTCTTACCCATCTGGCTTACCCATCTGGCGATCAGCGAGGGGCTTCCATGTGCAAGACATTAAAAACCGACATCACGCTTTTTGCCGCCGCCATTGCCGCGGCAGCATTGGTTCTCGGTGCCGATGTCAGCCTGGCCGATATCGTGAGCACGCCGGGCGGCGCGAACTGACGCCGACCTGCCTTTGGCGCAATTGATATTGCGGCAATTCCGGCGCGGCGGTTGCCGTCCGGAATCGCACCAAAAACAACGAACAGGCCTCTTTACATTCCCCCTGGGCTGAGGATTTATCCTTTTCCTTAACCCAAGGGAGACAGACATGTCCTTCGAGAACTGGGCCGCTTTCGCCGCCGCGTCGTCCATCCTGCTCATCATTCCGGGTCCGACCATCCTGCTGGTCGTGTCCTATGCGCTTGGCCAGGGCTGGCGCACCGCCTTGCCGATGGCGGTTGGCGTGGCGCTCGGCGACTTCACCGCCATGACCTTGTCGATGCTCGGCATCGGCGCGCTGCTCGCCGCTTCGGCAACCGTCTTCACCATCCTGAAGCTGATCGGCGCCGGCTATCTGATCTATCTCGGCGTAAAGCTGTTCCGCGCCGGCGGCGCGTTGAAGGCCGAGCCGCGCACCGACGTGGTGTCTTCGGCCAGGATGATGGCGCATGCCTGGCTGGTCACCGCGCTCAACCCGAAAAGCATCACCTTCTTCGTTGCCTTCCTGCCGCAGTTCCTGGACCGGCATGCCGACTTCTGGACGCAGATGCTGATCTTCGAGACGACTTTCCTGGCGCTCGCCTTCGCCAATGCCTTCGGCTACGCGCTGATCGCGGCGCGCGCCCGCAATGTCGTGCGCAATCCCGAGGCGATCCGCATCTTCAACCGCACCGGCGGCTCGCTGCTGGTCGGCGCCGGCATCGCCACGGTGGCGATGCGTTCGGGCAATTAGGGACATCGCCTTGGGCCGAAGGATCGGAGACCGATCAAAGGACATTGCATGGCAATCAGGGATGCATTCGGCCTGACATTTTCGGGCGCCACCGAAGCCGGGTTCACACCCTACAGCCAGGCCGTGCGTGAACTGCTGTGCTTCATAGGCGATCCCGTCGCCTCCATCGACCGTGCCATATCGGCGGATCCCGGTTTCGTCATGGCGCATGTCTTCAAAGGCTATCTCTTCGGCCTCGCCACCGAGCGTGACGCGACGGCGGTGGCCAGGGCTTGCCATGAGGCGGCGCTGCCGCTTGCCGCGACGACCCGCGAGAAGGCGCATGTCCTGGCCCTTGGCCACCTCGCCAATGGACGTTGGCACGACGCCGCCAGGATCCTCGAGGATGTCGCCATCGAGACCCCGCTCGACGCGCTGGCGCTGCAGGTCGGGCACCAGATCGATTTCTTCACCGGCAATGCCCGCATGCTGCGCGACCGCATCGCCCGCGCTTTGCCGTCCTGGCAAAGCGGCATGCCGGGCTACCACGCCATCCTCGGTATGCAGGCCTTCGGGCTGGAGGAAATGGGCGATTATACCAGGGCCGAAAAGCTTGGCCGAACGGCGGTCGAGATCGAGCCGCGCGATGGCTGGGCGCAGCATGCGGTCGCGCATGTCATGGAGATGCAAAGCCGGCAAAGGGACGGTATCGCCTGGATGCGCGCCAATCCCGAAGCCTGGACAAAGGAAAGCTTCCTGCAGGTGCACAATTGGTGGCACCTGGCGCTGTTCCACTACGATCTCAGCGAGATCGACCAGGTGCTGGCACTCTATGACGGACCGATCTATGGCACGCCATCGGCGATGGCGCTGAACATGGTCGATGCGTCGGCACTGCTATGGCGGCTGCATCTCGGCGGCGTTGATGTCGGCGACCGCTGGACGGCACTCGCCGCCAATTGGCCCAAGGCCGGCGCCGGCGATTATGCCTTCAACGATGCGCATGCGATGATGGCTTTCGTCGGCGCCGGCCTCGACGGACTCGCCCTTGCCTTGCTCGAGGCGCAGCGCCGGGCGATGAGTGGCAGCGGCGACAACGCCGCTTTCACGCGCGATGTCGGCCATCCGCTGACGCTGGCGATCAAGGCCTTCGGCGAGGCCAAATACGCTGATGCCATGCACCTGATCCGGCCGATCCGGGCGATCGCCAACCGCTTCGGCGGCAGCCACGCGCAGCGCGACGTCATCGACCTGACGCTGATCGAAGCGGCCTTGCGGGCCAGTGACCGCGCGCTCGCCGGGGCGCTCACGGCCGAGCGTTCGATGGCGCGGCCGGACAGTCCGTTGTCGGCGCTGCTTGCGCGACGCGCGGCCGATTTGTCAGAGAATTGACCGCAAGCCGATCTTGCCTTAAAAACTGGCTCAGCCAGATTTTTTCGAGACCCGAAAAAAATAAATGGCATGGGAGGATGACATGTATCTCGGCCTCGACCTGGGCACGTCGGGCGTCAAGGCGCTGCTGATCGATGCCGGACAGACCGTCGTCGGCTCCGGCCATGGCTCGCTTGACATTTCGCGGCCGCATCCCGGCTGGTCCGAACAGGATCCGTCCCACTGGATACGCGCCTGCGAAGACGCGATCGGCGAACTCAAGGCTTCCCATCCTAGGCAATTCGCGGCGGTGAAAGGCATTGGCCTGTCCGGTCAGATGCACGGCGCGACCTTGCTCGATTCGGCTGATAAAGTGCTGCGCCCCTGCATCTTGTGGAACGACACGCGCAGCCATGCCGAGGCAGCAGTGCTCGACGCCGATCCACGCTTCCGCAAGCTCACCGGCAACATCGTTTTCCCCGGCTTCACCGCGCCCAAGCTCGCCTGGGTGAAGAACAACGAGCCCGCCGTCTTCGCCAAAGTGACCAAGGTGCTGCTGCCAAAGGACTTTTTGCGGCTTTGGCTGACCGGCGAGCACATTTCCGAAATGTCAGACTCGGCCGGCACGTCCTGGCTCGATGTCGGCAAGCGCCGCTGGTCGGCCGAATTGCTGGCGGCAACGTCGCTCGACGAGAAGCAGATGCCCTCCCTGGTCGAGGGCACTGAGAAGGCCGGTGGTTTGCGCGCCGAATTGGCGTCGAAATGGGGGGTCGAGGCCGGCATCCCGGTTGCCGGTGGCGCCGGCGACAATGCAGCCTCGGCCTGCGGCATGGGCACGGTCGGCGCCGGTCATGCCTTTGTCTCGCTTGGCACGTCGGGCGTGCTGTTTGCCGCCAACGCATCCTATCTGCCCAACCCGGCAAGTGCCGTTCACACGTTCTGCCACGCGCTGCCCGACACCTGGCACCAGATGGGCGTCATCCTGTCGGCGACCGATTCGCTCAACTGGCTGTCGGAGATCACCGGAAAGGGGGCTGGCGAACTGACCGCTGAACTCGGCGATACGCTGAAGGCGCCGACCGGCGTGTCCTTCCTGCCCTATCTCTCGGGCGAGCGCACGCCGCACAATGATTCCGCCATTCGCGGTTCTTTCACCGGGCTGGCGCATGAATCGAGCCGGGCGGTGATGACGCAGGCGGTGCTCGAAGGCGTCGCCTTCGCCTTCCGTGACAGTCTGGAAGCCCTGAAGACAGCCGGCACCACATTGACGCGGGTGACGGCGATCGGCGGCGGCTCACGCTCGCGCTACTGGCTGAAATCGATCGCCACCGCGCTGCAAGTGCCGGTGGATATTCCCGCCGACGGCGATTTCGGCGCCGCCTTCGGTGCCGCCAGGCTCGGCCTGATAGCGGCGACCGGCGCCGATCCGCTGGCCGTCTGTTCCGCGCCAAGGACGGATGCCACGATCGAACCGGATGCCGGGCTCGGCGGCGCCTATGCCGATGCCCACCACCGCTACCGGGCGCTGTATCCGGCGATCAGGGCTGTAACCGCGTGAGTACGCGCGAGGCGCTCCCCTCTGCCCTGCCGGGCATCTCCCCCTCAAGGGGGGAGATTGAAAACTTTGGCGCCCCGTTCTCTATTGCCGCTTTGGAGATTGGCGAAGGCATGAATTACAGCCAATCTCCCCCCTTGAGGGGGAGATGGCCGGCAGGCCAGAGGGGGGTGCCTGGCGCCTCCCTTACCCAGCTAGCCTCACTGCGCAGGAACCTTGTCGAGGAAGCCGGTGACGCTCTTCAGGCGGCCGTTTTCGATGATGCCGATGTCGGTGCCTTCGATGACCGAAGGAACGCCCTCAGGACCGAGGGTCCAGGAAAAGCGGATCTTGTTGGCGAAGCCGTCCGGCGTGCCCTTCAGCGAGAACCGGAAGCCGGCAAAGCGCTGCTGTACGCCGTCGATCAGCGCCGCGACGCCGTCATGGCCGTCGCCCTGCATCAGCGGATCGCGATAGCTGACGTCTTCGGTGAAGGTCGCCTTCAGCAATTCGGCGCGGCGGCCGGCATCGCTTTCGTTCCAGGCGGTGATATAGCCTTCGGCGATTTTGTTGAGGTCGGTCATGGTCTGTCTCCTTCGTTGAGTGGCTTTGACACGACCCTTTTCACCCCACGGCAGACCGAAACCAATTACGCCTGAGGTAATCAAGGCGAATTACCTGAGGTAATCAGGGCGAACCATTCGAGAGAGGACAGAAATCATGAGCAGCGGATTTTTCGGCGACATCCAGAAGATCAAATATGAGGGGCCGGATTCGACGAATCCGCTGGCCTACCGCTTCTACAATCCCGATGAGGTGGTGGCCGGCAAGCGGCTGGAAGACCATCTGCGCTTCGCCGTCGCCTACTGGCACTCCTTCGCCTGGCCGGGCGGCGACCCCTTCGGCGGCCAGACCTTCGACCGCCCCTGGTTCCCCAAAGCCGGCGGCATCGACACGATGGAACTGGCGAAGCTCAAGGCCGATGTCGCCTTCGAGATGTTCTCGCTGCTCGGCGCACCCTATTTCTGCTTCCACGACGCCGATGTCCGCCCCGAGGGCAAGGACTTTTCCGAAAGTGCCGCCCGTCTCGACGAGATCGCGGACTACTTTGCCGGCAAGATGAAGCAGACCGGGGTCAAGCTGCTCTGGGGCACGGCGAACCTCTTTTCGCATCGCCGCTTCATGTCGGGCGCCGCCACCAATCCCGATCCGGATGTCTTTGCCTATGCGGCGGCGACGGTGAAAAGCTGCATCGACGTCACCAAGCGGCTGAAGGGCGAGAACTATGTTCTGTGGGGCGGGCGCGAAGGCTATGAAACGCTGCTCAACACCGACCTTGCCCGCGAGCAGGAACAGGCCGGACGCTTCCTCAGCCTCGTCGTCGATTACAAGCACAAGATCGGCTTCAAGGGCACCATCCTGATCGAGCCGAAGCCGCAGGAGCCGACAAAGCATCAGTACGATTACGATGTCGCCACGGTCTATGGCTTCCTCAAGCGCTTCGGGCTGGAGAAGGAGGTCAAGCTGAACATCGAGCAGGGCCATGCCATCCTCGCCGGCCATTCCTTCGAGCACGAGCTGGCGCTGGCCAATGCGCTCGGGGTCTTCGGTTCGATCGACATGAACCGCAACGACTACCAGTCGGGCTGGGACACTGACCAGTTCCCCAACAACGTGCCGGAAATGGCGCTGGCCTACTACCAGGTCCTGCAGGCCGGCGGCTTCAAGACCGGCGGCACCAATTTCGACGCCAAGCTGCGCCGCCAGTCGCTCGATCCGCAGGACCTGCTGATCGGCCATATCGGCGGCATGGATGCCTGCGCGCGCGGCCTCAAGGCCGCGGCCCGCATGGTCGAGGACAAGGCGCTGTCGGCGCCGCTGGCCGAGCGCTATGCCGGCTGGAACTCGGCAGAGGGCAAGGCGATGCTGTCGGGCAAGCGCACGCTGGAGGACATCGCCGAGCGCGTGGTCAAGAAGAAGATTGAACCGCAGCCGCGCTCCGGCCGCCAGGAATTGCTGGAGAACATCGTCAACCGCTACGTCTGACGGCGGAAAGCCGATTCGTACTGCTCGGGGGGCGGCGGGACAACACTCCTGCCGCGTTGGAATGGCCTGCGCCAAAGCGCTCATCTGGCGACAAGGTTTGCCCTTTCCCGCCCCTCAATGACCTCGCTCTTGCCTTCAAACTGCCGTCACGTATCTCGTATAAGAGGGGCCTGTGGCGGGTGAAAAGGAAGGAGGCGAACCGATATGCAGCACGAACGCGAAATCGACGCCCTACTCTCATCCGGTGAGACCGGATCGATCATCGACCGGCTGATGGCGCTGCCGCGGCCGACCGACGACGTGAAAAACCAATGGGATCGCGCCGTTAGCAACCGCTTTGAAGTCCGGCTGGTGAGACAGATGCGCTCGCAGATCGACGCCGGCAGCGATAGGCAAAACGCCGCTTGATTCCCCTGAAATGACCTAGCCCCGGCGCAACCTGACCGGGGCTTCGCCAAACGCTCTTGAAAACGCTCTGGAAAATGCCGCGGCGGACGAGAATCCCGTCCGCCCGGCAATATCCGCCATGGCCACGCGCGTGTCGACCACCAGCCGGCGCGCAGCCCCCAGCCGCAGCCTGAGATAATAGGCGCCAGGCGTCTCGCCGATCGACTTGCGAAAGATGCTTTCCAACGTCCGCGCCGTCACGCCGGCACGCTTGGCGATGGCTTCAATGGTCAGCGGTTGGTCGACATGCGCTTCCATCAGCCGGATGGCCTGCGCCAGGCGTGGATCGTAGCCATCGAGCCGGCCAAGCGAGACCAGCGGCTGCGCATCCGTCGCCACGCGTGCCTGGTCGTAGATGAACGCGCTTGCCACGTCGAGCGCCACGGCCATGCCGAGCCGGGTGCGAATCAGGTGCAGCATCAGGTCCAAGGTTGGCGACGCGCCACCCGTGGTGAACACCGGCCCATCGATGATGTACCGATCGGGGCGCACGTCGACGCCGGGAAACGCCGACGAAAAATCTTCCATGTCCTCCCAATGGGTGGTGGCGCTACGGTCTTCCAGCAAGCCGGCTCGCGCCACCAGCCAGGTGCCCGCCTCGACACCGCCGCAAGCGCGGGCCGCCCGCGCCGCGCGGCGCAGCCCGGCGAGCAAGGCAGACGTGGCATAATTCTGCGTACCGAAGCCAGCGACCACGACCAGCACATCCGTCGGCTCCGTCGCGTCGAACCGGCCGCTGACCGCCACGGGCAGGCCGCATGTCGTGACCGGCGCCTCCCCGGTCACCGAAACCAGCTTGAAGTCGAACAGGGTCTCGCCGGCGATGCGGTTGGCGGCCCGCAGCGGATCGACGGCGCACGCCACGCACATGATGGATGCCCCGGAAAACACCAGCAACGTCACTTTGAGCGGCGACTGCTCGGCGCGAAAGATTGTCGCTTTTTCGTTTTTTATCATGTCGTCTTCGTAAAGCGCAAAGCAGTCTCCCGCAAGTCGCGCAATGCTGTGCGGGTCCCTGTGCATGTCGTTATCCCAAAACCGGTTCCCACTTTTGGGCGACATGCATGGCTGTTCGAATTGGGAGGAGAATTCCATGCCGCTTGCGATGAACCGTGAGGTCTTCATTACCTGTGCCGTGACCGGGTCCGGCGGTTCGCAGGATCGCTCGCCGCATGTGCCGCGTTCGCCCAAGCAGATCGCCGATTCGGCCATCGACGCGGCCAAGGCCGGTGCGGCCATCGTCCACTGCCATGTCCGCGACCCCGAGACCGGCAAGCCCAGGCGCGATGTGCATCTCTACCGCGAAGTGACCGAGCGCATCCGCGACGCCAATGTCGACGTGGTGCTGAATCTCACCGCCGGCATGGGCGGCGACATGGTGTTCGGCTCGCCGGAAGCGCCGCTGCCGCTCAACGAAAAAGGCACCGACATGGGCGGCGCCACCAACCGCATGGAACATGTGCGCCAGTGCCTGCCGGAAATCTGCACGCTCGACTGCGGCACCATGAATTTCGCCGAAGCCGATTACGTCATGACAAACACGCCCGGCATGCTGCGCGCCATGGGCGGCATGATGACGGCGCTCGGCGTCAAGCCGGAGATCGAGGCTTTCGACACCGGCCATCTCTGGTTCGCCAAGCAACTGGTCGAGGAAAAAGTGCTCAACCCCGACGCGCTGGTGCAGCTCTGCATGGGCGTGCCGTGGGGCGCGCCCGATGACCTCAACACCTTCATGGCCATGGTCAACAATGTGCCGTCGACCTGGAACTGGTCGGCCTTTTCCATCGGTCGCAACCAGATGGCCTATGCGGCTGCGGCCGTGATCGCCGGCGGCAACGTCCGCGTCGGTCTCGAAGACAATATCTGGCTCGACAAGGGCGTGCTGGCAACCAACGCCCAGCTGGTCGAGCGCGCCGCCAGCATCGTCACCAATCTCGGCGCCAGGATCCTCGGGCCGGAGGAAGTGCGCAAGAAGCTCAACCTGACCAAGCGGGCGCCGATCGCAGCCGCGGCGTAAAACGGCGTCTGATCATGACTACCGTCAAATTCACCGCGATGAAGGATGGCGACAGGCAAGATTACGAGTTCCTGACCGCCCATGAAATCGACCATGCCGCCAAAACCGGCGAGCGGCTGCTCGACGCGCTGGTGCAGCTCGACGAGGGGCTGTCCGGCTACAAGATCACCCGGCTCGGCCATTCGTTGCAGGCAGCGACGCGCGCCTGGCGCGACGGCGCCGACACCGACTGGATCGCCTGCGCGCTACTGCATGATATCGGTGACATCTACGCGCCCTACAATCACGACGAATACGCCGCTTCGATCCTGAAGCCCTTCGTGCGCGAGCAATGCACTTGGGTGGTGGAAAAGCATGGCGACTTCCAGCGGCTCTATTACGCCCATCACCTCGGCGGCAACCGTCATGCCCGCGACCGCTTTGCCGGCCACGCCTATTTTGACGATTGCGACCAGTTTTGCGAGCGCTGGGACCAATCGAGCTTCGACCCCGATTACGAGACACTGCCGATCGACTTCTTCCGGCCCTTCGTACTCGAGGTCTTCGCCCGCAAGGCCTACGACCCGTCCGTGATCCGCGCCGGCGCGCGCGTGCCTCTCATCGATCCCGAAACAGCCAGGACAAGAACCGGAGCTTCCGCATGAGCATCATCGACAAGGCGGCCGCCATTGGCGGCGGTGTCATCGGCGCCGGCTGGGTGGCGCGGCTGCTGCTCAACGGCATCGACGTGTCGATCTTCGATCCCGATCCGGAGGCCTCGCGCAAGGTCTCGGAAGTGATGAAGGGCGCGCGTCGCGCCTACAAGCAGATGGTGCCCGGCGGCCTGCCGAAGGAGGGCAAGCTCACCTTCGCCAGGACCATTGCCGAGGCGGTGGCCGATGCCGACTTCATCCAGGAAAGCGTGCCGGAACGGCTCGATCTCAAGCACCGCGTGCTGGCCGAGATCGACGCCCATGCGCCGGCCAATGCCATTGTCGGCTCGTCCACCTCCGGCATCAAGCCGACCGACATGCAGGTGGCGATGAAGAAGCATCCGGAGCGACTGGTCGTCGGCCATCCGTTCAACCCAGTCTACCTCCTGCCGCTGGTCGAGATCGTCGGCGGCGATCAGACCTTCCCCGAGGCGATCGAGGTCGCCAAGGAGATCTATGCCTCGATCGGCATGAAGCCTGTCGTCATCCGCAAGGAGATCGAGGCCTTCGTCGGAGACCGGCTGCTGGAGGCAGCATGGCGCGAGGCGCTGTGGCTGATCAAGGACGGCATCTGCACCGTCGAGGAACTCGACGACATCATGCGCTACGGCTTTGGCCTGCGCTGGGCGCAGATGGGCATGTTCCAGGTCTATCGCGTCGCCGGCGGCGAGGCCGGCATGCGCCACTTCATGGCGCAGTTCGGTCCATGCCTGAAATGGCCGTGGACCAAGCTGATGGACGTGCCGGAATTCAACGACGAGCTGGTCGACCTGATCGCCACCCAGTCGGACGACCAGGCGCATGGCCTGTCGATCCGCGAGCTGGAAAAGATCCGCGACGACAATCTGGTCGCGATCATGGATGCGCTGTCGAAGCAGAACAAGGGCAAGGGCTGGGGCGCCGGCGCGCTGCACAAGGACTACACCAGGCAACTGGCCAAGCTGGCGGCGAAGAAGCCGGCGGCTTCCACGGCGGCCGAGAAGGCCAAGGCTTCCAAGCCGGTGAAGAAGGCGGAAAAGCCAAAGAAAAAGAAGAAGGGCTGAGGGCATGGATTTCGGTCTTTCGGAGGAACAAAAACTCATCGTCGAGACGACGCGCGCTTTCGTCGAGAACGAGCTTTACCCGCATGAGCGCGAGGTCGAACGCACCGGCGTGCTGCGCCGCGAGCTGATCGAGGAGATCAAGGTCAAGGCGATCGAGGCCGGGCTCTATGCCGCCAACATGCCGGCGGACGTTGGTGGCGCGGGCCTCGATACGGTGACCTGGCTGCTCTACGAAAAGGAGCTCGGCCGCGCCAACTACGCGCTGCACTGGACCTGCGTCGCGCGGCCTTCCAACATCCTCCTGGCCGGCACGCCCGAGCAGCGCGAAAAATATCTCTTCCCGTGCATCCGTGGCGAAAAGTGGGACTGCCTGGCGATGACCGAACCAGGCGCTGGCTCCGACCTGCGCGGCATGAAGGCGTCAGCCGTGCAGGACGGCGACGACTGGGTGCTGAACGGCACCAAGCATTTCATCAGCCACGCCGATCTCGCCGATTTCGCCATCGTCTTCATGGCTTCGGGCGAAGAGGATTCGCCGCGTGGCAAGCGCAAGAAGATCACCGCCTTCTTTGTCGACAAGGGCACCAAGGGTTTCACGGTCCGCGACGGCTACCGCAACGTCTCGCATCGCGGTTACACCAACGCCATTCTCGAATTCGACGATTGCCGCCTGCCGGCGAGCCAGGTGCTCGGCGAAGTCCACAAGGGCTTCGACGTCGCCAATTCCTGGCTAGGCGCCACCCGCCTGCAGGTCGGCGCCACCTGTCTCGGCCGCGCCGAGCGGGCGCTCGGCCATGCGGTGGAATATGCCGCGCAGCGCCAGCAATTCGGCCAGCAGATCGGCAAGTTCCAGGGCGTGTCGTTCAAGCTCGCCGACATGGCGACCGAATTGAAGGCCGCCGACCTGATGGTCTTCGAAGCTGGCTGGAAATACGATCAGGGCACCGTTACCGACCAGGACATGGCCATGGCCAAGCTGAAGGCCACCGAAATGCTCGCATACGTTGCCGATGAAGCGATCCAGATCCATGGCGGCATGGGCCTGATGGACGACCTGCCGCTGGAACGCATTTGGCGCGACGCCCGCGTCGAGCGCATCTGGGAAGGCACGTCGGAGATTCAGCGACATATTATTTCGCGGGCGCTGCTGCGTCCGTTCGGAGCTTAGAGCATGATGCGTCAGAGCCGGGATTCGGTTTTGTCGGGCAAACGAGATCGTTTGTCCTGAGATGCTCAAACGAAAAGATGACCATGCATAAACTCGAACGTCTCCTGCGCCCGAAATCGATCGCCGTCTTCGGTGGCGTGCAGGCCGCCGCCGTCGTGGCGCAATCGATCAAGATGGGTTTTGCCGGCGAGATCTGGCCGGTGCATCCGTCCAAGGACGAGGTAGCCGGACGTAGGGCCTATCGGTCCGTCGCCGACCTTCCCGGCGCGCCGGATGCCGCCTTTGTCGGCGTCAATCGGCATCTGACCATCGAGGTGGTCAAGGAGCTGGCCGAACGTGGCGCCGGCGGCGCCGTCTGCTTTGCCGCCGGCTTCCTCGAGACCGAGGCCTATGACGATGACGGCGAACGGCTGCAGGCCGAACTGGTCGCGGCAGCCGGCCAGATGCCGATCATCGGCCCGAACTGCTACGGCCTGATCAACTATGCCGACGGCGCGCTTTTGTGGCCTGACCAGCATGGCGGCATCCGGCTGGAGGAGGGCGGCAAGGGTGTTGCCATCATCACCCAGTCCTCCAACATCGCCATCAACATGACGATGCAGAAGCGCGGCCTGCCGATCGCCTTCCTGATGACCGCCGGCAACCAGGCGCAGACCGGCCTCTCCGAAATGGCGCTCGGCCTGATCGAGGACGAGCGGGTGACATCGCTCGGCCTGCACATCGAAGCCTTCGATTCGGTAGCCGGCTTCGAAAGGCTGGCGGCACGGGCGCGCGAACTGAAAAAGCCGATCATCGCCATGAAGGTCGGCCGTTCCGAACAGGCCAGGCAGGCGACAGTCTCGCACACCGCCTCGCTGGCCGGCTCGGATGCGGCCTCGGGCGCTTTCCTCAGGCGGCTCGGCATTGCGCGCGTCGATTCCATCCCCGCCTTCATCGAGGCGCTGAAGCTGCTGCACATCACCGGGCCGCTGCCTGGCTACAGGCTGTCGTCGATGAGCTGTTCGGGCGGCGAGGCTTCCGTCATGGCCGACAGCGCCGAAGGGCGCTGGGTCAACTTCCCTGACCTGACCGACACCCATCGCGCCCATGTCAAGTCGACGCTCGGGCCGCTGGTTGCAGTCGCCAACCCGTTGGACTACCACACCTTCATCTGGAACAACGAGCCGGCGATGACCGCCACCTTCACCGCCATGGTGTCGGGCGGCTTCGACCTGAACATGCTGGTGCTCGACTTTCCGCGCCCGGACCGCTGCTCGGTCACCGATTGGTGGGCGACGCTGCGCGCCTTCGAATCGGCACTGAAGACCAACAACGCGCATGGCGCGATCGTCTCCTCGCTGCCGGAGAACCTGCCGGAGGAATACACCGCCGAGCTGATGGCGCGCGGCATGGTGCCGCTGTTCGGTATTTCCGAGGCCATGGATGCCGCAGGCGCGGCAGCCTTCATCGGCTGGGCATGGGCCGAACCGCAGGCGCAGCCGGTCGACACATCCGCTGCCGGCGCCGCCGGCGGCGAGCATGTCACGCCCGACGAGGCTGAGGCCAAGGCGCGGCTGATCAAGGCCGGGCTCCCCGTGCCCAAGGGCGAGCGCGCCGGCAATGCGGTCGAGGCGGTGATTTCCTCGATGGCGCTCGGCTTTCCCGTGGCCCTGAAAGCGCTGGGCGTTACCCACAAATCCGAGGTCGGCGCTGTCCGGCTCACCCTCAAGGACGCCGAATCCGTCAGCACGGCGGCGCATGATCTGCTGCCGCTCGGCACCGGTCTCTATGTCGAGCGCATGGTGCGCGACGGCGTCGCCGAACTGATCGTCGGTTTCACCAGGGATCCGATGTTCGGCGCTGTCATGACGCTGGGCACAGGCGGTGTGCTGGTCGAACTGCTGCGCGACAGCGTCACCTTGATGTTGCCGGCAACCCGCGACGACATCGAGGCGGCGTTGCGTGGATTGAAGCTGTTTCCGCTGCTTGAAGGCTATCGCGGCCGGCCGAAGGCCGACGTCGCGGCCGCCATCGACGCCATCGCGGGCATTGCCGCCTTCGTGCAGAAGAATGCCAGCGAGATCGAGGAACTCGACATCAACCCGCTGATCGTCTGCGTCGAAGGCAAGGGCGCCTGGATCGCCGACGCGCTGCTGGTGCTGGGAGAGAACAAGAATGTCTGATGTCATTTCGACCCGTCGCGAAGGCTCGATCCTCGAGGTCACGCTCGACCGGCCCAAGGCCAACGCCATCGACCTGAAGACCTCGCGGCTGATGGGGCAAACCTTCAAGGCGTTCCGCGACGATCCGGAACTGCGTGTCGCCATCGTCAAGACCGCCGGCGACAAGTTCTTCTCCGCCGGCTGGGACCTGAAGGCGGCTGCCGGCGGTGACGCGGTCGACGGCGACTACGGCGTCGGCGGCTTCGCCGGCCTGCAGGAACTGCGCGACCTGAACAAGCCGGTCATCGCTTGCGTCAACGGCATGGCGGTGGGCGGCGGCTTCGAGCTGGCGCTGTCCTGCGACCTCATCTACGCCTCCGACCACTCCTCCTTCGCGCTGCCCGAAATCCGCGCCGGCACATTGGCCGATGCGGCGACGATCAAGCTGCCGAAACGCATCCCCTACCATGTCGCCATGGACCTCTTGTTCACCGGCCGCTGGATGGATGTCGCCGAGGCGCATCGCTGGGGCCTGGTCAACGAAGTGCTGCCCAAGGACAAGCTCGAGGACCGCGTCTGGGAAATCGCCCGCCTGCTCGCCAGCGGCCCGCCGCTGGTCTTCGCCGCGATCAAGGAGACCGCTCGGGTGGCGGAAGCGCAGACCTTCCAGGACGCGATGAACAAGGTGACGCGCCGGCAGTTGGCGACGGTCGATGCGCTCTATGGTTCAGAGGACAATATGGAAGGGTTCCGCGCCTTCGCCGAAAAGCGCGATCCGGTGTGGAAGGGGAAGTGACTTTACCCTCCCTTGATGGGGAGGGTCGGACCGAAGGTCCGGGGTGGGGTGAAGCGCCGCCACCCCCACCCGCCGCTTCGCGGCGACCTCCCCCATCAAGGGGGAGGTGAGGGAGTATCATGACCGACTACACAAAACTCATCGACGCCGAGACCTGGGCCTTCATCGAGCGGACCAATTCCTATTATCCGCCCGATACGATCGACTATACGATCATCCAGCAGCGCGAGATTTATGACCGTATGTGCCGGGAATTCTTTGCCGGCTATCCCGAAGGGGTGGCGGTCGAAACCTCGGCCATTGCCACGCCCACGCACGATATCCCGATCCGCATCTACCGAAGCGCCCCGCAACCGGCGGCGACAGTGCTCTACATCCATGGCGGCGGCTTCATTCTTGGCGGGCTAGACAGCCATGACGATATCTGCGCCGAGCTTTGCGCCCGCACGGGCTACGAGGTGGTCTCCGTCGATTACCGGCTCGCTCCGGAGCATCTGCATCCGGCAGCCTTCGACGACGCGATGAGCGCCTTCGCATGGGCGGCATCCACTCGCGACTGCCCCATCCTGCTCTGCGGCGACAGCGCCGGCGGCAACCTCTGCGCCGCTGTTGCTCACGCTACACGCGGCCACGCGAAACGGCCGGCGGGCCAGGTGCTGATCTATCCCGGCCTTGGCGGCGACCGCTCGAGGGGCTCCTATGTCCGGCACGCCGATGCGCCGATGCTGACCATGCGTGATCTCGAATTCTACAAGCATATTCGCACCGGCGGGCGGGATCGGACCGGAGACATAACACTCTCGCCGCTGGCCGATGCCGACTTCGCCAACCTGCCGCCGACGGTCCTCATCACCGCGCAGTGCGACCCGCTGTCTTCCGACGGCGAGGCTTATCGTGACCGCATCATCGCGGCGGGCGGGCGGGCCAGCTGGGTCGAGGAACCGGGTCTGGTGCACGGCTATCTCAGGGCCCGGCATACGGTCGGTCGCGCCCGTGAAAGTTTCACCCGCATTGTCGATGCGGTGATTGCCATCGGCCGGAGCACCTGGCTCTGGTGAGCGATCTTCCTGTCGAGTGAGCGATTGCACGGACGTGAGCGGACGCGGCCAGGCGTAATGCAGGCGCAATGCAGAGCAGGCAGACCCACTCCGTGGGTGGCCGGCAGCAGGAAACAACCGCAATTATGATCAGGTTCGCAACCGCGTTGGCGCTCCTCCTTTGTGCCGCGTCGCTAAGTGCGTGCGTCGACACGGACGATTACCGCCACCGCCCCTGGCGCGACCGTCCTTGGCGCGACCGTGACCACGGACCCGACAGGCCATGGAGGCCAGACAGGCTATGGCGCCCCGATCGCCCCCACAGGCCAGACTGGCCGAGCAGGCCCGGTCGTCCGGACAGACCAGATTGGCCGGACGGGCCGGATCGTCCCGACAGACCGGATCGACCCGACTGGCCGGACAGGCCAGATCGCCCGGATCGGCCAGCCAGGCCCGATTGCGGCGGACCAGCGATCGATTGCGCGCCAGCGCCGGATGTACAACCCGGCGGGCCGGACTGCGCCGGTGGCCCGGCGACGACGCCGTCGCCCGACTGCATCGAGCCACGCCGCCCGCGCCGAACCCCGTGATCGCGAGACATATGCGGTTTTTATGAGTCAGGCAAAACCTGCTCTCCGCCGGTCAGGCCTTCTTCATGGCGCGCGATCCAGTGGCGTTCGCCATCGCGTCCAACGACGAAGCGGTGAAGGATGGGACGTTTTCTGCAACAAGGGAAACTCATGGCCTCCGCGAACATCATGACAGCCATATATGAAATGGCGTTCAGGGTGCCGGCGTCTCGCCAGGAAGCGCCGGGGCGAGAGCCTCTCCCATCCCGAAATAAAGCGAGGGATTGGCCTCTATGTTGGCCAGCGCGGTTGCAGATAATGGCGGCTGTCTGGTCGCGACGCAGTGGTTCGTTGTCACAGTGACACTCAGGTCGTTATGGGCCGCGACGGCGACAATCGGACCCTTGCAGGGTGGAAATGAAGAAATATCGATCACAGGCGTGAGAAAAGTACCATCCGACGTATTCACCAGCCGGATTTGGCTGTCTGCACTGATGGCGAGTATTTCCCTGTCCGGTGAATAGGTGATCGCTATCGGTACCTTGATCGGCAGTCCGACTTCGGGCGTCGTCCACAAGGTTGCCAATGGTGGCTCTGCTGGTGGAACGAGCCATGGCAGCATCGATCCGGCCCATGCCAACATGCTTGTATCCGAAGATACCTTTAAGTCGGCAATTTCCTGGAAGGCGGAAGCTAGAACGAAAGACCCACCGCTTGCGATCAATAGGGTCGCGTCGTGGATATTTGTATCGCTGTCTTCGGTCAGCGCGAAACTTTCAGGTGGCTGGATGAGCTGGCGAGTGAGGAGTTCTGGGGCGCCGTCGGTCAATTTGTAAGCCCAGAGTTCCAAGGCGCCGCGGGGAGCTGCCGCCGGAGCCGCGACCAGAATGGCGTCATCGGTCATTGCTACCGCACTAACGCGTGTAAGAGGAAATACCGTCGGCGCCAGCACGATCATATTCTGCAGGTCGATCAAGGACCATGAATGCCCTATGCCCTCGCTAGCATCGTCTGCGAGGGCCAGATAGCGACGGTTGGGAGACATCGAGAGGTCTCCTCTGGCCAGATAGTAGAACCCGTCCTCCACGCACTGGCCGACATCGACTTCCGTTCGAAGTTCACAGATGAGCCATTCGGCCCATGCTTTGCCCATGACCTTGCTAAGTGCGATGTAGCGCTTGGCGTCTGGCCCTCGAAAGACGTAGTAGCAACCCTCGTTGTTAAACGATAAGTCGTTGACTGAAGGATTATCCGCGGTGCTGTCGTCAAAATGCAGATTGCTGTCTTCGCGGCGATCGAGGGTGAAAAGCATGTTGCCATAGGCGCATCCGGACACAGATGGATCATCTTGGGCAAGAGCGCCTGCGACGGACGACCAAACGTTTGGCTCCGACGAAATTGCTGGAAAGCGGAATGACGGAGGGGCTTCTATCGACAATGGTAGAAGACAGGTTTTCGTGCGTGCGGTTTGTTCATCCAGTTTCGCTTGAGCGGCCTTGTATTGTTCCGGTGTCGGGTCATCATCATTGTCCGGCAACCCAAGGACAGGCTCGATCGAAGCACAGTCTAAGCTCGCCGCCGGGTAGCCACTAAAATAGGTCCCTTCGCCCCGCTGCAAATCTACATCGATCACATAGTGAGGAGTGTGATCCTCCTCCGGCTGCGCGACGTCAAACTCCACAGCGACGTGGCTGCTGCCCTTCAATCGCCACATGTTCACATGCGAGGCGTCGTATCCTTCCTCGTCAATCGACGTCTTCCATCTGACCTGCCCGGTCCGATCGTCGATCGCCCATACTGACCGTCCCTCCCCAACCAGAACGAACGTATGGAATTCGGCCGAATGGTATTCGACAATTGGGCGGCGTACCGAAAGTCTGATGGGCCGATCCCGGATCAGATAGGAGCCGTCGCCCCATTCATAAACAGTATCCGTTCTCAAGCCGCTGCTGGCTGTGTCAAATGACTTGAGCCGCTGTCCCGCGAATCGCGCGAGAATGTGCGCCGAGTCGCTGTCGCTTGGCGAATGGGCCAGCCTCAGCAGCGCCAGGAGCGCTGTGGGGACCGACCGGTCAGACTGCATCTGGATCGCGGCGGTTTGGTATTGCCGTCTATAGCTTTCCTCGGCAGCCGCTCGACGGGGCGCCAGATAGGCAATATTCCACACCAAGAGAAAGGTCATCAGATAAACACAGATCTTGACGGGATCGGCTAGACGCAAAAGGGCATAGAAAATGCCTTTGGGTATCGTGTTTGGCGGAAACGGCAACCCATCACGCGGTTTAGCCGCCGCGGTCAAAACCGGTAGCCACCATTCGCGCATAAAGACATCGGGATCGACGCCCGCCGGCTTAAAATAATGCCCATGCCCGCCAGGAAAAAACCGGTTTTTTACGTCAACGCCTATAAAGCCGTAGAACCCCACTCTCCCAGCCATGCCCGTGAACAGCACGAAAAGCTGGCTTAGGATCAGGACGTTGTCGTCCCAGCCGCAGTCGTTGAGTACCCGTTGGATGCCTTTTCCATTCATTCGGCTTCTGGCGACCACCGCCGACCAGTCGAAAGAAGACCGCAATACGCTGGCGGCCAGAATGATCGTTTCTATTCGCGGAATATCCGGTGGTTTCATGCCACGGATAGCGTGAGCGACGATATGTGTGCCGAAAGAATGCGCCACTATCGAGAAATGAGCCTCGGGATTATCTTTCACCAGTTGCTCAAAATGCCGGCGAAATGCCCTTACGGCCAGCCATCGTGCAAACGGTATAAGGAAGGCCAGGACGCTGAAATATCCAAAACGGTAGCGTTCTGTAACAATTGAGGGCTTGGCGACAGTTAAGATATCGCCGAGACGGTCCTGCCACTGACCAAAATCTCGAATCCCGTGCACCGCGATCACTATGTGTTTTTCGCGCATTGCTGTCCCCGGAAGCACAGCAATGTAGCCGACGACTGCAGCGTTGTCATCAATGCTCTATAAAAGTAAATACCCCGCCACTATTTCCACAAATCATCGCCTGGCCGACGCTCCCGGCATAGTCGACTTGGTAGAACGTATCTGTGAGACTACCGGACGAGGAAATAAGAGTCGCTGCTCCGGTATGGCGAATTAGAGCAATTCCAGGAAAAGTGTGAGCGGTTTTCCGTCCGGAATTGCATCAAAAGAGTTAGAGGCGGGCTTTGGCGCCATGGTTTCACGCCACCGAGCGGCCCGCCGCCCGGCCGGCGCCGCGGCCGGAGAAGATACAGCCGCCGAGGAACGTCCCTTCCAGTGCGGCATAGCCGTGCACGCCGCCGCCACCGAAACCGGCTGCTTCGCCCACGGCATAGAGCCCGGGTACCGGCTGGCCATCGGCGCCCAGCACGCGGCTGTCGAGATCGGTCTGCAGGCCACCCAGCGTCTTGCGGGTCAGGATGTTGAGGCGCACCGCGATCAGCGGGCCGTTTGCCGGATCGAGCATCTTGTGCGGCCTGGCCGTGCGGATCAGCCGGTCGCCGAGATAGGCGCGGGCGCCGCGCAGCGCGGTGATCTGCATGTCCTTGGAGAACGGATTGTCGAGCTGCCTGTCGCGGGCGCGGATCTCGCGTTCCACCTGGGCAAGTTCGAGCAGCCGCTCGCCGCCAGCGAGCGCGTTCATGCGCGCCACCAGCTTCGAAAGATCGGCCTCGACGATGAAATCCTCGCCCTTCTCCATGAAGGCCTTGACCGGACCCGGAATGCCTGATGTCGCGCGGCCAAGCACCTGGCGCCAGCTCTTGCCGGTCAGGTCCGGGTTCTGCTCAGAGCCCGACAGCGCAAACTCCTTCTGGATGATTTTCCTGGTCAGAATGAACCAGGAATAGTCGAAGCCGGTGCTCATGATGTGGTTGAGCGTGCCCAGCGTGTCGAAACCGGGATAGAGCGGCACCGGCAGGCGCTTGCCGCGCGCGTCGAGCCACAGCGAGGACGGGCCGGGCAGGATGCGGATCGCATGGTCGGTCCAGATCGGCGCCCAGTTCTTGATGCCCTCGACATAGTGCCACATGCGGTCGCGGTTGATGATCGAGCCGCCGGCCTGTTCCGTGATGGCGAGCATGCGGCCGTCCACATGGTCTGGCACGCCGGTGATCATGCGTTTCGGCGCCGTGCCCAGCCGCTTCGGCCAGTTTTCCCGTACCAGTCGATGATTGCCGCCGATGCCGCCGGAGGCGACGATCACCGCTTGCCCATGCAGCTCGAAATCGCCCGAAATGTCGCGCGAGCTCTTGTGGCCACGCTCGACGGTGCTCGGCTCAAGGATATCGCCGCGCACGCCGGTCACGGCAGCGCCCGTCCGCGTCAGTTCATTGACCCGGTGGCGGAACTTGAAGCTGACCAATCCGCGCTTCTGCGCCTCGCGCACGCGCAGCACAAAAGGCTCGATCACGCCCGGGCCGGTGCCCCAGGTGACGTGGAAGCGCGGCACCGAATTGCCGTGGCCGATGGCATTGCCGCCGCCGCGCTCGGCCCAGCCGACGACGGGAAAGAACTTCAGGCCGCGTTGCATCAGCCAGGAGCGTTTCTCGCCGGCGGCGAAACCGACATAGGCTTCGGCCCATTTGCGCGGCCAGAAATCCTCCGGCCGGTCGAAAGCGGCGGTGCCCATCCAGTCCTCAAGCGCCAGATCATGCGAATCGCGGATGCGCATGCGCCGCTGCTCGGGCGAATCGACGAGGAAAAGCCCGCCGAACGACCAGAATGCCTGGCCGCCCAGCGACTGCTCCGGTTCCTGATCGACGATGATGATCCTCTTGCCCGCCTCGGCAAGCTCGGCGGCGGCAACCAGCCCGGCAAGGCCGGCGCCGACTATGATCACGTCCACGTTTTCAGCCATTTTTCCTCCCAGAATTAGCCGGCTAACGCAATTCCAGGAAAAGTGTGAAGCGGTTTTCCGTGCGGAATTGCGTCAAGGTAAATGTCAGACGGCCTCCCAGCCGTCCTTGCCCCCGGCGCGGAAGATGGCGTCGATGACCTTCTGGTTGAGCACGGATTCCTCCAGCGTGAAGACGCGTTCCTTGCCACCCTGCGCCGCGCGCGCGAAAGTCTCGACCTCCAGCCGGTACTGCTGCGTGCCGGGGAAGCGGAACACCTGCGCCTCGGTGTGGTTCTGGTTGTGCAGTTCGACGCGGTGATGATCGTAAAGCCCGGCATTGAAGGGCGAAAAGACCTCGATGAAACCCTTCTCGCCGTGGAACACCATCACCTGACGCGCCGCCATCTGCGTCGACAGATAGAAGGACAGTTCGAAATCGCCGAAATCGGCGCGGATCGAGGAATAGATGTCGGTTCCGAATGTCTTGTCGCGCTCGATCGTCGCCTGCACACGGCTGGGCTCCTTGCCGGTCGAGAAGCGCGTCGACACCGTCGGGTAAACGCCGATATCGGGCAGTGCGCCGCCGCCGAGGTCGAGCTGGTTGCGCATGTTGTTGGGGTCGACATTGTAATAGGAGAACGCGCCCTGCACATGGCGCAGCCGGCCGATGGCGCCGCCGGCGATGAGGTCGCGCACCTTGATCCATTGCGGGTGGTAGATGACCATGAAGGCTTCGCAGACCAGCACCTTCTTGGCGTCGCGCAGCTTGATCAGCGGCGGGATATCCTTGGCGTCGAGCGCGAGAGGCTTCTCGACCAGCACATGTTTTCCGGCTTCGATCGCCTTTGCCGTCCATTCGACATGCTGCGAGGTCGGCAGCGGGATGTAGACGCCGTCAATGTCCTTGGAGGCCAGGAGTTCCTCATAGGAGCCAAAGGCATGGCGGGCGCCGAAGCGCTCGGCCAGGGCCTTGGCTTTCGACAGGTCGCGGCTGGCGATCGCCGACAGCACGCCGTTCTCCGCCTCGACGATTGCCGGCAACAACTGCTCGCGGCCGATCTTGGCCGTCGACAACACACCCCATCGGAACATCGTGCTTCTCCATGTCGGTAATATCAGACGAGGTTTGCCCGAAATCGACGGAAAAGCCAATGCGATGTGCTGGTTCCTCGCCCCACGCGTTGCGGGCGAGAATGCCGCTACCCCCGCTTCCCCGTCAGCGTCATGTCGAAGTCGACGACGTTGGAATAGAGCGGCGTGCCGACATCCATGCCGTAGCGTGACCGTAGCACCTTGCCGGTGACATGGAATTTGATCGTGCCGCCCTTCAAACCGTTGAGCTCGGCGGTGAATTTTTCCGCAAACGTCTTGCCGCGTGCCGTCAGCCTGCCGGTGACAAGGGCTGACGTGTCGCCGGTGCGGGTCACGCTGGTCGAGCGGAATTGGATCTCGGGGCTGTTGGCGGCATCGAACACCGCATCGGAGCGCAGGAAGGCGTCGATGCGGCCCTGGCCGGTGCCGACGCTTTCCGGATAGATGGTAAGGTCGACCTTCGAGCGACCGACATCGCCATTGTCGATGCGGATCGTGCCCTTGAAGCGGGCGAAGGCGCCATCGAAGCCGCCGCCGCCGGCCTTGCCTATCGTGAAACGGATGCTGGAGCCCGCCGGGCTGACCGTGTAGCTGCCGGCGGCGTCGCTCAACGCCACCGCCGCGGCTGCGGGCACGGCAAGGCATGCGGCAAAAGCCGCGAATCCAAGGATGCGCGCATGCATGGGATTGTTCCTTTCCTGGAGGCAACGCGTTTCGCGTCCTCACCCCACAAACGCGCTGGCCGCCCCCTCTATTCCCCACCTGACGAAGGTGTGATCATGCGCGTGAGCACGCTATCGCGCAACACGAGGTGATGGCGCAGGGCCGCCGCGACATGCAGCGCGACGAGCGCGATGCCGACATAGGCGAGATACCAGTGCGCTGCCGCCCAGAAGCTTTCGGCGGCGTCGGATTCGGCGAGCGGCAGGTTGGGCATCACGAACAGGTTGAACGGCATGGTCGGAATTTCCAGCGTCGACACCGAGACCAGCGCCCAGCCGGACAAGGGCAAGGCGATCTGGAAGGCATAGAGCGCCAGATGCGCGAGCGGCGCCGTACGCCGTTCCAGCGCGCCGACCGAAGCCGGCAGAGGCGGCGTCGCATTGCCAATGCGCCAGGCGATGCGCAGGATGATGAGTCCAAGTAGGAGAAAGCCCAGCGATTTGTGCAGCTGGATAAGCTCGAAAGAGGTGCGCTGGCTGGTCAGCCGCACCATGATGAAGCCAAGGGCGAATTGGCCGATGAAGATGATCCCGATCAGCCAGTGGAGGAGGATGGTTGCCCAGCCGTAGCGGGTGGAGGTGTTGGTGATGGCAGATTGCATGATTGGCAAACGCCACCGAATTGCGTTTTCTTCCCGACGGCAGCGCTGCCCCTCATTGCCCTGCCCGGCATTTCTCCCCGTAAACGCGACGAAAGAGGCTGTCGCCGATGGGTTTCGCCAATCTCAGAGTCTTAGGAAAAGGCGCCGGCCTGGCGGTCAGCCCCTTCTCCCCGTTTGCGGGAAGAGGGGGCCGGCAGGCAGATGAGGGGCGGCGCCGACGGTTGGTAATTTTGATTATCAGCGTCGAGGCGTGATATTGTCACGCCCCTCATCCACTTACCTTGAAGAAATCCACAAACGCCCGGAGCGCCGGGCGCATCTGCCTGCGGCTGGGATAGTAGACGAAGAAGCCCTCGAAAGCCGGGCACCAGTCCTCCAGCACGCGGATCAGCCTTCCGTCGGCGAGCGGCGCCCGCACATAAGGCTCGAAGACGAAGGCGAGCCCGGCGCCGTCGACCACCGCCTGGGCGATCAGATGGTCCTCGTCGAGGATCAGCGGCCCTTGTGCGGCAATCTCGATTTCCTCGCCGTCCTTTTCGAATTCCCAGCGGTAGAGGATGCCGCTGGAGAAGCGGAAGCGGATGCAGCGATGGTCGGCGAGGTCGCGCGGATGATGCGGTCTGGGCATGGTCTCGAAATAGGATGGCGCGCCGACCACCGCGCCGCGCATGTCCGGCCCGATGCGCACCGCGATCATGTCGCGCTCCAGGCTCTCGCCGAGCCGCACGCCGGCATCGAAACCACCTTCCACCACATCGGTGAAGCGATCCTCGATGACGATCTCCAGCACGATGTCGGGATAGGTCGATGCAAAGGCGCCAAGCCGCGGCGTCAGCACCAGATGCGCTGCTGTGCGCGGCACGCTGAGCCGCAGATTCCCGGCCGGCCGGTCGCGCGACTCGGCCGCCGTCTCCAGCGCCAGGTCGATCTCCGATAGCGCCGGCCGCAATCGCTCCAGCAGTTGCGCCCCTTCCTCGGTCGGCGCGACGCTTCGCGTACTGCGCGCCAAGAGCCGCACGCCAAGCCGCGCTTCCAGGGTGGACACCGCATGGCTGACCGCCGATGGCGCGATAGCCAGTTCCCTGGCCGCGCCGCGAAAGCTGCCGCATTGGGCAACGGTAGCCAGCACGGCCAGTTGTGAGAGATGCGCTCGGCTCATTGATCTATTTCTTAGAACGACCCGTGCACAGATGAGCCGATTATCGAGCATGGCGCAAGGCGCTACATCAGCGGCATCACAACAAGGAGACGCGTGATGCAAACCCGCAAGCTAGGAACTGAATTGAACGTCTATCCCGTCGGCCTCGGCTGCATGGGCATGAGCTTCGCCTATGGCGGCCAGTCGGAGGCCGAGGCGACCGCCACGCTGCACCGCGCCGTCGAGATCGGCGTCAACTTCTTCGACACGGCGGAAGTCTACGGCCCTTACGAGAACGAGATCCTGCTCGGCAAGGCGCTGAAATCGGTGCGTGACAAGGTGACGATCGCCACCAAATTCGGCTTCAAGATTCTGGAGGAAGGCACCGGCCTCGACCGCATGGCCGGCGTCGACAGCCGTCCCGAGCACGTCAAGGCAGTCGCCGAGGCCTCGCTGAAGCGGCTGGGCACCGATGTCATCGACCTCTATTACCAGCACCGTGTCGACCCCAACGTGCCGATCGAGGACACGGTCGGTGCCATGGCCGAACTGGTGCGCGAGGGCAAGGTCCGCGCGCTAGGCCTGTCGGAGGCAAGTGTGGCGACCATCCGCCGGGCGCATGCCGTGCATCCGATCGCAGCCGTGCAGAGCGAGTATTCGCTGTGGAGCCGCGATCCGGAAGACGGCGTGCTCGCCGTCTGCCGCGAACTCGGCATCGGCTTCGTTCCCTACAGCCCGCTCGGCCGTGGCCTTTTGACCGGCACCATCGCCAGGCCCGAAACGCTTGACGATGGCGACTGGCGCCGCACCTTGCCGCGCTTCCAGGCCGAGGCCATGGAAGCCAACGCCAAGGTCATCGCCACGCTGGAAAAAATGGCGGCGGAAAAGGGCGTGACTTCGGCGCAACTGGCACTGGCCTGGGTGCTGCATCAGGGCGACTTCATCGTGCCCATCCCCGGTGCACGAAAAATCCGCCATCTGGAGCAGAACACGGCGGCGGCGGGGATCGCGTTGAGTGCTGCCGAAGTGGCGGCGATTGGTGACGCGCTTTCGCCGGATAAGGTAATGGGCAAGCGTTATACGGAGGAGTTGCTGGCGCTGGTGAACGGGTGAATGGCCCTTATAGGCAAGGGGCCGAGCAACTTGGCCCGACCCCTTGTTCTTCTGTCACGCGTATTGAATGAGAACCCACGTCACAGCCTTACCTTTGTAAGGCGGGAACGTGTTGCCCTTGGCAATTGGGGCGGTGGTGGTGTCATGGACACTATCCACCTTCCATACGCCGCTCTCGGGGCAAGTTTCACCCGTACGTCTTTTAGTCCCGATGGGGGTCTTTCCCCCGCTCAGATAATTCATTGTGATATCCTTTCCACAATGACCACAGCTGTCGGGGGTTGACGCGGATTCACAATGCTGATTCAACAGCACTGTCTTTCATCAAGACCGGCCCAGCTCCCCCGACGGGTTAAATGCTGGGTCCGAACCAAGGGTCGATCGCAGTTGGCGCTGCGGTCGGCCTTTGCCTTGATTCGGATCGACTACTACGAATCCGGGTAACGCAGCGAAATGCAAGCGCCCGTGGGCGGTTTCCACCGATCGTTTCTGGCCAAACATCTGTTTTTCACAGGAATTTTGGTCATCGGCTCTCTCAGCCCCCGTTTCCTGCCCCGACAGGCCATGGCCCGGGCGCTCAGTACGCTCCTGAAAAAGACTTCAACGCCGATACTTTACATCCTACCAAGGCACGACTGATATCTCTGGCCAGTTGGCCTTCGCGCGGGCGCCCTTGGTCTCGTGCGTTTTGCGGTTGTCCAGCGCCCGGTTCGGCATGACACGAAACGAGAAGACGTCATCAAGGCCGAAGGGCGCCACCAGGTGAAGCTGCCCATCCGCGCCAAAATGGACGCCGACCGCATGGGTCTTGGAAGCGAAATAGGAAAGCGCTTCAGCAGACGAGGAAAGCCTGGGATAGGTGTCGCCAAAGCGCGCTTCGTACCAGAGATGAACTCGCGCCTGGTTGCGTACTTCGACCGGCAAAGTCAGGCCTTCGAATTGCACGGCAGCACGGCGGATGACCGCATCCTCGGCCTCGTAGGACAGGTCCGACTCGTCGAAATAGAATAGGTCGACATCTTTGATGCCGTAGCCCGAAGGCTTTCCCGTCAAATGGTTCCAGATGCTGTTGTAGAGCGCGCCGGAAACGACCAGCCAGTCCGGCAGCGCTAGATCGCGCGCCCGGGCAAGCGTTTCGGCAAGCAGCGGGTCATCTGCGGCGATGTCCAGAAACGCCGAACGTTGTACGTCAAACGGGAGCCCGGAATACCGCAGATGGTCCATTACTCTTTGGAGGGCGATTCGCCACCTGCCGGCAATCCCTTACGTCCTCAGCACGCCGCCCGTCTGCTTGCCGACATTCTCGACGACGCGCTTGGCCAGCGCCTCGAAATCCTCGTCGGTCAGCGTCTTCTCCATCGGCTGGATCGACACTTCAATGGCGATCGACTTTTTGCCCTCGCCGAGCGACGCGCCTTCGAAGATGTCGAAGACCGAGACGGCTGTGATCAGCTTCTTGTCGGCCGCCAATGCGGCGCGCACCAGCGTACCGGCCTCGACCGCCTTGTCGACGACGAAGGCGAAGTCGCGCTTCACCGCCTGGAAGGCTGACAGCTCCAGCTTCGGCTTGGTCTTCGTCGGCTTCGCCTTCGGCTCCGGCACGGCGTCGACGAACACTTCGAAGCCGCAGAGCGGACCGGAAACATCGAGCCCTTCCATCGTCTTGGGATGGAATTCGCCGAACGTACCGAGCACGGTCTTCGGCCCGAGCTTGATCGTGCCGGACCGGCCGGGATGGTACCAGGCCGGACCGCCCGCCTCGATCTGCAGCCGCTCGACCGGCGCGCCGCAGGCTTCCAGTGCGGCGATCGCATCGGCCTTGGCATCGAATACGCCGACCGGACCGGAATTGCCGGCCCAGCTGCGGCCGGAGCCGTCGAGCTTGGCCGTGCCGCGGCGCACGCCGGCGGCGACGCGCCGCTGCTGGTCGGCGCCGTCGCCCTCATAGGTGCCCGAGACCTCGAACAGCGCGACATCGCCAATGCCCTTGTCGGCATTGCGCTGCGCGGCGGCGATCAGCCCCGGCAGCAGCGACGGCCGCATGTCGGACATGTCGGCGGCGATCGGGTTGGCAAGCTTCAGCGCCATCTGGCCGCCGCCGAACAGCTCGGCGTGTTTGGCTGGGATGAACGACCAGGTGACGGCCTCCATCATGCCGCGCACGGCAAGCGCGCGCTTGGCGGTGCGGGTGCGGACCTGCAGCGTGGTCAGGATCTTCGAATTGACCGCGTCATGCGCGCCGAGCGGCTGCGGCGCGATGTTGTCGACGCCATGGATGCGCATCACCTCCTCGACCAGATCGGCCTTGCCGTCGACATCGGGACGCCAGGATGGCACCGCGACCTCGACGACATCGCCCGAGCCCTGCGGCTTGAAGCCGAGGCGCGACAGGATGTCGAGGCTTTCCTCACTTGGCACCTCGATGCCGGTCAGCCGCGTCACTTCCGACAGCGGGAAGCAGACGATCTTGGGCTTGTGGCCGGCATAGCCGACGACTTCGGTCTCGGCCGGCTCACCGCCGCAGAGATCGAGCACCAGCCTCGTCGCCAGCTCGACGCCGGGGACCATGAATTCAGGGTCGACGCCGCGCTCGAAACGGTAGCGCGCATCGGTGATGATGCCTAGCGTGCGGCCGGTGCGGGCGGTGGTGATCGGATCCCACAGCGCCGATTCGATGAGCACGTCTGTCGTGTTCTCGTCGCAGCCGGAATGCTCACCGCCCATCACGCCGGCGATCGATTCGACGCCATTGTCATCAGCGATGGCGCACATGTCAGGCGTCAGCGTGTATTCGCGACCGTCCAGCGCCATCACCTTCTCGCCGTCCCTGGCACGGCGCACGACAAGGTTGCCGGCGACCTTTTTTGCATCGAACACATGCAGCGGCCGGCCGCGATCGAAGGTGACGTAGTTGGTGATGTCGACCAGCGCGCTGATCGGCCTGAGGCCAATGGCGATCAGCCTCTGCTGCAGCCATTTCGGCGATGGGCCGTTCCTGACGCCGCGCACCAGTCGCAAGGCGAAGCCCGGGCAAAGCTCCGGCGCTTCGATGACCACCTTGACCGGCGTCTCGCCCTTGCCGGGGATCTTTTCGACCGCAGCGCTTTTCAGCGTGCCGAGCCCGCTTGCCGCCAGATCCCTGGCAATGCCGTAGACGCTGGTGGCATCCGGCCGGTTCGGCGTCAGATTGATTTCGATGACCGGATCGTCGAGATGCGCATAGGACGCGAAGCTGGTGCCGACCGGCGCGTCGGCCGGCAGGTCGATGATGCCATTGTGCTCGTCGGACAGTTCCAGCTCGCGCTCGGAACACATCATGCCATGGCTTTCGACGCCACGGATCTTGCCGACCGTCAGTGTCACGTCGATGCCCGGCACATAGGTGCCAGGCGCGGCGAAGGCACCGATCAGGCCGGCCCGCGCATTCGGCGCGCCGCACACCACTTGTACGGGGGGCTTGCCGTCGCCGGTATCGACGGTCAGCACGCGCAGCCGGTCGGCATCGGGGTGTTGCACCGCCGTCAGCACCTTGGCGATGACAAAGGGTTTCAGGCTCGACTTGTCGTCGACATGCTCGACTTCGAGGCCGATCGACGTCAGCCGCTCGACGATGTCGTCGAGCGAGGCGTCGGTCTCGAGATGGTCCTTGAGCCAGGAGAGGGTGAATTTCATGGGGCTGTTCCGTCTGGTCTTTTGACGCTTGATTTCAGATGTCTCGGCAGATCGTCGGACATATGCAGGAAGGGAAGCTGCTCGCTGACATAGGCATGCAGCGTTGGCTTGAAATCGGCCGGCGCGTCCATGGCGCCGAGCATGAAGTAGATGTCGTCGTCCAGCCGCTCGTCGACATAGGCGATCGGCGAGCCGCAGACGCCGCAAAACGAGCGCGTTACCGGGCCGTTCTCGTACATCTTCAGCGCCCTGCCGGTGAACGCAACCTGATCGGACGAGAAGCCGACAAAGGCCGAGACCGGCGCGCCGCTGGCCCGCCGGCAATCGCCGCAATGGCAATAGCTGACATGATGCGGCTCGGCCGAAGCCTGGAACCGCACGGCGCCGCAGCGGCAGCCGCCGATGTGGAGCGCTGTCATGCGCTCAAGCCGCCGAACAGCGTCGGCATGTCGAGCGGCCGGAAACCGTAATGCGACAGCCAGCGCATGTCAGCGTCGAAGAAGGCGCGCAGGTCCGGCATGCCGTATTTCAGCATGGCGATGCGGTCGATGCCCATACCCCAGGCAAAGCCCTGATACTCGTCCGGGTCGAGCCCGCCGGCGCGCAGCACATTGGGGTGGACCATGCCGCAGCCGAGGATCTCCATCCAGTCCGAGCCTTCGCCGAAGCGCACTTCGCCCGGCCGCGAGCGGTCGCACTGGATGTCGACCTCGAGGCTTGGCTCGGTGAACGGGAAGAAGGACGGCCGGAAGCGCATCTTGACCGACGGCACCTCGAAGAACGCCTTGCAGAACTCTTCCAGCACCCACTTCATGTTGGCGACGTTGGCCGTCTTGTCGATCACCAGTCCCTCGACCTGATGGAACATCGGCGAGTGCGTGGCGTCGGAATCCTGGCGATAGGTCTTGCCTGGAATGACGATGCGGATCGGCGGCTTCTGCTTCTCCATGGTGCGGATCTGCACGGGCGAGGTGTGCGTGCGCAACAGCTTGCGCTCGCCCTTCTCGTCCGGCTGGAAGAAGAAGGTGTCGTGCATCTCGCGCGCCGGATGGCCCTCGGGGAAATTCAGCGCGGTGAAATTGTAATAGTCGGTCTCGATATCGGGACCTTCGGCGATGGCGAAACCGAGATCGCCGAAGATCGCGGCGATCTCGTCGATGACCTGGCTGATCGGATGGATGCGGCCGCGCTCGGCCGGCGACTGCCGCACCGGCAGCGTCACGTCGACCGTTTCGGCGGCGAGCCGTGCGGCGATAGCCACGTCTTTCAATTCGGCCTTGCGGGCCGTCAGCGCCTCGGTGACGCGGTTCTTGAGGCCGTTGATGACCGGGCCCTTGAGCTGGCGCTCCTCGGCGGTCATGGCGCCAAGCGTCTTCAGCATCTCGGACACGGTGCCCTTCTTGCCGAAAGCGGCGATGCGCACGGCCTCGATGGCCGATTCATCGGCGGCCGATGCGATGTCGGCAAGCAGTGAAGCTTCCAGGGTTTCAAGATTTCCAGCGGTGGCGTTCACGGCGAAACTCTCTCGATCGGCGACCGACACCATTTCGGTTTCGGTGTCACCATTTTGGTTACATCAGGGTCAAAGAAAAACCCGCGCCAGCCGTGCCAGCGCGGGTTCCCCATAATCAGAATTGCGAATGCTTGGGAAGCGCTGGTCTTAGGCGACAGCGCTTTCAAAAGCGTTCGGCGTGGTGTTCTTCAGATATTCGAGCGCGACCTTGGCCTTGGCCACCAGCGCGGCGAAAGCCTGCGGCTCGTGGATGGCCATGTCCGACAGGATCTTGCGATCGATCTCGATGCCGGCCTTGTTGAGGCCGTCGATGAAGCGGCCATAGGTCAGGCCATGCTCGTGGGTCGCGGCGTTGATGCGCTGGATCCACAGCGCGCGGAACGAGCGCTTGCGGTTCTTGCGGTCGCGGTAAGCGTACTGCAGCGACTTTTCCACCGCCTGCTTGGCGATGCGGATGGTATTCTTGCGACGGCCGTAGAAACCCTTGGCGGCTTTCAGGACCTTCTTGTGCTTGGCGTGAGCGGTGACGCCTCTCTTTACGCGTGCCATGTCATGATCTCCTTAAAAGCAATTCCAGGAAAAGTGCGGTTTTCCGTTCGGAATTGCGTAAAACAAACGTTGTCCGGTCCGAATGCCCTTAGAGGCCGTTCGGCAGAAAATTCTTGATGACCTTCTTGCCATCCGGTTCAGCCAGAACCATCGTGCCGCGGGCATTTCGAATGAACTTGTTGGAACGCTTGATCATGCCGTGACGCTTGCCGGCCGCAGCCGACAGGACTTTACCCGTACCTGTGATCTTGAACCGCTTCTTGGCGGCCGACTTGGTCTTCATCTTGGGCATTTTGCTACTCCGTATTGTTGGCGCACTATCGCGCTTCTTGTTCGCTCCGGGCCGACCAAAGCCCGAAAAGCAAATGAAACCGCCACGGCATGCCCTGCCGGGCGGTTTTCTTGAACGGCGGTCCTATACGTCAAACACGGCCCGTGCGCAACACCTGAAGCCGAGCGACGCTCTGTCCCCGCTCAGGGCAGCGTGAACCACACCGGCAGCATGCCCGACTGCTGCGCGCCGTCGATCAGTTCGAAGGCCGGCAGCGCGATCAGGAACACCAGGCCGTCGAGCAGCGTGGTCAGCAGCAGGCGCGGCTTGAAACTGCCGGTGTCGCCCTCCTGATAGAGGGAAAGCTTCGGGAAGAAGCGCGGCACCTTGTCCAGATAGGCCTGATAGGGCGCGCCGAGCGCTTCCTTGAGGAATTTCTCCTCGCGCAGGATGACGATATGGAAGGCCCCCGCGCACAGCAGCGCGAACAGGATGATCCCCGAGAACGAGCCGATTTGTGCGCCGACGCCGGCCGCGGCCACGGTCGAGAACACATAAAGCGGGTTGCGGGTGATCGAATAGGGCCCGCCTGTCACCACCTCGGAGGATTTGCGTCCGCCAATATAGAGCGTCGCCCAGAGGCGGCCGACGATGCCGAGGAAAATCAGCAGCACGCCGAACATCTCGATTGTTTCATGCACCGGCGTGTCGGGCGGGAAGGTCGATTGACCGAACAGCAGCGCCAGAAACAGCACCACCACGAGCACGGCAAGCACCAGCCGACGCATCTGCTGGTAATTGCCCAGCCCGTATTTGAGTTCGTTGTCCAAGGGGGTGTCCGATCGTCGAGGAGCCTATTGCATGTCGCCCAAAGTGGCCCCGGTTTGGGAGGACGCCATGCATAAATACAAAGCCGGCGATCGCAGCTTTAGCCGAGAAACAGGCGTCCCGCCGATCGCCGGGACGCTCTGCAAGACAATTCAGGCGGATTTGGAGCGCTGGTCACGCCTGACTTTATCATGATCTCAGGTGTTGATATTCAGCACACCTTAGCGCGGCGCCAGCACCATCATCATCTGGCGGCCTTCGAGCTTCGGCTCCGCCTCGACCTTGGCGATGGTCGCCACTTCCTCGCGCACCTTGTTCAGAAGCTGCATGCCGAGTTCCATGTGCGCCATCTCGCGGCCGCGGAAGCGCAGCGTCAGCTTGACCTTGTCGCCTTCCTCGAAGAAGCGGCGCACCGCCTTCATCTTGGTCTCGTAGTCATGGCTGTCGATGTTCGGGCGCATCTTGATCTCCTTGATCTCGATGACCTTCTGATTCTTGCGCGCCTCGGCCGCCTTCTTCTGGTTGGCGTATTTCAACTTGCCGAGATCGAGGATCTTTACGACGGGCGGTACCGCATTGGGCGATATCTCAACGAGATCGAGCCCGGCCTCTTCGGCGAGCAGCAATGCGTCGTTGATGGAAACATCGCCGCGGTTCTGGCCTTCGGCGTCGATAAGCTGGACCCGGGGAACCCGGATGTCACGGTTGGAGCGCGGCCCATCCTTGGTCGGCGCCGCTGCTTTGAAAGGTCTGCGAATGGTCGTGGTCTCCTTGGCCGTTTCGTTCAGGATTTGTCAGTCTTGATGCGTGGACGCGCCACTGTGGTGAGCGCGCGGGCGGAGTCAATAGCACAGCATTGACAGAAAATCACCCTGATCACCGCCTGCACCAAACAAAGAAACAGCGCGAGCACTTTTCGCCACGCCCGTGGCTGTGCCACAAGAACCCCGAGCCAGAAGAGGGGCCTGAGGAAAAAGCCATGACCGTCACGCCCCCGACCTTTCTTGATGTCGATGGATCGCGCATCGCGGTGCGCCATAGTGCGGGCTCGACACCCGGCATCGTCTGGCTCGGCGGCTACAAGTCGGACATGCTGGGCACGAAGGCCGAGACCCTGTCGGACTGGGCGGCGAAAGAGGGCCGCTCCTTCCTGCGCCATGACTATTCCGGCCATGGCGAATCCGGCGGCGCCTTTGCCGACGGCACGATTTCGACTTGGCTGTCGCAAAGCCTTGCCGTGTTTCGGAAGTTTGCCAAGGGCAATCAGATCCTGGTCGGCTCCTCGATGGGCGCTTGGATCGTGCTGCGCATGGTGCAGGAATTGCACAAGGCGGGCGACGCTAGCGTCGTCGGCCTGGTGCTGCTGGCGCCGGCGCCGGATTTTACCTCCGAGCTGGTCGAACCGGTGCTGACCAAGGCGCAGAAACGGGCCCTCGCTGAAAAGGGTTTCTTCGCCGAGCCGTCCGAATATTCAACCGAGCCCTACATCTATACCCGCGCTTTGATCGAGGACGGGCGCGCCAACCGGGTGATGACCGGTCCGATCGACACGCATTGCCCGGTCCACATCCTGCAGGGCCTGGCCGATCCGGACGTGCCGTCGAGCCACGCGCTGAAGCTGGTCAGCCTGCTGCCGGCCGATGATGTCACGCTGTCGCTCATTCCGGACGGCGACCACCGCCTGTCGCGGCCGCAGGATCTCGACATGCTGGTGCGCGCGGTCGGCGACATGGCCGGGCGGGGCAAGTGACGATGCGCCTTTCCATTCCGATCTCGGCTTTCGTCGCGGCAATCGTCGGCTTTGGCGGTACGCTGGCCATCGTCATCGCCGCCGCCCACGCGGTCGGCGCGTCGCAGGTCCAGACCGCAAGCTGGGTGACAGCCATTTGCCTTGCCATGGCGATCGAGAGCCTGTGGCTGTCCTGGCGCACCAAAATGCCTGTCATCACCGCATGGTCGACGCCAGGCCTGGCGCTGATGGCGGCGTCGACCGGCTTTTCGATCGGCGAGGCGGTCGCCGCCTTCATCGTCACCGCCATCCTGTTGATCGCCACCGGCCTGTTCCGGCCCCTGACGCAATTGATCTCCAGGATACCGCCCTCGGTCGCTTCCGGCATGCTCGCCGGCATCGTCGTCACCTTCGCCCTCAATGCGGTCAAGACCGTTCCCGCCGACCCCTGGTTGATCCTGCCTTTGATCGCGGCCTTCTTTTTGATCCGCGTGTTCCACCCGGCGCTGTCGGTGCTGTCGGTGCTGATCGGTGGCGGTCTGGCCGCGTTTCTCACCGGCCGTGTCGGCGGCCTGCCAACCCCGGAACTGTCGACGCTGACGCTGATCGCGCCCGATTTCACCGCCAAGGCGATGATCGGCCTGGCCCTGCCGCTCTATCTCGTCACCATGGCCTCGCAGAACCTGTCGGGCCTGGCCGTGCTGCGCGCCGCCGGCTACCACCCGGAGCCCGGCCCGCTGATCGGCGTCACCGGCCTGTTTTCCCTGCTGTCGGCGCCATTTGGCGGCTCGACGACCAATCTGGCGGCGATTTCGGCGGCGATCTGCACCGGGCCGGACGTGCATCCCGACCCCGCCGAGCGCTGGAAGACCGGCCCCTTCTATGCGCTCGCCTATCTCATCTTCGCGATTTTCGGCGCGTCGCTGGTGGCGATCTTCGCCGTCCTGCCGCAGAGCCTGATCGTGCTGGTGGCGGGTCTCGCGCTGATGGCCTCGCTCGCCAACGCGCTGGCGATCGCGCTGAAGGACGAGGGCGACCGCATGGCCGCCACCGTTACCTTCGTCGTCACCGCGTCGGGCCTGACCCTGTTCGGCGTCGGCGCGGCATTCTGGGGGCTGATCGCCGGGCTGGTCGTGCTTTTCCTCGACAGGTTCAAAAAGCGATAATCATTTCAGACCTTTGTCCGGTTTTAGCGGACATTGTCTTGAATCACCGTTTTTGCCTTCCCATTTCGATTCCACGCAGCCGGTCCTGGCTGTCTCCAACCGAAGGAATGGGAGAAAATGAACACATCTGCATTGATCCGCCCGGCCTGGACGCCGGCAACCATCGCGTTGATGGTGATCGGCTTCATGGTGTTCTGGCCGCTGGGCTTCGCCATGCTCGCCTACATCATCTGGGGCGACCGGCTCGAAGGCTTCAAGCGTGACGTCAACCGTGCGACCGACGGCATCTTCGCCGGCTGCCGCCGTGGTTCGGACAAGGCCGCGCGCTGGGGCAATGGCTCCGCCCGCACCGGCAATGTCGCTTTCGACGATTGGCGCGAAAAGGAGCTCGAGCGCCTCGCCGAGGAACGCCGCAAGCTCGACGACATGCTGACCGAGTTCGACGACTATGCTAGGGAATTGCGCCGCGCCAAGGATCAGGACGAGTTCGATCGCTTCATGGCGAACCGCAACAAGTCGACCGCTCCGGCAAAGACCGATCCGAGCACCGGCACGACCCCGGCCAAGCGTGGCAAGGGCTCGAACCTGCTTGACGACTGAGGCCGAGCGACAGGCCAAGGTATGATGACGGCGTCGCGCGAGCGGCGCCGTTTCTTTTTTGTTCTAGTCGTTTTTCTCGAATCGCGTATCGTCCCGCCATGACCATCGGATTCTTCCGCAATCTGACGAAGCCCAAGGCCACGCCAGTCGTGGAGCGCGAATATTGCGTCGCCGGCCGCACGCTGCCGCTCAAGATCGTCGAGAGCGCCCGGGCACGGCGCCTGACGCTGCGCATCGATTCCGGCGGCCAGGGCCTGCGCATCACCGTGCCGCCCGGCCTGCGGCGTGGCGAGGTGGATAGATTCCTCGACCGCCATCAGGACTGGTTGGAGCAGCGGCTAGCAAAAGTGCCGACGCGGCCACAGGTGCGGCCCGGCATCAAGATCCCGATACGGGGCGTGCCGCACCGTATCGTCCATGAACCGTCAAAGCGCGGCACCGTCACCATATCGCGGGACGAGCGTGGCCCGCTGCTGATCGTGCATGGCGACCGTGTGCATCTGCCGCGCCGCATCGCCGACTTCCTGAAGCGCGAGGCCAAGAAGGAGATCGAGAAGCTGGTGATCAAACACACCGAGGCGCTCGGCAAGCGCGCCAAGGCGATCCGCTACAAGGACACCTCCAGCCGCTGGGGCTCTTGCACCTCGGAAGGCAATCTCTCCTTCTCCTGGCGCATCATGATGGCGCCGCAGCCGGTCATCAACTACCTCGTGGCGCATGAGGTGGCCCATCTCAAGGAGATGAACCACGGCCCGAAATTCTGGAAACTGTGCGAAAAGCTCTGCCCCGACACCGACCGGTGCAAGGACTGGCTGAAGCGCAATGGCGGCGCGCTGCAGGCGATCGCGTTCGAGTAGTCAATCGTCATTCGCGGCGTTGAGTTCCTCGGGTCGCAGCCCCTCATCGCCATGATGCGGCCAGGGCAGGAAATTCCGGTCGAATTCATCGCCGTCGAAATAATCCAGCGCCCGATGCGCCTCGGCGCCGTTGAACGCAGCCTTGTCCATCAGATGGGCGATGACCTCGCGCGCCTGCGCGATCTTCTGCTTCAGTTCCGCAACCGTTCTATCGGCCATGATCGTTCTCCCGCCCGGCATGTTGCCAATTAATCCCGTCCATCAATAGGTAGCGCCTTTGGCGTCGCCGGCAAACAGCATGCTTTTTCTCGACTCTGTCTCGATTTCATGCCAATTCCCGCGCCATGGCGCTCGACATCAAAATCTGCGGCTTGAAGACCGACCAGGCAATGGCCGCGGCGCTCGCCGGCGGTGCCAGCCATGTCGGTTTTATTTTTTTCGCGAAAAGCCCGCGCTATGTCGAGCCGGCTGAAGCCGGGCGTCTGCGCGAAGCCGCGCGCGGCAAGGCCTTGGCGGTTGCTGTCACGGTCGACGCCAGCGACGCCTTACTGGACGGGATCGTCGCGGCCATGCAGCCCGACATGTTGCAGCTGCACGGCTCGGAAACGCCCGAACGGGTGTTTGAACTGAAAGCCCGTCATGGCTTGCCGGTGATGAAGGCCTTGCCGCTCAGCGAGACCGCCGACATCGACCGGGTCAAGCCGTTCATTGGCATCGCCGACCGGTTCCTGTTCGATGCCAAGCCACCGAAAGGCTCCGAACTGCCGGGTGGCAATGGCGTCGCCTTCGACTGGCGCATCCTTGGCGGCCTTGACGCCGGCGTCGATTACATGCTTTCCGGTGGGCTCAACGCCGCCAATATCGGCGATGCCCTTCGGCTTGCGAATCCGCCCGGAATAGACATTTCGTCCGGTGTGGAAAGCGCGCCGGGCGTCAAGGATCCGGCGTTGATCGAGCAATTTTTCCGGGCCGTCCGGGCAGCACGCGACGACCGCGCCGCCTAACGCCTTAAACGAGAGCATGCCCCGGAAAAGTGGGAACCGGTTTTCCGACAAGGACATGCTCAACAAAGTCAAGATGCCAGGAGATCGGCGATGAACAAGCCGGCGACACCCAATTCCTTCCGCACCGGACCCGACGAGCAGGGCATGTTCGGCATTTTTGGCGGTCGTTTCGTCGCCGAAACGCTGATGCCGCTGATCCTCGACCTGGAGCGGCACTGGAACGAGGTCAAGAACGATCCGGATTTCAGGGCTGAGCTCACCGATCTTTCGACCCACTATGCCGGGCGGCCGTCGAAGCTCTATTTCGCCGAGGGTCTTACGAAGCATCTCGGAGGTGCAAAAGTCTATTTCAAACGTGAGGACCTGAACCACACCGGCTCGCACAAGATCAACAACTGCCTCGGCCAGATCCTGCTGGCCAAGCGCATGGGCAAGAAGCGCATCATCGCCGAGACCGGTGCCGGCCAGCATGGCGTGGCATCCGCCACCGTCGCCGCGCGCTTCGGCTATCCCTGCGTCGTCTATATGGGCGCCACCGACGTTGCCCGGCAGAGCCCGAACGTGTTCCGCATGAAGCTGCTCGGCGCCGAAGTGCGGCCGGTCACCGCTGGCCACGGCACGCTGAAGGACGCCATGAACGAAGCCCTTCGTGATTGGGTCACCAATGTCGAGGACACCTACTATCTGATCGGCACCGCCGCCGGCCCGCACCCCTATCCGGAGCTGGTGCGTGACTTCCAGTCGGTGATCGGCACTGAGGCGCGCGCGCAGATCCTCGAACAGGAAGGCCGACTGCCCGACACCATCATCGCCGCTGTCGGCGGCGGCTCGAATGCCATCGGCCTGTTCCACCCCTTCCTCGACGACAAGGATGTGCGCATCATCGGCATCGAGGCCGGCGGACGCGGCCTTGACGGCATCGAGCACTGCGCCTCGATGAATGCCGGTTCGCCCGGCGTGCTGCACGGCAACCGCACCTATCTCCTGCAGAATGCCGACGGCCAGATCATGGACGGCCATTCGATCTCGGCCGGTCTCGACTATCCCGGCGTCGGCCCGGAACATTCCTGGCTGCGCGACTCCGGCCGCGTCGAATATGTGCCGATCCTCGACGATGAGGCGCTGGAAGCCTTCAAGCTGACGACGCGTGTCGAAGGCATTATCCCGGCGCTGGAATCGGCGCACGCCATCGCCCACGCGGTGAAGATCGTGCCCGCCATGGACAGGGACCAGCTCGTCATCGTCAACCTGTCCGGCCGTGGTGACAAGGACGTGCACACAGTGGCCTCGATGCTGGGCATGGAGATCTAGGCCCTTTGGATAGTTTCGATTTGGGAGTTGATTATGAGCAAAATTCGTCCAAAGGGCCAGACATGACCACCCGCATCGACCGCCGCATGGCGAAGCTCAAGACCGAAGGCCGCCCGGCACTCGTCACCTATTTCATGGGCGGCGACCCCGACTACGACACCTCGCTCTCGATCATGAAGGCGCTCCCCGGCGCCGGCTCCGACATCATCGAGCTCGGCATGCCGTTTTCCGATCCGATGGCAGACGGCCCAGCGATCCAGGCTGCGGGCCTGCGGGCGCTGAAAGGCGGCCAGACGCTGGTCAAGACGCTGAAGATGGCGTCCGAGTTCCGCGCCGGCGACAATGAAACGCCGATCGTGCTGATGGGTTACTACAACCCGATCTACATCTACGGCGTCGACCGCTTCCTGAAAGACGCGCTGGCCAGCGGCATCGACGGGCTGATCGTCGTCGACCTGCCGCCGGAAATGGACGAGGAACTCTGCATTCCGGCGCTGAAGGCCGGCATCAACTTCATCCGCCTGGCGACGCCGACCACCGACGACAAGCGCTTGCCCAAGGTGCTCCAGAATACCTCCGGCTTCGTCTACTACGTCTCGATGACCGGCATTACCGGCTCGGCGCTGGCTGACACCGGCAAGGTGGCCGCCGCCGTCAACCGGATTAAGGGCCACACAAACCTGCCGGTCTGCGTCGGCTTCGGCGTCAAGACCGCCGAGCAGGCGCGTGTCATCGGCGCCAATGCCGATGGTGTCGTCGTCGGCACTGCGATCGTCAATGCGGTCGCCAATGTGCTGGGGCCGAAGGGCGAAAAGACCGCCGACCCGGCCGAGGCCGTCGCCACGCTGGTCAGCGGCCTGGCGCAAGGCGTGCGCTCGGCCCGCCTTGCTGCTGCCGAATAGTTTTCCTACGTCTTTAGCCAACTCTTCGTCAGGACAGGAGCCGAAGCGATGAACTGGATCACCAATTACGTTCGCCCGAAAATCAATTCGATGCTCGGCCGGCGCACCGACATGCCCGAGAATCTCTGGATCAAAGATCCCGAGACCGGCGAAATGGTGTTCCACAAGGATCTGGAATCCAACCAGTTCGTCATCCCGTCTTCCGGCCATCACATGAAGATTTCGGCCAAGGAGCGGCTGAAATACTTCCTCGACGACGGCAAGTACGAGCAGCTCGAAAACCCCAAGGTCGTGCTGGATCCGCTGAAGTTCCGCGACGAGAAGCGCTACACCGACCGGCTGAAAGACGCCAAGGCGAAGACTGGCCTGGAAGATGCCATCGTCAACGCGCTGGGCACCATCGACGGCCTGCCGGTGGTGGTGACGGTGCAGGATTTCGCCTTCATGGGCGGCTCGCTCGGCATGGCGGCGGGCGACGCCATCGTGCATGCTTTCGAGGTCGCCCTGCAGCGCAAGCGGCCGCTGATCCTGTTCGCCGCCTCAGGCGGCGCGCGCATGCAGGAAGGTATATTGTCCCTTATGCAATTGCCGCGCACCACGGTCGGCGTCGACCGGCTGAAGGAAGCCGGCCTTCCCTATATCGTCGTGCTGACCAACCCGACCACCGGCGGCGTCACCGCCTCCTATGCCATGCTGGGCGACGTGCATATCGCTGAACCGGGTGCGCTGATCGGCTTTGCCGGGCCGCGCGTCATTGAGCAGACCATCCGCGAGAAACTGCCGGACGGCTTCCAGCGCTCCGAATATCTGATGGAGCACGGCATGGTCGACATGGTGGTGTCGCGGCTGGAGATGCGCCAAACGGTCGCGCGGCTGTTGAAGATGCTGCTCAAGATGCCGGGCGAGCAGAAGCCGCTGGAGCCGGAAATCCTGCCGCCCGCGGTGGTTGCCGCCGAAGCCAGGCCGCACCCCTGACGCGACACTGTGCATGTCGCCCAAAAATGACCTCGGTTTTTGGAAAACGACATGCACAAAACAAGGCTGCCTTGGCCGCCGCGAACAGTGATTGCGCCATGTCCATGGCGCGCTGTAGCCTTTTGATTGCCATGGCCATTCCGGGATTGATTCTGGTTCTCGGGCCATGCGCCGGGATCTTGTCATGACAACGCTTGCCGCCGACCGTGAAATCGAAGCCCTGATGGTGCTTCACCCGAAAGGCTTCGACCTTTCGCTCGACCGCATCACGCGGCTTTTGCAGCGGCTGGGCAATCCGCAGGACTTGCTGCCGCCGGTCATCCACATCGCCGGCACCAACGGCAAGGGTTCCTGCGCCGCCTTTTCCCGTGCGCTGCTCGAAGCCGCCGGCCACCTTGTCCATGTCCATACTTCGCCGCATCTGGTGAACTGGGCCGAGCGCTACCGGCTGGCTGACGAAGGCGGCGGCAAACTCGTCGACGATGAGACCTTCGCCGAGGCCATTGCCCGCGTCGCCAAGGCCAATGACGGCCAGAAGATCACCGTCTTCGAGATCCTCACCGCCGTCACCTTCATCCTGTTTTCCGAACATCCCGCCGAAGCCGCCATCATCGAGGTCGGCCTCGGCGGTCGTTTCGACGCCACCAATGTTGTCGCCAGGCCCGCCGTGACGGTGATCATGCCGGTGTCGATGGACCACGAAGCCTATCTCGGCGACCGGGTCGAACTGATCGCCGCCGAAAAGGCCGGCATCATGAAGCGCGGCTGCCCGGTGGTCATCGGCGCGCAGGAAAGCGAGACGGCGCTGCAGGTGCTGATCGAGACCGCCGAGCGGCTGGAGTGCCCGACCTACGTCTATGGCCAGGATTTCCTCGCCTTCGAGGAAAACGGCCGCATGGTCTACCAGGACGAGGACGGGCTGATGGACCTGCCGCCGCCGCGCCTGCCCGGGCGCCATCAGTTCGCCAATGCGGCCGCGGCGATCGCCGCGGTCAAGGCGGCGGGCTTCGAGATCAGCCATCGCGCCGCCGAGAAGGCGATGACCCATGTCGCCTGGCCCGGCCGCATGCAGAAGCTGATGCAAGGCCGGCTGACAGAGCGGGCACCGAAGGGCGCCGACATCTGGCTCGACGGCGGCCACAATCCGGGCGCCGGCGTGGTCGTCGCCGAGGCGCTGGCCGAACAGGAGGAAAAGAACCCGCGGCCGCTCTTCCTCATTTCGGGCATGATCAACACCAAGGACCAGAGCGGCTATTTCCGCGCCTTCAAGGGCCTCGTCCGGCACGTCTACACCGTGCCGGTGAGCCTGAGCGATGCCGGCGTGCCGAATGACGAACTGGCGATCCGCGCTACGGAAGCCGGGCTTACGGCCGAGCCTGTGAGTTCCGTCGCCAACGCGCTGATGCTGCTGCGCGACACCTGGGACGGCCCGCCGCCGCGCATCCTGATCGGCGGATCACTCTATCTTGCCGGCGCGGTGCTGGCCGAGAATGGCACGCCGCCGACCTGAGCGCTTGATGACCGACGCAGGGAGCCCGTGATGATCAAGGTGAAGCAGCTCGCCCATGTCTGCATCCTCGCGCATGATCTGGAAACGACGCGAAGCTTCTACCGCGACGTGCTCGGCATGGACACAAGGTTCAATTTCCTGCGCGACGGCAAGATTTTCGGCTTCTATTTGGATTGCGGCGGCCGCAGCCATGTCGAGGTGTTCCAGAAAGACGGCACGAGCTTCACCGAGCTCAATCAGATCAACCATTTCTGCCTGGAAGTCGAAGACATCGACGCCGCGATCGCTCATATCAAGTCGAAGGGCGTCGACGTCACGGCCAAGAAGCATGCCTGCGACGACACGTTTCAGGCCTGGATCCGTGATCCCAACGGCGTGAAGATCGAGCTGTTCGAATACACCGCCAAAAGCGCGCAGTTCATCGGCGGCGACCGCATCGCCGACTGGTGACCGCATTCCAGCTTGCACCAGTCCGGGCACGGCCCTGGCGGGTCACTTCAGCTCGATCTCGATAAAGGCATATTCGCCGTCATTGGCGCTGATGACGTCGTGCTCGACGCCCTCCTTGCGGAAATAGGGCGCGCCTTTCTTCATCTCGGCGAAGGTTTCGCCGTCCTTGGTCTTGAGCTTCAGCTTGCCGTCCATCAGCGGCACCACGACATAATCGTGGCCATGGCGATGCCAGCCGGTGTTGTCGCCCGGCTGGAAGCGGTATTCGGTGACGATGACGCGCTCATTGTCGATGAAGACGGTGGCCTTGGCGGATCCGGTCATGTCGCTCTCCCTGTTTCTACCGCCAGCAGAAGACATGGCGTGCCCTGATGTGAGGGCCAGAGCGGCCCAGCGCATGACCCAGAGGATCATGAGCCATCCAATCGCTACAGCGTCCTTTGCGCGTTCAAGGACGCGCGGCGCTGTAGGTGGCGCCAACAAAAAGCCCGGCGCAATGGCCGGGCTCTTGGGATCGAGAATGTTGAGTCGATCAGAGGCTGCCATTGATCCAGTGCGACAGCGCGGTCTTCGGTGCGGCGCCAACCTTCATGTCGGCCACTTCGCCACCCTTGAAGATCATCAGCGTCGGGATCGAGCGCACGCCGAACTGCGCGGCAAGCTCGGGGTTCTCATCGATGTTGAGTTTGGCGATCTTGATCTTGGCTCCGAGTTCAGTGGCGATGTCTTCGAGCGACGGCGCGATCTGCTTGCAGGGGCCGCACCATTCCGCCCAGAAATCAACCACCACCGGTACGTTGGCGTTGAGCACGTCAGCCTGGAAATTGTTCTTATCGACCTTGACGGTGGCACCCATGCGGAAAATTCCTTTCGAGAGTTCTTTGTCGCACCAAATGTGGTGGTTATCTAGCCCTTCTTCAAGCAGGTCTTGTGTCACGCTCCCGTGAGTCGGGCAAGGGCATCGTCCAAGGCCCTGGCAGGCAGGTCGATCAGCCTTGGCGCTTCGGTGAACAGAAGGGCCGCCTTGACCTCGCGCCCGGGATAAAGCGGCTTGAGCAGGGCGCGATAGAGCGCAAGCTGCAGAAGATAGGCCGGCGGGACTTCGGCGAGCGAAGCGGGCGCCGGCCGGTTGGTCTTGTAGTCGACGATCGAAACCGTGTCCGCCGTCACCGCCAGCCGGTCGATCTTGCCGGAGATCGAGCGCATTTTGCCCCTGATCTGCAGGCTGCCCGTGATCGCCACCTCGGCGCGCGATGAGGGCGCGAACAACCGGCCGAGGCGTGGGTCGTCAAGAATGGCGATGACCGAGGCCAGGGCCTTTTCCCGCTCTGATGGCGGCCACCCGGCACCCGTTCGTGCGAGATAACGCTCGGCGGCCCCTTGGCGTTCACCCTCGGCAATGCCGGGCAGCATCTGCAGCAGCTTGTGCAAAGCGAGCCCGCGCTGCACGGCAAAGCCCGGTTCGGCATCGGCGTCCAGCACCGGGGAAGCCTCGTCGACGACCGCTTCCTTGCCTTCGTCGATCAGCGCGGAGGCACCGGATGGCGACAGCGGCCGCGGCAGGTCCTCGAAGGGCGGCAAGGGCCGGAACAGGGTTCCCGGCAACGGACCGAAAGCATCGGTCTGCCGCGCCTGTTCATCGGCGCTCGCCGCGACGGGCGGCAGCTTGGTCACGTGGAAACGATGCACCGGCTCGCCGCCGGCGGGATGCGCACGCTGTTCGCTTTCCGGCGCGCCAATCAGCGCGCGGCTGACGATCGAATGCCAGGTGCCGGTGTTCGGCGCCCGCTTGCCGTGATAGCCGCAGACGATCAGCCGGTCCTCGGCACGGGTCATGCCGACATAGAGCAGCCGGCGGTATTCATCGTCGGCGAGTTCGCGGGCGCGGGCGGCCGCCGCCTTCGAGAAGCCGTTGGCGACATCGCTGGCCGAACGCCAGAGATAGCCCTTGCCGTCAAAATTGCGGCCCGAGCCGTCGAACGGCATCAGGCGCGGCAGATGCTGGTCGCTGAACGGGGCGGAGCCGCCATCGACCAGGAACACCACCGGCGCTTCCAGGCCCTTGGCGGCGTGCACGGTCATGACGCGGACCTCGTCGCGCGTCTGGTCCATCTCGCGCTTGATTTCGGGGCCGGCATTTTCCAGCGTCGACAGGAAGGCCTCCAGGCCGGGCAGGCCGGTGCGTTCCTCGGCAAGGCAGAAACTCAGGAATTCATCGAGAATGTCGCCAGCTTCCGGCCCGAGCCGGGCGATCATTTTTCTGCGCACGCCGTCACGCGCCAGCAGGCCGGCATAGAATTCGAACACCGGCTTGAAGGCAGCCTCGTCAGCCCAGACGTCGAGTTGCGCGACAATCTTCGCCAGGCGCTCGTTTTCTTCGGCATGCTGGCGCAGCGACGCGGCCAGCGACAGGCCGGGAGGCCTCTGTGCCGCGAGCGTGAACAGGGCCTCCTCCGGCAGGTCGAAGATCGGACTGCGCAGCACGGCGGCGAGCGACAGATCGTCCTGCGGCTGGAGCAAGAGATGGCCGAGCGCGATCAGGTCCTTGACCGCGATGTGGCCGGGCAGGCTCAGCCGGTCGGCGCCGGCAACCGGAATGTCGCGGCGTTTCAAGGCGCGGGTCAGCGCATGGACAAAACTGTCGCGCTTGCGCACCAGCACCAGCACGTCGCCTGGGCGCAGCCGCTTGCCGCGGCCTTCGATGATCTCTCCCTTGCCGATCCAGCCGGCAATGGTCGCCGCGACATTTTCGGCAACGCGCACCGCCGGCGCATGGGTGTGGTCGATGGCCTGCGTCCAGTCGTCGGGTTCGTCGACGACGTCGGCGCCGATCGACGGCCAAACCTCGACATAGCCCGGCGCATCGGTGCGGATCGCCTTGTGGCTCAGCGGATCGGGATCATGGCTGATGCCGCGCCGCACGAGGGGATCGGCAAAGACGCGGTCGACGGCGGCCAGCACGTCGTCGGTCGAGCGGAACGACCAGGTCAGCTTGAGGTCGGCGAAGGACGCCTCGGCATCGCGCACGCGGCCTGCGAACAGCAGCCGGCTGTCGGCGAAGGAATCCGGCGCCGCCCCTTGGAACGAATAGATCGACTGCTTCTCGTCGCCGACGGCGAAGACCGTGCGGTGGACCCTGTCGCGCGCGCCGAGGCCGGCGAAAAATTCTTCCGCCAGCTGCTTCACCACCTCCCATTGATCCGGGCTGGTGTCCTGCGCCTCGTCGAGCAGGATGTGGTCGATGCCCTGGTCGAGCTTGTATTGCACCCAGGGGCCGGCGTCCGGCCGCGCCAGGAGGTTGACCGTGCGTGTGATCAAATCGTTGAAGTCGAGAAAGCCGCGGCTGCGCTTCAGCACGTCGTAGCGGGCGATCAGCCAGTCGGCGATGGTCAGTGCCGCGCGTGTGCCTTCCAGCATGCGGAACAGCGCCAGCCGGTCGACGGTTTCGATGATGGCGCTTGCCGCCGAGGCATAGCGCTCGGCCAGGTCCGGCAGCCGGTCGGTCAGGGCTTTCTTGAAGGCCTTTGCCGGATCGTAAGGATCGCCATCAGTCTTGAGGAAGGCTCTGGCGAGCGATTGCAGGCGGCGAATGGGATCGCTCTCGGCAAAAGCCTGGCGCGCATAGGGCAAGATGTTGTTCAGCACCGATCTGGCGTCGGTGGATTCGGCTGCCTGGACTAAGCCGGCAAAATAATCCGGCAGGAAGCCCGGCAGCGGCCAGACCGATGCTGCAATCCCTTCGGCGGTCTGGCCAGCGCGGAAATGGAACTCATCGAACAAAGGCTGGAAGCCGTCACTTCCGACGGCGTCGAGGAACTGCCGCAACCCGTCGCGCTTGCGCACGATCTCGCCGAGCAAGGCATCGAGACCGGCTTCGCCGCCACGTTCCAGCACGGTGGCGAAGGCGTCGGCCAGATCCGGGTTGCCGGCGGCCGTGCCGGAGATCATCTCGCGGCGCGCAGCAGCGAACAGCGATGCCTCCATCTGGCCGTCGAGCATCTCGAAATGGGCCGGAATATTGGCTTCGAGCGGGAACTGGTGGAGCACCGATTCGCAGAAGGCGTGGATGGTCTGGATTTTCAGCCCGCCCGGCGTTTCCAGCGCCTCGGCGAACAGGCGCCGCGCCCGGCGCATGGTGTCGCGGTCGGGCCGCCGTCCTTCCAGCGCCTCGATCTTCGCGGCCAGCTCGGCATCGCCGAGTACCGTCCAGTCCGACAGCGTGGAAAAGACGCGGTTCGACATATTGGCGGCGGCGGCACGCGTATAGGTCAGGCATAGGATCTTCGACGGATCGGTGCCGTTGAGCAGCAGCCGGATGACGCGCTGGGCCAGCACATGGGTCTTGCCGGAGCCGGCATTGGCCGACACCCAGGCCGAGTTCTGGGGATCGGCGGCGCGGGCCTGGCTGTTGGCGGTATCGCTCGGGATGGGATAGGCCTTCTTCATGCCTCCCCTCCCTCGTCGCCGGCATCGCCGCCGGCCGACCATTCGAGCACGCGGGCGAGATGGTCGTAGTCGCCATCGGTCTCGCCCTCGCGAAACGGCAGCGCGCGCGACAGATAACCGGTCTGCGAGTCGGCATAATGGATCAGCAGCTTTTCCAGCCGCGCCCAGGCCTCTTCGGCAAGATCGGCGGCGGTCCTTGGCTGGCGGTTGTGCTCGAGGATGGACTCCTCGAACACCTCGCCATTCGGCTTCAGCCTGATGAAGGCCAGTTGCGACGGTTCACGCGCCCCCAGATCCTTGAAGGCGCCGCGCCGGAGCAGCGCGCCTTCCAACGCCAGCTGCGGCGCGAGCAGCGTGTGCGCCTGCGCCTTGGAGGGCGAGGAGCCTGTCTTGTAGTCCAGTATGTCGGCCATGCCGCCGGCCAGCAGATCGACGCGGTCGGCGTAGCCGGACAGCGTCACGCCGGACTGGCCGACGATGGTCTTGCCGGCACGCTCCTCGGCATGGCGTCGGGTCACGGCATCGGCACGCGTGCGCTCCCATTCGACGATGTTGGCGGCGAGCTTCTCGAAGCGCGGCCACCACACCGCCTCGACATCGGCCGGAAGGGCGGCGTCGGCAAAGCAGGCGCGGCCGGCGGCAATGAGGCCGGCCAGCGCATCGGGCGCGCGCGGATCGGCCACCTCAGACGAGAACAGGTGTAGGATGGCGTGGAACAGCGTGCCGCGCTCGGCCGCACCGGGATCGCGGATCAGCGGATCGAGCGGCATCAGGCCGAGGATACGCCGGGCATAGACGGCGTAGGGATCGCGGCGCAATGTCTCGATCTCGGTGACCGAGAAGTGCGTCGGGCGCACCGCCAACGGCGGCTTTGGCTGCGGCCGCGGCGCGAAATCCTGCTTCGGCCCGGTATCGAGTGCGCGCGCCCAGGCGAGCAGCTCGTCGCCACGCCTTCGCAGCGCTGCCGCCTGCTCGTTGCCGATGAAGGTAAGCAGCCGCTGCAGCCAGCGTGACGGCACGGCCGGCGCGTCGCCGGAGCGCGCCGAGCGGGCCAGAACGACGTGCCTCGCGCCCATGGCCATCTGGAAATCATGCGCGGCAAGGCCGATACGACGCTCTGGCGGTTCGAGATCGATGCCGGTCTTCATCAGCCGCGACATGAAGCGGTCGCTCTCCGGCTTGCGCGGCCACACGCCTTCGTTGAGGCCGCCGATGACCAGCGTGTCGACATCCTGCAGCCGCGCTTCCAGTGCACCCCAGATGGCGATGTTCCTGTCGGTGCCTTGTGCCGGCTTGACCGTTTCGGGCGCGATCAGCGCGTCCATCACATCGGGCCATTCGCTGGCGGCGAATGACAGCGATGCCGAAGCGGCGACCAGCCCGCGCAGCAATTCCGCCAGCTTTTCACCGGCATCGCCGGCATAAAGCTCGCCCAGGCCGCCATCGGCGGAACGGCCGAGACTTTCCAAAGCCATGACGCTGGCTTGGACCAGCGCGGCAAGATCGGCATCCGCCTGGCCCCGAAACGCAGATAGCGGCGCCAGCGCTTCTGTCAGTCGTGCGAGCAAATTCCGAGCATCCTCGATGGAGCGCACGGTGAGGCGGGAAAACCAGAAGGGCGGCCGGCTGTCATCGCCGAGCCCGGTGAGGCGGTTTTCGAACAATTCCGGCAGAGAAACGATGTCGGGGCGGCCGGTGCCGCCGCGCAGCGCCACCAGTTCGACCAGTTCCGCTGCATGGGTCACGGCAGCCCGTTCCAGGCCGAGGCCGAGCAGCGGGTGCTTGAGCAGTGACAGCAGGCCGACGGGATCGCCCGGCCGGAACACCGCTTCCAGCGCCAGCCGGAGCAGGCTGGCCGCCGGGCTGTTGGCGAGCGGCGTGCCCCCGGAATCGTCGGCGACAACACCAAAGCGCCTGAGCTCCACCGAGACGCGCCGTGCCAGCGCGCGATCGCCGGTGACGAGCGCGGCCCGCTGGCCGGGCTGTTCGACGGCCTGCTTGAGCGCAACAGCGATAGCCACGGCTTCATCGCGTTCGCTGGCGGCTTCCAGCAGCCTCACCTCGGCAAAGGCGCCGGCAATGTCGGACGCCGAAAACCCGCTGCGTGTTTCGGCCCACAATTCGGTGGTCTCGGCCGGCCGCAGCGCCTCGCCGACAAGCGCGGCGCGAAGCGCAAGCTGCGGCTCGGCCGCGCCGATTTCCTCGACATCGGCGCGCGGCACGCCGATCTTGCCGATCAGCCGGGCCAGGCCATATTGCGGGTGGCCAAGCACGGCCGGCCGCGCGCCGGGAGCGATAAGCGCCTGGAAGGACGCTTCGTCCAGCGTCCGGTCGAGACCGGGCAGCACGATGGCGCCGCCGGGCAGGCGGGAGATCGCGGCAAGCAGTTCGGCCGTGGCGGGTATCGAGCCGGTCGAGCCGGCGGCGATGACCGGCCCGGCCGGCGGATTGCGCCGCAGACGCGCCGCCTCGGAGCGGATCAGCGCGCTGCGATGCGCGGCCGGGTTGGAGCGGTCGCTCTCGCTCAGGAATTTCGGCCAGGCGTCGGTGACGATGCCCAGGAATTCGAGCGTCACCTGCCACCAGCCGGCAAGATTGCCGGTCACCAGATCGGCAAGCTTGGTCCAATCGGTGCCTTCCGTCTCGATCTCGTCCATCAGCCCCGCAAGATCGCGCGCCAGCCAGATCGCGTCGGCGGTGGAGGCCGGGATGACGATTTCCTCGGCGAAAAGCTTCGCCACATGCTCCGGCAGTCGGCGTTTCCAGGCCCGCACCAGCGGCGTCAGCAGCAACAGGCGTTCGATCGCCGAGATCGGCGGCGCGAGATCGATCGCCGCCGATGGCTCGGCCTCGAACAGGGCCTCGTCCTCGTCGAATTCGCCGAGCGGTCGGATGACCGGCAGGATCGCCGAACCGCCGCCGCCGCGTGCCTTCAAACTGTCGACGAAGACACCGCGCAAGGCGCGCGCGGCACGACGCGTCGGCACATAGATGGTGACATCGGCGAGCGCGAGCGGATCGCCGTCGAAACGAAATCCCGGGACCAGGCGACCGGCAAGCAGCGCCTCGGCCAGCGTCGGCAGGAACGGCGCTCCGGGGGGGATCGAGAAAACGCGGCTCGAGCCGCTCATTGCGACTCGGTTAGCGCGCCGGCGACGGTTTCTTCCGCCAGCGGAATGGCATCGGGCGTGCCGACCGTGATCCAGCGGCCGTGCATCGGCATGCCGAACAGCCGGCCGGCGGCGATGGCCTTGTCGAAATAGGCGTTGAGTGAATGCGGTTCGGCCGTTGCATTCTTGAACAGACGCGGATGAATGATCGCCGCGCCGGCATAGATCAGCCCCGCCGGATCGCCTTTTGAACGCCGCAACGCACCGTCCGGCGCCACCAGGAAATCGGTGCTGCCACAATGTCCCGTCGCCTGATGGAGATCCGCCAGCATCAGCAGAATATCCATTTTCGCGGCGTCCCATGCAAGGGCAAGCCGCCCGAGATTGAGCGGGCCGTGGTCGATCCAGAACGTGTCGGCGTTCAGGATGTAGAAGGGGTGTTGGCCGAGTTCCGGCAACGCCTTGACGATGCCACCGGCGGAATCGAGCAGCCGCTCGCTCTCATCGGAGATGACGATCTTCGGCGCCCGACGCGCCGCGACATGGGTGACGATCTGTTCGGGAAGATAGTGGACGTTGACGACGGCCTTGGCGACGCCGGCGGCGGCGAGGCTGTCGAGCCCCCAGTCGAGCAAGGTCTTGCCGGCGATCCCCACCAGCGGCTTCGGGATCGTATCGGTGATCGGCCGCATGCGCTTGCCGAGCCCGGCGGCAAGTACCATTGCAGTTCTGGGGACGATGGCGGTGTCCGGTCTTGCTGTCACAGCGTCCGTTCCTCAAGCAAGCCGTAGGCCTCGTAGAAATTCCGCAGGCTGGCAAGCGCCGGGTGAGACAGCGCCCGGCGCAGATAGTCGCGGATGCGCGGCAGGTGCTTCAAATAATAAGGTTTGCCGTCGCGCTTTTCGAGACGCACGAAAATGCCGAGGATCTTGGAATTGCGCTGCGCGGCCATGATTGCGTAGGCTTCCAGGAAACTCGCCTCGTCGAAAGCCCCCGCTGCGTGACGCGCCGCGACATAGGCATCAAGTGTTTTCTTCTCGATCTCAGGCGAGATGGTGACGCGGGCGTCCATGGCGAGCGAGGCGACGTCATAGGCTGAAGGCCCGATCAGCGCATCCTGGAAATCGACGATGCCCAGCCGGTCATGCCCGGCGCGGTCGTCGCGCCAGATGATGTTGGGCGAATGGAAGTCGCGCAGCATCAGCGTGTATTCGCTGCCCTGCAGCCGGTCGAAAAGCGCGTTCCATTCCCTGGCATAGCCGGTGCGCAGATACTCGCTGGCCAGGCCGCCCGATATCGCCGGCACGTACCAGTCGACCAAAAGATCGGCTTCGATCATCATCGCGTCGCGGTCGAAGGGCGGCACCTCGTGCAAGCTGCTCGGACCCGATTGCAGGCGTTGCGGCCAGGTCTTGCCATGCATCATGGCCAGCAGTTCGGCCGCCGCCGCATAGCGTTCCGCTATGGGCTCGCCGTCCTTGCCGAGAAACCCTTGCGAACCGAGATGTTCGAGCAGCAAAAAACCTTGGTCCTGGTCCTCGGCATGGATTTGCGGAACGCTGACGCCGCCGGCCTTCAAGGCGCGGTCGATGGCGACGAAAGCGGACACCGACTGGGCGGTGTGGGCGATCACGGCATAGGGTTTGCCGTCGCGCACGGGCGGGCCGAGCACCAGCCGCGGCGAGTTCATCAGGACGCGCGGCTCATGGCCCGCGAGCGTCACGATCTCGTACGAGCGGGCCGAGGCGTCGCCGATGAAATGGCGCCGCCGCGCTTCGCCCCAGCCGGCATTTTCGAGAAAACCGCGCATGGCCAGCGACCGCGCCGCGCGGTCGAAGGCCGCCCCTTGCCCAGACAGTCGCGCCAGCCGGCCCTCGCCATGCTGGACGAGTTCGATCGAGAGCGTCGTCTCCGGCAGATAGCCTTCCGCCCGCTCGGGCCATTCGACGAGGGCAGCGCCTTGCGTCAGCGCTTCGTCGAAGCCGAGTTCGTCGAGCTCGGCTGCCGAGCCCAGGCGGTAGAGGTCGAAATGGTGCATCGGAATGCGCGTGTCGTAGCTCTGCACCAAGGTGAAGGTCGGGCTCGGCACATCGAGGCCGGCATCGTCAGCCAGCGCTCGGATCAGCGCCCGCGCCAACGTCGATTTGCCGGCGCCGAGATCGCCCTTGAGCGCCAGCACGTCGCCGGCGCGCAGGGAAAGCGCCAGATCCTCGCCCAGCCGCGCTGTCTGTGTCTCATCCGGGAGCAGACGCTCCAGCACAGGTCCCGTCATCGAGCGCGCTACTCGGCCGCGGCGCGGATGCCCGGCATGTCGGGGAAGGTGCAGATGACGGTCGTGCCCTTGTCCTTGCCGGTTTCGATGCGAACATTGCCGCCATGCAGTTCGACAAAGCTCTTGACGATCGACAGGCCGAGGCCGGCTCCGCGCCGGCGACCGCCATTGGCGCGCGGCTCGAAGCGGCGGAATACCGAATCGAGCACATCCGGCGGCATGCCGGGGCCGTCGTCGTGAACGGAAAATTCCACCCCGTCCGCTAGATGCCGGCAGGCGAGTCGGATGGTGCTGGCTTCCGGCGCGTAATTGACGGCGTTGCTGAGCAGATTGTAGAGGATCTGGCGGATGCGGGTCTCGTCGCCGTGGAACGTCTTCGGCGCGGCAGCGGCGTCGACCTCGAGCCGGATCGAATGCTCCTGCAGCCGGTCGGCAACCAGTTCCGCTGCCGCCGCGATGGTGCGGTCGACATGCACCTCGGAAATGTCGAGCTGCATGATGCCGGCATCGACGGTCGCAAGGTCGAGTATGTCGTTGACGATGGTCAGCAGCACCGAGGAGGACGAGCTGACATGCTCGACATATTCGCGCTGCTTTTGGTTCAGCGGTCCGGTGGTGGGGAGTGAAAGCAGTTCGGTGAAGCCGATGATGTTGGTCAGCGGCGAACGCAGTTCGTAGGACACGTGCTGGACGAACTCGTTCTTGAGCTGGTCGGACTTCTCCAGCGCCTCGTTCTTGTCCTTCAGCGCACGTTCGATATGCACGCTGTCGGTGACGTCGACGAAGGTCATCATCACTTGCCCGTTGGGCAGCGGGATCACGGCATAGCGCAGCACGGTGCCGTTGTTGAGCTCGCTCTGGCCGTGGCGGTCGCGGCGTTCGTCGTCGAAGCCGGTGATGGCGGCGACGAAGCCGGGCCAGGGGCTGTCGACCGCCTGGCGGTCGCAAAGGTCGCGTATGGCGGAAACGTGCACATTGGGCTTGGCGGCTTCACCGCTCAATCCCCAGAGCGTCGCAAAGGCCGGGTTCGAGAGGCGCAGCCGACCGTCGGGCCCGAACACCGCCACGCCTTCGGCGAGGTTGTCGAGCGTCTCGCCTTGGACGCGCACCGCGGTGCGGTAGCGGCTTTCCAGGTCCATCTTTTCGGTCAGGTTCTCGAACACCCACGTGACGCCACCCTTGGGCTGCGGATTGGCGACGACGCGGATGGTCTTGCCGTCGGGCAGATGCCACCAATGTTCCTGCGATTCGACCGCACGATAGGCGCCGAGCAGGCCTTCCTTCCAGCGGCGCCATTCCGGCTGCTCGGCAATCTTGCCTTCGCTGCGCAGCCGGTCGAGCAGAAGCGCATTGTCGGGTGCGCTGTGCAGGAAGCCGCTGTCGAGCCCCCATAGTTTCTGGAAGGCCTGGTTGAAGAAGCGCAGCTTCTCGTCGGCGTCGAAGATGGCGACGGCGGTGTTGAGTTGGTCGAGCGTATCGGCATGGCTGCGCACCGTCCGCTCATATTCACCGCGGATGGCCTCGATGGCGCTGGTGTCGGCGGCAAGGCCGGCCGAACCGTCGGCGCCGGCGAAGTCGGTCACCGCGAAGACGCGGCGGTCGCCTTCGATCACCGTGGACAGCGACTGCTCGAAGACCGGATGCGTCTTGTGCTGGGCGTCGATCGCCTCGCGTGCCTGGCCGCCGAGGAATTCCCTGGCGTCGCGGACGGCGGCTTCCGCGCTTTCGGCTTCGACCGCGTCGGCATAGGCCCGGTTGACCCATTTCAGGCGGCCATGCTCGTCGCGCAGCCATGCCGGCATCTTCAGCGCCTCGAGCAGGCCGATCATCGTGTCATGGTCGGCGGCCAGCCGCTGGTTGTCGATCTTCAGCCGGGCCTGGCTGCGCTGGGTCTCGGAAAGCGAGACAAACCGCACAAGTATGTGCGCGGCGCTCTTGCGGCCATGCACTTCGAGCGGGGCGCCGGCCTGCGATTCGATGACGAGGTCGAAGGGCCTGGCCTTTTCGCGCAAGCCCGCGATGGCGTGCTCGAGCGCCGCCGCCGAGCGTGGCATCAGCCAGCGGCCGAAGGCGAGGAAAGCCGCCCGATCCTCTGGCGCGCCGCTTTCGACCGGCAATGTGCCGATGAGTTCGGGTTTCTTGTTTTCCGAGGCCCAGACCACCACGCGCTGGTCACGCAGATTGAGCAGCGCTTCCGAACGGCGCAGTGCCGCATTGATGTCGGCGACGCGGCTTCTCAGTTCGACATTCTCCGCCGAGGTGCGGGCCCGTTCGCGGATGAGAACGATGGCCGACAGAAATGCGGCGCCCGTCACGCCGACGAACACGGCAAGCTGTATGACTTCGATCGTGTTGATCGACAGGCCGGCGGTGGCCACGGCGGCGTTCTCGGCATGCGCCGCGGCGCTGGCCAAGGGGCCGGCCAGCGCGGAACTGGTCAGGAACAGCCCGACGCGGGCACGCCATGACAGGCGCCCGCCCGGAATGGTCGAGCCTGTGGTCCCCGAATCGTCGTGGCCGCCGGAAACGGCCGATCCCGCTCCTTGCGGGTTTTGCCCCGGCATGTCTTGGTCCTCTCCGCCGCCTGAATGCAAGACCGCCCTGATACGCGCCTCTCTTGATCCTCTCTCGGGCCGGAAGCGTCGCGAATCACCTGACAATAAACCCTCGCCGAATCGCCGTGAAGGCTGATCGCGCGCAAAAATAAGGCCGGGAGAAAAGTCAATCGCCCGGCCTCAATATCTGGTGGTAAATTCAGCTTTGGTTAATAGCGGTAGTGTTCCGGCTTGAACGGACCCTGCGGCGTGACGCCGATATAGGCGGCCTGCTCACCAGACAGTTCGGTCAGGCGCGCGCCGAGCTTGTCGAGGTGCAGGCGTGCGACCTTCTCGTCGAGATGCTTGGGCAGGACATAGACCTGGTTCTGGTACTGTTCGCCCTTGGTGAACAGCTCGATCTGGGCCAGCACCTGGTTGGTGAAGGACGCCGACATGACGAAGCTCGGATGGCCGGTGGCGTTGCCGAGATTGAGCAGGCGGCCTTCCGACAGGAGGATCATCCGCTTGCCGTCCGGGAAGGTGATCATGTCGACCTGCGGCTTGACGTTGGTCCATTTCAGATTGCGCAGCGAGGCGACCTGGATCTCGTTGTCGAAGTGGCCGATATTGCCGACGATCACCATGTCCTTCATCGACCGCATATGGTCGAGGGTGACGACGTCCTTGTTGCCGGTGGTGGTGATGACGATGTCGGCGGTCGGGGCAGCGTCTTCCAGCGTCACCACTTCAAAGCCGTCCATCGCCGCCTGCAGCGCGCAGATCGGATCGACCTCGGTGACCTTGACGCGGGCGCCGGCGCCCTTGAGCGAGGCCGACGAGCCCTTGCCGACGTCGCCATAACCGCAGACGACCGCGACCTTGCCGGCCATCATCGTGTCGGTGCCGCGACGGATGCCGTCGACCAGCGATTCCTTGCAGCCATACTTGTTGTCGAACTTCGACTTGGTGACGGAATCGTTGACGTTGATGGCGGGGAAGGGCAGCAGGCCCTTCTTCTGCAGCTGGTAGAGCCGGTTGACGCCGGTGGTCGTCTCTTCGGTGACGCCGCGGATCGCCGCCTTCTGCTTGGTGAAGAAGCCCGGCGAAGCCTTCAGGCGCTTCTTCACCTGGGCGTAGAAATATTCCTCTTCCTCGCTCTGCGGGTTGGACAGCACGTCCTCGCCGGCTTCGGCGCGGGCGCCGATCAGGATGTACATGGTGGCATCGCCGCCATCGTCGAGGATCATGTTGGAGAGGCCGCCGTCAGCCCACTGGAAGATCCGGTCGGTGTAGTCCCAATATTGTTCGAGGCTCTCGCCCTTGACGGCGAAGACCGGAATGCCGGCCTCGGCGATGGCAGCGGCGGCGTGGTCCTGGGTCGAGAAGATGTTGCAGGAGGCCCAGCGGATATCGGCGCCGAGCGCCTTCAGCGTCTCGATCAGCACCGCGGTCTGGATGGTCATGTGCAGCGAGCCGGTGATGCGCGCGCCCTTCAGCGGCTTCTTGGCGCCGAATTCCTCGCGGCAGGCCATCAGGCCCGGCATTTCGGTTTCGGCGATATCGAGTTCCTTGCGGCCCCAGCCGGCAAGCGAGATGTCGGCGACCACATAGTCCTTGCTACCCGTCATGGCAGTACTCCGATGCGAATTGTTATGCTGCGAATTGGTTGCGGATGCGCCCGCGCCGGTCGGCGCGTCGAAGGGCGCGAATTGCCGGCCTGACTAGCAGATCAGGCTCAAGACGACAATGGGATATAAAGAAATCTTTATCCCTGCATGTCTCGCGAGCATGCCTGGGGCGGGATCAGCATTCCTCGCCGAAGCGGGAGGCGACAAGCTGCTCCAGTGCGTCCATGACCTCGAGCGCTTCCGGCCCGCTGGCGGTGACGCGGATCGAGTAGCCCGGGCTGGCGGCCAGCATCATCAGGCCCATGATCGACGTGCCGCCGACCTTGACGCCGTCCTTCTCGACATGGACCGCGGCGTCGAAGCCGCTGGCGAGCTGGACGAATTTCGCCGAGGCGCGTGCATGCAGGCCGCGCTGGTTGACGATCGGAAACTCCCTGGTGATCGGATCTTTGGCGATCTGGTCTTTTTCCGGGGACAGCGCGTTCATTTGCTGCTCAGAAGCTGGCTGGCTACATTGATGTATTTGCGGCCGGCGGCCTGCGCCTCGTCGAGCGCGGCGGCCATGTTGTCGCCCTTGCGGATCGAGGACAGCTTGATCAGCATTGGCAGGTTCATGCCGGCGATCACCTCGGTGCGGCCGGACTCCATCACCGAAATGGCGAGGTTCGACGGCGTGCCGCCGAACATGTCGGTCAGCACGATGACGCCCGCTCCGGTATCGACACGGGCGACCGCATCGACGATGTCGCGGCGACGCTGTTCCATATCGTCGTCGGCACCGATCGCCACGGTTTCGAAATTGTCTTGTGGCCCGACGACATGTTCGACGGCATGTCGGAACTCGGTGGCCAGTTGACCGTGCGTTACAAGCACGAGTCCGATCATTCTTTGGTGGCTCCCGTCATCGCCGCTTCACAGGCGCATTTTATGCTCGCCAGCCATTCCAGGCGGCGGGAGCGCTATCTTGTCGACGCACGGCCCGTTGACAAGCCCAAAATTGCGCCGGCCCATGCCATTTTGACGCATTGCAGCAAAAAATCGGCAGCGGATCATAGAAAAGGCGCGATCGACAGCCGCGCCATCACGGCCGGCAAGGCCGTGGCGGCGTTACGCTCGGCAAGGTCGATACGCGGCACCGCACAGCCTGCGACCGGCTCGCTGATTTCCTCCTGGAAACGGGCCATCTCTGCCTTTGGCACCAGCCTCACATGCAGGTCGATCACCCCGCCCGGCTCGAACGGCAGCCGGCGCGGCATGAACCCAGGCACTTCGGCGAGACCGGCGATGGGCGCCGGCACACGACAGACCAGCCGCCCGGAGCGGGGCGCGGCAAGCAGCCTGTCGTCGCCGATCAGCCGCGAGAACAGCCCGCGCGCGCGGCAATGATCCAGGAGTGTCAGCGCCAGCGTCGTCTTGCCGGTGCCGGACGGCCCGGTGATAAGGACGCCGCGCTCCCCGATCAGGATCGCGGTTCCGTGAATGTTTTCTGGCTGCGCAACTGGATCAGGCACGATCATGTCTTTGGCTGAAGCATGATCTCTGGACGAACGGAACCGTTCGTCCGAGCAAACCGGTCTCCGCTTCGTGAGATCACGCTTCGGCCGGCAGCGTCACGACGAAGCGCGCGCCCTTGATCTCGCCGGGCTTGGTGCCGGGGATGTTCTCGGCGGTCAGCGTGCCGCCATGGGCCTCGACGATCTGCCGGGAAATCGACAGGCCAAGGCCCGAATTCTGGCCGAACGCCTCGCCGGCCGGCCGGTCGGTGTAGAAGCGTTCGAAGATGCGGTCGATATTGTCGGCGCGGATGCCGGGACCATTGTCGTCGACGGTCAGGATGTTGAACTTCCCGGCGCGGGCCAGCGACAGGCTGATGTGGCCATGGTCCTCGGGAACGAAGGAGCGCGCATTCTCGATCAGATTGGTGACGACCTGGCCGATGCGCAGATCGTGGCCGGCGACGAAATAGCCTTTCACGCCCTGTGGCAGCTTGGCGACCTTGAGCTCAATCTCGACAGCCTTCTTGTTGCGCGTGGTCTCGCGCGACACGGCGACGAGGTCGGTGATGAATTTCTTCAGGTCGACGGTTCCCGCATCCTCACGCGCCAGCTCGGCGTCGAGGCGGGAAGCATCGGAAATATCGGTGATCAGCCGGTCCAGCCGGCGGACGTCATGCTGGATGATCTCCATCAGCCGGCTGCGCGAATTGTCGTTCTTGGCCAGCGGCAGAGTTTCCACCGCGCTGCGCAGCGAGGTCAGCGGGTTCTTCAATTCATGCGACACGTCGGCGGCGAAGCTTTCGATCGCCTCGATGCGCGCATAGAGCGCGTTGGTCATGTCGCGCACCGCGATCGAGAGGTTGCCAATCTCGTCCTGCCGGTCGGAGAAATCAGGAATTTCCTCGCGGCTCTTGACGCCGCGCCGGACCCGCACCGCCGCCGCCGACAGCCGGCGCAGCGGATTGGCGATCGTCGAGGCCAAAAGCATCGACAGGATGGCGGTGACCAGTGCCGCGATGCCGAAGACGCGCAGGATCGCCTTGCGCTCGGCGGCGACGATCTTGTCGATGTCGCCGCCTTCGGTCGACAGCATCAGCACGCCGAGAACGGCGCGGAAGCGCTGGATCGGCACTGCCACCGAAACGATCTGCTCGCCCTGCTCCGAGACGCGCACGATCGTCGACGGGCTGCCGGTCAGCGCCTTGACCACTTCCGGGAAGGCCGAGCCATTGCCGCCCGGTTGCTCGCGATAGACCGGCAGGTCGGTGTTGCGGAAGAAGTCGAATATGAATTTCTGGACGCGCTCGACAAGGTCGGGCTGTTCCTCCTCGACCGGCGGCAGATCGTAGCGCAGGATCTGGCCGCGCGAATAGAGGTGGCGCGAATCGAGCAGCAGATTGGCGTCGCGGTCATAGATGCGGGCCCGCGTGCGGGTCGGCGAGATCAGCCGCCGCAGCACCGGCGCGACACGTTCGGGATTGATCGGGAAATCGAGATTGTCGAGCTGGTCGGAGCCCGGGCCCAAGCTTTCGCCGGCCTGCAGCTCAAGCAGCTTTTCCGGGTCGATGCTGATCGAATCGGTCTCGACCGTCGCCGACGCCGCGATCGCGCCGGCGATTATCTCGCCCTGCGTCATCAGGCTTTCGACGCGGGCATCGATCAGCCCGTCGCGGAAGGTGTTGAGATAGAGGATGCCGGTGACCAGGACAGCCAGGCCGGCAAGGTTGAGGAACAGGATGCGCCGCGTCAGGCTGGAAAAGATGTGGTGGCCGAGGAAGCGGCGCATCGGCACCGTGATTTTCGAGACGAAAGACGGCATGATGCGCGACGGCCGCCTGGCGGCGCCCGTCGGTCTTGTTCGCTGTGCTTCCACTGCCATCGAATAGCAGGCCCTGTTTAGTGAGTAGGCAGTAGGGGTTAGGCAGTAGGGAATAGAGAAATGGCTGAGATTCCCTACTGCCGAACCCCTACTGCCTATTCCCTATTCACGCTTCCCGGAACCGATATCCCACGCCGTAAAGGGTTTCGATCATTTCGAAGTCGTCGTCGACAGCCTTGAATTTCTTGCGCAGCCGCTTGATGTGGCTGTCGATCGTGCGGTCATCGACATAGACCTGCTCATCATAGGCCGAATCCATCAGCGCATCACGGCTTTTTACGACACCGGGACGCTGCGCCAGCGAATGCAGGATCAGGAATTCGGTGACGGTGAGCGTCACCGGTTCACCCTTCCAGGTGCAGGTATGGCGCTCCTGGTCCATGACGAGCTGGCCACGCTCGAGTGAGCGGGCCTGCTGGCTGGGCGCCTTTGCCGCAGCTTCGCGGGCGCTGGCGCGGCGCAGCACGGCGCGCACCCGCTCGACCAGAAGGCGCTGCGAGAACGGTTTGCGGATGAAATCGTCGGCGCCCATCTTGAGGCCGAACAATTCATCGATCTCATCGTCCTTGGAGGTCAGGAAGATCACCGGCAGGTCGGACTTCTGGCGCATCCGGCGCAAGAGCTCCATGCCGTCCATGCGCGGCATCTTGATGTCGAGGATGGCAAGATTCGGCGGACGCGCCGCCAGGCCTTCCAGCGCGGACGCACCATCCGTGTAGGTCTCGACGCGATATCCCTCGGATTCGAGGGCGATCGACACCGACGTCAGAATGTTGCGGTCGTCATCGACAAGCGCGATTGTTGCCATTTCAAGCGGCTCCCTCATGAGCTGTCCCTTCTTTCGTAGAGAAGGGGCTTTTGCAGGACAAATTAGGTACAAAATGTGGCATAGGCCTTGTCCGCTGTCACGCGCGGGGTGCCGCAGGCCACAATCCTACCTCGACACGGATTGGACGAACGAACATCGCCAATCCTTTGGGCAACCGTGAAACTTTTCGCATATATAAACGATTTAAACAACTTTCAAAATTTTTAAATCGATTAATGATTTGATATCATTTGGCTTTTCTGGTTTTGACCATCTCAGCCCGCTCGGCGGGCGTGCCGGAAATGCGCCGGCAAGGATGCGGCAAATCGTAGAAGGGACACCAATGTCGGAAGTCGGCAAACGCAATCCTGCTTGCCCGATCGATCGTATCGGCCTGAAAACCACCGGTATGGTGCGCTATAATTTCGGTGCGGCCGCCCTTTATGAGGAGGCGATCCGGCGCGGCGAGGCCCGGCTGACCGCGCATGGCGCGCTGGTCGCCGAGACCGGCCAGCACACAGGCCGTTCGCCCAAGGACAAGTTCGTCGTCCGCGACGCCGCCACCGAGGCGCATGTCTGGTGGGACAACAACAAGGCGATCTCGCCGGACCAGTTCGAAACGCTGTTCGCCGATTTCCTTGCCCACGCCGCGGACAAGGATCTCTACGTTCAGGACCTCGTCGGCGGCGCTGATGCCGAACTGAAACTGCCGACCCGCGTCATCACCGAGTTTGCCTGGCACTCGCTGTTCATCCGCAATCTGCTCATCCGTCCGGACAAGGCCGAGCTCGAACAGTTCGTGTCCGAGATGACGATCATCGACCTGCCGTCCTTCCGCGCCGACCCCGCCCGCCACGGCAGCCGCACGGAAACGGTGATCGCCGTCGACCTCACCCGCAAGATCGTGCTGATCGGCGGCACCTCCTATGCCGGCGAGATGAAGAAGTCGGTGTTCACCGTGCTCAATTATCTACTGCCGCAGAAGGGCGTGATGCCGATGCACTGCTCGGCCAATGAGGGGCCGGCCGGCGACGCGGCCGTCTTCTTCGGGCTTTCGGGAACCGGCAAGACGACGCTGTCGGCCGATCCGTCGCGCACGCTGATCGGCGACGACGAGCATGGCTGGGGCCCGCACGGCATCTTCAATTTCGAAGGCGGCTGCTACGCCAAGACGATCAAGCTGTCGGCCGAAGCCGAGCCGGAGATCTTCGCCACCACGCAGCGCTTCGGCACGGTGCTGGAAAATGTCGTGCTCGACGCCGATGGCGTGCCGGACTTCAACGACGGCCGCCTCACCGAAAACACACGCTGCGCCTACCCGCTCGACTTCATCCCCAATGCCTCGAAGACCGGGCGCGCCAATCATCCCAAAAACATCATCATGCTGACCGCCGACGCTTTCGGCGTGATGCCGCCGATCGCGCGGCTGACCCCGGCGCAGGCGATGTATCATTTCCTCTCCGGCTACACGGCCAAGGTGGCCGGAACCGAAAAGGGCGTCACCGAACCCGAAGCGACGTTCTCGACCTGCTTCGGCGCTCCATTCATGCCGCGCCATCCCTCCGAATATGGCAATCTGCTGCGCGAGCTCATCGCCAGCCACGACGCCGATTGCTGGCTGGTCAACACCGGCTGGACCGGTGGCGCTTACGGCACCGGCAAGCGCATGCCGATCAAGGCGACGCGTGCTCTGCTTGCCGCCGCGCTCGACGGATCGCTGAAGACAGGCGAATTCCGCACCGATGCAAATTTCGGCTTCAAGGTGCCGGTGGCGGTGCCTGGCGTCGACAGTGCCATTCTCGATCCGCGCTCGACCTGGGCCGACAAGCCTGCCTATGACCGCCAGGCGGCAAGGCTGGTCGGCATGTTCGCCGTCAATTTCGAGAAATTCGAGCCGCATGTCGATGCAACCGTCATGGGCGCGGCGCCCCGCATGCAGGAAGCGGCGGAGTAACAGCCCGGATCGCTCGGCATCATTGCCGCTCGGCACCCTTGATGGCCCGGTTTCGATCGGGCCTTTTCTTTTTCATGCCGCCGCGCCATGACTGCGGCATGCCGATCGACGACAACATCATCATTGCGGACGAAGCCGTGATCCATCCGGGCGACCTGCACGAGGATTTCATCCGCTCGTCAGGCCCCGGTGGCCAGAACGTCAACAAGGTGGCGACCGCCGTGCAACTGCGCTTCGACGCGGCCAACGCGGCCGGCCTGTCGGAACGCGTGCGTGCCCGCACGATCAAGCTTGCCGGCCAGCGCGCCACCAAGGACGGCGTCATCGTCATCGAGGCCGGGCGCTTCCGCACCCAGGAGCAGAACCGGGCGGACGCCCGGGCGAGGCTCACGGCGCTTGTCGCCAAGGCCGCCGAACCGCCGCCGCCGCCCCGCAAGAAGACCAGGCCCTCGAAAGGCGCGGTCGAGCGGCGGCTGAAGAGCAAGGCCGGACGCGGCACGATCAAGAAGCTGCGCGGCCGCGTCGGCGACGACTGATCCGTCTGCCGGAGCGTTTTCGGGTCGTTGTCAGCACCTCCATGTGGCATTCTTCAAGGTCAACGCAGCAACCGGATTGTCAACCGACCTCATGCTCGTTCTGCCCAAAGGCGTTCGCCACATGCCGGCCTATCTCTCGCGCGCCATCCAGGACGCGCTGGTCGAGGATGTGCGAAGCATCGTCCAGCAGGCTCCGCTGTTCGTGCCGGCCATGCCGCGCACCGGCAAGGAGATGAGCGTGCGCATGACCAATTGCGGCCCGCTCGGCTGGGTCACCGACAAGGAGCGCGGCTATCGCTACCAGCCGACGCATCCGTTGACCGGAGAGCCATGGCCGCCGATCCCGGAGGGGCTGCTCGAGCTTTGGCGGCAGGTGTCGGGCTATCCGAATCCGCCGGAGGCCTGCCTCATCAATTTCTACACGGCGGACGCGAAGATGGGCCTGCACCAGGACCGCGACGAGGCCGATTTCTCGGCGCCTGTCGTCTCCGTCTCGCTTGGTGACGATTGCCTGTTCCGGGTCGGCCAGACGACGCGCGAGGGCGCCACCAAGTCGTTCAGGCTGAAGAGCGGCGACGTCGTCGTGCTTGGAGGCGAGGGCCGTCTCGCCTTCCACGGCGTCGACCGCATCTATCCCTCGACCTCGGCGCTGCTCAAGAATGGCGGCAGGATCAATCTGACGCTGCGGCGGGTGACGAAGCCGCACGAGAACGCCTCATAAGCCGATCTTGATGCAAGTCCCAATCGAGGCTGCCAGGTGGAGCGCCACGGCATCGCCATCGCGCCCGCAATTTCGGGATCCGTGGGGCGCGAGCGGGTTACGCCTCGATTTCGAGAGCCGAAAGCGGCTTCGAGCAACAGGCAAGGATGAAGCCGTCATCGATCTCGTGATCGAGGATGCCGCCATTGTGGCTCATCTCGACGGCACCGGAGACTTTCTTCACCTTGCAGGTTCCGCATAGGCCGAATTCGCAGGCAGCGGGGATCCGCACGCCAGAGGCGCGCGCCGTCTGCAGCACTGTCTGGCCGGCGACGCACTCGGCATCGACACCCGAAAGCGCGAAGCGGATCGGCGTTGCTTCGACGGGAACGGCCACGCCGTCTTCCCCGGGCGCTGCGAACGGTGCCGGGATTTCCTCCACCGCGGGTGCGGCGAAGCTCTCCTGGTGATACTTCGTCATGTCGAAGCCGGCGGCGTCCAGCATGCCGCGCACGGCGCGCATGAAAGGGTCCGGCCCGCAGCAGAAGATCTCGCGTTCGCGGAAATCGGGCGCCAGCAGCGGCAGCCGGATCGCGTCAATGCGGCCCATATGGCCGTACCAGCCCTCGCGGCTCGATCGCTCCTCGATCATGAAGCCGAGCGACAGGCCCGGCATATGGCCGCCGAGCAGTTCGAGCTCCTTGCGGAAGATGATCTCTTCCGGGCGCCGCGCGCAATTGACGAAGCCGACATCGGTCCATGGCGCGCAATCGTTCAGCCAGCGCAGCATCGACATCATCGGCGTCACACCGGAACCGGCCGAGATGAACAGATATTTGGCGGCCGGGTGGCTGTGCAGGGAAAAGTCGCCGTTCGGTCCATAGGCCTTGACGTGCGAACCGGGCACAAGGTGATCGAACATCCAGCGTGTGCCGATGCTGCCTGCCTGCGCCTTCACCGTCACCGCGATCGAGAACGGCCGCGACGGCGACGACGACAGCGTATAGGTGCGCATCAGCGGCCCATCCGGCGTCGGCAGTTCCAGCGTCACGAACTGGCCCGGCTTATAGCGGAACCAGGTCTGGTTGTCGGAGCGGAAGGTGAAGGTCTTGACGTCAGGCGCCTCGTCGCTGACGCCGATCACTTCCAGCACCTGCAGCCTGTCGTTCCAGGGCGCCATCTGGTCGAGATGGCGATAGAGGCCAAGATCCGTCATCGCATTCATCCCTCTTGTCCTTTCATTTTGCGCATGGCGTCATCCCAAAACCGCGGAACACTTTTGGGCGCCATGCGCTAGGCAACGCTGCGCAGGGCCGGCCGGCCGTCGTCGGCAAGACGCGGACCGATGAAGCGGGCGTACCAGTCGACGAACTGGATCACACCGCCCTCGTGCAGCTCCGAATAAGGGCCGGGTTCATAGGCCGGCGACAGGATGCCGAAAGCGTTTTCCTCGACGATGCGGCGGTCCTGGTCGTTGGTCTCGGTCCAGACATGGGTGAGTTCGGCAAGATCGTAGTCGACGCCCTCGATCGCATCCTTGTGCACCAGCCATTTGGTCGTCACCGCGGTTTCCGTGGCGCTGATCGGCAGCACGCGGAAGGTGACGGCATGGTCGATCAGGATATGGTTCCAGGTCGTCGGGTAATGATAGTGCATCAACGTGCCGATGCGGTCGGCCGAGACGCTGTCGGACAGGTTCTTCTTCACCGCCCGCTTGCCCGTCATCGTGTAGCTGACCGCGTCGCGCAGCAGCGGCGCGCGGGTGGCGCGGTATTGTCCAGCCGGGTCGATGCGGAACTTGCTCGGCAGGCCTGCCGCCTCGCATTTGGCCCAGTGTGCCAGCATCTCCGGATCGCTGTCGGCGCCTTGCACGCCGGTCACCGTCGGGGCTTCCGGGAAGGTCTTGCAAAGCTCTGGATGGTTGCCGGCGCAATGGTAGCACTCGCGGTTGTTTTCCCAGACGAGCTTCCAGTTGCCCTTCTCGACGATGGTGCTCTCGAAGGCGATCTTTGCTTCGCTGAGCCGGTGCGGCTTGAGATAGGGTTCGATCATCGCCCGCATCGGTGCGAAGTCGGCGGGTTCCTTGGCCAGGCAGATGAAGATATAGCCAGCCACGCTTTCGCAGGCGACCGGCTTCAGGCCGAACTGGCTCTTGTCGAAACCTTCGGCCATCTGGCGGGCAAACAGCAGCCTTCCGTCCAACTCATAGGTCCACTGGTGATAGGGGCAGACCAGTTTGGCGGCCATGCCCTTGTCGGTGTTGCAGACGCGGCTGCCGCGATGGCGGCAGGAATTGTGGAAGGCGTTGATCCTGCCCTGCTGATCGCGCACCAGCACGACCGGATAGTCGCCGATTTGCACGGTGATGAAGCTGCCGGGCTTGGGCAGTTCGCAATCATGGCCAATGAACAGCCAGTCGCGATACCAGATCAGCTCCATGTCGAGCTTGAAGAAGTCGGGATCGGTGTAGAAGGGCTGCTCGAGCGAGAAGCCCTCTCTGCGGCTGTTCAAGAGCCTCAGCATATCGTTGCGCGCGTCCATGTCCTGTCCTCTTCGTTCAAGGACTGACTATGGTGGTGATTGAGGAAGGATCGGCCACGCGCCGGCGAGCGCCGGGCATGCAGCATCCGCCTCTTGACCGCCCACCGCGATCAGTCGAGTTCAAATTCTCGGGCTGGTTTCCGGGCTCTGGAGTGTCCTTGCGGACGGTCGCGACACCTTCCCAGGCTTTCGCCCAGTGGTCTCCCGTTGCGACTTGAACTCCACCACCGTTGCGGGGGCAGCGCCGGACTTTGACCGGCTTCCCAATTCTCCGCCTCGTCGTCACGAAGCGGCACCTGAGATGACATGATCTAATCACGACGGCGTTTGCGACATCGGCATGAAAGCGACATCGCATCCATGTGGCGCGACACGCATGCGCAACGATCAGGTCACGGACAGCCGTCACGAAAATCGATTGTACCGACCGTCAAAATCGACCCGGAAAGGGAGCAAAAAAGGTTAACGGTTTCGAAAAGTGACTATTAGCAGATTCTAAAATCGAACCGAACGGTTCGTTTCTGTTGACGGTGCGTGCAGGAGGGTGTGAACGCTGGGCCTCCGATACAGTCTGTGATCTTGCGGCTGGTTTTAACTAAACAACTGATATCAGTAGGAAAAATGTTTGACTTGGGAGCCCCTGGCACAATTTCAAGTGGTGGATTCTTGGTCCACACGGAACAACTTCGTGATTGGAAACGGCGATCTGGCTTTCCCACATCGAGGCAGTCCGAACGACGCGATTTCAATCCCAAGACACGCCGCTAGACGGACGGAAAAAATACTGGAGTACTAAAAATGAAAAAGATTGTTTTCACTGCCGCCGCCCTTCTGGCCATTTCCGGCAGCGCCTTCGCTGGTAGCGACCACTATGGTTCGAATGCCCCTGCAGCCACTGCTGCCGTCGACAGCTCGTACACCGCTTCGACCAAGAAGTCGGAACCGGCTGCTCAGACGCCTGCCCAGGGCGCCGATCGCAACCTCTTCGGCAACAACTAACAACAGGTGCCGGCTAATGGCAGGCTCTTCGCCCGCCGCTCTGGCCGACTCTGAGAAATTCAGGAGACCAACATGAACAAGATCATCCTTGCTGCGGCCGCCGTCCTGGCCATTTCCGGCAGCGCTTTCGCGGGCAGCGACAATTTTGGCTCCGACGGCGCCAACCAGCCGACCGCTACGGTCGACCATTCCTACACAGCTTCGGTCGACAAGTCGGCTCCGGCCACCCAGGTGCCTGCTCAGCAGGGCGCTGACCGCAACCTCTTCGGCAGGTAATGCCGGTTTACAGGAATGGCGGCTCGCCCGGCCATTCCTGCGAAATCCAGAAATTCAGGAGACTAACATGAACAAGATCATCCTTGCTGCCGCCGCCGTTCTGGCCATCTCCGGCAGCGCCTTCGCTGGCAGCGACAATTTTGGCTCAAAAGGCGCCAACCAGCCGGCCGTAACTTCGCCCTCCGTAACTTCGATTGACAACTCGCGTACGGCTTCGATCCGCGAGAACGGCTCGCCTGTCTACAAGCTGCTCAATTCGTCGGGCGACGTGCAGAAGTCAGCTCCTCAGGGTAGCGACCGGAACCTCTTCGGCCGTTAACAGCCGAAGCTGACTTTCCAAAAAAAGCGGCGGGCCTGGCCCGCCGCTTTTTTTGTCGCCTTGACCCGTTAGCGCTGGCGGCCTCAGGCCGCTTTTGCTTCCGGCCTTTGCAGCGCGAAGGAATGTCCGTCGGCATCGAAGATATGCAGGTCCTCGGCGTTGGCGCTCAGCCGCAATGCCGAACCGCGTTTGACCTCGACATTGCCCGGCAGTTTGGTCACCAGCGGCAGGTCGGCGCGGCCGATGTCGACATAAACCAGCTGAACCTCGCCGAGCTGCTCGATATAATCGACCGTTCCCTCGAACAGATAGTCCGCGCCGCTGGCGATCATCAGGTCTTCCGGCCGCACGCCGAAACTGACCGCCGCGCCCTTGGCCGAGGCGGGCGTCGTGATCGGCACCGTCGCCTTGCGGCCGCCGACATGGTTGACGACGGTCGGGTTGCCGGTCTTGTCGATGGTTGCCGGCAGGATGTTCATGGCCGGCGAGCCGATGAACTGGGCGACGAACAGATTGCCGGGTTTCTTGTAAAGGTCCATTGGCGTGCCGACCTGTTCGACATGGCCATCCTTCAGCACCACGATGCGGTCGGCCAGCGTCATCGCCTCGACCTGGTCGTGGGTGACATAGATCATCGTCGTGTTGGGCATCGATTCCTTGAGCTTGGCGATCTCGATGCGGGTCGCGACGCGCAGTGCGGCGTCAAGGTTCGACAGCGGCTCATCGAACAGGAACACTTTAGGATTGCGCACGATGGCGCGGCCGATGGCGACACGCTGGCGCTGGCCCCCCGACATCGCCTTGGGCAGCCGGTCGAGATATTTGGTTAGCTGCAGGATTTCCGCGGCCTGGCGCACGCGGCGGTCGATCTCGGCCTTGTTTTCCTTGCCGATCTTCATCGAGAACGCCATGTTGTCGTAGACCGTCATATGCGGATAGAGCGCGTAGGACTGGAACACCATGGCGATGCCGCGCTTGGACGGCGGCACATCGTTGACCACTTCGCCATCGATCTTGAGCTCGCCTGACGTGATTTCCTCGAGCCCGGCGATCGAGCGCAGCAAGGTCGACTTGCCGCAGCCCGATGGACCGACGAAGACGATGAACTCGCCCGATTTGATATCGAGGTCGATGCCGTGGAGAATGTTGAGATTGCCGTAGGACTTCTTCACTTGCCTCAAATTGACATCGGCCATTGGTTTCCTCCCAGTGATTTCGCAAAAATTCAGTCGATGCGCCCGAACCAGGCGCCATAGCCGCCAAGCTCGACCGAACCGGGGTTCGCCTGACCGGAAAACCCGTGTCCCGGCAAAGGTTGCAGGGATCGCCTGCCAAGGTCAACCTTGGCCGGCTTGGCGCCGAGGTTGAAGACGCAGACAACCTGCTCATTGCCGGCGCGGCGCGTGAAGGCGACGGTGTCGCCCTCGCTCTCGATGAAGGTGATGTCGCCCTTGGCCAGCGCCGGGTGGGCGCGGCGGAAGCTCAGGAAGCGCCGATAGTGCTCGAGCAGTGAAGCCTGGTCGCCTTGCTGGACATCGACCGCCTGCGCCAGATGTTTTGCCGGCACCGGCAGCCAGGGCTTGGCCTGGGAGAAGCCGCCATTCTTGGCGCCGCCATCCCACACCATGGGCGTGCGGCAGCCGTCGCGGCCCTTGAATTCCGGCCAGAAGCGGATGCCATAGGGGTCCTGCAGATCCTCGAAGCGCAATTCGGCCTCGCCCAGCCCGAGTTCCTCACCCTGGTAGATGCAGACCGAGCCGCGCAGCGACATCAGCAATGCCGAGATGACCTTGAGATAGGCGACAGGGTCGGCCTCGCCGGCGGCCCAGCGCGAAGCCGGACGCATCACGTCATGGTTGGAAAACGCCCAGCACGACCAGCCGTCGCTGGCGACCTTGCCGAAGGCCTCCAGCACCGAACGCACCTTGGCGGCGCTGATCTTTTCCGGCGCCAGGAAGTCGAAGGAATAACACATATGCACGCGCTTGCCGCCGGCCGTATAGGCCGCCACGACTTCCAGCCCGCGCTGCGAATCGCCGACCTCGCCGACAGCGGCGGTTGCCGGATATTCGTCGAGCAAAGCGCGGAAGCGTTCGAGGAAGCCGAGGTTTTCCGGACGGCTCTTGTCGTAGAGATGGTCCTGGTAGTTGTAGGGATTGACCGCGGGCGCGGTCTGGTCGTTGCGTTCTTCAGGCGGCAGCGGCGGATTGTTTTCCAGGCCCTGGCTGTGGAAGTAGAAATTGATCGTGTCCAGGCGGAAGCCGTCGACACCGCGTTCCAGCCAGAAGCGGGTGACGTCGAGCAGCGCGTCCTGGACTTCGCGGTTGTGGAAGTTGAGGTCGGGCTGCTCGGCCAGGAAATTGTGCAGGTAGTATTGCTGGCGGCTGGTGTCCCACTGCCAGGCCGACCCGCCGAAGATCGACAGCCAGTTGTTGGGCGGCGTGCCGTCGGGCCTGGCGTCCGCCCAGACATACCAGTCGGCCTTGGGATTGCCGCGGCTCGATCGGCTTTCCTTGAACCAGGGATGGATGTCGGCGGTGTGCGACAGCACTTCGTCGATCATCACCTTGAGCCCCAGCCGGTGCGCCTCCGCCGTCAGCGCGTCGAAATCGGCCAGCGTGCCGAACATCGGGTCGACGTCGCAATAGTCCGAGACGTCATAGCCGAAATCCTTCATCGGCGATTTGAAGAAGGGCGAGATCCAGATGGCGTCCGCACCCAGCGCCGCGATGTAGGGCAGCCGTCCGATGATGCCTTTGAGGTCGCCGATGCCGTCGCCGTTCGAATCCTGGTAGCTGCGCGGATAGATCTGGTAGATGATCGCGCCTCGCCACCAGTCGCGATCGATGGCGAGGTCGGGGTTCGAACTGGCTTTCAAAGCGGATTGCATGGTCTCAGCCTCCTTTAACCGAACCGGCAAGCAGCCCGCGGACGAAATAGCGCTGCAGCGAGAAGAACACGATCAGCGGCACGATGATCGTCACGAAGGCCGATGTCGTCAGGATCTCCCAATCGCCGCCGCGTGAGCCAAGCAGCGCATTGAGCTTGGCCGTCAGCACGATCTGGTCTGCTTCCGTACCAAGGAAAACCATCGCCACCAGGAGATCGTTCCATACCCACAGGAATTGGAAGATGGCGAAGGAGGCCAGCACCGGGAACGAGAGCGGCAGCACGATCTTGACGAAGATCTCGAAATCGCTGGCGCCGTCGATGCGCGCCGATTCCATGATTTCGCGCGGCAAGCCGGCGATGTAACTGCGCAGAAGGTATATGGCAAAGGGCAGGCCGAAGCCGGTATGCGCCAGCCAGATACCGAGATAGGTTTTCGATGGTACGCCGAAGAACGTGCCGACGCCGTTGTAGAGCTTCAGCAAGGGGATCAGCGACATCTGCAGCGGCACCACCAGGAGGCCGATGATGACTGCGATCAGCAGCGCCCGGCCGGGAAAACGCATCCAGGCCAGCGCGTAGGCGGCAAAGGCAGCGATCAGGATCGGGATGACGGTCGCCGGTATTGTCACCGTCAACGAATTCATGAAGGAGCGCCCGATGCCTTCGGAGAACAGCACGGTCTTGTAGTTTTCGGTGGTGAATTTCGGCGGCGCCGACGAGGCATAGTAGACGCGCTGGCCGCGATCGCCCTCGAACGCCTTGGGCGAGGCCATGACGAAACTGCCATCGGCATTGAGCAGCAAGGTCACGCCGTCTCCAAGATCGGCGGTCGTGCCGGCGGGATATTGCGTCGGCGCCGCCGACTTGACGCCGAAGGCGCTGATGTTGCGCTTGGCGCCATCGCCGAAGATGTTGCCCTCAAGGACGAACTTGCCGTCCTTTTGAACTTGCGTCGAGGCGGCAGGCAAGCGGCCGGCTTCGGTCTGGGTGGAGCTGGAAAAGGAATTCCACCAGCCCGAGGCGATGATCTGGTCCTTGACGCGCAGCGAGGAGACGAGAATGCCGAGCGTCGGGATGGTCCAGATGGCAACGAAGACCAGCACCGCGATGTGGACGCCGAAGCGGCTGGCGAAGGAGTTTCCGGTCGCGACGGCCATCTCAGTGCCCTCCCGTCTCTTTGTTGGCCTGGCGGATGTTCCAGACCATGATTGGAATGACCGCGATCATGATGATGATGGCGATTGTGGCGCCGCGGCCGAAATCGCCGCCGCCGCGGAACATCCAGTCGAACATCAGATTGGCCAGCACCTGGCTGTTCCACTGGCCGTTGGTCATCGTCAGCACGATGTCGAACACTTTCAGCACCAGGATGGTGATCGTGGTCCAGACCACGGCGATGGTGCCCCAGATCTGCGGCACCATGATCTTCCAGAAGATCTGGAACGGGTTGGCGCCGTCGATCACGGCGGCTTCCAGCGTCTCTTCCGGAATGCCGCGCAGCGCCGAGGACAGGATGACCATGGCAAAGCCGGTCTGGATCCAGATCAGGATGATCATCAGGAAGAAATTGTTCCAGAACGGCAGCGATATCCAGACCTGCGGCTGACCGCCGAAGTGCTGGATGATGGCGTTGAGGATGCCGATCTGCGTCTGGCCGTCGCCGCGATACTCGTAGATGAATTTCCAGATCACGCTGGCGCCGACGAAGGAGATGGCCAGCGGCAGGAAGATCAGGCTTTTGGCGATCGTGCCCCACCAGATCTTGTCGGTGAGCACGGCGATGATCAGGCCAAGAAAGGTGCAGGCGGCGGGCACGACTGCCAGCCACAGCACGTTGTTGAGGATCGAGTTGCGGAACTCACGGTCGCCGAAGGCCCATTGGTAGTTGGCCAGACCGACGAAGTTGACGCCGCCGCGATCGAGGAAGGACAGCCGCAGCGTCTCGACCACGGGGTAGATGAGATAGATGGTCAGGATGATCATCGCCGGTCCGACGAACAGCCAGGGCCGGACCAGGCCTTGCCGGCGAAGATTGTCGATGGCCGCGGCGCCGGCGACGCCGCGTGACGGGAATATCACGTCGACCAGTTTGTTGGCGCCCCAGAAATAGGCGACGCAGCCGCCGACGCCGATAATGATGACGAAAATGGCCGAGAAAATCTGAGACGCCATGCATTCCTCCCCTGCGCATGATCCGGCGAAGCTGAGATGACCTCGGGACCAGGCGCCGATTCAGTTGTTTGGAGCGCAAATCGGCCGCAGAGAATGTCTCGCATGCGGATTGCGCTTCATGTCGATGCGCTCATGACGAAAGGCTGCGGTGCGGGCCGCCGTGGGATCCGGGCCGATAAGGTCCGGACCCCGTGCGAGGACTGTGCTCGTCCCCGGATTCGGCCACCGCCTACTTGATGGCGTCCCAGCTCTTCTGGATGTCGGTGGCGACATCCTGCGCGGACTTGCCGCCGACCAGGTCGATCATGCCGGTCCAGAACGCACCGGCGCCGATTTTGCCCGGCATCAGGTCGGACCCGTCGAAGCGGAACGTCGAGGCATTGGCCAGGATTTCGCCCTGTTTGCGCAGCGCGTCGCTGGCATAGGCCTCCTTGTTCACCGACTTGAACGGCGTCACGAAACCGCCCTGGGCCATCCAGATTTCATGCGCCAGCGGCATCTTCAGGAATTCGATGAACGCGCGGGCCGCCTTCGAATCCTTGGTGATCATGGCCAGAGTTCCGGCGCCAAGCACGGGCGTGCCGAGTTCAGGCTTGGAGGCATAGGGCGGGAAATAGAAGAAGTCCGCGTCCTGGCCAACCTTGGTGCCTTGCGGGAAGAAGGTCGGGATGAACGACGCCTGCTTGTGCAGATAACATTTCGGCGGCACCGAGAAGAGACCCTTCGGGCTGTCGCGGAAATCGGTCGCCGCGACCGCCTTGGCGCCACCGTCGACCATCTTGTCGTCGGTCGCGATCTTGCCGAAGATGTCGATGGCGTTGACCACTGCCGGATCGTTGAACGGGATCTCGTTCTTCACCCACTTGTCGTAGACTTCCGGAGGCTGGGTCCGCAGCATCAGGTCCTCGACCCAATCGGTCGCCGGCCAGCCGGTGGCACCGCCCGAGCCGAGCCCGATGCACCATGGCGTGCCGCCATCGGCGATGATCTTCTTTTCAAGATCGGCGAGTTCTTCCTGCGTTTTCGGAACAGTGTAGCCGGCTTCCTTGAAATTGTCCGGCGAGTACCAGACCAGCGATTTCACGTCGGCTTTGTAGGGGAAGGCGAAGAAACCCGGCTTGCCGTCCTTGTCCTTGAAAGTACCAAGGTCGACCCAGGACTGGCCGGCGCCGTAATTGTCCTTGATCCATTTGGCGGTATCGTCGCCGAGCGGCGTCAAAAGCCCCTTCGACGCCAGGTCCTGGATCAGGCCGGGCTGCGGCAGAACGGCGATGTTGGGCGGACTGCCGGCCTGTGTGTCGATGACGATCTGCTGTTCGTAATTTTCTGACGAGGAGTATTTGATCTCGGCGCCGGTCGCTTCCTGGAAATATTCAAGAACCGTGCGGATCAGACCTTCGTCTTCGCCGCGCCACGGCCCGAAGATGGTCAGGGTCTCGCCCTTGAGATCGACTTTCTTGAGCTCTTCGTAATTTGCCCAGTTGAAGCGCTTGTCCTCGCCTGGCTTGAACTTCAGTTCGGCATGCGCGGGCGCATTCAGGGCGAACGTGGCAAACGCAGCGCCCAGCAAAAGCATTTTATTCATCGGTATTCCTCCCAGTGGGTCACACACACCGGACGGAACCTCCATTCCGCCCGCCGACGCCGCAGGACTGTGACTCAGTCGCAAGGGAACCGCAACCTTTCGAAGAGTCTTCCAAAGCGCTTTGGCTTTTCTGATCTCGCCATTGAATCGGTCGGAAGTCAAGAGGCTCGGTTAGCTAATCGATTTAATTTTGCAGATTTTGACATCGAAAAGTGCGCCGCAGCATGGTATTTTGGCAGTGCAACAGCAATTTTTGTTTCAAACTGGTCTCAACCCCGACTATGGTCGTCTCGATACCGTCGCGCCCTTGGGGCGATTGGGTCGATTCAATTTAAAAGCGCTTTGAGGGATGGAGACCATTGTGAACCTCAAGCAGCTCGCGCAGATGCTGGCGCTTTCGCAGACCACGGTAAGCCGGGCATTGAACGGCTATCCGGAGGTCAACGAGGAGACGCGCAGGCGCGTCATGGACGCCGCCAAGCGCCATGGCTACCGCCCCAATCCGAGCGCGCGGCGGCTGGCGACCGGCAAGTCCGGCATGATCGGCTATGTCCTGCCAACGGGCGCGGCCGTCGACATCGACCCGCATTTTGTCGAGTTCCTGTCCGGCCTCGGCGACTATGCCCGCTCACACGAGCTTGACCTCGTGCTGTCGCCGGCCGATGCCGACGACCAGGAGACGACCTATCGGCGCATCGTCGCCAACCGGCAGGTCGACGCCGTCTATATCTCCTCGCCGAGGCTGCAGGACAGTCGGGTGGCGCTGGTCAGCACGCTCGGCATTCCCTTCCTCGTCCATGGCCGTAGCGAAGGCCTCGATTTCGACTATCCCTATCTCGACATCGACAATGAGGGCGCCTTCCACGAAGCGGCGCGGCTGCTGGTCCAGCTCGGCCACCGGCGGCTGGCGCTGATCAATGGCGACGACCGCGAGACCTTCGCCATCCATCGCGAGCGCGGCGTGCGCCGGGCGCTCGCGGCAAGCGGGCTGAGCCTGGGCGAACGCCATGTCTGCTCCGTGGTCATGACCGAGGAGAACGGCTATCGCGCCACCAGGCGTCTGCTCGAGGGGGGCGACGCGCCGACGGCGATCGCCTGCTCCAGCCTGATCATGGCGCTGGGCGCCGTGCGCGCGGTGCGCGACCTCGGCCTCACCATTCCCGGCGATGTCTCGCTGATCGCCCATGACGACGTCTTCCCTTGGCTGAAGCCGGAGAATTTTTCGGTGCCGCTGTCGACGACGCGCTCATCCATCCGCCTAGCCGGCGCCCGCGTCGCCGAGCGCCTTGCGGCGCGCATATCGGGACTGGAAGAAGGCGCCCGCGGCGAAGTCTGGCCGGTGGATCTGGTGGTGCGGGGCTCCGTGGCGGGAGCGCCGGGGTAGGGGCTAGGTCCGATCACAGTCCACGACCGGGTTCTGCCGAGGAGCGCCTTCCAAATGCACGTCACTCAAAAGTGACCTTGGTTTTGAAGCAGCGACGAAGGCCTATTAACGCCGCATTGGCCCGCCTGCTCCAAAATGGGCGGATGAACACGGATCAGCCCAGCGCGGTTTTCGGCCGGCGCGGGCGCGAGGCAGCTCCCGGCGGCATAGCCCCGAAGCTCAGGGAAAAACCTACTCCTTCGCCGCCTCGGCCGCCTTGATGTCGAGGAGCCCATAGCCGAAATCGTTGTCGCGCCCCTTCGGGCCGAGATCCTTGGCGGTGGCTGCCAGCGCCTTCTCGATGTCGTCGGCCGGGCGGCCGGGCGAAGCATGGAGGAGATTGGCGATGGCGCCGCTGACGATCGCCGCGGCGAAGGAGGTGCCGGTAACGACATCCGAGCCGGCGCCGCTTGGTGCCACCATCTCGACCCCGGGCGCCGAAATGAAGAGATAGGCGCCGCGGTTGGCCTGCGGCATCAGAGCGTCCTTGGCGTCGGTCGCGGTCACCGCGATCACGCCGTCGAAGGCCGCGGGGTAGCCATAGGGCGCTTTCGGCCCGTTGTTGCCGGCGGCGGCGACCAGCACTATGCCGAGCGCGCGGGCATTGCGGCAGGCGGCACCGAGCAGGTCGTTCTTCGGTCCGACGAAGCTCATATTGATGATGCTGACGTTCTGTTCCGCCGCCCAGTCGAGCGCCGACAGGATGACATCCATGGTCGACTTGCCGCCTTCGAAGGCGCGGGCGTGGTAGATCCTGGCGCCCGGCGCCATGCCTTCCAGCGCGCCGACGCCGGCGATCAGCCCGTCGATCGAGGTGCCGTGGTCGCGCTTTTCGACCGGCACGTCGGGCATGGCATCGAACTGCGCGGCAATCACGCCGGCCAGCGCCGGATTGCTGTCGTCGATGCCGGTATCGATGACGGCGACGCGGACGTTTTCGCCGCTCGCCTGTTTGGCATCGAGCGCGATGCGCTCGAAGGCATAGTTGACGATGCCGGCGGCCTGCTGCAGCGAATAGATGTGGTTGGGCTCGCGCCGCTGCGTGCGGCCGTCGGCGGCAAGCTGCGCCAGCACGACGCCGACGGGGCGGCCGTCGGGAATGCCGAAGCGCACCAGCGTCGTGCCGAGCAGGCGTGACTGGCGCTGCGAGCGCACTTCAAGGCCGAAGGAGGCGGCGATCTGCTGCACGGCGCCGGCATCGCCGTCGACCGTCACCAGCACCTCGTCGGGCACGAACTCGCCGGCCACGGCGCGCGGCGGCTGAACGGCGATGAGATCGGTCGGCGAGATGGTCGGCCCGCCGGCCGGCGGACCGGCCTGGTCGTTGCCGGGCGGCGTCGCCGGTTCCGGCCGAAGCGGCGGCACCGGTCCCGGAGGCGCGACCGGATTGGGAAACAGGTCGACGATCAGGGCGGGAAGAATGAAGGCGCCCGCCTGGGCAAGCCCCGCACCACCGGCATTGTCGCCGGCACGGCCGGCGTCCTTGGCACAGTCGGCGCCGGCCGCATTGGTGCCGTCGCGGCAGTCGATTTTCGTCTGGCCGCTCTTGGCGGCGTTGGTCTGAGCCGACGCAGGCACGGCGGCGATTGTCATCGCCGCCGCCAAGGTTGCCGCAAATCGAAGGGCCGCCTCAGCCGCCATCAATCGGTTTCCTTCCCTCGATCACAGTGTCGGCGAAAGGCTGGGCCGCAATAAGGCCAAGCTGCTTGGCATAGTCGGCCGCATTGGCGGCAGGCATGCCGATCCGGAACACGCCGTCCGCGGTCGGCCCACCGATGACCTTCAGCCCGTTCCTGCCGAGGAATGCCGAAATGTCGGACATCTTCGCATCCGGCTTGAACTTGACCAGGGCGAACGGCATTTTCGCCAGATCGTCTTGCGCGCCGGCAATTTCGAAATCCTTGCCCTTGCCGCCGGGCTGCACCAGCGACTGCACCGCAATCAGCGCCAGCAGGACCGCGGCCGCCGCCCAGGCGACGCCGACGGGCACCGCCATGAAGCGGCCCCAGGCCTGCGCCAGCCAGGAGGAGCCGGCCGGCTTGCGTGCAGGTCCGGCCTCGGCATCGAGCGCCTTGGCGAAGCGGCTGAGCGCATCGGCTGGCGGGCGGATTGCTTCATTGGCGGCCGATGTGCCGGAGAATTCGGCCTCGGCCTCGCCAAGGGCTGCCATCGCCGCCGGATCGGTCGCCAGCCACTCCTCGACGGCTTCGAGGTCGGAGCCTTCCAGCGAGCCGTTCAGGTAGAACGGCAGCAGCGTTTCCATTTCGTCGCGACGCGACATTTTTTCAGCTGCGCTCATGGCCACCCCCTGTCGTAACCGGCGGCCTTGAGGGCCTCGCCGAGTTTCTTGCGGGCGTAGAACATCCGGGTCTTGACCGTCGCGACCGGGATGGCGAGCACCTCGCCGATCTCTGTCACCGACTGCCCGTGATAATAGGCAAGATCGATCACCGTGCGGTGTTCTTCCGGCAAGGCATCGATGAAGCGGCGCAAGGCGGCGGCCTTGTCCTCTTTCATGGTGACGACCTCCGGCGTGTCGGCGCTGTCCGGCACCGCGGCGGCCGCCTCGTCGTCGATCCAGTCTTCCTTCTTCTTGCGCAGCAGCGACAGCGCCTTGAACCGGGCGATGCCAAGCAGCCATGTCGAGACTTCGGAACGTCCCTCGAAGCCCGGCGCCTGGCGCCACAGCTCAAGGAACACCTCGTTCGCGATATCGTCAGCCATCATTTCCGATCCCGTCTGGCGCGCCACAAAGCGGTAGACCCGCGCGTGGTGACGCATGAACAGGAGCCGCACGGCGGCACGGTCGCCCTTAGCGACCCGGTCGACAAGCGCGCGATCGGTCTCCGTCGCTGCCGTCATGGCCGGTCGAGCCGCCTGGCTCCTGTCTGCTCTGTCGCCGGTCGGTCCAAAAAGGTTCATCCTCCGCCAAGGAATTTGCGGAGGCTAACCGAAGAAAGGGGCGGTTGCCAGTAGCGACGCCTTTCCTTCCCCCTTGTGGGGGAAGGTGGATCGGCGCGCAGCGCCGAGACGGATGAGGGGTGCTCCAGCGGAGTGAGACGTCGGCCTTCCCTGGAACACGTTTGCTCATCCGTCGCCTTCGGCGACACCTTCTCCCGCAAGGGGAGAAGGGAAGAAGCGCTCACCCAAAAACGGTTTCGCCTTCATTGTCACCGGCACCGGCACACCCAGCCGGCTCAGCACCGTCGGCGCCAGTTGCAGCTGGTCGAGCAGCGTATCGGCTTCGGGCCCTTTCGCGGACCCGAAATAATACAGTGCGAAATCCTGCATCTCGTCATCATGGCCGCCATGGTGGCCGCGATCGGTCTGGCCGTGGTCGGCGGTGACCATGACCTCGTAGCCGGCCGCGATCCAGCCCGGCAGGAAGGCCGCCAGCATGCCGTCCATCGCATAGACGGCATGGTCCATCTCGTGGCAGTCATGGCCGAAGCGGTGGCCCATCGAATCCAGCGTGCAGGTGTGCAGGATGCCGTAGTCGATGCCGTGGCGCTTGGTCAGCATGGTCAGCGTCGCGAACAAATCGACATCGCTCGGCGTCATCTGGTTGCGGGCGTTGTAGCCGGTCATTGTGTGGAAGCGGCCGTGCGTGATCGGGCCGCCTGGCTCGTCATATTCCATGTCCTCGACCAGGTCGAACGGGTAGGAGCGGAAGAATTCCGACCAGTAGGAGTGGGTCACCGCGCCGGTCTTGCCGCTGGCCTTGCTGACCTCGGAGAAGATGTCGGGCTGCCCGACGCGAAAGCGGTTCTCGTTGGAAAGAATGCCATGCACCTGCGGCGACACGCCGGTGTGGATCGAGGCGTAGCAGCAGGCCGAGGTCGACGGCAGCACTGAGCGCATCTTCCACACCCGCGCTTCGCCCGATTGCACCCAGCCTTCGAGATTGCCCATCAGCCGGCGCCAGTTGCGATAGGGAACGCCATCGAGGATGATCAGCAGAAGCTTGGACTTGAGCGCCATGGGCTGCTCCATCAGGTCTGGCAGTTGAAACGGGAACGCCGTGGGCCGTTTCGGGCACACGGCGTTCTTACACGTGAATCAGGCAGGCAGGGTCCGGCTAAAGCAATTCCAGGAAAAGTGTGAACGGTTTTCCGCCCGGAATTGCGTCAAGACAGAGAGTTAGAGCATTTCACCGTTTCCGTGAAACGGTGAAATGCTCTAAGCGTTGAGCCAGCACTCACCAAGCGCGTAGCCATCCATCAATTCGCCGATCGGGCTCTTGGCAAAGCCGCCGATCTTGTTGGTGGCGGCGGCATCGATGAACTGGTTGAAGAACGGCACGATCAGGCCGCCCTCGTCGCGCATCAGTACAGCCATGTCGTGGTAGATCGCCTTGCGCTTGGCCTGGTCGAGCTCGCCGCGCGCCGCAAGCAGCATCTTGTCGAATTCCGGCCGCTTGAAGCGCGTGTCGTTCCAGTCGGCGGTCGAGACATAGCCGGTGGAATACATCTGGTCCTGCGTGGCGCGGCCGCCCCAGTAGGAGAGCGAGAAGGGCTGTTTGTTCCAGACTTCCGACCAGTAGCCATCGCCGGGCTCGCGCTTGATCTCGATCTTGATGCCGGCCTTGGCGGCGCTCTGCTGGTAAAGCTGGGCGGCATCGACGGCGCCGGGGAAGGCGACGTCGGAGGTGCGCAGCAGGATCGGGCCGCTGTGGCCCGACTTCTTGTAGAGAGCGGCCGCCTTTTCCGGGTCGAACTTGCGCTGTTCGATGTCGGTCGAAAACAGCGGATAGGCTTCGTTGATCGGGAAGTCGTTGCCGACCGAGCCATAGCCGCGCAGGATCTTCGTCAGCATTTCCTCGCGGTCCATGGCGAGTTTGAGCGCCATGCGCAGGTCGTTATTGTCGAAGGGCGCGGTGTCGCAGAACATGTTGAACGGGTAGTAGCCCTTGCCCGACACGTTCTCGATGCTGACGCCGGGGATGCGCTTGACCAGGTCGACGACCTTGGGCTCGACGCGATTGATCATGTGCACCTGGCCGCCCTGCAGCGCGGCAAGCCGCGCGGTGGCGTCATTGATGACAACGATCTCGATCTGGTCGGCATGGCCTAGTCTGTCGCCTTGCCAGTAATTGGCGAAGCGCTCGCCGCCATGGCGCACGCCCGGTTGGTTGACGGTGACCTTGTAGGGACCGGCGCTGATGCCGGCATTCGGGTTGTCCTTGCCGCCATTCGGCTGGATGACGAGGTGGTAGTCGGCCATCAGATAGGGGAAGTCGGCGTCGGCGTCGCCGAGCGTGACGATGACTTCCTTGCCGCTTGCCTTGACGCCCTTGATGTTCTTGAGGATGCCGAGCGCACCGGATTTGGACTTCTCATCGGCATGGCGCTCGATGGTGGCGGCGATGTCTTCAGCCGTGACGGTCTTGCCGTTGTGGAACTCGATGCCATCGCGCACCTTGATCGTCCAGGTCTTGGCATCCTTCGAAGCGCCGATCTCCTGCGCGATCATATTGGTCAGGCTGTTGTCGGGCATCAGCCGGACCAGATACTCGCCCCATTGCTTGCCGAAGCTGTAGGTGACCTGGCTGAGGTTCAGCGCGGGGTCGAGGCTGTTGGTCGACTCGCCACCCTGCAGGCCGGCCTTGAGGATGCCGCCATTGACCGGCGTCTGCGCGAAGGCTTTCCCGGCCAGTGTCGTTGCCAGCGCCGCCGACACACCCAGTGCCGCCGTGCGGCCAAGGAAGTCGCGGCGCGATATCCGGCCCTGGCCGGCGAGATCGGCGAGATGGTCGAGTTCAGTCCTCATGTTCCTACCCCTTGTTGGAAACAACGTCACGGGCAGCGCCCGTCCGCAAGGACGTGTGGCGCTTTCGTGTTGCATCCGGATGACGACAGCCGCCCGAACGGCAGGTCGGGCTATTCCTTGTCTCACGCAATTCCCGTGGGAAAACCGCTCACACTTTTCCTGGAATTGCTCTAGTTTCCCGCGCTGGCCATGCGCCGCCCCTTGATCGCCTTTTCCAGCCAGCCGATCTCCATCTCCGGGACGGACGACAGGAGAAGGTCGGTATAGGCGTCGAAGGGCGGCGTCAGAACCTTGCTCTTCGAGCCGTAGCGGACCACTTCGCCGCGATACATCACCGCGATCGAATCGGCGATCGACTTCACCGTCGCCAGGTCGTGGGTGATGAAGAGATAGGCGACCTTTTCTTGCTGCTGCAGGTTGAGCAGCAGCTTGAGGATGCCATTGGCCACCAGCGGATCGAGCGCCGAAGTCACCTCGTCGCAAATGATCAGCTTCGGCTTGGCGGCGAGCGAGCGGGCGATGCAGACGCGCTGCTTCTGGCCGCCGGAAAGCTCGGCCGGATAGCGGTCGACGAAGCCCTTGCCCATCTCGATCTCGTCGAGCAGTTCGGCGACCCGCTTGTCGCGTTCCCTGCCGCGCATGCCGAAATAGAATTCGAGCGGCCGGCCGATGATGGTGCCGACGGTCTGGCGCGGGTTCATCGCCACGTCGGCCATCTGATAGATCATCTGCAGCTGGCGCAGATCCTCCTTCGGCCGGTCAGCTAGCCGGTTGGCCAGCGGGCGCCCGTCGAAGGTGACGGTGCCTTGCTCGGGCGGCAAAAGTCCGGTGATGGCGCGCGCCAGCGTCGACTTGCCTGAGCCGGATTCGCCGACCACGGCCAGCGTCTGGCCGGGGTAGATGTCGACCGAGACGTTCTTCAACACCTTGACATGGCCGCCGCCATAGGCAGCGGTGACGTTCTTCACCGACAGGAACGGGGTGGCGCCGGGATTCTGCTCTTGGTGCTCGATCTCATGCACAGAGACCAGCGCATTGGTGTATTCCTGGCGCGGCTCCTTGATGATCTGCCTTGTGCCGCCCCATTCGACCAGACGGCCATGGCGCAGCACCATGATCTCGTCGGAGACCTGGGCGACGACGGCAAGGTCGTGGGTGATGTAGAGTGCCGCCACATGGGTGTCGCGGATGGCGTCCTTGATCGCCGCCAGCACGTCGATCTGCGTCGTCACGTCGAGCGCCGTTGTCGGCTCGTCGAAGACGATCAGATCGGGTTCCGAGCACAGCGCCATCGCCGTCATCACACGCTGCAGCTGGCCGCCCGAGACCTGGTGCGGAAAGCGTTCGCCGATGGTTTCCGGGTTTGGCAGGCTGAGCTTCTTGAACAGCGCGACCGCGCGCTTCTCGGCCTCGGCGCGTGTCGCCGTGCCATGCAGCAGCGTGGCTTCCACCACCTGGTCCATCAGCCGGTGCGCCGGGTTGAAGGCAGCCGCAGCCGATTGCGCGACGTAGCAGACCTCGCGACCGCGCAGTTTGCGGAAACCTTCCTTGCCGCCCTTCAGGATGTCGCGGCCGTTGAGGATCACCTCGCCGCCTGTGATGCGCACACCGCCACGGCCATAGCCCATCGACGACAGGCCGATGGTTGACTTGCCGGCGCCGGATTCGCCGATCAGGCCCAGCACCTTGCCCTTTTCCAGCGTCAGCGAGACATCGTGCACCAGCACGATGTTCTTTGGCGCCTCGCCGGGCGGATAGACCGTAGCCTCGATGCGCAGATTCCGGATATCGAGCAGCACGCCTGGCTTCGCTTTGCTGTCAGCCATCACCCGCGTCCTCCCTTCAGGCTTGTCGTGCGGTTGAGAATCCAGTCGGCGACAAGGTTGACCGAGATGGCGAGCGCGGCGATCGCTCCCGCCGGAATGAGTGCCGCGGCGATGCCGAAGACGATGCCGTCCTTGTTCTCCTTGACCATGCCGCCCCAGTCGGCGTCGGGCGGCTGCACGCCAAGGCCGAGGAAGGACAGCGTCGACAGGAACAGCACCGCATAGATGAAGCGCAGGCCGAGTTCCGAAACCAGCGGCGACAGCGCATTGGGCAGGATCTCGCGGAAGATGATCCAGGCGCTGCCTTCGCCGCGCAGCTTGGCGGCTTCGACATAGTCCATGACGTTGATGTCGACGGCGACCGCGCGCGACAGGCGGTAGACGCGGGTCGAGTCGAGAATGCCCATCACCAGGATCAGCGTCACCAGGTTCGTCGGCAGCACGGAGAGCACGACCAGGCCCATGATCAGGGTCGGGATCGACATCAGCAGGTCGACGAGGCGCGACAGGATCGTGTCGAACCAGCCGCCGAACACCGCCGCCGAGAAACCGAGTATGGCGCCGAGCGAGAAGGACAGCGCGGTGGCCAGCACGGCGATGAACAAGGTAATGCGGGCGCCGTAGATCATGCGCGACAAGAGATCGCGGCCGAGATTGTCGGTGCCCAGCCAGTGCGCGGCCGACATTGGTTCCCAGACGTCGCCGACGATCTCGGCATTGTCGTGCGGCGAGATCCATGGCGCGAAGACCGCCGCCAGCACGAACAGGGCGGTCAGCACCAGGCCGATCAGGGCGGGGATGGGAATGCGTCTTATATCGAGCATGCCCGCCCCCTCACTTTGGGTGTCTGAGACGCGGATTGGCGACGATCGCCGCAATGTCCGCGATGATGTTGAGGCTGATATAGACGGCGGCGAAGATCAGGCCGACCGCCTGCACCACGGGCACGTCGCGCTTGGTGACGTGGTCGACCAGATATTGCCCCATGCCGGGATAGACGAAGATCACCTCGACGACCACGACGCCGACGATGAGATAGGCGAGGTTGAGCATGACGACGTTGATGATCGGCGCGATGGCGTTCGGGAAGGCGTGTTTGCGGATGACGGCGAAGGCCGAGAGCCCCTTGAGCTCCGCCGTCTCGACATAGGCCGACTGCATGACGTTGAGGATCGCGGCACGCGTCATGCGCATCATGTGGGCCAGCACCACCAGCGTCAGCGCCGTCGCCGGCAGCGCGATGGCCTGCATCCGCTCGCCAAAGGGCATGCCGTCATAGACGGTCGAGATGGCGGGGAAGATTTGCCAATGCACCGCGAAGAAATAGACCAGCAGATAGCCGATGAAGAATTCCGGGAACGAGGTCGAGGCGAGCGCCAGCCCGGAGATCAGCTTGTCGACCCAGCCATTGCGGTAGCGCACGGCGATCAGGCCAAGGATGATCGCCAGCGGCACGGCCACGATCGCCGCCCAGAAGGCGAGGAACAGCGTGTTCCACAGCCGGCCCTTGATCGAGGTGGCGATATCCTGGCCACTCGACATGGCGGTGCCGAGGTCGCCGGTCAGCACGCCGCCGAGCCAGTGGAAATACCTGACATAGGCCGGATCGTTGAGGCCGAGCTGTTCGCGCAGATTGGCGAGCGACTCCGGTGTCGCCGATTGTCCCAGAATGGCTTGGGCGACGTCGCCGGGCAGGATTTGCGTGCCGGCGAAGATCAGGACCGAAATGGCCAGCAAAAGGAGGATGCCCAGCGCGATGCGCTGGGCAATTAGCTTCAGGATGGGTGACGACATCTCCGCAAAGCCGGACTCAGGCCTGCAGCCAGCACTTCGCCAGGGCGTAGCCGTTCATCAGTTCCTGGTGCGGATCGTCCACCCAGCCATCGACCTTGGCGCCGGTCGCGTCGATGAACTGGTTGAACATCGGCAGGATCAGGCCGCCTTCGTCGCGCACCATGACGGCCATGTCGTGGTACATCTGCTTGCGCTTGGCTTCGTCGAGTTCGGCGCGCGCCGCCAGCACCATCTTGTCGAAGTCCGGGCGCTTGAAGCGCGTGTCGTTCCAGTCGGCCGTCGACAGATAGGCGGTCGAGTACATCTGGTCCTGGGTCGAGCGGCCGCCCCAGTAAGAGGCGCAGAAGGGCTGCTTGTTCCAGACCTCGTTCCAGTAGCCGTCGCCCGGCTCGCGCTTGATCTCCAGCTTGATGCCGGCCTTGGCCGCGCTCTGCTGATAGAGCTGCGCGGCATCGACGGCGCCGGGGAAGGCGACGTCCGAGGTGCGGAGCAGGATCGAGCCGTCATGGCCAGACTTCTTGAAGTGGAACTTGGCCTTGTCCGGATCGTACTTGCGCTGCTCGATCTCGGTGAACAGCGGATAGGACGCATTGATCGGGAAGTCGTTGCCGAGCGAGCCATAGCCGCGCAGCACCTTCTTCAGCATCTCCTCGCGGTCGATGGCCAGCTTCAGCGCCATCCTGAGGTCGTTGTTGTCGAACGGCGCCGTGTTGCAATGCATGATGAACACGTAATGGCCGGGGCCTGCATGGTTGCGGATGGTGACGCCCGGCACGCGCTTGATAAGGTCGACGATCTTCGGCTCGACGCGGTTGATCATGTTGACCTGGCCGCCCTGCAGGGCCGCCGTGCGCGCCGTCGCGTCATTGATGACGACAACCTCGATCTGGTCGGCATGGCCCATCTTGTCGCCCTGCCAGTAATTGGCGAAACGCTCGCCGCCATGGCGCACGCCGGGCTCGTTGGTCTTGACCACATACGGGCCGGCCGAAATGCCGGCATCGGGCTTGTCCTTGCCGCCATTGGGCTGGACGATCAGGTGGTAGTCGCTGAGCAGATAGGGAAGGTCGGCATTGGGCTCCTTCAGCGTCAGCACCACTTCCTTGCCGCTCGCCTTGATGGTCGCGATGCCCTTCATGTAGCCGAGCGCGCCAGACTTCGACTTCTCGTCCGAGTGGCGCTCCAGCGTGGCGGCCACATCCTCGGCGGTCACGGTCTTGCCGTTGTGGAACTCGACCCCGTCGCGGATCTTCAGGGTCCAGGTCTTTGCATCGTCGGAAGAGCCGATCTCTTCGGCGATGCGGTTCTCGAGCTTGCCGTCCGGCGACAGCTCGACGATCATTTCGCCCCAGCACTTGCCAAAGGCGAACGGCACCTGCGTCATCATCAGCGCCGGATCGAGGCTGTTGGTGGATTCACCGCCGACCAGGCCGGCCTTCAGCGTGCCGCCCTTGACCGGGCCTGCCGCGCGCGCCGCGCTTGAAAGCAGCGAATTGGCGAAGGGTGCGGCGATGCCGAGCGCTGCCGCCCGACCGAGAAAATCACGACGGCTCAGCTTGCCTGCAGCAACGCGTCGGCTCAGGAATTCCAGTTCGTTCGACATTTTAAGTTCCTCACTCTGTTGGTTCGACTCTGCGGTCGACTTTCTTGCTTCTTGTGAGGGGAATAATGACCGTAACGGAAACCGGTAAGCAAGACCGAATGCGACATGCCGTGGCGTAAATCGTACGTCGTATTTGGACCAAGGGTGTCAGCGCTCAAACAAGCGCGCGTGGAATCTTTTCCTCGAAATTGCGCTCGAACACGATTTTTTCGCCCTCATAGGCCTCGATTCTGGCGCTGACGATAAAGTTTTGTGCGTCTGATCGCATCTCGGCCCATGTCTCGGTTCGCACCGACCATCCATTTCGCGACAGTGTCTGCGTCCAGTGTGTTTTCCCCGAGGCCGACAATGGATCGTCAGGATGGATCGTCCATGTTTCGCGGGCGATGCTGCCATTGACCAGGCCGTGCTCGAGATCGCGCACCGCGCCGAAATCATCCGCTATGGAAAGCGTGACGATCCCGGTCTTTTCGTCGCGATCGACATGGCGCTCGGAATTGGCTGCACGGATCGTCTCGGTCGCCCAGGGCGTAGCGCCTTCCGGTTCGGCGAACGTCGCTTCGTTGCCTTTTGCCAGCGGCCGCAACGGCAAGGCAAGTGTCGCTGCCGACAAGGTCAGGCGGACCGGCTCCGGCGAGGGCCAGATCATGGGCCAATAGGCGTTCGACACGGCGATGCGCAGGCGATGGCCGGCCGGCACGCGATAGGCGCATTGATCGAGCACGACGCGCGCCGACACGGTCTCGCCCGGCACCAGGGCCCGCGGGAATTCGTGCGAGTCGCGATGCGTCAAATTGAGCACGCCATAGGAGATCAGTTCGGAAGCGCCGTCGGGATGGACGTCGCAGAGCCGCACCGCGATGTTGGCCTGCAGGCGATCGGAAGCGAACGTGACCTCGACTTCCGGCGCGCCGACAATGTCGATGGCCTCGGTTAATTCCGGCTGGTCGAAACAGACAGACAATGCATCGTCGGGACGCTGGTCGCCCGGCAATTCAGGGCCGAAGGTGAATGGAAAATATTCGCCGCCGGCGAGGCCGCAACTCTGCGGCGAGGCGACGATGGCCGGTTTGCTCCCCTTGGAGAGCAGATCGATGGTACGCACCTTGATCGCGGGCGACGGCCATTGTTGTTCCGCCACCCAGCGGCCGGGCCGCTCGGGATGCCAGCGGGCCGGGCGCACGCTGTCCATCACATAGGCGCGGTAGGCGGGATCGTCCTCGACGCCCGTCTCGACGCCCTTCAGCCAGCGGTCCCACCAGCGCAGCGCCACCTGCAGGAAGCCGATGGCCGGCTGGGGGCCGGCATAGTGCGGGTATTTGTGGATCCAGGGGCCGACAATGCCCTTGACCGGCGCCTCGATGTTGCTGACGAGGTGCGAGATCGTGTTGCGGTAACCGTCATGCCAGCCGCCGATCGACAGAACGGCGGCCTTGACGGCGGAAAAATCCTCGCAGATCGAGCCGCGCTTCCAATAGGCGTCGCGGTGCTGGTGGCTGAGCCACAGCGACAAAAGGAAGGGCTGGTTCTCCAGCCGGGTCAGCCACAGATCGCGCCACCTGTTGTCGCCGGCGATCAGCGGGTCCGGCGGCCGTGACGAATAGGACAGCATCGTCGAGGCCCAGCCGAAATTCTCGATCAGCAGGCAGCCGCCCTTGTAGTGGATGTCGTCGGCATAGCGGTCGACGGTCGAGCACAGGCTGATCACCGCCTTCAGCGCCGGCGGTTCTTTGGCCGCAACCTGCAGGCAGTTGAAGCCGCCCCAGGAGATCCCCATCATGCCGACATTGCCGTTGCACCAGGGTTGAGCCGCCGCCCAGGCGATCACGTCGCAGGCGTCCTGCAATTCCTGCTCGGAATATTCGTCGTCCATCAGCCCTTCGGAATCGCCATTGCCGCGCATGTCGACGCGGATCGAGGCGTAGCCGTGCCCGGCGAAATAGGGATGCGTCAGCTGATCGCGAAAGATGGTGCCGTCGCGCTTGCGGTAGGGCAGGTGCTCGAGGATGACAGGTACCGGATCGTCGCCGGCATCCTGCGGCATCCAAACCCGCGCCGACAGCCGGCAGCCATCCGGCATGACGATGCCCATATCGGGGAATTCGACGACCTTGCGGGGAAACTCGGTGACGGTTTTCATGGCCCGCATAACGCCCCGCGGCGCCGCAACTTTCAATCGCCATTCGCGACTGGAGCAGCGAATTATGCGACCTGTGCCGCTACCTGCCGCACACGCTCAATTCAGCGGGATGTCGTTGTCGCCCTTGCTCGCCTGGTAGGCGTCGGACAGCTCGTCGTAGCGTGCCGAAATCTTGCCGATGCGCGTCTCCAGGCGCTGGCGTTCGGCCTCGGGCAGCGCGCGCACCATCCTGCGGATCGAAAAACTCTTCCAATAGGCATTCTCGGCGTTGTAGCCGCCGGGGTCGAGGGTAAAGACCTCTTTCAGGATTTTCAGGTCGTGCGGGATGGCAAAACTGTCGCGCGAATCCTCGTGGCTGAAGAGATAGTAGAAATTGTCGAAGCCGGTCCAGGTGATCGCCGACAGGCAGAGCGAGCAGGGCTCATGCGTGGCGACGAACAGCGCGTCCTTGGTGTCGACGCGCTCGGCCCTTGGCATTTCGTAGAACCGTTTCAGGCAATGCACCTCGCCATGCCAGAGCGGGTTTTCGATCTCGTTGTTGGTCTCGGCCAGCACCAGCGAACGGTCGTCCTTACGCAGGATCGCCGCGCCGAACAGCTTGTTGCCGTGGGCGACGCCTTCCGCCGTCTTCGGCACGATGTCGTGCTCGATCACATCGAGCAGGCGGTCGATCAGCGATATATCGGTCATGGGGATCAAAAGCTTTCAGGGGAGATGGATCTCGTAGGCATGCGAGAAATGAAACTCTTCGAGATTGGAGCCGTCGCCGCCACGGTCGACAATCAGGAAATCCTGGGGCTCGCCGAGCGGCGTCAGCACACCGTGCCAGAGATTGCGGGAATAGTTGATGCCTTGTCCGGGTGCGGTGATGAAGGCGTTCGGCTCGCCCGGCCCTTCCTTGCCGTCATGGCAGACGACGACCAGGAACGGGCGCGGCGACAGCGGAATGAAGGCCTGGCTGCCGAAGGGGTGGCGCTCGACCATGGTCAGTTTCAGCGGCAGCTCATAGGGCGTGCCGCGCACCATCGAGATCAGCACGCGAGCGTTCGGCCCCGCGGCCTCTGCGGTAGCGAGGCCGTGGTAGCGTTCGGCCTTGCCGCCATTGATCGGGTAGTGGTTGTCGCCACCCATGTCGATGACATCGCCGAAGGGGGCAAAGGTCTCCCGGGTCAGCGGCCGCGCGACGACGCGGGTCACCGCGCGCGGCCGCCAATGCCAGCCCCGCCGAGCTTGGCGTGCCGGTTGACGTCCTTGTAGAGCAAATAGCGGAATTTGCCGGGGCCGCCGGCATAGCAGGCCTGCGGGCAGAAGGCGCGCAGCCACATATAGTCGCCGGCCTCGACCTCGACCCAGTCCTGGTTGAGGCGGTAGACCGCCTTGCCTTCCAGCACATAGAGCCCGTGTTCCATCACATGCGTCTCGGCGAAGGGAATGACCGCGCCCGGCTCGAGCGTGACGATGGTCATGTGCATGTCGTGGCGCAGATCGGCGGGATCGACGAAGCGTGTCGTTGCCCAGCGGCCTTCGGTGCCCGGCATCGGCGTTGGCGCGATATCCTGCTCGTTGGTGAAGAAGGCTTCCGGAATGTCGAGGCCGTCAACCACTTCGTAAGCCTTGCGAATCCAGTGGAAGCGGACTGCCGCCTTGGCCTCGTTGCGAACCGTCCAGCCGCTGGCCGGCGGCAGGAAGGCAAAGCCGCCGGGCCGCAACACATGCTTCTTGCCGGAAAGCAGAACGGTCAGCTCGCCCTCGACCACGAACAGGGCGCCTTCGGCGCTGGTATCGGGCTCCGGCCGGTCGCTGCCGCCGCCGGGCTCCACCTCGACAATGTATTGCGAGAACGTCTCGGCAAAACCGGACAGCGGCCGCGACAGGATCCAGACGCGGGTCTTGTCCCAGAACGGCAAGGCGCTGGTGACGATGTCCTGCATCACGCCTTTGGGGATGACGGCATAGGCCTCGGTGAAGACGGCGCGGCCTGTCAGCAATTCAGATTGGCCGGGATGGCCGCCATGTGGTGCGTAGTAGGTGCGCTCTGGCATCCTGATCGTATCCATGGGTTCAAACCTATTGCGGTAGCATGTCTCTGAGGCGGAGCAGCGCGATGCGCTCGACCTGTTTGCAGGCGGTCTCGAATTCGACGCCGCGGCTGTTGCCGATGCGCGCCTCGAATTCCGCCAGGATCTCCTCCTTGGTCTTGCCCTTCACCGCAATGATGAAGGGGAAACCGAAGGTGGTGACGTAGGCGGCGTTGAGCTTGGAGAACAGTTCGCGTTCCTTGTCGGTCAGCGCGTCGAGGCCGGCGGAGGCTTGCTCCCTGGTCGATTCCGCCGTCAGCCGCCTGGCCTTGGCCAGCTTGCCGGCAAGGTCGGGATGGGCGTTGAGCACGCCCAGCCGCTCGCTCTCGCTGGCGGCGCGAAAGATGCGGCAAAGCGCATTGTGGAGCCCGCCCGCCGTATCGTGCGCCGGGCCCAGCTCCAGCTCGTAGGCGCGTTCGGCAATCCAGGGCGAATGCTCGAACACGCCGCCGAAAGTGTGGACGAAAGTTTCGAATTCCATCTTCGACGGGCGCAGCGCCGCCGGCTTGTAGGGATGGTTCTCCTGCCAGTGCTTGGCGATGTCGATGCGCCGCGCCAGCCAGACCTTGTCATGCGATCGGACATAGTCGACGAAGCGCTTCAGCGCCGCCACCCGGCCCGGCCGCCCGACGAGGCGGCAATGCAGGCCGATGTTCATCATGCGCGGCCGCCCGGCCTGGCCCTCGGCATAGAGCGTGTCGAAACTATCCTTGAGATAGGCGAAGAACTGGTCGCCTGAATTGAAGCCCTGCGGCGTGGCGAAGCGCATGTCGTTGGCGTCGAGCGTATAGGGGATGATGAGCTGCGTGCCGCCACTGTGCTCGAACCAGTAGGGCAGTTCGTCGTCATAGGTGTCGGAGACGTAGTCGAAGCCGCCTTCTTCGGCCACCAGCCGCACCGTGTTGACCGAGGTGCGGCCCGTATACCAGCCGGTCGGGCGCTGGCCCGTCACCTCGTAGTGCAGCTTGATCGCCGCTTCGAGGTCGCGGCGCTCGTCTTCGGCGCTGTGGTCGCGGTAGTCGATCCATCGCAACCCATGCGATGCGATCTCCCACCCGGCGTCCTGCATGGCCGCGACCTGGTCGGGCGAGCGGGCGAGTGCTGTGGCGACGCCGTAGCAGGTTACCGGGACTTGCGATTCGCTGAACAGGCGCAGCAGCCGCCAGAAGCCGGCCCGCGCGCCATATTCGTAGATCGATTCCATGTTCCAGTGGCGCTGGCCCACCCAGGGTGCGGCGCCGACGATCTCCGACAGGAAGGCTTCCGAAGCCTTGTCGCCGTGCAGCACGCAATTCTCGCCGCCCTCTTCGTAATTGACGACGAACTGCACGGCGACATGCGCCCCGCCGGGCCATGCCGGATCCGGTGGATTGGCTCCGTAGCCGCGCATGTCTCTTTCGTAACGCATTGCCCCTCCTGCCGGACGCCGCCGAAGTTGTGATCAGGATAGTCGAAAGGGTTGCCGCCGCATTCCCTTGAAATTTTTGAAAGTGTTTTTGTGCCGCTCCGCTCGACCGGGACTTATGCATCGCCTTTAATTGGCGCACAATTCATTGCTTTGTTCGACTGTATCGGGCCAGTTCGTTCATATTGGAAATGGGAGGCGCCAGTGGCAGAAACGTCGAGAGCCGATGGCGGACGTCTGACGACGCATGTCCTCGACACCGCGACCGGCAAGCCGGCGGCCGGGTTGTCGATCGCGCTCTATCGTCTCGACGGTTCGGCCAGGACGCATCTGAAGACGGTCGCGACCAATATCGACGGCCGTTGCGACGCGCCGCTGCTGGCGGGCGCCGAGTTCCGCGCCGGCGAATATGAACTGGTGTTCGCGGCTGGTGACTATCTGCGCGACCAGGGCGCAAAACTGCCCGAGCCTGCCTTCCTTGACAGCGTGCCGATCCGTTTCGGCATGGCGGAGGCGGTGCATTATCACGTGCCATTGCTGATCTCGCCCTATGGCTATTCGACCTACAGGGGGAGCTGAGGCATGGCCAAGGTCACTATCCGCAACGAGATCCGCTTCATCCTCAATGGCAGGGATGTCGTGCTGTCCTCCGTGGCGCCAGACGCGACCCTGCTCGACTGGCTGCGGCTCGACCGTTCGCTGCGCGGCACCAAGGAAGGCTGCGCCGAGGGCGATTGCGGCGCCTGCACCGTGCTGGTCGGCAGGCTTTCGGCCGGCGGGCTGGTCTATGAAAGCGTCAATGCCTGTATCCGCTTCCTCGGTTCGCTGGACGGCGCGCATGTCGTGACGGTGGAACATTTGCGTGGTCAGCCCGGCCAGTTGCATCCCGTCCAGCAGGCGATGGTCGATTTCCACGGCTCGCAATGCGGCTTCTGCACGCCGGGCTTCGTTATGTCGCTCTATGGTCTGTGGATGAAGTCGCCGGATCCCTCGAACGCGGCGATTGAAAAGGCGCTGCAGGGCAATCTCTGCCGCTGCACGGGCTATGAGGCGATCATGCGCGCCGCGCACGCCGTCTCCAGCTACGGCAGAGCCGCGAAGGATCCGCTTGCTGCGGAGCGCAAGGCGATCACGGCGAGGCTGGAAGCCTTGCGGGACGGCGCGCGGGTCGAGATCGGTTCGGCCAAGGCGCGGCTCATCGTGCCGGCCAATGTCGATGATTTCGCCACTGTCCTGGACCAGGAACCCGGCGCCACCATCGTTGCCGGCTCGACCGATGTCGGCCTGTGGGTGACCAAACATATGCGCGACATCTCGCCGGCGGTCTTCATCGGCAATCTCGACGGGCTGTGCACCATCGCCGAAGACAAGGGCGTCATTTCGATCGGAGCCGGCGTCACCTACACCGAGGCCTTTTCGACACTGTCGAAACGCATTCCGGCGCTGGGGCCGCTGTTCGACCGCATCGGCGGCGAACAGGTGCGCAACATGGGCACCATCGGCGGCAACATCGCCAACGGCTCGCCGATCGGCGACACCCCGCCGCCGCTGATCGCGCTCGGCGCGCGCCTGACGCTGCGCAAGGGCAAGAAGCGGCGCACGATCCCGCTGGAAACCTTCTTCATCGCCTATGGCAAGCAGGACCGGCAGCCCGGCGAATTCGTCGAGGCCGTGCACGTGCCCGTGCCGGCCAAGGGCGCGAAATTTGCCGTCTACAAGATCACCAAGCGCCGGGACGAGGACATCACCGCTGCCCTCGGCGCCTTCTTCCTGACGCTGGCCATGGACGGCACGGTCGCCGATGTGCGCATCGCTTATGGCGGCATGGCGGCGACCCCGAAGCGGGCGTCTCTTGTCGAAAAGGCGCTGCTCGGCAAGCCATGGACCGAAGAGACGGTCGAGACGGCGATGGCGCAATACGCTGGGGATTTCACCCCGCTTACCGACATGCGGGCCTCAGCCGAGTACCGGGCACTGGCGGCCAAGAACCTGTTGTTGCGCTTCTTCGTCGAAACCTCCGGCACCAAGGCGCCCTTCCAGGTGTCCCGCAACGAGGCGGCATGATGAACAAGCACGCCACGTCAAATCTCAAGGCCGAGAAGATCGTCGGCGGTGTCGCCACCGATCAGCGCCATGATTCCGCCCACAAGCATGTCAGCGGCACCGCCGTCTACATCGACGACATGCCGGAACCATCAGGCACGCTGCATGGCTGCCTCGGGCTCTCGGCCGCCGCGCACGCTACCATCACCCGCATGGACCTTTCGGCGGTGCGCGCTGCTTCCGGAGTCGTCGATGTGCTCACGGCAAAGGATGTGCCGGGCGAGAATGACATTTCGCCGACCGGCCGGCACGATGAGCCGGTGCTCGCCGACGGCAAGGTCGAGTTCTTCGGCCAGCCGATCTTCTGCGTTATCGCCGAAACCCGCGAACAGGCACGCCGCGCCACCAGGCTGGCCAAGGTCGAATACAGTCAATTGCCTTTCGTCACCGACATCGGCGAACTCGATCCGAGGAAGGACAAGCTCGTCACGCCGCCGCTTACCTTGAAGCGCGGCGATGCCGCCGCTGCGATCAAGGCGGCGCCGCGCCGGCTGAAGGGAAAGATGCGCGTCGGCGGCCAGGAGCATTTCTATCTTGAAGGCCATATCGCCATGGCCGTTCCCGGCGAGGATCAGGACGTCACCATCTATTCCTCGACCCAGCATCCGAGCGAAGTCCAGCACATGGTGAGCCATGCGCTCGGCGTACCCAGCAATGCCGTCACGGTGGAGATCCGCCGCATGGGCGGCGGTTTCGGCGGCAAGGAAACGCAGGGCAACCAGTTTGCCGCGCTCGCGGCCATCGCTGCCAAGAAACACCATCGCGCCGTCAAGATCCGGCCCGACCGCGATGACGACATGATCGCGACCGGCAAGCGTCACGATTTCCTCGTCGACTACGAAGTCGGCTTCGACGACGAGGGCAACATTCTCGGTGTCGATTTCATGTTCGCCGCGCGTTGCGGCTTCTCGTCGGACCTGTCAGGCCCGGTGACGGATCGTGCGTTGTTCCATTGCGACAACACCTATTTCTGGCCGGCCGTGCACGCGCAATCGGCGCCGCTCTACACAAACACCGTGTCGAACACCGCCTTCAGGGGCTTCGGCGGCCCGCAAGGCATGGTCGGCGCCGAGCGCGTCATCGATGAGGTGGCGTTCGCGGTCGGCAAGGATCCGCTCGAGATCCGCAAGAAGAATTTCTATGGCACCAGCGACCGCAACATCACGCCCTACCACCAGACGGTCGAGGACAACATCATCCAGCGCATCGTCGCCGAACTCGAGGAGAGCGCCAGCTATGTGCGGCGGCGGCGCGAAATATCGGCCTTCAACGCCAACAGCCGTTTCATCAAGCGCGGCCTGGCGCTCACGCCGGTCAAGTTCGGCATTTCCTTCACGGCCACGCACTACAATCAGGCCGGCGCGCTGGTGCATGTCTACACCGATGGTTCGGTGCATCTGAACCATGGCGGCACCGAGATGGGGCAAGGGCTGTACCTCAAGGTCGCGCAGGTGGTGGCGGAAGAATTCCAGATCGATCTCGACCAGGTGAAGATCACCGCGACCACCACCGGCAAGGTGCCCAACACCTCGGCCACCGCGGCATCGTCCGGTTCGGACCTCAATGGGATGGCGGCACAGAACGGCGCTCGCCAGATCAAGGACCGGCTGACCGATTTCGCCGCCGAGAAATACCAGGTGCCGCACGATCAGGTGCTGTTCCTGCCCAACCGGGTGCGTATCGGCAATCAGGAGATCGCCTTCGCCGATCTCGTCAAGCAGGCCTATATGGCGCGCATCCAGCTCTCGGCCGCGGGCTTCTACAAGACGCCGAAAATCCACTGGAACCGCGACAAGGGCGAGGGCCGCCCTTTCTACTATTTCGCCTACGGCGCCTCCTGCTCGGAAGTCTCGGTCGACACGCTGACCGGCGAATATGTGGTCGAGCGCACCGATATCCTGCACGAGACCGGCCGTTCGCTGAACCGCGCCATCGACCTCGGCCAGATCGAGGGCGGCTTCATCCAGGGCATGGGCTGGCTGACGACGGAGGAATTGTGGTGGGACGACAAGGGCCGGCTGCGCACCCACGCGCCGTCGACCTACAAGATCCCGCTCGCTTCCGACCGGCCGAAGATCTTCAACGTCACTTTGGCCGACTGGCCGGAAGCTGGCGAGCCGACGATCCACCGCTCCAAGGCGGTCGGCGAGCCGCCCTTCCCGCTCGGCATGTCCGTGCTGCATGCGCTGTCGGATGCGGTGGCCAGCATCGCCGACCACAGGATCTGTCCGCGCCTTGATGCTCCGGCAACGCCCGAGCGTGTGCTGATGACGATCGAGCGGCTAAAAGGCGAGGCGAAGGCCTGAATCCGGCAAAACGTGCAATTCAGGCCGAAAAACCCTATGTTTCCCGCACGGGAATGCGAATGATGACTTCGAAAGCGCAAAGCCTGAAAGACTTCCTGGCTGGCCAAGGTCGCATCGCCTTGGTCGAAGTGGCCGGCACCAAGGGCTCGACGCCGCGCGAGAAGGGCGCCTTCATGCTCGTCTCGCGGGAGGCGATTTTCGGCACAATCGGCGGCGGCCAGCTCGAATATATGGCGATCGACAAGGCGCGGCAGATGGTGGCGTCTTCACCCTCCTCCTTATGGGGAGGGTCGGCCGGCAAAGCCGGTTGGGGTGGGGATGCGGCGTTCGAAGGTCCCCCGCCCCGGCCGACTGCGTCGTCCGACCCTCCCCGCAAGGGGGAGGGTAAGGAAGCCCTCATCGACGTCGACGAAATCTGCGCTACCCTAGACATTCCGCTCGGACCGGAGATTGGCCAATGCTGCGGCGGGCGCGTCGAAGTCTTGATCCGGCTCGTCGATATCGATCTCGCCAGCCAGTTGGTCGCGGCGGCGGAAGCCGAAGATGCGCATCTGCCGCATGTCTACATCTTCGGTGGCGGCCATGTCGGCCAGGCTCTGGCATCGGCAATCGCTCTTCTGCCGGTGCACGGCGTCGTCATCGAAACGCGGGCCGAGGCGCTGGACGGCATGCCGGAAACCGTCGAGACGCGGTTGACGCCGATGCCCGAGGCCGAGGTGCGCAATGCGCCCGCCGGCACTGCCTTTGCCATCCTCACCCATGACCATGCGCTGGATTTCCTGATCGTTGCCGAAGCCTTGAAACGCAACGACGCGGCCTATGTCGGCATGATCGGCTCGAGGACCAAGAAGACGACGTTCAGGAACTGGTTCCTGAAATCGGCTGAAGGCACGGAAGCGGAATTTGCGCGCCTCGTCTCGCCGATCGGCGGCGACGCCGTCAAGGACAAGCGCCCACCAGTCATCGCGGCGCTTGCTGCCGCCGAGATCATGACGGCGCTGGTCGTGCGCACCGCTGCGTCAAATGCCGGCCATCAGGTGCAGCGCAGGGTGATGGCTCGCTAAGCTTGCGCTGCGGCTCAGGCCGGCCGCTTCAGGCCCAGATGGTCGCGCAAGGTGCGCCCCTCATAGTCCCGGCGAAACAGGCCGCGCCGCTGCAGTTCCGGCACGACCAGTGTGGCAAAGGCATCGAGTTCGCCGGGGAAATATGCGGGCATGACGTTGAAGCCGTCGGCGGCACCGCCTTCGAACCGCGCCTGCAGCTCGTCGGCGACCTGGGCCGCCGTTCCGACGATGCGCCAATGGCCGCGCGCGCCGGCGAAGTGGCGGGCAAGCTGGCGGATGGAAAGGCCATCGCGGCGCGATTGCTCGACGACCAGCGCCTGCCGGCTTTTCATCCCCTCGCTCTCGGGCAGTTCGGGCAGCGGCCCGTCGATCGGATAGCGCCACAGATCGGAGATGCTGAGATAGCTGGACAGCAGCGCCACGCCGACATCGTCCGGGATCAGTTCCTGCAATTGCTCGTGCTTCGCGCGGGCCTCGGCCTCGGTTTCCGCCACCACCGGTGAGACGCCGGGCATGATCTTGATGTCGTCAGGCTCACGTCCATAGGCGGCCATGCGTCCCTTCAGATCGTCGTAGAAGGCCTTGGCTTCCTCGAAAGTCTGCGCCGCCGTGAACACCACATCGGCGGTGCGGGCGGCAAGGTCGCGGCCGACATCCGAGGCGCCGGCCTGAACCATGACGGGCGCGCCCTGCGGCGAGCGCGGTAGGTCGAGCGGATCACGAACCGAAAAGCTCTGGCCGTCATGGCCGGACGCCTTGCCCTGCCAAAGGCCGGTGACCACCTCGGCAAATTCGCGCGCCCGCTCGTAGCGGTCGGCATGCGGCTTGAGGCCCGTCGAGCCGAAATTGGCGGCCTCGATAGGGCTGGCCGAGGTGACCAGGTTCCAGCCGGCCCGGCCGCCGCTCAGATGGTCGAGCGACAGGAAAGTTCGCGCCAGCCCGTAAGGCTCGTTGTAGCTTGTCGAAGCCGTCGAAACGAGGCCGATGCGGCTGGTCTGTACGGCCAGCGCCGAAAGCAGGCTGATTGGCTCGAACCCGATCGACCGCGACGTCTGGCTGGCGATGCCGATATTGGCTTCGCGCAGGCCTGCGGCGTCCTCGCAGAAGATCATGTCGAACTTCGCTGCCTCCGCCGTGCGCGCCAGCTGGATGTAATGGTCGATGTCGATGCCTGCCGTCACATGCGCCTTGGGATGGCGCCAGGCGGCGATATGATGACCGGTCGCCCAGAGGAAGGCGCCGAGCTTCATCTGCGCGGTCATTGGTCACCACCGCCGGCAAGCCCAAGATGCGAGCGCAACGTCGCCTCGCGATAGCCCTCTCGAACAAGGCCGCGCCGCCGCAACGCCGGCAGAATATGATCGGCGAACTCGTCGAGCGCGGAGGGTTGCAGCGGCAATTGAATATTGAATCCGTCGCAGCTTTTTGCCCGGAATTGAATTTCCAACCTGTCGGCGACAGCGGCCGGCCCTTCATCGGGGGCGAACGAGATACTCGTCAGCACCCTCACAGCGTCCGGATCGCGCCCAGCGGCCGTGGCGCGATGCTTCAGATCATCAAAGCGTATTTTCGCGCTCTCGGCCGACCCGCTCTCCAGCAAAATGACATCGGCGCTGCGGGCAGCAATATCCAGATCAGGCTCGGACAGGCCAGACAGCACCAGCACCGGCGCATCCTGCGGCGAGCGTGCGACGTTCAATGGTCCACGTACCGAAAAGAACTCGCCCTTGTGGTCGAGCAGATGCATTTTCTCAGGATCATGGAAGCGGCCGCCGGTCTTGTCGAACAGCAACGCGTCGACATCCCAGCCCTGCCACAGGCCTTGAACGATGCCGATATACTCCTCGGCCCGGTGACGAAAGTCCGTGTCGGAAAATCCTTCAGGCCGGCTGAAATTGGCGGCTTCGCGGGAGCCCTGCGCCATCGTCGCATTCCAGCCGGCGCGGCCATGGCTGATGATGTCGAGCGAAGCAAAGCGGCGCGCCAGATTGTAGGGCTGGTGGGCAACCGTCGAGGCTGCGGCGACGAGGCCGATTCTGCTCGTCACCGTCGCCAGTGCGGCTAATAAGGTGGTCGCTTCGAAGGGCACGGGACCGGTTACGGCGTCGCGGCTCGAAGCGGGCGCGGAATCGGCAAGCAGCACCATGTCTATCCCGGCCGCTTCGGCTCGTTGCACAAGACCAGCAAGACGGCTGAATTCCGGCTCTTCCCCAGGCGGTGTGTCGGCGGCTCCCGGCAACAGCGAAACGGCAAGATGCATTGTGGCGCCGTTGTCCATCGATGGTTCCCGCGAGACGAAATGGAAACCGGACTATGTTCGCCACATCCAGGGATGGCAACCGCTGGCACTGGGCCAATCGCCGCTCACTTGCCGGCCAGGATATCCTTGATCAGCCGCTGGCAGCGCTCCGCCATGAAGTCGAGCAAAAGCCGCACCTTGGGGTCCTGCAGCTTTTTGTGCGGATAGACGGCGGCGAACTGCACCGGCGTCGGCGGCGTGTTGGCCAGGATCACCTGCAGCCGCCGGTCGCGGATGAACGGTTCGACCTCGAAGCGCGGCTTGTTGATGATGCCGCGCCCCGACAGCGCCCAGCCGGTCAGCACATCGCCATCGTCGGTGTCGTAGGGTCCGTGCACCTCGAATTTCTGCGGCCCGGTCGGGGTCTGCAAGGTCCAGACATATTCGCGCGCACCGGAATAGCGCAGCATCAGGCAGTCGTGTTTCTTGCCGATCAGCTCCTGCGGCTCGGCCGGTTCGCCGCGCGCCTCCAGATATTTCGGCGCCGCCACGAGCACCCGCTCGCATTCCATGATGCCGCGCATCCTGAGGCTGGAATCCTCGATGATGCCGAGCCGGAAGGCGACATCGATGCCTTCCTTCATAATATCGACATTGTGGTCCGAGAGCCTCAGCCGGACCTCAATATCAGGATATTTGTCGTGGAAATCGGGAATACCGGAAGCCACCAGCCGACGGCCAAGGCCTAGGGGTGCGGTCACGCGGATCGTGCCGCGTGGCTGGCCGGAAAGTGCTGATACCGCCGCTTCCGCTTCGGTGATCGCCTCCAGCACCTGCTTGGCGCCCGAGTAGAAAACCGTGCCGTGCTCGGTCGGCATCAATTGCCGCGTCGTGCGGTTGAACAGCCGCACGCCCAGATGCTTCTCCAGTTCCTTGATGCGGTTGGAGGCGACCGCCGGCGAAATGCGCATGTCGCGGCCGGCCGCCGACAGATTGCCGAGTTCGACGACGCGGACGAAGACGGCGATGTTGTCGAGATAGGCCATGCGGGGCACCTTCGCCGGTTTTCGGCGACAAACCTAGTATTTTCCATTTTTTTTTGAAAGTCATCGTACACCTCACCTCTTTCCGTTTGCGCGCGACGCCGTAAAGTCGCGTCATCGGCAGGGACGACTTCAATGATGGATTTCGCGATTTTCTGGGACTGGCTGAGCTTCGCCGTGCGGTGGCTGCATGTCATCACCGGCATCGCCTGGATCGGCTCGTCCTTCTATTTCGTCGCGCTCGATCTCGGCCTGCGCCAGCGGCCGGGCATGCCGGTCGGCGCCTTCGGCGAGGAATGGCAGGTGCATGGCGGCGGCTTCTACCACATCCAGAAATATCTGGTGGCGCCAGCCGAGATGCCGGAGCACCTGACCTGGTTCAAATGGGAATCCTACGCCACCTGGCTGTCCGGCTTCGCCATGCTGTGCGTGGTCTATTACGCCGGCGCCGATCTGTTCCTGATCGATCCCAATGTGCTGCCCATGTCGGTGCCGGTCGGCATCCTTTTGTCCATGGCCACGATCGGCGTCGGCTGGGTGGTCTATGATCTGCTCTGCCGCTCGCCGCTCGGCAAAAGCGACACCGGCCTGATGCTGGTGCTTTACTGCGTACTGGTGTTCATCGCCTGGGGGCTGACGCATCTGTTCACCGGCCGCGCCGCCTTCCTGCATCTGGGCGCGATCACCGCCACGATCATGTCGGCCAACGTCTTCATGGTCATCATCCCCAACCAGAAGATCGTCGTCGCCGACCTCATCGCCGGCCGCAAGCCCGACCCGAAATACGGCAAGATCGCCAAGCAGCGCTCGCTCCACAACAACTATCTGACGCTGCCGGTTCTGTTCCTGATGCTGTCGAACCACTATCCGCTGGCGTTCGGCACGCAGTTCAACTGGGTCATCGCCTCGCTGGTGTTCATCATCGGCGTCTTGATCCGCCACTATTTCAACACCGTGCACAAGCGGGCAGGCAACCCGCACTGGACCTGGCTCGGCGCGCTCGTCCTGTTCATCATCATCATCTGGCTGTCGACCGTGCCGAAGGTGCTGACCGGTGAGCCCAAGGCGTCCGCCTCGGCGGACATCTATATCGCTTCCGCGCATTTCCCGGCGGTGCGCGACACCGTGCTCGGCCGCTGCTCGATGTGCCACGCGCAAGAGCCGGTCTACGAAGGCATCTATCACGCGCCCAAGGGCGTGATGCTCGACACCGATGCAGACATCGCCAACCACGCCCGCGAGATCTATCTGCAGGCCGGCCGCAGCCACGCCATGCCACCCGCCAATGTCTCTGAGATCACCGACAAGGAACGGGCGCTGCTGGTGGCCTGGTTCGAAGGCGCGGGGAAATAAGCATGACCTCGACACTCCTGCGCGGCCGCACGCTGTCCTTCGTGCGCTGGCCCGAGACCATCGACGACCATTCGGCCTGGCGTTACGAGGAGGATGGCGGCCTGCTGATAAGCGACGGTCGGATCGTCGCCTCGGGCGCCTACCACGATGTCGAGAATCAGGCTGGTGAGGGGGCCAAAAAAATCGACCACCGGCCGCACCTCTTGCTGCCGGGTTTTATCGACACCCATGTGCATTTCCCGCAGATGCAGGTCATCGCCTCTTACGGCGCCGAACTGCTCGACTGGCTGAACACCTACACTTTTCCCGAAGAAACGAAATACGCCAACGCGCAGCATGGCCGCCGCATCGCGCGGCTGTTCCTCGACGAGATGGTGCGGCACGGCACCACGACGGTTGTCGCCTACTGCTCGGTGCACAAGGCTTCCGCCGAAGCCTTTTTCGCCGAGTCGCATGACCGTAACATGCTCAACATCGCCGGCAAGGTGATGATGGACCGCAACGCACCCGAAGGCGTGCTCGACACGCCGCAATCCGGCTATGACGACACCAAGGCGCTGATCAACGAGTGGCACGGCAAGGGGCGCCAGCATTATGCCATCACGCCGCGCTTCGCCATCACCTCCTCGCCGGAGCAGATGGAGATGGCCGGCGCGCTGTGCCGCGAGCATCCCGACCTGCACATGCAGACGCACCTGTCGGAAAACCACGCCGAGATCGCCTTCACGCAGCAGCTTTACCCCTGGTCGCGCGACTACACCGACGTCTACGAACATTACGGGTTGCTGGGCAAAAACAGCCTGTTCGGGCACTGCATCCACCTGTCGGAGCGTGAGGCGGACGCACTATCACAGAGCGGCTCGGTGGCGGTGTTCTGCCCGACCTCGAACCTGTTCCTCGGCTCCGGCCTGTTCGACTATCAGCGCTTCCGGCGCAGGGACAAGCCGCTCAGAATCGCTGCCGCTACCGATGTCGGCGGCGGCACTAACTATTCCATGCTGCGCACCATGGACGAGGGCTACAAGGTGATCGCGCTGAATGGCGAAAAGCTCAACCCGTTCCAGTCTTTCTGGCAGATCACGCGCGGCAATGCCGAGGCGCTGTCGGTGGCCAGCAAGATCGGTACGCTGGATCAGGGCACCGACGCCGACATCGTCGTGCTCGACGCCAGGGCGACGCCGGCGATGCGGCTGAGGATGGAAACGGCGCAGACGCTGGCGCAGGAATTGTTCCTGCTGCAGACACTGGGTGACGACCGCGCCGTGCGCGAGGTCTATGTCGCGGGGCGGGCTGCCAAGAGCGAAATGATCGCGGGGTAGGCCGCCGCGACGAGAGCTTGACCGGGCGGAGCTTGTCGTACAAACGACGTGTGACGATTTTCGGAGAAAGAAAATGGCCGCTGCGGACGACATCGCTCTGATCCGGAAACAGGAAGAGATGCTGGTCTTTCCTGCCTTCGATGAGGCCGTCGCCTTCAAGATCGGCTCCGCGATCCGCCACCGCGCAATCACCGAAAACCTGCCCATCATCGTCGACATCAGGCTGTGGGACCGGCCGCTGTTCTATGCGGCCATGCCGGGGTCAAATGCTTCCAATCCCGATTGGGCGCGCCGCAAGATCAATGTAGTGAAACGGTTCCTGAGAAGCACCTACCGCATGGTGCTGGAGCAGCAGCGCCCTGACCGCGCCTTCAAGATCGGCGAGGGCCTCGACGTCTCCGACTATGTGCTCGCCGGCGGCGGTTTTCCGGTGACGGTCAAAGGCGCCGGCGTCATCGGCGTGATCGCGGTCTCCGGGCTGCCGGAGCGCGAGGATCACGGCGTGGTCGTCGATGCGCTGTGCGACCACCTGGGTGTTGACAAGCGTGGACTGGCGCTGGCTACGGAAGCCGAATGACCGTGCTCGATCCCAAGGCCTTCCTCATCTCGATCTTCAACGCCGCCGTTGCCGCTGCCGATCCGGAACGGACGATCAGGGATCATCTGCCGGCCAGGCCAAAGGGCCGCACCATCGTCATCGGTGCCGGCAAAGGCTCGGCGCAGATGGCCGCGGCTTTCGAGAAGGTCTGGGACGGGCCGATCGAAGGGCTGGTCGTCACCCGCTATGGCTATGGTGCGAAATGTGAGCGCATCGAGATCATCGAAGCGGCGCATCCAGTGCCGGACGCTGCTGGCCTCGAGGCCTCGCGCCGTCTGCTCGCCAAGGTCCAGGGTCTCACGGAGGATGATCTGGTCGTGGCGCTAATATCGGGTGGCGGCTCGGCCCTGCTGCCGTCGCCGGCCGCCGGACTGACACTCGCCGACGAGATCGCCGTCAACGAGGCACTTCTCGCCTCCGGCGCGCCGATCGCGGCGATGAACACCATCCGCAAGCATGTCTCGACCATCAAGGGCGGCCGGCTGGCCGCCGCCGCATGGCCGGCCAAGGTGGTGTCGCTGGTTGTCTCCGACATTCCCGGCGACAATCCGGCCCTTGTCGCCTCCGGCCCGACGGTCCCGGATACGGGCAGCCGGGAAGATGCGCTGGCGTCGATATTGGCCTATGGCATGAAGCTGCCGGCCTCGGTGATGGCGCATATCCATTCGCCGGCGGCCGATGCGCCAGATCCCGGAGATGAGCGCTTTTTGCGCAATGAGGTGCATCTGATCGCCTCGGCCGGGGTGTCGCTGGAAGCAGCGGCGGCGGAAGCCAAGCGGCAAGGGATAGAGGCCGTCATCCTCTCCGACGCCATCGAGGGCGAAGCGCGTGAGGTCGGCGGCGTCCATGCGGCCATCGCGCGCGAAGTGGCGACGCGCAACCGGCCGTTTTCGAAGCCGGTGCTCATTCTCTCGGGTGGCGAAACAACCGTGACCTTGCGGGCAAAAGGCAAGGGTGGCCGCAATTCGGAATTCCTGCTCGCCTTCGCCATCGGCGTCAACGGCATGCAAGGCATCGATGCCCTCGCCGCCGATACCGACGGCATCGACGGTTCGGAAAACAATGCCGGGGCCTTTGCCGACGCTTCGACCGTGTCGCGCATGCGCGCGGCCGGCGTCGACGCCAAGGCAATGCTGGCCGGCAACAATGCGTGGACGGCGTTCAATGCGGTTGGCGATCTGTTTGTACCGGGGCCTACGGGCACGAATGTCAATGATCTCAGGGCGATCCTGATCCGATAGGTGACCGGTTCAGGTAGCCATTAACCGCTTCACCTCTATCATATCCCGCAGGAAACGCTCGCGCTCGGCCTCCTTGTCGGCAGGCTCATGGATGCGCAGGATGAAGGACGGATGGATGGTGATGAACACGCGCAGGCCGTCCTCGCGTTCGATCATCTGGCCGCGCATCTTCGTCACTGGGATAGCCTTGCCCAGCAAAGACAAGGCAGCCGTTGCGCCGAGCGCCACCGCCAGTTCCGGCTTGATCAGTGCGAATTCCCGGTCGATCCACCAGCGGCAGGCCTGCACCTCACCGGAATTCGGCTTGGAATGGATGCGGCGCTTGCCGCGCGGCTCGAATTTGAAGTGCTTGACCGCGTTGGTGACGTAGACTTTTTGGCGGTCCACACCCGCATCGTCGAGGATCGCGTCAAACACCTTGCCCGCCGGACCGACGAAAGGTTTGCCGGCGAGATCTTCCTGATCGCCGGGCTGTTCGCCGACGAAGATGACCTTGGCATTGTCAGGTCCCTCGCCGAACACCGTCTGCGTCGCATCGCGCCAAAGCGGGCAGCGGCGGCAGCCTTTCGCGGCCTCGCGCAGCTCGGAAATCGATCCGTCGAAATGTTCATCCAGTACCTGTCGGGCACGCGAAGCGCGTCCCGCGGCTGTGTTCGTCCGGTGCGGCAGGATTGCTGTCATCTGTCTCATCCATTTCGACAGGGAAATGGACGTGGCGGATGATGGTTCCCGATCCTCACACCTCGTGCAAATAGAGATGATAATCCAGTTCGCCGACCGTGCGCGCCACGCGCAGATATTCGGACTGTTTGATCGCCACGAAGGTGCGGTGCAAATCCTCGCCGAGCGCACCTTTCAGGAAGCTGGAGGCCTTGGCTGCTTCGATCGCGGCGCGCCAGTCCGCCGGCATCGTCGTGCGGGTGACGGCCGCCTCGTAGCCATTGCCGGTCGTTTCGGGACCTGGATCGAGCCCTTCATCGAGACCTTTGATGATCCCGGCCAGCACCGTCGCGGCGATCAGGTAGGGGTTGGCGTCGACGCCGGACGGCCGATGCTCGATGCGCCGATTCCTGGCGTCGCCCGCCGGCACGCGCAGCGCCACCGAACGGTTGTTGACGCCCCAGGTCGGCGCCACAGGCGCATAGGATCGCGAGACGAAACGCCGCCAGGAATTGGCGTGCGGCGCAAACACCAGCATCGATTCCGCCATCGTCTGGATCAGTCCCCCAAGCCCTTGCAGCAGGGGCAGCGACCAGCTCTCGCCGCCGGCTTCGGCAAACACGTTTCGGCCGGCTCTGTCCTGCAGCGAGACGTGGAAATGCATGCCCGAGCCGGCATATTTCTCGATCGGCTTGGCCATGAAACAGGCGGTGACGCCGTGGCGGCGCGCCTGCGCCCGCACCAGCCGCTTAAGCATGACGAGGTCGTCGGCTGCCCGCATCACATCCTTGCGGTAGTTCAGCGTCAGTTCGTACTGGCCGGGCGCATATTCTGAAATCACCGTCTCGGCCGGAATGCCTTGCACCTTGGCGGCGGCGTAAATGTCTGAGAACAGCGGCTCCATGCCGTGCAGATGGTCGACGGAATAGACTTCCGTCTTGCCCGAAACGCGGCCATCGAGCACCGCGCGCGCCGGCTGCACCTTGCCGTCGGCGTCGCGCTCATTGGCCAGCAGGAAGAATTCCAGCTCGAAGGCGCCCGCCGGGTAAAGGCCTTTGGCCGCGAGGATATCGACCTGCCGGGCTAGCGCCAGGCGCGGGTCCGACGACATGGGCTGGCCGTCGAGATGATACATCGCCATAAGCACTTGGCCGCGCGGCGGGTTGGTGCCGTAGAGTGGCACCAGCGTGCCGGGGATCGGCCATGCCCTGAGGTCGCCGTCGCCGGTCGTCCAGATCAGTCCGGTCTCGTGCACGTCCTCGCCGGTGATGTCGAGGCCGAGGATCGAGATCGGCATATGCCGGCCACCCTCGAAAATGCTTTTCAGCTCATGTCGGCGCACGATCTTGCCGCGGCCGACGCCATTGGCGTCGGTCAGCACGATATCGAAGGCTTCGATCTCGGGATGGACGTCGAGAAAGGCTTGCGCCTCGGCGGGCGAAGACCCCGAAGGGGAGGTCACGATGGCGTTGTCCATGGCTGCTTGTCTCATGCCGCAAGCTTTGCCGCAACCGCGCCGAAGGCGCTGATCAGCCGGTTGACCTGGGCGCCTGACGTCGCCGGCGAGATCAGCATCATATTGTGGAAGGGCGCGATCAGCACGCCGCGATTGACCAGAGCGACATGGATGGCGGCCTCGAGCTCCGGCGCGTGCGCCCCTTCAGCCTCTGCGCCGTTGCGCAATGGGCCGGGCGCGCAGATGAACTCGACGCGGGCGCCGACGCGTGCGACATGCCAGGGCAGGCGATGGCGGTCGATCACCCCGGTCAGTCCGGCATCCAGACGCCGCGCCAGATGGTCCATGCGGTCATAATTCTCCGCCGTCATCACCTCTTCCAGCGTTGCGCGCATGGTGGCGAACTGCAGCGGGTTGGCCGAAAGCGTCGTGCCCATGCCGGAATAGCCGGGCTCCTTCGTCCTGTTGTAGTCGGCGTAGCGCGAGGCGACGTCATCGCTCATGCCCCACACGCTTGCCGGCACGCCGCCGGCGATCGGCTTGCCCAGCACGAAGAAGTCGGGTTCCAGCCCGTATTTCCTGGTGTAGCCGCCGGGGCCGGTCGAGATGGTGTGCGTCTCGTCGATCAGGAGCAGCGTACCGGTCTCGCGCGTCAGTCTGCGCAGCGCGTCATGGAAGCCGGGGTCAGCCAGCACCATGCAGGAATTGGTCAGCACCGGTTCGGCGATGACGCAGGCCACGTCCTTGTCCTTGAGCGCTGCTTCAAGTGCTGCAACATCGTTGAACTCGATGACCTTGGCCGTGCGGGTCAGGTCGCGGTATTCGCCCGCCAGTCCCGGTCGGTTTACCGGCCTGCCGCCGATCAGCCGCACCATCGTCTCGTCGACCGAGCCGTGATAGCAGCCGTTGAAGACCAGGATTTTTTCGCGCCCCGTGACGGCGCGGGCCACGCGCAGCGCAAAGCGGTTGGCGTCGGTCGCCGTCGTCGCGATCTGCCAGAACGGCAGGCCGAAACGCTGCTGCAGCAGCGGCCCGATGGCAAGTGCGTCTTCCGAGGGCAGCATATAGGTCAGGCCGCGCGCGGCCTGGCGGCGGATGGCCCGTGCCACCGGCGGTGGCGAGTGGCCGAACATCGAACCGGTGTCGCCAAGGCAGAAATCGTCGAGCCTGTTGCCGTCTATGTCGGTGATCGCAGCGCCTTTGGCGCTGTCGACCAGGATCGGAAATGGCGTCGGCCAGTCGTTCATCCAGTGCATCGGCACGCCGCCGAAGAAGCCGGGCAGGCCGTTGCCGACCTTGGCCTGCGATTTCGGTCGCGCCTTGCGGAAGGCCGCGCCTTCCGTCTCGCGCAATTGCGCGATGCGGTCGCGGCTGATGCCGCCGATGGACGTCCTTGAACTGTCGCTGCTGTGCATGAAAACCCTCGCGTCCGTCCCTCTTAGCCAATCCCTGTCCGCGACCGCAATTGGCCGCGCGCCTGTTCTGCATTGGCTCAGCCGCCTGCGGCGGCGCTTGACCGTGCTGGCGACGTCAGCGCCAATATGAGCGGGAATTGAGGTGGGGGAACAAAATGCGGACGATCATCGGTGTGGCAATGTTTCTGGTGTCGGCGGGCACGGCCTTCGCCTCGGGCGGTATCTGGTGCAACGTCGACGACACGGCGGTGACATTCGACGTCGCCGCCGGTGTCGCCAGAGGCATGGGCGGCCCGACTTTCAACTTTCGCGGCGATCTCGAAATCAAGGCGAGGCCAGCTGGCGATGGATTGCGCAAGACGGCGTTCGAGGATTCCAACCTGACCCAGTACTGGCTGGACGACAAGGAGCTGCGGCTGAACATCTACCGCGAGCACCAGGAGGCAAACACCTTCAATTCGGTCGAACTGACGATCCTGACCAAGGCCAGCGACGAAGGGGTCTATGATGGCCAGTACACGCTTGCCGTCTATGACAATGCCGCCGACACCGACAAGGATGGCAAGCCGGCGGAATTGACGGGCAAGGTGTCGTGCGGGGCTGAGTGATCCGCGGTCTTGAGAAACTAGGCAGTGATGTCGATCACGCCGCAATCACCGGCCGCACTGCCGAAGGCGATGCGGCGCTCTTCCCTGTCCCACATCATCGCGGTGATGGCGCCCTTGCCTTGCCGGCGCAACAGCACTTCCTTGGCGTCGGCGAAGCGCGCGGCGATCACCATACCGTCCTCGTAGCCGATCGCCACGACATCCTGGCTTGGATGGCATGCCACGCAAGTTACCATCGTGTTGCCGCGCGTGCCGAGTTCCAGCGGCGCCTTGCCCATCGGCCCGTCCTTGCCTGAAAACGGCCAGACGATCGCCGCTGGCGCGCCGGAACTCGCTAGCCATTTGCCTTTGGCGCTCCATGACAGGCTTTTGACCTTGCCGGGATAGCCGCTCATGCGCATATGCTTGCCGTCGGCCAGCTTCCAGCCATGCAGGGCGTTTTCCTGCATGGTGGTGACGAGGAAAGCGCCATCCGGCGAGAAGGTTATGCCGGTATGGGCGCCGGCCCATTCGAGCTCCACCGGCTTGCCCTCGGCGGCCGGGAAATGCAGCGTCGCGCCATTGTAGCGGGCAACGCCGAAGCGCATGCCCTTGGGCGAAAACGCCAGTCCCTCGACCGAGCGCGGATGGCCAAATTCCTTGGTCTTGCCATCGGCGAAGCGCACGAAGGCGGTCTTGCCCGTGGCATAGGCGATGGCGCCTTGCGGCCCGGCGGCAACGCTGGTGACCCACTTCTTGCCGGCGCTGGCCACTTCGCTGAATTCGCCGCCCGCCTTGACGGCAAACACCTTGCCATCCTCGCCGCCGGTGATCAGCCGGTCGTTGGCTGAATCATGGAAGGCGGCGAGCAGCCCGTCATTGGCCTGGACCGTCTTGTGGCCATTGTCGAGCCGATGGACGGCGCCATCGGCCAGCCCGAAATGCGGAACATCGCCAAGAAAGACGGCGGCAACGCAATGGCCTTCGAGGTCGAGGGGGGCGACGGTTGGCATGTAAGACAAGTCCATTCCAGATAGTTGCTGGTCGTCTACCCTGCCGAGGTTGCTGGCGCGGCTAGGTGCGGCTCCGCCTTCTCCCCTTGTGGGAGAAGGTGGATCGGCGCGCAGCGCCGAGACGGATGAGGGGTGCGCGACGGAGTGCCGCCATTGCCAAGCTGGAATACCCCTCATCCGACCTCGCTTCGCGAGGCCACCTTCTCCCACAAGGGGAGAAGGAAAGAAGGGGCAGCGCTAGCGGCATAAGGCCCGGAAATCAAGCCGCCTGGCAGGCCTCGAAACTCTTCTTCAGCCGCTCGGCGTCGAGTTCGCGGCCGATGAACACCAGCCGGCTCTCATGTTTCTCGCCGTCTTTCCAGGCGCGCTGATGGTCGCCCTCGATGATCATGTGCACGCCCTGGATGACGTAGCGTTCATCATCGCCCCTCAAGGCAATGATGCCTTTCAACCGCAGGATGTTGGGGCCTTCCATCTGGGTGATCTTCTCGATCCACGGGAAGAATTTCTTCGGGTCCATCTCGCCGCCGCGCAGCGACACCGACTGCACCGTCACATCATGGATGTCGGAGGGATGCGCATGGTCGTGATGATCGTGCCCGTCATGATCATGATGGTGGTGATCATGGTCGTGATGATCATGATCATGATCGTGATGATGGTGGTCGTCATGCGCCTCGAGGAAATGCGGATCGTTCTCCAGCGCCCGGGAGAGATCGAAGGCGCCGCGGTCGAGCACTTCCGACAGGGCGACGCCGGCGCGCGTCGTGCGATGGATCCTCGCCGCCGGATTGATGGCGCGGATCGTCGCCTCGACCTTGGCGAGCTCTTCGGGGGTGACCAGGTCGGTCTTGTTGAGCACGACGACATCGGCGAAAGCAATCTGGTCTTCGGCTTCCTTGGAATCCTTGAGCCTGAGCGGCAAATGCTTGGCATCGACCAGCGCCACCACCGCATCGAGCTTGGTCTTGGAGCGCACATCGTCGTCCATGAAGAAGGTCTGCGCCACCGGTACCGGATCGGCGAGACCGGTGGTCTCGACTACGATGGCGTCGAAGCGCCCCGGCCGGCGCATCAGGCCCTCGACGACGCGGATCAGGTCGCCGCGCACCGTGCAGCAGACGCAGCCATTGTTCATCTCGTAGATTTCCTCGTCGGATTCCACGATCAGGTCATTGTCGATGCCGATTTCGCCGAATTCATTGACGATGACCGCGTAGCGCCTGCCATGGTTCTCCGACAGGATACGGTTGAGCAGCGTCGTCTTGCCGGCGCCGAGATAGCCGGTGAGAACGGTTACGGGGATCTGCGTCTGTGCGTCGCTCATGGCTTGCCTCGAGATGACTGGGCCTTGAAACCAGGCCACAAAAAGGGATTGTCGGTTCCATATAGGATGTGTGCCGGGCTTTTGCACGGGGCAAACCGATGGGCCAAAGCGGCCGGCCGAGATTGTCCGATGGCTATGACGGCGAAAAGCCTCGCCTCATCGGCGACGAGACGAAAAAGACGATATGTTGTCCGGAGTTGCCGATCGTCAGACGCGCCTCGCGTCGTGGTTGCTGCGAATCCGGCGCTCCGCAAACTCGTTTGTCATCTAACTGAAATAAACATCTGGCATCACCACGGCCGGCACCGCAATGCTTGCCGGCAAAGCTGTTTCATGCGCCGGATTCTTTTTATCGTCGATTGCCAACCGGCCGGCTGCGTCTATGCTGTCCCTGCCGGTATGGCCGAAGAGGGATGACCATGGCCAAGGCGGACAAGACTGCGACAATGAGCCGGCTGCATTCGGCGGCCAGGCTGGCAAGAACCGCGCTGGCGGCCCGGCTCCTGGCGCACGGCTTCTATGCCGGCCAGGACCAGATCATGCTGGCGCTTGACCGCGAGGACGGCCAGACGCCGGGCAATCTTGCCGGTCGCCTCGGAGTGCGGCCGCCCACCATCACCAAGACCATCAACCGGCTGCAGGCCCAGGGTTTTCTGGAAAAGCGCGCCTCCGAGGCCGATGCCCGCCAGGCGCATATCTTCCTCACCGACAGCGGCCGCGAAACCATCCGCGCCATCGAGAAGTCGGTGAAGAAGACCGAAAAGCAGGCGCTGAAGGGCCTCGACAAGAAGGACCAGAAGGCGCTGTTCAAGCTGCTGGCGCGCATCGAGGCCAACCTCTCCAACGAGGAGCTGGTGCTGATCGACGACGACGCCGAGTCGGACGACTGATCAGGCCGTCGCTGGGGCCGAGTCCCGGATCAGCGATGACCAGCGTCCCGGCGTGATGCCGAACGCTTTCTTGAATTGCCTGTTGAAATGGCTCTGGTCGGCGAAGCCGGCCTCGACCGCGATCTGCGCCAGGGGCTCGCCGGCGGTGATCATCCGCCGCGCGCGCTGGAGCCGGCGCATCACCAGGAAACGATGCGGGCTGGTCGAGAAGGCGGCGCGGAAATGCCTCGATAGGGCGTAGCGGTCCAGTCCGGTGACGGCTTCCAATTCGCCGGAACGCACGACGCGCGATGCATTCTCCGTCAGATAGTCGCGCGCCAGCGCCGCCGCCCGCCACGCCGTCCTCGCCATCGGCTTTGCCGGCTGGCCGGCATGCCGTGCCAGGCTTTGCATCAGTTGCGTGAGGAAGTCGTCGACGAACAGTTCGTCGAGTTCCTGCTGCAGCGGCCCCAGCGCCGAAAGCAGCGTGGCGCAGAAGGCGTCATCCCTCACCACGGCGTCGCTGACAAAGGGCAAGGAAGCGCCGCCAAGGCAATCCAGCATCAGCGAGGGTTCGAGATAGAGCATCCTGTAGCGCAAGCCGTCCTCGGTGCCGGCGCCGCCATCATGCAGTTCGTCGGGATGCAGCACGATGATCTGGCCGGGCAGGCTAAGCCTCGTCGCGCCGCGATAGCGAAAACTCTGCACACCATGCAGCGTCACCCCGATCGCGTAGGTGTCATGGCGATGCAGATCGAAGGCGCTGCCATGAAACCGCGCCTCGATCCGCTCCATGCCCGCGGGGTCGGGTGCGGAGATGATGCAGTTCTCCGCCGCATCCGCGCACAAACGTCCAAGACCCCTAGAGGCCTGCCGGTCTAGTTCGAGCGACATCGTCTCCTTCAGCCTCGCAATCGGCGCCTAACCTCGAATGGTCCTTTTCTCATGTTCGATACGAAATTTGCAATCGTCCTGCGGGAAGACTTGCCCGTCTGGCAGAAACTCAACGTCACCGCCTTTCTGACCAGCGGCATCGTCGCGCAGTTTCCCGACATCATCGGCGAGCCCTATCGCGACCGCTCAGGCAATCTTTACAATCCCCTCTCGATCCAGCCGGTCATCGTGCTGTCGGCAGACCAGGCGACGCTCGCCACGATCCATCGGCGCGCGCTGGAACGCGGTGTGACGACCTCGCTCTATGTCGAGGAGATGTTTTCGACCGGCTTCGACGCCGCCAATCGCGCCGTCTTCGCGCAATTCGGCCCCGAGGACGCCAAGGCGGTCGGCATTGCGTTGCGTGCCGAGAAGAAGGTGGTCGACAAGATCACCAAGGGCGCCCGTATGGAGGCATAGCGCGGGAGGCTTGGACTAAGCCTGGCGGCTTCTATTGTTGTGCCAGCAAGCTTAGCGGCGCGGCAGCGGCCGACAATAGGCTTGCCGGCAAGCGACAATTCCCGCAAAGGTGGGCTCCAGCCCAGCTTTTCCCCGGCCAGCAAGTGAATGCTTCCCAAAGATATGTCGAGAGCGCGACGCCGCCGGTGGCGATCCTGTGCATGCTTACCACCTATGTCTTCTTCACCTTCCTCGACACCTCCAGCAAATATCTCGTCCTGGCCGGCGTTTCCGCGCTGATCGTCGCCTGGGTGCGCTTTGCCGTGCATGTCGTGCTGGTCGGCACCCTCTTGCGCGGTTGGCGCGATCCGCTGCGGTTTCGCCCGGTCAACTTGCCGGCGCATGTGCTGCGTGGTGTGTTCCTGTTCGGCTCGACCATGTGCAACATCCTGGCCCTGCGCTCCCTGCAGCTGGCCGAGACGACGTCGATCTATTTCTTCGGCCCGATGGTGATAACCGCGCTTGCCGGCCCGCTGCTCGGCGAATGGGCCGGCTGGCGGCGCTGGCTGGCCATCCTGGCCGCCTTCGCCGGCGTCCTCATCATCACGAGGCCAGGTGTCGGCGTCTTCGGCGTCGGCCATCTCTTCGCGCTCGGCTCGATGCTGTCGAACTGCTTCTATGTCATCATGACGCGCCGCATGTCGTCGACCGAGACGTCGGAAAGCCTGATCCTGTTTTCGGCACTGGCGCCGACGGTGCTGCTTCTGCCCATGCTGCCGTTTTCCTTCTCGCTGCCGCATGATGGCTGGCACTGGTTCATCCTGCTCATGCTTGGCGTCTTCGGCGGTGTCGGGCACTGGCTGCTGGTCCAGGCCTATCGGCTGGCGACAACCACGGCATTGGCGCCCTATCCCTATTCGCAGATGGTCTGGATGATCATTTCCGGCTGGATCGTCTTCAAGCAGTTCCCGGATCGCTGGACACTGCTCGGCGCCGCCATCATCGTCGCCAGCGGCCTCTACATCGTCCACCGCGAGCACCGGCTGCGGCTGCAGAGTCGCGCGGCCTCCGATGTCGAGGCCGAGGCGCTGGCAAAAAAACTTTGATTTGCCCCCGATCGGTGGCATAACGCCGCCTTTAAACTGTTTAGGTAGCAATTCAGCTGGTTCGGGGGGCGCAAGGCGCTGGCACAAAAAATCAAGCTTTCGACGATCGCCGATGCACTCGGCGTGTCCACGGCCACCGTGTCGCTGGCGCTGCGCGACAGTCCGCTGGTTGCCGGCTCGACGCGCGACCGCATCAAGGAACATGCGCGCGCCATAGGCTATATCTACAACCGCCGCGCCGCCAGCCTGCGCACCTCGCGCTCGGGCATTGTCGGCGTGGTCGTCCACGACATCATGAACCCGTTCTTCGCCGAGATCCTGCGCTCGATCGAGAGCGAGCTCGACCGCAGCCGGCAGACCTTCATCCTGTCTAATCACTACGACCAGCTCGAAAAGCAGCGCACCTTCATCGACACGCTGCTGCAACTCGGCGCCGACGGCGTCATCATGTCGCCGGCCATCGGCACGCCAGCCGCCGACATACTGATGGCCGAAGAGAACGGCCTTCCGGCGGTGCTGATCGCCCGCACCGTCGAGGGTGCCGACGTGCCGGTGTTTCGCGGCGACGATTCCTATGGCACCGGGCTTGCCACCAACCACCTGATCTCGCTCGGCCACAAGCGTATCGCCATGATCGGCGGCACCGACCAGACCTCGACCGGCCGCGACCGCTATCAGGGCTATGTCAACGCCATGGAGGCGGCCGGGCTCGAAGTCAAGCCGTCCTGGCGCATCGCCGGTCCACGCACCAAGCAGGCCGGCTTCGAGGCCGCCGGGCAGTTCCTGGCGCTGAAGGACAGACCGACCGCCGCCTGCTGCTGGAACGATCTTGTCGCCATCGGCCTGATGAACGGCATTGCACGCGCCGGCCTGGTGCCGGGCATCGACATCTCCGTCACCGGCTATGACGATCTCGAAGAGGCGGCGATCGCCACGCCGGCGCTGACCACCGTCTGGAACGGCCAACGCGAGGTCGGCCGCCGCGCCGCCAGCGCGCTGCTCGACAAGCTCAACGGGCAGACGGTGCGGCCCTCGCAGGAATTGATCAAGCCGGAACTGCATGTGCGCCAGTCGACCGGCAAGCCGGTGGAGCGGGCATGACCAAAGCCGAACAGCTGCAAGCCGTCGCCATTCTGGTGCCGGCGGAGTTCAGCGACCATGCCGTCCGGCGCATCGACCGGACCTTCAAACAGGTGAGGATCGAGCGCGCCGATCCGGCGCTGGTTACCGACGAGATGCGCCGCACGGTGCGCGGCATTGCCTCCTTTGCCGGCATCAGCGCGGCGATGATGGATGCGCTGCCCAATCTCGAACTCGTCGCCTCCTTCGGCGTCGGCTATGATTCGGTCGATGTCGGCCATGCGGCGGCGAACAACATCATGGTCACCAACACGCCCGACGTGCTGACCGAGGAGGTCGCCGACACCGCGATCGGGCTGCTGATCAATACGATCCGTGACCTACCGCGGGCGGAGAACTGGCTGCGCGACGGCAGTTGGGTGCGCAAGGGCAACTATCCGCTGAGCCGGCTTACCTTGCGCGCGCGCCGCGTCGGGATTTTCGGCATGGGCCGCATCGGACAGGCCATTGCCCGGCGGCTCGAGGCGTTCGGCCTGCCGGTCGCCTACCACAACCGGCGCCGGGTCGAAGGTCTTTCCTACGAGTATCATCCGACGCTGAAGGGGCTGGCGGAAGCGGTGGATACGCTGATTTCGGTGGCGCCTGGCGGGGTTTCGACGCAGAGGGCGGTCAATGCCGAGATTCTGTCGGCGCTTGGCGCCAACGGCGTCTTCGTCAATATCGGCCGCGGCAGCACGGTCGACGAGGCGGCACTCGCGGCAGCCCTTGCCGACGGCACCATCGCCGCCGCCGGGCTCGACGTCTTCGCCGACGAACCGAACGTGCCCAAGGCGTTGCTCGACGCCCCCAACGCCTCCCTGTTGCCGCATGTCGGCTCGGCCTCGCAACACACGCGCCGCGCCATGGCCGATCTGTGCGTCGACAATCTGGTGTCCTGGTTCACCGAGCGCCGGCCGCTGACGCCGGTGCCGGAGACGGCCCACGTGAAGGCTCCCGGCTGACCGGCAGTTTGCCACATTTATTAACGCCGGCTTAACCCTTTGAAATCATTCTGCATCCTGCCTGCATGAACGGATGAAGAATGATGAGAGTGCTTTCCGCATTGATCGCAATCGCCGCCTTGTTTGGCGGCGTTCAACTGTTTCATGACGGCAATGGGGAAAGCGTCGCCGAAGAGGCCGTGCCGTCCAGCACCTCAGGCTGGTCGCAAATGGCGATGACGGAGCCTGCGCGGTGAGCCGCGGGGCCGAAATTTCGGATGGCCTGTCCCTGCTTACTGTTGCTGCGACATGCCGTCGTCTGATGCCCGGCATCGAGCAGGCAAAGTTCTGGCGCGAACAGAATGACGGCACGGTCGCCTTCAGCGCCAACGGCGTCGATCCGATTGTCACTTTCTCGGTTGCAGATGGCGACGGCTACGAATCCTACGCGCCAGCCACGCCCTTGCTGTCGCTGGCGGGTGACCACAAGACCGGCGACTGACTACTCCGCCGCGGCCCGCGAGCCAGCCTTCGCGGCGGCGTGCAGGCGCACCGCATCGCCGAACGCGCGAAAAATCTTGGCCGAGTTGCTGTCCGAGTTGACCCAGTACTCCGGATGCCACTGGACCCCGACAGCAAAGGCGCGGGCTCCCTTGACCGAAACCGCTTCGACCGTGCCGTCAGTGGCGACAGCCTCGATCTCGAGCTTCGACCCGAGCCGGTCGATCGCCTGGCGGTGCAGTGAATTGACCTTGATCTCGCCGGCGCCGAACACACCGGCCAGGCAGCTGCCCGGCTTGATCGAAATGGTCTGGTGGATGGCGAAGCGCTCGTCCTGTTGGTCGCTCACCGGCGCGCGATGGTCGAGCGAGCCCTCGCGTTCCTGGATCTCGGTGCCCAGCGTACCGCCGAGCGCGACATTGAGCTCCTGGATACCGCGGCAAATGGCGAGCAGCGGCACGCCGTGGTCGATCGCCCGGCGGATCAGCGGCAGCGTGGTGGCGTCACGCGCCGGGTCATAGGGACCGTTGGCTTCGCTGGCATCGCCACCATAGAGCGAGGGGTGCACGTTGGATTTCGAGCCGGTGACCATGACGCCGTCGACCGAGGACAGGAGTTCATCGAAGTCGAGCCTGTCGCCGAACGACGGCACCAGCAGCGGGAACACGCCGGCGCCGGCAACCGCCGCTTCCAGATATTGCTGCGGGGCGGCATGCCAGGTGTAGTTATCGAACTGACGGACGTCGGTCGATATGGCGACGAGCGGCTGGTGCATTTTGGGTCTGTTTTCCATTTTGCAAGGGATATCCTGCCCGCAAAATAGGCGATCCCCGGGCATTTTTCCATGCCAAGTTTCAGCGTGTCGCATGGGCCACGAAACCGCCTGTTAGACTATAGTTGCAGTGTCGCATGGCTTGGTCACCAAATCGAGCCGGCGTGCTGGACTCGACTTCTTGCCCGTGTATTGTTTCGGCCAACCGATGCGGGAGCCCGAGGATTTCCCGGATGTCGGTCTGTTGATCCAAAAGGGAGGAAGTGCATGGATCGTCGTTCATTCATTCGCAAGGCCGGCGTGACCGGCGTCGGCGCCGCCGCGGCGGCGGCAACGCTTCCGGCCCCTGCAATCGCCCAGTCCAATCCCAAGGTGACGTGGCGGCTGGCGTCGTCCTTCCCGAAGTCGCTCGACACCATCTATGGCGGCGCCGAAGTGTTCTCCAAGATGCTGTCGGAAGCTACCGACGGTAATTTCCAGATCCAGGTCTTTGCCGCCGGCGAACTCGTGCCGGGCCTGCAGGCCGCCGACGCCACCACCGCCGGCACGGTCGAAGCCTGCCACACGGTGGCATATTATTACTGGGGCAAGGACCCGACATGGGCGCTCGGCGCGGCGGTTCCCTTTTCGCTCAACGCGCGCGGCATGAATGCCTGGCACTATCATGGCGGCGGCATTGACCTGTTCAATGAGTTCCTCGCCACGCAAGGTCTCTTCGGCCTGCCGGGCGGCAATACAGGCGTGCAGATGGGTGGCTGGTTCCGCAAGGAAATCAACACCGTCGCCGACCTCTCCGGCCTCAAGATGCGCATTGGTGGCTTTGCCGGCAAGGTGGTGCAGAAGCTCGGCGTCGTGCCGCAGCAGATCGCCGGTGGCGACATCTATCCGGCACTGGAAAAAGGCACGATCGACGCCGCCGAATGGGTCGGACCCTATGACGACGAGAAGCTCGGCTTCTACAAGGTCGCGCCCTATTACTACTATCCCGGCTGGTGGGAAGGCGGCCCGACCGTGCATTTGATGTTCAACAAGGCGAAATACGAAGAGCTTTCGCCGGCCTACAAATCCCTCCTACGCACCGCCGCGCAAGCCGCCGATGCCGACATGCTGCAGAAATACGATTATGTGAACCCGGCGGCGGTGAAGCGGCTGGTCGCCGGCGGCGCCAAACTGCGTCCATTCAGCCAGGAGGTCATGGCCGCCTGCTTCGAAAAGGCCAACGAGGTCTACGCCGAAATGGAGGCCTCGAACGCGCCGTTCAAGAAGATCTGGGAATCGATCAAGGGCTTCCGCAAGGAGCACTATCTCTGGGCGCAGGTGGCCGAGTACAATTATGACACCTTCATGATGGTCCAGCAGCGCAACGGCAAGCTGTAAAACTGGCTCATCGCATTCGTTCAAGAGACCCCGGGCGACACGCCCGGGGTCTTTCTTTTCAGCTCGGCGAGGAACCGATCTCGGCCGGCGCGGCTTGCGTCTGGCTCAACCCCGACCTGGCACCACCAGCACCTTGACCTCGCCGGGCGCCGGCGGGTTGGCGATCACATCGGCAGCCTCTTCGAGCGGCACCTGCCTGGAGATCAGCCGGTCGATCTCGATCGCCCCCGAAGCGATGAGCTCGGCGGCACGGCGGTGCGTGTAGGGGTTGAGGAACGAGCCGACCATCTTCAATTCCCGAAACAGCAGGTCGAAGGGCTCGAATTCCGCCTTCATCCCTTGCGGCGTCACGCCGACGATAACGACGGTGCCGCCGGCCCTTGCCAGCCGCATCGATTGTTCGACGGTGTCGCGCACGCCGGCGCATTCGAACACCACGTCGGCGCCGCCGGGCATCAGGCCCGCGGGTCCTGCGATGGCATCGATGACATCGCTGGCGGTGGGATCGACCGTCGCCGTCGCGCCGAGCGCCTCGGCAAGCGCGCGCCGCGAAGCCTGCCTGGTCGACAGGATGATGGTGGTAGCGCCGGCCAGTTTTGCCAATTGCACGGTCAGCAGGCCGATCACGCCGCCACCGAGCACGATCACCGAACTGCCCGGCCTGATCTGCGCAAGGTCGACGCCATGCAGGCAGCAGCCAAGCGGCTCGCAGAAGGCGCCATGCGTCGGCGGCAGATCGGCGGGCAGGATGAAAGCCTGTTTCTGCGGCAGCACGACATACTCGGCAAAGCCGCCATCGCGATGGATGCCGATGGCGTTGAGATTGCGGCAGAGATTAACCCGGCCGGCATGGCAATGCGGGCACCGTCCGCAGGCGATGTTGGGATCGCCGGTGACGCGGTCGCCGACGGCGAAGCCGGAGACGGTGTCGCCGACCGCCTCGATGATGCCCGAAAATTCATGTCCGGGCGTCACCGGCGGCCGGCAGGGGAATTCGCCATGGAAAAGATGCCGGTCGGTGCCGCAAACGCCACAGGCCTCGATCCGCACCAGAAGCTCGTCCGGGCCAGGGGCAGGTTTGTCGACTTCCCGCAGCGCAATCCTGCCCACCGCCTCCAGCCGCACCGCTTTCATGGCGCCGTCCCCATCAATTGAAGCTCGGCGGCTGCGAAAGGTCCGGCGCCGGTGCCGCCGGCTTGGCGGGAGGCGTCTCGCCGAAACTCGGCGGTTGCGACAAATCGGGGGCCGGTGCCGTGCCGCCATTGGCCGGTGCCGTGCCGTTTGCCGGTGGCGCGCCGAGCGGCGACAGGCCGGGCACCTCCGGCACCTTGTAGTCGATCGTGCCCGGATCGATCACCGTGCCCTTGTAGCGCATTACCATTTGCGGGAAGGCGATGGTCAGTCCGATCATCACCACCTGGATCAGCACGAAGGGCACCGCGCCCCAATAGATCTGGCCGGTCGTCACTGGCGCGATCTGCTTGCCGGTAAGGCGGTCGAGATAGGGCACGCGGGCGGCGACCGAGCGCAGGTAGAACAGCGCGAAGCCGAAGGGCGGATGCATGAAGCTGGTCTGCATGTTGACGCCCAGCAGCACGCCGAACCAGATCAGGTCGATGCCGAGCTTGTCGGCCGCCGGCGCCAGCAGCGGCACGATGATGAAGGCCAGTTCGAAGAAATCGAGGAAGAAGGCCAGGAAGAAGACGAGGATGTTGACGCCGATCAGGAAGCCGACTTCGCCGCCCGGCAGCGAGATCAACAGGTGTTCGACCCAGAGATGGCCGTTGACGCCGTAGAAGGTGAGCGAGAAGACGCGCGCGCCGATCAGGATGAACAGCACGAAGGACGACAGCCGCGTCGTCGAGGTCAGTGCCTGCCTGATCACGTCCAGCGACAGCCGGCCTTTTGCCGCGGCCATGATCAATGCGCCGACGGAGCCCATGGCGCCGCCCTCGGTCGGGGTGGCGATACCAAGGAAGATGGTGCCAAGCACCAGGAAGATCAGTGCCAGCGGCGGGATCAGCACGATGACCACCTGCTGTGCCAGCCTGGACATCATGCTGAAGTTCAGGCGTTTGTCGGCAACCGCCACGATGTAGATGAAGAGCACCCCGACGGTGGCGCCGAGAATGTCGGCATTGTCGCCATGGGTTGGCGCGAGATAGCGATACGCGGCATAGGAGATGGCCACCGCCACCACCAGCGCCATCAGCAGCGACAGAACACCGTGGCCGAGCGTGCGTGCCTCGAGTGGCAGAGCCGGCACCGAGGTCGGCCGGACGACCGACATGATGAGGATGTAGAGAGCATAGAGGCCGGTCAGCACCAGACCCGGGATCAGTGCGCCGGCGTACATGTCGCCGACCGAGCGGCCGAGCTGGTCTGCAAGCACGATCAGCACCAGCGATGGCGGGATGATCTGGGCCAGCGTGCCGGATGCCGCGATGACGCCGGCAGCCACCCGGCGGTCGTAGCCATAGCGCAGCATGATCGGCAGCGAGATCAGACCCATGGCGATGACGGATGCCGCCACAACGCCGGTGGTCGCCGCCAGCAGCGCGCCGACGAAGATGACCGCATAGGCAAGGCCGCCGCGGATCGGCCCGAATAACTGGCCGATCGTGTCGAGCAGATCCTCGGCCATGCCCGATCGTTCGAGCACGATGCCCATGAAGGTGAAGAACGGAATGGCCAGCAGCGTGTCGTTCGACATCACCCTCGAGCCGTAGAAATTATCCGGCAGTGCGTGAAGAAGCGGCCAGGCGAGATTGATCGATCCACCAGAATAGGGCGAGAGGAGCACGCCGATGAAGAAGAACATCAAGCCGTTGGCGGCCAGGGAGAAGGCCACGGGGTAGCCGATCAGCAGGAAGATGATCAGCGAGGCGAACATGATCGGCGCCATGTTCTGGGCGATGAATTCCATCATGAGCGCACCTCGTCGGCCAGTGCCTTGGCTTCGAGTTCGGCTTGCTCATGTGCCGATATGAACGGATTGGGGTCGTCCATGTCGCCGCGCATGATGGCGATCTTCTTGATGATTTCGGAGATGCCCTGCAGCGCCAGCAGGAAAAAGCCGACCAGCAGGATGGCCTTGGCCGGCCAGATGATGAGACCGCCGGAATTGTTGGACATCTCGCCGCTGCGGAACGACAGGGATACGTACGGAACGAAATAGATGACCATCAGCGTCACGAACGGCATCAGGAAGAGGAGATGGCCGAGAAGGTCGATCCAGTGCTGCACGCGGCGTGAAAACAGGCCATAGACGACATCGATGCGGATATGCTCGTTCTGCTTCAGCGTATAGGCGGCGGCCAGCATGAAGGCGGCGCCGAACAAATACCATTGCAACTCCAGCCAGGCATTCGACGAAATGTCGAAGATCTTGCGGATGACGGCGTTGGCCGCGCTCACCAGGATCGCCAGCAGGATCAGCCAGGATACCGATTTGCCGATGAATTCGTTGAGGCGGTCGATGCCCCGTGACAGAGCGAGCGGCCCTTCCATGCAGTCCTCCCTTGTACCGGAGGCGTGCCGGTTCCCCTGCCGTCACGCCTCGTGGCCCAACGGTATGCCGCGCGTGGCCGGACGGGTCAACACGCATGGAGGCAGCAAACCGGTATCGGATGGAGGGCGGCGCCGGACAAGGGCGGTCTGCCCCGGCGTCATGCAACCAAAGTCTGATGGTTCACACGACCTTGCTGGTGTCGCGGCCGGCCCCGATCAGGATCAGCATGGCCACCAGGAACAGATACATCCACGCATCGCGCCATTCGATCGGGAAATAACCGGCCCACAGTGATTCGGCCATGCCGAAGGCGGCGGCACCCAGGGCCGCCCGTGGCGGCGAGAGATAGCCGCCGACCGCCGTCACGAACAGGATCTTCAGGCCATAGACGAGGCCGGAACCGAAGCTGACATTGCCGTAGTAGAGGCTGGCCATGACGCCGGCCAGCGCGGCGCAGAAGCCGCCGAGCAGCACGGCATGGCGGAACACGCCGCGCACGTCGACGCCGCACAGAGCGGCAGCGCGCGGGTCGTCGGAGACGGCGCGCCAGCGCAGGCCGAAGCTGGAGCGGGCAAACGCGGATGTGGCGAGCGCGACCGCCGCCAGCACCACCGCGCAGTCGAGCACCTGGACCAGCGTCAGCGTCGCCTTGAAGCCGGCGCCTTCGGCGAAAACGATGGGCTGTGCCAGCATTGGCGGCAGCCAAAGATCATGCGTATCGGCCGCGATCCGGCTCGCTTCCGACAGGACGATCAGGATGCCGAGCGTCGTTACCACGATGGCGTTGGGCGAGCGGTCTGCCAACGGTTCGAAGACGCTGCGCGACAGGACATGGCTGATCAGCGCAGCATAAAGGAATGCCGCGACCACGCCGAAAAGCACCGACGCCAACAGCGTCAGCCACAGCACCTGGTAGCCGAAGGCGACGCTCACGATCATTGCCTGTCCGCTGAAGGCGAACAGTGCGCCATAGGCGAGGTTGGTGCGATGCAGGATGCCGTTGATCAGCACGTAGCCGAAGGCGAGCAACGCATAGAGCGCGCCGGAATGCAGCCCATTCAGCACCTGCTGGAAGAAATAGAGCATGCTCAAAACACCAGAGGCATCTCGCCGACAACGGTTTTGGACGACGGAATGCCCAAGACAAAGGCGACGATACCGTGCGCAGCGAGGTTTGCATCGTCGAATCTAACTTGTCAAATGCGATTTATCGGTTAGATTTTGCGACATGACAGTTGCCTGGACCCCGCACCGCTTCACCGGCGGCCTGCTTGCGCTCGATACGGCGAACACCGTCGTCTTGCGCGGCGATCCGGAGCGCACATTCGACCGCTTCGACGATCCGACTGAAATCGCCCGCTTCGCCGACGCGGCCAGCGGTTTTCGCGCCGCCGAACTCGGCGACCGCCGGCTTACCGTGTCTTCGCCGACGGCAATCGCACCCGTGGTGCTGTCGATCCGCGAGACGACCGACCGGCTGTTTCGCGGCGCTGTGTCGAAGGGCGCGGTCGCCACCGCCGACCTGCCCGATTTCCTGCGCGCCTGTGCCGAGGGCCTGGCCGGCAGCCGGATCGAGATCGGCGCGCCGGGAAGGCCGTTCGGCGATCCCCTGGTGCCGATCCCCTTCGAGGCGGCGCTGGCGGTCTCGGCCCTTTCGCTGCTGCGCGACGACACGGTCGCGCGGCTCAGGATCTGCCCCAACTGCACCTGGCTGTTCGTCGACAGAAGCCGCAATTCCAGCCGGCTTTGGTGCGACATGGCGGTGTGCGGCAACCGGCAGAAGGCCAGTCGTCACTATCGCCGCCGCCGCATGGCGGCCCATGAGGTCAAGGATGCCTAGAGGATTTTCACGCGCGCTCGTTGCCGGCGCCATGCTGATCGCCGCCGTGGCGCTCGGCGCCTGCCGCGACACCGGTGGCGAGGGCAAGCTGTTCGAAGTTTCCGGCAAGATATTCGTCTTCAACTACCGTCTCGCCCGGGCGACCTATGTCGTGACGTTGCGGCCCTTGCAGCCGATGGGCGAGGGTCAGGTGGCGGTTGCCAGCTTCCAGAATCCAGCCGGCGGTGCGCCCTTGGTGGTCGAGCAGAAGGTCTGGCCGAAGCTTGACAAGGTCAGCTTGGAGAGCCCAGCGCTGACTTGCATCGTCAAGAACAAACCCTATGCCATCGCCATCAGCATCAAGGGACCAGACGGTGCGGTGCTGCAAAAGATCGACACCACGCTGATGTCGACGGAAGACCAGTCGATCCTGCCCGACCGGCCGCTGGTCATGGACCAGCTCTATACGCCCAATCCCGATCTCGCCGGCCATCCCGACGGCAAGCTGCCGGGCGAGCCGAAGCCGGACTGCTCGAAAGCCGGCTGACACCTTCATCGATTCCGGCGGAATTTTCATGCGCTGTCGCCATGTCGGCGCGCGGTTTCATGCGCTGTCGCCCGCCGCCGAACTGTTTGTTGCGCGTTGCCTGGCCCCTGCGATTTTGTTTGACCTCACTTGCAAGGGGAGAAAGGATGCGTCATCCGACCCCGACGTTGGCTGCCTGCCCCCGCGCGGCCTTCGCACAGGAAATGCCTGATGACGCTGCATGATGTCGCGCTCGACGACAAGTTCGACCTCGGGAAGGAGCGCATCTTCCTGTCCGGCGCGCAGGCGGTCATCCGCATGCTCCTGATGCAGCGCGAGCGCGACCGCCGCGCTGGCCTGAACACGGCCGGCTTCGTCTCCGGCTATCGCGGCTCGCCGCTCGGCGGCCTCGACATGCAGCTGTGGAAGGCCAAGAAGCAGCTCGCCGGGGCCGACATCGTCTTCCAGCCCGGCCTCAACGAGGAACTGGCCGCCACCGCCTGCTGGGGATCGCAGCAGACGGAACTCCTGGGCGAGGGCACCCATGACGGTGTCTTTTCCGTCTGGTACGGCAAGGGCCCGGGCGTCGATCGTTCGGGCGACGTGTTCCGTCACGCCAATCTCGCCGGCTCATCCAAGCATGGCGGCGTGCTTGCGCTGATGGGCGACGACCATATGGCCGAATCCTCGACCAACGCGCACGCCACAGAATTCCTCTTCGTCGACACCATGGTGCCGATCCTCAACCCGGCCGGCGTCCAGGAGATCATCGATTACGGGCTGTATGGCTTTGCCATGTCGCGTTTCGCCGGCACCTGGGCGGCGATCAAATGCGTCAAGGACAACATCGAATCGACGGCCTCGGTCGACGCCTCGCTCGAGCGATTGAACATCGTCGTGCCGGAGTTCGACATGCCGCCGGGCGGCCTCAACATCCGCCACGAGATCGACATGCTGGGCCAGGAGGAGCGGCTGCACGAATACAAGCGTGCCGCGGCCTCTGCCTTCATCCATGCCAACGGGCTGAACCGCATCGTCTATTCGGGCGGCCGCAACCCTAAGCTCGGCATCATCACGCTGGGCAAGAGCTATCTCGATGTCCGCCAGGCGCTGGAGGATATCGGCATCGACGAGGCCGCCGCCAACCGCATCGGCGTGCGGCTGTTCAAGGTCGGCTGCCCGTGGCCGCTCGACCTGCATCACATCGCCGACTTTGCCCGCGGCCTCGACACCATCGTCGTCGTCGAGGAGAAGCGTTCGCTGATCGAGGTGCAACTGCGCGAAAGCCTCTATGGCACCGCCTCGCAGCCGGTCATCGTCGGCAAAAAGGACGAGCGCGGCGATTGGCTGTTTCCCGCCAAGGGTGCGCTTGATCCCAACGAGATCGCCATTGCCCTTGGCGAGAGGATCGTCAAAACCATCGGGCCGTCGGAGGAGATCTCGGCGCGGGTGGGCAAGCTGCGCCAGTTCCAGGCGATGCTGGCCGATGCCACCGACATTGGTTCCCGCACGCCCTTCTTCTGTTCGGGCTGTCCGCACAATTCCTCGACCAAGGTGCCGGACGGCTCGATCGCCGCCGCCGGCATCGGCTGCCATTTCATGGCTCTGTGGATGGACCGCAACACGCTCGGCTTCACCGCCATGGGCGGCGAGGGCGCGCAATGGGTCGGCCAGGCGCCGTTCTCGAAGCGCGATCACATCTTCCAGAATCTCGGCGACGGCACCTACAACCATTCCGGCACGCTGGCGATCCGCTTCGCTTTGTCCAGCGCGGCCAACATCACCTACAAGATCCTCTACAACGATGCCGTGGCCATGACCGGCGGCCAGCCGCATGAGGGCGGCCTGACGGTGGACATGATCGCCAGGCAGGTGCGGGCCGAGGGCGTCGACCGCATCGCCATCGTCACCGACGAGCCCGACAAATATGCCGGCAAGGCCGAATTCCCGGCCGGCGCCACCATCCACCACCGCGATGACCTCGATCTCGTCCAGCGCGAACTGCGCGACGTCAAGGGCGTCTCGATCCTGCTCTATGACCAGACCTGTGCTGCCGAAAAACGCCGGCGCCGCAAGCGCGGCACATTTCCCGATCCCGACAAGCGCGTCTTCATCAACGAACTGGTCTGCGAAGGCTGCGGCGATTGCGGCGTGCAGTCGAACTGCGTCTCGATCCAGCCGGTCGAGACCGAATTCGGCCGCAAGCGCAGGATCGATCAGTCGAGCTGCAACAAGGACTTCTCCTGCGTCAACGGCTTCTGCCCGTCCTTTGTCACCGTGCACGGCGCCAAGATCCGCAAGGCTGAGGGCCTCGCCGGCAACACCGATCCGCTTGACAGCGTGCCGACACCGGCGGGGTTCCCGCTGGGCGCCGAGGGCTGGGCGGCGATCATCGATGGCGTCGGCGGCACCGGCGTCGTCACCGTCGGCGCCGTGCTCGGCATGGCGGCCCATCTCGAGGACAAGGGCTGCGGCATGATCGACATGGCCGGCCTCGCCCAGAAGGGCGGCTCGGTGTTCACCCATGTCCGCATCGCCCGCACTCCGGACGACATTCATGCCATCCGCGTTTCGGCGGGCAAGGCCGACCTCGTGCTTGGCTGCGACCTCGTCGTGTCGGGCGCCAAGAAGGTGCTGACCGCGGTGCGCGAAGGCCATACGATCTTCCTCGCCAACACCGCCGAGATCATGCCCGGCGAGTTTGCCCGCTCGGCGGATTTTTCCTTGCCGATCGAGCGCCTGAAGAAGGCGATCCGCACCGCCGCCGGCGACGACAAGGCGCATTTCTTCGATGCTACCCGCACCGCCACGGCGCTGTTCGGCAATTCGCTCGGCGCCAACATGTTCATGCTCGGCTTTGCCTTCCAGCATGGCGGCCTGCCGCTCTCGGCCGAGGGTGTCGAAAGGGCGATCGAGCTCAACGGCGAAGCGGTGGCCATGAACATCGCCGCCTTCCGCTGGGGCCGCCGCGCGGCGCACCAGCCGGATTTCGTGCGCGGCCTCGTCGCCCAGCCGGGCAAGGCGGGACAGACCGCCACGATCGCGCAGACGCTGGACGAGATCATTGCCCGCCGTGTCGCCTTCCTGGCCGCCTATCAGAACGCCGCCTACGGCAAGCGCTATGCCGACAGGCTGGCTCTGCTGCGCGCCGCGGAGGCCAAGGCGGTGCCCGGCTCGACCGCCGTGACCGAGGCAGCGGCCAGGAACCTGTTCAAGCTGATGGCGATCAAGGACGAGTACGAGGTGGCGCGGCTCTATACCGACGGCTCCTTTGCCGCCGAGCTTGGCAAGCAGTTCCAGAGCTATGAAAAACTCGAATTCCATCTCGCGCCGCCGATCATGGGCCGTCGCGGCAATGATGGCAAACCGAGGAAGTCGAGCTTTGGCCCCTGGATGATGAAGGGTTTTCGGCTGCTGGCGGCGCTGAAAGGGTTGCGCGGCACCGCTTTCGACTTGTTCGGCTATACAGCCGAACGACGCATGGAACGGCGGCTTCTGGCGCAATATGAGGGCGATCTTGAGCTCATCGCCAGGTCGCTGACCCCGGGCAAGGCCGAGGCGGCGGTTGCTCTGGTCTCGGTCCCCGTGCTCATCCGTGGTTATGGCCATGTCCGGCACGCCAGCGCGGAAAAGGCCGCGGGCGAGCGTCAAAGACTGCTCGATCGCCTGTCGACCACGCCGACGCCGGCGGAACTCCAGGCCGCCGAGTGATGGATACGCCTTGTTTACCTGAAGCTTGATTTTCCTGCTCTGTCCTGCGTTTGCAGGCCCTTGGCACCTCAGCCGAAGTCCCCGTTCTAAGCCTTTCTTAAGGCGGGTGTGACATGACAAGGCTTAGCGTTGGGCCGACAATATGGGCAGAACAAAAACTGAGAACATCCCGGCGGATGTTTATATCCAGTTTGTGCGGTCGTTGTTCGACAACGCCCACATGCTGGTAATCGGCGGCGTATGCTACTGGATCCTCGGATTCATGATCTATTTGCGTACGCACAACCCTTTGTTCCTGGGTTTTTCTTTCGGTCTGCTGTCCATCAGCCTTTTCCGCTACTCCGGCATTCGCGGCTTCCGGAAGGCGGGCGGCGTAATAGCCAATGTGGAAGAGGCGCGACGGTGGGAGCGCACCTATATTCTGAAGGGCAGCCTGCAGGGCCTCGGCTTGGGTGCGCTGTGTTTCCTATCGATCTATGTATATCCCGATCCCTTCGCCGAACTGGCCGCCACCTCGCTGGCCATCGCCACCCTGGTGACGGTTGTTGGCCGCAACTACGGCTCTCCGCTCATGGTGCGGATTTTTTCCGTAACCTTCATTGGTCCGGCGGCACTGGCACTGTTGCTGCGCATGGATGTCCCCTCGGTCGTTCTCGGGCTGATGATCATCCCGTTGACTTTCATCACGATCAACAGCGCCGACCACGTCCGCAACGTGCTCTTTTCGGCGGTCATCGGCCACAAGGAAGCAAGGAAGCTCGCGCTGAGGTTCGATCGCGCCCTCAACACCATGTCGCATGGCCTTGTCATGCTCGGCCCCAACGGCCGGGTGGCGGTGGCCAATGCCGAAGCTGCCCATCTGATGTCGCTGAAGTCCGCGAATGCGCTGCTCGGGCGGTCGATCCATGGTCTTTTGATGCGCGGCGTCGCCGGCGGCATGCTGGCGCCGAAGGACTGCCGCTACATCGAGGCCCAGCTGACGCGGGCCTTGCGCGAGGGCCGCGACCGCAAGGTTCTGGTGTCGCTGGCCAATGGCCAGCACTATGAATTCTCGGCCCGCGAAGGCAGCCAGGAACTCGGTGTCATCACCTTCGAGGACGTGACCGCGCGCGTCGAGGCGGAAGACAAGATCCGCTTCATGGCGCGTTACGACAATCTCACCGGCCTGCCCAATCGCGCCTATTTCCACGAACTGGTCGGCGAGGCGATGGCCTCAGGCGATCGCGACCGTTTCTGCGGCCTGGCCGTGCTTGACCTCGACGATTTCAAGAGCGTCAACGACACCCTCGGCCATCCGATCGGCGATGGGTTGATCTACGCGGTCGCCGAGCGTCTTGCCGCCGTTGCCGGGCAAGGCATCACCGTCAGCCGTTTCGGCGGCGACGAATTCATGGTCTTCTTCGACCGCATCGAGGATGAGAGCCATCTGACCACCCAGATCGACGAGATCTTCGCGGCATTGCAGGGCGAGGTGGACGTCGCCGGCCATGGGCTGCGCATCCAGACCAGTGGCGGCGCGGTATTGGCGCGTGTCAGGGACAGCGATGTCGACGCCATGATCGTCAAGGCGGATCTGGCGCTTTACAAGGCCAAGGAGCTTGGCAAGAACGGCTGGCGGCTGTTCGAGGCGGCAATGGACGCCGCCTTCCGCAACCGGCAGCTGATGAAGGCGGATCTGCGCAGCGCGGTGGAAAGCAAGAGCCTGCGGGTCGTCTACCAGCCGATCGTGGCGATGAACACCATGCGCATCGCCAGTTGCGAGGCGCTGTGCCGCTGGGATCATCCTGACCTCGGACCGATTTCGCCGGGCATCTTCATTCCGCTGGCCGAGGAAATGGGCATCATTTCCGAGATCAGCACTTTCGTGCTGCAGGCAGCCTGCACCGAATGCGCCAAATGGCCCGATCAGACCAGCGTCTCGGTCAACCTCTCGGCCAAGGATTTCCGCAGCCGCGACGTCATCCAGAAGGTTCGCGATGCGCTGGCGAGTTCCGGCCTCGCGGCCGACCGGCTGGAGATCGAGGTCACCGAAACGGCGCTGCTCGACGACAAGTCGCTGACGCGCCAGTATATCGAGGAGCTGAAGCAGATTGGTGTTCGCATCGCGCTCGACGACTTCGGCACCGGCTATTCGAGCCTGAGCTACCTACACAAGCTGCCGCTCGACAAGATCAAGATCGACCGCTCGTTCCTGATGGACGTCACCCAGAACGCGCGTTCGCTGGAACTGCTCAAGGGCATCGTCAATCTGTCACGGCCACTGGGGCTTTCCGTGACCGTCGAAGGCGTCGAGACCTTCGAACAGCTCAAGATCCTCGCCTTGCAGGTCAAACCAGATCTCGTGCAAGGCTTCCTGTTCGGTGCCGCGCTCAGTGCGTCGGGTATCGAGACGATGTCGAATGTCACCTGGCCATTCGCGGCCGACCTGCGTCGTGCCGGCAAACGGACAGCCGTTTTCTCTGCAATTTCGCCGCGCATATAATTCTTTTCGATTCAATCACCGCCCTTGACATCGAACTCAGGCAAATTGCTCAGGCCGTCGTCCCGCGATTTTGCTTTCGCGCAATGCTGCTGAAAAGGGGCTTTTGGAGCTCGCTCGGGAATGGATTGAACTCAGCCGCTGAAATCAAGAGACCTGAGTTCAGGTTGACCTGCCTGTTTGTCGAGGCGCGATATCTCGGAGGCCATGAACCAAGTCGGTCCCAGGCGTGTGCTCGCCAGGATTCTCAACGGGGCGTGCGCTGTTAAGGTTAACATAAGGTAAATCAACAGCATCCAAGTTTCTGCTTGTGTCTCATTTTGACTCGACTAGCCTATTCGCAGGCGGAATTTCGAGGACAGATGATGGATGCTGCTGCGGCTGCAAGGAATACGTCTGGCGCGGTCAGGGCAGCCGGGGATTCCGTGCTGAATCGATCGATGATGCAACTGCTGGAGCATGTCGATTATCGCCTCATCACCGGAGGCGAGGATTTGGAGGCGATTTACCGGCTTCGCTACAAATCCTATCTGCGCTCGGGCATGTGCGGCCCTATCGCCAGCGGGATGTTCGAGGATCGCTGGGACAATCTGCCCAATTCCTACCGGTTCGGCGTCTACTGCTATGGCGAATTGGTCAGCACGATCCGCTTCCATTACATTTCTCGCGAGCACCCCAATTCGCCCTCCGTCGATGCCTATCCCGAAATACTGATCGAGCGGCTTGCCCGCGGAGAAACCTTTATCGACGGAACCCGGTTCGCAACCGATCCTGATGCCGCGCCGGCCCCCGGAGTGCTGCCGTTCCTGACCCTCAGGCTTGCCATGGTGGCCTCGCTCTATTTCGGCCAGAACTCGGTGCTGACTCCGGTCAAGGTCGAGCATTCCAATTTCTACTCCCGTTATTTCAACGCCGTGCAGAAGACCGAGGCTAAGGAATTTCCGGGCGTTCTGACCCGGATCGCCCTGTTCGAAATCCCTGCCGGCGAAAATATGCGCCTGACGCTTGAACGGTTCCCATTCTTCAGGTCGACGCCAACCGAACAGCGGCTGACGTTCGCCAATCCGGCCATCAACCGGCTGACGCCCTTGTCCATCGTGCCGACAGCGAAATATTATCGCGACGCCGCCTGAGGCCCTTGTTTTTTGCGAGGCGTCTGGAGCCTTCCGACCACTTCCGCGTTTTGGTGACGGCGGCGCCGTCGCCCTAGTCTTCGTCATCATCTCGACGGATCTGTCAGAAGGAACCCGACATGACCATTTCCACCCTTGCGCTCACCCCGCTCATCTCGCTGATCGCCGGCGTGCTGATCCTCGTGATGCCAAGGCTGTTGAACTACATTGTCGCGCTCTACCTGATCGTCGTCGGATTGCTCGGGCTTTTCCCGCATCTTGTCCGCTGAAGAAACCTTTAGCCGGCAAAGAAACGCAACGCTGCGGCGACGATCGCTTCCGGAGTATCCTCCTGCATGAGGTGGCCCGAGCCGGGGACGAGGGTCAAGGCGCAACCCGGCAGCATGGCCGCGAGCTTTTGGCCGCTTTGCGGCGGTATCCAGCGGTCTTCCTCTCCCCACAGCAAGGTGACGGGGCAGCGCAATTGGCCGTAGAGCGGTTCGACCTCGTCGGTGAAACGCTGATCCATCTGGGCGATCTGCCGGTAGAAGGCGGGCTGGCCAACGGGCCCGGTCCATGGCGCGATGTAAGGTTCCAGATCGCTGTCCGACAAAGGCCTGGCCGCCGCGCCCGAAACATACGCTTTCAGAATCGCCGCTTGTATGTAGTCCGGCAAGCCGGCGAATGCGGCCTCGTGCTGACGCACATGCCGGACAAAGGGCGAGCCCCAGGGGCGCACCGCCACCGGGTCGATCAGCAGCAGCCTGTGATAGTCGCAGCCGTCGATCAGATGCGCGCGTAACGCCGTGGCGCCGCCGAAATCATGGGCGATGATTTGGGGTCGGTCGAGCTTCCAGAAGGCCAGCATCGCCGCCAGCGCCTTGTTCTGGATGCCGAGCGAAACGTCCTGGCCTTCCCGCTTGTCGGATCGCCCATATCCGGGAAGATCATAGAAATACAGCGTATGGCCACGCGCCAGTTCCGGTGCGACGCGATGCCAGACATGCGAGGAGAACGGCGTTCCATGCACGAGTACGATTGGCGGGCCCGAACCGATGGCCCCCCATGCGATGGTCGTGCCGTTCCAGTCAAATGTCTGTGTGGGTGTGATCATGGTGCTTCACCAGCCGGCGGGTTCATCCCGCGACGATAGTCCTTCGCGACCACGTCCAGAACCGCCAAATTCTGACACTAGGTTCAACGGGATTCACACCTGACCGGCAACGGCCGGGCTCTGTCATGCAAGGGATTGGCCAGCAGTTTCAATTTTCCCTTGAGGCAGTTGTCGGCCCCAATGCGGCAATAGCGCCATTGCTCTCGGCCCGGCTTTTCGCTATGTGCCTGAAAGATGTCTTCGAAGGGGTATTCCTATGGCTGATCACTCGCCGACCGGTCCTGTCGAACTGGGCGCGAAGATGGACTATGCCGAGCATGACCGCACCTATGCGGGCTTTCTTGCTCTGGCCAAATATGGATCGCTTTTCTGCGGCGCGCTGCTTATCGCGATGGCTTTCGGCTTCTTCGCGGGCGGTTTCTTCTCGGCACTTATCCTGTTCGCCCTGATCATGGCCGTCGGCGCCCTCATTCTGCGATAGACCTTCCAAAACCCCGTTGCCATTGACCTCGCCGGATATTCCGGCCGACACTTTGCGCAAACAGGTTCCAGCCGAAAGGATCATGCGGTGGGACAGACGGTTTTCATCCCTCGTGAGCTTGACGCGAACGAGCCGCGCGTCGCGGCCTCGCCCGATACGGTCAAGCGGCTGGCGGGGCTGGGCTTCGATGTGATTGTCGAAACCAGCGCCGGCACACGGTCGCGCATCCCCGACGAAGAGTTTGCCAAGGCAGGTGCCGCCATCGGCAAGGCCTCGGACGTCGGCAAGGCCGACGTCGTGCTGAAGGTTCGCCGGCCGACGGATGCCGAGCTGAAGAGCTACAAATCCGGCGCCGCCGTGATCGCCATCATGGATCCCTACGGCAACGATGCCGCCGTCGCGGCGCTGGCAAAGGCCGGTGTCACCGCCTTCTCGATGGAATTCATGCCGCGCATTACCCGCGCGCAATCGATGGACGTGCTGTCCAGCCAAGCCAATCTTGCGGGCTATCAGGCGGTCATCGATGGTGCCTCGGAATATGATCGTGCCTTGCCGATGATGATGACGGCGGCCGGCACGGTGCCGGCGGCGAAAATCTTCATCATGGGTGTCGGCGTCGCCGGTCTGCAGGCGATCGCCACGGCGCGCCGCCTTGGTGCCGTTGTCACTGCCACCGATGTGCGCCCCGCCGCCAAGGAACAGGTCGCCTCGCTCGGCGCAAAGTTCCTGGCCGTCGAGGACGAGGAGTTCAAGGCCGCCGAAACGGCCGGCGGCTACGCCAAGGAAATGTCGAAGGAATACCAGGCCAAGCAGGCGGCGCTCACCGCCGAGCACATCGCCAAGCAGGACATCGTCATCACCACGGCGCTGATCCCCGGCCGGCCGGCGCCGAAGCTGGTGTCGGCGGCGATGGTCGCCTCGATGAAGCCGGGCTCGGTGCTCGTCGACCTCGCCGTCGAACGTGGCGGCAATGTCGAAGGTGCTCAGCCGGGTCAGGTGGTAACCACGGCCAATGGCGTAAAAATCGTCGGCCACCTCAACGTGCCAGGCCGCGTCGCCGCATCCGCCTCGCTGCTCTATGCCAAGAACCTGTTCGCTTTCCTCGAGACGCTGGTCGACAAGACCACCAAGACGCTCGCCATCAAGCGCGACGACGAACTGGTCAAGGCCACCATGCTGACCGACGGCGGCAAGGTGGTTCATCCAGCCTTCGCCAAGGCCGACCAGCAGCCTTATGTCGAACCCGCGGCGATCCCGGCCAAGACCATGGTCGCCGATGCTTCGGCTGCGTCCAAAAAGCCCGCGCCAAGGAAGTCCGCCGCGTCCAAATCGTCCTCGCCCAAGTCGAAAGGCACAGCGTGATGGATCAGACCCTGCAGAAAGCCCTCGACCAGCTCGACCAGGCCTCCGCCGCCGTCAGGCTTGCGGTGCAGAACCTGGCCAATGCTCCAGGTGGTGCCGAGGCGGCGGGTGATGCCGCACACGCTCTGTCCGGCGGCGCCATCGATCCCTTCGTCTTCCGCTTCGCCATCTTCGTGCTGGCGATCTTCGTCGGCTACTATGTCGTCTGGTCGGTGACCCCTGCGTTGCACACGCCGCTGATGGCCGTCACCAACGCCATCTCGTCGGTCATCGTCGTCGGCGCGCTGCTCGCCGTCGGCATTGCCGCCTCCGGTGTCGCCGCCGGCTTCGGCTTCGTCGCGCTGATGCTGGTCTCGGTCAACATCTTCGGCGGCTTCCTCGTCACCCAGCGCATGCTGGCCATGTACAAGAAGAAGGACAAGTAGAGCGCCATGAACGCCAACTTCGCGTCCTTCCTCTATCTCGTCTCCGGCGTCCTGTTCATCATGGCGCTGCGCGGCCTGTCGCATCCGACCACCAGCCGCCAGGGCAATCTCTACGGCATGATCGGCATGGGCATCGCCATTGCCACCACGCTGGCGCTGGCAACCCCGTCCGCCGGCCGCTTTGGCCTCATCGTGCTTGGCCTTGCCATCGGCGGCGGCGTCGGCGCCGTCACCGCGCGCCGCATCGCCATGACCTCGATGCCGCAGCTGGTTGCCGCCTTCCACTCGCTGGTCGGCCTCGCCGCCGTCATGGTCGCAGCGGCGGCCATCTACGCGCCGGAAAGCTTCGGCATCGGCATGGCGGGCGACATCCATGCCCAGGCGCTGATCGAGATGAGCCTCGGCGTTGCCATCGGCGCCATCACCTTCACCGGCTCGGTCATTGCCTTCTTGAAGCTCGATGGCCGCATGTCCGGCAAGCCGATCATGATCGGCGGGCGTCACTTCATCAACGCGGCCCTCGGCGTCGCGCTCATCGTGCTGATCGTGCTTCTGGTCACCACGGAATCGAAGCTGGTGTTCTGGCTGATCGTCGCCGCCTCGCTGGTGCTCGGCGTGCTGTTGATCATCCCCATCGGCGGCGCCGACATGCCGGTCGTCGTCTCGATGCTCAACTCCTATTCGGGCTGGGCGGCGGCAGCACTCGGCTTCACGCTCGGCAATCTTGCGCTGATCATCACCGGCGCGCTGGTCGGCTCGTCCGGCGCGATCCTGTCCTACATCATGTGCAAGGGCATGAACCGCAGCTTCATCTCGGTCATCCTCGGCGGCTTCGGCGGCGAGACGGCCGCAGCGGCGGATGACGGCATCGAGCGCACGGTCAAGCAGGGCTCGGCCGATGACGCCGCCTATCTGATGATGAATGCGCAGAAGGTCATCATCGTGCCCGGCTACGGCATGGCGGTCGCCCAGGCGCAGCACGCGTTGCGTGAAATGGCCGACAAGCTGAAGGCCAACGGCGTCGACGTGAAGTACGCCATCCACCCGGTGGCCGGCCGCATGCCCGGCCACATGAACGTGCTTTTGGCCGAAGCCAACGTGCCCTATGACGAAGTGTTCGAACTCGAGGACATCAATTCGGAGTTCGCGCAGGCCGATGTCGCCTATGTCATCGGCGCCAACGACGTCACCAATCCGTCCGCGCGGGACGACAAGAGCAGCCCTATCTATGGCATGCCGATCCTCGACGTCGACAAGGCCCGCACCTGCCTGTTCGTCAAGCGCTCGCTCGGCTCCGGCTATGCCGGCATCGACAACACGCTGTTCTACAAGGACGGCACCATGATGCTGCTCGGCGACGCCAAGAAGATGACCGAGGAAATCGTCAAGGCCATGGATCACTGATCCGGCCGACAAGCGGAAAAGCAAAGAGCCCGGCTTTGGAGCCGGGCTCTTTCATTTCTGGCGCAGGGCTACGTTCAGCGGCTGGTCAGGAAAACCGCTTCCTCTTCGTCGCGCTGCCTGCCGCCGAGGGCCGCGGCCGCACTGGCGATGAAGGCGCCGATGACCAGCGACAAGGCGCCGAGCAGGGCAAAGGTCGCGCTGGCCTTCCTGGTGGTGTCGGCCGCCTGCTTGGCCTTGACCTTGGCGTCCTCGACCTTGGCAACCATAGCATCGACACGCGCCTTGGCGTCAGCCTCGGACAGGCCGGTGCGAGCGGCAACCAGTCGCGAGAGATAGGCTTTGTCGTCGGCCGAGATCTCGCCCGAGGCGGCACTGGCGATGAGGATGCGGGAGGCCTGCCCGGTAGCGGCCGCTTCGTCGCCGGGATTGGTGGCGGCGGGCTTGGCCGGGTCGGCTGGGCGAAACAGCGAGTCCACGAGATAAGAGGTGGCATTGTCCGTCGATGCTTTGCCTGCGTTGGCAGAAGCGCCGGCCGATGCACCCGTGGCAGCACCGGAAGCCACGGTGGAAACGGCCTGCACACCTGAACCGATCGCAGCGGAAAGCGCCGAACCGAGGATGCCGACGACAAGCAAGGTGGCCAGCGCCCAGGCAAGAAAGCCGTGCGCGGTGTCACGGAAATAGACCTCGTCGGTATGGATACCGACCCATTTGGTGCGCAAGCGGCCAGCGAGATAGCCGCCGACACCGGAGGAAAGCCATTGCACGACGACGAGCCAGATCGCCGTCGATACCGCGAATGTGGTGGCCGACGTGCCTGACCCTGACCATGGCGAGACCATGGTCAGTCCGAGGCCCGAGCCGAGCAGCATGAGGATGAAGGTCAGCGTCGAGGCCGCGAAGGCGCCAGCAATGATCGGTCCCCAACTGACTGCGGTTGAGGATGATTCCGTCGAAGGGGAGACGTCGACCGCCGAGAGGGTGGACTGCATTGACGCCCCCTATCGTACGAAAAGCATGATGAGAATGATGATCGGAATCGGAATGCCGAGCAACCAGAGCAAGATGCCGCGTCCCATGAAGGCCTCCTATGAGAAATCGTGATCGATGCTGTCACAATGTCCCGCAGGGGCTTCCGTTCCGGCGGGCTATAAAATGATTTTGTTTGCCGGCCATGGAACAAATCGGAGCGCCGCTTCGATGTCCCAAGCGATCATGTTGTTGTGATTTGACCCATAGGTCGAGTCGGGCAAAAGCGGAAACCCTGGGTTTCGTCCCTGCCTTGTGACTTACAAGTCTCGCTGGATCCGACCCGGCAGCTCTGCGAATTTTCTTCGAAGTGCCTTGCCGAGGAGGACGGACAAATGACTCTGCAGAGATACCAGGAGAAGCAAAGAGCAAAAGCCCAGCCGATTTGGGCTCCTGTTCGCGGGTCACTATGCGTTCCTGCCGCCATGCGGGTGCCCGACGGCGCGCCGCTCCCGATACCTGCATCGACGCACCCAGCTTCGACCGGGCCGCGTTCCATCAATGCCTGAACGCCGCCCTGGCAAGCTTTTTCAGCACGGCGCTACAGCCTTAAAGCGCGTCGCGTCAAAACGGATTCAGGCGACGCGCTTAAGCGCGTGTTGTGCATCTCGTTCGCCCCAAACCGCAGCGCGGTTTTGCGCGACATGCATCAAATATCCAGATTGGCGACCGACAGCGCATTGTCCTGGATGAATTCGCGCCTTGGCTCGACCTCGTCACCCATCAGCCGCGAGAACAGGCTGTCGGCATCGGTCGCGTCGTTGACCTTGACCTGCAGCAGCGAACGCACATTCGGGTCGAGCGTGGTTTCCCACAATTGCTCGGCATTCATCTCGCCGAGACCCTTGTAGCGCTGCATGGTCAGCCCCTTGCGGCCGGTCGCAAAGACGGCGTTGAGCAGCGCCAGCGGCCCCGAGACGGTTTCGGAGACATCCTTGCGGCGCAGCACCGGCGGCGCCCCGTAGACCTCGCTGAGGCGCTGTGCGTAGCGGTCGAGCTGGCGGGCGTCGGCCGAATTGATCAGCCCCATGTCGAGATGGGCGTACTCCTTGACGCTACGCACGGTACGCTCGAAGACATACCCGCCGCTGCCGTCATTCGAGGTCGACATGCGGCCGATCCAGCCGCGCTCGGTATCCTCGGCGATGATGTCGAGGCGTTGCGCGATCCGCTCCGCCATGGCGTTGGCGCGACCAAGATCGTTGAAGACCTCGGGATTGAGCCCGCCGGCGATCGCCGCCTGCTCGACGACGTTGCGGTTGTAGCGCGTGTGCAGGCCGTTGATGAGCTGGCGCACGGCCAGTGCGTCGGCAACGGCGCCGTGCAAATCCTGTCCGGTCCGCACTTCGCCCGAGCCCAGCGTCAGCGAGGCTTCCTCCAGCCCCGAATCGATCAGGAACTCCTCGAAGGCGCTTTCATTCTTGATGTATTGGGAGCTCTTGCCGCGCGTCACCTTATAGAGCGGTGGCTGGGCGATATAGAGATGGCCGCGCTCGATCAGCTCCGGCATCTGCCGGAAGAAGAAGGTGAGCAGCAGGGTTCTGATATGCGCGCCGTCGACGTCGGCGTCGGTCATCAGGATGATCTTGTGGTAGCGCAGCTTGTCGGCATTGAACTCGTCCTTGCCGATCGAGGTGCCGAGCGCGGTGATCAGCGTGCCGATCATGTCGGATGAGAGCATGCGGTCGAAGCGGGCGCGCTCGACATTGAGGATCTTGCCGCGCAGCGGCAGGATGGCCTGGTTCTGGCGCGAGCGGCCGCCCTTGGCCGAGCCGCCGGCCGAGTCACCCTCGACGATGAAGATTTCCGATTTCGCCGGATCGCGTTCCTGGCAGTCGGCCAGCTTGCCAGGCAGCGAGGTGACGCCGAGCGAGGTCTTGCGGGTGATGTCGCGCGCCTTGCGTGCGGCTTCGCGCGCCGCCGCGGCCTGGATCACCTTGTCAATGACCACCTTGCCTTCGCTCGGATGCTCTTCCAGCCATGTGCCGAGCGCCTCGTTGACCAGCCCCTCGACCACCGGGCGGACCTCGGAGGAAACCAGCTTGTCCTTGGTCTGCGAGGAGAATTTCGGGTCGGGAACCTTGACCGACAGCACCGCCGTCAGCCCTTCGCGGCAATCGTCGCCGATCAGCGAGACCTTTTCCTTCTTGGTCAGGCCCGAGGAATCGCCATAGCCGGTGATCTGACGCGTCAGCGCGCCACGGAAACCGGCCAGATGGGTGCCGCCATCGCGCTGCGGGATGTTGTTGGTGAAGGCCAGCACATTCTCGTGGTAACTGTCGTTCCACCACATCGCCACTTCGACGGTGATCCCGTCGCGCTCGGCCTTGATGGCGATCGGCTTCTCTATCAGCGGCTTCTTGACCCGGTCGAGATATTTGACGAACTCTTCGAGGCCTCCGTCGTAGTGCAGTTCATGCCGCACGATGTCGGCGTGGCGGGCGTCGGTCAGAATGATGCGCACGCCGGAATTGAGGAAGGCGAGCTCGCGCAGCCGGTGCTCCAGCGTGCCGAAGTCGAACTCGACCATGGTGAAGGTCTCGGCCGACGGGAAGAAAGTGATCGAGCTGCCGCTGCGGCCCTCATAGGTGCCCGGCTGCTTGTCCTGCTCGTAGCTGCCGGTCGCCTTCAACGGCGCATCGGCATTGCCGTGCGTGAAGCTCATTTCGAAGATCTGGCCGTTGCGGCGGATCTTGAGCTTCAGCCATGCCGAAAGGGCGTTGACCACCGAGACGCCGACGCCATGCAGGCCGCCCGACACCTTGTAGGAGTTCTGGTCGAACTTGCCGCCGGCATGCAGCTGCGTCATGATCACTTCGGCCGCGGAAATGCCTTCGCCGGTGTGGATATCGGTCGGAATGCCGCGGCCATTGTCGATCACCGTCACCGAACCATCGGGGTTGAGCGTCACGGTGACGAGGTCGGCATGCCCTGCCAGGGCCTCGTCGATGGCGTTGTCCACCACCTCGTAGACCATGTGATGCAGGCCCGAACCGTCGTCCGTGTCGCCGATATACATGCCGGGGCGTTTGCGGACGGCATCCAACCCCTTCAAAACCTTGATGGAATCGGCGCCGTATTCGGCGTCGGCGCCGTTGGTGTTCTCGGTCTGGTCGCTCATGAAAACCTATTGTCTAGATGCCGCTTATACAGCGCGAAAAATCGGCCCCGAATCGCGCCTCTGATATAGCGTAGATATAGGCGCTAAAGGCGGTTTTTCCAAGGTTTGCGGGCATTTCCGGCCCAAATCCCGGGCCGGCAGCCGGCTATTTTTTTCGAGCGCCGAATTTGGCGAGAAGGCCGCGCAAATATTTGATCGTGGGTTTGTCTCTTGGCGCCAGCCGGCCTGTGCGGTGGAGCTCCAGCGTCAGATTCAGCGCTTTGGTCAGCACGGCTTCCGGATCCTTCGCCACATAGGCATAGTTGATGTAGGCCTGTACCAGATCAAATTGCCAGATCGCATTGTTCGGATCGGACCCTGCCAGTTTCTGGCGAATGCCGAGACTGGCTTCGAAGGCCTTCTTGGAGCCCTCGAAATGGCGCTGTTTGGTTTCCAGCATGCCGATCTCCGAGAGCGTGATTGAAAGGTCGCGTTGCCAGTCGGAATTGGCCGGGTCGAGCTTGGCCAGCCGGTCGGCAATGGCAAGACTGTCCTGGTAGTTTTGCAGTGCGCCGCTGACATCGCCCTGGGCTTCAAGCACGCCGGCCACTTTTTCCAGGCAGACCGACAGGTCGCGCTGCCAGTCGGTATTGCCGGGGTCGCCTGCGGCAAGTTCATGCGCGACGGCCTGCGCTTGCTGATAGGAAGCCAGCGCTGCCGGCCAGTTCTCCTGGTCATTGAGCGCGTTGCCGACCTTGGCGTAGTTGATCGACAGGTCGCGCTTCAAGTCGGTGTCGTTGGGGTCACGGCGCACCAGTTGCTCGGCGATCGCCTGGCTCTTGCTGTAGGCCGCGAGCGCACCAGCGGCGTCGCCGCGCTGGCGCAGCAGGTCACCGATCCTGTCATGGCTGACGGAAACAGCCCGCTGGCGCTCAGGGTCATCGGGTTTGTTCTCGGCCAGCGCTACCCGAATTCTCAGGCTCTCTTTAAAGGCCGTCTGGGCGCCGTCCAACTGTCCGGTGGTCCGGGCAAGGTCGCCGATTTCATCATAGCTTATGGTCAGGTCGCCCAGCCGATAGGCGTTGTTCGGCTCGGCGTCGGCCAATTTCTGCTTGATCGACAGGCTTTGCTGATAGGCGTTGGCCGCCTCACCCACATCGCCCTGCGTCGCCAGCACGTTGCCGATCTTGTCGTTGGCCATGGCAAGATCACCGAGCCAGCCTTTCTCGTCCGGCACGCTTGCGGTCAGGTCCTGCAGCATGTCCCGGGCCGCCTCATAGTGTTCCAGGGAGGTTGGCAGATCGCCTTGCACCATCCTTATGTTGGCGAGCTTGATATGGCTGATGGCGAGATCGCGCTTGAGGCTGGGGTCGGTCTCCTGGCGCGACCGCTGCTCAAGGTTGGCCAACAGCGCGGTAAAGGCCCGGCCGGCCGCCTCGACATTGCCCACCGTCGTATAGAGAATACCGAGTTCCTCCAGCGTGCGGCTCTGGCGGTCGGCCTGTTCCAGGTTGAGCGAGGTCTGCCCGGCCTCGCCATAAAGCGACAGCACCGTTTCATAGTCACCAATGGCCGTGGCGTAGTCGAGGTCGGCGCGTGCCGCACCCCCGGACAGGAAACGCGTCGCGGCCTCCGACAGGGTGCGGCTGACGAAATTGCTCTTCAGCGCCTGGCGCGACACATTGTCGATGTCGGCGGCCTTGGCGAGCAAGACGCGGGCGCCATCGAAGGCGCCGAGCGAAAGCTGCTCCTCGGCCTGCCGGCGCAATTCCGCCACCCGCGGATCGTCGGAGGCGAGCGTCTTCATTTCGCTGCGCACCTTGACGAAGGCGTCGGCGGCCTCGCGCAGCCGGGCATTCAGGCTATCGGCGGAGAGATGGCCGGTGTCGGAGCTGATCAGCGCGCCATAGAGCGGCGCCAGCGGCATGTCGGCATCGCTGGCGATCTGTTCGACCTCGCCGCGCATTTCCGGGGTCACGTCGGCCATGGCGAGCAGCAGCCGTTCGCGCTCCGGCAACTGTTCCTTGGCCGCCGCGGCAAAGAAGAGTTTCGGCAGGCCGCTTTCGACATAGGGCAACTGCTTGCCGCGCGACACGTCATAGACCTCCTGCTGCACCAAGGTCAGCACCGAGCGGATCTCCAATCCATCCGTGCCGAGATATTTGGTCAGCGCAGTCGTGAAGGGCGAATTCTCTCCGGTTCCGTCGGCTGCCGTCTCGCCGGGTGCGGCTGAAAAGGCGAACAGGATGTTTTCCGCGCGGCCGACGCGGCCGAGGCCTGGCTTGATCTTGTCGGCGACATCCTTGGCCAGCGAAGTCGCGCCGCGACCATCGCCGCTGCTTGCCGAGAAGGGATCGCTGCGGCAGGCGTCGAGAACGATCAGCCCGACCTTGGCGGTTGCGGCGACGGCATCGCGCACCTCCTCCAGCGGCATGCTGGTCTTGTTTAGCTGATCGAGCGAGGACGCGTCGGCATCGACCGGCAATAGGCGGTTGTCGCCTGAAATCTCGACGCCATGGCCGGAGAAATAGACCAGCGCGACATCGGCGCCCTTGGCATCCTGGCGAAAGTCGTCGAGCGCGCGCCGCATGCGCCGAAGGTCCCGGTTGGTTTCGAGGATGACTTCGAAGCCGAGCTTCTTCAGCGCGGCTTCCATTGCCTCGCCGTCATGGACGGGATTGGCCAGCGGCCGGACCAGCCGGTAGTCGTTATCGGCCATGACCAGCGCCACGCGCCGTTCCGCCACCGCGGTGGCGGTGGTCGCAATCGTCAGCAGCAAGGCAAACAGCAAGCGCAAGTCGAACCGCCCCCGGCTCAGTCACCTGCCGACCATTCCACCTCTTTATGGCGCGAGCAAGCCAGGGCGTTTGGCCAAATACCGGCGCTTTCAGGCAGCGCGTAGCGGCTTCAACGCCTCGCTCCAGCGCAACAGTTCGTCCAGCATGGCCTTGGCGCCGCCGATCACCTGTTCGCTGGCGTTGAAGGCGCCGTTCTCATCAAGCAGCTTCTGATACATCGGCAGCGCGACGCCTTCCGGAATCGGCATGATCCCCACCGACGTCAAAAGCGGCTTCAGCGCCTGCGCCGCGCGCAGGCCGCCGGAGACGCCACCATAGCTGAAAATGGCGGCCGGCTTGTACTTCCATTCGCGCAGCAAATAGTCGATCGCGTTGACGATCGCTGGCGCCGCGAAATAATTATACTCCGGCGCCACGAAGACGAAGGCGTCCGCGGCGTCGATCGCCTTCGACCAGGCCTTGGTGTGGTCGTTCTGATAATTGCCAAGCCTTGGATGGTGCGGCTCGTCCAGCACCGGCAGGTGGAACGTGGCGATGTCGGTCAGCACCGGCTCGAATTTCCCGTGCTGGCGCGCGAATGTCTCCAGCCATTCGGCAAAAACCGGGCCGGCGCGGCCGGGCCGCGTGCTGCCGATGATGATGTTCAACTGGTGCTTCAAGGCGGGCTCCCTTGTCAGGCGGTATCTCTTTGTGACTGTCACTACGGCAGAGCGTCCCGGCGGACAAGCGCGGCGCCCAGCGAAAGGGTCAAGATCGGATGAACGGAGCGTCTGCTTCGCACCGCGATTTGCCCGCCGTCCGGTCACATGGACGTCGGGATCGCCAGCCACTACATTGATGCGAGCAGCGGAGCACTTCATGGACACTCAGCCCGCCCCCTTTGTTCCTCCCGCGCCGAAGCCGCGCACGACTCCGCCTTCGACGCTGGAGATGATCCGCATCGTCTATCGCAATCCGCTCGAATTGTGGGGGGAGCATACCTATAACGAGCCGTGGATTTCCGCGAATGGCGTCGGTGGCCATCTGATCGTCGCCAACGATCCCGGCCTCATCCGACATGTGCTGGTCGACAACGCCAGGAACTACAAGATGGCGACGGTGCGCCAGAAGATCCTGCGGCCGATCCTGCGCGATGGCCTGCTGACCGCCGAGGGCGAGGTGTGGAAGCGGTCGCGCAAGGCGATGGCGCCGGTGTTCACGCCGCGCCATATCTTCGGCTTTGCCCAGCCGATGCTGAAGCGCACCAGGGAGTTCGTCACCCGCTACGAAGAGGGCGGTATATCAGACATCGCCCATGACATGACATTGCTCACCTACGATATCCTCGCCGAGACGCTGTTCTCAGGCGAGATCGCGGGCGAGCCGGGCAGTTTCGCCAACGAGATCGACCGCCTGTTCGAGACCATGGGCCGCGTCGATCCGCTCGATCTGTTGCGCGCGCCCGACTGGCTGCCGCGGCTGACCCGCATCCGCGGCCGCAAGACGATGGCCTATTTCCGCAAGATCGTGACCGACACGGTCAAGATGCGCGAAGAGAAGTTCAGGCGCGATCCCGATGGCGTGCAGCAGGATTTCCTGACGCTGCTGCTCAAGGCCGAAGGTCCCGACGGGCTGACGCGGTCGGAGGTCGAGGACAACATCATCACCTTCATCGGCGCCGGCCACGAAACCACCGCGCGGGCGCTCGGCTGGACGCTTTACTGCCTCGCCGAATCGCCATGGGAGCGCAATCGGGTCGAGCAGGAGATCGATGAGGTGCTGGCGCGCGAACCCGATCCGACCAAGTGGCTCGACGCCATGCCGCTGACCCGCGCCGTCTTCGACGAGGCGCTCCGGCTCTATCCGCCGGCACCCTCGATCAACCGCGAGCCGATCGAGCCGGAGATGTGGAAGGATCTTTATATCCCCAGGCACGCGGCCGTGCTGGTCATGCCTTGGGTCGTCCACCGCCACAGGAAACTGTGGGACAGGCCCGATGCCTTCCTGCCCGAGCGCTTCCACCCGGGCAACCGCGAGAAGATCGACCGCTTCCAGTATCTGCCGTTCGGCGCGGGGCCGCGCGTCTGCATCGGCGCCAGCTTCGCCATGCAGGAAGCGATCATCGCGCTCGCCATCCTGTTGTCGCGCTTCCGCTTCGACACCACGGCTGAAACGAAACCCTGGCCGGTGCAGAAGCTGACCACGCAGCCGCAAGGCGGGCTGCCGATGCAGGTCACCCCTCGACGTCGTTGAGGGGCAAGACTCTCTGGAGTTATGCCGCGGGCTTGCGCTGCTGGAACTGGCCGGCGGCGCGGAAGCGCCAGAGGTAGCTGGGCAGGATCGTTGCGATCGATTGCGGCTGGATGCCGAGCCCGGCGAGCGTCCGGTTGGCCTTAGTGGCGGCTTCCGAAACGATGTTGTGCTCGCGCAGCTGCATCACCTGGTCCTTGGTCAGCAGCGGGTTGGGCAGCAGGCCGAGGATTGAGGCCTGGATGTTGGCCACCCACCACGGCACCGGCACCAGCAGGCGTTTGCGCTCGATCACGGTGAGCAGCTCTTCCATGCACTCCTTGAACGTGAGCACATTGGGGCCGCCAAGCTCATAGATCTGGCCGCGATCGATCTTGCCGTCGACCGAGCGCGCCACCGCTTCGGCGACGTCGCCGACATAGACCGGCTGGAATTTCGTCTGGCCGCCGCCGATCAGCGGCAGCACCGGCGAATAGCGCGCCATGCTGGCAAAGCGATTGAAGAAGCTGTCTTCCGGTCCGAAATTGATCGACGGCCGGAAGATCACGGCGTCGGGGATCGTCTCCAGCACGGCCTTTTCGCCAAGCGCCTTGGTGCGTGCATAGTCCGATTCGGAGTCCAGATCGGCGCCAAGCGCCGAAATATGGGTCAGCCCGGCACCAACCGAGCGCGCCGCCTCGGCGACGGCGCGGGAGCCGAATTCGTGCACGGCGGGGAATTTCTGCCGGCCGGTCTCATGCAGGATGGCGACGAGATTGACGACATGGTCGGCGCCTTGCACGGCGCGGTCGACCGACCAGCGCACGCGCACATTGGCCTGCACCGGCTGGATCTGGCCGACATTGCCGAGCGGCTGCAAATGGCCGGCAAGATCGGGCCGCCGGCAAGCGACCCGGATGCGGTAGCCACGCTTGGCCAGCGCACGCACGACATGGCGGCCGACAAAGCCAGACCCGCCAAAGACGACGACGAGTTTGGGAGTCTGCAGGATTTCGGTCATGGCTGGCTCCGGCGCGCTTTCCAGATGGCTTGGCTGAAGCCGTTTCATAGTCGGTTTTGCGCCAAAGGCAAAGGGTGACGCGTCGTCGCGTCACGCCTCTTGAAAGCTTGTCGGAATGCCTTGCCGATGCAGGCGTCGACCGACGAAGAAGAGCAGGATCGCGGCCCACAAAAGCGACTTTTCAGCACCCGAAAAACCCTGGCTCAGGTTATCAAGTGGAACCAGACGATCACCAGCAGCACGAAACGCAGAAAACCCCGCCGAAGCGGGGTTTTCCGGGTGTAGCTCATGCCGAAACCAGGGTCCAACGAGGCGACCTGACCTGAGACGGTATCAGCATGGCGTAAGACGCCCGCCCCAGCCCTGGACGCATTCGACAGACGACACCGACCGGGCAAACCCGACCCGGACATCCATTGGTCGCCGCGACATGCAGGAAGGTTCACAAAGGTGGAAAAATCGCACCGAAGGGGGCGACATGAATGCGGTAAGGGACGTCATCGGCCGCCATTGCGGGAAACCGCCGCTGCTCGCCTGAGCGCCTGCGGCGGCTGGCCAAAGCTTCTCAGGAAAGCGCGGCGCATTCGCCCGGCATCGCCGAAGCCGCTCTCTTCCGCGATGCGATCGAGCGACATGGAGCCTGTTTCCACCGCAATCCGCGCGCTCTCCAGGCGAATTCGTTCCACGGCCTTGGCCGGAGTGGTGCCGGTTTCCGCCTTGAAGGCGCGCGCAAAATGCCGCGGGCTCATGGCGGCACGATCGGCAAGGCACTCCACGGTCAGCGGTTGGGCAAGCGCCGTGCGCATCCATCCGATCAGCTCGATAAACCGGCCTGTCCGCCCGCCGAGTTCGACGAGCGCGGAGAATTGCGACTGGCCGCCGGGGCGGCGTTGATGCACGACAAGCTGCTGGGCAACGCGTCGCGCCATGGCCGGGCCAAGATCATCCTCGATGAGCGCCAATGCCAGGTCGATGCCGGCCGAAATGCCGGCCGAGGTCCACACGCTGCCATCCCTGACGAAGATCCGCTCCGCATCGAGTTTCACCGCAGGGTAGCGGCGTGCAAAATCGTGCGTGCTCCACCAGTGGGTGGTGGCGCGCCTGCCATCGAGAAGTCCAGCTTCCGCCAGCAGATAGGCGCCTGTGCACACGCTCGCCGTGCGCCGTACACCCGTGCGCTGGAGCCAGGCGACGATCTCCTGGGCGGCAGCCATGGAGCGAATGATTTCGCCACCGGAGATGATGGCGGTGTCGAGCGGCTCTTCCGTCGACAAAGGCCGAGCCGCGAGCCGCATGCCGGATGAGCTCTCGATCTCGCCGCCGCCGGGCGCCAGTATATCGAGCGTATAGCTGCCGACGCAAAAACCTTCTGCCAGCTCGAAGGCCGCCGCCGGGCCGGCCGCATCCAGCAATTGGAAGCCGGGGTGAATGATGATGGCAATCTTGCGGATCATGGCAGTTTTTGCGCGATATATGTCATTTCGGACAAGTCCTACCGCAGCTAGGCTGATGGTCAAGCGTTTCGATCGGAAGGACCGGATCATGAATTTGCGTATCATGCTGTGGGCTGGGCTCTGCATCGTAGTGGCCGTCCTCGCATTGGGTTCCGCATGGCTGCTGTCGCTGCCGGCGGCGTCCCAGGCTGCCGTTCAGCCGGCAATCGATGTGAAGGAGGCCGCCGCGACGCTTGCGGCATTGAAGCCGCCGAAGCGCCAGCACCCCTTGATCGCCATCATCGGCATCAACGACGGCACCGAAACAACCGATTATCTCATGCCTTACGGCATCCTGCGGCGCGCTGATGTCGCCGATGTCGTGGCGCTGGCAACACAGCCCGGACCGATGAGATTGCACCCGGCCTTGCAGATCGAGCCCGATGCGACGACGGCAGCGTTCGACGCCGAGCACCCGGACGGCGCCGACTACGTCATCGTCCCGGCCATGATGCGCGACGACGATGCCGACGTGCTGAAATGGATCAGGAGCCAGGCGGCCAAAGGCGCCATGGTGATCGGCATCTGCGCCGGCGCCAAGGTGGTGGGCGCCAGCGGGTTGCTCGACGGCAAGCGGGCGACGACCCATTGGTATTCCGTCGGCGAGCTCCGCGAAAAACATCCTGCGATCCACTATGTCGCCGACCGGCGCTTCGTCGTCGATCAGGGTGTCGCGACGACAACAGGGATCACCGCATCGATGCCGATGATGCTGACCCTGATCGAGGCCATCGCCGGCCGGGACAAGGCCGAAGCCGTCAGCCATGATCTGGGCCTGGCGCACTGGGATGCGCGGCATGACAGTGGCGCCTTCAAGTTCACCCGCCCGTTCGCGCTGACGGCGATCGGCAACACGCTTGCCGTTCGGGATCACGAGCAGCTCGGCATCCCGCTGACATCAGGCATGGATGAGGTGTCGCTGGCGCTGGTCGCCGACGCCTGGTCGCGAACCTTTCGCTCCGGCGCGGTCACATTCGCGGGCAAGGACGGCGCGATCGTCAGCCGCGACGGCTTGCGTATCTTGCCTGACCAGGTCACCACCGACTGGCCGGTGGACCGGCTAGTCCCGGCAATGGCCGATTTGCGGCCGGCGAGGGCGCTTGACCAGGCGCTTCAGGATATCTCGGCTCGCCACGGTGCACGCACGGCCGACTTCGTCGCCATGCAGCTCGAATATCCCCGGTGACAGTCACTGTTGAAGGCCGGCACCGGCCAGGCATTCGTCGTCGGAATTCAGGCCGAATAGCGCTCGGCGAATTCGGAAATACGCTGCACCACCGCCTTGGGCGCGGTGATGCCGCGCGCCTGCGCCTTCTCGGCGGCTTCCGCCCGGGCGCGGCCCGGCACATGCACGCCGAAGCGGCGGCGCAGGCGGTCGAGCTGGTCCTTCATGCGCTGTTCGAAATCCGGATCGAGCAGCTTGGGCTCGATAGCCAGCACGAACAGGCCGGTGCCGGGGCTGTCGGGCCCGCCGGTGAACCAGGGCGCGTCGAGCGACCAGTTGGCCCCGGAAATGCCCGCAGCCAACACTTCGACCATCAGCGCGATGTTGGCGCCGCGCTGGCCGCCAAAGGCAAGCATGGCGCCCTTCATGGCGGCGGCCGGGTCGGTGGTCGGGTTGCCGCTGGCGTCGAGCGCCCAGCCTTCGGGAATCTTCTTGCCGTCTTCGGCCGCCTTGCGGATGTTGACGAAGGCGGTGGCGCTCGATGACTGGTCGATGACCAGCGGTGCGCCGTCGGCGGCGGGCGCGGCAAACGACATCGGATTGGTGCAATAGACCGGCTTGACCGAGCCCGAGCCGGCAAGAACGGCCGGGCCGTTGGTGGCGGCGAAGGAGACCAGCCCCTGTGTCGCCAGCCTTCCGGTGAAGTAGCCGAGCGCGCCGCATGTATAGGCGTTTTTCTGCGAGAAGATGGCGACGCCGAACAGCTTTGCCGCCTTGGCAAGGTCGTCGATCGTCCGGTCGAAGCCGGTATGCGCCAGTCCACCGCGTGCGTCGGAAAGATAGACGGCCAGCGCCGGCCTGGTGATCACCGGATCGGCGTTGCCGTCGATGCGCCCGGCCTCCAGGGCTTCGAGATAATCGATGAAATGCGACAGTCCGACTGTCGAAAGCCCTTCCGCCTCGGCGGCGATGATCGACGCGGTGAGCGACTGCGCCGCCTCCTCATTGGCGCCGGCGCCGAGTGCCGCCATCCGGCACAGTCCTCTTGCCTGGTCGAGACTGAGTTGCATCGCAATCGCCTTTAGTGAGTAGTGAGTAGTGAGTAGGGATTAGCGAGTAGCAGAAACGAGCGCCTTCGGACTACTCACTACTGACTACTCCCTAAAATCCTAGCCGATCTTGACCGGGATCCGCGCCTCGATCCGGCTGAGAGCCAGGACCAGGATGCCGGTGATCGCCATATAGATCAACGCCAGCAGCAGCAAGGGCTCGTAGGTAAGGTAGGTGTCCTGCCGCACCTTGCCTGCGACGGCGAAGATATCGATCACGCTGATCGTCGCCACCAGCGGCGTCGACTTCAACTGCAGCACGGTCTCGCCGGTCAGCGTCGGCAGCGCCCGGTAGAAGGCCTGCGGCAGCCAGATGCGCCGGAGGATCTTCCAGCGGCTCATGCCGAAGGCGCGGGCGGCTTCCAGCTGTCCCTGGGGCACGCCGGCAAAGGCGCCGCGCATGACCTCACCCTCGTAACCGGCGAAGGACAGGGTGAGAGCCAGAACGCCGTACGGCCATGCCTGCCTCAGATAGGGCCACATCCAGGAATCGCGTATCCATGGATATTGCGGGAACAGCGAGCCCAGCCCGTAATAGAGCAGCCACAGCTGCAGAAGCAGCGGCGTGCCGCGGATGATGGTGCAGAAGACTTTCGCCGGCGCCGCGACCCAGATCGAACCGGCGGCCTGCGCCAGCCCGACCGGCACGGCGATTAGGAAGCCGAGCGCGCAAGTGACGGCCAGGATCCACAGGGCCCGCCAGATGCCCATCAGGCCCATTTCCCAATATTGCGGCAGCCAGTTCCAGCGCATGAAAAAGGCGGCCGACAGCACCAGCGCCAGCGCGATCAGGATGAGGACGATGCGGTGCGGCTGCAGCCAGAGCGAGGCGCGCGCCGCCGTGTTGATGATGGCCGCTTCGCCCGCCATCAGCGTGCCTCCTTAGCCGAAGGCATGCCGCGCCGCGCCCATTTCTCGGCGCGGCCAAGCAGGAAGTTCGAAAACAGCGTCACCGCGAGATAGAGCACGCCGGCGGCGAGATAGAATATCAGATAGGCCTTGGTGACGCCTGCCGCCTGCCGTGTCGCCAGCGTCAGTTCGAAGAAGCCGACGACAGCCAGCAGCGCGGTGTCCTTGGTCGCGATCAGCCACAGATTGGCGAGGCCTGGAATGGCAAAGGGCAGCATCGCTGGCAGCGTGATGCGCCGCAAGAGAAGGCCGGGAGACATGCCGAAGGCGCGGGCGGCTTCGATCTGGCCCTGCGGGATGGCGAGGATCGCGCCGCGCATGACCTCTGTCGAATAGGCGCCCTGGCAGAAGCCGAGCACGGCTATGCCGGCGACCAGCCCGCTAATATCGACACGCTGGTAACCCATCGCGGTCAGCACCTGGTTTATCAGATCGGTGCCGGCATAGTAGAGCAGCAGGATCAGCACCAGTTCCGGTACGGCGCGCACCACGGTGGTGTAGACCGCGAGCAGGTCACGCACGACAGGTCCGCCATAGAGCTTGCCATAGGCGCCGCAGATCCCGATGAGCAGGCCGACGATCGTGGCGCCGACGGCAATCTCCAGCGAATGCAGCAGCCCGAGCATGAGTGTGCCGCCCCAGCCGACGGGCGCGGGCGAGAGAAGTTCGATGATACCGGCCGCCGAGGCCGGAAGAAACGCGTCGATCAGCTTTGCCCCCGGATTGCTGGCTTTGTCCGCCGACGCCAGCGGCCGGCGGCAAGCATGCGTGGGTAAGATAGGCCGGAGAGCACGACTTTGGCGTCATGCCCTCCGGCTCATGCGAGGGGCGTCAGTTCGACTGCGCGTCGGCACCGTAAATGTCGAAATCGAAGTACTTCTTCGAGATCGCGTCATATTTGCCGTTGGCGCGGATTGCCTTGATGCCGGCGTTGATCTTGCCCTTCAGCTCGGTGTCTTCCTTGCGCACGCCGGCGCCGACGCCGGGTCCGAGCACCTCGAGATCCGGAGCCACCATGCCCTTCAGGTCGCAGCAGGCCTTGCCCTGGTCCGACTTGAGGAATTCGCCGAGCGCGATGGAATCGGCCTGCACCGCGTCGAGGCGGCCAGCGGCGAGATCCTGGTTGGCCTCGTCCTGGGTTTGGTATTCCTTGATCTCGGAAGCCGTGGCGCCGAAGTGCTTCTTGGCGTAGACAGCGTGCACGGTCGACACCTGGACGCCGACCACCTTGCCCTTGAGGTCGTCCGGCGTGGCGCCGAACTTCTGGTCCTTCGGTCCGATGATCGCCGTCGGCGTGTTGTAGTACTTGTCCGAGAAGTCGATCGTCTTCTTGCGCTCGTCGGTGATCGACATCGAGGAAACTATGAGGTCGATCTTCTTGGTGGTCAGCGCCGGGATGATGCCGTCCCAGGCGACGGGCGTGATGACGCAGTCGAGCTTCTCCTCGGCGCACACGGCGTCGATGAACTCGATCTCCCAGCCGACCCATTTGCCCGAAGCGTCGGGCGAGGTGAAGGGCGGATACGGCTCGGCGGCGACGCCGATCTTGACCGGATCGGCCTTGGCCACGCCCATGGCGGCGACGCCGAGCAGCAGCGCTGCGGCGAATGTCTTCAGAACAGTCTTCATTTTCAAACTCCCAGTTTGTTGTCGGTTCCCGGTTTTCTTCCGTCCCGGCTTTCCTAGCCGATGTTGCGGATGAACTGCTTGAGCCTTTCGGATTTCGGCGCGCCGAAGATCTGCTCCGGCGGCCCTTCTTCCTCGACCAGCCCGTTGTAGAGATAGACGACGTGGGTCGCGACCTCGCGGGCAAACTTCATCTCATGGGTGACCAGCACCATGGTGCGGCCTTCGCGCGCCAGATCGCCGATAACCTTCAGCACCTCGCCGACCAGTTCGGGGTCGAGCGCCGAGGTCGGCTCGTCGAACAGCATGACGCGCGGATTGATGGCGAGCGCGCGGGCGATCGCGGCGCGCTGCTGCTGGCCGCCCGAAAGATAGGCTGGATAGACGTCGCGCTTTTCAGCGAGCCCGACGCGCGCCAGCAGCTTTTCGGCCTGGACGATGGCCTCGTCGCGCTTGACGCCGAGCACGTGCACGGGAACCTCGATGACGTTTTCGATCAGCGTCATGTGGCTCCACAGGTTGAAGTTCTGGAACACCATGCCGAGCTTGGAGCGGATGCGCTCGATCTGCCTGCGGTCGGCCGGAACGGTGTGGCCATGGCTGTCCGCCTTGAGCTTGATCTCCTCGCCATTGACACGGATGATGCCGCTGGTCGGATTTTCCAGGCAGTTGATGCAACGCAGCAGCGTCGATTTGCCCGAACCCGAGCCGCCGATGATGGCGATCACCTCGCCGTCGCGCGCCGACAGCGACACGCCCTTCAGCACGTGCAGCTGGCCGAATTTCTTGTGCAGGTTTTCGACATGGATGGCTTCAGCGGCGCCGTTCTGCGCCTTGCCCGATGAGACTGCGGCAGCTTCCACCGCGCTCACCGGCTGGCCTCTGCATCGGCGGCAGTTCGTCGAACGTCTATCCGGCTAATCAACATATACGCTGTACTGCCCCGCTCCAGACTTCAGCATGGACCCAACGGCGCGAGCCCGTCAATCCCGCTCATTACGGCACTTGCGAGCTTGTTGTGCAAGTGTATAAATAGCCCTCCATGAAATTTTCTCGGTTTTTTTCAGCGGAAAAAGGGCTTCGATGAGCGCTTTCGGATCACAATCCATGGCAGCGCCGCTGCGACGCGTGCTGATGCGGTCGGCGGCCAACGCGATGCGCGACGCCGACAGAGATGCCTGGCACTATGGCCCAGGATTCAGTCCGGCGAAAGCGGCATCGCAGCATGCTGCCCTTGCTGAACTGGTGGCGGCCTCCGGCGCCGAAATCGAATGGATCGAGGACAGGGCCGATGGACTTTCGGATTCGGTGTTCACGCACGACCCATCGCTGATGACCGACCGCGGCGCACTGATTCTGTCCATGGGCAAGCCGTTGCGCGCCAGCGAGCCCTCGCTGCATGAGGAAACCTACATCAGACTGGGCATCCCGATCCTCGGCCGCGTCGAGGCCCCAGGCCAGGTCGAAGGCGGGGACTGTGTCTGGCTGGATGCCAGCACGCTGGCGATCGGACGCGGTGTCCGTTCCAACCAGGAAGGTATCCAGCAGGTCTCCAACCTGCTGACGCCGCTGGGCGTTTCCGTCTACGGCTTTGACCTTCCGCTGTGGCAGGGCGAAGAGGCCTGCCTGCATCTGATGTCGGTGATCAGCCCGCTGGCCGACGATCTCGCTTTGGTCTATTCACCGCTTTTGCCGGCCCCGTTCTATCAGATGCTGAAGGCGCGCGGCATCCGTATGGTCGAAGGCGACGCCGAAGAGTTCGCGGCCTCCAACGGCCTCAGCCTGAACGTGCTGCCGACCAACCCGCTCAAGGTCATTGCCGTCGCAGGCTTTCCAAAGACCAAGGCCGCGATGGAAGCCGCCGGCTGCACGGTCGAGATCTTCGAGGCGGATGCGCTCTGCATCGCCTGCGAAGGCGGGCCGACATGCCTGACGCGGCCGATTCTGCGCCAATGAATGCGCCATCCCGCCGCAGGTTCCGCCGCGAGGGCGAGGAGCGGCGGCGGCAGGATCTGATCGAGGCAACTCTGGACAGCGTCGCGGAACGTGGCCTGCAGGGCGCCACCTTGCGCACCATCGCATTGCGCGCCGGCGTCACCGCCGGGCTGATCCGGCACTATTTCCCCGGCAAGGAAGAACTGCTGCATGAAGCCTATGCCGCGCTGATGGGCCGCATGACCGAGCAGGCGAAAGCGGCGTTGGTCATGGAAGATGCCTCGCCGCGCCAGCGCCTTGCAGCTTTCGTCACCGCCAACCTCAACGTGCCGATCATCGACGCGCGGGTGTTTTCACTCTGGGCGACCTTCATCGGCCGCGCCGGTGCGGATCCAAGCCTCGCTCGCGCCCACCGCGAAGGCTACCTTGGCTTTCGCAATGAGGTGGAAGCCGTTGTGGCCGAGGTGCTCGCCGCCGAACGGCGCGAGCCGGACGCAAGCCAGTTGCGCCACCATGCCATCGCGATCAATGCGATCATCGACGGGCTCTGGATAGAAGGCTGCCTGGCCGGCGAGATGTTCTCGCCCGGCGAATTGGCGGCGATTGGCATCAAGACTGTCGAGGCCGAACTGGGCCTCGCGCCGCCAAAGCAATTCCAGGAAAAGTGAGATGCGGTTTTCCGTCCGGAATTGCGTTGAAAACAAAGAACCGAGCCGATCACTGTTTGCGAACAGTGATCGGCTCTAAGGGAAGGCAACCAATGACAACACTAGGCGAAGCGCTGATCACGCTGCTCGAAGCGCATGGCGTCGATACCGTCTTCGGCATTCCGGGCGTCCACACGGTCGAGCTCTACCGCGGCCTGGCGCGCTCGAAAATCCGCCATGTCACGCCGCGCCACGAACAGGGCGCCGGCTTCATGGCCGACGGCTATGCCCGCGCCAGCGGCCGGCCAGGCGTCGCCTTCGTCATCACCGGACCGGGGCTGACCAACACCATCACCGCCATGGGCCAGGCGCGCGCCGATTCGGTGCCGATGCTGGTCATATCGGGCGTCAATGCAATGCCGACGCTGGGCAAGGGGCTGGGCTTCCTGCATGAGCTGCCGGACCAGCACGGCATGATGGAAAAGGTGGCGCTGTTGTCGCGGCGCGTTACCCAGGCCAGCGAATTGCCTGACGCGCTGGCGCAGGCCTTCGCGCTGTTTTCATCGTCGCGGCCGGGCCCGGTGCATATCGAGATCCCGACCGATGTCATGGTCAAGCCGGCCGACGACATCGCGGCACTGCTGAGCAACGCGGCACCACCGGCGCCAGATGGCGCAGCCATTGCCAGCGCGGCCAAGGTTGTCACCGCCGCGCGCCGTCCGCTGATCCTGGCTGGTGGCGGCGCCAAGCGGGCCGAGCCGGCGCTGCGGCGGCTGGCCGAGACACTGGGCGCGCCGGTCGTCGAGACCACCAATGCGCGTGGCCTGCTGCACCGCCACCCGCTCTGCGTGCCGGCAAGCCCAAGCCTGAAGGCGGTTCGCGCCCTGATGGCCGAGGCCGATCTGGTGATTGCCGCCGGCACCGAATTCGGCCCGACCGACTATGACGGCTATGGTGACGGTGGCTTTGTGCTGCCTTCCAACCTGATTCGCATCGATATCGGCGCCGACCAGCTCGCGCGGCGCCCGGTAACAGTCGGGATTCAGGCCGACTGCGCCGAGGCGATCGAAGCCTTGCTCGCCGCCATCGGCCCCTCTCATCCTGCCGCCCCAGACGGCAAGGCGCGCGCCGCCGCCGCACGGGACGCGGCGTTCGCCGAGTTGAGCCCGGCCTATCTGGCACAGGTGCGTGCCGTGGAAATGATCCGCGATGCCTTGCCGGGCGCCATCGTCGTCGGCGATTCGACGCAGCCGGTCTACGCCGCCAACCTCTATTACGATCACGACCGGCCGGGCGGCTGGTTCAACGCCGCCACCGGCTTCGGCGCGCTTGGTTACGGCCCGCCGGCGGCGATCGGTGCCGCACTTGCCGTGCCCGACGTGCCGGTTGTCTGCCTGACCGGCGATGGCGGATTCCAGTTCACCTTGCCTGAACTTGGCGCGGCGCTCGATGCCCAGGCGCCGGTCATTTTCGTGGTCTGGAACAACAGGGGTTATCGCGAGATCGAGACCTCGATGCTCGATGTCGGCGTCGAGCCCGTCGGGGTCTCGCCGGCGCCGCCGGATTTCTGCAAGTTGGCCGAAGCCTATGGCATCGGCGCGGAACGGCTCGCCGATATCGACGCTTTGCCGCAGACCCTGAAGCGCGCCCGGGCAACCGGATTGCCTTGCGTCATCGAAATCACCGTCGATTGAAGGCTTCAGCCCAGCGTTGATTTTCTCGTCTGCATCGGATCCTTTGTCGGCTCAGCTGTTGCACCGCAACGGCCGCATAGCGACGCGATTACCATAATATGCGTAGCGACGCATGCAAAGACGCGACGGCTGCCATGTCGAGATATCAATTGAGCGATCGCCCGAAAGGCGCGACGCTTCGCGTCGGGGCGGCACAACAAGCGACACAATCATAAAAACACGACAGGAGCGGTCCAGGATGACGGAAACACTTCAAGGCAGGCATATCGTTGTGACCGGTGGGACCGGCGCGCTCGGCGGTGCGGTGGTTGGCCGGCTGCTGGAACAGGGCGCCGTCTGCCACGTGCCGAACGCACACGCCGCGGCACCCCAGCAATTTCCTTTCACCGCACACGACAACGTCAAGCTGGCGCACAATGTCGACCTGTCGGACTCCGCCAAGGTTGAAGCCTTCTATGCCCAGGTTCCTGCCTTGTGGGGATCGATCCATCTTGCCGGCGGCTTCGCCATGGCGCCGGTGGAAAAGATCGAATCGGCGTCTTTTGCCGAGATGATGGACACCAACGCCCGCACCACCTTCCTGTGCAGTCGCGCGGCGATCCGCTCGATGCTGGCGTCGGGCACGTCAGGCCGCATCGTCAATGTCACAGCGCGCGCCGGGCTCGACCCCAGGCGCGGCGCCGGCATGGTTGCCTACACGGCCAGCAAGGCGGCCGTGGCGGCCATGACGGTGGCGATGGCCGAAGAGCTCAAGGCCAAGGGCATCCTGGTCAATGCCGTGGCCCCGTCGACGCTCGACACGCCGGCAAACCGCGCCGATATGCCGGATGCCGATTTCAGCAAATGGGTCAGCCTCGAGGCGGCGGCCGAAGCCATCGCCTATCTCGCCTCGCCGGCCAACCAGGCGATGAGCGGAACGCTGGTGCCGCTCTACGGCCGGGCTTGAGCGGCGAGCGTCGAAGTCGGGCACGCGGCATCTGATCCATCGGCATTGCGATAGCTGTAGATCCGCAGCGGCGACGAAGCTTTCGTCGGGCACTCCTGCAACCATGTGGGCGGCCGGCCTTCAATCAGGCCCGCCGCGAATGGATAGGCGGCTTCCAATCCCGGCAATGGCGGGCCGCGCCAGGCGCAAATCGCGACATGCGTTGCCTTGGAGGCATCCAGTATCGCGCGTGGATCGGCGGTCGCCGGATCCAGAAAACGATAGCTTCGCTCGATGCCCTTGGCCGATGGATGGTTGGGGATCGTCACCACTTTGGGACCTTCGGCAAGGGCGACGAAACGCGAGCCGATCAGCGGTGGAGAAAGAACGACGGCGCCGGACGGCCAACCCTGTTCCGGCTCAAAAGGGCTGTAATAGCAGCCGTCGGCAAGTTCGGCCGCGGGAACCGCCGCTTGCGCCGGTTTTACCGACAGGTGGTACAGCACCATTGCTCCGGATAAAGCGAGACCGGGCAGGATCAGTGCGTATCCGCGCGATGCCGTCGGCACCGGGGATGTCAAATAGCGACCCAACCCCGCATTCGGCAGGAGGCCCGCCAGCGCGAAGATCAGGCCAATGCCGGAAAAGATCGGCAGGTAGCGGTAGTAGCGGACATAACCGATCGCAAGCGCCAGCGAGAGCAGCGAGAACAGGGTCAATATGACGAGAGGCCGGCTTCGGCCTTGCGGCCTGGCGCAGATGACGGCTGGCGCAAGCGCGCCGATGAACAGCAGCGCCATGCTGAGGAAACCTGCCGACAGGACGACATCAGGGCGCCGAAACAGGCTCAACTCCTGAAGAATTCTGTTGATCATGTTGTCGCGAACATAGGCGTCGATCGAAGCATAGGGGCTGGCCAGGCATTGCGGGAACAACAACACCGGTAACGCCGCGCTGGCCGCCGCGAACACCAGCAGGATTGCCGTGCGCACCGGCCATCCTCCACGCCGTCCGGCAAGCAAAGGCACGACGGCGAATGAAAGCCCGGCCGCGGCCAGTGCCGTCGCATGGGGCGTCGAATAGGTGTCGCATTTGATCGCGGCATAGGCAGAAGGCGGCACGATCGCCGCGAACAGGCCGATTGCGCCGGCGGTCAAGGCAAGCCCGAAACCCGCGATCCTGTTTTGACCGCCCTCGCGGTCGAAGATCCAGTCAAAGGCATAGACCGCCATCACCAGCGCATAGAACGGCGCGAATTCGGCGCTGACGGCGATTGCCAGGGCCGTCAGCAGCCCGTTGACGAAGGCCGAGAAGCGGTTCTGCGACATCATCAACACCAGGGCCGCCAGCAGAAGCAGGATTTGCAGATTGTGGTAGTCGATCCGTCCGGGGGCGAATTCGAAAAAGCTGCGCGCGGCAAAGATCAAAGCCAACGGCAATGCAACGGCCGGATAAGCAAAGCCGATGGCAATTACCAGCCGATTGTAGAGATAGAGCGCGGGCGCAAAAAGCAGCAGGGGGACGGCGAAACATGCCAGCATCAAAGCCGGCTCGACGCCGGCAAACGGAGCGAACAGGCGCGCGAAGGCAGCGTAGGGCAGGTCCACGATCCACGGCCAGTGTGAGACATAGGGCTCGGGCTGGACAATGCCGGGCAGCGTGCGGTCGAATATGTTGCCCGTTTCAAGCAAAGTACGGATTTCGTGCAGCTTGAGGAGATCGTCCGCGTCATTGTTGAGCTGGAAGCCCAGAGACCACAGAGCGGTCATCAGGATCGCCATTGCGCAAAAGCAGAACAGGACAGGCGAGCTGGTGTAAAGGCGCAGCAACCCCGAAGGTTGCGCAGCGGCACGATTGGCGCCAGTGCTCATGGAAATGTTCCGTTGGACCACCGGCAAATACGCGATGAAGTTTATGTTCCCGTAAAGAAAAAGACCCACCGGATCGCTCCGGCGGGTCTTTTTTGTAAGGCCGCACGCGAAGCGTGCGATCGATGGCTGACGCCTTAGTTGCCCTGCTTCTTCAGCGCGGCACCCAGGATGTCGCCCAGCGAAGCGCCGGAGTCGGTCGAGCCGTACTGGGCGACCGCTTCCTTCTCCTCGGCGATTTCCAGCGCCTTGATCGAGACCTGCAGCTTGCGGGTCTTCTTGTCGAAGGCGATGACGCGGGCATCGACCTTCTGGCCGACGGTGAAGCGCTCGGGGCGCTGCTCGTCGCGGTCGCGGCTGAGGTCAGAGCGCTTGATGAAGGTCTCGATGCCGCTGTCGACCAGCCGCACTTCCAGACCGCCATCCTTGACGCCGATGACTTCACAGGTGACCACGGCGTTCTTGCGCAGTTCGCCAGAGGTCGCCGCTTCGCCGACCGTGTCGCGGGCCAGCTGCTTGATGCCGAGCGAGATGCGCTCCTTCTCGATGTCGACGTCGAGCACCTGCGCCTTGACCATGTCGCCGCGATTGTACTCTTCGATGACCTGCTCGCCCGGACGGGTCCAGTCGAGGTCGGAAAGGTGCACCATGCCGTCCACGTCGCCTTCCAGGCCGATGAACAGGCCGAACTCGGTCTTGTTCTTGACCTCGCCCTCGACCTGGCTGCCGACCGGATGGTTGCGCGCGAAGGCTTCCCACGGATTCTCAAGCGTCTGCTTGAGGCCGAGCGAGATGCGGCGCTTGGCCGGATCGACCTCGAGCACCACCACGTCGACTTCCTGCGTCGTCGACAGGATCTTGCCGGGATGCACGTTCTTCTTCGTCCACGACATTTCCGAAACGTGGATGAGGCCTTCGATGCCCGGCTCCAGCTCGACGAACGCGCCGTAGTCGGTGATGTTGGTGACGGTGCCCTTGATCTTCTTGCCGATCGGGAACTTGGTGCCGATCTCGGACCACGGATCGCTCTCGAGCTGCTTCATGCCGAGCGAGATGCGGTGGGTTTCCTGGTTGATGCGGATGATCTGCACCTTGACCGTCTGACCAATGTTGAGGATTTCGGTCGGATGGTTGACGCGGCGCCAGGCCATGTCGGTGACATGCAGCAGGCCGTCGATGCCGCCGAGGTCGACGAACGCACCATAATCGGTGATGTTCTTGACGACGCCTTCGACAACCTGGCCTTCTTCGAGGTTCTGCACGATTTCCGAACGCTGTTCGGCGCGGCTCTCCTCGAGCACGGTGCGGCGCGACACCACGATGTTGCCGCGGCGGCGATCCATCTTGAGGATCTCGAAGGGCTGCGGGTTGTGCATCAGCGGGGAGACGTCGCGGATCGGGCGGATATCGACCTGGCTGCGCGGCAGGAAGGCCACGGCGCCGTCGAGGTCGACGGTGAAGCCGCCCTTGACCTGGTTGAAGATGACGCCTTCGACGCGCTCACCCTTGGTGAACTTCTCTTCGAGACGGACCCAGCTCTCTTCGCGGCGGGCCTTCTCGCGGGAAAGCATCGCTTCGCCAAGCGCGTTCTCGATGCGCTCGACATAGACTTCGACGGTGTCACCCACCTTGAGGGTGGTGTCCTTGCCCTTGACGCCGAATTCCTTCAGCGGCACGCGGCCTTCGACCTTGAGGCCGACGTCGATGATGGCCATGTCCTTTTCGATCGCGGTGATCGTGCCCTTGACGACCTGACCTTCGCCGGAGTGGCCGGTGGTGAATGATTCTTCGAGCAGGCTCGCGAAATCATCGCGAGTGGGATTTGCAGCTGACATTGTTTCTCCTGGAGTGCCCCGCATCTCTGAGCGGGACGGGCGCCGTGGGTTAGCGTTGCGTTGGCCTGCCGGCGTTCCGGGCTTAATAAAGCCCTGGGCCGCATTTAAGCGGCAATTCCGGCGCATGAAGAATGCTGGCAGGCTGGTTCGTGCCCGATATGGGTATTTTCTGCGCTTCCGGCAACGGAAACGCGAGAGAAAACCCGGATCAGGCCTTGTTTCTCCTGGCCAGCACGTCATCAACGATCGCCATGGCCGCGAGAAACGCGGCTTCTATAGCCATTTCGCTGGTATCTAGCAAGTGCGCGTCTGCCGCCGGCTTCAGCGGCGAGTCGGCACGACCCATGTCGCGTTCGTCGCGGCGCACGATGTCGGCGAGGATTTCACTGAAATTGGCGGTCCCGCCGATGCTTTCGATCTCGGCCAGCCGGCGCTTGGCACGCACCTCGGCGCTTGCCGTCACATAGAGTTTGATGTCGGCATCGGGGCACACGACCGTGCCGATGTCTCGCCCGTCCAGCACCGCGCCCGGCGGCGTCGTGGCGAAGGCACGCTGCTTTTCGACCAGTATGCGCCGCACCGTCGGAAACACCGCGACCTTCGAGGCCGCCTCGCCGACGGCGTGCGCCGATAAGACCGCGCGGTCGAGCTTTGCCAGGTCGACCTGGCGCGCCGCAGTCTCGGCCGCCGAGACATTGTCGAGCGGCAGGGCGTGCTGGATGAGCGCATAGGCCACCGCCCGATAGGTGAGGCCGGTGTCGAGCAGGTTCAGCCGGTAGTGGTCGGCGAGCCTACGGGCGAGCGTGCCCTTTCCGGCGCCGGCGGGGCCATCGATGGCGATGGTGCAAGTGTGGGTCATTGGCTGGCCACAATGAGGAATTCAGGCAAGCGACGCGATCTATTGGTTGCCACGATCGTCACCCGATCTCCGCGCCCAGCCCCGCCATCAATCCCATAAATTCCGGAAAGCTCGTCGCGATCATCGCCTGGTCATCGATGGTCACCGGCTTCTCCGTCGCCAGCCCCATGACCAGGAAGCTCATGGCGATGCGGTGGTCGAGATGGGTCTTCACGGTCGTATCCAGCCCGTTGGGATGGCCGCCGAGTCCCTTGCCACCGGGCTTGCCGCGCACCGCAAGCGAGGCTTCACCCTCGGTGCAGTCGACGCCATTGATCTTCAGGCCGTTGGCGACAGCCGCCAGCCGGTCGGATTCCTTCACCCGCAGCTCTTCCAGCCCCTGCATCAGCGTCTCGCCCTCGGCGAAGCTGGCCGCGACAGCCAGCACCGGGTACTCGTCGATCATCGACGGCGCCCGCTCCGACGGCACGGTGACGCCCTTGAGCTCGGAATAGCGCACGCGCAGATCGGCGACATCCTCGCCACCGGCATTGCGTGGGTTCAAAATGTCGATCTGGCCGCCCATTTCCTGCAGCGTCAGCAGCAGGCCGGTGCGGGTCGGGTTCATCAGCACGTTTTCGATCACGATGTCCGAACCCGGCACGATCAGTGCGGCGACCAGCGGGAAGCCGGCCGAGGACGGATCGCCGGGCACGGCGATCGTCTGGCCGGTCAGTCTGCCCTGGCCCTCGATGAATATGTGGCGCACACCGCGCTCGTCGGTCTCGACCGACAGGTTGGCGCCGAAGCCTTTGAGCATCTTTTCGGTGTGGTCACGCGTCATCACCGGTTCGATGACCGTGGTGATGCCCGGCGTGTTGAGGCCGGCGAGCAGCACCGCCGATTTCACCTGTGCCGAGGCCATCGGCACGCGGTAGGTGATCGGGGCGGCGTGCTTGGGGCCATGCAGCGTGATCGGCATCCGGTCGCCCGGCGTTGCCTTCAACACCTGCACGCCCATCTGGCGCAGCGGCTCCAGCACGCGGCCCATCGGCCGGCCCGACAGCGAGGCGTCGCCGATGAAGGTGGTTTCCATGTCATAGGTGCCGACGAGACCCATGGTCAGCCGCGAGCCGGTGCCGGCATTGCCGAAATCGAGCGGGCCTTCCGGCTGTAAGAGCGCGCCGTTGCCGGTGCCGCGGATCACCCATTCGGCGCCGCGCTTTTCGATATGGGCGCCCATTGCCTTCATGGCCGCGCCCGTGCGCATCACGTCCTCGCCCTCGAGCAGGCCGGTGATGCGGGTTTCGCCGGAGGCGAGGCCGCCGAACATGAAGGAGCGGTGCGAGATCGACTTGTCGCCCGGCACGCGCGCGGTGCCGGAAAGGGCCTGAGATTTGCGGGCGGTGGCCGGCTTGGCAGCGGCGTGAGACATGGAATTTCCCTGGACGGAATGCCGGCGGTCCGGCGCTTTTCATTTGTTGCGGCGGTCTCGTATCACGGCGAGGCGAAATGGTCATCCCCATGGTCGTCACTTGCCGCGAGGCCTTTCAGGACTTGGTTTTGTGACGCCGGCTTTTGGCTTTGACAGCGTCGCAAACAGTGGTTAAGGGGACCACTCTTTTATTCACGAGGCTTGCCGTGGCAAAAACCGAACTTGGCACAAAGCGTATCGACCCGGAGACGGGTCGAAAATTCTACGACCTGAACAAGGACCCGATCGTCTCGCCCTACACCGGCAAGACCTATCCGCGTTCCTATTTCGAGGAAGGCAAGATCGCCGCCCTCGAGGAGGAAGAGGAAGTGGCCGAGAAGGAAGTGGACGCCGAGGACGAAGAGGGCGTTGAAGTCGTCTCGCTCGAAGAGGCCGACGACGACGCCAAGGGCGACGACCTGCCCGATCTCGGCGATGACGAGGACGTCGACCTTGGCGACGATGAGGATGACACTTTCCTTGCCGACGAAGAGGAAGAAGACGACGACGTTGCCGACATGATCGGCGTCGGCGACGACGACGACGAGGTCTGACAGGCCTGAGACGTAAGCGTTTGCAGGCTTTCTCGGCCTGTGGACAAAAAGCCGCTATTCAAGGCTTGATATCTGGGAAAGGCGGGGTTAGAAGCCGCCTGCACTAACGGCGCGGTGTTCCAACCCGCGCTGATCTCTTCGCCGGAAACGGCGCCGGCTGACTGCCGGGAGTGGGGCCATAGCTCAGTTGGGAGAGCGCTTGAATGGCATTCAAGAGGTCGTCGGTTCGATTCCGATTGGCTCCACCAAATAGTCTCTTTCTTTCCGCCACTGACTAACTCCAGCGAGCCCCGCCAAGGATCAGGCCCGGGTTCGACCGATCGAAGAGAATTTCCAATTTTAACGGCGGATTTGGAATAAACTAACTCTACAGAGTTTATAGAATAAGCAAAGTGCGGACGATCTGTTTCCCGGACAGGACTCCGCCATGCCCGTCTCTCTGCGCCCGCTCTCAACCCCGTCAGGCACAGTCCGCCATCGCCACCGGCTCGCGGGAGGCAGGCCATGACCCGCGACGTTCCGGACCGCGTCAAGGTCCTCTGGTTTCTGCCGACGCATGGCGACAGCCGTTATCTCGGCACCGCCGAGGGCGGCCGATCGGTCGATCTGCCCTATCTGACGCAAGTGGCGAAGGCCGCCGACACGCTGGGCTACTACGGCGTGCTTTTGCCGACCGGCCGGTCGTGCGAGGATTCCTGGGTCATCGCCTCGGCGCTGGTGCCGCTGACCGAGCGGCTGCGTTTCCTGGTCGCCGTGCGGCCGGGCCTACAGTCGCCGACGCTCGCCGCGCGCATGACCGCGACGCTCGACCGCATCTCCAACGGCCGCCTGCTGATCAATGTCGTCACCGGCGGCGATCCCCTGGAGAACAAGGGCGACGGCATTTTCCTCTCGCATGCCGAGCGCTACGAGGTGACGCAGGAATTCCTCCAGATCTACAAGCGCGTGCTGGGCGGCGAGACGGTCGAGCACCAGGGCAAGCATTTCCACATCGAGGATGGCAGGCTGCTGTTCCCGCCGGTGCAGACGCCCTATCCGCCGCTCTATTTCGGCGGCTCGTCCGATGCCGGGTCGACAGTGGCGGCGCAGGAGATCGACAAATATCTGACCTGGGGCGAACCGCCCGCCGATGTCGAGCGTAAGCTGGACGCCGTGCGCGAACTGGCCGAGAAGGCTGGCCGAAAACTGTCCTTCGGCATTCGCCTGCATGTCATCACGCGCGAAACCACCGAAGAGGCCTGGGCGGCCGCCGACCGGCTGATCAGCCGCCTCGACGACGCGACCATCGCTTCGGCCCAGGAGGTCTTTGCCCGCATGGATTCGGTCGGCCAGGCGCGAATGAGTGCGCTGCATGGCGGCGACCGCGCCAAGCTCGAGATCGCGCCCAATCTGTGGGCCGGCGTCGGCCTGGTGCGCGGCGGCGCGGGGACAGCCCTGGTCGGCGATCCCGACACCATCGCCGAGCGGATCGACGAATATCGCCGTCTCGGCATCGATACCTTCATCCTGTCCGGCTACCCGCATCTGGAGGAAGCCTATCGTTTTGGCGAACTGGTGCTGCCGAAATTGCCGACCGATCATCCGGTCAAAGCCGCCGGCTCATCCGTCAACACCGGCCCGTTCGGCGAGACCATCGCCGGCGACCATCGGCCGAAGTCGCTCGCCAGCGCCTCGTGAACGCGCTGCCTCCGGTCAGCCGACTGCGCGTCGCCATCATCGGCGGCGGCTTTTCCGGCGCGGCGCTGGCGTGGCATCTTGCGCGGGCGCATCGGCCGGAGCGCCTGTTGGTCTCCGTGATCGAGCCACGCCGGGCGATCGGCGGTGGTCTCGCCTATTCCAGCGAAGAGCCTTCGCACCGGGTCAATGTGCCGGCCGTCAGAATGAGCATGGCTCCCGACGACCCGCAGCATTTTGCAAGCTGGTTGGCCGGCTCTGGTGAACTCGATCGTGACGCGGACGCGATCTGGAAGAATGGCGACGCCTATCCGCGCCGGCGTGTGTTCGGCCGCTATGTCGCCGAGCACCTCGCGCCCTATCTGGCTTCAGGCGCGGTCCGTCATGTCAGCGATCCCGCCACCGGCGTGACACGCGAAGCCAATGGCGCCTGCTGGACCGTACAGACCTCCGCCGGACCCGTCGCCGCCGACATCGTTGTCCTCGCCGCGACGCATCCTGCCCCCGCAATCCCTGCAGCGCTTGCTTCGCTCACCGAAGCGCCGGGTTTTGTCGCCGATCCCTACGCTCCGTCGGCACTTGCCGGGATCGAACGGCAAGCTTCGGTGTTGATCGTCGGCTCCGGGTTGACCTCGGCCGACACGGTCGCGGAACTCGACCGCCGCGGCCATCGCGGCCGCATTCTGGCGCTATCGCGCCGCGGACTGCGCTCGCGCGGCCATCCCGATGTGAGGGGCGAACCCTTCGGCGATTTCGCATCGGCACCGGCCACATCGGCGCTTGGCCTGCTTCGCAACATTCGCGCGACATTGGCGGCGGCGCGCGAGGCCAATGTCAACTGGCAGTCCGTCTTCGACCAGCTGCGCCTGCAAGGACCGGCGCTGTGGGCCGCCCTTGCTCCATCAGAACGCGCAAGGCTGGTCCGCCAGCTGCGCGTGTTCTGGGACGTGCATCGCTTCAGAATCGCCCCGCAAATTGCCTCCGTCCTCAACGGCCGCCAGGCCGCCGGCACGTTCGACACCATTGCCGCCAGGCTTGTCGCGTCGAACGATGAGGGCGAGAACCTCGCGGTCAGCTTTCAGCGGCGCGGCCAGACGCGGATCGAGACGGCCCGCTTCGATGCCGTCATCAACACGACGGGGCCGGCTCATGGACAGGCGCTTCAGCTCAATCCGGCGCTGCGCTCCCTGGCCGAGGTCGGGCTGATCAGGGTCGACGCCTATGGACTCGGCATCGAGACAAGTCTCGACAGCCGCGCCATCGGGCAGGATGGCGAGGCGGTCGCCGGGCTCTTCGTCGCCGGTCCGCTGGCGCGGGGCACTTTTGGCGAACTCATGGGCCTGCCGGAGGTCGCCCGCCATGCCCAGATGGTCGCGGTCGAGATCGCAAGGCTGGTCGACAGGTTTCCGTCCGCCGAGGCGGTTGGCGCCAATGCCAGCGACGTTGCAATCGCGCGCTGACGATCGGAAGCCGGCCTGGCCGGGCAAAATTGGTATTTCCGTCCCAAGCGGGCGCCAAAAACGGAAAATACTACTTTGTATATATAATCAGTAGACATAATAAATATCGACGAAATCCGGCCACGCCGGACCGATCAGCGACACGGCCTGAAGGGGAGACAGTTCATGGCACACGCAGTAACCGACGCGGTCAAATTCGCCTATTGGGTGCCGAATGTTTCGGGCGGCCTGGTGATTTCCAACATCGAGCAGCGCACCAACCATTCGGCCGAGTATAACCGCAAGCTGGCGCAGATCGCCGAGAAGGCCGGCTTCGACTATGCGTTGAGCCAGATCCGCTTCACCGCCGGTTACGGTGCCGACGAGCAGCATGAATCGGTCGCCTTCAGCCATGATCTGCTGGCCGCCACCACGACGCTCAAGGTCATCGCCGCGATCCTGCCCGGGCCGTGGAATCCGGCGCTCGCCGCCAAGCAGCTCGCCACAATCAGCTACCTGACCAATGGCCGCGTCGCCATCAACCTCGTCTCCGGCTGGTTCCGCGGTGAGTTCCACGCCATCGGCGAGCATTGGCTCGACCATGACGAGCGCTACCGCCGCTCCGAGGAATTCATCCGCGCCTTGCGTGGAATATGGACGCAGGACAGCTTCACCTTCCGCGGCGATTTCTACCGCTTCAACGAATATTCGCTGAAGCCAAAGCCGCCACAGCCTCTGCCGGAAATCTTCCAGGGCGGTTCCTCGCGTGCCGCGCGCGACATGGCCTCGCGTGTCTCGGACTGGTATTTCACCAACGGCAACACGCCGGCCGAGATCGCCAAGCAGGTGGAGGACATCAGGGCCAAGGCGAAAGCCAACAGCCATTCGGTCAAGGTCGGCGTCAACGCCTTCGCCATCGTCCGCGAAACCGAGGACGAGGCCAAGGCGGTGCTCGCCGAAATCATCGCCAAGGCCAACCCCGAAGCGGTCAACGCCTTCGGCCATGAGGTCAAGAATGCCGGCAAGGCCTCGCCGGAAGGCGAGGGCAACTGGGCGAAATCCTCCTTCGACGATCTGGTCCAGTACAATGACGGCTTCCGTTCGAACCTGATCGGCACGCCACGGCAGGTCGCCGAACGCATCGTCGACCTCAAGCGTGCCGGCGCCGATCTCATCCTGCTCGGCTTCCTGCACTTCCAGGAAGAGGTCGAGTATTTCGGCAAGCATGTCATCCCGCTCGTTCGCGAGCTGGAAAATGCCGCGCAGGCGGCGTCACTGGCAGCGGAATAGCGCTTTTCAAAAGGCAGGCCGGGCTGTCCGGCCTGCACACCGATGAGGTTCCCAGGCGCGCTCGATCGATCGGGCGGCGATGAGGTCGTGCGCCTGCTGAAGCAATCGAGGACGATTGGAATGCCGTTGGCCAGCTATGCCCTTGGAATGATGGACGCCTCGGTCTATGCGCCGGAAGTCTTTGCGCGCGGCCTGCCGTCAACGCTCCAGTCGTCCGCCGTTGACGTCGTGCCGGCAGGGTCGATCGCGGATGCCGCCGCTCCGTTGCTCTCGCTGCAAGGCATCGGCCTGTCGTTCGGCGGCGTCGTCGCGCTGGCCGATATCGATCTCTCGGTGAACCCCGGCGAGATCCGCGCCATCATCGGCCCGAACGGCGCCGGCAAGAGTTCCCTGATCAACGTCATCAGCGGCGTCTACCGGCCGGATCGCGGCCATGTCCTGCTCGATGGCATCCGTTATGACCAGGTGCCGACACAGCGGCTGGCGCATCTCGGTGTCGCCAGGACGTTTCAGAACCTTGCTCTGTTCAAGGGCCTCAGCGTCCTCGACAATGTCGCCTCCGGCCTCGCCTACAAGGTCCGCTCCAATTTTGCCGGCCAGGTGCTCGGCATCGGCCGCTCGCGTGGCGAGCAGCGCGACTGCTTGAGCCGCGCCGACCAGATCCTCGAATTCCTCGATCTCACCGCAGTCCGCGATCGTCTCGCCGGCACGCTGCCCTACGGGCTGCAGAAGCGGGTCGAGCTGGCCCGCGCGTTGGTCTCTGAGCCGCGCCTGCTTCTGCTCGACGAACCGATGGCTGGCATGACCGCAAGCGAGAAAAGCGAGATGGCAAGTTTCGTGCGCGCCGCGCGCGACCGCTTCGCCACCACGGTCGTGCTGATCGAGCATGATGTCGGTGTCGTCATGGGTCTGTCCGACCGCATCGCCGTTCTCGACTACGGCCGCAAGATCGCCGACGCCACACCCGACGAGGTTAGGAACGACCAGCGCGTCATCGATGCCTATCTCGGCGTCGCCTCCGACAATGAGGATGGGGCAGGCATATGATCGCCGATTTCGACTACCAGTTCTTCATCGAAGTGCTCGTCGGCGGCCTGCTCTCCGGCGTCATGTACTCGCTGGTCGCGATCGGCTTCGTGCTGATCTACAAGACATCGGGCGTGCTGAATTTCGCACAAGGCGCGCTGCTCTTGTTCGCGGCACTCACCTTCGTCAGCCTGGTCGAGCGCGGCGTTCCCTTCGCCTTGGCGCTGGTGGCCACCTTCGCCATCATGGTGGCGATTGGCATCGCCATCGAGCGCGCGGTGCTCAGGCCACTTACCAACAAGCCGCCGATCACCCTGTTCATGGCGACGCTCGGCCTGTCCTATATCATCGAGGGTGCTGCCCAGTTGATCTGGGGCACGCAGGTCCATGGCCTCGACCTCGGCATCGAGGATGTTCCGCTGGAAGTCGGAGGCGTGCTGATCAGCCAGTTCGACATCTTCGCGGCGGTGGTCGCCGCCGGTATGGTTCTGCTGCTGTCGCTGTTCTTCCGCTACACCCGCATCGGCCTCTCCTTCCGCGCCGTCGCCGACGACCAGTTCGCCGCCCTTGCAGTTGGTCTGCGGCTGCCTCTGATCTGGGCCACCGTCTGGGCCGCGGCCGGCCTTGTCGCGCTGGTCGCGGGACTGCTCTGGGGCGCACGCCTCGGCGTGCAGTTCTCACTGTCGCTGGTGGTGCTCAAGGCGCTGCCGGTGCTGGTGCTTGGCGGCTTCGATTCCATCCTCGGCGCCATCGTTGGCGGGCTCTTGATCGGCGCCAGCGAGAAACTCGCCGAGGTCTATATCGGCGACTATTTCGGCGGCGGCATCGAAAGCTGGTTCGCCTATGTCGTGGCGCTCGTCTTCCTGCTGATCCGTCCCTCCGGCCTTTTCGGCCAGAAGCTCGTGGAAAGGGTCTGAGCCATGGCCACGATCACAAGCGATCTCACCTCCGCACCGGTGCTGCCGAAATGGAGCGCGCCCGTGCTGCTGCTCGCCTTCGCCTATGGCGTCGTGCCGCTGATCGGCTCGAGCTATCTGTTCGAGGCCATCCTGCTGCCGTTCCTGGCCCTTGGCCTTGCCGGCGTCGGGCTGAATATCCTGACCGGCTATGCCGGCCAGGTCTCGCTGGGCAGCGCCGCCTTCATGGCGGCGGGCGCCTTCGCGGCCTATAATTTCAATCTGCGCATCGAGGGCCTGCCGCTGATCGGCAGCATCGTGCTCGCCGGCATTGTCGCCGCGGCGATCGGCATCGTCTTCGGCCTGCCAAGCCTGCGGCTGAAAGGCTTCTACCTTGCGGTGTCGACGCTTGCCGCGCAGTTCTTCGTGCAATGGGCGCTGACCAAGTTCAGCTGGTTCTCCAACGACTCGGCGTCCGGCGTCATCGACGCGCCGCGCCTGTCGATCGGCGGTCTGGCGCTGGATGGCGCCGTCGGCCGCTATCTCTTCGCGCTGACCATCGTCGCCTTCCTCACCTTCCTCGCCCACCGCCTGGTCACATCGCAGACCGGTCGCAACTTCATCGCCATCCGCGACAATGAAACGGCCGCACGCATCATCGGCATCCCGGTGCTGAAGACCAAGCTTCTTGCCTTCGCCATCTCCTCCTTCATCATCGGCGTCGCCGGCGTCATCTGGGCCTTCGCGTATCTGCGGACCGTCGAGCCGGCTGGCTTCGATCTCGACCGCTCGTTCCAGATCCTGTTCATCATCATCATCGGCGGCCTCGCCTCGATCCGTGGCGCTTTCTTCGGCGCCGCCCTGATCGTGGTCTTTCCGCTCGCTTTGTCCCGTCTCGGCGGCTTCCTGCTCGGCGATGTCTTTGACTCGGGCGTGCTCGATATGAGCCAGCGCATCGTGCTCGGCGCCCTCATCATCCTGTTTCTGATCCTGGAACCCGACGGGCTGGTGGCCCTGTGGGACAGGATCCGAAGACGGCTCCTGTTCGCCTGGCAGTCGACATGAGCCCCGCGGGGCAACCCGCATCGAACTGAAATCTGAAAATGAACTAGAGGCCGAACCAAGACGGTCCATACCGGGAGTATCTCGACCATGACTTTCCTCAGCACCATCAAGGCGGCGGCGCTGTCCGCAGCGATGATCGTGTCGGTGGCCTTGCCGGCCGCCCACGCCGACGAACAGTACTTTCCGCTGCAGAGCTATCGCGTCGGGCCCTACGCGGCCGGCGGCACCGGCTTCTTCGGCGGCTTCATCGACTATCTCAATCTCATCAACATCCGCGACGGCGGCGTCAACGGCGTCAAGCTGACCTGGGACGAATGCGAGACCCAGTACGAGGTCGAGCGCGGCGTCGAATGCTATGAGCGGCAGAAGAGCCATGCCGGCGCGGCCGCCTGGAACCCGCTCTCGGTCGGCATCGCCTATGCCATGATCGACCGCATCACCGCCGACAAGGTGCCGCTGATCACCGTCAATCATGGCCGCACTGATTCCACCGACGGCCGCGTCTTCCCTTACGTCTTCCCGCTGCTGCTCAATCCGTACAGCGAGACATCAGGCATCGTGAACTACATCGCCTCCAAGGAAGGCGGCATCGACAAGCTGAAGGGCAAGAAGATCGTCGTGCTCTATCACGGCTCGCCCTACGGCAAGGAGACCATCCCGATCTATGAACTGCTGGCGCAGAAATACGGCTTCACCGTCCAGCAGATCGAAGTGCCGCATCCCGGCAACGAGCAGCAGTCGCAGTGGCTGACCATCCGCCGCGCCAAGCCGGACTTCGTCGTCCTGCGCGGCTGGGGCGTGATGAACCCGGTGGCGCTGAAGACGGCCGTCAAGGTCGGCTATCCCGTCGACCACATCGTCGGCAATGTCTGGTCGAATTCCGAAGAGGACGTCATCCCGGCCGGCGATGCCGCAAAGGGCTACACCGCCATCACCACCCAGGCCTCCGGGAACACCTATCCGGTGGTGCAGGAGATCGTGAAGACCGTCTACGGCGCCGGCAAGGGCAATCTGGAAGACAAGTCGCGCATCGGCTCGGTCTACCACAATCTCGGCATCGTCAACGGCATCCTCAATGTCGAGGCGATCCGCGTCGCGCAGGAGAAATTCGGTCACCGCACGCTGACCGGGGACGAAGTCCGCTGGGGCTTCGAACACCTCAAGCTCGATCCGGCCAAGGTTGAGGCGCTCGGCGCCAAGGACCTGTTCCACTCCATCAATGTCAGCTGGGACAACCACGAAGGCGAAGGCTACGTGACCTTCCAGCAGTGGGATGGCAAGAAGTGGAACGTCGTCTCCGACTGGATCGCGCCCGACTGGGCGCTGCTGCGGCCAATCATCGAGAAGTCGGCCGAGGCCTATGCCGCCGAGAAGGGCATCAAGCTGCGCACCGCCGATGATGCCAACGCCGTGACCACCAACTGACCAGCCAATGCCGGGCGCCACGGAGCTTTCCGTGGCGCTCGGTCCTTACGGTTCCCAAACCGGGGAAGAAGAGCCCATGCCGGACAATGACGTCATCCTTGCGGTGGATACGATCCATGCCACCTATAACCACGCCATCACGGCGCTGCATGGCGTCAGCTTCGAGATCAGGCGCGGCGAAATCCTGGCGCTGCTCGGCGCCAACGGCGCCGGCAAGACCACCACGCTGAAGGCCGTCTCCAACCTGTTGCCGGCCGAGCGCGGCCAGGTCAACGCCGGCACCATCCGTTATGAAGGCGCCGATGTCTCGCGCCGCAAGCCGGGCAACCTCGTGCGCGCCGGCCTGGTGCCGGTGCTGGAAGGCCGTCACTGCTTCAAGAGCCTCACCGTCGAGGACAATCTGGTCGCCGGCGGCATCGGCCGCAGCGGCCGCCGTGCCGAGATCAGCGGGGATCTCGAGCGGATCTACGCCTATTTCCCGCGGCTGAAGGAAAAGCGTCGGACATTGTCCGGCCTGACCTCGGGCGGCGAACAGCAAATGACCGCGATCGGCCGGGCGCTGATGTCGCGACCGCGCCTGCTGGTGCTCGACGAACCGTCGATGGGGCTCGCCCCGCTCATCGTCCAGGACATCTTCCAGACGCTGAGAAAACTGAACCGCGAGACCGGCCTGTCGATCCTGGTCGCCGAGCAGAACTCGGCGGTCGCGCTGCGCTATGCCGACCACGCCACGGTGCTCGAAAACGGCGTCTCCGTTCTCTCCGGCGCGGCTGCCGATCTTCGCCAGCGCGAGGACGTGCGCGCCTTCTATCTCGGCCAACAACCCTCGCCGGCTGCCAAACCCGCTAATCTCCATGCCGTCGCCTGAACAAAATCTCAAGGAGCAGTGAAATGACCGTCTCGACCGTCAAGACCGACCACGCCTCCGCCGCCGTGCCGCCAGTCGCAAGGCCAGCCGGACCGGCGCACATCATCAGGGATGACGCCGAGGCGATCGCCATCGCCCAAGCGCTTGCCGCCGAATTCGCCAAGGACTCTTCCAAGCGCGACCGCGAGCGGATATGGCCGGTCGCCGAACTCGATGCCTTCTCGCAGAGCGGCCTGTGGTCGATCAACGTGCCCAAGGCATTCGGTGGCCCGGAAGTGTCCTACGTGACGCTGGCCAAGGTGATCGAGATCATCTCGGCGGCGGATTCCTCCATCGGCCAGATCGCCCAGAACCATCTCGGCGTCATTGCCGCGATCCGCACCGTTTCCGACGCGGAACAGCAGAAGCTGTTGTTCGCCGAAGCGCTGAACGGCACGCGGTTCGGCAATGCCTTTTCCGAGTTCGGCTCCAAGCGCGCCGCCGATTTCGAGACGCGCTTCACCGATGCCGGCGACCATGTCGTCGTCAACGGCCGCAAGTTCTATTCCTCCGGTGCTTTGCTTGCCCATCTGGTGCCGATCGTCGCGCTCGATGACGAGGGCCGCGCCTGGTATGCGATTGCCGACCGTGGCGCGCCGGGCCTGACCGTCATCGACGACTGGTCGAGCTTCGGCCAGCGCACGACCTTGTCCGGCACCGTCATCATCGACAATGTCAAGGTGCCCAAGACTTTTCTGGTGCCCGGCTACAAGGGCTACGACAGACCGACCGCCGACGGAGCCATCTTCCAGATCATCCAGGTGGCGGTCGACACCGGCATCGCCCAGGCGGCCATCGACGAGACGGTTCACTTCGTCAGGACGAAGAGCCGCGCCTGGATCGACAGCGGCGTCGACAATGCCTGGGACGATCCCTACACCATCCAGGCGGTCGGCGACCTGACGCTGCGCCTGCACGCCGCGCAGGCGCTGCTCGAAAAGGCTGGCCTGGCGATCGACAAGGCGGTGGCCGAGCCGACCGCCGAGACGGTGGCGCATGCGCAGATCGTCACCGCGGAGGCGAAGATCCTGTCGACCGAGATTGCGATCGCCGCGGCGAACAAGCTGTTCGAGCTGGCCGGCACACGTTCGACGCTGGCCGAGCACAATCTCGACAGGCATTGGCGCAATGCCCGCACCCACACGCTGCACGATCCGGTACGCTGGAAGTACTCGATCCTCGGAAAATATTTCCTCAATGGCGAAAACCCGCCGCTGCACGCCTGGAGCTGATTTCCCATCGGCGGGCCGGGTGGCCCGCCACTTCAAACTTCGACATCCAAGAGGCCCACTGCCATGTCAAACCCCACAGTCGTCGGTTTTTCCGGCAACATCACCCGGCCGTCAAAGACGCGCGCCTTCGTCGAACTGGTCACCAGGGACATCGCCGCGCGCCATGGCCTGTCGGCTGTCACCTACGATATCGAGGATGTCGGCCCCTCGCTCGGCACGGCAAGATGGGCGCGCGACCTCGACAGCCAGGCGCAACCGATCCTGGCGCAGATCCTCGCCGCCGACGTGCTGGTGGTCGGTTCGCCGACCTACAAGGGCAGCTATACCGGCCTGTTCAAGCACTTCTTCGACCTGATCGATCCGGCCGCGTTGCGGGGCAAGCCCATCGTGCTGACCGCGACCGGCGGCGGCGAGCGCCATGCCCTGATCGTCGAGCATCAGTTGCGGCCGCTGTTCGGCTTCTTCGAGGCCTTTGCCTTGCCGACCGCCGTCTATGCCACCGACAAGGATTTCACCGACGGCGTGCTGCGCTCCGAGGCGATCCTGAAGCGCGCGGCGCAGGCGGTCGACGAGGTCGGCTTCGTGCTGGCCAACCGCTCGGCAGGCAGGATCGCCGCCGAATAGCAGCCGACGGCGGATTTCGCCGATCGGAATCGGCACGGGCGGTACCCTCGCTTACGTGCAATTTACGACCGGCCGCTACAAAGTTCCTGTCTGATTCGTCCGGGACAGGAACACCATGAGCAAAGCCCTTACGACCTTCGCACTCGTCGCCGTGCTGACCGCCTTGCTCATGGCGCTGAGCCTTGCGGTGGCCCGGCACGGCTATCCCTACGGCGCGATCGGCGTCAGGCGGCTCGACGGCATCGCCGATGCCGGAACCTTCATTCCGCTCGCCGCCGTCTTCTTCTTCAGCGCGCTGTTGATGATGATCCTGCCGATCCGCGCGGCCAGCATCGTTCTCACCCATGCCGCCGACGCCATTTTCTGGACGGTGATCGTGCTGTTCGCCACCATTGTCGGCGGCCTTCTCGCCCGATGGGCTTTCGGCCAGGGCAGCGCTCTTCTGGCATTGCTGAACTGGCGGTTCCTGTTTGCCGTCGCCATCGTCGGCTGTCACTTCTTCATGAACGAACTGCGCCGCAACGTGCTGTTGCGCAGCCTGTTCTTCGGGGTCTTCGCCGCCGCAACGCTCGCCTGCCTGTTCTGGTCGTTCACCCTCTAGAAAGGCGGAAATAGTCGTTCCCCTGTGTCGAGCTGCCGGGACGCCGCACCGCTTGTCGTCGTGCATCCCGCACGCCGCAATTTGCGCAAATTTACAATCGGCGCGGCCGCCGTTCCCATAGTCTGGCTCCATGGAAAAAGAACAAGGAACTGCGAGGATGAACCGTCGCGGATTTGCCAAAAGCCCCATCGCGGCGGCTTTTCTCGGCGGTCTCACCGATCGCAGCGCCTTCTCACAGGAGAATACGACAATGGCCAAGCCGACGCCGTTCAAGATTGCCATTTCCGATGACCAGCTCGCCGAACTCAAGATGCGCCTGAGCCAAACCCGCTGGCCGGATGAACCCGCCGGAGCCGGATGGATGACTGGTACGAATCTCGACTACATGAAGAGGCTGACCGACTACTGGCTGCATGACTATGATTGGCGACAGGCCGAGGCCGGCCTGAACGCACTGCCGAACTACAAGGTCGATATCGAAGGCATTGACCTGCATTTCGTCCATCAGCCGTCGAAAAAGAAGGGCGCGACGGCGATCCTCCTGCTGCATGGCTGGCCGGACAGTTTCTACCGCTACCACAAGGTCGTGGGTGCGCTGGCGGAGGAATTTCACGTTATCGTGCCGTCCATTCCGGGGACCGGCTTCTCCGGCAGAACGGCTCTCCCCGCCGACAAGGTGGCCGACATTTTTGCTCACCTCATGAATGACGTCCTGAGTTACGACAGGTTCATCGTGGCTGGCGGCGATCTGGGGTCGGTGATCGCCATGTCGCTGGCGCAGCGCCACTCTGACAAGCTTATCGGCTCCCATCTGACCGATGTGGGCTACCCGGACCAGACCACGGATTTTGGCGCCCTCAGCGGGCCGGAGCAGGGCTACGCTGGGGCGATCCAGCAATGGTTCTTCATGCATGGCGCCTTCAATCTGGTCCAGGCAACAAAGCCGCAGAGCCTCGCCTTCGCCATGAATGACTCGCCGGTCGGACTTGCCGCGTGGATCATGAGCTTCATGGCCGGTATGGGGGTCGGCGATGAGGCCGACGCCAGATTTGGTCGCGACGCGCTTTTGACCAACATCATGATCTACTGGCTGACGGAAACGGCGGCCTCGTCCTTCCGCCTCTACAATCAAAACGCGATGCAGCCGCCGACCATCAAGGGAAAAAACACGGGGGTGCCGGTGGCGGTGGCGACTGAAGCGCCGATCCCAGGCGGCGTTCGCTTGCCGCGTGAATGGGCGGACCGCCAGACCTCGGGAAATGTCGTGCAGTTTCACGATATGGAAAAGGCGGGCCATTTCGCGGCGTGGGAAGATCCCGCATTCTATATCGAAGACATCAAGCAATTCGCTGCGCTTGTTACGAAATAGCGCAAGCCGTGAATCATCCGCCGGGCGAAACCTTCGCCCGGCGTCAGATCTTGTGAACCGCATCGAGGTTGGAGGGCAGAGAACCCATTATCTTCTTTATGGATTTGATCATGTGCGGTTGATCCGTATAGCCAAGATCGAAAGCCACGGCTGCTGCACTATCGCCGACCTTCAAGCGCCGAACCGCTTCCTGTGCGCGGCGGATCAACTGGAAATCTTTCTGCGTAATACCAGTGGTGTTCTTGAAATGCTGTTGCACCGAGCGTTTTGAGGCGGCCTTGGGCTTCTCGGTAAAGGCCCTGGCCACGACGTCGTCGGACGCAAGCAGCCCTGCAGCGATCATCTCATCGACAAGAGCTTCGGCGTTCAGGAATGTCGGTAGCGGCAGCTCCACGCCATCCAATGAAAATTCGTCTTCCTCCACATCCAGGAAACGGACCGCCGCGCCGGTTCGCACCTCTTTGTCACACGCAAGATAGACATGCGCGGCAAATGAGATGACAACCGAGTGCTCACCCTCGACATATGGAACGTCGACGGGCTCGGTTGCCTGGCCGCTTAAGAACACCACGGAAATGCCGTCCGGCGCGACGCTGCGGATCAGATCCCACGAGCCGTCCGGTGTAGCTTTGTAAATCCCGTCGCTCAAACACACAGTTTGCCAGACTGTGTCGATCCAGGGATGGGGGGATGACCGGCTCGTATGTTTTTGGACCATGTTCGGCAATTGCTCCGGTAAAACCGCGACAGCGATTCATCAACGCGGACGGCACAGTTGTATCCTTGCGCAACGGCGTCCAGCCCTTACAGGCGATTTGTGCAAGACGCACCCACTCCGACCTGGGGTAGCGATCGGCCAGTCCGGCGTTGTCGTGGCCGGCTAATTCTGAGATCCGGCGGCGATGTTGGCGGCGGCTGTTTCCATCCATGTCCAGAGATAGGCGGCGAGGCCACGATCGACATGGATGCGCAGGCAGCGCTGATGGCGGTACACGATGGCGTTGATGCCGGCGAAGGAAAGCATTGAACTGGCGCTTGGCGGCCCAGCAGGGTTGAGCGTCGTCCCGCGTGCGATGATGGCATCAAGCGCCGGGCCATCGACCTCGAACAGCTGCAATCCGGCGCTGATCTCCGTCACCGCGAACCCCTCGGAGAACCACCCGGTGGCCATGCCGATGGGTGTGGTGGACACGGCAAGCAGGCGGTCGCGCGCCAGGCGCACCGAATAGCTTACGCCTTCCGCCAGGCCGAATGCCCCGACTGCCGGTCCATCGAAGCCGGAAGCCTCGGCCCACGCGGCAAGGTCGCCGCTGACCAGGCGTTGGTGCCACCCGGCAACCGCGCCCATTTTGAGCCCCGGCACTTCAAGGGTGGCGTTCCGCCAGTCCGGTGGAACGGACCATTTTTCCGCGAGATCACGCATGGAGCCGGTCTCCTGCCGGATCGAAGGCGCAAGGCGCGGCGATCGTCGCCGTCCTGACCTTGCCGAGATGCTGGATTTCGATCGTCTCGCCATGGCGGGCCGCACCGCGCTCGATCAGGCCGAGCGCGATGGGCCGGCCTAGCGTCGGGCTCTGGTAGCTCGAGGTGACGAAACCCTGGCTGCGCAGCCTGCCATCCTCCCGTTTGATGCCATGCGCGCCGGTTGGCAGCGGCGCTTCGCCGGACGGCACCGTCAGGCCGACAAGCTGCAGGCGATCGCCGCGCGAGGCCTCCTCGGTAAACAGCGAACGGCGGCCGACATATTCGGTCTGGCGTTTAACGCGGGGGCCTTCGCTGCCGAGGTCGTGCGGCAGCGTTGTGCCGTCAGTATCTTTTCCGATGACGATGAAGCCTTTTTCGGCACGCAGGATCATCAGCGCTTCGAGACCGATGATGACGGCATCGAATGCCTGCCCGGCCTGGCGCAGATCCGCCCATAACGGCTCGGCGCGATCGGCGCGGATCGAGATTTCATAGGTCCTGTCGCCCGTGAAGCTGACCCGCGCGATGCGGACCTCGTTACCGCCATAGGCGCAATGGCCGATCGCCATATGCGGCAGATCGCCATCGTCGAGCGAGAGGCCAAGATCGACCGTTTCGAGCAGCTTGCGGGCATTCGGTCCGGAGACGGTCAGCGTCGCCATGTCCGATGTGGCGTTGTGGATATAGACGGCGTCACGGCCAAAGCGGTCCTGGCGCCATTCCTCCAGCCGGGCGTGCACCGCCGCGACATGCGAGGACGAGCACGACACGACGAAGCGATGCTCGTCCAGCCGCACCAGCACGCCGTCGTCGAAGACCACGCCGTTCTCCGACAGCATGAAGCCATAGCGGCAGCGGCCCGGCTTCAGCGTCGACATGGTGTTGTAGTAGAGGAAATCGACGAATGCGGCGGCCTTCGGCCCGATCACCTCGATCTTGCCGAGTGTCGAACCGTCGAACAGCGCGACCGACCGGCGCGCGCGCAACGCCTCGTCCTGGATGGCGCGATCCGCATCGGCGCCGCGCCCGCCATAATGGGCAGGCCGCAGCCAGCCGCCATATTCCTGGAAGACCGCACCGCTGGCACGATGCACGCTCTCCAGCGGCAGCCGGCGTACCGGCGCCATCAATTCCCCGGCACGCGCGCCGGCAAGGCTTGCCAGCGGCACCGGCGTGAAGGGCGGACGGTAGGTGGTGGTGCCGATCTCCGGCACGGTGCGGCGGGTGATCGCGGCCATCAGCGCCAGGCCGGGCAGGTTGGAGGTCTTGCCCTGGTCGGTTGCCATGCCGAGCGTGGTGTAGCGCTTCAGGTGCTCGACCGAAACGAAGTTTTCGCGCGCCGCCAGCTCGACGTCCTTCACCGTCACGTCGTTCTGGTAGTCGATCCAGATGCGTCCTTTCGAACCGGGTACCGGCCATGCTGCGACGATGCCGCCAGTCGCCTCCGCTCCCGTGCTGCGCGGTAGGGCAGCCTTCGTCGGACCAAGCGACGCAACAGCTTTCTGCACGCCGGCAAACACTTCCGACAACGAGACCGAACCTGCTGCCGCACCGGCAACGGAAATGCCGTCGGCGGGATCGCCCGGCAGGAAGGCGGCGCGGGCCTCGCTCCAGGCGAGCTTGCCCTTGGCTTGGCCGAACAGGTGGATGGTCGGCGTCCAGCCGCCCGAGACCAGCACGCAATCGGCGTCGAGCCTGGTGCCGTCATCCAGCGTCACGCCCTCGACGCGCAGCCTGCCCTTGGCGGAGGCGAGCGCGCGCCCTTTGACCAGTCGCACCTTGGTGGCGGGCATGCCGTCACGCCTGACATCGACCAGCGTGACGTCGGCGCCAGCCTCGGCCAACGCTGCCGCGACCTCGTAAGCACTGTCATTGTTGGTCGCGACGACGACGCGCCGGCCGACCAGCACAGCGTGACGCCTGAGATAGGCGAGCGCCGCATCCGCCGACAGGATGCCGGGCAGGTCGTTGTTGGCGAAGGGCAATGGCCGCTCGATGGCGCCGGTCGCCAGCACGATCCAGCGCGGCCGGACCCGCCACAGCGTGTCGCGCCGACCGTCGAAATGACGCTGGTTCAGCCCGACCAGATTGTGGTCGTAAATGCCGAAGGCGGTGGTCGAAGGCAGGATCAGGTGACCGCCTGAGGTAAGTTGCGCAACCGTCCCCTCGATCCACATGGAAGCCGGCTTGCCGTCGATCTCGCCGGCGCGATGGCCGAGCGATCCGCCCGGTTTGCGCTGGTCGTCGACCAGCGTGGCGGAGAGGCCCGCGCCGGCAGCCAGCCTGGCCGCCGCCAGTCCGGCCGGCCCCCCGCCGACCACCAGCACGTCGCAATGATGGTTGATCTGGTCAGCCGTGCCCGGCGAGGTCCATTCCTTATCGACCTTGCCCAGCCCGGCCATGGCCCGGATGCGCGGCTCGAACATGTGCCAGTCCGGCCACATGAAGGTCTTGTAGTAGAACGCCGCCGGAATGAAGCGCGAGAAACGGTCGAGGAAGGCGTTGCGGTCGGCCAGCGCGTTGGGAGTCGCATTGACGCTTTTCGCCACCAGCCCCTCGCGTGCCGGCTCGGTCGTGGCGCGCGTGTTCGGCGTCGCCTGTGGGCCGCCGACATCGACCAGCGCGTTCGGCTCCTCGACGCCGGCGCCCCAGATGCCGCGCGGCCGGTGGTATTTGAAGCTGCGACCGACGATCGCGACATCATTGGCGAGCAGTGCCGAAGCGATTGTATCGCCGGCAAAGCCTTCCACGGTGGCGCCGTCGAAGCTGAAGCGGATCGGCCGCGAGCGGTCGATGGCGCTGCCGCCGGTGGCGAGACGCGAGGCGCTCACGCCGTGTGCTCCCCGCCAAGGGCGGTCGACGACAGCACCTTGTGCGTGACGGTGTCACGCTCCATGACGAAGAACTCACCGCAGCTCATATGCACCCAGATTTCGCGCGCCTTGCCCTTTGGATTGCCGCGCAGATACAGATATCCGGCCCAGCGCTCGATCGGCACCTCGGCGCCATCCGGCCTGGCATTGCCGGCATCGCCGCTATAGTGGAATTCGGTCTCGTCGCGCGGGCCGCAGAACGGGCAAGGGAAAAGCTGCATCAAGAAACCTCAGTGCGCGATGCCGGAGCCGGCTGCTTCATCGATCAGCCGCCCGCTGGCGAAGCGATCGAGATCGAAGGGGCGGCTGATGTCGTTGTGCTTGCCGGTCGCCAGCAGGTTTGCCAGCAGCGTGCCGCCGGCGGGAATGGCCTTGAAGCCGCCCGTGCCCCAGCCGCAATTGAGGAAGAGGTTGGGCAGCGGCGAGGGACCGATGATCGGCGAGGAGTCCGGCACGACATCGACAATACCGGCCCATTGCCGCATCAGCTTCAACTGGCCGAAGATCGGGAACATTTCTAGAAGGCCGGCGATAACGGTTTCCAGCGTTGGCAGATTGCCGCGCTGCGCGTAGGAGGGGATGCGATCGAGCCCGCCGCCGATGACGATCTCGCCCTTGTCCGACTGGCTGACATAGACGCCGCAGCCGGGCGACAGCACCACCGTGTCGAGGATCGGCTTGACCGGCTCGGAAACGCACGCCTGCAGCGCATAGGAATTGATCGGTAGCCGGAAGCCGGCCTTGGCCGCCAGCACCGAGGAATGCCCGGCCACCGCCATGCCGATGCGGTCGGCGCGGATCGTGCCGCGCGTCGTCTGCACGCCGCGGCAGCGGCCGCCTTCGACGATGAAATCGGTAATCTCGCAATTCTGAATGATGTCGACGCCGAGCCGGTTCGCCGCCCGCGCATAGCCCCAGGCGACCGCGTCATGGCGGGCGGTGCCGGCGCGACCCTGCCAGATGCCGCCGAACACGGGGAAACGCGCATCTGGGGAGAAATTATAGATCGGCGCCACGCGCCGCACATCCTCCGATGAAAACAACTCGGCATCGATGCCGTTGATCCGCATGGCGTTGACGGTGCGCGCGCCGATCTCCATCTCAGCGGTCGAATGGCAGAGATTGACCATGCCGCGCTGCGACAGCATGACGTTGTAGTTCAAATCCTTCGACAGGCCTTCATAGAGCCGGTGCGCCAGCCCGTAGAGCTCGACGCTTTGCGGATAATAATAGTTGGAGCGCACCACGGTGGTGTTGCGACCGGTATTGCCGCCGCCGATCCAGCCCTTTTCCAGCACGGCGACCTTGGAGATGTTGTGATTTTTGGCCAGGTAATAGGCCGTCGCCAGCCCATGGCCGCCGCCGCCGATGACGATCGCGTCATAGGACGGCTTCGGCTCAGGCGAGCGCCAGGCCTGCTTCCAGCCGGTCTGGCCGGCCAGGCCTTCCTTGAACAGCGACAAAGCGGAATAATGACGGGTCATGGCGTGCCGGGCAAGGCTGGGTTCAGGGGGTAAGCGTAATGGTATTGTACATATATGTCTAGTTGAGGCGTCGTTCTTGCGCGCAGGGACGGTGCTAACGTTTGCGCGAAATCGTCGCCTCGACGTAGCGCGAGAACTCCTCGACGTCCTCCGCCGAAGGCTCCTGGCCGGTGAAGCTGCGCAGATACAAGGCGACCTGAGCCAGGCGGCTGCTCATCGGTTCGTTGAGCTCAAGTGAGTAATAGCCGATCTGCATGAAATAGAGGACGCGAGCGCGCACGAATGCGTCCTCTTCCTCATAGCCATGGCGCTTGAACATGTCGCGTATGGCATTGACGCGCTCTTCGTCGGCCTCGTCGAGCGCGCGCCGGATTGCTGGCGAACGGCGGGCCCAGGCCCTGATCGCGAAGTCCAGCCGGGGATCGAACAGCCTCTCATCGACCCAGCATTCGAAGATGCTCATCACGCCGCGGATGACGGTCGCGGAAGGCCGCGAGGCGCGCTCGACGACGTACCTTGTGTTGGTCTGCCGCCAATAGTCCAGCAACTGGTCGAGCAGATCCTGGCGGCTTTTGAAATACCAATAGAAGCTGGAGCGCGAGACATCGAGCTGCTGACCGAGCGTCAGCACGCGGACGCGTTCGACACCATCCGAGATCAGTGTCTCAAGCGCCAGCTTCAGCCAGTCTTCACGCGTGGCCTTGATGTTGCCGGTGGCGCCGGCGCGCTGGATCGTCGTTTCGAGTGCCGCCATCGGTACGACGCATGACACGCCGCATCAGCCAAATCAAGGCTATGGACATAGGTGTGCAGGGCAATTCGCCTGGTCGGGAATAAAGCTCCGCGGATACCAGCCAGATTGGCTGTAACGGCTGGTCCGGGGATTTTTGTCGCGGCTGTTCGACCAGTGCGTGCTTTCCCGCAAGGCATTTGTCTGGCAAATACCAGTCCACACACAGATGCCGCCGCGCGGCCAACCAGCAGGAAAGACCAGATATGGCACAGTTTCGAAAGAACCTCATCGATGGCGAATGGGTCGGCGACGCCGGCTCCCGCAACATCAACCCTTCGGACACCGGCGACGTCGTCGGCGAATATGCCTCGGCCGGGGTCGAACAGGCCAACCAGGCCATCGCGGCCGCCAAGGCGGCGTTTCCTTCATGGTCCCGCTCCGGTCCATTGGCACGTCACGCGGTGCTGAAGAAGGCCTCCGACGAGATCATGGCGCGCAAGGACGAGATCGGCCGCAATCTGGCGCGTGAGGAAGGCAAGACGCTGGCCGAAGGCATTGGCGAGACAATCCGCGCGGCCCAGATATTCGATTTCTTTGCCGGCGAAACATTGCGCCTGACCGGAGAGATGGTGCCAAGCGTGCGGCCGGGCGTCGGCGTCGAAATCACCCGCGAGGCTGTCGGCGTGGTCGGCATCATCACGCCTTGGAATTTCCCCATCGCCATCCCGGCCTGGAAGATCGCACCGGCGCTGGCGCACGGCAACACCGTCGTCTTCAAGCCGGCCGAGCTGGTTCCGGAAAGCGCCTGGTCCATCGTCGATATCCTGCATCGCGCCGGCCTGCCCAAGGGTGTGCTCAACCTCGTGATGGGCAAGGGCTCGGTGGTCGGACAGGCGATGCTCGACAGCCACGATATCAACGCCATCACTTTCACCGGTTCGGTCGGCACGGGAAAACGCGTCGCCGCGGCAAGTGTCGAGCATATGCGCAAGTTCCAGCTCGAAATGGGCGGCAAGAACCCGCTGGTCGTGCTCGACGACGCCGATCTCGCGGTCGCCGTGGATTGCGCGCTCAACGGCGCCTTCTTCTCGACCGGCCAGCGCTGCACCGCCTCCTCCAGGCTGATCGTGACCGAAGGTATCCATGACCGTTTCGTCGAGGCGCTGAAGGAGCGGATGGGCAAACTGGTGATCGGCGATGCACTCGATGCGCAGACCCAGATCGGCCCGGTCGTCGACGCGACCCAGCTGAAGCAGGACGAGGATTATATCGCCATCGGCGTCAGGGAAGGCGCCACGCTCGCCTTCGGCGGCGAACGGCTCGACCGCAAGACGCCGGGCTTCTATCTCAGCCCGGCCCTGCTGACCGAGGCCACCAACGCCATGCGCAGCTCGCGCGAGGAGATTTTCGGCCCCGTCGCCAGCGTCATCCGCGTCAAGGATTATGACGAGGCGCTTGCCGTCGCCAACGACACCCCCTTCGGGCTCACCTCGGGCATCTGCACCACGAGCCTCAAGCACGCCACTCACTTCAAGCGCAATTCGGAGGCCGGCATGGTGATGGTCAACCTGCCGACGGCGGGAGTCGATTTTCATGTTCCCTTCGGTGGCCGCAAGGGCTCGAGCTACGGCCCGCGAGAACAGGGCCGCTATGCCATGGAGTTCTACACCACGGTGAAGACCGCCTATACATTCGCCGGCTGATTGGGCGCCGGCCTGTCGGGCCGGCGAACCTTCACTAGGGAATCGGTGTGAGGCAATGACCTTGCAGGACCTGACCTGGCTCAACCCGCCGCCGCATCACGCCGTCGACGGCGATGCGGTGCGCGTGCGCACCGGCAAGAAGACCGATTTTTGGCGCGAGACCTTCTATGGTTCTGGCGTGACAATGGCCATTTCCTGCATCGGCCAGTTGCGGGCGACTTCACCGCCGAAGTCACCGTCAAGGGCGACTACAAGGTGCTCTATGACCAGGCCGGACTGATGGTCCGGCTCAGCGAAACGCATTGGATCAAGGCCGGCATCGAATACACCGACGGCCTTGCCTATTTCTCCGTCGTCGTCACCAACGACACATCGGACTGGTCGCTGGTGGCCATTCATGCCGGTCCGAACGGCGTCAGCATCCGCCTGACCCGCCACGGCGAGGCGATCCGCGTCCAGTATCTCGACGTTACCGACGGTCACTGGAAGCCTGTGCGGCTCGCCTATTTCCCGGTCTCGAAAACCGTCGATGTCGGCATGATGTGCTGTTCGCCGCAGCGCGAGGGTTTCGAGGTCACATTCTCCGGATTTTCGGTCGGGCCGCCGATTTCACGGGAACTCCACGACTGACGTTCCGGCCGGGACCGGGACATTGCGGCCGCGACCGTTGTCTAGGCCAACCGTTGCGCGCGGGAATGGCGTCGCTCTTCCAGGTCTGGTGCAGGATTGCCGGAATCATCCAGCGGCGCCGTTTGGTCCAAGCCCGTCACGAACGGCATCGCGGATCGCTTGCAGGCCGAACCTTGCCCATACCGCCTGATGTGCCCGAAGGCGTTGCCGCGCCCTGCGTTGGGGATCGAGACAGAGTCCGATGGCCATCTCGGCGAGCGTTTCGTCGGATTGAGACAGCAGCACCTCATCATTTTCGACCAGGTCCAGGCCTTCGGCCGCGATCGGCGTGGCGACCACCGGCACGCCCGCGGCCATTGCTTCCAGGATCTTGATGCGTGTGCCGCCGCCCGCCGTCAGCGGGACGATGGTGAGATGCGCGCTGGACAACAGCGGCGCCACATCCGCGGGATCTTCGATGAGCTCCACACCAGGCAATCCGGCCAATGCCCGGACTTCCGGCCTCGGGGTGCGTCCGGCCAGGACAAGCCTGGCATCCGGCAGGGCGTTTCGGATACGGGGCAATATGACGCTGGCCAATCGCTGCGCAGCATCGATGTTTGGCGGGTAGGCGAGATGGCCTATGAACACGATCACCGGAAAGCCGTTGCCGGTCGACGGCTCGGCGGGCAGGCGCGCGAGACCGTCCCCGGTTTGCGGAATTCCGTTCGGAACAACGTCGATCGGGATCTTGTGTCGGGAAAGCGTCATCAGCTTCTGGCGATCCAGGTTCGAGCAGACCCATACCCTGTCGACCAGTGACAGTGCTTTTCTCTCGAGGAGCCGGACGCTGAATGCTGCCGCGCTTCGCTTGGCACTGAGGCGCTTGATCTGTCCGGCCAGGTCGGACTCGACATTGTGCATATCGAGAATGAGCTGCTCCGCCAGCGGCCGCAGGGGCCGCAGCAGCTTGAACAGGCCGACGCCCTCGACAATGATGGTGTCGGGGCGGAATTCACGGACGAACGTCTCAAGCCGCGTCAGCGCGGAACGCGGTATGCGATTCTCCGCCCTGGAGCGCCACCAACCGATCGAGGCCGTGCGGGGCTCCCCCTCGATCGACAGCGCCTCGACCCGGATCAATGGATCAGGCGCATTCGCTGCTTTGTTCGGCTTCACCGAAACCAGGCAGACCGGTCCGAACCTGGCGGCCGCTTCGGCATTGCGATAGTTTCTCAGATCCGCACCTGAAGCCGGCGGAAAGCCCGGGTCGTGCGACACGACCAGCGTACGCTTCTGGGCCGCCCGCTCGGGCTGGCCGGCAGCCGGCGCGCCGTTCAATGCGGACGCCTGGGGCGTTGTGCCAGGCAGGGGGCCTAAATCAGATGGCATTCAGAGCGATTCCGTGATCACAAGCGCCACCTTGTTTAGCTGAACAAGGCTTTCGTCAAGCGCTGTATATTTTGAATACTGTCGTCCCGAGTCCTCGGCGCGCGGCCAGGCTCATCGCCTCGACCAGGCCAGCCAGCGCGCCGCCAGACGCCTGCGCAAGGAGGTGAACCGGGTTCGCCTGTAGGCATCGCCGGCCATCTTGATGCCTTGTGCCTGCGTCGGGAAGGGGTGGATGACGTCGGCCAGGGCGTGCAATCCCATGCCCGACCTGATTGCAAGTGTCACCGCATTGATCATCTCGCCGGCATGGCTGGCGACGACTGTCGCCCCCAGGATGCGGTCGGATCCCTCCCGGACATGGATCTTGACGAACCCTTCCTCCTCGCCGTCCATCACGGCGCGGGCGACATCATGCATCAGCACCGTATAGGTCTTGACCGGAATGCCGTTCTGCCGCGCCTCGATCGGGTAGAGCCCGACATGGGCGATCTCCGGATCGGTATAGGTGCACCAGGGAACGACGAGGTCGCTGAGCCTTTCGCGCCCGCGAAACAGGGCGTTGCGCACGACAATGCGTGCGGTTGCCTCGGCGGTATGGGTGAACTTGTATTCCAGGCACACATCGCCCGCCGCGTAGATGTGCGGATTCGTGGTCCTCAGGTGATCGTCCACCTTGATGCCGTTGGCGTCATACACCACCCCGGCCTCTTCCAGGCCGAGACCGCTGACATTGGGCGAACGGCCGACGCCGGTGATGATTTCGTCAACGGAGATCGTTGTCGTGTCTCCGTCCCGCAAAAGGTCGGCGAGCTTCTTGCCGCCTTCCTTGCGCACCGCCACCACTTCGGTGTTTAGGCGCACCTCCACCCCCTCGCGCGCCAGCGCGTCCGAAAGGATCTGCGCGGCGTCGCGTTCCTCGCCGGGCAGGAACATCGGATCGCTCTGCGCCAGGATGACCTTCGCGCCGAGCAGGCAGAAGGCCTGCGCGGTCTCGCAGCCAAGCGGACCGCCGCCGATGACCAGGAGCCGCTCAGGACGCTGGGTGAGGTTGAACATGCTCTCATTGTCGAGATAGCCGGCCTCGGCAAGTCCGGGGATCGCCGGCCCGCTCGGATGCGCGCCGGTCGCGACCAGGGCCTTCTTGAAATGCAGCGTCTTGCCGGCGACTTCAACCGTGTCCGGTCCGTCAAAGCGCGCTTCGCCGAAATAGAGGTCGATGCCTTCGGCTGTGATGGCCGCGGCCGAATCGGCGCGGCTGAGCCGCTGCCGGATCTGCCGCATCCGCATCATGGCCCGCTCGAAGTCGACGGGAAGACGCGCTGGCGTGTCGCCGCCGAAATTCTCGGCATCGCGCATATCGGCATAAAGCCTGGCCGTGCGGATGATCGACTTCGACGGGATGCCGCCGACATTGATGCAGGCGCCGCCGATCAGCCCGCGCTCGATCAGTGCGACCTTTGCGCCAAGGCTTGCGGCGTCACGCGCCGCAGTCAGCCCGGCCGGTCCGGCGCCGATGACGACGAGATTATAAGGGCCGTCGGGCGTAGGGTTCTTCCAGTGCGGCGGATGCGCGCCTCGGATCAGTTCGACGTCATTGCGGTCGACAGGGAAGGAGGCTGCCTTTGTCTGTTCACGCGCCATCATTGGCCCCTGATTTGGAGCCTGCCGGCTGTGCCAGCCAGCCGCCGGCGAAGCCCGCTCTGTCCAGGCCGCGGCGGATGTGGAGATTGGATCGCATCAGCTCCCAGATCTGGCGCGAGCGGTGGTTCTCGATCATCATCACCACGATGCCCTGGTCCAGCCCGTAATGGCCTTCCGACACCCAGCCGTCGCGGCCGAATTTTCGCCGGTTGGCCAAGGTCGGATTGAAGCCGCTCGGCAGGCGGAAATTGTCGATCACCTCGGGATAGCGCTCGCCGAGATGACGCATGGCGGCCAGGCAGATGTCAGGCGCGAAAGGCAGCGACGCCGGATAGGACCATGGTGCGATCGTCCCGTCATCCGGCCCGAACGGTGCGCCGCGCGCTGCATAGCCCGAAAACCTGTGCCTCCGCCGCTGCACACTGGCGCGGAAGCCGCCCGGCCCGTCCCCCGCCGAAAGGCCCCAAAGGTTCTCGCCATAGCCGTCGAAGCCATAGGGGTTGTGGCGGGCATAGTCCCGGTGGAGATAGGTCGAGCGGCGGCTGTTTTCGAAATAGTCCGAGTTCTTCTCGCGCATGAACGCGTCGCGGATGCCGGCGAAATCGATCCAGGCATGCGAGAATTGGTGCATGAACAGCGGGCCGCCATAGAGCACGTCATGGCCGTAGATGTTTTCCCACTGGTAGGTCGCCGTCCAGGCTTCGTAACTGTCGTCGGAAGTCGGGCTGTCCGGCGAGGCCATCGACAGCACGTAGAGGATGGTCGCCTCATTATAGCCTTCCCAGCCATAGTGGAGAAAGCCGCTCTTCGGCTTCCAGCCTTGCCGCAAGGTCGGGCTGCTGCCTTGCGCCCAGCGCCAGTCGACGCGCCTGTAGAGCGTTTCGGCCAGCCGCCGGATCTCGGCCTCCCTCTCGTCCCCGCCGGAGAAATAGGCGCCGGCCACCAATATGCCGGCCATCAGCAAGGCGGTATCCACCATCGACAGCTCGCAACGCCAGACGCGCAAGCCTGTGCGCATGTCGAGGAAGTGGTAGTAGAAACCCTTATGGCCGGTGACCTCGTCACCACCGTTTTGGGGGCTGGCCGAGAAGAAACGCAGCGCCGCAAGCGTCAGTTCCACCGCTGCCGCGCGCGGCATCCAGCCGCGTTCGACGCCGATCGGATAACAGGACAGCGCAAAACCGACGACGGCGATGCTGGCCGGCGAGTTCGGCCGCGACGTGTCGGCGACCAGCCCGTTGTCGGGGTTCACGTTCTCGAGGAAATAGCCGAAGGCGGCGCGTTGATAGCGGTCCAGGAGGTCGTCATCGGACAGCGCTGCGGGATCTGCTTCAGGCAAGCGATGCAATCTCCAGCCTGTTGGCCGCGGCCTCCGTCGATCGCGCGGCGCCGGTACGGCGGCGATGGGTCATCGCCAAACTGTCACGTCGTGTCATGGCTTTCCCGCAAATCCTGTTCTGTCGCCGCCCATTCAAACGCCAGTGACTATACGCGTGTCCAGTTCGGATCGTTGCCTCGTCACGCGTAATTGTAGTCGCACCGGCCAATGTGGGGATGTTCCGGCCCGGGTCAATACGTGGCGCGGCCGCCGGAGACGTCGAAGACGGCGGCGGTCGTGAACGAGCATTCTTCCGAGGCGATCCAGCAGATCAGCGCCGCCACTTCCTCGACCTCGCCGAAGCGCGCCATCGGTATCTTGGACAGCATGAAGTCGATGTGCTCCTGTTTCATCTGCCTGAAGATCGCGGTGCGCACGGCCGCCGGCGTCACGCAATTCACAGTCACCTTGGTCTTGGCCAGTTCCTTGCCGAGCGACTTGGTCAGGCCGATCACGGCGGCTTTGGACGTGCTGTAGGCGGAAGCGTTGGGATTGCCTTCCTTGCCGGCGATCGAGGCGATGTTGACGATGCGGCCATAATTGCGCTCGAGCATATGCGGCACCAGCGCCCTGTTGCAGTAGAAGACGCCGTTGATGTTGATGTCGATGACCTTCTGCCAGTCCTCGGTCGAATAGGCCCATGTCGTCATGTTCGGTCCGGTGATGGCCGCGCTGGTCACCAGGATGTCGACGCCGCCAAGCGCCTCGATCGTCCGAGCGGCGGCGCCTTCGACGCCGGCGGCATCGGCGACGTCAATGGCAAAACCGTGCAGGCCGGGGATGACGGTTTTCGCTTGTTCGATCTGGGCCCGATCGCGGTCCCAGACGCTGACGCGTCCACCTTCCTCGACGATCCTTTGCGCGACCGCCAGGCCGATACCCGAGGCTCCGCCGGTGATGACAGCTGACCGGCCCGCGAAGCGTCCTGCAAAGTTCGGCATATGGTCTTCCTCCCAATCGGTGGCGAATGTGAAGTCAACCGCAACCAAGTTCAAGGCGGGATCGGGCTCGCCGAACGGGATATTGGTAGGCCAGCAGGGGGTGCTATCGATGCTGAAAAAACTGCAGGAACAACTCCCGCTCGGTGGTGATGTCGAGCTTCTCGTAGATGCGTCGGCGGTGGTTCTTGACGGTACCGACGGTGATGCCGAGACGCTCGGCGATGTTGGCTGTCGGATGACCGGCGAGGATCAGCTGCACCAGCTCCCGCTCGCGCAGCGACAGTTCCGGCCACAGGCTCGCCGGAATGGTCGGCTTCTGCTGCGGCGAAGCGCCGGGGCCAGTCGGGGCCGAGGTGCGTGAAAAGTCGCTGCCGCGCGCCTTGATGTCGAGCGCGTGCAGCGCCTCGAATACCGGCAGCCGCTCGTCCAAGAGCGCGATCTCGCTGTCCTTGAACGAACTGCTCGAACGGTCGAGGAAGATGCCGAGGCACCAGTCGCCGCCATCGGCCAGCATGATGCCGACCTCGTCGCAGATTTCCGACTGCGCCAGGAAGCCGGCTATATACTGGCCACGCTTGGCTTCTTCGTCGGCCAGTCCCGGCAGGATGCCGAGACGGCGCTCGCGTCGCCACGAGGCATAAAACGGGTCGAAGACGTAGTAATTGTCGAGATAGCGCCGCACCATCTCGTCCGAGAAGCGCCGGTGCTTGACGAATTCGGGCGTCTTGGTCGCCGAGTACCGGGTGACCGTCACCAAATCGTGCGCAATGTCGGCGCCGATCAGGTCGATCAGGCAGTCGACATGCCGGGCGGTGCCGGTGGCGGCGATCGCCTTGGCCAGCGGCGTCCAGATGTTGCCCATGCGCATGCCCTTTTCTCGGCGAACCGCGCCGCGCGGTCATTGTGTCTTTAGGCATATGGCGCGATCCGCGCGATCGAATCTAGCCTGCGGTCATTCTCGAAGAGGGGAAGCGACCCGTGGACCAGATCACTACCAACCCCATCGTCATCGGCATCGACGCCGGCGGCACCATGACCGACACGATCCTTGTCGATCAGGACGGCCACTTCAAGATCGGCAAGTCTGCGACCACGCCGAAGAACGAGGCGGAAGGTTTCCTCGCCTCGGCCGAGGATGCGGCCGATGCCTGGGGCATCTCGCTGGAGCAGCTGTTCTCCGGCGTCAACGTCGTGCTCTATTCCGGCACCGGCATGCTCAACACGCTGTTGTCGCGCACTGGCCGCCGGCTTGGCCTCATCACCACCAAGGGCCTGGAAGACATGATCCTGATGGGCCGCGGCCTGCAGGCCTGGGCGGATTATTCCTACGCCGACCGGCTGCATGCGGTGACACACCAGCATCCCGACCCGCTGGTGCCACGCCGCCGCACCCATGGCGTCACCGAGCGCATCGACCAGTTCGGCGACATCATCCTGCCGCTCTACGAGCACGAGGTCGCTGCCGCCGCCAGGAAGCTGATCGCCGACAAGGTCGAGGCGATCTGCATCATGACCATCTTCTCGCACGTCAATCCGGTGCACGAGAAGCGCATCGCCGAGATCTGCCGCGAGGAGATCGCCAAGGCCGGCGCCGACATCCTCGTCTATACCAGCCACGAGGTCCGCCCGGTCATCCGCGAACAGTCGCGGCTGAACTCGGTGCTGATCGAGGCCTATGCTACCTCGCGCGGCCGCAAGCAGCTCAAGGGCATCGAGGACGTCTCCAGGAAATACGGCTTCAAATATGGCGTGCAGACGCTGCTCTCCTTCGGCGGCCTGACATCGATCAACCATCCGCGCCTGCATGAGACGATGATCTCCGGCCCGATCGGCGGCATCCTGGGTGCGGCCTATGTCGGCAAGCTGATCGGCAACGACTCGCTGATTTGCTCGGATATGGGCGGCACCTCCTTCGACATGGGCGTCATCACCCGCGGCCAGACGCGGATCGAGAATGAGCCGTTGATGGACCGCTTCAAGCTCAACGTGCCGACGCTGCATCTCGACACGATCGGCGCCGGCGCTGGCATGATCCTGAAAGTCGATCCGCTGACCAAGAAAGTCTCGCTCGGGCCGGAAAGTGCTGGCTCCGATCCCGGCCCGATCTGCTTCGCCAAGGGCGGCACCGACCCGACCATCGCCGATTGCGACGCCATCCTCGGCCGCCTCAACCCGCATTATTTCCTCGGCGGCAAGGTCGTGCTGCAGGTCGAGAAGGCCAGGGCCGCTTTCGAGGAAAAATGCGCGCGCCTGCTTGGCGTTGGAGTGGAGGAAGCCGCCGAAGGCATGATCGACATGCTGGAAGCCGACGCCAACAACGCGCTGCGCCGCGTCATCTCCGGCCAGGGCATCCACCCCTCGGAATTCACCCTGCTCTCCTATGGCGGCTCGGGTCCGCTGCATCTCGCCGGCTGCTCCAGGGGCATCGGCTTCAAGGACATCATCACCTTCCAGTTCGCCGCCGCCTTCTCGGCCTTCGGCTGCACCACCGCCGATTTCATGCGCCGCCACTCCGTGTCGACGCAGCACGACATCGGTGCGCGGGCCAGCGACGACGAGCTGCTCGCCTTCGGCAGGAAGGTCACTGCCGTCTGGGACGACCTCACCAAGGCGGCGGTCGACGAAATGATCGTGGACGGCCATGCGCGCGATAAGATCAAGACCGTGCCGTTCCTGATGATGCGCTACACCGGCCAACTCGAGGACGTCGAGGTGATGGCGCCGCTGCCGGCCATCCAATCGACCGACGACATGCGCAGGGTCATCGACGAGTTCGAGGCGGTCTACGCCAAGGTCAACCATCGCGTTTCGCGCTATGGCGAAGCCGGCTTCTCCATCACCGAGCTTGGGCTGATCGCCACCGCCGACAAGGTCAAGCCGGTGCTGCTCAAGCGCCCGCTCGGCAAGTCGGATCCGACGTTCGCCCACAAGGGCGTGCGCGAGGCCTATATTGGCGGCCGCTGGCACAAGGCCAATCTCTACGAGATGGACCTTCTGCAGCCTGGTCACGAGGTCATCGGCCCGGCCATCATCGAACATCCCGCCACCACGCTCGTCGTTCATCCGCAGGACCGTGTCCATGTCGATGAATGGACGCTGCTGCACTACACCCACGCTTGAGAAGGGCGAACGCCATGCTGGACAAACCCGCCTCCGCGCTGCGCATCCGCGAACGGCTGATCGAATCCGAACGGCTCATGGAAGAGACCGGCTGCTATGACGGCATCACCGACTTGCAGCTGCGCAACCAGGATCCGCTGAAATTCGAGACGCTGCACACCAAGCTGCGCGCCTATTGCGTCTCGGCGCGCGAAATGGCCCGCCGCATCTCGGCTTCGCCGGGCGTGCGCGAAGTCGGCGAAATGGTCGTCGCCATCTATACGCCGGAAGGCGATGCGATCGCTCTCTCCAACGGCATCATGGTGCATGTGCACACGATGAGCCGCTTCATCAAATGGATGATCCGCAACGGCTATGAGGAGAACCCCTGCATCCGCGACGGCGACATCTTCGCCAACAACGATGCCTTCATCGGCACCGTTCAGGTGCCCGATGTCATGGACGTTGTGCCGATCTTCCATTCCGGCAAACTGGTCGGCTGGGCGGGCGCGGTCTGCCACGAGCTCGAGGCCGGCGGCATCACCCCCGGCGGTGACGTGGCGCTGGCCCAGGAGCGCTTCACCGAGGGCCTGTTCGTCTGCGCCGAAAAGGTCGGCGAGAATGACGAGATCCGTCGAGACTATGTCATCCGCTGCGAGCGCAATTTGCGCATGCCGATCTACTGGGTGCTCGACGAGAAGGCCAAGGTCGCCTCCTGCATCGACATGCGCGAAAGCGTCAAGGCGCTGATCGACGAGATCGGCCTGGACTACTGGATGCAGGTCTCGAAGGAGTTCATCGAGGAAGGCCGCCGTGCCCAGCTCGCCCGCACGCGCCAGCTCACCGTGCCCGGCATCTATCGAGGCCACACTTTCTACGGCCATGTCACCAAGGGCAAGCCGGGCTACCAGCCGCTCGGCGATCCCGACTGGCTCTACAACATGCCGATCGAGATGGAGATCACCACCGACGGCAAGATCATCATGGATTTCGAGGGCACGCAGCCCTGGGGCTACCATTCGATGAACTGCACGCCGGCCGGCATGGATGGCGGCATGTTCGTCACCTTGACCCAGCACATGAATTTCGAAGGCCTGGTCAATGACGGCGCCTGGATGGCGACCGAGCTGAAACTGCCGCATGGCACATGGACCAACCCGGACAATGAGATGGTGGCGACCGCCACCTCATGGGCCTTGCTGCTGCCGGCCTATGGCGTGTTCCAGCGGCTGTTGTCGCGCTCCTTCATCGGGCGCGGGTTTGTCGAGGAAGCCTTCGTCGGCCAGGTCAACAGTCCGATGATCGAGATGGGCGGCACCAGCCAGTACGGCAAGCTGTTCGGCATGGCGCATTTCGAATGCGCCGCCGCCGGCTCCGGCGCGCTGGCGATCAAGGATGGGCTGGACACCGCCTATGTCGGCTGGAACCCCGAATCAGACATGGGCAATATCGAGATCTGGGAACAGAACATGCCGATGGTCTATATCGGCCGCTCGATCGTTCCCAATTCCGGCGGCGCCGGCAAATATCGCGGCGGCTGCTCCTTCGTCTCGACCTGGCTGGTCAGCAAGACCGACCACCTCAGGCTGGTTACTTCTGAGCATTCCTCCCGCGTGTTCGACAATGGCGGCATGTGCGGCGGCTATCCGGCGCCGACTTGCCAGAAGCACCGCGCGGTGCGCGATAGCAACATCTTCGAACTCGCGGAAAAGCGGGCGCCGCTGGCGCATCACACCGGCACCAACCCGCATCGCTCGGAACTCGAACTGCGGCTGCAGGGCGAGCATGTGACGATGGAGGGCCCTTACATCACCGCCCCGCACAAGACCGGCGACGTCTTCACCCATTCCTACAATGGCGGCGGCGGTTATGGCGACGTGCTGGAGCGCGATCCGCTCAAGACGGCGGCGGATGTCGAGAACGGCTATCTGACCAAGGAAGCGGCCGAGGGCATTTTCGGCATCATGCTCGATGAGGACGAGGACGGCTATCCCGTCGCCAACCTCGAGGCCACCAAGCGCCACCGCGCCGAAATGCGCGCCAGGCGGCTTGCGCGGGCAAGGCCGGTCTCCGAGTGGATCGCCACCGAACGCGGCCGTGTCGAAAAGGCCGATTTCGCTCCGGAAGTGAAGAAAATGTATGCCAGCGCGATCAAGCTGTCGTCGCGCTTCACCAGGGAATTCAGCGATTTCTGGAACGTCGACGCCAAATCGATCTTCATGCCGGGAGCAAAGCCATGACCTCGTACAGCAAGGAAGCCATCGCCGATCTGGTCGCGGGCACTTTGCCCTGGCCGCAGACGCGCCGCGTCATGAGCGCCTACAAGGATGACGACCGCTTTTTCAAGTATGTCGCGGTGCTGCAGGACCGTGTCGGCTGGAAGGACCCGATCCTGCTGCCGGTCTCGGATCACCTCTTCATCTGCCAGAGCGGCGACGAGCGCGTGACGAAATGCGAATGCGGTCATTCCTTCGGCGACTACCGCAAGAACTGGAAACTCAAGGCTTCGATCATCGTGCGCAACACCGAGGAGACGCTGCGCGAAATCTATCCCAACAGCGATATCCCCGATCCGCAATGGATGGAGATCCGCGAATTCATCTGCCCGGAGTGCGGCACCATGCACGAGGTGGAAGCGGCTGCCCCCGGCTATCCCATCGTGCACGATTTCCAGCCCGATCTCGAAGGCTTCTATCGCGAATGGCTGGGCAAGCCGCTTTAGGTGAACGGCGTCGACAAATACTCCGGAACCTGATTGCCTGCCGCAACCATTGGAGAAGCACGCGATGACAAACCTTGCCGGGCGCGGCGCAATCGTCACTGGCGGCTTTTCCGGGATGGGCTTCGCCATTGCCACGGGCTTGGCTGAAGCCGGCGCCAATGTCGCCGTCGGCTCCTACATCGCGCCCGCGGCAGCCGACAGATCCGACGCCGCCTATTATCCAGCCGCCGACGAAATCGAGCGCGTGCGCTCGGCCCTGTCGGCCCATGGCACCAGGGTGCATGCTGCTCACCTCGATGTCCGCGACAGCGAGGTCACCAACCGTTTCGTGGCCGAAGCCGAAGCCGCCATCGGTCCTGCCGATATTCTGGTCAACGCGGCCGGCACCACCGCCGAGCAACCGGTCTGCGGACATTCCGACGCGTTGTGGGACAAGATCGTCGATACCAACCTGACCGGCGCCTTCCGCGCAACCCGTGCCGTGCTTCCCGGCATGATCGGGCGCGGCTGGGGCCGCATCATCAACATCGGTTCGACCGCAGCTTCCGTCGGCTGGAAGGACAACCCCGCCTACTGCGCCTCCAAGGCCGGCCTGCTTGGCTTGACCCGTTGCGTGGCGCTGGAGGGGGCGGCGCATGGCGTCACCTGCGTCATGATCAGCCCGACCTGGGTCGAGACCGAACTGATGCGTCGCAACGTGGCGCAGGTCGTCGAGCGCGAGGGCAAGGGGCGCACGGCGGAAGAGGCGATGGCCGAGATCGCCAGGGCCAACCCGCAGCAGCGCATGCTGCAGCCGCAGGAAATCGCCGCACTGGCGGTGTTCCTGTGCTCGGATCTGGCCAAGGGCATCACCATGGAAAACATACAGATCACCGGCGGAGCACTGTGGTAGCGTTCTCGTCGCTGATCCAGGCGGCTGTCGCGGGGCGAGCCACAGACTGATCCCTCTACATTCGCGCCTGTAAGACAAGGTGACCGCATTTGCCATTGAGCATGCGGTGCGATAGGTTATATTGCACTGCACAATGGAGATGCCGTTTATTGCAAGCCCCTGTTTGCGGATATGCCGGCCGGCTTGCGGCCTGCCGGACTGGCTGGCCTTCGGCCGCGCCGACGGGACTCTGAGATGAAGATTCCGAAGTCCATGCTGGTCGATCCAGAGAAGAATTCGGTCTATGGCGCTTTTGGCGTTGCCGTCTCGATCTGGGCGTTCTCCTATTCCGTCATTTTCGGCCAGGTGCTGATCCTGGCCTACTACGCCGTCTGGCTCCCGCTCATCCTGGTCGACTACCGGCGCTTCCTGCGGCAGCTCTCCAGCGCCTGGCTGCCGCTGCTGTTCGCGGCCTATATCTGTTTTTCCATCTTCTGGTCGCAGGCGCCCGGCGTTACCGCCAGAACGGCGGTCCAATACCTGTCCCACATCGCCTGTGCCTATGTCGCGGCGCGCACCGTCAGCGTGCGGACCCTGACGCTCGGCGCCCTGGTCGGCATCTTCTTCGTCATGCTCTATTCGCTCAAGGTCGGGGCCTATTCCGAGGACGTCCTTGACGGCACCTACAATTTCGTCGGCGCTTTTGCCTCCAAGAACCAGATCGGCTTCGTCGGCTCGCTCGGCATCTATTTCTCCGTGGTGTTCCTCGCTTTCCTGCGGCGTGGCCGGCTGAGTTTCATGCTGACTGTTCCTGTCGTGCTGTTGTCGGCCTACCTGCTGGTCATTTCGCATTCCGCCACGTCGATGGCCTCGATACCGGCGGTCCTGGCGCTGATCGCGCTTCTTGCCATGACCAAGCTTTTGTCGCGGCGCTATCGCCGGGTGATCTTCGTGGTCGGCGCCGGCCTGATTGTCGTGGTAGCCTTTATCGCCCTCAATCTCGGGCTCATGGACTTCGTGCTTGGCCTCTTCGGCAAGGATTCGACGCTCACCGGGCGGACTTATCTGTGGGAGCAGGGCTGGAACGCCGCCCAGCGCTCGCCGATCCTCGGCGTCGGCTACGCTGCCTATTGGGTGCAGGGCTTTGCCGAGGCCGAGCGGCTGTGGAATGAATTCTACATCACCACCCGCACCGGCTTCCATTTCCACAACACTTATGTCGAGGCGCTTGTCGAACTCGGCTTCACCGGAGCGGTGATGATCTCGCTGATCATGCTGCGCACGCTCTATGGCCATGTCTCGACGGTGATCTTCAAGGCATGGCAGGCCGAATCGGTGGTGCTGTTCGGCGTGATGGTGTTGCTGCTCATCCGCTCCTTCGTCGAGGTCGAGGTCCTCAACCCTTACATTATGGGCTCGTTCCTGATGTATTTCAGCTACTTCAAGCTGGCGCGGCTGCCGGTCACCCGCACGCGCTGGTCGCCAGCCTTCGAGCCGGCGGATGCGGCAAGGGGAGAGCCGGCCTGGCCCCGGCATGTCGGCCGTCCGGCCGCTGCCGATCAGGTGTGAACGACCGTCACGCGACCGGCTTCGATCTCATGTCGGGCGCTGGGATGTCCGCTTCCGGGCACTTGTCCACTGTAAGCGTCGCCGGCGACCTGCCGCGCGTCAGTCGCCCGATAAGGACAGTCCCGCCAGAAGCGGCGCGTAGGCGGCGAGCCTGCGAGATACAAACTCGGTGAAGAGCCGCACGCGCTTTGTCTTGCGTGTCTCCCCCTGTGTGAGAAGCCAGAGCGTCCCATGCATGGGCAGGTCGGTGCCTGGCACCCTCACCAATAGAGGGTCGACATCTCCGACGAAGCACGGCAGCTTCGTCATCCCGATCCCTTGCTGCGCAGCTACGATCTGCGTCTCGGCGTCCGGGGTCCTGAACGGAACTCCCGTGGTGTGAACCTTTCCCTCGCGCGCCCAGTTCGGGAGCCCATGACCGTCTATGGCGATCCACCGGATGGGATCAGGCGCGCCCGCACGCCACGAAGCCAGTCGCTCGCGAGACATGTAGACGCCGCTGAACAGCTCCGGTCCCTTCAGGCCGTGAAGATTGAGCGGCAGGGTCTTGCGGTCGGCGACAATGCGGATCGCGACATCGGCATCTCGGTTGGTCAGATTCGCCACCTCGCCCGTCGACAAGATTTCCATCTCGATGTCCGGATGCAGACGTGCGAAGTCGGCGAGATCCGGCATGAGCAGGTGTGTGGCGAGGAACGGCGGAAGCGTCACCCGCAAAAACCCGCGCGCGCTCTGGTCGCGGCCAAAGACGCGCGTCTCCAACTGGTGCGACGACGCTTCCATCTGGCCGGCGAGCTCGAGGACCTCCTCGCCCGCGGCCGTCAGGCGGTAGCCCGAAGGCAGCTTTTCGAACATGTGCGCCCCGAGGCGTTCCTCGAGCTGGGCGATGCGTCGCAGCACGGTCGAGTGATTCACCCCGAGGCGCCCGGCGGCGGCTCGCACCGAGCCTCCGCGCCCGACGGCAAGAAAGTAGCGAATGTCATCCCAGTCGATCATGGTGCAATCCGGCACCGCTAGGTGCGCCTTCCAAAGCCCGTATCTAGCACATCGAATAACAGTACGGGCGGTTATCATTGCCTGTGGCGGCAAGCCCGCCCCCACTTCCGAACGGCGGAAAACCGATCGTCGCGGCTGGCGTCAGTCGTTCAGCCGGATCGATTTCGCACCACCGATGTGCGCGCTTCCGCACTCAAAGCCTGACCTCGGCAGCCTTATTTCCAGGCTCTCGGGATTCTTCCCGAACGACCAAAGACAGAGTCTGAAAGGAAAAGTCATGGGAAAGCTGGACGGTAAGGTTGCAGTCATCACGGGCGGATCGAGCGGTATGGCGCTGGCGAGCGCCAGGCGGTTCGTTGAAGAAGGCGCCTATGTTTTCATCACGGGCCGGAGGCAGGAGGCGCTCGACGAGGCCGTCAAGCTGATTGGCCGGAAGGTGACCGGCGTGCGCGGCGACGCGGCCAATCTCGACGACCTCGACCGTCTGTTCGACACGGTCAAGCGGGAAAAGGGCAGGATCGATGTCCTGTACGCGAGCGCCGGCGTTGGCGAAGCCGTCCCACTAGGCGAAATTACCGAGCAGCACTTCGATGCGGCTTTCGGCCTGAATACGCGCGGCACGCTGTTTGCGGTTCAGAAGGCCTTGCCGCTGTTCAACGATGGCGGATCGATCTTCATGACCGGATCTGTTGCTTCGGTGAAAGGTTTTCCTGGCTACGGCGTGTATGCGGCGAGCAAGGCGGCGTTGCGCTCATTCGCACGCACTTGGCTTAACGAACTGAAGGGCAGGAATATCCGGGTGAACGTGCTGAGCCCGGGGCCGATCGCCACGCCGATGCAGGACCAGGTTCTCACCGAGGAGGCGAAGCTGATGTTCGAATCCCTGATTCCGAGGGGAAAGATGGGGCGCCCCGAGGAAATCGCGGCGGTCGCGGTGTTTCTCGCGTCAGACGATTCGAGTTTCGTGAACGGGGTGGAGTTGTCTGTCGACGGCGGCTTTTCGGCCATCTGAAAGGCCGGGGGGATCAATATCAACACGGATCGGAGAAGCACTATGAGCTATGCGATTATAGGATTCGGTAAGATAGGCCAGGCGCTTGCCCACGCCTTCGCCCGTAAGAACATCGACGTGACCGTCGCGAGCCGCCGGCCGCCCGAGGCGTTGGCGCCGCAGGCTCGGGCGATTGGACCCGCGGTCGTCGCCAAATCGCTGCGGGATGCACTCGAGGCCGACACAATCATCCTGGCGGTCCCGTTCGGGGAGCACCGCGAGGTCGCGAAGGCTCTGCCGAGCTGGAAAGGCAAGACGGTCATCGACGCGATGAACGCGTTTCCTGTCCCTGAAGAGCTGGACGGTCTCCCGTCCTCCGCCTTCGTCGCGAAGTCGTTCACCGGCGCCAAGTTCGTGAAAGGTTTCAATCACCTGGTTGCGGCTACCCTGGCTGCCGATCCGGTCGTCGAGGGCGGCCACCGGGTCGTCTTTCTGTCGAGTGACGACGAGGACGCGACCGCTCCCGTGGCGGCCTTGGCCAAACAACTCGGGTTCGCACCCGTCAAGCTGGGAAAACTCAACGAGGGTGGCGCGCTGGTGCACGCACGCGGCCGCACTTGGGGCCAGCTCATCTTCCAGGACCTGTTCAAGAAGGAGCAGTAACGGATCTGCTGCCCACCGTCAGAGGTTTCTGCTGGCCCGAGCCCGTCCATGAGAGACCACGCGGGCTAGGCCAATTCAGGAAGGCCTGTAAGGGCTTTCCGATTGGCATCGCCGCGGAACAAATAGGTCGAGACGATCACGGAGCGGTTCTGCGTTTCCATGGAACGATGAACCGCTCAGCGGATGCGCGATCTACTGGCTGGCCAGCGGTGCCAGCTTGATCTTGATCACGTCACCGGGCAGCACCGGGGTTTCTTCCTTCGCCGCGATTTCGCTGGTCTTGCCGTCGACATTGCGCACCAGCGAATAAAGCAGCGTAGGCTGCGGGTCGTTGGTGATGGCGGCTGTCGTCGCGGGATCGCTGGCCTGCGCGATCAGACCTTTCTGCATATTCACCTTCAGCGCGGCCTCGTTCAGGTCGGCTTCGGTCTGCTGCCGGTCGGCGGCGAGGCTCGAGCTCAACGTGTTCTGGGCATCGATGGCGTCCTGCGTCGCCTTGCTGATCGACTGCTTGGCGGTGAGGATGGCCGTCTCGTAGTCGAGGATCTTGCCCTGCAGGTCGGTGACGGATTGCTGCGAATCCAGCAGCCGCGCATTGGCAACCAGGCCCTTCTGCGCCAGCGGACCGATGCTGGTAAGCTGCTGCTGCGCCAGGTCGACCTGCTTCTGCTGGTTGACGATCTTCTTCTGCAGCGATTCGATTTCGGCCTGAAGGACACTCTTGAGATCGTCGAGCGCCTCGAGCTTAAGCTTCAGCGCCTTCTGGTCCGCCGTGAGGATCGTCATCTCGTCGGCGACGATGGTCGGCAGCCGCGGATCGCCTTCGACCTCTTTCGGCGCTTCGAAGCTTGCCTTGCCGGCCAGATCGGCATCGATGCGGGCGCGCCTGACGAGCAGCCGGACGCGCTGGTCGTCGGAGATATCGAAATTGCCCTTGGCGGTGACCAGGTCCTTGCCGAGCTGGGGGCCGTAGTCGGCGCTGCGCCTGATGCCGCCGGCGACGCTGATCGCTTTCAACACCGTAAGATCGGGGACAAAGGGAAACTGGCCGGGGTTCTGCACTTCGCCCGAAATATAGAAGGGCCGGAATTGCGCCATCTCGACCGAGGCCTCGGGCTTGTCCGACAGAGCGAGCTTGTGCTGCAGCGCCTCGCCGATTGCCGCTGCGACTTCCGCCGTGGTCTTGCCGGCCGCCGGCAACTCGCCGACGAAAGGCACCGACAGCGTGCCGGCGGGGCCGACCGTGTATTCGCCGTTCACCGCCGTCCAGTCGCGGAACGTGCCTTCGACGGTCTGCCATTCGGCGATGCGGATGTTGAGCTTGTCCTGCGAGCCGAGGTGATATTCACCTGAGATGGCGACCTGGGGAAGAAAAGCGAGGGACATCGCAAGGCAGGTGGCCATAAGCCGAGAGCGGCCGGAAAAGCGGCCGCCGCCAAAGGCTTCGAACATGTCTTTTTTCAACTGAACATTCCGATCCGTTTTAGCCCCATCGCCCGATGAGCTTGCCGCCGGATGCCTGGTGCCGGCGTCCGGTCAATAAGAGCCGCGTGACATCCAGACGGCCGGCACGGTCTTGATGATGATGCGCACGTCGCCGAACAGCGACCAGTTCTCGACATAGTGGCGGTCGAAGGCGACGCGGCTGTCATAGGAAACATCGTTGCGCCCGCTGACCTGCCACAGGCCGGTCAGGCCGGGCCGCGACTTCAGGTAGTAGACGGCGGCGCTGCCGTAGATTTCAAGCTCGTCGCGCACCACCGGGCGAGGTCCGACCAGGCTCATGTCGCCCTGCAGGATGTTGATGATCTGCGGCAATTCGTCGAGGCTGAGCTTGCGCAACACCGCGCCGACGCGGGTGACGCGCGGATCGTTCTTCAGCTTGCGGGTCGCTATCCATTCCGCATTGGCCTCCGGATTGGTGGCGAGATAGGCGGCCAGCACCTTGTCACCGTCCGGAACCATGGTGCGGAATTTCAGGCACGGAAAAATCCGTCCGCCGCGCCCGATTCGCCGATGGCCGTAGAAAATCGACCCACCGTCGGAAAATTTGACCAGCAGCGCTACCATGATGAACAGCGGGCTGAGAGCGATCAGACCAACCAGTGAACCGACAATATCGAAGCTGCGCTTAATGAGGCCGCCGATCGGCGGCGGAAAATCGGTGTCAGCCTGCGAAAAGCCCGCCGTGGCCGACTTGGCAATATCCCTCATGCGGAAAACTCCATGCGTTGAACGAATGGTTCACCACACGATACCAAAAAAATGTTGCAGCGCAACACACAATTTCCCGGCCCATTGAAATAGTCACGTCATGAATTGACTAAATAATAAGCTAGCGATGCACATTTTTCAGGATGTTTAGCACATTTGTGACAATAAATGGGCAAGAGGAAAAAAATGCGGACCTTTTTGGGGCGAATCTTGGGCAAGCCGTTCTCATGGCCCCGGAATGGTACATATTAGAGCTTTAGGAGAGTGCGACGTTCCCAACTATTAACATAAAATACTACATAATATTGGGAATTGTACTGAAACGGGTCGGTAGCTTCAGGTTGAGTGAATTGCGGTGGTGTGCATTGCAGCATGGCAGAGTCGATCGCGCGAGCTCAATCAAAAATTTGTGCGGTTGCCCTTGCCGCCTCCTGCTCGCCTTAATAGAATTGCAAATTATACCTGTCAGAGTGGCGACAGGTTGAAAGGCCGGAAGCAACCGGCCGATAGCGGGCACCTTTACAAGCCCGCATGACAAGGGACGGCGCTCGGGTGGGGCTATCGTTTGACAAAACCCGGGCCGGTTTATGGGCTGTTGGGTATGTCGCTTCCAAAATTCATCATTGGGATGATTTTCGCACTTGCAATTGTCGTCGCCTGGTCGTGGCTTGGCGGCGCTTCGCTGGGCATGACGCTGCTGCGCGTCATCATCTGCGCCGTGATCATCCAGGCCGGCTATTTCGTCCTCGTCTATGCCATGATCGCCCGGAGTGCGCCGACGCCGGCCGACAGGCTGCGTGAAGCCGAGAGAAAGCTGAGCACGCCCGACGTGACCGAAGGCGAGAAGCTGGGCAACGCCCGGCGCAGCCTGCACTAGTTCCCGCAAAGGATATCCGCGGCCTCAGGCCACGTTGGCGGGTTCGGTTTCCGACTGTTCCCCCGACAGCATCCTCGACAGCCGGCTCGCCGGCTTCGCCTTCAGCCGCTGATACTGGCCGACCTCCACGACGCGGCCGTCTTCCATCGCCACCACCCAGTCGGCGAAGGCAATCATCGACGGCCGGTGCGCGATGGTCAGGATGGTCATCGCACCGCGCAATCCGTCGATCGACCGGGCGATCAGCGACTGGTTCTGCCAGTCGAGCGCGCTGGTCGCCTCGTCGAGGATGAGCAGCGACGGCTTGCGCAGCAGCGCACGCGCCAGCGCAATGCGTTGGCGCTCACCGCCGGAGAGCCGCACGCCGCGGTCGCCGACAACGGTCTCGAGCCGCTGGTCGAGCCGTTCGACGAAGTCGCCGGCATGCGCGGCGCGCAGCGCGGTCCACAGATCGTCGTCGCTGGCCTTTGGCGCGGCCAGGCGCAGGTTCGCCGCGATCGTGTCATGCAGCAGGAACACGTCCTGCGGCACATAGGCTACCTGATCGCGCCAGCGCCGGCGATTGCCGGCATCGATCTCGACGCCGTCGACCAGGATCTTGCCGGCGGTTGGCTCGAGCAGGCCGAGCAGCATGTCGGCGATCGTGCTCTTGCCCGATCCCGAGGGGCCGATCAAGGCCGTGACCTTGCCGGCAGGCAGGCCGAAAGTGATGTCGCTCACCACCGCCTTGCCGGAGTCGTCGTAGCCGAAGGAGACGCCGCGAATGTTCAGCCCGGTATCGAGCGACAGCTTGCCGGTATTTTCAGATTCGGCATGGCCCGGCTCGCGCTCGGCGTCGAAACGGGCCTGCAGGCTGCGCATGGCCGTATAGGCGGGCAGGTTGATCAGCACCTGCTGGGCCTGCGTCTGCATGTCCATGAAGCGCGGCGCGATGCGCATGAAGACGAGAAGCAGCACGACAATCTCGGCCAGTGACAGGTTGAAGCGGACCAGCGCCACATAGATGAACAGGCTGAGGCCCACGACGCTCGCCACCTGGAACACGGCGGTGCCGATCGAACTGTTGCGGACATAGTCGATGTTGTCGGCCTTCATCCTTTCCAGCGTCGCCTGCAACTGCGCGAAATAACTGGCCTCGACATTCAGGCTCTTGGCCACCTTGATGCCGCCGAGGAATTCCGAGACCGTGCGGTACTGATCCTGGCGATTGCTGGTCAGGATACGCCCGAAAGCGGTGGCGCGCGCGCGAAACGGCTGCAGCGCTATGAACATCACGATGCCGATGACGATCGCAAACGCCGTCATGACCGGTGAGATGAACATCGAGATCACGAGATAGCCCACCAGAAGCACTGCGATCTGCACCAGCATCAGCAGCGAGAAGGCGGCGCCCTGGACGCGATCGATATCGCCGGTCAGGGCATGGTCGAGATCGGAGCTGCGCATGCGCGAGAACACGCCCCAGCGCGCCTTGCCGATGCTCTCAAACAGGTTCATGCGCAAGCGGTTGATGAAATCGAAGAGAAGCCTGGCCATGTAGACCGACTTGAAGCGGTTGAACGCCGCCTGCACGGCAACGAGCCCAACCAGCGCGCACAGCACGGTGGTCAACTGCAGCGTTCCCTCCGGCACCAGCCAGCGCACGAAATCATTGCTTGGCAAGCGGACCGCGAAATCCTGGTCGGCGCGCCCGACCAGGTGCAGCAGGGGCACAAGCAGCAGGATCGAGATACCCTCCGTCAGGCTGCCGAGGATCAGGAACAGCAGCGCCGTCCAGGTCCGCCGCCCGCCGATCTGGGCGATGACGGCGCCGAACGCGGCGACATCGCGAAACAGCGACAGACGGAGGATCGAGGACTTCGACATGATTGCGCTCACCGCTGTCGACGGCCGGCAGCCAGATCCCCGGCTGTGAGGTCGCTTTCGATCAGCGCCACGGCCTCGCCAATCCTGTCGAGGCCGGTCGGAACTTCCAGCCGGAACACGCCGACATGGTTAGCGATTGCTGAACATTGGCGAAAATGCAGCGCCGCGAAATCGCCGGACAGCGCCGCGCGGCCGAACCGCGTCACATAGGAGAACTTGATGATCGCCGGCAGGGCAGCGATGCCGGGCAAGGCCGTGATCGCGGCCTTTGCGCCGCGCTCGAGGACATAGATCCTGGTCGCCGGCACCATGCCGCCGGAGAAGGCGTCATGCAGGCGATGCTGCATCTTCTCGATCGCCGGATGCACTGGCGGCCGCACCTCCGCCTGGCCAAGCGAGATCGCCGCCGCGGCGTCGGCGGCAAGCTTGATCTGGGGAAAGCCCGCAACGATCATCGGCGCGACCGGTCTGGCGAGATCCAGCGCCACGACATCGTCGGTAAGCAATTCATGACCGGCCCGGATCAGCGCGCTCGCCGTGGTCGATTTGCCGGCGCCCTTGTCGCCCATGAAGATGGCGCCCCTGCCGGCCGCGGCGATGGCGCTGGCATGCAGGACGAGCAGCCCACGGTGGTGCAGCAACAGCGCCATCACCGGCCCGAGCAGCGGAAAGGCAAGCAGGGCATCGTCGACGCCCGGCGCCGGCTCGATGTCGATGCGGCCGGCATCGCTGATCAGGAAGGCGCCGACGGCATGCCACGCCAGATATTGCCGGTCCGGCTCGAAGCGGAAGATCGTCGCGGCCTCGGGCGAAGGCTTCGGCATGTCGATCGTGCCGATGGCGATCAGGATATCCGGCTCGGCCGGCTCGGCCGGCTCCAGCTCGGGCAATGCTACGTCGGACGCGATGGTCAGGCCGTAGGCCCGGTAGTGACGCCGCTCCCTCGTGATCCCGCCATGGGAAGGAGGATCGTCAACATATGTGGCGAGCGGCTGGTTGGGCGGCGTCATGCGGGCCTCCCGCTGTGCTGGACCTGCCGCAGCCACAGTGACAGCGAGGCCGAACGCCAGACATACTGGACATCCAGCGGTGCAGCCTGATCGGGTTGGCTGAGCAGCCGCGCGTAGGCGGCGCTCACCTGAGGCAGGTTGACATAGGGCGCGATGCGGCCGGCATCAGAAACGAGCACCTGTTCCAGGAGGTCGCGGTGGTTGCGCACCATGCCGTTGACGAGATTGGCGGTGAAATCGATCTTGTCGCGCCGCCACTGCACCGCCGCCGGCAGGATGCCCTCCATGGCCCGGCGCAACACATAGCGACCAAAGCCGTGGCTGAGTTTTTCCTCGCCCGGCAGCGCCAGGCAGAACTCGACAAGCGGCTTGTCCCAGAACGGATAGCGCGGCTCGACGCCGAAATTGGCCGCCGCCTTGTCGAGCACCTCGAATGAGTGCGGCACATAGCCGTTGGACAGGATCCAGCGATGGCTCAGCGCGTCGCTGGCCTGGACGCCGGGCGGCATGTAGCCGGCCCGATGGAAGCGGTCGATCAGCTCGGTCCGCCTGGCCAGGTCGGGATTGATCAGGTCGCGCCAGCTGCGGCCGCGCTGCATGTGCGTGGGCTTGCGTATTCTGTTCAGGGCACGGTTCGCCAGCTGTCTCGCCTTGGCGATGCGCCAGGCCGGTCCGTAAAGGGTCAGGAACTGGAAATAGAGGCCGAGCGTGCTGTCGCCATAGGTGTTGGAGGCGCTGCGGACCTCGCGCCAAAGGTCCAGCCATCGGCCGCCATTGGCAAGCTCATGCAGATGACCGTGTCCCTGAGAGACGACTTCGTCGCCGCCATGGCCGTCGAGCAGCACCTTGATGCCTTTCGCGCCCGCCGTGCGGTAGATGCCGCGGGTCAGCGTCAGGCCCGGCGCCAGGAAGGTGCCCTCCTGTTCCTCCAGCACCCGTTCGAACTCGGCGAAGGGCGCATAATTGCCGACAGGGATCAGCGTCGGGTCAGTCTTCTGCTGATCCAGCACGGCATCGATGAAGACCCGTTCATCCATCGACGAGCCCTTCTCGAAAACCAGCGAAAAGGTGGGCAGTTTTGGTTTCCGCTCGGCGGCGTTCTGCAGGCCGGCGACACAGGCGATCGACGAGGAATCGAGGCCGCCGCTCAACATCGCGCCGACCGACCGGCTTCCGCGCATGCGGTTGCGCACCGATTGCGAAAACAGATGCGCGAATTCCTCCGCCGCATCCGACCGCGGTGATCGCGCCGACGGTTCGATCTGCCAGTATCGGCGCAGCACCACCTGTTGTGCGGTGACAGTCAGGCTGTGGCGCGCCGGTAGGCTGAAGATATCGCTGTAGGGAGTGGATTGCGGGTCGTCGGGAAGCCCGGCCAGGAATCCTGAAATGCGGTGCTCGCTGATGCGCGCGCCGACCCCGTCAAGCCCAAGCATGGGCCCGATCTCGGAGGCAAAGGCAAAACGCTGGTCCGCGGCGTGATAGTAGAATGGCTTGACCCCGAAATGGTCGCGGGCGCAGAACAACAGCTGCCGCTCGGCGTCCCAGATCGCGAAGGCGAAATCGCCCTGCAGATGCACGGGGCAGGATTCGCCCCAGCGCAGATAGGCCCGCATCAGCAATACGGCGTCCGCGACCGACCTGTCGCGTATGCCAAGCCTCGCCATCAACTCGTCCCGATTGTCCAGCCGGCAATCGGCGGTGATGGCGAGCTTGCCGCCCGCCATCGTCTGCGGGCCGGGGCCGGCTTCATCCGTGGTGTTGAGCCAGGCGTGGCCGAGCGCGATGCCACTGTCCAGCCACCAGGAGTTTCCGTCGGGGCCGCGATGGCGCATGCGTGCCAGCATCCGCTGGATGTCGGCCGCCGCGTCCACCAGCGCGGGGTCCTGTCGCAACAGGATTCCGGCCACGCCGCTCATCGGCTGCCGTGGTCGACCAGATGCGCGAAACCATCGACGGAGCCGCCAAGCACGACATGGTTGTCGCTGACCAGCCAGGCATGCGCCTTCAACTGCTCGCCCGTGCCGCGTTCGATGCCGATGCGGATGTTGGAGGCATTGCCCTGGCGCGCGAGAATGTATTGGCCGGAAAGCGCCTGGGTAAGGCAAGAGGCGCGCGGCACGAACCGTGCGGCCGCGGCAACTCCCCAGGCGACGAGCCGCAGTTCGCCCATGCTGGCGCACTGTCGCGCGTTGAGCCGGGTCACTATGCCGCGAACACGGTTGTAGGAGAACAAGGTCAGCCCCAGCCGGACGGTCGCGACCACCAGCAGGCAGTGGCAGAGGAAAAGGGCTTCCGAGCCGCTCAGGGACAGGACCCTGGCCAAGCTCCGGTTGGGCCGGCGTTTCGCAGCCCTCGATCTCTGGTCCGTCGCAGGTCTTTGCCGCGAAATCATGGCCTTTTGCGGAACCTGCCTAGACAAGTGCCTCATTGTGCAGCCTCGCAAGTCCGTTTTCGGCCAGGCCTTTCAGCAGGGCGTCGACGTCGGCCTTGCAGCGCTCGGCGTCGACATTGTAGCGCTCAAGCACGGCGCCGCGGATATCGGCGATCGACTTCGGCTCCTGGATCTGCTCCCAGATGAACGCACCGACGCCGTTGAGGCTGTAATAGATATTGGATTTCAGGTTGAGAAGCGCGAGGCCATCGCCGAATTCACAGACCACGGCATCCCCGGTGGCAGTTACGCAATCGTGCTCGGATGGGTTCCAGTTCATGCCAAAACCTCCTTAGCAACACACGGCTTACGCGTCGTCAATTCAAGGGGAAAGTCGGGGATTTTCATCCCCGGCTCCATTTACGGTCTTCAATCCTGGAGGCCCAACGTCACTCCTCCAGAACCAAGCTAGTCTCAGGAGAACGTCAGGTCGCCAATCGGGGTGTGCGCCGGAAACGACGCGTCGATTGCCGTGCTGCCGCCACCGCCCTGGGTGATGGTTTCGATCGAACCATGTACCGTCAGGCTTGGCGTTTCGTACTCGTGCTTTTCAACATTCTGTTCCATTTTACTCTCCAATGAGGACTGGAAACGGCCTGTCGAGTGCCGTCAGCACTTTCATGCTGCGATGCAATAGCTGCATAGCAACATTTATGAGTCAAGTCTGATTTACCTCCGGTTAATCAATTACGGGTTGCGGGCGTCACCATGTGTGTTCAAATGCTCAAGATTCCGCCTTTCTTGAGCTGAAGCCCGGTGCAGTCTGCCTTCGGCGCGGGCGATTCTTTAAGAGACTGAATTTGTTTGCATAAAAAGTCCATAGCGTTGGCGCTTTTTTAGGCATGGCTAAAAAGATGAATTCTTGCTAGCCAGCCGGCGTCGATGATCGGCTGAAGCGCCTCGATTGGGTCGGAATTTCAGCCATTTATTGCGCCGCATCGAGAAAGGATGGCAAACGCTCTGGTTGCAAAATTTCGCACTGCGAAAGGAAAGACTTTACGGCGTCGAGGTTTTTGAGGATGCTTTGTTTCGCACTTGCAGCATAAACGTCGTGCAAACCGCATTTTGGAGACTATGCGCTCAATGGCCTTGCCGGAAAGTTCCTATGAACGACTGCGCGCCGCCGACTGTGCCGACGAGATCGCCTATGTGCGGGCCTGCCTTCGGTTGTATTTCTCAGGCGCGGCGGCTCCGGCCGGCGATGTGTCGACGCCGAGCCTTTCCGCTGCCGCCGTCGCCGATATCGCCAGGCTGAACAAGGTCGCCACCTTCGTCCTGAAGGTGCTGTCGCGCGCCCCGGTAGGCGAAAGGCTGGCTGAACTGTTCCAATGGCTCGACACCTATCGCCGGCGCACGGTTTCGATGAACGCCGCCTGTCTCATGGATTCGATGGCGATCCACCAGGCGCTGCGCGACAGACAGATCGATTTCGTCTTTCTCAAAGGTCCCTTCCAGCAGTATCTGCTCTATGACGACCATTTCATGAAGCCTTCGGGCGATGTCGACATCCTGGTTTCCCCGGCCGGATTCTCGAGAGCGCGCGATGCGCTGCGCTCGATCGGCTATGAGGTCTCGGACAAGTCACGCTCCGTCTGGTGGGTCCGCTTCCTTGGCGAACAGCACATGATCCGTGGCAACGGGCCGTCCACGGTCGACCTTCATTATCGCCTCCAGCAGCCCGGTTCGCCCAGTCCGCGCGACGCCGACGGCTTCCTGCGGCGCAAGCGGCTGGTCGAGATCACCGGCACCGAAGTGCCGTTCACCTCGGTCGCCGACACGTTGATGCTGTCCTGCATCAGCGTCGCCAAGGCCCTGTTCAACCACGAACCCTGCGCCGGCTATGTCTGCGATATCAGGGCCAGCGCCAACCGTCTTGGCGAGGTCGATCAGCAGCGCGTGCTGGATGCGGCGGTGAGCCAGGGGCTGGACGACACGTTGCTGCTCGGCCTGCGCGCCGCCGATGTGCTGCTGGGCGGCACAGGCACGCTTTTGTCGGAGCGGGCCAAGCCGATCCTGTCGCGCATCGGCAATGAGGACCTGCTCAACATGGTCATCGCGCCATGGCTGTCGTCCTTGCGGTGGCCGCAGCGGCGAACGGTGTTGTGGGAATTGTGCGGCAGGGCTCCCGTCCGCTATCTGGCCGAGGCCGGCTGGGCAGCGTCGGCGGATATCAGTCGCCGCATCTTCGAACGGCCGGCCAGCCCGTGATGGCTGTGGCGTCGCAATGCGTACAGGGCGAGGGCAAATCGGAACCTGTGCAAGAGGCTAACCCATGTCGATGACGAAATCAGAAGTCTGCGTGATCATCGCGGCCAAAAATGCGGCACGCACGATCGCGGTCGCCATCGCGTCCGCGTTGCGAGAACCCGAGGTGGCGGAGGTCGTCGTCGTCGACGACGGCTCCAGCGACAATACGGCCGAGGTCGCCCGCTCCGCCGACGACGGCAGCGGCCGGCTCAAGGTCATGCGCCTCGACGTCAATCGTGGCCCCTCCTTCGCCCGCAATGCCGCGATCGCCGGCTCGAAAGCGCCGTTCATCAGCATTCTGGATGCCGACGACTTCTTCCTCGAGGGCCGGTTCCGCAACCTGTTTGCCGCTGCCGACTGGGATTTCGCGGCCGACAACATCATGCTCATCAGGGATGATGCGACGAGCGACGCGACCAAGATCGCCGCCCCGGATTTTGCCGCCGATCCGGAATTCCTCGACTTCGAGCGCTTCGTCGAAGGCAACATCTCCAGGCGCAGCGTGCAGAGAGGCGAGCTTGGCTTCCTGAAGCCGGTGATCAGCCGCGCCTTCCTCGACCGGCACCGATTGCGCTACGACGAAAGCCTGCGGCTGGGCGAGGATTATGAGCTCTACGCCCGCGCGGTCGCCCACGGCGCGCGGTTCAAGGTCATCCGTTCCTGCGGCTACGGCGCCATCGTGCGCGCTGATTCGCTCAGCGGCCGCCACAAGACCCAGGATCTGAAGCGGCTGGCCGACGCCGATCTGGCGCTGCTGGCGATAGACAGCCTGCCGGAAGGTTCCAAGGCGGTGCTGCGGCGGCACGAACGGCATGTGCGCGACAAATACCGGCTGCGCAATTTTCTCGACGTGAAGGCCGAGCGCGGGTTGGCTTCGGCCGCAGCCTACGCCTTTGCAAGTCAATCCAACCTGGTCCCCATCGTCCAGGGTGTGGCCTCCGACAAGCTGGAGGCACTGTTTCGGCGCGTTGGCCTTGTGTCCAGGCAAAAGCGCGTGCCGCCGCTGCGTTTCCTGATGGCCGGGACCAGTGCCGGCAAGGAGCGGTAAGGGGCGGGGAATGCCTGCTTCACCTGTCAAAAGCACACGCACCGCGCAAACCATTTCCACCGGATTTATGAGTTTACGAATTGGGTGGTTGCCTCTCGGCTCCGACGATGGCAGTCTATGTTGCGGTGCAGCAAATTGAACGACCAACCGAACTGGCCCCCGATCGGATTGGTCCGATGTCTCTCCCGTCAAAAGGAGTTGGACAATGCAGTACGAGCTTTTCAGCCCCGCTTGCGGGGATTGGCCAGTGGTCCGGCAGGTAAGCCGGCGATGACAGGAATCTAAGCCCATGGCCTCGATATTTGGCTTCAGATCAAGGGATCCTGCCCGCGACCGGCAGGCCGACACGGCGCGCCTCGACCGGCTGGCGAAACTGTTCGAGCAGGTCGCCGCCGAGATCGAAGCCGAGAAAACCGGCCTGGAGAGCCGCTACCGCAAGACGGCGACCAACGCCGCCTTTCTCGTCGAAGCCATGGAAAACGGTTCCGCTTCGCAGAGGCGCTCATCCGAAGTCAGCGCGTTGACCCAATCGATCCTGAATTGCGAGCGCCGCATTGCGGCATTGTCGCGCCAGAACGGCCTGATGAAGGAGCTCCGTCATTCGCTGGATATGGTCTTCGACGAGGATAGGGCGTCCGATTCGGTCGACTTCGCCAGGCCCGCGGGCGCCGGCCGGGCGTGACGGTCACGGCGCGAAACTACTTCAAAGGCATGATGCAAGCTTCGAAGGTATGATGCAGACAGGAGAGGGAATTCGGGAGGGTCAAGAGGAGGCCAAGGTTGGCCCGTTTGGAAGCGGTTCAAACGTCGACTCTGGGTTGGGGACGCACAGCACAAAGGTGAGTTTGGTATGAATTCAGATCCGAAAATCACGTCCGCGACAGCAGTTGACGCAACCTCCGCCGCACATGAGACCCGGCAAGCCGACCCGCGGCGATTGGGCTTCGTCGGCGGGCTGCTGCTGGCTGCTCTCGGCAGCCTCTTTGCGGCTCCCTCCCATGCGCAGGATATCCAGTCCGCTCCCTCTTTCGTCGATGATTTCAAGAGCTTCGACAAGTCGCGCTGGTATGTGTCCGACGGCTGGAGCAACGGCAGCCACCAGAATTGCACTTGGTCGAAGGGGCTGGTCGAGCTTTCAGACGGTGTGCTGTCGCTTGGCTTCGAAAAACAGAAACTGAAGGATCGCGAGTTCGCCTGCGGCGAGATCCAGACCAAGCAGCGCTTCGGCTATGGCACCTATGAGGCACGGCTGAAGACCGACACCGGCGCTGGCCTCAACGCGGCCTTCTTCTCCTATATCGGCCCGTCGGACAAGCAGCCCTGGGACGAGATCGACTTCGAGATCCTGACCAAGGACACCTCCAAGGTGCAGGTTAACGCCTATATCGACGGCAAGGGCAAGAACGAGAAGCTGGTGGAGGTACCGGGCGGCACCGACAAGGCCTTCAACGACTACGCCTTTGTCTGGGAGAAGGACAGTTTGCGCTGGTACGTCAACGGCCAGCTGGTGAACACCATCACCGACCCGGCGAAGCTGCCCAGCCATGCGCAGAAAATCTTCTTCAGCCTTTGGGGCAGCGACACCATGAAGGGTTGGATGGGCGCGTTCGCGGATCCGGGGCGCAAGCTTTCGCTGCAGGTCGAACGCGTTGCCTTCACCGCGCTCGGCGAGCCATGCCAGTTTCCGGAATCGCTCGTATGTAGCGTAAAAGAGTTGGGAAAGACGAATTGAACCGGCCGGACCGTAAACGGGTCGCGGCCATGGATGGGAATGAAACCGAATGAACTTGACGGTGTTTGGAATTGGCTATGTCGGCCTCGTGCAGGCGGCGGTGCTTGCCGAGGTTGGCCACCAGGTTGTTTGCGTCGACATCGACGAAAACAAGGTGGAGCGCCTCAACCAGGGCTTCGTGCCGATCTTCGAGCCGGGCCTCGAAAGCATCGTCCGGGAGAATCACGCCGCCGGCCGCATCAAATTCACCACCGATGCCGCCGCGGCCGTCCGGCACGGTGAAATTCAGATGATCGCGGTTGGTACGCCGCCCGGCGAGGACGGCTCGGCGGACCTCAAATATGTGCTGGCGGTCGCCGAGACCATCGGCCGCGAGATGGATAGCGCCAAGATCGTCGTCGGCAAGTCGACCGTGCCGGTCGGCACCTGCGAAAAGGTGAAAGCCAGGATCGCCGAGACGCTGAAGAAGAGAGGGCGTGAGGACCTTGCGTTCGACGTCGCCTCCAATCCCGAATTCCTCAAGGAAGGCTCGGCCGTCGCCGACTGCATGAAGCCCGACCGCATCATCGTCGGCACTTCGAGCGAGGGGACCGAGGCGGTGATGCGCGAGCTCTACGCGCCCTTCAACCGCAACCACGAAAAGATGATCGTGATGGATGTGCGCAGCGCTGAATTCACGAAATACGCCGCCAACTGCATGCTGGCCACCAAGATCAGCTTCATGAACGAGATGGCCAACCTGGCCGAGCAGCTCGGCGCCGACATCGAGGAGGTGCGCAAGGGCATCGGCAGCGATCCGCGCATCGGCTACCACTTCATCTATCCGGGTCTCGGCTATGGCGGCTCATGCTTTCCCAAGGACGTTCGCGCCCTGATCAAGACCGCCGAGGGCGTCAAGTTCGACGCCAAGCTGCTGCGCGCCGTCGAGGAGCGCAACAATGACCAGAAATCCGTGCTGTTCGACAAGGTGAACCGCTATTTCAAGGGCAATCTCAAGGGCAAGACCTTTGCGCTCTGGGGTCTGGCCTTCAAGCCCAACACCGACGACATGCGCGAGGCACCGGCGCGTGTCCTGATGGAAGCGCTGTGGAAGGCCGGCGCGACTGTACAGGCTTACGATCCCGAGGCGATGCAGGAATGCCAGGCCATCTACGGCCTGCGCGACGACCTGCTTTTGTGCGGCACCAAGGAAGCGGCACTGCGCGGTGCCGATGCACTGCTCATCGCCACCGAATGGAAGAGTTTTCGAGCCCCGTCCTTCGATGCGTTGAAGGACGCGCTGACCACGCCAGTCATCTTCGACGGCCGCAACCTCTATGACCCCAAGGTCGTGGCGCGCCACGGCATCGAGTATCATTCGATCGGCAGAATGGCGGCATGAGAGCGAGCGTGGGAAGCAAGCAGAGTTTGGCACGCGCGCCCGGCGCGGAAAGGAGTTGCGGCTGATGGTGCTGGACGTAAAGCCAGAGCAAATCACCAAGGATCATTTCGATGTCATCGCGATCGGTTCCGGTTTCGGTTCGGCCTTCTTCCTGCACGAATTCGCCAAGCGGCGTAAGGCGCGCATCCTGATCCTGGAATGGGGTCGGCACAACACGCATGAATGGCAGCTCGGCCAGAACGCCAACACAGACATCGACGACGAGTCGACCTACAAGACCAACTCCGACAAGCCGTGGAATTACACGATCGGACTGGGTGGCGGGACCAACTGCTGGTTCGCGCAGACGCCGAGGTTCCATCCCAACGACTTCAGGCTGAAAAGCACCTATGGCATCGGCAATGACTGGCCGATCAGCTATGACGATGTCGAGCCGTTTTACTGCGATGCCGAAGAGATCATGTCGATTTCCGGCGATCCCGACATGGCGGCGATGCTGCCGCGCTCGAAACCGTTTCCGCAACCGCCGCATCGCATGTCGACGCCGGACAAGATGATGAAGGCGGCCCAGCCCGACCAGCATTTCGTCATGCCGACCGCCCGCGCCCGGGTGCCGACCGCACAGCGCACCTCGTGCTGTGCCAATCTGCGCTGCTGGCTATGCCCGGTCGACGCGAAATTCACAGCCAACAATGGCCTGATGCATGTCTTCGAGCATCCCGAAATTTCGGTCTGCCTCGGCGCGGAAGTGCGGCGGCTCGATCAGGTCGGCGGCACGGTCCGTTCGGTCACCTTTGTCCGCGACGGCAAGGAGTATCAGGTCAGCGGCGACCTCTTCGTTCTCGGCGCCAACGCCATCCAGAGCGCGGCGATCATGCTGCGCTCTGGCCTGGGAGACGAATTCGTCGGGCGCGGTCTGCATGAATCCTATGGCTGGAATTTCGAGGTCTATCTCGACGGCGTCGACAATTTCGACGGCAGCACCATTACCACCGGACTGAATTTCGGCCTCTATGACGGTCCGCACCGGTCCGAGCACGCGGCAGCGCTGGTCTATTTCGAGAACCGCTGGCAGCACGGGATGCGCGCCGAAAAGGGGCGTTTGCGGCAGGCGCTGCCGCTGGTCGTGGTCACTGAAAACCTGCTCGATCACGAGAATTTCGTCACCCTCGACGAGGACGACAATGCCTTCGTCTCCTTCAAGGCGCCTTCAGACTATGCGGTCAAGGGCATGGCCCGGGCGCTGGACAGATTGCCGGAACTGCTTGCCCCGCTGCCGGTCGAACGGCTCTTCGACCGCGGCATCCGGCCAACGGAATCGCATGTCCAGGGCACGCTGAGGATGGGGACCGGCCCGGCTGATTCGGTGATCGACAGCAACATGGTCCATCACCGGTTGAGAAACCTGGTTGTCGTCGGCACCAGCACCTATCCGAGCTGCTCCTGCGCCAACCCAAGCCTGACCGCGGCGGCTTTGTCCCTGCGGGCGGCGAGCCGGATCGCGTGAGAGGAGCGAGCCGATGATCGAAGTCACACGGCGTTCGGCACTGGCGATCCTGGCGGGTGGCGTTGCCTCGACGGGCGTTGCCTACGCCGCCGTCTCCTCGTTTTCGGACGAGGATCTGGTTCGCGTCACGCTGGAAAAATATCTCGGCAGGCTGAACATGCGCATCGAGCATCTGCAGCAGTTCGTGCTGGAGTTCCGCAAACGCAATCCGTGGATATTCCCGAGCCAAAAGCTGGGCGATGCCGTCACCTTGCTTGAAAAGACGAAGCTCGGCCAGGCGCGCGGTTTGCTGCCGCGGCAGAAGCGGCACGATCTCACGCATTTCGATCGCTGGGCCGTCGCCGAGTTCCATATGCTGACGGACTACGCCTGGCGCAGTTCGCCTGACGATCCGATCCGGTTCACCGGATGGAACTCATGCACCAATCCGTTCGCGACGCTTGATCCGCCACAGAGCGCTTGAAGTGCCTTCGACGCGGCTCTTCATCGGCCGCATGACTGAAACGCGAAAAGACCAGGAGCCAGGATCATGAAAGTCCTCTTTGCCAGCGGCAATGGCTATCCGCCCGAGTTCGGTGGCGGCGTCCAATCCAGCACGCATCATCTGGTGCAGCAGCTGATCGAACATGGCCATGAAGCATCGGTGCTCTGCGCCCTGTTCGGCGACGGCATGTTCGGCTTCAAGGCGCGCGCCAAGATGAAGCTCATGCGGCAACCGGCGGTCGTCGACAGCTTTCCAGGTTACCCGGTGATAAGGACATGGTTTCCCTGGGAGGCGGCAGGGTTTGCCGTCAAGAAACTGAAGCCGGATGTGACGGTGGTCCAGTGCCACAAATCGGTTCCGCTCGGCAAAGCGCTGCAGGCCGAGGGCGTGCCGCTGGTCGTCTATCTCAGAAATGTCGAGTTCCACGAGCTGGGCGGCGATCTGCGCGAGCTGGGTTCCGCGCTCTACGTCGCCAATTCGGAGTTCACCGCGCGCAGCTACAAGAGGGAATTCGGCATCGAGTCCACGGTCATTCCGCCGACCATCAACCCGATGCAGTACAGCACGCCGACCACGGGCCAGTTCGTCACCCTGATCAATCCCTATGAGGAAAAGGGCTTCGAACTGGCGGTGCGCATTGCCGGCGCCTGCCCGGAAATCCCGTTCCTGTTCGTTGAAAGCTGGAAGCTGGAGGACGACCATCGCGCGCGCATCGAGGAGACGATCGCGCCGCTCGGCAATGTCACGCTGGAGAGCCGCACCAACGACATGAAGACGATCTATGGCCGCACCAGGATCCTGCTCGCGCCCTCGAAATGGGAGGAGGCCTGGGGCCGCGTCGCGTCCGAGGCCCATTGCAGCGGCATCCCGGTCGTCGGCTCACGACGCGGCGGCCTGCCCGAAGCCATCGGCCCCGGCGGCACGGTGCTCGACTACGACGCTCCGCTCATCGACTGGGTCGCGGCTGTCAGGCAGCTGTGGAACGACAACAAGGAATATGAGCGGGTTTCAAACCTCGCGCGCGGCTTCGCGGCGCGTCCGGAGCTCGATCCCGATCGCCAGTTCGTCACCTTCTTCTCGATACTGGACAGGGCGGTGCGACAGCGCGCGCTGCAGGCGGCTTAGAGCAATTCCAGGAAAAGTGTGAGCGGTTTTCCGTCCAGACTTGCGTTAAAACAATAAGATAGAGCGGTTCGCCGTTTCCGTGAAACGGTGAAACGCTCTAGCCAGCACTCAACAAGCCAGCCGATCAAGCCGGGCGCTTGACCCGGTTTTTCAGCGTCTCGTAGCCGCGGGCGCCGAGCAGGGCGCGGGCCAGGGCCTTGGCGGCGCCCTTGCGGCCTTGCTGCGAGTTGATCTGCCGCAGCCTGGCCGGCAGGTTGCGCGCCGCTTGGCCCAGCGCTGGCAGCGACAGCGCATCGGGGAAGCTCACCATATGGGTTTCGACGCACAGCACCGGCTTGCCCGACAGCTCCGTGATCTTCAGCGCCTGCGCATGCTCGCTTTCGATAAACAGGATGGCGTTGGATTTGCGGTAGAAATCGGCCTTGAAACTGCCATGCGCGCCGAGCCGTTGGCGCTCCGCCTTGCTCGGCAGATCGAGCATGATCAACTGGTCGTACAGGATCCCGTTCTTGGCCAGCCACGCCTCGGTCAGCGCGCGGTATTTCTCCAGCCGGCTGGTGACCAGCCAGCCGATCCTGTGGGTCGGGGCATGAAGCGGCCGCGCTTCGCTGAGGAACTTCTCATAGGCCGGACCATCGTCGTTTTCCGCCTCGGTCGGATCGAGACACAGAACGCCGTCAATGTCGACGCAGCATTGCGCCAGGAATTTGTGATGCATGAAGTTCCACTGGAACATACGTGGATGCGGCACGACCTCGAAGACGACGTCGGTTTCCGGATGTTGCGTCTGCAGGCCGAACACCGCGGCAAAGGTGAGGTCGGCCTCGATGCCGGCTGCTTGGATGCGGGCGCGGGCGTCACGCATGGCGTTGCCGCCGGCGACGCTGTCGTCGATTACCAGCACCTTGCGCATGTCCGCGACCTTGCGATCGAGCGCGGCGCGACGCTTGGTGATGCCTGAGGTGTAGACCCGGCCTTCCAGGAAACTGTCCAGATCGGTCATCGGAATATTCGCCGCAAGGCTGACCAGCGTCGCCGCCAGCACGCCGCTTCTGGGCACGCCGACCACCAGGTCGATATCGCGCGGCAGCCGGTGAAGGTTGCCGACAATCGTGTCGTTCATGTCGGAGATCGATCGGTAGTGCATGGATCAGACCTGATGTTCGTGTGGATATTGGATAGCCGGCAAAGGCGCCGAAATTATTGCGCCTCGCGCGGCGTTGCCGTCGGCTGTCTTGCCGGCAGCATTTTCAGGGCCTCGCGCAAGGCCTCGCGGCCGGATGCGAAGGCCAGCGCGACGACAATGGTGATGAGGTACGCAAGGATGGCACCGCTGGCCAGGGCGATGACATGCTGCTGCGGCAGCATCGGCTTGATCAGCCAGACGGCCGCCAGCGCCAGATGCGCGCCGAGCACGAACGGCGTTGCGGCGCGCAGCACATGGCTGGCCCGCAGCGGTCCGCTCTTGCCGACATAGAGCCACAGGAACGGCGTGCGCAGATATTCGCTGACCGCATAGGCGATCGCCACGCCGAGCGCGCCATAGGGTAGGCCGATCGCGAAGGCGAGCACCGAGGTCACGGCGGTGATGATGCCCCAGCGCATGAAGTCGCCGGAGCGGCCCTGGCTGACGAAAAGCCAGCCCGCCGGATTGTTGAGCGGCTGCAGCAGCCCGGCAAAGCCGAGCGCCAGGAAGATGGAGGCGCTTGCGCGCCACTGTTCGCCGAGCACGAAGGGGATCAGCACGTCCGACATGGCGGTGGCGAAGGCGACGCCGGGCAGCGCCACCAAAAGGATCAGCGGCATGACGCGCAGATAGGCGCTGCGGTAGCGGTCCGGCTCGTCCTTCAGCCGGGACAGCGCCGGCACCATGACCTTCGACAGCGGATTGGTGATCTGGCTGAGCGGGAACAGAAGCAGCTTGTAGGCGCGGTCATAAAGGCCGAGTTGCTGCTCGCCCCAGTATTTGCCGATCAGCACATTGTCGAGGTTGCGGGCAAAGAAATTGGCGAAGTTGAAGCCGGTGATGCCGGCGCCGAAATTGATCAGTTCCCCGATGCCGGCGACCTTGCGCGGCAGGCCGGGCCGCCAGCGCGAGCTTGCCCAGTAGCACAGCGTCGGCAGCACGGCGCCGGTCAGCGTGCCGGCAAACAGCGCCCAGTAGGAACGGTCGATGAAGGTCCAGGCGATCGACACCACCAGCCCGGCAACCGCGCTGGCGACATCGATGACCGCCAGGCGCCCGAACTGCATGCGTCGCGTCAAAAGCGCCAGATGCTGGGCGCCGAGCCCGTAGGCCATGATCTGCAGCCCGAACGCGGCGACCAGCCCGGCCACGCGCGGCTCGCCATAGAAGGCGGCGACCAGCGGTGCTGCGCCGGCGAGCACGCAGGCCAGGATGGCACTGACCGCGACATTGATCCAGAAAAGGTAGTTCACCTCCTCATGCCGGATGCCCGATTTCTGGATCGTCGCCTGGGTCAGGCCGAAATCCTGGAACAGCGCGATAAAGGCCAGCACCGGCGCGCACATCGCCACGACGCCGAAATCCTGCGGCGACAAGAGCCGCGACAGCACGATGACGGATATGATCTGTGTCGCCACCCGCACCGATTGCGACATGGCGGTCACCACCGCGCCGCGCCCGACCGATTTACGCAGCGAGCCTTCCGGCGGATCGAATGGATTGGCTTCCAAATTCAGGATTCCTGATTTTTGCGCGAATTTCCGTACCCTGAAAATTCACGCCCGCCGCCAGCCCCAAACTACGGCAATAATTTTGCAGTGCAACAGAAAATGTCCAACGCCGCGCCAAAAATGTTGCGATGCAGCAAGAGCTGTACTAGCATCGCTATGGGTGGGGTCAAACAGCGGTCGAGTTTTCATGCTGCATGTCTTGTACCTGGTGCACGATGTTTCTGATCCGGCGGTTCGCCGACGGATCACAATGCTCAGGACTGGCGGCGCCCGGGTCACTCTGGCGGGTTTTCGCCGCACCGCAACCCCGATTGCCGACATCGAAGGATTGCAGCCGGTCGACCTTGGCGCGACGCGCGACGGCCGATTCGCCCAGCGCCTGGCGGCGGTGGCGAAAGCGGGGGTTTCGATAGGCTCGAAGCTGAAGGGCCTGCCGCGGCCCGATCTCATCATCGCGCGCAATCTGGAAATGCTGGCGCTGGCGCGCCGCGCCAGGTCGGCTTTCGGCGCCACGGTGCCGATCGTTTATGAGTGCCTCGACATCCACCGTCTGGTGCTCCGCGACGATATGCTGGGCAAGGCGCTGCGCGCCACCGAGCGTCACCTGGCGCGCGACGTGAAGCTGCTGGTGACCAGTTCGCCCGCCTTCATCGCCAATTATTTCAAGCCCTTTCGCCAGGTCGCCGCACCCGTCGAGCTGATCGAGAACAAATATTTCGAGGCCGCGGCGATCCTTCCCGGCGAGCGTGAGCCGGTGGAAGCGCCGGCCGCGCCGCCATGGCGGATCGGCTGGTTCGGAGCGCTGCGCTGCCGACGCTCGCTCAAGCTGCTGGCCGATTTCACGCGTCGTATGGACGGACGTTTCGAGATCGTGCTGCGCGGGCGTCCGGCACTCTCCGAATTCCCGGATTTCCACGCCTTCGTCGATGCCGAGCCCTATTTGTCGTTTCGTGGACCCTACCGCAATCCGGAGGACATGGCGGCGATCTACCAGGATGTGCATTTCTCCTGGGCGATCGATTTCTTCGAGGCGGGGCAGAATTCGGAATGGCTGCTGCCCAACCGCCTCTACGAAGGTTGCCGCTTCGGGGCGGTGCCGATCTCGATGGGCCATACGGAAACCGGACGCTTCCTCAGCCAGGAGGACATCGGCATCCTGTTGCCCAAGGCGACGCCCGACGCGCTCGAAACCGCACTCGGCACGATGGACGAGCAGCGCTTCGGCAAATTGAAGGCGCGCGTGCTTGCCCGCAATCCGAGGACGTGGAGCTACGATCGCAGCGACTGCAGCGCGCTGGTCGAAAAACTGCGCCGCCTGACCACCGTGCGCGAACCCCTCGCGACCGAGGCCCTGGCATAGGATGAACATCGCCCCGATGACGCAAGCGTTTCCCTCCAGCCTGATCGTGATCCCTTGCCTGAACGAGGCAGCCCATATCGGTGCGTTGCTCGGCCAGCTCTGCCCGGCGGCGGCAAGGCTAGGCGCCCGGATCGTCGTCGCCGATGGCGGCAGCACCGACGGCACGCTGGCCATTGTCGAGCAGATCGCCGCGAATGACCCGCGCGTTGTCCTGCTTCACAACAAGCGCCGCATCCAGAGCGCGGCGATCAATCTCGCCGTTGGAACGTTCGGGGAAGGCGCTGAGTATCTGATCCGCATCGACGCGCATGGCGGCTATCCCGACGATTACTGCGACCGGCTGCTTGAGGAAGCACTGGCCACATCAGCCGATTCGGTCGTGGTTTCGATGCTGACCAGCGGCAGCGGCGCCGTGCAGAAATCGGTCGCGGCGGCGCAGAATTCGAAACTCGGCACCGGCGGTTCCAAGCATCGTCACCTCTCCGCCGGAGAATGGGTCGACCACGGCCATCACGCGCTGATGCGGATATCGGCCTTTGGCGCTGTCGGCGGCTATGACGAGACCTTCAGCCACAATGAGGATGCTGAGTTCGACTACCGGCTGCGGCAGGCCGGCTACAGGATCTGGATGAGCGGCAAGACGCAGATGGTCTACTATCCGCGCGCCTCGCTCAAAGGCCTCTATTTCCAGTATCTCGGCTATGGCCGCGGCCGCGCCAAGAATGTGCTGAAGCACCGCGTCATCCCGAAGGTCCGGCAGATGGTGCCGCTGGCGGTCTTCCCGGTGGTCCTTCTGGCTGCCTTCTCCTTCGTGCACTGGATCGCGGCTCTGCCGCTGCTGGTCTGGGCTTCGGTCTGCCTGGGCTATGGCCTGGTGACGGCCATTCGCCAACGCAACGCCGACATCGCGCTGGCCGGTGTGTCGGCCATGGTCATGCATTTCGGCTGGTCCGTCGGCTTCTGGCTGCAGCTTCTCGGCCTCGGCGCGCGACGCGGGGTGGCGTGATGGTGGTCCAGGCCAAGAACCGCAGCATCGACATCGGCGTGTGTACTTTCCGCCGGCCGGAGCTGGCAGACACGCTGCGCTCGCTCGCCGCCATGGACATGCCTGAAGGCTTCGATGTCGGCATCATTGTCGCCGACAATGACGACACGCCAAGCGCGCAGGCATTGGTGACGGCGCTGTCGCAGGAATTGGCGCTGCCGGTCCGCTACCGGCATGCCCCGGCGCGCAACATCTCGGTCGCCCGCAACGCTTGCCTCGATGCCAGCGAGGGGGATTTCCTCGCCTTCATCGATGACGACGAGACTGCCTCCGTCCGTTGGCTGGCCGAGCTGGTGGCGAAGGCTGCGGAGAGTGGTGCAACGGCGGTCCTCGGCCCGGTGCGGGCGCTCTACCGCCCTGATGCACCCGAATGGATGCGCCGCGGCGATTTTCACTCGACCTTGCCGGTCTGGGTGCGCGGCGAGATCCGCACCGGCTACACCTGCAACGTCCTGCTGCGCATGCGGTCGGACAGCCTGCGCGGCCGTCGCTTCAGCCTGGCACGCGGCCAGACCGGCGGCGAGGACACCGAACTTTTCGATCAGATGGTCAAGGCCGGCGGCCGCATCGCCTTCGCTCAAGACGCCTGGGTGGACGAGGTTGTGCCGCGCGCAAGGGCCGCGTTCGACTGGCTTGGCCGCCGCCGTTTTCGCGTCGGTCAGACGCATGGTCACCTCTTGGGCAGCAATGCGCGTGGCATCGGGCTGATCAAGCATGTCGGCCTGGCCGCAGCTAAGGCAGCCTTTTGCTTTGCCGCGGCTCTTCCGGTGGTCGCCAGTCCGGTGCGCAGGAACCGCAGCGTGCTGCGCGGCATCATGCATGTCGGCGTCGTCAGCGGCCTTGTCGGCGTCCGCGAACTCCGCCTCTACGGTCAACCGTCACCTGGGGAAGGAGGCAAGCGTGCAGCCTGATGTTTCCTATGCCCCCGATGTTTCCTTTGTGATCGCCGCCTACAATGCGGAGGCGACGCTCGACCGGGCGATCGCCAGCGCCATCGCGCAGAAAGGTGTCAGCGTCGAGATCATCGTCGTCGACGACCAGTCGCGCGACGCCACGCTCGATGTGGCGCGGGCCTATCCCGGGAACATTGTGCGCGTCGTCGCGCTTGCCAGGAATCGTGGTCCCGGCGGCGCCCGAAATGCCGGGCTCGACGTCGCCCGCGGCAGATGGGTCGCGGTGCTCGATTCCGACGATGCCGTCTTCCCCGGCCGTATCGCCGCCATGATTGACCGCGCCGAAAAAGCCGATGCCCAGATCGCCGTCGACAATCTCCAGGTCATCCGCGAGGACGGAGTTGTCGAGGATGCGATGTTCCCGCGTCAGCATCTGGAAGGCCTGCGCGAGATTTCGCTGGCCACCTACATAGCCGGCAACGTCGTCTTCGAATCGAAATTCAATCTCGGCTACCTCAAGCCGATCTTCCAGCGCCGGTTCCTCGACGAAAACCGGCTTCGCTATGACGAGCAATTGAGGATCGGCGAGGACTACATTCTGTTTGCCGAGGCGCTCGCAAAGGGCGGCAGATGCGTGGTCGAGCCGGAGATCGGCTACGCCTACCATATTCGCAGCGGCTCCATCTCGCGTGTGCTCGAGCTTCACCATGTCGAAGCGATGCGCAAGGCGGATGCCGCATTCGCTCAAACCCATCGGATGGACGAGGCGACCCAGGCGGCCTTTGCCCGGCGCGGCCGCAGCCTGCGCAAGGCAGCCTCCTTCCTGGCGATGGTCCAGCACATCAAGGCGCGGTCCCCGCTCAAGGCGATCCGGACGGCGCTCAGCGACCCGGCGGCGGTCAGGCATATGGGCATGCCGATCGCCGTGCGGTTGCGACGAGTAGCGGCACAGTTTGCCGTGGGGGCGGGGAGGTGAAGATGCAGGCACATGGAGGGATTTTTCGTGGCCTGTGAATGGACTGAAGTCGATCTCCTCAGAAGGAATTTGCGATGAAGAAAATCAGGAAGGCCGTGATACCAGTGGCGGGGCTTGGAACACGGTTCCTGCCGGCGACCAAGTCGATGCCGAAGGAAATGCTTCCGGTGGTCGACAGGCCCGTCGTGCAATATGCGGTGGACGAGGCCTTCGAAGCCGGGATCGAGCACATCGTGTTCGTGACCGGCCGCAACAAGGCGGTCATCGAGGACTATTTCGACCTGCATCCGGAATTGATCGGAACCCTGGAGCAGACCGGCAAGAAGACCCAGTTGGAGGCGCTCGAAAGCATGCTGCCGGTGGCCGGCGCCACTTCCTTCATCCGCCAGCAATCCCCGCAGGGCCTCGGCCACGCCGTCTGGTGCGCCCGCGAGGTCATCGGCAACGAGCCCTTCGCTTTGCTTTTGCCAGACATGGTCTCCTTCGGCGGGCGCGGCTGTCTGGCTGAAACCGTCGACCTCTATGAGCGTACTGGCGGCAATGTCATCGCCGTCGAACGCTGCGATCCGAGCGAGACCAACAAATACGGCATTGTCGGCCGTGGCGCCGAAATCGGCGGCGGTTTCGAGGTCACGGCCATGGTCGAAAAGCCGGCCCCGGCCAACGCGCCGTCAAATTTCTATATCAACGGCCGCTACATCCTGCAGCCCGAGATCTTCGCGCTGCTGGGCAACCAGCAGCGTGGCGCCGGCAACGAGATCCAGCTTACGGACGCCATGGTTCGCCTGTCGAAGGACCAGCCGTTCTTTGCTCAGCCCTTCCTGGGCCGCATGTTCGACTGCGGATCCAAGGAAGGCTTCATCCAGGCCAACATCGCCTTCGCGCTGGCGCGCAACGACATGAAGGGCCCGGTTTTCGAGATGCTTCAGGAGTTCGTCCGGTCGCATGAACGCCAGGAAGAAGCCGCATAATGCCCATCTTTCGGGAGTATTGCCGGATGGCTGGCGGCGAGGGGCCGACAGGCCTCCGTCGTCTGGCATGAAGCTTGCGTTGCTTCTTGGCAATGCTCCCGACCGTTGAAGCGCCTGCAAGCCAAAGCATGATCCCGGAGGTTTCCGAAAAGATCATGCCCAACCAAAGAGATAGAGCCTCAACCCGATGATCGGGAACGCAACGGGCTCTGGGATTGGACCGACGATGAATTATGCCAACTTTCCTCTCGACAAGAGGATGCCATTGCCGAATTCGGATGCAGGAAACGGCGAAGACTTCATCGACGTCGAGCGGCTGCTTGGCATGGCTGCACGGCAGGCCAAGGTGGTTGCCGTGTGTGCCGCCATCGGTCTTTTCCTGGGCATGCTCTATCTGCAGACAACGCCGCCTAAATATGTGTCGGTTTCGAGCGTGCTGATCGACGAGGGCCTGAACAAGATCGTCGACGACATTTCAGCGGCGTCGACGACCATGCAGACCGATTCCGCCATTCTGAGCCAGATCGAGATCCTGACCTCGACGCGGCTCGCCGCGGTGGTCGTCGACAAGCTCAAGCTCGACCAGAACGATGCGTTCATGAACCCGCCCCAATCGGCGCTTGCCCAGGGGGTCGGCCTGATCCGCGGCCTGATCCAGTATGTCCACCCCAGCGCGCCCATGCCGGGCGTCGGTAACATCAGCAAACTCGACCCCGCAACGCGCGACGCGCTGATTGCCACGGCGAGCCGCGACTACGCGATCCTCAAGCTGCAGAACGAGATCCGGGCGGATCGTGTCGGAAGAAGCTACGTCATCGCGCTTGGCTATCAGGCGACGGATCCGGGCCTGGCGAAAGCGATCACCAAGGCCTATGCCGACGCCTATCTGGCCGACCAGCTCGACGCCAGCTTCGACGCCACCGAGCGCGCGGCGGTCTGGCTGCAGGGCCGGTTGACGGAACTGCGCGAAAGCTCGCAGCAGGCCTCTCTGGCGGTCGAGAAATTCAGGGCCGAACATGGCCTGTCCGCCAACAGCGATGGCCAGCTGATGAGCGACAAGCAGCTTGCCGACCTCAACGCCCAGCTCATCGTGGCGCAGGCCGACACGGCGCGCGCCAGCGCCCGCTACCAGCAGTACAAGTCGATCGTCGACAGCGGCTCCGAGAACGCCTTCAACGATGCTGCCATTTCGAGCGATCAGCCGAGCAGCTCGGTCATTTCGGCGCTCAAGACCCGCTACCTCGCCGTCGCCAAACGCCAGCAGGATGTCGAGGCGAATTTCGGTCCGCAACATCCGCAGGCGGTGGCGCTGGCCAAGGAAAAATCCGACATTTCGGCGCAGATTTTCGGCGAACTGAAGCAGCTCACCGAAAGCTATCGCAATGAGTATGAGGTGGCGCGGGCGCGCGAGACCGCGCTCAGGGCCAATGTCGCTGCCGCGCAAGGCAAAAGTTCCATAGACAACCAGTCGCAGGTCCAGTTGCGCGACCTCGACCAGAAGGCGACGGCGCTCACCACGCTCTATCAGACATTCCTCGGCCGCTACGAGGAAGCCGCGCAGCAGCGATCCTTCCCGGTCGGCAAGATCCGCATCATCTCGGACGCCTCGACGCCGCTCTCCGCCTCGAGCCCGCGCACGATCATCGTGCTCGGACTGTCGCTCGTGCTCGGTATGCTGATGGGCGCCGGTTTCGGCGGCCTCAACGAATTCAATGAGCGGTTCTTCCGGACCGGCGAGGAGGTCCGCGACCGCGTCGGCCTCAAATTCCTCGGCTATTTGCCGACCATCGGCAGCAGACCCGCCAAGGACGACAAGTCGGCCGAGGCTCAGCCGGATGCCAAGACGGCCAGGTCGCCGGCCGCCATCGAAAAGCGTGCACGCATGCGGGTGAGCATCGACGCTCCGGCATCGATGTTCTCCGAAACGCTGCGCAGCGCCAAGATCGCCTTCGACGTCGTGATGGAAGGCCACGGCAGCCGCGTCATTGGCGTCATCTCGGTGCTTCCCGGCGAAGGCAAGTCGACGGTCGCGGCCAATCTCGCTGGGCTGCTGGCCGCCAACGGCGCCAGGACGCTGCTCATTGACGGTGACCTGCGCAATCCGGGCTTGAGCCGCAGCCTCGGCATGGAGGCCGAGCAGGGCCTGATGGAGGCCGTGGTCAACGGCCAGACCTGGCAATCCGTCGGCAAGATCGACCGGCAGACCAAGCTCGCCATCATCCCGGCCGTCCTGCGCGGCAACTTCTCGCACACCAGCGAGCTGTTGTCCTCGGCCGGCATGCGGCGCTTCATCGAGAACGCCAAGGAGACGTTCGAATACATCGTCGTCGATCTGCCGCCGCTCGGTCCGGTGGTCGACGCCAAGGCCTTCGCGCCGTTGGTCGACGGCTTCGTGCTGGTCACCGAATGGGGCCGCACGCCGCGCGCCATGGTGCGGTCGATGCTGGAATCCGAACCCTATGTCGCCAACAAGATCGTCGGCGCGGTGCTGAACAAGGTCGACCTGAAGAAGCTCGCCAAATACGGATCGTTCGGGGCGTCGGAGAAATTCTTCGACAAATATTCGAGCTACTATCTCGATAAGTCTGAGGTGCGCAGCAAGGCGGCGGTCTGATATCGGCCGCTGCCCAGCGCGGCTTCAGTCTCCTTGCCTATCGGCGATTCTGATCAGTATCAGGTAGCCGCTCGGGAAATTGAGGCGTTAGTTTTCCGTCCGCATTTCCGCGACGCCAAGTGGCGCTGCTTGGCGGCAAAATGCTCTAACGCCGTTACAGGTGATCCCGTCGGGATCCCTGGTGCTTGATCCACCATCCATTTTGACTCGTCTTCACCTCTTTACACGGTCGCCAATGGCCTAGAGCGCAGCAAACAGGACCTCGATCCGCACGATCGTCGGGCAGGACCGTGTCGAATTCGCTGAGCCGTCTCTCCAAAACTACTCGGAAGGTTAGTGGATCAGCAAGGAGCGGAAGCGGCTAACCGACGCCGATGATCGCGTCGCTGGCAATGTCGAGGTGGCTAAGCCGCCTTGAGCCGGTAGCGGAAGACGGTGTGGTCGAGCAGCAGCCTTATGCGCGGTTCGGCTTCCGTCGCCACCAGCCAGCTTGCCGCGATCATGGTCGCGCCGACCAGGGCCATCGACAGGAGGTAAGGCACTCCGGCACGGACCATCGGCCCAAGCATTGCCCCGCCGACGACGTCGTGGATCAGGTAGAGCGGATAGGTCATCAGGCCGATCCGGCGCCAGCCGCTCCAGCGGAGGTCGAGCCGCAGCGACCACGCCATCAGCGCGATGGCGACGAGGAAGATCAGGATCGGCGGCGCATAGGGCATCACGGCACCGACCTTGATGCCGTGGACGTCGACTGAACTGGCGATCTGCAGCACGCCGCCGCCGAGGAACAGCAGGCAAAAGGCTAGGCGCGAGGCCGTCAGCGCCTTGAACCGCATCAGCCACAGCAGCACGCCGACGGCGAAGAAACAGCCGTGATGCACCAGTGTGAGCTGCAGCCAGCGCGTCTCGGCGAAGTCGGCCCAGCCGAGCGGGTAATAGAGGCACCAGAACAGCGTGCTGACCAGGCCGATGACGATGGCGACCGCCTCCATCAGATCGAAGCGGCCAAGCCGCAGCAGGATCCAGACGACGGCGTAGAAGGCGATTTCGATGCCGAGTGTCCAGTAGACGCTGTCCACCCAGGGACCATAGGGCACGAACAGGCCGGTGCGGACGAGCCTGACCACCGCATCGGTCGGCCAGCTCAGGCCGATGGCAAGAAGCAGCACGGCGGTGACCGGCGCGCAGATCCAGACGGCCGGCGCCAGCCGTTTGAGCCTGGCTTCGAAAAACCGCAGCGGCGTCGATTTCTCGGCACTGAAGGCGATGACGAAACCGCTGATGACGAAGAAGATCTCGACGCCGACCCAGCCGGACCCGACCCAGGCGCCTATATCAGGCTGCGCCGGCACGCCGCCTGTGGCCTGTGCCGAGATGCCATCGGGATAGGCCCACACCCAGAAGCCATAGTGGTAGATCATGACCAGAACGGCGGCGAGAAACCGCAGGATGTCGACGCCGCCAAAGGTAATTTTCTGCTGAGCCATACCGTACCGTGGATGGCCCCCCGGCAGACACTGTAGGGTGGCTTGCTGCATTGCACAATAAAAGTATTGCTTGCCGATCAGGATTGGCCAACCGGCAATGGCAGGCTGCGCAAAACCGGTCGCCGCGTCAGCGTCAAATCCCGATCCCGCGCGCCTTCATCGCCGCGGTGATCTCGTCGAGGATGGCCGGGTCGTCTATCGTCGCCGGCATCATCCACGCCTCCTTGTCGGCGATCTTCTGCATGGTGCCGCGCAGGATCTTTCCCGACCGTGTCTTGGGCAGGCGCTTGATCGTCACCACGGTCTTGAAGGCGGCGACCGGCCCGATGCGCTCGCGCACCAGCGCTACCACCTCCTTCTCGATGACGTCGCCGTCGCGCGCGACCCCGGCGTTCAGCACCACGAAGCCGAGCGGGATTTGTCCCTTCATCGCATCGGCGATGCCGACGACGGCGCATTCGGCGACATCGGGATGGGCGGCCAGAACCTCTTCCATGGCGCCGGTCGACAGCCGGTGGCCGGCGACATTGATGATGTCGTCCGTGCGCGCCATCACATAGAGATAGCCGTCCTCGTCGATCATGCCGGCGTCCGCCGTCTTGTAGAAGCCGGGAAACTCGTCGAGATAGGCTTGGCGGAAGCGGGCGTCGGCGTTCCACAGCGTCGGCAGGCAGCCGGCCGGCAGCGGCAGCTTGACCACGACATTGCCGAGCGTCCCGCGCGGCACTTCGTGGCCGGCATCGTCCAGCACGCGGATGTCGTAGCCGGGCATCGGCACGCCGGGTGAACCGTATTTTACCGGCAGCAGGCCAAGTCCCGCGGGATTGATGGTCATCGGCGAACCGGTCTCGGTCTGCCACCAATGGTCGATCACCGGCACGTTCAGCTTCTGCTCCGCCCATTTGATGGTTTCGGGATCGGCGCGCTCGCCGGCGAGGAACAGCGTACGGAATTTCGACAGATCGAATCTGGGAACGAACTCGCCTCGGGGATCCTGTCCCTTGATTGCCCGGAACGCTGTCGGCGCGGTGAACAGCGCGACAACGCCATGGTCCGAGATGACCCGCCAGTAGGTGCCGGCATCAGGCGTGCCGATCGGCTTGCCTTCGAACAGGACGCTGGTGCTGCCATGCAGCAGCGGTCCGTAGACGATGTAGGAATGGCCGACCACCCAGCCGACATCGGACGCTGCCCAGAACACCTCGCCCGGCTTGACGCCGAACTCGTTTTCCATCGTCCATTTCAGCGCGACCATGTGGCCGCCGTTGTCGCGCACAATGCCCTTGGGCTGGCCGGTCGTGCCCGACGTGTAGATGATGTAGAGCGGATCGGTCGAGAGCACCGGCACGCAGTCGACATTGGCGCCGGCCGCCCGCTCGCGCGCGACGGCGTCGGCATAGTCGATGTCGAAATGGTCCTTCAGCTCGCAGCGCAGCTGGTCGCGCTGCAGGATCAGGCAAGCATCCGGCTTGTGGCGGGACATCTCGATCGCTTTGTCGAGCAGTGGCTTGTAGGCAACGATCCTGCCCGGCTCCAGCCCGCAGGAGGCCGAGATGATCAGCTTCGGTTTGGCGTCGTCGATGCGCGTGGCCAGTTCATGCGAGGCAAAGCCACCGAACACGACCGAATGCACGGCGCCGATGCGGGCGCAGGCGAGCATGGCGATGGCCGCCTCAGCCACCATCGGCATGTAGATGATGACGCGGTCGCCCTTGCCGATGCCCCGGTTCTTCAGCACCGAGGTCAGCGCCACCACCTCGCGTTTGAGTTCGGCATAGGTGAATTTCTTCACCGTTCCGGTGATGGCGCTGTCATGGATCAGCGCGATCTGGTCGGCGCGTCCGCCGGCGACATGCCGGTCGATGGCGTTGTAGCAGGTGTTGCAGGTCGCGCCAGTGAACCAGCGGCCATAGACGCCGGCGGTGGCATCGAACACCTTGTCCCAGGGGGAGTACCAGTCGATGGCGCCGGCCGCGTCCGCCCAGAATTGCTCCGGATTGCGTTTCCAGCCGTCATAGACCTCGTGATAGCGTGAAGCCATCGGCACCTCCCAGGAACCATTTGCCGTCTTTGCCAACAGCCTATGCTGTTTTTTCCGGCGCTGTCTTCCCTGATTTTCGTATGAAGCGGCCTTGGCTTGACGCTTGCGCGCCTTATCGTGAAGTCCCGGGGAAGGATCTGAGCGATGCGCCATCCAGCGTCGATCGCTGGCGGTCGGCGGCCGCCGCTTCATCGCCGTGACCGGGCAGCCCCGTTGAGAGGCCGCCCGATAGCCGTCTAACAAACGGTTTCATGGGGCGAAATGTCGATCGCGCTAGATCGGCAGGGCCACAAGCATGAGGCCGACGCCGCCGAAGATCAAAATGGCTGCCGCCAGGGCTTTCCGATGACGTTCGAAAGTCGTCGGAGCCCGCTCCCAGTTGTAACGCATACGCTATCTCCCCAAAACCCCGGGAGTCCTTACCTTACTTAGGGGAAGAAAAGCAACGGCCCGGTCCGTCGACGCACTTGCCTGGAGCGTCATGGCGGCGACTATTTTGGGGATGATTTTCGGTGGGGAACGGGTGATGGTGCATTTTGCGACCGGCCGGACTCTGTCGGACGCAAAGCAGCATGGGCCGTCTCTTCCGGCCGGCCGATAGACAGCACCCCACCACCGCGCTATCTCATTTCGGGGTTCGTGCAGGCTTGTCGGAGTTGGTGATGGAGATTGTCTCTGGTACGATCTTGCGGCTGGCGGACGATGCCTCGGTCCAGCATGTCGGCGACGGTGCGGTCGTGCTTCTGGCGCGCAGCGGTCAACTTTATACCTGCAACGGCACGACGGAAGCCTTTCTCGACAAGATCGACGGTGCGCGCAGCCTCGATCACATCATCGGCCTGCTTTGCGAGGAGTTCGAGGTCGACAAGGATACGCTCGACGTGGACATGGCGGCATTGGCGGCCGATCTGGTCTCGGAAGGCATCCTCGCCGCCCCAGGTGCTTGATGGCTAAGGTACCGCTTGATGGCTGACGGTCCGCTCCTGCGTGCCCTGTTTCGCTGCCATCTCTGGGCAAGCGCGCGGCTTATTCCGGTTCTCATTGCCGGGCGCAGCTTCGAGGATGTCCTGAAATGGGCGCCGCTCGCCTCGCCGACGCCCTATCGCGGCCTGCCGGCCGCCTACATCGTCGCCCGCATCAACCACACCGTCCGCCATCCCTGGCTGATGCGCGACCGCAGATGCCTGCGCGAAGGCTTGCTCGGCCATCGTTTCCTGCGCCTCGCCGGCTTCGATCCGGAACTGCGTTTCGGCGTTGACCCGACTTCACTGCAGACACCGCGCGTCTCGGCGCATTGCTGGGTCTGCCTCGACGGCAGGCCGGTGGTCAGTGACAGCCTTCCCGGCATGGTCGAGATCTATCGCCACCATGCCGATGCCTCGAAAGCGCGCCCCGCTTGACCAGGCCTTCAGCCTGCTACGACCTCAACGGCCAAATCCTCGGCATCTCGGCCGAACGGCCCGAACTGTGGCGCGATTTCGACCGGATGCTGGGCGTCCTGCGCACCGAAGGCGCCGTCGAGACTGGCTTTCGCCTCGATATCACCGAGGCGGATGTCCTGGATGAGGACCCCGGCGGATCGCTCGTCTTCGACGGCGAGATACCCGAAGACGGCTACTGCCGCATGGTCGCCGACGGCGGCACTATCCATCTCGTCTTTCCCGGGCGCCAGACCGTTGCCATCAATGACGAGGAAGGGTGGGCGAAACTCAGGGTTCGCCCTGGTGCGAAAGCCGCCTGGACGCCGTCGATGCTGGTGCTGGACGCGGCACTCGACGCCGGCGGTCAGCATATGCTGCACACCGCCGGGCTGACGCTGCCGGGCCAAGATGCCCTTGTGCTGATCCATGCGCCGAGCGGCACCGGCAAGACCACGACCTCGCTGGCGCTGGCGACGCAAGGTTTTGGTCTGTGCTCCGACGATGCCATGATCCTGAATGTCGCTTCCGGCAAACCCCTGGCCTGGGGTCTGCCGCGCCAGGTCAAGATCCACCAGAAGACCGCCGAAATGATCCCGCGGGTTGCGCCATGTCTCGGCCCGTCATGGGACAGGAATGGCGAGCAGGCCGTCTCGCTGGAGCGGTTGAGCGAGATCGTCCGCATCGAAAGGCCGGTTGCCAGGCCGGTGGCGGCCCTGCTGCACCTCGCGCGCTCCGCCGACAATGAAACCCGGCTCGTGCGCATGGCCCGCACCGATGCGATGGTGGCGCTGGCGCTGGACAATGTCCGCACCGGCATGACCGGCCTGCTGCCGTTGCAGAAGCGCCGCCTGGCAACGATCGGCGGACTGGTTTCCTCGGTGCCGACCTTCACGCTGGAAGTGGGCGCACGCCCGGCCGACGCGGCGGCGCCGATCATAGCCACATTGACCGCGCAGGACTGAACTGGAGTTTCAGGCTGCGTAGGGCCTGGCCTTGGCCAGCCGCTGGATCCAGCGGAAGGCATCGCGGCGCAGGCGCGAGCCGATCTTTTCCCGGGAATTGACCCTGAGCAGCGTGTTCGTCGTGATCAGCCTTTTGGCCAGCCTTATCGAGAGGTCGGGCTTGATCCGGCCCGCGAGTTCAAGCGCGCGGCCCTCGCCGAACAGCTCGCCGGTCACGTTGAGCACGATCGCCAGTTCGAGCTCGATGCCGGTCATGCGGGCGGCGTCGAACAGGCGGGTTTCGGATTCGGCCGATTGCAGCGCCCGCACGGCTTGCAGCACATCGACGCAAAGCTGCAGGCGATGGAATTTGTGACCGCCGGCGGCGTGCACGATGGCGATCGTCAAAAGCGCAGCCGGCGTGTCCGTCGCATCGCCGTCGATGATGGCCAGTTCGCGGAAACCCAGAGACAGGCGCCGCCGCATGCCGGTGTCATGCACCAGGTCGCCATGCAGTTCGACCAGCAGGCTCGAATTCTCCTTTTCCAGCCATTTGAATTCCTGCAGCCGGTAGGATTCGGCATTATTGCTGCCGAGTTCGAAGCGGCATGCCGCGATCACCCGGTTTGCCCGCGCCAGATTGGCGGGCTCGACCAGGATGTCGATGTCGGTGAATGGCCGGTCGGATACGTGGCGATAGAGCTTGCGCGCGAAGACCGGTCCCTTGACGATCCGCGCCGGAATGCCTTGCGCCGCCATCCCCCTCATGATGCGGTCGCCATGATATTGCAGCAGCATTGACTGGCCGGTGGCGATCGTCGCCTTGTCGCGCAGATTGTCCAGCTTCTCCCGCAGGCCGGCGTCAGGTGGCAGATGCGGGTCGCCACGCTCCTGCAATTTGCGCAGCATGATCGGCAGGACGCCGTGGAATTCGGCATTGTCGAGCAGCGCCGACAGTGCCTTTACCGACAATTCTTCGCCGACTGCCGCAACCTCCGGATCGGCGAAGCGCAGCAGCAATCTTTCTTCGGCGCGGGTGAGGGACGGCAGCATCAGCCAGGACAAAATGTCATCGCTAAATGAATTGTCAGGAATGGTTGCAGAAAAGCGCGGCCGAAGCCAGCCTCACATGCCCCAGCGCAATGCCGCCGTGTGGACAGGCGCGTCCCACCAGCCGGTCATCTCGTCATCGAGCATGGTCAGGGTGATCGAGCAGCCGGCCATGTCAAGCGAGGTGACATAGCTGCCGACCAGCGAACGGACTATCGTCACGCCGCGCTTCTCGAAAATCTTTCGCGCGCTGTTGTACATAAGATAGAGCTCCATCAGCGGCGTGCCGCCGAAGCCGTTGACGAACAGCAGCGCCGGTCCTTTCGCCTTGTCGCCGAGATCGCCCAGGATGGCGGTACAGATCTCCTCGGCGATCGCGTCGGCGCTCTTCAAAGTGTCGCGCCGGCGGCCGGGCTCGCCATGGATACCGACGCCGAATTCCATCTCGCCGTCGCCGATATCGAAGGTCGGCTTGCCCGCCGCCGGCACGGTGCCACTCGTCAGCGCCACGCCCATCGAGCGGGTGGCGGCGTTGACGCGCTCGCCCAGCGTCTTCAGCACCGGCAGCGCCAGGCCATGCTCGGCCGCCGCGCCGACGATCTTTTCCACCACCAGCGTACCGGCGACGCCGCGCCGGCCGGTCGTATAGGACGAATTCTCGACGGCGACATCGTCATTGGTCACCACCTGCAGGACGCCGTCGGACATTTCGGCTGCCATGTCGAAATTCATCACATCGCCCTCGTAGTTCTTGACGATGAACAGGCAGCCGGCGCCGGTGTCGACGGCCTGCGCCGCCGCCAGCATCTGGTCCGGCGTCGGCGAGGTGAAGACCTGGCCTGGGCAGGCGGCATCCAGCATGCCATGGCCGACAAAGCCGGCATGCAGCGGCTCGTGGCCAGACCCGCCGCCGGAGATCAGCGCCACCTTGCCCGGCCGCAAGGTCTTGCGGCGGACGAATTTATGGTCCTCGCCAAGCGCCAGGATATCGGCATGCGCGGCCACGAAACCGTCGAGGCTCTCGGTCAGCACCGTGTCCACCGCGTTGATAAATTTCTTCATGGCGTCCTCCCAAACAGCCCGGCAAGAATGGTCAGCTGCCACCCTTGCCGGCGATGCTGGTGATCTTCTGGATGAATTCGTTGATCGCCCGGTCGAGCGCCGCATTCTGCTTGTCGTCGCCGAAATCCGGCACGACAAGCGACACATGACGCGTCTTGCGCATGCCGGCGGCGATCGACATTTTTCCCGGATGCGCCTGATGGTAGGCGGCGAGAAACTGATCCCGCTCGGCCGGACTGAAATGGCAGACGGAAAAAATAGCCGGCAAATGCTTCGACGGAATCGGCACCGTATAGGCCGGGCTTGAAATCTGCGTCACGAAGCTGCGGTGCTTGCCGAGCGCGTCGGCAAGGCGCTGGCGCATGCCGGACGGGCGCTGGTCGATGACCTGCGACAGGATCGTCTTGTAGGCGCGTATCGCCTCTTCGGAGCCGGGTACGGGTTTGATCTCAATCATGCCGGACGCCTAGACCGAAACATCCGCGATGGCCGCCTTGGCCATGGCGAGTTGCGCCGGTGCGACGGAGAGATCGCGCAGGCCCGCTTCGAGCAGCGACGGAATCGCGGCCGGATCGCCGCCGGCATCGCCGCACAGGCTGACTGGAATGCCGTTTTCCCGTCCGAAGGCGACGACCGAGCCGATCAGCCGCAGCACCGCGGGATGGCGGACGGAATTGAGATGGGCCACGGCAGCGTTATCCCGCGCGGCGGCCATCACATATTGCGTCAAATCGTTGGAGCCGATCGAGAAGAAGGCGACGCCGGCGAAGGCCTCCGGCGCGATGGCCACCGACGGCACCTCGACCATGATGCCCAGCGGCGGCATCTTGTGCGCGACGCCACGCGCGGCAAGGGCCGCCTGCTCCTCGGCGAACAGAGCTGCTGCGCGCTCATACTCTTCGGCCATGGCGATCATCGGAAACATCACCTTGAGATTGCCGTGTGGCGCGGCGCGCAGCAATGCCCTGATCTGTACGCGAAAGATGTCGAGCCGCGCCAGCGACAGCCTGATGCCGCGCAGGCCAAGGAACGGATTGCCTTCCTCGATGGTGAAGCCCGGTACCGGCTTGTCGCCGCCGGCGTCCACGGTGCGGATCGTCACCGGCTTTTCGCCGGCCCATTCCAGCACCTTGCGATAGGCGCGATACTGCGTCTCCTCATCCGGCAAACTCTTGCCGAACAGGAATTCGGTGCGCATCAGGCCGACCCCGTCGCAGGTCACGATGTCGATGCCTTCGACATCGGAGGGGTCGGCGATGTTGACCTGAGCGCGCACCGCCGTGCCGGCCTTGGTCACTGCCGGCCGTGCCAGAAAACGTTGCGCCTTGCCCTGGCGGGCCGCGAAGGAAGCGGATGACTGCCGGAACGCGCCGATCTCCGCCGACGAGGGCGCCAGCACGATGCTGCCATGCTCGGCGTCGAGAAGTGCCATGCCGGCAAGACTGGCAAACGTTTCGCGCAGACCCACGACCATCGGCACGCCACGCGAACGCGCCAGCATGGCAACATGGCTGGCCGTGCTGCCTGCCGTTAGCGCGATGCCGCCGCCATGGCTCCAGTCGGTTTCGAGAAAGCGCGTCGGCGCGATATCCTCGCCGCAGAGTATGGCACCGGTCGGTGCCGTGCTGTCGACGTCCTCGGTCAGGGCACGCAGCACCTGGTCCCTGATGTCGCGCAGGTCCGTGGCACGGGCGCGGAAATAGTCCTGGTCGGAGGTCTCGTAGCCGGCGATCTCGGCATCGAGCGCCTGCCGCCATGCCGCGTCGGCGGCCCGTCCGGAAGCGATCGACGCGAAGGCGGGCGCGCTCAAGGCGTCGTCTTCCAGCATGGCGATGTGGAATTCAAGTATGCCGGCGGCGTCACTGTCGGCGGCCTCCACCATGGCCGCAAGCCGGCTCACTGCCGTGCCGATCGCGGCTTCCAGCGCCATCTTTTCTTCCGCAGCGGTGGCTTTGCCGGTGTAGACGGGGGGCGGCCGGTCGAGGTCGAACAGCGGCCCCTCGGCATAGCCGGCCGAGGCCGGAACACCCTCAATCCGCATGGCCCGCATTCCCTGCGGGCCGGCGAAGAAGCGGCCGAGCCTCACGCCGAGCGGACATGACCGGCGTCCTCGTCGAAATCGCGCTGCACCAGGTCGATCAGCGCGCGCACGGCATCATCGGCGCCGCTGCCGCTTGCCCTGATGTACAGCATAGTGCCCTTCGGCGCCTTGGCTGCCATCACCTTGACGATGCTCTTGGCGTCGAACCACGGCCCGTTGGCGGCAAGCGCGATTTCCACGTCAGCGGCAAACGTCTTGGCCAGCTTGGTGAACTTCACCGAAGGACGCGCGTGCAGCCCCACATCGTGGGTGATCAGGACGGTCGCTTCGGCGGCTGCGGACATTTTTCAGAAATCCCGTTCACTCACGACGGCGACAATTCATGCGCCGTCGCCACCACTTCCTTCAGCGAGGCGCCGCCGGAGGATTCGGTCGCGGCCATCACCGCGCCCTCGACGATCGGCGCGTTGCAGACGATGATCTTCTGCGCACGCGGTTCGCCGATCATCTCCACCGCCATTTCCGAGTTGGTCTCGGCGCCGCCGAGATCGACAAGGATGGCGACACCGGCTTCCGACCAGGCCTTGTCGATGGCGCCCATGATCGCCTCGACATTGGTGCCGAGCCCGCCATGGCCGTTTCCGCCGCACCATGCAAGCGGCACTTCGTCGCCCACCATCTGCCGGACCATGTCGGCCGTGCCCTCCGCGACCAGCGGCGAATGTGACACGATCACGATCCCGACATTGCTCATGCGCTTGCCCCGATCGCTTGCCCCACCGAGCGCACCAGCAGCGCGGTCGAGCGCGCGCCGGCATCCATATGGCCGATCGAACGGTCGCCGAGGAACGAAGCGCGGCCGCGCAGCGCCTTCATAGGTACGGTCGCCTCCGCGGCGGCGTCGGCGATGTCGGCTATCTCGGCCGCCGTCTTGTCACCGGCCAAGGCGTCATGCACCGGCTGCAGCACATCGAGCATGGTTTTTTGTCCGACCTGTGACTTGCCGCGCGCGGCCACCGCTTCGACCGCCTTGCCGAAGGCAGCGGCCAGGTTGTTGCGATCGGGATCCGCCGCGATCTCCTTGCCCAGCGCCATGAACAGCGTGCCGAACAAGGGACCTGAAGCGCCGCCCACCGTCATCACCAGCTTGGTGCCGATCGCTTTCAGGGCGTCGGGCAGCGGCTTTGCGGCGAACGCATCAGCCTCCTCCCGCACGGCTTCGAAGCCGCGCTTCATGTTCAGCCCATGGTCGCCGTCGCCGATCGCCTGGTCGAGCGCCGTCAATTCCTCGGCGTGAGCGGCAATCGTATCGGCGGCCACCGCGATCAGCCTGGCAAGGTTCAATGCCTCCATATCGCCCAAAATCCCGGTTTCCAGTCTGCCGGCAGTAGCGAAAGAACGGTCATTCGACAACTGGCGCATGCGTCAGGCCGTGACCAGCAGCGTGGCGGCGGCCGAAAACACCTCGGCCACCGCATGCGCGCCGGGGTCGACCACGCCTTGCAATCTGGTGCCGACATAGGCGGACCGTCCGGCCTTCGCCTTCTCCATGGCGGCCGTCGCATCTGCGCCGCGCCGGGCGGCGGCCGCTGCCTCTTCCAGCCCGTCGGCGTCGAGCGCTTTCAGCGCGGGCTCCAGCGCGTCGACCATGGTGCGATCACCCGGTTTGGCGCCGCCGTAGAAACTCATCCGCTCGAGTCCGGCAAGCAGTGCCTTGGACAGACTGGCACCGCCGCCGAGGGCCTGTGCCGCCGCCGTGAAGAAGATCGACAAAAGCACCCCGCTCGAGCCGCCCATCGACGAACTCAATATGTCGCCGATCGCGCCAAGCGTCGCCGCTGGGTTGGCCAGAGGCAGCGTGTCGAGCCGCTCGAGGATGCTGCGCGCGCCGGTCGCCACCGTCGAGCCGGTGTCGCCGTCGCCGGCCTTGGCGTCGAGCCCGTTCAATGTCGCTTCGAGCGAGATTAGTCTTTCGCAGACCGTGACGATCAGGCGTCTGCTGCCGGCATCCTGGCTGGCCTTGTGCGCAGCACTCTGTCCGGTTGCTTTCGCCATCGGCACGATGGCGGGTGCCGTGACCGGCTTGGCCGGCATCCAGGCATGCGGGCCGACCGGCGCCAGCAAGGCGGCCTCGCGCGCCGCATCGAGCCGGATCAGCGACAGCGAGAAGCCGTTCATGTTGAGCGCCGTCATCAGCGGCCCGGGGCCGATCGACAGTTTGACCGTCTTGGCCAGCGGCGAGGCCAGCACCGCATTGGCAACCAGCGACATTTCGAGCGGCGGCACCGCGCCGAGATTGTTGATCAGCAAGGCATGGCTGGCCTTGGGGTCGAGCCGCGCCGCCAGGCGCTCGGCCATGATCGCCACCAGCCGGTCCGCACTTTGCACCGCGATGCGCTCAACGCCTGGCTCGCCATGGATGCCGAGGCCAAGCTCGCCATCATTTTCGCCGAACCTGTCCTCATGCGGCTGGCCGGGGATGGAACAGGAGGACAGCGACATGCCGAGCGAGACGATATCCTTCGCCGCCGCCCGCGCCGCCGCCGCGATATCGGCCAGATCGTGGCCGGCCTCCGACAGATGGCCAGAAATCTTGTGCACGAACAGGGTGCCGGCGACGCCGCGCGGCTGGGCAATATCAGGCAGCGCGATGTCGTCGGCAACGATCACCATCTCGACGCGAAAGCCCTCAGCGCGCGCCTTTTCCGCCGCCAGGCCGAAATTGAGCCGGTCGCCGGTATAGTTCTTGACGATCAGCAGGCAGCCGGCCGGGCCGGTGACCGCGCGGATGGCAGCGAGCACCGCTTCGACACTCGGCGAAGCGAAGATCTCGCCGGAGACCGCCGCCGTCAGCAGGCCCTTGCCGACAAAGCCGGCATGCGAAGGCTCATGCCCGGCGCCGCCGCCGGAAACGACGCTGACCTTCGACTTGTCCCAGTCGGCGCGCAGCACGACCTTGATCTCGGGATAGCCGTCGAGGCGCGCGAGGCCGCCAGAGCCGATGGTGCGCAACAGGCCGTCCAGCGCCTCGGTGACGATTGTTTCCCTGCGGTTGAAAAAGTGCTTCATCGAATTCGTCCCGTACTCGCAATCGTCAATCAGCAGCGGCGTTGCCCCTTTGGCGGGCAAACACCGAAACCGTTCACATCAATCTTTGTCCATCGGCGCCGAAATAGAGCGGCGAGCGGTAGCGGATCACCACTTTGTCGCCTTGCGCCAGATCGGTGTCCGGGTCGGTCAGCGTCACCAGCTTCCTTGGCCCCACGGTCACGTGCAGATGGTTCTGGTCGCCGAGATGCTCGACCCAGTCGACGACGCCGTCGGCATGACCATTCCTGGCCTTTTCGATCGTCAGATGTTCGGTGCGCGCGCCGATAGTCTTCGTTCCCGCCGGTGCACTGCCATCGGGCAGCAGGCCGGTCGGCAGAAGATTGATCGCCGGCTGGCCGAGCCTTGCCGCGACATGCAGGTTTGCCGGCTCCGAATAGATGGTTCGCGGCGAGCCGATCTGCACCAGCACGCCGTCGGCAAGGATGCCGATGCGGTCGGCCATGGTCATCGCCTCGATCTGGTCGTGGGTGACGTAGAGCATGGTGGCGCCGAGTTCGGACTGGATGCGCTTCAGCTCCAGTCGCAGATCCGCCCGCAGCTTGGCGTCGAGCGACGACAGCGGCTCGTCCATCAGATAAATGGCGGGCTTGCGCACCAAAGCGCGGCCGATGGCGACGCGCTGCATCTCGCCGCCCGACAGCTTGGTCGAGCGGTTGGCGAGCTTGTGGTGGATACGCACCATCTTCGCCACTTCCTCGACCCGCCGGCGGATCTGGTCCTCCGGGATTTTCCGCGCCGGTGAGCGCAGCGGGAAGGCGAGATTGTCGTAGACCGACAGATGCGGATAGAGCGAGTACTGCTGGAACACGAAGGCCGTGTCGCGCTCGGCCGGCGACAGCGTCGTCGCATTATGGCCGCCGATCTCGATGATGCCGGCATCCGGCCGTTCCAGCCCGGCGATCAGCCGCAGCGTCGTCGTCTTGCCGGCCCCGGTCGGCCCGAGCAGCACGACGAACTCGCCGTCCGCTATGTGCAGGTCGAGACCGTTGACGGCGACATGCTCGCCAAAGCTCTTGGTCACGTTCTTGATGTGCACGTCAGCCATGCTGCGCTCTCCCCTGAGAGGCGGTGTCGTGGACCGCGGTTCTCACCGCGCGGCCCGATCCCTTGTCGAACAGCGACAGCCGTGCGCTGTTCAGGGCCAGGCCGACATGGTCGCCTGCATTGAGCCGGATCTCGGCCGGCACCCGTGCCTTGATGATGCCGTCCGCGGTTTCTACCGCGACGATCTGCGTGGTGCCGAGATATTCGGTGCCGTAGATGGCGCCGCGCAGCTTCGAGGCATCGTCGAAACGGATGTGTTCGGGCCGGATGCCGAGCGCCATGTCGGCCGGCGCGATATCCTCGCGCACCTCCGGCACCGCGACCTTCGCGCCCTGGACGACGATCTCCTTGGCACCCTTGGCGAGCCCGCCGCCGAAGCCCAGGAAATTCATCGGCGGCGAGCCGATGAAGTCGGCGACGAACATGGTCGCCGGCCGGTCATAGATCTCGCGTGGCGTGCCGAACTGCTCGATGACGCCGTGGTTCATCACAGCGATCTTGTCGGCCATCGACATCGCTTCCATCTGGTCATGCGTGACATAGACGGTGGTGGCGTGGATGCGGTTGTGCAGTTCGCGCAATTCATGGACCATCAAATCGCGGAATTCGGTGTCGAGCGTGCCGAGCGGCTCGTCCATCAGGAAGCATTTCGGCCGCCGCACGATGGCGCGGCCGAGCGCCACGCGCTGGCGGTCGCCGCCGGCAAGGCCGGAGACGGATTTGTTGAGCAGATGGTCGATACGCAGGAGTTTTGCCGTCTCCTCGACACGCGCGCGGATTTCGGCCGACGGCATGCCTTGCGCCAAGAGCGGAAAGCCGATGTTCTTGCGCACATTCATGTGCGGATAGAGCGCGAACAGCTGGAAGACGAAAGCGATGTCGCGCTCGCGTGCCCGCAGCATGGTGACGTCCTCGCCGCCGAGCAGGATCTCGCCGCCGGTCGGCAGTTCGAGCCCGGCGATCATGCGCAGCGTCGTCGTCTTGCCGCAGCCCGACGGGCCGAGCATGACGAAGAACTCGCCATCCTCGACGATGAAATTGGAATCCTGCACGGCGACGAAATCGCCGAAGGCCTTTCTCAGGTGCTGAACACGGATTTCGGCCATGATTATTCCGGGAACTTCGAGACGATGATGAACATCACGGTGCCGGCAAGCATGGTGATGAAGGAATAGGTGTAGAGCGACAGCGCGAAAGGCTGGAACAGCATCAGGAAGCCGATGGCGATCAGCACTGTGGCGATGTTTTCCATCAGGCCGCGCCGGGCCCAGACCGGCCAGCGCGATTTGCGTTTGACTGATTTGGTCATGCTCATTTGCGCACCGCGCCGAAGGTGATGCCGCGCAGCAATTGCTTGCGAAGCAGGATGGTGAAAACCAGGATCGGCACCAGGAAGATCGTCGTGCCGGCGGCGACTGCCGGCCAGTCCTGGCCGCCTTCGCCGATAATGGTGGGGATGAAGGGCGGCGCGGTCTGCGCCGTGCCCGAGGTCAAAAGGGCCGCGAACGCATATTCGTTCCAGGCGAAGATCAGGCAGAAGATGGCGGTCGCGGCAATGCCGGTGGTCGCTTGCGGCAGCACGGTGCGCCAGAAGGCCTGCAGCCGCGTATAGCCGTCGATCATCGCCGCCTCCTCATATTCGCGCGGGATCTCGTCGATGAAGCCTTTCAAGAGCCATACCGCCAGCGACACGTTGACCGCCGTGTAGAGCAAGATCATGCCGAGCGCGGTGTCCGACAAGCCAAGCTCGCGGTACATCAGGTAGATCGGAATGGCGACCGCGATCGGCGGCATGAAGCGCGTCGACAGGATGAAGAACAGAAGGTCGTCGGCGAGCGGCACCTTGAAGCGCGAGAAACCATAGGCCGACAGCGTGCCGAGAAAGACCGCGCAGAAGGTCGAGCCGAAGGCGATGATCAGCGAGTTGAGGAAGCGCGGCACGAAGTTGGACGGGCCGGCGATCACCATGTTGCGCTTGCGCACGGTCTCGTCGCAGAAGCCGGTCGCCGGCCCCAGCGAGTTGATGTATTCCGGCGTCTGCCGCGTCCGCGTCGTAAACAGGTTGCAATAGCCCTCGATGCTCGGCTGGAACACGATTTTGGGCGGATAGGCGATGGAATCCGGCGGCGTCTTGAAGCTGGTGGCGAAGATCCACAAGAGCGGCACGATCGAGATCAGCGCGTAGGCGATGATGATCGCGCCGGCGATGCGCTTCGAATTCGCTGACGGTGCGACGACCGAGTGGGCAGTGGTCAGGCTCATCTCTGCTTCACCTTGTTCAGCGCCTTGACGTAGATGTTGGCCAACCCGAACACCGCCACGAACAGGATGATGGCGAAGGCCGAGGAATAGCCGGTGCGCCAGCTCTCGAAAGCCTGCCGCTTCAGCGTGATCGAGGCGACCTCGGTGGTGGAGCCTGGCCCGCCGCCGGTCAGCAGGTTGACCATGTCGAACATCTTGAAGTTCTCGATGCCGCGAAAGAGCACCGCCAGCATGATGAAGGGCAGCGCCATCGGCAGGGTAATCGACCAGAATTGCCGCCAGTTGGAGGCGCGGTCGACCTCGGCCGCCTCATAGATGTATTCGGGGATGGAGCGCAGTCCGGCGAGGCAGATCAGCATCACGTAGGGCGTCCACATCCAGGTATCGACGATGATGATCGACCATGGCGCCAGCGACACGTTGGAGAGCATCTGGATGCTTGTCGGTGGAATGCCGCTGACGAACGAGATGACATAGGAGAACAGGCCGATCTGCGGCTCGTAGAGGAAGCGCCAGAAATTGCCGACCACCGCCGGCGACAGCATCATCGGCACCAGGATCAGCGTCGTCCAGAAGGCGTGGCCACGGAATTTCCGGTCGATCAGCCAGGCCAGCGTGAAGCCGATCAGCGTTTCCAACAGGATGGTCCAGAACACGAAATGCGCCGTCGTCTGCATGGCGATCCAGATGTCCTGGTCGCCGAGGATGCGCTGGTAGTTGGCAAAGCCGAGATTCTTCACCACTTCGTTCGGCCGGTTGGCCCGGTAATTGGTGAAGGACAGATAGATCGCCCAGAACAGCGGGAAGATGTTGATGGCCAGCAGCAACAGGATCGTCGGCGAAATGAACAGCCAGGCGAGGCCCTTGTCGCTGATGCCCCGGACCTTGCGGGCCAACGGTTCCGGGGTCGCCCGGGCAACGTTCTCCGCGGTCCGATTGAGCATGGTCAGTCCTGCTTCGGTCACGTCAAGTCTCGATAATGGAATTTATCTGAACTGCGTCCCGTGCCAAGGGCGGCACGGGACGCTCGGGTCGGGCTCGGGAGGAGCCTTACATCTTGCCGTCGTCCTGGAAGACCTGGGTCCAGTCCTTGACCAGGCCGTCGAGTGCATCCTTGGCCGAACCCTGGCCGGCGACGACATAGTCATGGAAGCGCTTCTGCGAGGCCTGCAGCAGCGGCGCGTAGCTCGGCTCTGCCCAGAAGTCCTTCACGATGGCCATCGAGTCGAGGAAGGCCTGCGCGTAGGGCTGGCTGGCGGGGAATTTCGGGTCCTTCACCACGGCGTTCAGGCAGGAATAGCCGCCGAGCGACCACCACTTGGCCTGCACATCCTTGTTGGCGAACCACTTGATGTATTTCAGCGCCGATTCGTGCTTGTCGGAATAGGACACCACCGAGATGCCCTGGCCGCCGAGCTGCGCGAACTGGTCGCCATCGGGACCCTTCGGATTGACGAAGTAGCCGATCTTGTCGCCGCCGACATTCTCGTCCTTCTGCAGGCCGGGCCAGGTGAAGGCGAAGTTCATGTGCATCGCCACCTGGCCGGATTTGAAGGCATCGACGCCTTCGCCCATATAGCTGTTGGAGGCGCCGGGCGGGGTGCAGCAATCATAGAGCGCCTTGTAGAATTCCAGCCCCTTCACCGATTTCTCGGAATTGACGAAGCCTTCCATCTCATAGGGCTTCTTGGGGTTCTCGTACTGGAAGCCATAGCTGTAGAGCACGTCCATGGCACCCATGGTGATGCCTTCCGAGCCGCGCTCGGTGTAGATCGAGGCGCCATAGACCGTCTTGCCGTCGATCTGCCGCTTCTGGAAGAATTCGGCGATCTGCTTCAGCTGGTCGAAAGTGGCTGGCGGGCCGAGGTCCCAGCCATACTTCTCCTTGAATTCCTTCTGCAGCTCGGGCTTGGAGAACCAGTCCTTGCGATAGGTCCAGCCGACGACGTCGCCCATGGCCGGCAGCGCCCAGTAGTTCGGCGTATTCTTCGGCCATTCGGAGTAACCGACGACGGTCGCCGGCACGAAGTCGTCCATGCTGATCTTCTCCTTGTCGAAGAAGTCGTTCAGCTTGACGTAGTGGCCGTTCTCGGCCGCGCCGCCGATCCACTGGCTGTCGCCGATGATCAGGTCGCACAATTTGCCGTGCGAGTTCAGTTCGTTGAGGAAACGGTCGGCATAGTTGGTCCACGGCACGAATTCGAATTTCATGCCGATGCCGGTTTCCTTGGTAAAATCCTTGGACAGTTCGACAAGTGCGTTGGCCGGGTCCCACGCGGCCCAGCAAAGCGTCAGGTCTTCAGCGTGCGCGGCGTTCGAGACGGCTGTCGACGCTGCAATCGCCGAGGCCAGTCCCAACGCCATTTTCAAGCTCGATTTCATGCCTTCCTCCCATTTGCGAAACGCGCCCGGATGACGGTTTCAAGAGCTCTCAACCTCTCTCCTCAGAGGCCCAAACATGGCGGCGCCGGAGCGCGGCAGATGTTTAGTAATTTGTTTAGTGATGCCATTTTTACTAAACAAAGCAAGCGAATTCGTTGCTGCGTCGCAGCATGGTTGCGCTGGTGTCTGAAAACGTTGGGAAAAGTGCAGGCCGGACGGACGCATACCGATCCATGGAAATTGCGCGGCGGGGTTTCGAGCCCGCCTTGAGATCGTCCGCGAGCTCAGTCGACCGGTCTGCTGCTCACCATCACCGGCCGGATCGCTGGCGCCGGCGCCAGCAGCGCGCGGATGTCGGCGAAAGGAAACATCGGCTCGAAGCGGAAGGCTTCGGCCAGCGACCCCTGCACGCCATTGCACTGGCCGGAGCGGAAAAGATTCTGCGTGCGCGCAATGTCGACGAAGCGGTCAGGATCCTGCGACTGGTGCATGCGGATCGCTTTGGCCTTGATCTCGGCATGGGCGGAAATATCGACATAATGCGTCGGCGAAAACCCCGTGCCGCCCATCGTGTCGGCATGCAGAACCGGAACCGCGAACGACGCCGCGATGCGCACGCCGTCCGACAGCGCGCGGTGGTCGGCGTGATAGTCGTTGGGCGCGTGCGTGATCACCAGATCCGGCCCGGTCTCGCGGATCAGCGTTTTCAGCGTGCCGATCAGCGCGGCATCGGCGACCAGCTCGCCGTCGGGAAAGTCGAGAAAGCGTGGCTCAGCACCAAGCAGCATGGCCGCCGCCCTGGCCTCCTCGCGACGGACACGGGCAAGAACCGTGGCATCACTCTTGCCGCCCTTGGCCCCATCCGTGGCCACGGCAAAAGTCAGTTCTGCGCCTTGCGCCGCATAGGCGGCCAGCGTACCGAACATGAAGATCTCGATGTCGTCCGGATGCGCACCGAGCGCCAGTATTTTCAAGCTACTCTCCCCCGGAAATGGAAAAACGTGCCGAACGGAATCCTGCTCGCCCTGATCGCCTATGCAAGCTATTCGGGCAGCGATGCCGTTATCAAGAGCCTGGGCGGACAGTTCACCGTCTTCGAGATCGGCTTCTTCGTCACTTTGTTTGCCGGCTTTTTCCTGTTCTTCACCCGCCCGGCGGGCGAGCGCTGGCTCGATTTCTGGCGCATGAAGCGGCCATGGGCGGTGCAGGCGCGCGCCTGGGCCGGCATCGCGTCGGGCGTGCTCAGCGTCTATGCCTTCACCCACATTCCGCTTGCCGAAGTCTACGCGCTGATCTTCCTGGCGCCCTTGCTGGTCACCATCCTGTCCACCGTCATCCTGAAGGAAAAGGTCGGCCCCTGGCGGTGGCTGGCCGTGGTCGCCGGCTTTGCCGGGGTGATGCTGGTGGTGCGGCCGGGTTTTCGCGAATTGAACCTCGGCCACCTTGCCGCCTTCGTCAATGCCTTCCTCGCCGCGACCAGCGTCATCCTGCTGCGCTCGCTCGCCCAGCAGGAAAAGCGCACCTCGATGCTCGGCGTGCTTGTCGGCTACGGCCTGCTGTTCAACGGGGCCGGCGCCGCCGCCACCTCATTCACCTTGCCGAGTGCCGTGCAGCTCGTCTGGCTGGCGATGGCGGGCGCCTTCACGGCGGGTGGACAATTCATGCAGCTGCTCGCCGCCAAATACGCCGCCGCCAACCGGATCGCGCCGACGCACTATTCGCAGATCGTCTGGGCAGTGATCCTTGGCGCGCTGTTCTTCCAGGAATACCCGGACTGGCTGACGCTGGTCGGCCTCGCGATCGTCGGCGGCTCCGGCCTGCTGACCATGGTGCGCGAGGAGGTGCGGCTGGGCACCGTGCGCTGGAACCCGTTTGCGCGCACCCGGCTTTGAGCCGGTGCCGGTTGCACGGTGACCGTGACCGCTGATATGCGGACGCGATGACTGCAAGATCCCTGCCGGAGCTTCCGGTATCCGCTGTGCTCCCGGCGCTCAGCGAAGCGCTCGGCGCCGGCAACAGCGCCGTGCTGGTGGCGCCGCCCGGCGCCGGCAAGACGACGCTGGTGCCGCTGGCGCTGCTCGATGCGCCGTGGCTGGGCGCGGGCAAGATCGTCCTGCTCGAACCGCGCCGGCTCGCCGCCCGCGCCGCCGCGCGCCGCATGGCGCAATTGCTGGATGAGGAGCCCGGCGCGACCGTCGGCTATGCCATGCGCATGGAAAACCGCACCTCGGCCGGGACGCGGATACTGGTCGTCACCGAGGGCGTGCTGGCGCGCATGATCCTCGACGATCCCGAACTGCCCGGTGTCTCGGCGGTAATTTTCGACGAATTCCACGAGCGTTCGCTCGACGGCGATTTCGGCCTTGCCCTGGCACTTGACGTGCAAGGTGCGCTGCGGCCGGACCTGAGGCTGCTGGTGATGTCGGCGACACTGGATGGCGCGCGCGTCGCCAAACTCCTGTCGGGCGCGCCGGTGATCGAAAGCGAGGGCCGCGCTTTCCCCGTCGATATAAGCTATAACGAACGGCCGGCCGGCGTCCCGATCGAGGACGCGATGGCCAAGGCGATCCGTGCTGCCCTTGCCGACGAGAGCGGCAGCGTGCTTGCCTTCCTGCCCGGCCAGCGCGAGATCGAGCGCACCGCCGAACGGCTGGCCGGCAAGGTCGGCGCCGACACCGACATCGTCCCGCTCTATGGCCTCCTCGACGGCAAGGCGCAGGACGCGGCGATCAGGCCGGCGCCGCCGGGCCGCCGCAAGGTGGTGCTGGCGACGTCGATCGCCGAGACCTCCATCACCATCGACGGCGTGCGCGTCGTCATCGATTCCGGCCTGTCGCGGCTGCCGCGCTATGACCCGGCGAGCGGCCTGACGCGGCTGGAGACGGTGCGCGTCAGCAAGGCCTCCGCCGACCAGCGCGCCGGCCGGGCCGGGCGCACGCAGGCCGGCGTCGCCATCCGGCTGTGGCGCGCCGAACAGACGGCGGCGCTCCCCGCCTTCACGCCGCCGGAAATCCTCGAAGCGGACCTTTCGGGCCTGCTGCTCGACTGTGCCGCCTTCGGCGTCGCCGACCCGACCGGTCTCGCCTTCCTCGATCCGCCGCCGGCGCCGGCGCTCAACGAGGCAAGGGTGCTGCTGCGCGCGCTCCATGCCATCGACGAGCCGGGGCGTTTGACGGAAGCGGGCGCTTCAATGCGCAAGCTCGCTCTGCCGGTGCGGCTGGCGCATATGGTCGCCGAGGCCGCGAAGAGCGGCCATGCGGGCGAGTCGGCCATGCTGGCGGTGCTGCTCACCGAACGCGGCCTTGGCGGCGACGGCGCCGATCTGGAGCGGCGGCTGGTGCGCTTTCGCGGCGAAAGATCGCCCCGCGCCACCGCCGCGCGGCAACTCGCGGAGAGGCTGGCGAGACAGGTGGGCGGTACGAAAAACAGCGAAGCTGTACCCGCCGGTTCTCTTCTCGTCAACGCCTGGCCGGACCGCGTCGCCAAGGCGCGTGGCGAGCGCGGCCGCTTCGTGCTGGCCAATGGCTCCGGCGCCATGCTCGATGCCGCCGACCCGCTGGCTGGCGAGCCGTTTCTTGTCGTGGCCGACCTGCAGGGCAAGGCGCAGAATGCCCGCATCGCGGCTGCCGCGGCAATAAGCGAGGACGACATCCGCGCCACGCTGGCCGACCGGATCGAAACGCGCCGGCAAACCAGTTTCGATCGCGAGCGTCGCGCCGTGCGCGTGCGTGAAACCGTTCGCCTGGGTGCCATCACGCTCGCTGAACGCATGCTGCCGGCTCCTTCAGGCGCCGATGCCGACCGCGCCATAACAGATGCGTTGCGCGAGCACGGCCTGTCGCTGCTGGGCTGGAGCAAGGAGGCTGAGACGCTGCGCCAGCGGCTGTCCTGGCTGCATCGTGGTCTCGGCGCACCCTGGCCCGACATGTCGGATGAAGCGCTGATCGGGCGCCTCGACGACTGGCTGCTGCCCTTCCTGTCGGGGGCGGCTTCCCTGGCCGCCATCGATCCCGGTGTCGTCTCGGCCGGCCTGGCCTCGCTCGTGCCGTACGAACTGCAGCGCAAGGTCGATACGCTGGCGCCGACGCATTTCGACGCCCCGTCCGGCAGCCATGTCCCGATCCGTTATGACGGCGAATGGCCCGTGCTTGCTGTTCGGGTACAGGAACTGTTCGGCCTCGACCGCCACCCTTCGATTGCCAACGGCACCGTGCCGCTGACGCTCGAACTGTTGTCGCCGGCGCATCGGCCGATCCAGACGACACGCGACCTGCCCGGCTTCTGGCGCGGCTCCTGGGCCGACGTGCGCGCCGACATGCGCGGCCGCTATCCCAAACATGTCTGGCCGGAAAACCCGTTGCTTGCGGCGGCTACCGCCCGTGCCAAGCCACGCGGGACCTAGCGCTCCTGCTTTCCCGGCTGTAATCCATGGCCATGATCAACATCCTGAACGCGCCCGATTTTCAGCAAAGCCAGCGGCTGCGCCTCAACACGCTGATCCGGCTGCGCTGGCTGGCCATTGTCGGCCAGAGCGTGGCGGTGCTCGTCGTCGCCTATGGGTTGAAGTTCCCGCTGCCGGTCAGCCTGTGTTTTGCGCTGATCGCCTGTTCGGCCTGGATGAACCTGTTCCTGGCCTTCAGGTTTCCGGCTGCCCACCGGCTCACCCCGTTTGCCGCCTTCGGCATCCTGATCTTCGACAGCCTGCAACTTGCCGGGCTGCTCTACATGACCGGCGGCCTGACCAATCCGTTCTCGCTGCTGATGACCGTGCCAGTCGTCATTTCGGCGACGTCGCTGCCCCTGCGCCTCACCGCCATCCTCGGCGGGCTGGTGATGCTGGCGGCAACCTTGCTGGTGTTCTTCCATCTGCCCTTGCCCTGGTATGAAGGCGCGCCGCTGGCCATGCCTTTCATCTATGTCGCCGGCATGTGGATGGCGGTGCTGTCCTCGATCGCCTTCACCGCCATGTATGCCTTTCGAGTGGCCGCCGAAGCGCGGCTCTTGGCCAATGCGCTTGCCGCCACCGAACTGGTGCTGCAGCGCGAACAGCACCTTTCGGCACTCGACGGCCTGGCGGCGGCGGCCGCGCATGAGCTCGGCACGCCGCTCGCCACCATCACGCTTGTCGCCAAGGAGATGGAAAAGGCGCTCGGCAGCGACCCGAAATATGGGGAAGACGTGAAGCTGCTGCGCTCGCAAAGCGAACGCTGCCGCGAAATCCTCAAGCGCCTGACCAGCCTGTCGTCGGAGGGCGAGGCGCATCTGTCCCGGTTGCCGCTGACCTCACTGGTCGAGGAGGTCACCGCGCCGCATCGCGACTTCGGCATCTCGATCAAGCTTCGCCCGGGCGAACGCACCGGGCCGGAGCCAGTCGGGCGCCGCAACCCGGGCGTGATTTACGGCCTCGGCAATCTGGTCGAGAACGCCGTCGACTTCGCCCGCAACAGCGTCACCGTGCGCTGGAGCTGGGACGAGGCGACCGTCACCTTCTCGATCATCGATGACGGGCCAGGTTTCCCACCCGAAATCATCGACCGCATCGGCGAGCCCTATATGTCGACGCGCCAGGGCACCGAGGCCGGCGGCGGCCTGGGGCTCGGCCTGTTCATCGCCAAGACTCTGCTCGAACGCTCGGGCGCCACGCTCGATTTCCGCAATTCGAGCGGCCTGGGCGAGGGCGCCGTGGTCCAGATTTCGTGGCCGAGATCGGTCTTCCTGAACCCGGAAACGGCCCCCGCCACCATGTTTGACACTGCGTAAATTGGACAATAGCGGCGCAAAACTATATCTGCGTAAAATTAAGGCAGCAGGAATTCTTACGACGATGACAGGCGATGAAAATATTGGCGCAATGGTTGAAGGCGAGGACACCTCGCTGCTGATCGTCGATGACGACAAGCCGTTCCTCACGCGCCTCGCCCGGGCCATGGAAACCAGGGGGTTTGTGGTCGAGACCGCCGAGAGCGTCGAGGAGGCCGTAGGCAAGGCCCGCGCCAATCCGCCGGCCTATGCCGTGGTCGACATGCGGCTCGGCGACGGCAACGGCCTCGACGTCGTCGCCGCCATCCGCGAGAAGCGCGAGGATTCCCGCACCATCATCCTGACCGGCTACGGCAACATCGCCACCGCGGTGACCGCGGTGAAGCTTGGCGCCGTCGACTATCTGTCGAAGCCGGCAGACGCCGACGACATCTTCGCCGCCCTCACCCGCACCTCGGGCGAGCGCGCCGCACCCCCGGAAAACCCGATGTCGGCCGACCGCGTGCGCTGGGAGCACATCCAGCGCGTCTACGAGATGTGCGAGCGCAACGTCTCCGAAACCGCGCGCCGGCTCAACATGCACCGCCGCACGCTTCAGCGCATACTGGCCAAGCGCGCGCCGCGCTGAACCGAGCTTCGTCATCCTTGGGCGTAGCGACGCAAAGCGGCGCGGAGACCCCAGGATCCATGCCGTGATATCAGCCGTAGAGTTCAACGGAGAAGAATTTCCACCGCCGGAGCGCTTTGAAGTCGCGGCATGGATCGACGCGATGGGCGTTTCGGCCAATTTTCAAGGCATGGATTGCCAGCATGAACTCGTGCGTCTTGCTTCGCCAGTGACGTTTCACATCATTAGGTTATAGGTTCTGGCCGACAGGTCGGGTGACGGCGGAGGCGACATGCAGGATTTGAAACAGCGGCCGGTTTCCGTCTTCCGCGAATTCCTCGACAGTGAGGCGGCCGGCGGCATCATCCTGATGGTGGCGGCGGCCCTGGCGCTGATCGTCGCCAACTCACCGCTCGCCGAAACCTATTTCTCCGTCCTCCATGCCTATCTCGGCCCGCTCAGCATCTCGCATTGGGTCAATGACGGGCTGATGGCGGTGTTCTTCCTGCTCGTCGGGCTGGAGATCAAGCGCGAGATGCTGGACGGCCAGCTGTCGACCTGGCCACGCCGCGTCCTGCCCGGCATCGCGGCCGCCGGTGGCATGGTGGTTCCCGCGCTGGCGTATGTCTTCATCAACCGCAACAATTCGGCCGCACTCTCCGGCTGGGCGATCCCGACCGCCACCGACATCGCCTTCGCGCTCGGCGTGCTGTCGCTGCTCGGCAGCCGCGTGCCGGCCTCGCTGAAGGTCTTCCTGACCGCGCTCGCCATCATCGACGACCTCGGCGCCGTCATCATCATCGCCATCTTCTATACAAACGGCCTGTCACTGGCCTATCTGGGTGCCGCCTTCGCCGTCATTGCTGTGCTTGTCGTGCTCAACCGCATGGGGGTGATGACGCTGGTGCCCTATCTCGTGCTGGGCGCCATTCTGTGGGTGCTGGTTCTCAAGTCTGGCGTCCACGCCACGCTCGCCGGCGTTGCGCTCGCGCTGACCATTCCGCTCGAGCGCTCCGCCGGGATCGGCCACGATTTCGACCATTCGCCGCTGCACAGGCTCGAGCATGGCCTGCACAAGGTCGTGCCCTTTCTCGTCATCCCGATCTTCGGCTTCGCCAATGCCGGCGTTTCGCTAGCCGGCCTGAGTTTTGGCGCGCTGATCCAGCCGCTGACGCTGGGCGTTGCCGCCGGCCTGGTGGTCGGCAAGCTGGTCGGCGTTTTCGGCTCCTCGGCACTTGCCATAAGGCTTGGTCTCGCCGACCTGCCGGCCAATGCCGGCTGGTCGCATATGATCGGCATCTCGCTGCTGTGCGGCATCGGCTTCACCATGAGCCTGTTCATCGGCCTGCTCGCCTTCGCCAGCGATGTGGCCCTGCAGGATGCGGTCAAGGTCGGCATCCTCGCCGGTTCCTTCGTCGCCGCCGTCCTTGGCGCCACAGTGCTGCTGATGGCGCCGGCTGCGGGTCGAGCGGATGAGGAGACGGAGTAGGGCGCGGTTCGCGGTTCTGCGAACTACTCGCTCTCCCCCTCCAGCGCCGGGACCGAGACGCCGGCCAGCTCCGCCGCCAGCAGCCGCGCCGCGCCGGCGCGCGCGATGCGCAGCAGCAGCGCCTTGCGTGTTGCCGCCGCCATGCGGTGCTCCGGCGCATCGCGCAGGATTTCGGCGCCATAGCCGTCGGAGAGGATGAAGCCGCACTCTTCCGGAAAGATCTCCGCCGGCACGCCGGGATGGGTGGCGAAGAAGAAGCGGTCGGAGTGCAGCCGGTAATCGGGCCATTTGCGGTCGACCCGGAAATCCTCGATCGAGGATTTGATCTCGATGATCCAGATGTCGCCCTGCCGGGTCAGCGCCACCAGATCGGCGCGGCGGCCGGTGGCCAATGACAGTTCAGGCAGCACATGCGCGCCCATCGCCATGAGCAGCCGCTGGACGCCACGCCGCACCAGCATGGCGCGTTCGGATTGGCGACCGTCGATGAGGGGATTGATTGCGATGGGGGAAATGATCGGCATGACAGGCACCATGCCAGATTTTGTTCACGGTTTGAACCCCTCTGCAGGAGGCGATTATCTGGTTGACAAACCAAACTTAGCCGGAGGAAGTTTAAGCTTGGCTTGCGATACGACCATCTCAACAAGCGCGAGAGGGACGGCTTCTCGATATGCGGTGAGCGTCATAGTCCCGTCCGCATCAGCGTAGAACACCTCCAATACGAGTGAATGAGGGCGCTCGGTTTCGTCCATCAACTCTAGCGCCATGCCGTCCCGGTCTCCGTCACTTTGCATGTAGATTCCGTAGTGGCGCCCCAGATGCTCGAAGCTCATTCTCGCTCACGCTTCTTACGCGCCAGTTCCTTTATCTGCTCATTGGTGAGCTTGGGCGCGTGAGCGATCTTGCCTAGAGCGGCCTCGAAGGCTTCGTCGGACTGGTCGGTTTCCAGCTCGCGCGCCGCATCTTCGAACTTCTGCCGTTGCGTCTTATGGTCGGGTTTATTGGTGGGCATCGTCACCGCCTTGGGTCTTGGGTGCCAGCAAAGATGCCCATACTTCCACAGCGGCCTCAAAGCGGCTAGCCGCTTCTTTCTCCGTGGCCCCGATAACCCCGATTCTAAAATCGCTAGAGGGGGCTGATACCGCGAGCCATCCGCCGCATTCGCGCTCAAAAATACAAAATGAGTTTTCCACCGGAACCTCCGAAGTACGTTACATCGTCAGACAATAAATAAATACGTCAGCAAAATCAAAAAGTTGATCCGCCTTTTCCTGTAACTAAGAGAACAAAACAAACATGTTTGACTGGACGGTACGTCCGGTTCACACTGTTTTGGTCGATTCGGAGAGGATATTTCACAATGGCGGTTACAGCAGATAGGCCCGCGCCATACGCCCCAACTTCTGCAATTCTGTCTTTGATTGAACGGCACCGGAATAAGGGGCTGCCGCCGACACTGGATTCGGATGTTCTGGCCCGTTCCGGCATTTCAGGCAGCCTAATCCCGCGCACCCTTCAGGCCATGCAAACTCTCGATTTGATCGGGGAGGACGGCAAGCTTACCCCTACGCTGGAGGCGTTGCGGCTGGCTCCTGAGGCTGAGTACAAGGCGCGGCTGGCTGAGTGGTTGAACGGCGCCTACGCTGATGCGCTGCGATACGTTGACCCATCTGTGGATGATGAAATTCGTATCCGCGATGCCTTCCGCAGTTATTCGCCGGTCGGGCAGCAAGCGCGCATGGTCACCTTGTTTACAGGACTTTTTGCTGCGGCTGGGATAGCGCCTGAACGCCAAAGGGCCGCCCCCCGCAAGTCCACAAGGTCGGTTCCGAATGGGGGAGCGGCGGCCTCTGCACGAAAGCAGGAGCCGAAGGTGCCTCGCAAGCTGGATGGCGGCAAAACTGACATTCGCCCGCTACAAACAGGACTGCCGCCAGCGCTTTCCGGATTGCTAGTAAGTTTGCCAGCAAATGGAGACAGTTGGACGAAGGCAGAGCGCGATAGGTTCGTTGCCACCTTTGGTGCCGTTCTTGACTTCTGCTTTCCGGTCGATGACCGGCCAAAGCAAAAGATCGAGCAAGAAAACAGCGACGGAGGTGAACGATGATAAGAGCCGTTTAGCCACGGCGCCACGACCACCGGCCAACCGTGCGTGACTAACGAAGAAGGCCAGCAACCCGCTCGTAACGGGAAACTGGCCCTCATGGTGGTCAAGCAACCGGAAAGAGGCGGTAGCCCCTGCGGCGCTAGGACGCTCCATCCCTAGAATCGCACCTCTACCGTCTCTTTTCAAGGCCCCTCGCCTTAAAGAGGTGACGTTATGGTGTGGGTGAACCCCTACCAGCGCTTCCGCCTTGGCCGCACCGAATCGGTTTGCGGCCACTATCGCAGCCGATAAGACCGGCGACAGCGGCGTAGCCGCCTAGCCGTTCCGATCAACCAAACTGCCGGGGACTAGATCCCCGGCTTTTTCTTGCGGTGCCTTGCGTATCGCCAAAGTGGCAATTCGAGCTGCACCGGCTTACGGTAGTGCCTGCGCTTATCGTCAAGCAGGTCTGCGATAGGTGAGGCGCTTACCCTTCACGCCATTCAAGGCGATGAAAGCGCGGGTGCCGTCATCAACGCCAAGGGCGATGCGGTTCGAATAGCGGAAGTCGAATTCGGCAGGGTAGCGATGCAGATGGTGTTCGCTGCAATGCTGATAGACGCTTTTCATGCCGCGCTTGAAGATCGAAAAGAAGCCTTCGACCGTGTTGGTGGACGTTGCCGCGAACGTATTCGTCCTTGGAATGCGTGACGAACTCATGCGAGGCGAAATCCTGGTTGGCGCGGCGATAGATACCGCTCTCATCCGTCATCAACGCGCTTCCTTGGCGATGTTGGCACGAACGATAGGCATGACGTTGCCCATGCGGGCGGTATCGACATGGAAGGATCGGGCGCGGCCATTGCGCTCCGCAAGCGTAACGACCGTGTTCTTGTGCGCGCCGCCGCCCGGCTTAACCGGAGTGCCCTTTAGGCGACCGATATAAGTTTCGTCCACTTCGACGGCGCTACCGGCGCCGCCCATCGGGGAAAGCTCACCAGAGGCCATAGCAAGGCGGATGCGGTGGCACAGGAACCAAGCCGCCTCATACGTGCATTCGAGTATGCGGTGCATCTGGTGGGCGCTAATGCCCTTCTTTGATGCGCACATAAGGTGGATGGCCTGTAGCCACTTGGTGAGCGGCAAATGGCTTTCCTCGAAGATCGTGCCCATGCGGACGGTGAACTGCGAACGGCAAGCGCTGCACTTGTACAGGCCATGACGCTCGATGCCGTTAGGGTTCTTCTTGGACGGCTTGGTGCGGACGCACTTCAATGCGTAGTGGCGATCAACGCTACCGCACTTGCGGCCCCTGCGGCCAGGAATCAGTTCGATTCGCCCTGACGAATGCGTTGTTTTTCGAGGAAGCGCTTGGCGTGTTCCCCCCACTCCGCTGCCGTGGTTTTGTGCTCTTGAACGTATGTGCCAAAGGCCTTGCGCAGAGCATCCAGGTCCAAGGCCCAAAACTGCTTGTCTTTATCGTCGTTCAACATGGCGTCACCAAGCCCATTGAGCTGACGGTATGCCCTTCAAATCAAGCCTTCAAGAACCGATCCTGACTTCTTTTGGGTATATCGGCCCTGTCAGGTATTCATCCCGTGAAACGATGCAGAACAGGTCCTGCCCTCTACAGCTGGCAATCCATGGGCGGGACTTCAGTCTTAATTGAGCTGAAGCTAATATGCATATAGCTTGGGCAGTGCGGAGACGATCCCAAAGCTGACCCGCAACGACCCGGCACGACCCCATGTCCCCCGACCTGCGAGCGTGCCGGGTCGTTCCTACGGGTGCGTGGCAAGCGGCGCATCCAAGGCGCGATCGCTCACGGAACAATGGGGTCTGCCAAACATACAATCCCTCCATGCCGGCCGACTGCAGGGTTGGCAAGCCTCGGCCCGGCCCTAGGGGGCCTTCCGTGATCGCGCAATATCCGGCTAAGCGTAGTCTGGTATTCATCCTTGCGGAGCGGCCCTATGTCGTGCCGATCAACTTCCGTTTTTCACTAGAGAGCGGCAGGACTAAGGTCTTGCGTGCCGGTGTGCAAAGGTCTGAGGGGGACCTTTTAGGTTCCGCAAATGTCCATTGGACGTTCCATTACTTTAGTTGGTCGACATATAAAGGCTGAGGTAAGGGAATATGCCAAGCGGAATGGCCGGCGCAGTTTGGCTTTGGGTCTAAAGGGGGCTGCACCGGCCATTGCGGGTTTGGGCTTTTGGGTGTGATTGTCCCGCGCTGATTAATCTATATGTATATTAGCACTCGCGCAAATAAGACTGAAGTCCCTGGGTCCACCGGACCTGGCCGGACGCCCTCATAGTTTTGACTTCCGCCAGCCAGCCTTCCGAGCTTGTTGCTCTGAACAGAACCAGCGTTCGCCCTTCCACAGGCTGATCCGGGTCTCGTCGTGTCCGGAAAGTGATAGATGCGCTCGCCCGTATTGTAGCTGATGTTGCCCTTGATGTTGCAGCCCGCGAGAGGTGGCCCGGCCTTGACCGCGATCAGGCTGGCCAGGATGGCGATTGCCGTGGCGATCAATGTCCATGATATGGCGTTGCGCGGGGGACGCCAGCGCCGGCGACGCATGGCACGCATTCGCCAGCGGTCGGAACGATTGTCGTAGCGAGACTTGTCCACTCGCCCTCCCGACGGGAGAATGCGGCCGTTGTGGCGAGAAGTCTATAAGCACCGTCTAATTTAATGACGCCGTTCCGGCGGACAGGGGGCGAATAACTGCACCCAATGCGGCGCCTGACGGAAAGCCATCCCACTCCGCCTGCCTAAATCCATTGCTGGGGTCGGTTATGGTCTCGCTGAAACGGCAATGGCAGGCGCCGCGGCCCCTGCCATGTCATCCAGGATCGGGCAATCCGGCCGCTCGTCACCATGGCAGGCATGGATCAGCTTTTGCAGGGTCGAGCGCATCGACTGCAGCTCGCGCACCTTCTCCTCGATCGCCGTGACATGGGCGGCGGCGATCTCGCGCACGTCGGCGCTGGCGCGGCCGCGATCCCGGTAGAGCGCCATCAACTGGCGGCAATCGTCGATGGAAAAGCCGAGGTTGCGCGCACGGCGCAGGAAGGTCAGCCGATGGATGTCGTCACCGGAATAGTCGCGGTAGCCGTTGGCGGCGCGCGCCGGCGCGATCAGGCCGATCTCCTCATAGTAGCGGATGGTCTTGGCCGGCAGGCCTGAACGATGGGCGGCGTCGCCGACATTCATGGCGTTGTCCTCGATTTTGTCAGGCCCGCGATTCAGGCCCATTGAATTTCCTTCACAATCCGGTGAAGGATGTTGCTGAAATGCCATAGTGATACGCATACCAGCACGTAAGTCCCAGCATATAGGCATCGTGCGCTTGGCAAGCAAAGCAAATGCCAGCATGAATGATGGCAAGAAGGCGGTCGACTCGTACCGCCGACATTTGGACAGGGCTCCGGATCACCTCATGCGCATGAAGTCGCTTGCAATAATTGCCGCATTGGCGCTGTCCACGGCCGTCGCCGGTTGCAGCACCATCGGCGGGCAGATCTTCTCCAACGACTACGGCGCAGTGACCGACGCTGGCTACCAGCTACCGCGCGTCCCGATCGAAAAAGTGCCGAGGCAGTATCACCGGCAGGAAGTGAACTACGACACCAAGGAAAAGCCGGGCACCATCATCGTCGATACGCAGAACAAGTTCCTCTACTTCGTCGAGGACGATGGCCTCGCGATCCGCTACGGCATCGGCGTTGGCCGCGAAGGCTTCGAGTGGCACGGCACCGCCCATATCGCGCTGAAGCGCGAATGGCCGACCTGGACGCCGCCCCGTGAAATGATCAGGCGCCAGCCGGAACTGGCGAAGTTCGCCGACGGCATGGAGCCGGGCCTGAAGAACCCGCTTGGCGCGCGCGCCATGTATCTCTTCAACAAGGGCGGCGACATGGGCTACCGCCTGCATGGCAGCCCGGAATGGAATTCGATCGGCAAGGCGATGTCGTCCGGCTGTATCCGGCTGATGAACCAGGACATCATCGATCTCTATGACCGAGCCTCGGTCGGCGCCAAGGTCATCGTGATGTGAGGACCAGGATCCCCCGCGGGATCATGGTCAAACGGGAAGACAAGTTTCGTACGCGGACCGTCTAGGCAACAACGGACGTCCCAAACAGAAAACCGGGCAATTCGGCCCGGTTTTTTGTTGTTTGCGATTGAGGTTGCGCTGGCAACGGGAGAGGTCAGGCCACCTGTTCGACCTGCTGCACTTCCGGCACAAAATGCCGAAGCAGGTTCTGGATGCCGTGCTTCAGCGTCGCCGTCGACGACGGGCAGCCGGCGCAGGCGCCTTTCATGTGCAGGAACACCGTTCCGTTCTCGAAGCCGCGGAAGGTGATGTCGCCGCCGTCCTGGGCCACCGCCGGGCGCACCCTGGTGTCGAGCAGTTCCTTGATGGTGATGACGAGTTCTTCGTCCGCCTTGTCGTAGAATTCGCCGGTCTGGCTGGTCTCTGCTGCCGGGCCGGTCTTGGCCATGACAGGCGCGCCGGACATGAAATGCTCCATGATGGCGCCCAGGATCGCCGGCTTCAGGTGCTGCCAGTCGGGACCGTCCTTGGTCACCGTGATGAAATCGTAGCCGAAGAAGACGCCGGTGACGCCGGGGATTTCGAACAGCCGGCCGGCCAGCGGCGAGGCCGTTGCCGCACTGTCGGCATCGCGGAAGTCGGCGGTGCCTTCCAGCAGCACTTCCTTGCCGGGCAGGAATTTCAGCGTCGCCGGATTGGGCGTCGATTCGGTCTGGATGAACATGGCCGTCTCCGTGCCCGTTACGGGCCGATAGTTTGGAATAGTTCTAAATAGGCCTTATCGGCTGGACATTCAAGCGAAACGCATCGCCCGAACGGCTGGCTAACGGAATGTTTTTGCTGACTCTGCACTCACGTGGAGATGTGTTGAGATTCAGGTCAGGCCGAGTCGAGAATGGTGATTTCCGAGAACCGGAGCGGAGCGTACTTGAAGTACGTGAGCACCGGAAGCGCAGGAAGCCGCCATTCGCAGGCCGGCCTCACCTGAATACCAATACATCTCAGGCGAGGCTGTCGATCTCCTCGTCCGACAGATTCTGCGGCACCACCGTGACCGGAATGGGGAAGGCGGCGCCCTTGCCGGCCACGGCACCGACCAGCGGCCCGGGCCCTTCCTTGCCGGCGCCGGCCGCCAGCACCAGGATGGCGATGTCCTGGTCTTCCTCGATCAGCTTGTGGATCTCTTCCGTCGGCTTGCCCTCGCGCACCACCATTTCCGGCTCGATGCCGAGCTTCTGGCGCACCTTGTTGGCATAGCCGTCGAGAGCCGCGCGCGCCGTGGCGTTCGCCTCCTCGCGCATGATCTTCTCGACGCCCAGCCAATGCTGGAAATCGTCCGGTACGATGACGTAAAGCAGCACCAGCGTGCCGCTGGTGCTCTGCGCCCGCTTCGAGGCGTAGGCGACGGCGCGTTCGCATTCCGGCGTGTCGTCGATGATCGTCAGGAATTTCCTGCGATGCCCGGCTTCGCGGCTGAGGCGTTTGGAGACCATGTCTATCTACTCGGTGCGTTTTCGGCCGCAATCTGCCACCGCCGCCGACCGGCGGCAAGCGGCTGGTCGGCATGGCAGTGTCGGTGCAGATAAACCCAGATTGGACTCGGCGTCAGCCCTGCAGCAGGCCGATAATATCGCGCACCGTCTTCATCGTCGCTTCGGCGAGCACGCCGGCGCGTTCGCCGCCGTCCCTGAGCACCGCGTCGACATAGGCGCGGTCGCCTTCGATGCGGCGCATCTCGCCGGCGATCGGCGCCAGCTTCTCCACCGCAAGGTCGGCCAGCGCCGGCTTGAAGACGGAGAACTGCTGGCCGCCGAATTCCTTCAGCACGTCGGCCTTCGACATCTCGGCCAACCCGGCATAGATACCGACCAGGTTTTCCGCTTCCGGCCGGCTTTCCAGCCCGCCGACTTCGCTCGGCAAGGCCTCGGGATCGGTCTTGGCCTTGCGGATCTTTTTCGAGATGGTGTCGGCATCGTCGGTCAGGTTGATGCGTGACAGGTCCGACGGGTCCGATTTCGACATCTTCTTCGAGCCGTCGCGCAGGCTCATGATGCGCGCCGCCGGGCCGCCGATCACCGGTTCGGTGATCGGAAAGAAGCCGTTCACCGTCTCCTCGCCGACCTGCATCTCGACGCCGACGCCGAGCCTGGCGATGCGGTCGGAAAAATCATTGTTGAATTTCTGGGCGATGTCGCGAGTCAGCTCCAGATGCTGTTTCTGGTCCTCGCCCACCGGCACATGGGTGGCGCGGTAGAGCAGGATGTCGGCAGCCATCAGGGAGGGATAGGCGAGCAGGCCCAGCGAAGCATTTTCACGGTCCTTGCCGGCCTTGTCCTTGAACTGCGTCATCTTGTTCATCCAGCCGATGCGCGCGACGCAATTGAAGATCCAGGCGAGCTCGGCGTGCTGCATCACCCGCGACTGGTTGAAGACGATGTGCTTCTTCGGGTCGATGCCGGAGGCAAGGAAGGCGGCGGTGATCGAGCGTGTCTGGTCAGCAAGGTCCTCATGGACCAGCTGCGCGGTCAGCGAATGCAGGTCGACGACACAGTAGATGCAATCGGACGTTTCCTGCAGGGCGACGAATTTCTTGATGGCGCCGAGATAGTTGCCGAGATGCAGATTGCCGGTCGGCTGGACGCCGGAGAAGACGAGTGGCTTGAAGGCGGACATGGGTTTCCTCATGGCTTGTGGAGGGCCGTATAAGCATGATTCCAAAAAGTTGCAGACTTTTTGGAGCCAATCATGCGGCTGGAAACCGCACGCGGCGAAAGTCTTGCGACGGCGCGCTTATGGACGAAGGGTGAAAAACCGGCAAGAGGTATCAGCGGCCCGGGCGGAACTTTGCCAGCAGCCGCGTGCCCTTTGCAACAATGCTTCGCCACCCCAGCGGGGTCACCTCCATGTCGGCAACGCCGATGCCGTTGCGTCCCGCGGGTCTTTGCAATCTGGTGAGATGAAGCTCCAGGATCGTATGATCGTCCCTTCGCAGCGCCGTTTCAAACGTCGCTTGCGCGTTCCAGATATTGCCGTCCTGGCGCACCTCGCGAAGGCTTGCCACAACCAGCTGGCCGTTTACGGACAATTTGAGCTTGGTCAGCGCCTCGCGCAGAGGATGCCGGATGTCCAGGCGAATCCGCGCCTTGCCGGCATATTTGAACGGCACAAGCAGCTTTGGGCGCGGATTGCAGCCGACCCACAATACCCAGTCGCCGCCTGATTGGTGCGGAACCCAATCGAGTGCTTTTGGTGAGTTGTCCTGCTTGATGACCTCGCGTTGCCTGAGGTTGCGCAGATCCGGGCGGACAACTCCCTTGACTATCGCATTCTGTGTCGAGACCTGACCTTGTTCATAGCGCTCGTAGTCCGGATGGACGACGACCATGTAGCCGCCGGCGGCCTTCGCCTTGGCCAGCTCGGACGCCAGATAGCCGTTATATCCCGGCCGGGCCATTCGCCGGACCATTCGTTCCTGCTCGTCCGAAGTGTGGCTCGTATAACTCAGGTAGCGGTGGCCGGCCGCGAACTTCTGGACAGTGATCCGCTGTGTCGAGACAAAATTCATCCCGGACCTTGCCGCCCGCAAAAGGAAATCCGCGTCAACGGGCGCTGTGATCTCCTTGGGATGGCGCCATTTCCCAATTCGATCGGCGACGTTGCGTCGGTGACCGAAACTGGAAGGCGGGAAGAAATGCCTGAGAGCAGTGTCCGGTTCGTCGAAGATGCCGGTCACCCACCGAAAATTGCTTGCCCTGGGGCCGTGAAAGATGGCGCCGCTCACGACAAAGTCCGGCTGCGGCCTGTGCCCGAAAAGATCTGCCAGTGCCTGGAGGTGGTCGGGGGCCCAGATATCGTCATGACCGAGATAGGCAATGTATTGCCCGCGCGACATCTCTATGCCCGCATTGTTGGGAAAGGCTTGGCTGCCGCCGCGCTCGGGCAGGTTCAACCAGCGGATTTGCGCAGATGCGAGCGCCCGAACCACATCCGCGGTATCGTCCGTGCAGCAATCGCCAACCACCAACAGCTCGAAGTCCCGGCAGGTTTGGCGCAGCACCGATTGTATCGACGGAAGAATATGCCTGCCGCGATTGTAGGTGGCCATGATGACGGAAAACGTGGTCATGCTATTCGAATTTGTAGGGGATGCCTGGATGATCGAAGCGGATTCGTGATTTGTCCGGATGTCTAGGATCGTAGACGGCTGTCGGCATGTTGATGAATGTCGCGGTGCTCTTGCCCCGATTCTGAACCCCGTGAACGACATAGGGCGGAATCGTCAGCAGGATCTTGTTCGCCGCGCCGACGTCGAGGACCTCCAGTTTTTGGTATGTCGGGCTATCCTCTCGCAGATCGTAGAGTACGACCCTGAGGTCGCCATCTGTATAGGCGAGCCGGTCGAACTGTCGTTTGTGATAGACCCATGCCCTGATCGATCCCGCCTCGGCCGATACCAGATAGACATGTGGCGGCGGGGTTATGGGCTCCAGCAGTGCCGACACGAGGACCGTAAGCTCGCCCCGCTTGTCGCCCCTTGTAACCAGCCGCTGAATCCGCACGCCCGCTATGCGATTTTCACTGGAAACGTCGTCCAGAAGCGGAACGTCGTCGCCCCAAGGCTGGTCATCAACAAAATCTTCGAGTGACAGCGTTTTCATGAACCCTCCAGCGTTTGCGTCAACGCAAGCCCAAGCCTGTCCTGCTTTCAGCCGGCGCCAAAGGCAATACACGAAGAGGCGATGGTGCCTCGGCACTCGCATATCCACAGGGTTTTAAGGCGGTCGCATGGCAGCCGCGGCGGCAGTATCGAGGGTCCGGTGATCGTCAGCCGACAGGCGGCGATCCCTTACGCCCGATGTTTCGACGGATCATGCCGAAATCGGCGCCGCCGGTGCCGAAGGCGGTGATGAAGTAGAGCAGCGCCCCGCTGGCCACCAGCGCCAGCAGCGTCGTCGCCTTGACGACCAGCGGCGAGCCGGGACCGAGCCTGACGGCAAGCCAGTGCTCGGCGAAATATAGCGCCACCGCCATCACCGCCGCCGACAGCACCAGCCTGGGAATGCGCTTCAGGAGCGGCAGGTCGCGGCCCCAATGGCCGCGGCGGATCAAGACTGCAAGCAGCATCAGCGCATTGACCCAGCCGGCCACGGCCGAGGCGACGGCAATGCCGGGTGCGCCCATCCTGGGAAACAGTGTCAGCGCGGTGGCGACGTTCACCGCCACCGAGATGGCGGCGAAGATCATCGGCGTGCGTGTGTCCTCGCGGGCGAAATAGCCCGGGGTGAAGGCCTTGATCAGCACGAAAGCCGGCAGGCCAAGACCGAAAATCGCCAGGATCGCCGCAACGGTCGGGGTCGAATGGTTGGCGGCGAACGCACCGCGCTCATAGACCAGCCGCACGATCGGCTCCGCCATCACCCAGAGCGCCGCCGCCGCCGGCAAGGTCATGAACAATGTGAACTCGACCGAGCGGTTCTGGAGATTGGCCGCCTCGATGAGATTGCCTGATTTCAGCGCCCGTGACAGTTCCGGCAACAGCACGATCGCCACCGCCACGCCGACCACCCCAAGCGGCAGCTGATAGACGCGGTCGGCATAGGCGAGCGAGGACACCGCACTGTCCTGCGCCGACGCGATCGCCGTGCCGATCAGCTGGTTGATCTGGGTGATGCCGCCGGTGATCGCCGCCGGCAGGGCCAGGATCAGCAGGCGCTTGACGTTCGGCGTCATCTTCGGCCGGCGGAAGCCGATCGAGATGCCGGCGTTGCGCACCGCCACCCAGACGATGGCGAGCTGCACGACGCCCGCCGCCAGGACGCCCCAGGACAGGCTGAAGCCGACAGCATGCGCATCCAGCCCGCGATACCAGGCATAGCCAAGCACGCTGATCAGTATGATGTTGAGGAAAGCGGGCGCGATTGCTGCCGCGAAATAGCGGCGCAGCGAATTCAGCATGCCGGCCATCATCGCCGCGAGCGACATGCAGATGAGATAGGGGAACATGATCGTCGCCAGCAGGACGGTGGTCTCGAACTTGCCCGGCGTGTCGGCAAAGCCCGGGGCCACCAGGTAGCGCACGATCAGCGGCATCGCCAGTTCCATCGCGATGGTCAGCGCCAGCAGCGCCGAGAACAGCACGCCGAACACTTCCTCGGAAAAGCGCTTGGCTCCTTCGGTGCCGTGCGTCTCGATTTCCTTGGCAAACAGCGGCACGAAGGCGGCGTTGAAGGCGCCCTCGGCGAACAGCCGGCGAAAGGTGTTGGGGAACTGGAAGGCGGCGTTGAAGGCGTCGGCCACCGGCCCGGTGCCGAGTGCTGCCGCCATCAGCATCTCGCGGCCGAAACCGAGCGCGCGGCTCATCAGCGTGCCGGAAGCGACGGTGGCGAATTTCTTGACGAGGCTCATGCGTTCGAAGACTGCCTGTGGGAGTGGGACAAAGTGAGGATGGCAGTCACTCGGCGGCCGCCTTGGCCTTGCCGCCGCGTTCGGGCGCGATGCCTTCGAGCGTTGCCATCAGCCGGTTGCGGATGGTGGCGATGCGGGCCGGGCTGTCGATCTTCTGGCTGGTGAGGTCTGTGACATAGAAGGTGTCGATGACCTTTTCGCCGAAAGTGGTGATGTGCGCCGAGGCGATGTCGAGCGACAGGTCGGACAGCGTGCCGGTGATCTCCGACAGCAGACCCGGGCGGTCGAGCCCCTCGACCTCGATGACCGAAAACCGGTTTGACAGCGTGTTGCGGATTTCGGCGCGTGGCGGGATCTTGAACACTTTGGCGCCGCGCTTTGGCTTGGTGCGCTTCTCGATCATCTCCGGCAGCCAGCTCTTGCCCGACAGCACGTCCTCGATCAGCCGGCCGACGCGCTCGGCGCGCCGGCGTTCGTCCTCGTCACGGTCGAATTCCCTCGAAATCAGGATGGTGTCGAGCGCGCGGCCGTCGGCGGTGGTAAAGATCTGCGCGTCGACGATATTGCCTCCGGCGCCGGCGCATGCCCCGGCGATGACCGAGAGAAGACGGGGATGGTCCTGCGCCAGAACGGTGATTTCGGTCACCGCCTCGAACTGGTGGGTCTTGACCATGGTGGCGAGCTTCTTGCCGGCCGCATCGGCCTCGCGGACGAATTCGGCGTGGCGCAACTGATCCGGCAGGTCGACGGTCAGCAAATAGTTCTCGTAATGCAGCCCGACATAGCGCTTGCGGTCCTTGTCGGACCAGTCGGCGAGCGCCTCGGCCAGGCGTTCGCGTGCCGCCGCCGTGCGCTGGGCGCGCGACACTTCCGAGAAACCGCCGGTCAGCAGCAGTTCGGTCTCGTAATAGAGCGTGCGCAGCAACTGACCCTTCCAGCCGTTCCACACACCCGGTCCGACGCCCCTGATGTCGCAGACTGTGAGGATCAACAAGAGCTTCAGCCGCTCGACCGACTGCACGATCGAGGCGAAATCCTCGATGGTCTTGCGGTCATTGAGGTCGCGGGTCTGTGCCGTCATCGACATGACGAGATGGTTCTCGACCAGCCAGGCGACGGTTTCCGTCTCCGCCGCCGACATCCCCATATGCGGGCAGATGCGCCGTGCGATACGGGCGCCGGCCTCGGAATGGTCTTCCGGCCTGCCCTTGGCGATGTCGTGCAGCAAGACGGCGACATAGAGCGCCTCGCGGCTCTTCTTCAGGCCCGGCATCAGCGAATGCGACAGCGGATGCACTTTCTCGCCATCGCCGCGCTCGATCTCGGCCAGCACGCCAATGCAGCGGATCAGGTGCTCGTCGACCGTGTAGTGGTGGTACATCGAGAACTGCATCATGGCGACGATCTTGCCGAAGTCGGGGATCAGCCTGCCGAGCAGCCCGGCCTCGTTCATCCGTCGCAGATTGAGTTCGGCATTGCGGTCCGAGGTCAATATGTCGAGGAACAGCCGGTTGGCCTCTTCGTCGCGCCGCAACGATTTGTTGACGAGGCCGAGCGAGCGGGTGAGCAGCTTCAGCGCATCGGGGTGGAATTCCAGCCCATGCTTGTCGGCGAACCAGAACAGCCTGAGCAGATTGACCGGATCGCGTTCGAACACCTGGTCGTCGGCGATGTTGATGCGGTGGTTGTCGACAATGAAGTCCGACGTGCCGGCAAGCTTGCGCTTGCGGCGCTGGAAGGTGAGGAAGATGCGATTGAAGCCGGGAACGTGCTTGGCTTGTTCCTCCTCGAGCGCCGCGCAAAAGATGCGGGTCAGGTCGCCGACATCCTTGGCGACGAGGAAATAGTGTTTCATGAAGCGCTCGACCGCTGACAGGCCGGGATGGCTGGTGTAGCCGAGCCGCTCGGCGATCTCGCGCTGGATGTCGAAATGCAGCCGCTCCTCGGCCTTGCCGGTGAGGAAATGCATGTGGCAGCGCACCGCCCACAGGAAGTCCTCGGCCTTCTGGAACTCGCGGTACTCGGCCTCGGTGAAGACGCCCTTTTCGACCAGTTCCTCGCCGGTGCGCACCCGGTAGAAGTATTTGCCGATCCAGAACAGCGTCTGCAGGTCGCGCAGGCCGCCCTTGCCGTCCTTGACGTTGGGCTCGACCAGATAGCGGCTCTCGCCTGCCTTGGCATGGCGCTCGTCGCGCTCGGCGAGCTTGGCCTGGACATATTCCGGGCCGGTCGTGCGCACCACCTCATGGTCGAATCGCAGCATCAGCTCGTCATAGAGCTTGCGCTCGCCCCACAGGAAGCGGGCTTCCAGGATCGACGTGCGGATGGTGATGTCGGTGCGCGACAGCCGCAGGCACTCATCGATGTTGCGGGTGGCGTGGCCGACCTTCAAGCCCAGATCCCACAACATGTAGAGCATGTATTCGACGGTCTGCTCGCCCCATGGCGTCTGCTTGTAGGGCAACAGGAACAGAAGATCGATGTCGGATCCCGGCGCCAGCGTGCCGCGGCCATAGCCGCCGACCGCCACGACGGCCATGCGTTCGGCCGACGAACGGTTCTTCACGCGGTACACATGCGTCGCCGCGAAATCGTAAAGCGCGCGGATCAACTCATCCATCAGATGCGACAATCGTTCGGCGCAGGCATTGCCGCCGCCATCCTCCCTCAGCATGGCCTCGGCAATCTTTCGGCCTTCGGCGAGCCGGGCCTTGAGAAGCTGCAGGACGCCGGCGCGGGCGGCGGCTCCCGAACCATCGCCCGCCGTAGCCGTCGTCAGCGCGGTCATCTCGCGGCGCAAGGCTTCGCCGTCGATCAGTTCATCGAGCTTCAGGGAGATTTTCGCCATAGGTATCAGTCGGCCTTGCCATTTGGGCGGCGTCTATAGCGTGTTTTCGCGGCGCTGGGTATGGGGCCTTCTGGTGGCCCGGCAAGTGGCCTAGTCCGATGCCTGGACCGGATCGAGGGGAACGACGATCCGTTCCCGGAATCTGCAGAAATCAGCGATCCACCGTGCGGTTCGCCCGGCCTCTCTGCTGATTCTCACAGCCATCGGCTTCCTCTGCCTTGTCATAAGCCCGCTCGCGGTCCGCGCGGCATCGCGATCCTGGTCAAGCAGGCTTGGCAGCGTTCCGTCGACGAATTGATCCTGTGCGCAGAGCGCCGGAACAAGTTGGTAGATGGTCTTGCCGGCCGACATGATGGGGTTGAAGATGAGATCATCGACAGCAATGTTGACCTGCGCCGTTGCCTCCAGAAAATCGCGCGCCGTTCGGCGCGAGAGCAGATAACCGCCGGCCCCCGGATGGCCCTTGCGGAGCCGGACCACGGAAAAACCATGTCCGGCAGAGGTCCTCTTCCTCTGGATCACGGTTCTGGAGAAGAACGTCTCGAGCTTCACGACATCGGCGTCCGCCGGCACCCAACTCGTATCGCCCAGCAACGCCCCGGCTTTGCTGGAGAAGACCATGTCGTCCTCGAACACGGCGCCGTATGGGGCCTCATCCTGGGCAATGATCGTCCAGCAGGCTCGATGACTGTGCAGGCAGGCGATTTCACTGCCGGAGAGCGGCCGGGTGGCGTGTATTGCGTGCTGCGGCTGCAGCATCAGATCGGGATATTCCTTGCCATCGACCCCCGCGACCCGTTCGAACCCAATGCCGATGCGGGCGAACTCCTTCGACATGTGGGCAAGCCGCTCGGGAGATCGATTGAGGTTGATGACCAGACGCTTCATTTTTACGAGCTGTTTTGTTCGAAATCCCGGCTTCCACGGAAACGGCGAGAGCCGCCAGGCACCGCGGGAGCCTTCTAGCACAGGTGACGCTATGGTTGGTTGATCTTTTCCGGTGTGGATATCACGCCTCAATGGGAGAGCCAACAGAGAGCCAAGCTCTTAAACCCGGCCTGACGTCCCAGGATTGCCGTAAGATTGCGCCCGATGTCGGCAACGCCGGATTGAAGACGAGATTCTCGGCTACGCACGGGCCTGCGCGTCGAGGTCGTCGCGCGCCATCTACTTGACATGATGTAGTTCGCCAGTTCCGGGGCGAGCGTCCGAAGCCGGGCCAGAAACGAAAAAATCGGAACAGCCCTTGACCTTCCAGTTACTGGAAGCACTACCTCCGCAACAAAGCAGAGGCATAGAGGCATTTTTGGCATGACGCATCCAGACCATGACCGACACGGCAAGCATCGCGCACATGGCGCGCACGGCAGCTGTTGCGCGCCGAAAGGCGCCGATACTGCAGCCGTTCTGCGCGATCCGGTCTGCGGCATGACCGTGGATCCGGCCGCCGGCAAGCCGACATCGGAGCATGGCGGCCGCCTCTATCATTTCTGCAGCGAACGCTGCCGTTCGAAATTCCAGGCCGAGCCGGAACAATATTTGACGGCCACCGACCCCGTCTGTGGCATGACCGTCGACCGTGGCACAGCCAGGCACTTTGTCCGCCATGAAGGCCAGGGCTTCTATTTCTGTTCCGCCGGCTGCAAGGCGAAATTCGAGGCGGCACCACAGACCTATCTCGGCGACAGGCCGGCGCCGGCGCCCGCGCCCAAGGGCACGCAATACACCTGCCCGATGCATCCCGAAATCGTCCGCGACAAGCCCGGCTCCTGCCCGATCTGCGGCATGGCGCTTGAGCGGCTGGGCGTGCCATCGGGCGATGAAGGGCCAAATCCCGAACTGGTCGATTTCACCAGGCGGTTCTGGGTCAGCGCGGTCCTGTCGATCCCGCTTCTGATCATCGCGATGGCGCCGATGTTCGGGCTGAGCTTCGAAAATCTGGTCAGCGATCGGACAAAAACTTGGGCAGAGTTGGCGTTGGCAAGCCCGGTGGTGCTCTGGGCCGCCTTTCCGTTCTTTCATCGCGGCTGGGAGTCGGTCCTCAACCGCAGCCCCAACATGTGGACGCTGATTTCGCTCGGCGTCGGCGCGGCCTACCTCTACAGCGTCGTAGCCACGCTCTTCCCTGACATCTTCCCGCATCAGTTCCGCGGCCATGGTGGTGCGGTGCCGGTCTATTTCGAGGCCGCCGCCGTCATTGTCGCGTTGGTCTTCCTTGGCCAGGTGCTGGAACTGCGTGCCCGCGAAAAGACCGGATCGGCGATCCGCGCCTTGCTCGACCTGGCGCCGAAGACCGCGCGGCGTATCGGGCAGGACGGTTCCGAGACCGACGTGCCACTGGACAGCGTCAAGGCCGGCGATCGCCTGCGTATCCGGCCCGGCGATGCCGTGCCGGTCGACGGCACGGTGCTCGAAGGTCGCTCCTCCATCGACGAATCGATGATCACGGGCGAGCCGCTGCCGGTCGAAAAGGCCGAGGGCGACACTCTCACCGGCGGCACGCTCAACAGGCAAGGTTCGCTGATCATGCGCGCCGAACGGATCGGCGCCGAGACCACGCTGGCACGCATCGTCGAACTCGTCGCCAAGGCACAGCGCTCGCGCGCGCCGATCCAGGGGTTGGCAGACCGCGTTTCCTTCTACTTCGTCCCGGCCGTCGTCCTTGTCGCCGTCGCGGCCTTCATCGCCTGGGCCGTCTTCGGTCCCGAGCCCAGCCTGATCTTCGCCATCGTCTCGGCGGTCTCGGTGCTGATCATCGCCTGTCCCTGTGCGCTTGGCCTCGCCACGCCGATGTCGATCATGACCGCCACGGGGCGCGGGGCGCATGCCGGCGTGCTGATCAAGGAAGCCGCCGCGCTCGAACGCTTCGCCTCCGTCGACACGCTGATCGTCGACAAGACCGGCACGCTGACCGAGGGCCGGCCGAACCTGACGGACGTCGTCCCGGCAAACGGCTTTTCCGAAGACGAATTGCTGGGGCTCGCCGCGAGCCTGGAGAAGGGCTCGGAGCATCCGCTGGCCGAGGCCATCGTCGAGGGCGCCGCGGCGCGCGGTGCAACCGTCACCGACGCCGGCGATTTCGAGGCGGTTACCGGCAAGGGCGTTTCCGGCACGGTGTCGGGCAAGGCCGTCGCGCTCGGCAATGCCGCGATGATGGACGATCTCGGCGTCAACGTTTCCGCCGTTTCGGCCAGCGCGGAAGCGCTGCAGGGCGACGGCAAGACGGCGATGTTCGTCGCTGTCGGCGGCAGACTGGCCGGCATCGTCGCCGTAGCGGATCCCATCAAGGCGACCACCGCCGAGGCGATCAAGGCACTGCATGACAGCGGCCTCAGGATCATCATGGCGACCGGCGACAATGAGCGCACGGCCAACGCAATCGCCAAAAGCCTCGGCATCGACGAGGTTCGCGCCGGCCTGTTGCCGGAACAAAAGGCAGCCCTGGTCGAGGAACTGCGTGGCAGGGGGGCCGGCGTCGCCATGGCCGGCGACGGCGTCAACGATGCGCCGGCCTTGGCCGGCGCCGATGTCGGCATCGCCATGGGCACCGGCGCCGATGTCGCGGTCGAAAGCGCCGGCATCACTTTGGTCAAGGGCGACCTCAACGGCATCGTCCGCGCCCGCACGCTGGCTCAGGCAACGATCGGCAACATTCGCCAGAACCTGTTCTTCGCCTTCCTCTACAATGTGCTTGGCGTGCCGGTCGCCGCAGGCGTGCTCTATCCGCTCACCGGCATGCTTTTGTCGCCGATGCTGGCGGCGGCGGCGATGAGCCTGTCCTCAGTCTCGGTCATTGCCAACGCATTGCGGCTGCGGACGTTGAAACTCTGATCCAAAGCCCCAAATACGAAACCCAACCAATAGGAGACCATGAATGACCTTGGCCAAGAAACTCGTGCTTTTGCTGATGGCGGCAGGAATGCTGCTTGCCGTCTTCCTCGAAAGCGTTCCGGCGCAGAGCGAAGAGATGAAACACGACATGGCTGGCATGTCGATGGGCGCGACCGGCCCTTCGACCGAAGGCTACAAGGCGGCGATGGACAAGATGCACGCCGACATGATGGCGTCGCAATACACTGGCAACGCCGATGTCGATTTCGTCCGCGGCATGATCCCGCACCACCAGGGCGCCATCGACATGGCCAAGGTCGAGCTTGCCAACGGCAAGGACCCGGAAATCCGCAAGCTCGCCGAAGGCGTCATCGCCGCGCAGGAAGCCGAGATCAAGCAGATGCAGGACTGGCTGGCCGCGCATCCGGTGAAGTGAGCCTTTCGCGACCGGGAGATTTGGGCGAGAACGCCCCTGGATTCTCTCGCCCGCCCTGTGATGCGATTCGGCCTCGAACGGAGCCTGCCATGCCATCCACCATCAGAACCACCACGCTGCCCTCTGGCGAAACCGTTCAGGTGCTCGGCCAGGGCACGTGGAAGATGGGTGAGGATTCGCGTCGCCGTGCCGATGAGGTCAACGCTCTCAAACTCGGCCTCGATCTTGGCATCACGCTGATCGACACCGCCGAAATGTATGCCAGCGGCGGCGCCGAGGAAGTGGTGGCGGAAGCCATTGCCGGGCGCCGCGCCGAGGTCTTCGTTGTCTCGAAAGTTCTGCCATCGAACGCGTCGCGCGCGGGTGTTCAGCGCGCCTGCGAGAACAGCCTCAAGCGCCTGCGCACCGACCGCATCGATCTCTACCTCCTGCATTGGCCGGGCAGCGTGCCTTTGGCCGAGACGGTCGAGGCCTTCGAGGCCTTGAGGAAGGCCGGCAAGATCCGCCATTGGGGCGTCAGCAATTTCGACACCGAGGATATGGAGGACCTTGCCGGCTTGCCCGACGGCGGCAACGTCCAGACCAATCAGGTGCTTTACAATCTGGTCCGGCGCGGCCCCGAATTCGATCTGGCGCCCTGGAGCCGTAAGCGCGGCATTCCCTTGATGGCCTATTCGCCGGTCGAGCAGGGCGCGCTGGCGCGCAATACCAGGCTTGACACCGTCGCCGCCCGCCACAATGCGACCGCGGCACAAATCGCCCTAGCTTGGGTGATGCATCAGGACGGCGTCATCGCCATTCCGAAGGCCAGCAGCCAGGAGCATGTCCGACAGAATTTTGCGGCGCTCGACATCAGGCTTGCGCCGCAGGACATTGCCGATCTCGACCGGGCCTTTCCGCCGCCGACACGCAAGCGTGGGCTGGAGATGATCTGACTACTTCCCCGCCAGCCCCTTCAGCCGGTAAAGCGCCTCCAGCGCTTCCCTTGGCGTCATCTCGTCGGGGTTGATCTCGCCCAGCGCAGCGCCGAGCGCGTCGCTCTTCACCGGCTTCGGCGCTTCGCGCTTCACCGCCACGGAAAACAACGGCAGGTCATCGACCAGCCGGTTGGCCTTGCCGGAAACCTCGCCTTCCTCCAGCTGGTGCAGCACCTGCTTGGCCCGGTCGACCACCGCTTCCGGCAGGCCGGCGAGCCGCGCCACCTGCACGCCGTAGGAGCGGTCGGCCGCGCCTTTGCCGACCTCGTGCAGGAAGACGACGTCGCCTTCCCATTCCTTGACCCGCATGGTTACGTTGTGGAGCCGCGCCAGCTTGCCGGCGAGCGAGGTCATTTCATGGAAGTGGGTGGCGAAGATCGCCCGGCAGCGGTTCTTCTCATGCAGATACTCCACCGCCGCCCAGGCGATCGACAGGCCGTCGAAAGTGGCGGTGCCGCGGCCGATCTCGTCGAGGATCACCAGCGCCCGTTCGCCGGCCTGGTTGAGGATGGCGGCCGTCTCGACCATCTCGACCATGAAGGTCGAGCGGCCGCGCGCCAGATCGTCCGAGGCGCCGACGCGCGAGAACAGCCGGTCGACGACGCCGATATGGGCCGATGCCGCCGGCACGAAGGAGCCGGTCTGGGCCAGGATGGCGATCAGCGCGTTCTGCCGCAGGAACGTCGATTTACCGCCCATGTTCGGGCCGGTCAGCAGCCAGATCGCGCCGTTCTTGGCGTTCCCCTCCGGCGACAGGTCGCAGTCATTGGCGACGAACGGTCCATCGCCCGAGCGGCGCAAGGCCTGTTCGACCACCGGATGCCGGCCGCCCGATATCTCGAAGGCAAGGCTGGAATCCACCACCGGCCGGCACCAGGCTTCGCTCTCCGAAAGCAACGCCAATGCCGCCGAGACATCGAGCGTGGCGAGCGCGTCGGCACCGGCACGGATCTTTTCAGCCTCGCCGACCGCTTCCGCCGTCAACGCATCGAAGGCCGCCAGTTCGATGCTGAGCGCCCTATCGGCAGCATTGGCGATCTTGGTCTCGAGTTCGGCAAGCTCGGTCGTGGTGAAGCGCATGGCGTTGGCCATGGTCTGGCGATGGATGAAGCGCGCCTTGGCGCCATCACTGCCGGTCATCACCGCATGGTGGTTGGCGGTCACCTCGATGTAATAACCCAGCACATTGTTGTGCCGGATCTTCAGCGAGCGGATGCCGGTCTCCTCGATCAGCGAGCGCTCCAGCCCGGCGATCACTTTTCGCGATTCGTCGCGCAGCGCCCGCATCTCGTCGAGTTCCGGGTGGTAGCCGCCGCGCAGGAAACCGCCGTCGCGCTTCAACAGCGGCAGTTCCTCGCCGAGCGCCTGCATCAGGTGCCGGGCAAGCGCCTGCGGCAGCGCCTGGATGGCGGCCATCGCCTCCGCCAATTCCTCGGGCAGGGCGGTTGCGGCGAAGATTTCAACGATGGCGTCGGCCGCCTCGAAACCGGCGAGCAGCGCGCCGAGGTCGCGCGGGCCGCCGCGGTTGAGCGCCAGCCGCGACAGCGCGCGCGGCATGTCGGCGACGCTCTTCAGGCTCGTTCGCACCGCCTGGCAAAGCCGGGTTTCGGAGCGGAAGAACGACACCGAGTCCAGGCGCGCGCCGATTGCCGCCGGGTCGGTCAGCGGCGCCATCAGCCGGTCGGCGAGCAGCCTGGCGCCGCCGCCGGTCACCGTGCGGTCGATCGCCTTGAACAGCGAGCCCTCGCGGCTGCCGGACAGCGTGCGTAACAGTTCGAGATCGCCGCGCGTCGCCGGATCGATGAACAGGGTCGAGCCCTGCTCCTCGCGCTCCGGCCGCGACAAAGGCGGCCGCTCGGCTTTTTGCGTCTTCTCGACATAGGCGATGGCGCCCGAGATCGCCGACAGCTCGGCCCGCGAAAACGTGCCGAAACTGTCCGGCGTCGCCACCTCGAAGAAGCGGGCGATGCGCCCGGTGGCCGAGGCCGAATCGAACAGCGATGGCGGCTGCGGGTTGGCGACGCGGCCGAGCACGTCGAACACCGGCCTCAGTTCCGGATCATGGAACACCGGCTCGGCGACGATCAGCTCGCGCGGATCGACACGGAAGATGTCGGCCAGCAGCCGGTCGGCGGTGGTCTCGGCAACGCGGAAGGCGCCGGTCGAGATGTCGATCCAGGCAATCGCGAAGGAATGGTCGCTGCCGCCCTTCACCCGCCCCAACGCCATCAGGAAACTCGATTCCGACGGCGCCAGCAATTTGTCCTCGGTGATGGTGCCCGGCGTCACCAGCCGCACCACGTCGCGCCGCACCACCGACTTGGAGCCGCGCTTCTTGGCCTCCGCCGGATCCTCGATCTGCTCACAGACGGCGACGCGGAATCCCTGGCCGATCAGCTTCTGCAGATAGTCGTCGGCCGCATGCACTGGCACGCCGCACATAGGGATGTCGTGACCCTGGTGCTTGCCGCGCTTGGTCAAGACGATGCCCAGCGCGCGGCTTGCCTTTTCGGCGTCGTCGAAGAACAGCTCGTAGAAATCGCCCATGCGGTAGAACAGCAGCGAATCCGGGTTCGCCGCCTTGATCTCGATGAACTGCTCCATCATCGGCGTGACGGCGGCCGCGCCGGGCTGTGGCGGCGTCGTCACCTCGGGGGAGTCGGGCTCGTTCGCTATATGCATGTTCATGGCGCGGCACGCTAGCAGATGTGATGGCCGGGTTTAATGCCGGGGCTTCGAAAAGCAGGGGAAGACCGAGGCGATCGTTTGCACGCAATTGTCCTTCGCCCCGCGATTCCCGCGCGCTGGCGGTTTACACGCGGCGGCGCGTGGTCTTAATTCGGACCGAAACAAAGCACCCGCTTCAAGGAGGTGCTGCACCGGTGAGGAAATCAAAAGCATCATGGCCAGGAAAACCGAGAACAACGGTCCGTCCGTCAGCGCGCAGGAAGCGCTCGAATTCCACGCGATGGGCCGGCCCGGCAAGCTGGAGATCGTCGCCACCAAGCCGATGACGACGCAGCGGGATCTGAGCCTCGCCTATTCGCCGGGCGTCGCCGTGCCGGTGCGCGCCATCGCCGAGGATCCCAGCCGCGCCTTCGACTACACGACGCGCGGCAACATGGTCGCCGTCATCTCCAACGGCACCGCCATCCTTGGCCTCGGCAATCTCGGTGCACTGGCCTCCAAGCCGGTGATGGAAGGCAAGGCGGTGTTGTTCAAGCGCTTCGCCGATGTCGATTCCATCGACCTCGAGGTCGATACCGAGGATGCCGACGAGTTCATCAACTGCGTGCGCTTCCTCGGGCCCTCCTTCGGCGGCATCAACCTGGAAGACATCAAGGCGCCGGAATGCTTCATCATTGAGCAGCGCCTGCGCGAATTGATGGACATCCCGGTCTTCCACGACGACCAGCACGGCACCGCCATCATCTCGGCCGCCGGCCTGATCAACGCGCTCGAAATCACCGGCCGCGACATGAAGACGACGAAGCTGGTCTGCAACGGCGCGGGCGCCGCCGGCATCGCCTGCATCGAACTGATGAAGGCGATGGGCTTCGCGCCCGAAAACATCATCCTGTGCGACACCAAGGGCGTGGTCTTCCAGGGCCGCACCGAAGGCATGAACCAGTGGAAGTCGGCGCATGCGGTCAAGACCGAGGCGCGCAGTCTTGCCGAGGCGCTCGACGGCGCCGACGTCTTCCTCGGGCTTTCGGCCAAGGGCGCGCTGACCACCGCCATGGTGCAGTCGATGGCCAAGAATCCGATCATCTTCGCCATGGCCAATCCCGATCCGGAAATCACGCCGGAGGAAGTGGCCGAGATCCGCACCGACGCCATCATGGCGACCGGGCGTTCGGACTATCCGAACCAGGTCAACAATGTGCTCGGTTTCCCCTACATCTTCCGTGGCGCGCTCGATGTGCGGGCCACCACCATCAATGACGATATGAAGATCGCCGCGGCCCGCGCGCTCGCCGAACTGGCGCGCCAGGATGTGCCCGACGACGTCGCCGCCGCCTATCAGGGCAACCGGCCGAAATTCGGTCCGAACTACATCATCCCGGTGCCGTTCGACCCGCGGCTGATCTCGGCCATTCCGCTGGCGGTGGCCAAGGCGGCGATGGAGTCGGGCGTCGCCCGCAAGCCGATCCTCGATCTCGACCGTTACGCGCAGGAACTGTCGGCCCGCCGCGATCCGATCGCCTCGACCCTGCAGCGCATCTACGACCGCGTGCGCCGCCAGCCCAAGCGCATCGTCTTCGCCGAAGGCGAGGAGGAACAGGTGATGCGCGCCGCCGTTTCCTATGTGAACCAGCGGCTCGGCACCGCCATCCTGCTCGGCCGCGACGACGTCATCAAGGAAAACGCCAAGCACGCCGGCATCGACCTCAACAAGCAAGGCATCGAGATCATCAATGCAAGGCTGTCGCGCCGCAACGGCATCTACACCGACTATCTTTACGAGCGCATGCAGCGCAAAGGCTTCCTGTTCCGCGACTGCCAGCGGCTGATCAACAACGACCGCAACCACTTCGCCGCCTGCATGGTGGCGCTGGGCGACGCCGACGGCATCGTCACCGGCGTGACCCGCAACTATTCGACAGCACTCGACGACATCCGCCGCGTCATCGACGCCAAACCCGGCCACCGCGTCATCGGCGTCTCGATCGTGCTCGCGCGCGGCAAGACTGTCCTCGTTGCCGACACCGCCGTGCACGACATGCCGAACGCCGAGCAGATCGCCGATATCGCCGAGGAGGCGGCTGGCTTTGCCCGCCGTATGGGCTATGAGCCGAGGCTCGCCATGCTCGCCTATTCCACCTTCGGCCACCCCCAGGGCGAACGCTCCGAACGCGTCCAGGAGGCCGTGCGCATCCTCGACAAACGCCGCGTCGATTTTGAATATGACGGCGAAATGGCCGCCGACGTCGCGCTCAATGCGCGCGCCATGGCGCAATACCCGTTCATCCGCCTCACTGGCCCGGCCAATGTGCTGATCATGCCGGCCTTCCACTCGGCCTCGATCTCCACCAAGATGCTGCAGGAACTCGGCGGCTCGACGGTCATCGGCCCGCTGCTGGTCGGCCTGAACAAGCCGGTGCAGATCGTCTCGCTGAACGCCAAGGACAGCGATATCGTGAATATGGCAGCGATTGCGGCGTATACGGCGGGGACTTGAGCGGAGGTGCGCGCAGAGGGCGGAAGCCAATGATCCAGCTCTTCGAACGCGGCGGCGCTCGAAACGCCGTCGGCTCCCCATAAGAGATTGATAAGATTCAGCTGATATAGGGAAACTCTTGCCGACATGCCGTAACGGCATCCACGGCGCGCTCAGACCGCTAAATGGGGGTGCGGCCATGAAGCATGACGGAGTTTCCGTATCCGCGGTCGGCCCAGTGGTCTACCACGACGAGCGGCTGGACGCCTTGCTCAGCATCACCGGCCGCATGGACGGTTATCTCTACCGTTGCCGCAACGACGCGTCCTACACCATGCTCTATATCAGCGACGGCATCTTCACCGTCAGCGGTTATCGGCCGAGCGATTTCATCCACAATGCGGTGCGCGACTATGTCTCGGCCATCCACCCGGATGACCTGCCGTCGGTCTATGCCGCCGTCGACGCCGCGCTCGAGGCGCGCTGCAACTGGAACGTCGACTACCGTATCGTGCCGAGGGCCGGCGAACCGCTCTGGGTCCGCGAGATCGGCGGCGGTGTCTGGGACGACGCCGGCGAACTCGAATTTCTGGAAGGCTTCGTCGTCGATATCAGCGACCGCAAGGTGGTCGAGGACCTCAACGCCCAGCTGGTCCTGGATCTGAAGACCGCCAACGAGGAACTCTCCGCGCAAAAGCGCGAGATCGAGGTGGCAAAGCAGCAGAGTGACCATTCGGCCAACCACGATCCCTTGACCGACCTGCCCAACCGGCGTGCCTTCCACAGCGAGCTCAAATCGGTCGTCGCCCGCTGCGGCGCCACCGGCGAGGCGGCCGGGCTACTGTTCATCGACCTCGACCGGTTCAAGGAAGTCAATGACACGCTCGGCCACGAGGCCGGCGATACGCTGCTGCAGCGCGTGTCGAGCCAGCTTCGCTCAATCCTGCGCAGCGCCGATTTCGTCGCCCGGCTCGGTGGCGACGAGTTCGCCTTCCTGTTCTCGGCCGATAGCGACCTGGCCCAGCAAAAGGCCGTGCGCGTCGCCGAACGCATCCTGGAAAGGCTGCGGATCAAGGTGCCTACGCCCAATGGCGCCATCCAGGTCGGCTGCACCGTCGGCGTGGCGATGTATCCGGCGGAGGCCGCCGATTGCGAAGCGCTGATCGCGCTCGCCGACCGGCTGATGTATATCGGCAAAAAGAGCGGCCGCAACCGGCTGGTCACCGCGAGCGAAATGGCGCCGCAACAGCCATCGTCCAAGCCTCGCCTGCGCAAGACGGCGTAGCTATAGGCGCGAACTATGCCGACTCCGAAACCCGAGGTTTGACCGCGCCGGCTTCAGCCCGGCGAGAACGCCCGCGCCGCTTCGACCACTTCCTCGATCTGGTCCTGCCGCAGCAGGTCGATCGGAATGCGGCCGTCGAGCCGCGCTGCCGGGCGCGTCAGCCACAGCCAGGCCAGGCGCGGATTGCCAATCAGCGACTGCACGTCGCTTATGCCCGCGACCGGCCTGCCGTCGACGAACTGCGCCAGCGGGAAGACGTGCTTGCGGCCGCCCTTGCGCAAGGCGATGACGTCGCCGCGCCTTTGCCAGCGGTGCAGGGTCGAGCGGGCGATGCGCAGGTTTTCCTCCAGATAGGTCGAGCCGGCGACACGGCCGGCCCAGTCCTCGATCAGCATCGATTCGAGGTCGTCGGACCGTGGCAGCGCGGCAAGCGTTTCATCGGCCGGCAAAGCCGTCGGCATATCCATGGCGCCGGCTTCGCTGCGGCGCGCGGCTTCGGCCGCCAGCGCGCGCACGAATTTCGAGGCAAGGCCGGGAAGGTCGGCATGGATGGCATCGATGGCGCGCTGGTGCTTCGGCGACAGCAAGGTGACGGCGGATGCTATGCTGCCGGCAATCTTGCCGACCGAGACCACGGTGGACCGGTTTATGGCTTCGTCGTAATGGGAAAGCGCGCGCTCGACGTCCTCCGCGACCATCTCCGCGAAGTCGTCCTGTCCAAGGCCGCTCGTCTGAAATCTGCTCATGCATCTGTCTTCCGGCCGCGCGCGCTCCTCCCTCAGCCGCGGCCGTTTGCTGAATGTCTACTGCGGAAAACGGAAATCATGGCGGCGACGACTCGCGCCGCCCGACAGCTGGCTGTCTTGCATCTTTTCAACATCCCATCTGACTGCGGACGCCCCGAAATGTCAGTCGCGGGACGCTCTCGATTTCGTGTAGGAGCGGTATGTGACAACCGCGCGACGGTGAGAAGCGAGGCGCTTTTCCTTCTCCCCTTGAGGGAGAAGGTGGATTGGCGCGTAGCGCCAAGACGGTTGAGGGGTGTTCCAGCGGAGTGAGACGTTGGCGTTCCCTGGAACACCCCTCATCCGACCTCGCTTCGCGAGGCCACCTTCTCCCACAGGGGAGAAGGAAGAAGCGGCTGCTACAGCAACCCGGCCTGTTCCGCCTCGCGGCGCAGGTTCTGCCTCGGCCTTGGGCCGATCTGCTGGATCACCAGTCCGGCGGCCAGTGAGCCAAGGTCGCCGCAGGTCTTGAGGTCGTGGCCTTGTGTGTAGCCATGCAGGAAACCGGCGGCGTAGAGATCGCCGGCGCCCGTCGTGTCGACCAGCTCCCGGATCGCCGTCGCCTGGATGACCACGGTCTCATCGCCGCGCACGATGACCGAGCCTTTTTCCGAACGGGTTACGGCGGCTATCCTGCAGTCCTTGCGGATTTTGGCCAGCACCTCGTCGAAGGACGATGTCTGGTAGAGCGACTTGATCTCGTGACTGTTGGCAAAGACGATGTCGACCGTGCCCGAACGCATCAGCTCGAGGAATTCGTCGCGGTAGCGGTCGACGCAGAACGAATCCGACAGCGTCATGGAGACTTCGCGGCCTGCGGCGTGCGCCAGCCTTGCCGTCTGCCGGATCGCTTCCTTGGCGCGCGGCGGATCCCACAGATAGCCTTCGAAATAGGTTACCTTGGCCCCAGAGGCCTTGTCGGCCTCGACATCCTCCGGCCCAAGCTCGACGCAGGCGCCGAGATAGGTATTCATCGAGCGTTCGCCGTCGGGCGTGACGAAGATCATCGAGCGCGCTGTCGGCGGCTCGCCCGTGAGCGGCTTGGTGTCGAAGGCGACGCCCTGCGCGCGGATGTCGTGCGCGTAGATTTCGCCTAGCCCATCGTTGGAGACCTTGCCGAAGAAGGCGGCGCGTCCGCCGAAGGAGGCGACGCCGGCCGCCGTGTTGCCGGCGCTGCCGCCGGAGGCTTCGATCGCCGGACCCATGCGGCTGTAGAGCAGTTCGGCGCGGTGGGTGTCGATGAGGTTCATCGCGCC
>NZ_JBSKBO010000006.1:0-435690 GCF_053714255.1 Mesorhizobium sp. 43Arga
CATGCTGGACCACTGGGCCAAGGTGGCGCCATCGCCTGCCTTCGACTATGCCTATGCATGGGGGTCTCAACAGGGCGACACCGCACTTGGCAACTCGCCGGAGCTGCAGGCGTTGTTCCAGCAACATAATCTCAGCAGCGCCCCAAGCGCCCCCGCCACCCCTCCCCCGAGCACCTCTGGTGCCTCCAGCACTCCCAGCACTCCCAGCACTCCCAGCATTCCCAGCACTCCCAGCACTCCTACCATTCCTAGCACTCCCAATACTCCCGGTTCCCAGGGGAGTCCTGGCATCGCTAGTACACCGAGCACTTCAATTGTCGCCAACCCCAGCGATGGTAGACATCATCACACCAACAGCGCCGATTTGATCCAAGGAACCGACGGCGTTCATCATGTCGCCAACGCCAGCCAAGGGGTGACAGAGTCGCCCGGTGGCGGCGGGGGGCTGGCCGACGTCGGCAGCGATGTCTTCGCATTCAAGACTGCTCTTGCGGCCGCGAGTGCCGATCGGCCTTCGGACTTCGGTGACTCCCAACAAAAGAGTCATCTCGACCACGCTTTGGGGCTTCACACTGGCGCTCCGCCAAATGGCGCTCTCTTCGCGGGCATGTGCGCGCATGATGGTAGCGACCATATCATCTACAACAGTTCGACCGGTGCGCTCTCTTTCGACAACCACGGCAGCGGAGATACGCATCACATAGAATTCGCCCATTTTCCTGGTGCCTTTGTGATTTGAAAGGGCCTTTAGAGCGGCCGACGCGGCGAACTACGATCGTCAGATCGGTCGCGGCAGTCTGCCAGTCCTCGTCGACGTGTGGGCTCCATGGTGCGGCCCCTGCAATACGATGGCGCCAGCCTGCGAAGCCGCCACCAAGGCGCTAGAGCCCCACATGCGGTTGATCAAGCTGAATTCCGACAAGGAGCAGGCTATCGCGGCGAGGCTGGGGATTCGCGGCATCCCCACCATGATCCTGTTTCATCGCCAGAAGGAAATAGCGCGAATCTCGGGAGCGATGAGCGCCAGCCAAATCGTCGCCTGGGTTCGTGGCCATGTGCCGACAGGCACAAGCTAACCTGTCGCGAAACCAAGGCCCGTTTGACCTTGATCAAGGTTCCGTTCGGACGCTGCGATAGGAATGGCCTCGAAGGAGTTTGCCATGGCCACTTTGCACGGCCTCACCCCGAATTTCAGAAACATCCGCCTGCTTCTCGCTCGTGAGACAGGTCATCCGGGAGGCGAGCGCGAAGAAGGCTACGACGTGCTGGCGCCACTCACCGACGAAGGTAGGCTAGACGCGGAGCTATGGAAGTCGCACCGCGCTCTGCCGTGTCCGCCGTTCCGTGCCGGCGAGGACGATCTTATCGGCCGCTTGCGCCGAAAGCCGGGCGGGCAATGGTTTTTCGACTATGCCGAAGGCGAGCGAGACGACGAGGTTGGATTTCAGCTCGGCGATGAGCGCTTCGTGACCGGCGAATATGTCTCGATAAAGCGTAACGGGGCGGTGCACACCTACCAGGTCGCACGGGTCGAGCAGCCGTAGCAATTCTTACTAGGCTGTGAACCCATAAATCGAATTATCGACATATCTGGTGGACTGATGCCGTTGCTAGACGGACAGCCAGCGAACCTCAAAGTCGTGGTTAGGCTCGATCGTCCCTCGGAATTCGGGCACCGCTCTAATTGCGATAGCTTCATTCACTCTTAGAGCTTGTTCCACAATGTCCGCCAATTGCTCGTGGCGAGGCCAATCCACGGCAAGCGCAGGATGTCTATCGCCTGTTTGAAGCCTCCCGTCGGCGTGACGCTCTTGGTATCGGCGCCAGATCAGCCAATCCTCTTTTACGGCAGCCAACTGTCCGGCATCGATAGGTGAAAGCAAGAATACCCGGCTCCAATCATCGAGCGCATCATCCCATTCGCACCTATAGAAGTGTGCTTGACCGCGATATTCTGCGATGCCGTTTCTCGGCCCGTCGTAATAATCGTGGGCTGTGAGGACTGGTTCCCATTCGCTGATCGCTTCGCTAGCCATGCTCCGAATGTAGAGCAACATCTCGAACGGCAGCAAGCTACTAGCGGCTTTCATATTGTGCCGAACTCTGATTCAGCGTCGGCATGAGCCGATATGACCTGACCGACTTCGAGTGGCGCGTAATCCAACCGCTCCTGCCCAACAAGCCGCGAGGCGTGCCGCGTGTTGACGACCGTCGCGTGCTGAACGGCATCTTCTGGGTGCTGCGATCAGGCGCACCGTGGCGCGACCTGCCGGAGCGTTATGGACCGCGCACGACTTGTTACAACCGCTTCGTGCGATGGCGAAAAGCAGGCGTGTGGGATCGGCTCATGGACGCCGTCAGTGCCGCGCATGACGGTGAAATCCAGATGATCGACAGCACTACTGTCCGGGCGCACCAGCAGGCTGCGACGGGAAAAAGGGGGATGCAGATCAATGTCTCGGCCGCTTCCGAGGCGGGCTCACGACCAAGATCCACGTGGTCGTCGATGCGTGCGGGCTGCCGATCCGGCTCGGCCTGACAGCAGGGCAAGCCCATGACGGGCAGATCGCCGATACACTCCTCGACCATCTCGGCCCGCGCGCCATCGTGCTGGCGGACAAGGCCTGCGACGCCGACCGCATCCGTGAGTTGATTCAGGACCAAGGCGCCACTCCCAACATCCCGCCGAAGAGCAACCGGAAGTGGAAGCCCTGCTTCAGCAAGCGGCTTTACCGCGAGCGCAACCTCATAGAGCGGTTCTTTGCCAAGCTGAAGCACTTCCGCCGCGTCGCCACCCGCTACGACAAGCTGGCTGCCAACTTCCTCGCCATGATACAACTCGCTTCGATCAGGCTATGGCTTCGCGCTAATGAGTCTACGACCTAGTTCTCATCGGCCATCCCGACCCGCCCCCCGATCGGCTCTGTCGCGGCTTGGCCTTGGCATATGTCGAAGCCGCGGAGCGCGCAGGCCATGCCGGGCGCAAAATCGACCTGGCCTTGCTGGATTCTCCCATGCTCCGGACGGTGCAGGAATTCGAGGACGGGACGATACCCGACAGCCTGGGGGAAGCGGCCGACGCCATAGTATGGGCGCAGCATTCCGCGAGGAATGGGCTTCGTCCAAGGGAAGAAACGCGCGACGCGCCCGTGCGGCATAGGTCGAGGCTTCAGCCGTCCTTCGGCCAGATGGGCCCGTTCGAGAGGTCGTTGGTGCGCTCTGTGAAATGGCCGACGGAGGCAATGGCGGCATGCCGGATCGACACAGATCAAGCGGTCTGTTTCACCGGGGATCTCCTTAAACGGTCTCGGCCTGTGCCGCATCAAAGCATCTTTCCGTCCAGTGCTGAGCGCAGACTTGCTCAGAGCGGCTTGGTGTTCGGATCGAAATGCGTTCGCCCACGCTGCAACGTCGACATCTTGTGCTGCGGGCATGAAGTATTGAGATCGCCCTTCCCGCAGATCTATGATGACGTTTGCTGGACACTTTGGGAATCGGCGGCGAAAGAAGCTTTGGATGCTACCTTTTTCGTCGCGCGGCATTGTATGAAGGTCTCATTAGGGCCGAAAGCAGATTGTCCGCTTTTGTGTCCGTAGCGGAGATAGCTGACCTTCAAGAGAATCTCGCGGCCAGTTGAGTATCGTGGCTTGCTAAAGCCTGAGGGCGGTCCTGAAGGTGGAGAACTCGTCATCAGGGATCTGAACCACGTGCTGTGGCTCGGGATAGGCACCGGTCTGACGTCGGCGATGAATTCGCGATAGGCGGCGATGCGCTCGTGCTGCAGCCGCTCATACTCGGCGGCGAAGTTGCGGTAGGTCTTTGCATGGCGCGGCTTATGGCCGGTGGTGTGGCCGAGCACGTCCTCGCTGAACAGATACTGCGCGTCGGCATGCGGTCCGGCGCCCATCCCTAGCATGATCATCGGTGTGCTCCTGGTAATCAGTTCGGCAATGCGGTCTGGCACCACTTCCAGCTCGGCGCCGAAGCAGCCGATGGCTTCAAGGCGCTTGACGTGGTCCCACACCGCACGCGCGCTCTCGGCCGTCCTGCCGACGGCCTTGAAGCCACCGGTCCAGGTGCATTGCGAAGGGATCAGCCCGACATGGGCAACCACCGGAACGGCGTTGTCGCAGAGCGTCTTCTGGATATCGAGCGAGGCGGCGCAATAGAAGCAGTCGCCACCGATGCGCATGAAGTGGTAGGCGGTTTTGAGATAGTCCTCCGCCGTGACCAGATTGCCGGCGGGGCCATAGGGAAGCCCGACCTGTACGAAGCAGCGGCCGGCCGCCTCGCGCATCTCGGGCGAGAAGAAACGCCCCTCGATCGAAAGCATGTCGACGCCGGCAGCATTCGCCGCTGCCGCCTCTTCGAGCGATGTGACGTAGAGCATGGAAATCCTCTGACCGCGGCCTTTCATGGCGCGGATGTCGGCGACGGTGGGTCGGGTATTTTTGCTGACCATTTTGTTCCCTCAGACGGTGAAAGCTTCACGGAAGGCCAGCAGCGCCGCCTCGGGATCACCGGAGGCGAACGCCTCCATGCCCACCGGCCCGCTGTAGCCCATGTCCTTCAGCGCACGGGCGATGCCCCGGTAATTGATCTCGCCGGTGCCCGGCTCCATGCGTCCGGGCACGTCGGCCACCTGGACCTCGCCGATCCATGGCACGCAAGCGCGGCACAGTTCGATCAAATTCCCTTCGCCGATCTGCGCATGATAGAGATCGAGATTGAGGCGCAGGCCCGGCCGGTTGACGCTCGAGACCAAAGCCAATGTGTCCTCAGCACGCCCAAACGGCACACCGGGATGGTCGACGGGAAGGTTCAAATTCTCCAGCGTGAATGTCACGCCTTCCGCCTCGGCGAGGTCGGCAATGCGGTTCAGCGTCTCGCGCGCCTTGAGCCACATGGCGCCGGTGACGGTCTCGCACGGCGTGACAGGCAGGCCGCCATCGCCCAGCCCGGTGCCGTGCAGATTGAGCCGCGCGACGCCGAGGCGCTTGCCGACCGCCGCCGTCTCCTTCGCCGTCTTCAACAGTTCGGCGGCACCCTCGTCATCGGCTAGCCGGCCGCGCAGGTACCCGTTCATGATCGAGAAGGCGGCGCCGGACTTCTCGAGCATTGAAAGGTCATGGTCGGGCCAGTTCCAGAGGCCGACCTGAAAATTCATTTCGGCGAGGCGCTTGACGCGCCATTCCATTGGCTTGTCGCGCCAGAGCATTTCGACGCAAGCCGCAAGCGTAAAATTATCGGACATGTCAGACCTCGATGTACACGCGGCCGTGCTCAACCCTCGTGGCGTAGGTTTTCAGGTTCACGCAGACCGGTGCGCGCAGTGCTTCGCCGGTCCGGTAATCGAACACGCCGTTGTGCTTCGGGCATTCGATCCTGTGCTCCATAACCAGCCCATCGCTCAGATGCACCTTCTCATGCGTGCACAGCCCATCGGTGCAGAAGAATGCATCGTCGGGGCTGCGGTAGATGGCGAATGTCCGGCCCTCGTGATCGAAGCGGATGACGTCCTCTTCATCGATGTCATCGGTCGCGCACGCCTCAATCCATTTTGCCATTGTCACTCTGCCGTCTGGTTGGTCGAAAATGCGGCCGGCAGAATTCCGCCGGCCGCACAGGAAGATGCCCGGGAGGAGGAGATGGGCGTCTTCACTGGTCACGCATGGCTTGCGCCATGCGGCGCATGCCCGTCATCAGCCATGGAGAAGCTCTCGATCTCGGCCTCAAGCTCGGCCATCTGTTCGCCCCCCGCCATCAGGTCGGTGATCGCCTCGCGGCTTTTCTCGCCCTTGCGGAAGTCGGCGGCCTTGGCGCCTCTGATGAGGACGGCGAAGTGGTCGCCGACGGTCAGCGCATGGACGACATTGTGGGTGATGAAGATGACCGCAATGCCCTTGCGGCGCGCTTGCAGGACGATGCGCAGCACGTGCGCCGCCTCCTTCACACCAAGTGCGGCGGTCGGCTCGTCGAGGATCAACACGCTGGCGCCGAAATGCACGGCGCGTGCGATCGCCAGCGCCTGGCGTTCGCCACCTGACAGTCCACCGACGAGGCGATCGCCGTCGTCGATGCGGGTGATGCCGAGCTGGCGCATCTCGGTGACGGCGATCTCGTTGGCCCGTTTGCGGTCGTAGATGGTCAGCGGCCCCCAGCGCCGCGTCGGCTCGGCGCCGACGAAGAAGGAGCGGCCGATGCTCATCAGCGGGAACGTCCCGCCGAACTGGTGGACGGTGGCGATGCCATGGTCACTGGCGTCGCGGGGGCTGTCGAAGGCGACTGATCTGCCGTCCATCTCTATCGTGCCCGATGTCGGCTTGTGGACCCCGGAGAGGATCTTGATCAGCGTCGACTTGCCGGCGCCATTGTCGCCGAGCAGGCACAGCACCTCGCCTCTGTTGACCTCGAGCGAGATGTCGTGGAGCACATCGATCGGACCGAACGACTTGTTGATCCCGGTCAGCCTGAGCAGGGGCGGTGTCATCAGCGAGCCCTCGATCTGGCGCGTGGCGCGTAGGTCAACGCCATGGTACGGAAAGTGTTGTTCATCAGCACGGCCGCCAGCAACAGGACGCCGATGATCAGGCTCGCCCAGTTGGCATCGAAGCCGGTGTAGAAAATGCCCTGGTTGACGATGGCGAAGGTCAACGTGCCGAGCACGATGCCGACCACCGAACCGTAGCCGCCGGTGAGCAGCACTCCGCCGATAACCACCGCGATGATGGAGTTGAAGATGAAGGACTGGCCGGCCGCCACCTGGGCACTGTTGTAGAGGATCGCCTGCGACATGCCTACGAAGGAGGCGCAAAGGCCGCTGCTCATGAACAGCGCAATGGTCACCCGGTCGGTTGGGATGCCGGCGTTGCGCGCGCTGACGGCGTCACCGCCCATGGCCAGGATCCAGTTGCCGAAGCGCGAGAAGTTCAGGATGAAGCCGACGATCAGGATGGCGGCGATCCACCAGAACAGCGTCACCTCGAACTTGCCGCCGAGATAGTCGCCGAACAACAGCTTGGCGGTGGAACCACTCTTCAGCGCAACGCTGGTGCTGCCGGACAGGATGACCGAGAGGCCGAGTGTCAGGCCAGCCAATGCGAACAGCGTGGCGAGCGTAACGACGAAGGACGGCACTTTGGTGCGGATCACCAGCACGCCGTTGATGAAGCCGACGGCGAGCCCGAGGCCGAGCGACGCGAGGATGCCGACGATGATCGGCAGGTCGTAGTGGCCCGAGATGATGGCAATGGCCATCGAACTGGCGGGGACCATCGAGCCGACGGAGAGATCGAGATGCCCGGCGATCATCAGCAACCCGATGGGAAGCGCGATGATGCCGAGTTCCGAGGCGACATTGAGCCAGCTCGCGGCGCCGCCGGCCGACAGGAAATTGGCGCCGCCGAAGATTGAGAAGAAGATCAGGACTGCGATCATGCCGATCAGCGAGCCGACTTCCGGGCGACGCACGAGGCTGCCGATCGAGGGCATCGAAGCGCGCGGAACGAACGGCGCGGCCGTCGCCACGGCAGGTTGGTGATGGGCTTGGGATATCATCGAAGTGTCCCTGGCTTGATTAATAGGGAGCCTGGCGCGACCTTTCGGCGGCGGCGCGGGGCTGATGATGTCCAGCCCACGGAGGGCCGGACGCTCCGAGCGAGCTATCGGGCGCCGGCCGCAGCACCAACCATCGTCGCACCGACATTGGCGGCGTCGACGATCCCCGGTCCGGTCAGCACCGGCTTGGTCGGCAGGTCGAGCCCATAGTTGACGAAGCCGTTCAGCAGCGACACCGCAAGAAACCCCTGCAGATAAGGCTGCTGGTCGACAGCGAACATCTGCGTGCCAGCCTTGATGCGCTGCAGGCCGGTCTCGTCCATGTCGAACGAGGCAAGCTTGACCTTTTCGCCGGCATTGGCCTGGCTGATGGCGTTGGCGGCACTGTTGGCGTCGCCGGCGCTGATGGTGATAACACCGTCGATGGTGTTGTCCTTCAGCACGGCGGCCTTGATCGCCTCTGCGACTGCTGTCGGGTTGCCGAAGCTCGACGACGGCAGCGGCAACTGGCTCGATTTGCCGCCGCTCTTGGCGATGGCGTCGGCAATGCCCTTGCAGCGGTCTTCGGTGTTGGTGGCGCCCGGCAAAGTGTTGACGCACAACACGTTCTTGGAACCATGGCTGCCGTAATAGGTGCCGCCGCCCAAGCCAGCGGCGTATTCTTCATTGCCGACATAGTTCGTGGCACCGAGCCGCTTGGCCGCGTCCATGCCGCCGGAATTGTAGATGATGAGCGGCACGCCTGCCGCAACGACTTCCTTGAAAGCGTCGTCCATGGCCTCGGGCACCCAGTCGGGACCGACAATGGCGCTCGGCTTCTGGCTGAGCGCGGTGCGGATCAGCTTGGCCGCGTCGGGGCCGAGATTGTCGTAGTTCTGCGGACCGAGCCAGGTCACCGAGCCGCCGGTCAGTTCTGCGACCTTGCCGGCATCGTCGGCGCCCTTCTTGACCTTCGACCAGAACGGGTCGTCCGCCTTACCGCCGATGACGAAGATCTTCGCGCCATCGGCCATGGCTGCCGTGGCCGATGTCGCCGCCACGCCCGCAAGCATGATCGCCGTCAACAGTTTCGTGATCGTTTTCATTTCATTTCCTCCCGGTTACCGTCGTCAGACGGGTTTAAAAAAAACGAACTTATCCGCAGGCGCGCACCTCTCCCGTTTGCACGTTGCGTCGCTTGATCAATGGTTCGCCGCGGCCTTGGCGTTCATACGTTCCTTCTTTTTCTGGAAGCGGGCGTCCATCATGGCGTCGCCTTGCTTGGTGCCGTCGTGCCAGGTGCCGAACCATCGATCGAGCGGGATCAGCCCGTCACCGCCATAGTTCACCTCGAAAAATTTGTGGTGCAGGTAGTGTGTGTAGGCGTGGCTATCGACGGCGGAGTCCTCGCTCACCTCGAGCTTGTCGAAGCCGAGATGGCCATTGACGGCGCCGAAGCCGGCGACATGCAGTTGGAACAGCGCGACGATCGGATTGGACGGGATAATCAGGTGCCAGAAGGCCACCGCGTGATAGAGAAACCCTTCCACCGGATGCATCGACAGCGACGACCAGGGCGACGGGTTGATCGAGTTGTGGTGGACCGAATGGATCCAGCGATAGAGCGGGCCCCAGTGGATCAGGCGGTGGATGAAGAAGAAATGCACCTCGTGGATGGCCGGCGCGACCAGCACAAGTGCGGCGAGGTAGACCGGGTGATCTTGCCAGCCGACCCACGGCACGTAGCCATTGGCAAAGCACCACAGGAAGACGACTTCGACCACCGTCCATAGCGGAATGGTGATGAAGAACGAGCGCAGGAAGTTGTCGAGGTTCTGGCTCTGGAACCAGAACACGTCGGAGGGCGCGTCGCCGGGGAATTTGTGGTTGTACTTGAACCGCGTCGCCTGGGTTCGCTTGATGTAGTAGCGCAGCTCGAAGATGCCGTAGAAGACGAGGATCGCCGCCGCGTTGACGGCGTAGAGCCACAGCGCCCAGCCCCAGCTGATCGTCTTCATCGTCTCGACGCTCGGGACGATATAGAACCAGTAGAGCAGCGCGGTCGCCATGTGGAACGCATTCCAGGGCCAGATATAACCGGGCAGCCATGCCAGGATCTTCGGCAGCCTGGGCGGCCAGTTCCACAACGGCGCTCCCTCGATGCGCCCGTTCGGCTTCCAGTCGCCGCGCTTGTCGCGCACGCCGTATTTGAGATCGTCCATGCAGATCCTCCCTCGCCATGCCTTGGGATGGCCCGCACGCACACTGCCTCACTCCGCCAGAGGGCGGCGGGCAAAACCCGTCTGCGCTGTGCTGCTGCTATCCCTTGGGGCTGGCGGTGCTTCCGCCTTGCTTGCTTCTCCCGAGATAAAGCATCTTGATCCACAATGAATCAAGAATAGAATGTTTGTACCAAAATCATTGTGTCATTCATGTCAATCAGGCGCGATAAATGATATCTTCGTATCAATTGCTAAAGGCGGATGAGAGGAAATGAATCAGAACAAGCGGCCGACGATCAGGGATGTGGCCGCCGAGGCGAATGTTTCGGTGGCCACCGTCAACCGGGTGCTGAGCGGCGCCGGCACCGTCCGCCAAGGCACGCGCGAGCGCGTCAGGCTGGCGGCGGAGCAGATCGGCTTCTACGGCATGGGCGCGCTGCGCAGTCGCATAGCGGCCGCCAGGCCGCACTACCGCTTTGGCTTCCTGCTGCACCAGCCAGGCCGCGCCTTCTACCGCAACATCGCCGAGGCGCTGCGCGCGGTGGCGCCGAGCATGCCCGACTGCGAGATAGAGCTGCGAATCGAGTTTCTTGACGACCTGTCGCCGCAGAATGTCGCAGCTCACCTGCTGGCGCTCGGCGCCGAATGCGACGCCGTCGGCGTCGTCGCAGCGGTCCATCCGCTTGTCACCCAGGCGGTCGATGCGCTGCAGGCCCGCAACGTGCCGGTCTTTGCGCTGATCTCGCCGATCTCGGCGACGGGTCAGGTTCATTACATCGGGCTGGACGGCTGGAAGGTCGGCCGCACCGCGGCCTGGGTGTTCGAGCATGTCTGCAAGGCGCCCGGCAAGCTCGCCATCCTCGTCGGCAATCACCGCTATCGCTGCCAGGAAATGAACGAGAGCGGCTTCCGCTCCTATTTCCGCGAGCACGCCCCTGATTTCACGCTGCTGGAGCCGCTGCTGACCTTCGAATCGAGCGCCATCGCACAGGAGATGACCGAGAAGCTGCTAAAGGAAAATCCGGATCTGTCCGGCCTCTATGTCGCCGGTGGTGGCATCACCGGCACTATCGCGGCCCTGCGCTCCACCGGCCGCGCCGGCAGCATCGTCGTCGTCGGCTATGAGTTGATGGATTCGACCCGCCCGGCGCTGCTCGACGGCACGCTGACCTTCATCATCTCGCACCCGCTCGCCCGGATCGCGCTCGAAGCGCTGACCGGTATGGTCCGCGCCGTTTCCGCCCCGAACGACGGTGGCAATTCGACCGCCATCTTGCCGTTCGAGATATACACGCGGGAGAATATTTAGAGCAAAGATTACAGCACAGCGGTAGGAGCTTCATACGCAGGTTCCGACAAAGGTCCAACATGATCTTGCGCCCTTTGGAAAAACGCTGAGCCTATCCTCATCAGGGGCGAGATGGGGCAAACCTACCCCCCTGTCGTGTAAAAATGATTGCGCGCATCGCCTGATAGTGGATTCAACGACAAGGCTCGGCGGCCGAACGGCCTCGCTCCGGACTTTGACGGTGAAACTCCGCCGCGGGCCCTCGGCAAGTCCTCGCGAGCAATGTCCGGCAACACGTTTTCAAGGACGTGAACCGCTCGAAGGGCACGTCCTACGATTCGAGTGCCGCGCGACTGGCTCAAGGCTAAATGCTATACAGCCGAGGAATGCAAGCTGCAGGCGTGGAACGGGAGCCGGTAAGGCAGTATTCACATCGGCTCGGGAAGCTGCGGGACGCCTCGCTGCAGGATTTTCGGGCGTAAGCTTGATAGCCGACAGGCTTCGCATCTTATCGCGGCCTGATACCAGGCGACCTGATCACCAAATCCGGGCCAGCAGAACGGCAATAAAAATCGCGATCGGTATCGGAAGCGTCACCAGCAATAGCAGCCCAACTTCCCAGAGCGGGTATTTGTCTCGTAGCGCCGCAAACCGTGTCCGGTCAAAAATGCGATAGAGGATTCGCTCGCCATACGAGTGCATCGAGCGAACCGTGACAGCGCAGGAAGGGAGATAGCTGCACCGATCTAGAAAGGCTTCGAACCGAGCTTTCATCCGAGGAACGATCGCAACCGCCACGAAGGTGATCGCCACCGCGAAGATCGGTGCGAGCAACCTGCGCGCTAGGCCAACACTCCTGTCCATCGGCTTCCTCAAATGGTCCTCCAGTAACAACGGGTGCAATTGACGTCTGTTCCGGGCGAAACGAGGCGTGCGACCAACGCCCCTGACGGCCGGTCTTTAGTTCCACATTGATGCGACTGAAGGACCATCTCGGACCGACGCTTGCGCGGTCCATTTCCTTTCTGCCGAGCGGCAATGAGCGGGCCGGCCATTGGGTGCGCATGACAGCACCTAGCCTGCCTTATACCACGAGCGCCCCAAAATGCCTGGATGTATGGCAGCCAGGCCCGTAAGGATGGCAAGGAGCACACCCTGCTGAGGCATGGCTACAGGGCTACCGTTGGGCTCCCCTGGCCGGCGCATCCAAGGCGAAGCCGATCAGCGAGGATGGAGGCCGAAGTTGACCGCCTCGGCGGTTCGACCAAGGTCCAGGATGATCGGCAAGAACTGGACGCTCGAGCGCTCGTCGACAGGTCATATCAAATGTTGCAGACGTCGAATGCCTTCGGGCGTACACAAAGGCATCGACGGAAATGGCCAAGGGCTCTGTCGGCTGTGAGCGACTAACGCGCTTCCGCCCTACTATGGAGGCGCGGCGTGTGTCCCACAAAGTTCCGGAATGTTTTCAACCAGAAGAAATTGAATTTTTGCAACGCGTGTTCGATCGCCTGCGCAACCTACTGCCTTGTGGACGCGGAACGCTCGCCGATGAGCATCTGGCTGCATCGCTTATCCAGATGTACCAGGCCGGTGTAAGGGACGAGATGAAGCTTGTTGAATTTGGGCAGGCGCGACTTGCGTATTTCACCAGGCAGGGCGCCGGCACACCGCTGACGGACTCCTCGACGACCAACACAGGGAGCATGGGGAACATTTCCTCAGGTCAGTGATTCTTTGGCCGTCAGGCCAAAGAAGGCTGTCATGAAACATCGCAGGGTCGATCGCGAAAAGATAGAAAGAGCCGACCGCGAGAGCAGACTGGTTCTCGATGCTGAGTGCCAGGTAAGGGAACAAAAAACGGCCCGACCGAGAGAGCAGCGGCTTAAAGCGAAGGGCTCGCTAGACAAGGAACTTAAGCCGGCGACCGAGCTTAAAGCTCGATGACCACGCGCGGCATCAATTTCCTAGACCAATAGATTGCCAACAACGTCCCGGAGACTGCCAAGGCCGATGTGATCTCCGTGGACGAGCTCACGCACGAGCTCATCGCCGACGCGAAGGCCATCGGCATCAAGCGCGCCGAGATCGACGAGGAAGTGGACAGCCTCTACCGCACGATCCTCGATGCGATCGTGCATTACGATCCGGGTCTGCCCGAGTGACGGTAGTCACCAGTTTGAGAAATGGCAGGTTAGAACAATTGGCACCGGCTGTACCTGGAGCGAACTCGGTCTTTATGCGCGGGCGGCGCGCCGCTTCGAAACCGCATGCCATAACTCGGTGTCGTCGGTCGCCCCATCCTCGAAAGCTTCCATACCTTTGCGGGCGAGCTGGTCTCTCTGCCTTGTCTTTGAGGGCTAGACGACGGGCGCTTTTGGCATAGCTGATCAAACGCCTTCTGCAGCGACCGTGAAGAAGGGCCTATCTCAGGCGTTCTGGAAACGGAATTATGTCCGCACCGTCTTCCGGTTCCAGTGGTTCATGGTCTGGCCTCTCGTGCCAGATCACCAGACGGAAATCGCGCATGTCTACCTTCTGGCCACAAGTTGCGCAGCTGTAGAAACTGTCGTGGCCATTCCCTTTGGCATCGCTGCGCGCCTTGCCGGGGATTGGAGGGCCAAGGTCGGATAGCTTCGTCATCACGGGGGACCTAGGATGGGTTCGTCTGGCGGCTTCCAGGTTGCCTATTTTCTGAGATGCCTATCGAATATTTTGACCTTCTCTGGGTAGCCGATCTGGACGCTTGCTCCGCAGCCATCACACTTGAAATTTCTGATCGTTATCAGCCAGGAGCCTTTCTGACTTGTTGGATGGGAACACATCGAACAGCGAAACTCGATCGGTGTATCGCGCAGCTCTTGGGGAAGGGGCATGTTAGTGCTTCTCATCGGCATGAGGCGGACTTTCTCCGGAACTAACGGGACGCCCCGAGGTTCCCCGATGCTTTGCACGTTTTCCTCGCTTACTCGATGTGGTCTTAGGTTGAAGTGTTTTCCGTTTTCGGAAGCGACTGGCGACGCAGTGGGTGAAGCCCGGGATCATCGGACGCGTGAAGCACTTGGGCGGCGAGGAAGATTTGCGGCACGCCTCACTGCCAAGGCAACGAGATTGCGAACGCCGAGTGCACGAAGAACAACCAGGACATCGTCCTATGCTTCACCGCCAACGAAGCGTTCTAGCGCCTTCTTCGGCCTCTGCGTGATCTCGTCGATCCGGGCCTTCCGCCGTCCTGAAGCATTGCCTGCTCCAGCGCCTGGGCTCCGCTCTCGTCCTTCGTGGTCATGATGGTGCGCCAGTCGGCTTGTCGAGGACACTGACGATATACGTTGTGACGGGCTTATCAGATATCGCCAAGCCCTTACGTCCTTCGTTCGCATGTTCCTTACATTAGTAGGAACGCATATCTTTGCCATGCGGCGCCTGGAGCGGAGGCCCAAATGGGCGGCGATAAGGCCTGGCATGATGCTATTCACGACCATCAGGTCGAATGTTTCGCTTCGGAGAACGGTTTGACTGCGGACCTGGTCTGGGAGCTGATCCTAAAACACGGTAACAGCCGCAAGGCCGTGATCAAAGCTGCGCAGGCTTTAAAACGTGATGTCAGGCAACACGGCGGATCAGCACCCTGCCCCCTGTGGCGCCGACGCGGCCGCTGACGATGAACTTGGGCCGACGAAAGCAATAGCCGGCTTTGCGCCGAAAGAAGCACCAGAGTCGGCTTGGCCCAGCGGCCAGTTCACGCCGGAGCCGAAGGGGGCCATTTAACGTCGTCCGGTTGATCGTTCTTAGCGCTTCGACGACTCGTATGCCGTCATGTGCGCTTCGATCAGCGCCAGTAAGTAGCTGGACCGGCCCTTCAGCGAATGCCGTTTCCACCACCGTCGATGCGAAGACGACCGCGCTGGAACGGGAGAGCAAAGCGAGGCGGTTAATCTTGCCCGTGGTGGCTCTCCTCTTCCTTTCATGCCAAAGGCATCCCTGGATGTTAAGAACATTGCCTGGCACTGTAACACGACGGCTCGCGCCGTTTATGCCAGGATGGCAGAGTGCCCTCCGCAACCTAAAGGTTCTGTGAGCCGTCATGAATGTCCGATCCAGGTGCACAAATTGGCTTCAATGGCCGGCGTGAGGCGCTAAGCCGCTATTTTCTTCAGGATCGAAAGCAGCCTTCGGCTGCAAGCAAGAGGGTGGACCAGACGGCGACCGGAACCCTTTCAGGAATGACGCCGGCACGCGCGCAGCAATTGACGATAGCCGCGCTCGACCATCGTCATGCCGTCGCGCACGAGGCGATGCGTCTGGTAGCGAAAGGCCGAGTCATGCCAGTCGACGGCGCTGACCAGCCGCCGGCCAAACAAGGCGGTCGCGACTTCAAAGTGGGATGCCTGCTGGTCGCGGCCGTCCGGGCATCGCAGCATGTGGCCGAGGCGGCGGCGCGGGGCTGCGGTCAAGCGGGGGTCGGGAAGGTGTTGCCTATGGATCGAGCGGATGAACCGCTCAATCGCCTGGAGCCGGTCGTGCGCCATGTCATCGAGCAGAATGATCGCGGCTAGCGGTTCGCCCGGCTGCGCGCCGCCGAGAAGCGCCAGTTGCGTGCCGCCAAGCGAAGAAAGCATGTGAAGACCTATCTCGTCATGCCGGCCCGCAGCAAGCGGGACGTCGGATGCGCTGCCCTCGCCGGCGCGCAGACCGGGCGGAACCTCGACAAGATTGACGACCCCAGGGTCGATCTCTGGTGCCCAATAGACGGGCTGCTCGACCGCGGACTGGTCAGGCCTGGCGGCGAAACTGCAAACCCCAGCGCTTGCGCAGCGCGCGCATCGCCTTGGCTGAGCGGGAGGCCGCGAAGTCCTGCTGATACTGCGGATTGCGTCGCAGGAATTCCCAGGCGACCACATCGGCGCCGGCGCCTTTGACGAACGTATATGCCTGTGGGTCACGCCACTGCGATGTATCCGGCTTCATTCGCGTCCTTCCCTTGTCAGGGATTTGATAGGGGGACGCGGCGTTGAGCGAAATCCTTGGATTCCGTCATTGTCGAATGGACGAGCGGCGATCCTGACGCCGAGCGGTCAGACCAGGACTTTCGCTATGCCTACTGGCTTGCGCCGTGCTATGTTTTGAATTTGTCCGTCCAGGCGCGATAGGCCTCTTCATCGCCTTGGCTCCACGCACCGAAGGCGCGCCAGGCCGCGAAAGACGATGCCGGGTTGCTCGAACAGCGAGGCAACCGACTGGTCGCGGGCGCGTCCGCCGGTTGGCTGATGCTTATCGCTTCGTGAGGCGCCGCAAGTCGGCCAATGCAGAGCGGATGTGCGGCAGCGGAAATTCGCCAAGGTCGCTATTGTCATGTGCTTCCCGAACGACGACCGCAAGCTTGGCGACCACACCTGCTAACGATTAGGCAGGCGTCGCCGCAATCTCAGCCAATAAGGCATCGGCCTTGTCGGCGCGGGGCTTGATGCGAAACGCCGAATTTCTTGCCCGGCTAAGGATCGCAAAACGACCCGGCGCGTTACAGGTCGAGCGTCATGACGGCGCAGCTATGGCAACAGGGGAGACGGCAATGGCAGATAACAAATCGAAGCGAGGCGCGGCCGACCGCCGGCAAGTCGCCGGCGGTGAAGGCTACGAGGTCGCTTATTTTGCCCGCAAGCACGGCCTCAGCAAAGAGCAGGCCGAGGCGCTGATAAAGCGCGTCGGCAACGATCGCGACAAGCTCAATGCCGCAGCGGAGAAAATGAAGAAATAGGCTGCGTATTCCGATTGACGCATCACACAGTTCGGTCTGAACAGGGTCAAGTAAAGTGAGCAAGTCAACGTCGCGTCGCCTCACACTGGACGGATATTCAACGTCCCGTGCGAAGCCAGCCTCGCGCGGCGCGTCAAATCTCGCGCCGCCGCCCGCGTTCCGGCCGGTCCAGCTCGCAAAACTGGTGGACACGGTTCCCGCCGGCGATCGCTGGATCCACGAAATGAAATACGACGGCTACCGCATCCTCGTCGCCGTGGGCGGCCGAGAGGCGCGCGCCTACACGCGCTCCGGCCTGGACTGGTCCGGCCGCTTCCCCTCTATCCTTTCGGAGGCACGCAAGCTCAAGGTTCGCTCCGCCCTCATTGACGGAGAGGCCGTGGTCATCGACACGGAGGGCCGATCCAGTTTCCAGGCGCTACAGAACGCATTGAAAGGTGCTCCCGCGAGCATCGATTTTTATGCGTTCGACCTGCTGGAGCTCGACGGGGAAGACCTGACGAGGCTGCCGCTCCTGGAGCGCAAGCAGAAGCTTGAGGCGATCCTGCCGGCGAAGAGCCCCGTCCTTCGCTACTCGGATCATATCCAGGGCCGGGGGGAAGAATTGCTGCACCGATTCTGCGGGGCTGGCCTCGAGGGGGTTATCTCGAAGATGGCGGATTCGGACTATGTCGGCGCCCGCGATGGAAGCTGGCTGAAGATCAAGTGCATCAAGCGTCAGGAATTCGTGCTCGTCGGCTGGACGCCTTCAGACAAGGATCGCGCGTTTCGATCGCTGATCCTTGGCGTCCATGTCGGCGGAAAGCTGCGCTATGCCGGCAAGGTCGGGACCGGTTTCGATACCGCCGAGATGGCCCGGCTGATGAAGACCATGGCGCCGCTCGAGCAGACGGCCGCCACGGTCGAAGCACCCCGCGCGGAGGTTCGCGGCGCGCACTGGCTGCGTCCGACACTTGTTGCCGAGATCGCATACACCGAGATGACCAATGAAGGGACACTGCGCCATCCGAGCTATCTTGGCCTGCGCGAGGACAAGAAGCCGGAAGCCGTTGCGCTTGAGACGGAACATCACACCGCGACGTTGCCTCCGCCGGCGACAAGTACGGTCGCGATCAGCAATCGCGGCCGCGTGATCTACCCCGAATCCAACATCACCAAGGGACAGCTTGCCGATCATTACGCCGACGTTGCGGCGATCATGCTTCCCTGGGCAGGCAGCAGGCCGATCAGCCTTGTCCGCTGCCCGCAGGGCCGGGCGAAGAAATGCTTTTTCCAGAAGCATGACGCCGGGAGCTTCGGCGACAAGGTCCATCACGTCGGGATCACCGAAAAGGATGGTCACGAGGAGCCCTACCTTTATGTCGACGATGCCGAGGGGCTTATGACCTGTGTCCAGATGGGAACGATCGAGTTCCATGGATGGGGAGCGCGCATCGAAGACGTCGAGAAGGCCGACCGCCTTGTGTTTGACCTCGACCCCGACGATGGACTGGATTTCGAGGCGGTTCGCGCCGCCGCCTTTCAGTTCCGCGATATTCTCAAATCACTCGGGTTGACGACCTTCCCAATGCTGACGGGCGGCAAGGGCGTGCATGTGATCGCGCCACTTACGCCGCGGGCCGAGTGGCCTGAGGTAAAGGCCTTCGCCTCTCGCCTCGCGCAGGCTGTCGCCCAGAGCGACCCGACCCATTTCACGGCTGTGCTGTCGAAGGCGAAGCGCAAGGGACGGATTTTCGTCGACTATCTGCGCAACCAGCGCGGTGCGACCGCCATCATGCCCTATAGCGCGAGGTCCCGGCCTGGCGCTCCAGTTGCAGCACCGATCAGCTGGTCGGAGATGAAGACGATTGATGCGCCTTCTCATTTCCATGTCGGCGATGCGCCCGAGTTGAAGAAGCGCGCCGCATCAAAGGCTCTGGCGGAATGGGGCCGGGCCGACCAAGTCCTCCCGAATCTGCAATGAGAATTGCGACCTACGACGTCAATGGCGTCAACGGCCGCCTGCCAGTGCTGCTGCGCTGGCTACAAGAGGCACATCCGGACATTGTCTGTCTTCAGGAACTGAAGGCGCCGCAGGAACGGTTTACCTCGAAGGCGATGCCGGAAGCGCTGGAGTGTGCGTTGGCATCTTCGACTGAAAGGTCAACGGCCTGCACCACCTCATGTCCAAGATTGGCGCCTCTTGCAGACAGAGGGGCGACGACGCCGATCCGTATTCTTCTGAAGCCGGTGGCCGGGTTGTTCATTGCATTGACCATGAGCGATTTCCTTCTGGGTGGAGCTTCGATTGACCAACAGCAGCGTGGCCACCGAGGCCAGGACGAGAAGACCGCCGATGATTGTGATTGCGGTGAGTTGTTCGCCGAGGAACGCCCAGCCGAGGAGCACAGCGATCACAGGGTTGACGAAGGTGTAGCTCGCGGCCACGCTCGGCGAGACCTTCTTGAGAAGCCAGATATAGGAGCCGAAGGCGACGACGGTGCCGGCGAGTGTTAGGTAGCTCCAGCCTAGAAGGGATGGCAGCGAGATGTCCGAGATCGCGGGAATAGGCTCTCCACGCCACGCGCTCAGCGCCAACAGCGCGGCACCGCCCGCGACGAGCTCCTGGCCTGAGAGAGCTACCGAAGACACCTCCTTGCCGCTTGTTTCGGCGATGATCGTGCCCAAGGCCCACGACGCCGACGCCATCAGCAGCAGCAGGATGTCGGACAGATGAAGCGCCGCGGGGCCCGCGATGCTGCGCCAGGCAACAAGCAGCACACCAACGACACCGGGAAGGAGCACCAGCATCGTCCTGGCGAAGGGCTGCTCCGATCTGCCGAGAAGGCTTCTTCCGCCGATAATCCAGAACGGGATTGTAGCTAGCAGCAGCGCCGCAAGACCCGATGGTACTCGTTGTTCCGCGTAAGCTAGAACCCCATGGCAGCCGACGAAGAACAGGATGCCGCAGACGCTTGCCCGGAGCCAGGACTTTGCGGAACCGTTGGCGTCGGACTTGGCCTTCGAATACGCTAGCAACAGCAGGCCGCCGACCATCGAGCGTGTTCCCATCAGGGCAAAAGGCGGTATCGTCTGCAGCGCCACGGCGAGCGCGAGATATGTTGAGCCCCAAACCAGGTAAATGGCGCCAAAACCGAGCAGGATCGGGAGCTTTTCTCTTGAAATTGCGGTCATCTTAATTATAACCTAATAAGAGGTTAGACAGAGGGTTAAGTCGAATGACCCGTGTTGGTTCCCTGCCATCTAAAGGTTCGGGGGCGATGCGCGCCGCAGAGAGCAAGCTTGCCAGCGAGGATCTGGCTATGCGGTTTGTAAACACAGCGGCTTGGAGGTTGCGTACGGACGTTGAGGAGAGGCTTCCCTCTCCCATTGCGCTGCTGGATTGGTTTCAGGCGAATGGGCTGCTTTCTCGCGGCCGGAAGGCCGAGTTCCAGCGTGATTGGAAAACGGACGTCGATACGGCCCGCTCCGTCTATAAAAACGCGATTGCTTTGCGCGAAGTTATCTACAATCTCCTGGTCGCGCGCATCGATGGCCAAACGCCGCGATCGAGAGACATTGAAGCCTTCAACAAATTTCTGCTGCCCAACGGAGCGAGTGCCGCCATCGCGTGGCAGGCGGGAGAATACGGCTGGCGCGCGCCGGCTTCAGCTGCTGCCGTAGCGAGCAGCTTCCTGATGCCGATCGCCATGTCTGCAGCAGAGCTTATGACCGGCGTCCGATCGAAGAAGGTACGACAGTGCCAGGATGACAGGGGATGTGGCTGGCTTTTCGTCGACGAGAGTCGCGCGCAGAACCGCAGATGGTGTTCAATGGGAGATTGCGGGAATCGCGCAAAGGCCCATCGGCACTACGAGCGAGCAAAACGCAAATTTTAGGCCGGTCGCTGCCAGGCCCGCCTCGGATCAACCGACTTGTTCGACCGAAAGCGTGCCTGCCTGCAACGGCTTGATCAATGATTTGGCGGAGATCGAAGGGTCGAGCCATGACGCCCAATCCTTGCGATCGAGGATGACGATCTGCCGGTCGTGGTACGGGGCAATGTCAAGACCGGGCTCCATGGTAAGCATCGTGAACGCTTCGCCGACATCATTGGTCTCACGCCAGATCCCGGCGATACAGAAGACCGGCTCGTCGCGCTTGGTGAAGAGCCACTTGTCCTTGCGCTTCTTGCCCTTCTCCGTCGGGTTGGTGAATTCGTAAAAGCCATCGGCCGGAATCAGGCAGCGATTCGAGGCGAACTCGCGGCCGTCCGAGCGGAAGTTGTAGACTGGCCGCTTGTTCTGTCCGGGCCAGCTCCACCGGCGCTGTACCAGATCACCCTCGCCGCTTGCGCAGGCGACCGGGCGGATAATCGGCCCGACATCCGTTATCTTGATGTCCTCGCGCGCTTCAATGTTCGGCGCGCCTTCACTGAAGCGGATCTTGATCTTGAGATCGGCGAAATCCTCGACGATCGAGGCGACGTCCACCATCAGCCGATAATCATTGCACATGTCTCACCTGTCTCTGCGGCATTGCGCGGCGATTCCGTTCCTGTTATGTTCTTTTGGCAATGAGCGCAACAGTTTTCGATTCCGACAATTCGCTCGATGAACCCCGCGTCATCATAAGACGCTACGGCGGCGATGTTGAGATGCTCAAGTTGCCATGGGGATTTCAGCCGAAGGAACCAGGCGGCCGCCCCTTTACCGTGGTGCGCGCGGAGGATCGATCATTCCCGAGCCATCGCTGCCTCGTGCCGGCGTCCGAATTCCGGCACCGCAGCCAGGGGAAGAACTACAGCTTTCGCCTAGCCAACGGCGACTGGTTTTATTTCGCCGGCATCTGGCGACCGGCGACGCGCGATTGGCCGGAAGCCTACGCAATTCTCACGATCCAGGCCAACGACGACATCGCGCCTTACCACGACCGCCAGATGGCGGTGCTGCGCCGGAAAGAGCGCTCGGCCTGGCTCGACATGACGCGCCCGGAACACGAGATCCTTCGTCCCCATCCCTGCAGAAGTTTTGTGATTTCGCGTCTCCGTCAGGGTCGCACACAGGCTGAATTCGCAATCTGAAGATTATAGGATCGTTCAGTACGAAGCTCAGACCTTGGCGCGTTGGCATTGCAGGCAAATGGCCCCTGACCGCGGCGCGGATCCGCGCAAGATCATCCATGTCGACATGGATGCGTTCTACGCGTCGGTCGAACAGCGCGACAACCCGGACTTGCGCGGCAAGCCGCTTGCCGTTGGCGGGGTCGCTGCGCGCGGCGTGGTGGCTGCCGCAAGCTACGAAGCCCGCGCCTTCGGCGTTCGCTCGGCCATGCCTTCCGTCACCGCAAAGCGGTCGACTCCCTCAAATTCCTTCCCGGCAGTGGCCGCTCCGAAGATCGTTTCGTGTGCGCGCTGGCTTCTACATCAGCGCAGTGACCCAAAGCGACGACCCCCGGATTGCCGCCGCCGCTGTGTTCAGCGTTATCCGCAACTTCGGCACCCTATGGCGTGAGTATTCCCGAATGAAGGCTGTTTTTTTGCCGATCGAATTGAAAGCTGCCTGACCGCTTTCCACCGGTGATTTCAACCGGTCATCGCAACACCTTTAGTAGCCTATCGGCCGGCGTTTCGAAGTCCAGGATTTTTCGGGGGCGCTGATTGAGCCGCAGAGCGACGGCGTTGAGTTGGGCCTGGGATACACGGGAGAGGTTGGTTGCTCTCGGGAAGTACTGCCTGAGCATACCGTTGGTATTTTCGTTGGTGCCGCGCTGCCAGGGACTGCGCGGATCGCAGAAGTAGACCTGTAGATCGGTTGCAACGGTGACGCTCCTGTGACGAGCCATCTCCTTGCCCTGGTCCCGTGTCAACGAGCGCCGCAGCTCTTCGGGCAATGTGCAGATCTGCTTGGCGAGGAGCGCACGGTGCATTGGCAAGCTCGGCGGCAGCTTGGTCGACTCGGGCGCGATAGTCGTTATCGTCCATTCGAAACAGGATGTCCCCGGTCTTCACCGCCTGATTGTCATGTATGGCGACCTCGGTGATGTAGCCGCTCACCTTGGGGCGATTGGCGTGAAGTCGCCACGCACAACGTTTGTCGGATTGCGCGGCAAACCGGTGGCAGTCGGCGGCTCGGCAGCGCGAGGCGTGCTCGAGGAGCGGTTGATCCGAGAGATCGCCGCCGTTCAGTTCCAGCAAGTCGAAGACATGACTTAAGCGGCATGCCGGCAGCAATGCTAGTCTTGAGCAGGGAGAATTTCGTTCGGCCCTGGCTGCCGGCGACGATTTCGCCGTCGATCAGCGCCGAGCCTTTGGTGAGTTTCCGCCAGCGACGGCAGGATCACTATCTCGAAGAGCCAGTTCGTTCCCACTGGAATGGCGTCAGTCAGGGTGCAGAGCTGGAAGGGCGCAACCTGGGAGGCAGAGATTTGAGGTAGATACTGAGTCCCGGCGCGATGTGCGCTGTTTGCGGAGGGCGGCCTCTCCGGCCGACCTGCCGAACTCGAATACATAGGGCGATTTAATGCTCTTCCTGGGCATTTTGTCCACACGCGCGTTGATGAATTGAACCGGAAGAGTCTGAGCGCGTTGTTGGAAACTGGAAGGCAACCCTTGGAGGAAGAAAATGGCCACTTCTCAGACGACCCGTGGACGCAGTCAGGACCGGGCAAAGATAGCCGGTGGGCAGGATCACGAGTTGAAATATGAGGCGGGCAAGACCGGTGTCAGCAAGGCCGAGGTTAAGTCGGCCGTGAAATCGGTCGGAAACAGCCGCAAGAAGGTCGAGGACAAGCTCACGAAATAGCGGGCCGCCAAAGCGATGGTCCGCATCGCCACCTTCAATGTGAACGGTGTTAATGGTCGTCTGCCGGTGCTGCTCGCGTGGCTCCAGGCCACGCACTATGACGTCGTGTGTCTTCAAGAACTCAAAACCTCCGACGAAAAGTTTCCGGCCGGGGCAATCGGCGACGCTGGGTATGGTGCAATCTGGCACGGCCAGAAATCCTACAACGGGGTCGCAATCCTGGCTCGCGGAGCCGACCCCATCGAGCGTCGACGCGGGCTTCCCGGCGACCCCGACGACAGCCATAGCCGCTATATCGAGGCCGAGATCGGCGGGCTCGTGGTCGGCTGTCTCTACCTGCCAAATGGAAATCCCGCCCCTGGTCCAAGGTTTGACTACAAGCTGGACTGGTTCGACCGCCTGATCAGCTACGGCCGGGGCCTCCTCAAAGAGGGCGTGCCGACCGTGCTGTGCGGGGACTATAATGTTGTTCCAACCCCGATTGATGCTGTGGCGCCGCGACGATGGCTTAGGGATGCAGTGTACTTTCCCGAGAGCCGGCGAGCCTATGCCGGGATGCTTGAGGACGGCTGGACCGATGCGGTCCGGCGCATTCATCCGGAAAAGGGGATCTATACTTATTGGAATCACACTTATGGCGGCGGCTACGACAAGAGTTCCGGCCTGCGAATGGACCACCTGCTCATCAGTCCCTCGTTGTCGCCCCGGCTTGGCGGTGCCGGGGTGGATGTTGAGACCCGAGGGTGGGAGAAGCCTAGCGATCATGCGCCGGCATGGATTGAGCTTGAGTAGCCCGAATTTAGGTCGAATTCGGCAGTGATTCAGAGGTCATTGCAGCTGCCTCAGCCGCTCCACCTTGTCCGAAATTTGTAGCATTCTCCGGACGGCCTTTGTTTCCGAAACCTGTTGAGCGGCGCAGCGAACTGCGGCAGGCGGGGAAAGGGATCTACCCATTGCGACGACCTGCACTCTCTCGTGCAGTCGGAAATCGGCGAGGCTGCGCTCGCCGATCGCGATCTTGGCGCCGATTGCTGGGTCACGCCCGCATGTTTTCGATCGGCCCGACTATGATCTAGCTTCCGCAGTGCCGGAACCTTCGCGATCAGCCGGTGCCGAGATGGCCGACGCGTTCGCGCGCGACTACGCCGGCACGACTGCCGTGATCTTTGGCGTAGCGTCGAGCTTCGACGACATTCTCGCCTCGGCAGGACAGATCGAGCGGGAACTCAGCACACTCCCTTAGGCGCCAGTGCGAGAACGTCGCCGCTCCCTGCTGCCGGCGGTCTTTCTTGCCACCCGCAACTCGTCGATCGTGGGTTGTCTCCAAATCCCGTCGTCAATCTTCGATCCAGAACGCGAGGGCCACGTTTTCACGAGTTCGGCGAGGGTAGCCGGACGCCATTGGCCCCAAACGCTATCGGCTGAGGTTGGAACATCGGCATAAGAGGCAAGAAGGATCTCCGGATCGACCGGCTCGCCACCGCAACCGACGAAAACGACCACGCCATACGTAGACGTCATAACTGGCCGGCCAAAGGGCGGCAGGTTCTTCGGATCGAGCGGATAGCGCCTGCGGCGCCGTTCGTTGGCACGCGCACGCGCGGCCCGTTCCTTTTCCGACCCTCGACTAACGTCTCGGCGTTTCTTGCGCTCTTCCGGTTCGTTGCGCCTGGCCGCCTCCTCGATCCGGCTCCAGTGCCGGCGCAGGGCTTCATATGACCGGTAGGGGACCGTCCACAAACGGCGATCGGCATCCCAGGAGGCAAATGGCAACTCGCGCATCTCGTCAACGACGGTGCGTGAATAGGGCGTCACCACTTCCAAATGATCATCAAGCCGCCGAAGATACTTGGAAAGGGTGGGATCAAAGGCAAAGGCGTCCCGGCCTTTGAGATCGGCATGGGTTTCCGTCTGAGAACGCTCTCGTTCGAGCCATCGATCGAAACGCCGCGCCGCAGTTTTGCCTGGGACGAACCACGCCTTCAGATCGTCGTTCCAGCGGGCGCGAGGAAAGGTCTTTCTAAACCGCTCGACCGTCATGCGGTCATATGGAAATGCCGCCGTCGCCCCGGGACGATCGTTTCCGCTCGAAGTTGCCTTGCTATCGCTCATGCCTGATCAACGTGCTGCAGTCCGCAATCGCATCGTTAGACAACGTTTGAACTAAGGCTCGGTTCTACAATACGCGAATGCTGAGTTCACTGCAGCTCAGTCACCGCTCATTTTGGAAAGCGGCCCCTCAGCTCCGATGACGGCGCCCGAAAGTCGATAAAACCGGTGCGTCATACAATGGCGTTATGGGGTGGGTTGCCCAAACAGTTCGCAGGATGCAAAGTCGCGCCATGGTCAACATCTTCGTGGGCGTCCCTGATAATGATTGGCTCGACTACCTCTCGGCTCGTCAGGTCGAGGAGGTAAATTTCTGGTCGCCGAGTGGCCGCACCCATTTCCGCGCCTTGCAACCCGGTGAGTTGTTTCTGTTTAAGCTGCATTCGCGGATCGCCCATATCTGTCGAGGTTTCAGCGGGCGTTTCGTTCCGACCTTCTTGCCCGCGTTCCATGCGCAGCGATCACGAGCGGCAGGTTCGTAGTGAGAATGTCCCATTTTGTTTCTCCTTCAGCCATGATTGGCCAGGAGGAACGCCTTGTGCTGGCTCGGCAAGAGTGGGGCCGACTGCGGAATGGCGGCTTCTGACCTCCGAAAAACGATAGCGGACGTTCACCTGTTGAGCCCGCCACCCAAAGCGGACCATCTCTGGGCCGATGAGGTGGGAACTCTTTCCTATCTAAAGGCACTGCGCGCCGAAGTGATCGATCCAAAAATCGCGCAATTCAAGGGTCGGCTGGTCGGCATGCGCCTACCCGATCGAACTGCACGCCACTCGCGAGCTCCTCGACCCCGACGGAGCGATCGTCGCGAATGGTGATAAGCGTAATCGAATTCTCGCCTGCCTCGTTGATGTCCCTCCCTTGAGGAATTCCCTGGCATGACGAGCGTGCTCGCACCAGAATACACTTGGCGAAAGTGAATGTGGCCAAGCCTCCAATACTCAAAGCCGTGGCCGGCGACGTAGGCGAATATGCAGTGGCGGCCTATGCATTGTCGACGTCAACAGCGCTGGCTCACTTCGGCTATCGGCCGGCTTGTGAATCACCGGAAGGGGCCGGAAGCAGACCGGCAGCTTCCAAGTTCGGTTATTCAGAGGCCGCCATCAAGCCTGCGTGCATCGACCTGATCAAAAATGGACACTCATCGCCAGCCTTTGTCAAATTCGTCGAGACCTTTCGAGCAAGGGCCTAAAACAATCCATCAGTGTCCCGCTTCGAGGCGCAACGGCGACCTCGCCGTCGACACTAGCAATGTCTATTTTCCGGTTATGGCAAGCCAGACTTCAATGGCCGACATGAGGCGCAAAGGTCGTTCGATCTCGACAAACTACTAGAGGCGCGGCCGGACTGGCCGAGGTCGCGCGGTGCATGGGCATTGACGGCGCGTTGCAGCCCGCAGCTATGGTCCAGTAGCGGAATGGCAACTTCCGGGATAGACCGTCACAATAGCACCACTTCGCAGGCTCGGGCACCGCAGGCCTGTCCCGTCAGCTGCCTTTGCGGAATCGCAAACAAAGTGAGGCCAGCCTATCTTGCTTGGTGGTCAACTCTCGATCGATCACACCGGGACAATGAAACGTCGTGACGACGACGGCTTGAACTGGAGGGTGCCCCATGTGGTCTATTCGCCGGCTGAGCGGTGCGCCAGCCTTTGGTGGGCAGGCATACGTTCTATCGGTGCTCACCAGCACTGTCTTGAGTCCACACGAGCCGGCTCTCGTCTCCTGTTAGGACGCCTTTGATGTCAATTGCGTCCTGGATCCTTGTAACCATTTCTTCAGCACTGAAGCGCCTCAGCTGATCTGGCGAAAGCCCCCTGGCTGCAGGGAGGCCAAAGTGGCTTGTGACTTTCTGGATCTGTTCGTCATTCATGCCGGACCCGACATTGGTCAAATGCAGAGCAGAAACCTGCGATCCTTTCCAAGGCAATTCGACCCAGCGGTTTTTCGTCTTTATGTATTTGCTGCCAACGCGCCGGCCCATCCAGAACAACCAGATATCATCGCCTTGGGGACAGAGGTCGGTGAACTTGTCCTCATCCACTGTTTCTGGCGAGAGCGATTTGGGGCCATAGAGCACTCCACCGACACCGGTCGGGAAAAGCATTCCCACTGTTTCGGTGACATCAAATGACCATTTGCTGTAAGGCTCAATTCGCCCCGCATCATCGAATGCAACCGAGTGGCCTCGATGACAAACGACGGTTTTTTCACCCGCTCGTGCGACAAGCTGTTCCAGCCACCGCCGCGAGTAATAGACATCATCGTCTGCCGTCACGATGTACGCTGCTGGAAAGGCGAGCAGCGTCGGAATGATCTTCTTGTAGGAGCGAATGTCCTTACAAAAACGGACCTCGAGCCCTTGGAGTTTAAGATCTGTAACGGAGGCAGGCAGCTGCGCCCCATCCTCAGCGGTGACCCATAGAATAACTCGGTCAGGTGCAACCGTCTGTGACAGGAGACAGCGCAGAGTCAAATGCAGGGTCGGGAACCGCTTAGGATAAGACGTTAAGGATACGATCAGGTCCCCAGGCAACCCATGCGGCCGGCCCTTTCGTCTAAGCGGCCATCTAAGGGCAATCAAGGCTTGCGCAGCATATGGCTTCGCGAAGTGGATGACTTCGTGTTGATATTTCGCGACACGCCAACCCACTCCGCTGCGGAGCCTAGCAATTGCACGACCAGGCGCACCGCCGCCTGTTCCCAGGAACCACGGCGACAGCCATGCAGATCGCTTCAATAGAAGGTAGATCGCAAATGGTCCGGAGACCGCAACCGCCATGATCACAGCCTCGTTAGAGACCCCGACATCACGAAGGGAAAATTGGAAGAATTGATGCAAAAACATGATCACCAATGATGCCTCCCCCAGCCTCGCCATCGGCACGGCTACTCTTTCGACCGCGGCTGCTTTTCTTACTAAAATTAGAAGAGCCAGTGACAGCGCCAGCGCGATCAGAAGTCCGAGCACGGGCGGACCGAAAATCGAATATTTCATGTTGAACTGGATTTCGGCACCGCTAACAGCTGCGCCGACAGCGAGGGCGCACACCACCGCAACGAAACTCCACAGAATTCCCTGACGAAGTTGGTACGTCCTAAGCAGGTGCCCAAACCAGTAGCAGCACAGCGCAATTGGCACTGCGGCGACCGCCCAAGGCGAACGGTTCATTGGCCACTCGAGCTGGATCACATAGCCTAGAAGCACGAAGAGCGCGACAAACCCCAGCATTCGAGGGCTACCAGGGCTTTTAGCCCAATTCGCAATCTCGTTGTAAATGAGCTGGGTGAAAAAGAGGCAGGTAACAAACCAGAATACGCCAAAATCACGCCAAAGGCGCATACCACCCAGGACGTCGTCGATGGCCATTTCACGCAGCTCCCAACGAGCTGGAAAATCGCCGAGCAGCGTCCGCCTCGATATAACCGCCAGCGTCAAAACCAACAAAAACGCCACGTAGGGCACGGCTAGGCTGGCGACTTTCTTCCAGAACAGCTGGCCACGGTCCGCAGGCTTATAAACGTAGCCGGAGATGACGAAGAAAAGCGGCATATGAAATAGCAGTATCGCGTTGGCGAAAGGGGGATCCCAGGGATCAGTGCCCGCGCCAGCGATGTGCGCAGCAACCACAAGTAGAATGCCGACACCTTTGGTTGTATCAAGCCAAACCTCGCGAGTCGCCATTGTCGCTCCAGTCGCCCTACAAGGATGAACTAAACAAGGACAGACTAAACTAGACGCTTCGCACCTGCAACACGCTATTGTGCATCGCACCATGGCGCCTTTTTGCGGCAGAAATGAATTTGGATTTTCCTGACCAGCTTACGCCCGATCGGGGTGCTCACTTCGGCGCCAAAAAGCGCGTCATTGTCGCGTTTCTAAATTGCTTTGGCATTCTCGTCACCAGCAGTAGCGGCAAGCTCGACGCCAACCACATTCCTTTCGAGCTTGACCGCTCGAAAGGTGGTCTCGGCATCTTGAACTGCCATGTCGCGCGAAAAAACCCGGTGTGGGAGGAACTGCGTGACGGCGACGAGGTGATGGTAATCTTCCGCGCAGACGAGGCCTAGGTCTCGCCGAACTGGTATCCGAGCAAGCACGAGTTTCACAAGCAGGTGCCGACCTGGAACTACATGGTTGTTCACGCGCATGGACGAGTGACGATCCATGACGACGAACGGTACGTCCGAAGAAACGTCGCCAAGCTCACCCACCGACATGAATCCATCCAGCCGGTCCCGTGGAAGATGGGCGACGCTCCGAAGGATTGCATCGACACCATGGTCAAGGCCATCGTCGCGATGCAGATCGAGATCACCAGCCTGGTCGGGAAGTCCAAGCTCAGCCAGAACAAGGACGTCCGCGACATACGCGGCGCTGGGGACGCCCTTATCGCCGCTGGCGAGCATGTCGTCGGCGAGGCAATGCTCAAGGCAGCTGCGGAGAAGGCCTAGCCCTCGCTTACAGCAGCGCTTGCGTGCCGAGGTGACTGCCAATAGCGGATGGGAACTAGTCCCGGCCTCGCGGCGGCTTCCCTGACCGAAACTGGATGGCAAGCCCTACGGCACCCAACAGAAAGCCGAATCCGATCAAAGCAGGTGCTCCGTCGATATCATTGTAGACCGAGACGCGCAGGGCGAACAACGTTGGTTGGGCCTTCGTTGGTGAAACCATTACGACAAGAGCGACTACCGGCGTCGCTGGGCCTTGGTCCAGTTAAGCTCGCGACCTATCAGATGGTTTTTGCAACTTTCCTCCAGTGTCCCGGCGCCGCGAAGGGGGCCAGAAGCGATTCACTGCTGGCGCTAGTCTTCGGACTTGGCCTGGCAGGGACCGGGATCGCTTTCGTCATCTACTATCAGCTCATCCGGATGCTGGGAGCATTGAGAGCTGCGGCGGTCTATTACACTGTCAAAACAATTGTCGCGCCTATCGCCTGGACGGGCGGCATCTTCTGTGCAAACCGGGATTGAAACGACAATCTCGGAATTCGCCGTTGGCACGGCCCCACCGAATGTAAGCGGACCACGAACCGGTTAGTCCAGTTGACGGCGAATGCCCGGATTACTAGGCTGGTCAGTGTGGAAACGATGTCGATTTGCAGGGTGTGCCCGCAAGTGGCTCCACGACGACCAGTTTCAGCGTCCACGACAGAGGTACCGGGAGCATGAGCCGCGCAGAGCCACTGCCAATCAGACGAACCATTCGCAGGCAGCGGCTGCGAGAAATCGTGCCGCTGGCGGACAGTACGATCTACGAAATGGAACAGCGCGGCGAATTCCCGCGCCGCTTCGCTCTGACACCACGATGCGTGGTTTGGGATCTGGACGAGGTTGAGGCATGGCTCGCGGCGCGACGGTCGAAGCCAATCGTGCGTGCTCCGAGCCCAGACATTTCGCAACGCCGAACTCGCCCCGTCAAAGCGCCGGATCCGGCTCTAAAAGGGGCATCGAAGGCGAAATAAGCGCCGGAGCGTATTTCCTGCCATCGACCCACGCGTCAATGATGTCCGACCATTCCTGCATCATGTGGCGCCGCTGCACCTCGTACTCAGCCTTGTTATAGACGCCACGCGACGAACGGCCATCTTCGTGGGCCAAGCACTTTTCGATCCAATCGCTGTTGAAGCCAAGTTCGTTGAGCAGCGTCGACCCTGTTCGTCGCAGGTCGTGGACAGTGAATGGCGCCAGTGGCAGGCCCTCAACGTTGGCGCGTTCAACGACCGCATAGGTTACTCGGTTAAAGGTCGCGCGCGACATCGGAGCGTCTGAGTCGTATCGCGACGGCAGCAGGTATCTCGAATTGCCCGCGCAGGTTTTCAGAGCGATCATAATGTCGAGCACCTGGCGGGACAGATAGACGTTATGCGCCTTCGAGCGTTTCATTCGCTCCTTCGGAATCGTCCAGACTGCGTTTTCGAAATCAACCTCGTCCCAGACAGCGTCTTGCAGTTCACTCTTTCGCACCATGGTCAGCAGATACAGCCGCATTCCAAGGCGGATCGTGGGAAGCGTCGCGATGTGCTGGAGCTGCTTCAGCATCACTCGAATTTCTGAAGGGGTGAGTGAGCGATCCCGTGGAACGAAGTTGGCGATGGAGGCAGGCCCTACGTCGTCAGCGGGATTGGCGACTTTCTCGCCATGAAGAACTGCGAAGCTGTAAATCTGCTTCAGGATATCGCGAACGTGGATCGCCGTCGCAGGAGCACCGCGATCGACGATCTTCGCGCAAAGTGCCCGAAGATCGTCAGGTGTGATTTCAGGCAGCAGCCGGTTTCTCCAGACCGGGAGCAGTTCTCGTTCGAAGATTGAGCGGCGCATTGCCCGAGTGCTGTCGGCCATAGGACCGGCAGTCAACCACTTCGCGCCGAATTCGCCGAAACTTTTCGCCTCCTTGATGCGCCGCTTCTCCCGCTGCTTCTCGATCGCAGGGGAGCGCCCATCCCTGATGGCACGCCTGGCGTCCAGGCATTTTTCTCGGGCGAGTGCGAGCGAGATTCCGTCTCGTCCATATCTGCCTAGTTGAACGGTTTCCCGGCGCCCGTTCAGTCTGTAGTCGAGCAGAAACGAGATCGCGCCACTCGGCATGACTTTGACATACATACCGTCACGGTCTGTAACCTTGTAGATTTTCCCTTTGGTTTCAGTGCTTTAAGAGCGGCGTCCGTCAACATTCCTGCTGCCTCATCGAAAGTACCGTCAGCGCAATTCTGAGGCTTTACGACAGGAAATCTCTTTAATTTTCAATGTCTTAAAGAGAAAAAGTACCGTCACAAGCTCAGTTGGTCGTGACGGTACTTTGAAAAATCGGTCGTAGCAACATGGGCAAGGACCGTCAGACAGACCGTTAGGGCCAAAACCTACCTGCCGATAGTTGCCGAATGTCCCAAAGAGGATTTATTTTTGATTACAATTGGTTGTGTCGTATTCCGGCCTGTTTTCAGCGGCGTTTGTGTAGGCCTGAATCACTCCCTCCCCATCCTCGATGCCGCTCACATTCGATCCTATGCGGACGGTGGAGAGCACGAAGGCCCGAATGGCCTTCTACTGCGAACTGACATCCACAAGCTCTTTGACCTGGGGTACGTGACCGTGGACAAGGACCTGCGCTTTGTAGTGAGCGGCCGGCTCAAGGCCGACTTTGACAACGGCAGGCACTACTACGACCTGCATGGCACGACGCTGCTGTTACCGATCCTGGCCTTCAGTCTTGCCTTCTTCCAGCTCGCTGGAGTGGCATCGCCATAACAAGTTCCTCGGGTAGATGAGCGTCTATGGATCGCATGTATCATCGTCCCCCCGCTTGGCATCAACTGCAGGCATGCGGCACGGCTACACCTGTTAGGAGACCTTAGTAGGCCGGTGCCGCCTGGATGCTGGGCCTTTGGATTCTGGCGCCACCAAAATTCAACCGGGACAGGGATGCCCCACTTTTTGGCAAAGCGGTCGACCTCTTTCCATGCGTCAGAGGCGGACTGGCCCTGCACCGAAATGCCTAGGTTAGGGTGGTACTTGAACCCCTCGTCCTCGAACTTGGCGGCCTTGGCCGGGATCCCCAGTTCACGAACAAGCTTGTCACCCTCGAGGCCCGTTGCCTTTAGTTGCGCAATCATCGTGATCAGGATTGACGACCATCTCGGGCTTGGGATCGCCTTTCCGTTGATGGTGGCCGACAATGGTTTCGTGAAAGCCAGACCAGGCGGGACGTCGAACTGTATTACCCCGTCGTTCGAGACCACGACTTGTGTTCGCAAGTTCGGCGAAGAGACTGACATCTTGGGCGATCGCACCGCCGACCAATGGCCACAGGACGCCTTTGGGTCAGGTCGACGCCTGGCTCCGAGCGCTCGGGTTGCGGGGTTGAGATGATGGCGGGTGCCCGAGAGGCTGACAAGATCGCGGTTTCAGACCCTTATCCGATCTCATTGCCGGCGCCAACGAGAACCTGGGCGTCGAATTGAAAACCTGGATGGATACGGAGGAGGGCGAGCAGGAGCCAAGCTCGCCCGCCATATCGCTGCGCTTGCCAATCATGGCGGGGGTGGAGTAGCCAGATATGTGAGCCTGCCATTCAATCCGAAATGCACAAGGGGCACACTTTGGATTGAGCTGAGGTCAGGTTCGGCAATGGGTCACAAGCAATCGCCAAGGAAACACAGCCTTGTGCAGTTACGTGTCAGCCCTGAGCTTTCCCACGAAAATGCCGTACAGCGACGAACTCATTTTGGTGCCGCTTGAATCGTGGCCTGCGAACCTTGGCTTCGCAAGCCGACGCGAGTATTGCGGAGCATTTAACTACTGCCTGGCTCTACAGTCGGACCAGAACGCGGCGTTCGGGTTTCTTCGGCTATGACCAGAAGCGCCTCCAAGATGACGGCGATACCGGACATCAGTGAGGAAATATCAGTGTTCCCGCCGGGCAACGCGAGTTCGTCCGCCCTGCTTTGCATACTCGCGCTCAGTTCCTTGAGCTTCAGGCGCAGGTCGTCGTCCATACTCGCTCTCCGGTTAATAGGCCCGCAGAGGAACGCGCCTGTAGACTACCAGTTCCGCCTTGTCACCTATTCAAACCCGCGTATTTCCAACGGTGACACGTGAGGCGGAAAAAGGTCAACCCGGTGGGCAGAAAATGCCCATACGCATAGCCCGTAAGCCGTCGCGAAGGAAATCAGAAGGGCGGTCGCGATAGGTAGGCGGTGCATGGCTGGGCTTGCCCTCTTTGTTGCAGACCCGCCCACAACCCTGTGCAACCTGGTAGGTTCTCCACAAAGTGTTTACCTTGGTAGGGATGGTTAATGAACTGTTTCGACAGCGGTGGCACTACCCCTGTCACTTTCCTGGATGTGTACATCGGGTTCGTCGCCAGACGCGCGGCGCTCTTCGTAGCTTGGCTCGCGGCCACGACGGGAGCGAGTTTGAGTCGTTGCGGATCGCGACTGACTCCAGACTTCAGCGTTTGACTGACGCGCTTGATTGAAACGCTGCAAGCTCCTGCTCTGAGCAGCTAACGGTCGGCCGTGTCGGGTCGGAAATGTTGAGTTTGTCCCACGGAATTCGATAAATGCCTTTGCGGTGTCGCATCCGAACGAGGTCGAGGATCGCGGTGCCGATTGACGAGGCGGACAGACGCTCGAACGCCGCGAAAATACCGACATGGTATTCGGTGACGACCAATTCGTCGCCATGTTCCTCGGCGACGATCTCTTCCAGATGACCGATGCAATGACCCTCCCTTGAAAGCACGCGCCGGCCAGCCAGTTGGTCGAGATTTACGGTCTGCATCGTCAAGCTCCCGGAATCCTGCCTATGATGTGTTCGCGAAGCCAGACCTGCCAATCAAAGATGGCAGTCTTGCGCACATCAATATCAAACTCGATGTCCAGGCCAATGTCGCGAGCCTTGCTCCATGCGATCCGATGAGGCTTGGCGTGTCGTTCGCCGCCCAGCTTGGCGGCCAGAATGGCCATCCAGCGTCCGGGAAGCGGTCCCAACCGGCGCGCCAGCGCAATCGAGCCGATCTCGACGGCGATGACCCTTGGGGGCTTACCTTGTCTCAGCCGGGCTACTATCCCGTCCACCTTGCCGATCTTGACCTGATTTCGATCGACGATCTGCTTGTCCAGAACATCGCGTACAAGGTACATCAACTGCCTCCCAATATCTGAAGCGGGATGGTGACGACCGCGAGGATGAAGCCAAGCGCAATAACAAACAGCACTGCCGCGTTGGAGATAACGCCGTTGCGATGCTGGCCCATGTAAGATCCGTCATTGAGCAAGAAGAGAAATGGCACGACCGTCAGCGGCAAACTGGCGGCCGTAAGGGCCATTGAAAAGATGGTAAGCTTGAGCGGATCAAGGCCGAGTGCGATCGGAATGGCGGCCGCGAAGATCGTCACGGTATAGACCATGGTGAAGCCTGGATCGTCCCGAGGTTTGCGGTCCTCACCCCAATTCCACCCAAACCCCTGCGCGACGAGGTATGCCTGCTGAAGGGCGATTTCGACCGTAGCGCCGAAGCAGGCGATGCCTAGCGAGGCCACGAACAGCACGAAGCCCCAGAAACCGAACACCGGAGTCAGCATCAATGGCAATTGATGGTAATCGTCCACCTGGGTGATGCCGTTCGCTGCAAGCACCAACGCAGCGACGATAAGCACGCCAATGGAGATGGTCCCGCCGAAACTCATGCCGAGTCCGGCAATGGCGCGATTGGTGCCGAGATAGGTCTTGTCCCACTTATCCTCGATCGCTCCCGCGGAATAGAACATAAAGAGATATGGTGAAATGGAAGCACCCAGAATGCTTACCGCCATGAACCAGTAAGTGGCCGTGTCGTGATGTGGCAAGGAGGGAACCGAACCGATGGCGATCCGCGTCCAGTCAGGCCTGAGGATAACCGCCGCTGCGACGAAGCAGAGGGTTACCAGCCCCAACAGCGAAACGCCTTTCTCAATCAGGCCGAAAGTGCCTTTCCACAGCAAGAGCCACGTGATGAAGGCCACCGGCAGCGCCCACAATTGGAAGCCTATCCCGGTGGCGAGTTCGGCAGCAATGGAGGCCCCGCCGATCTCAGCAGACAGCACGAGGAAATTGACCAGAAACGTGGTGACCAAAGGCCAAAGGAACGCATTGAAGCCGAAGCGCTCGCGAATGCCGTCGGCTATCGTGTGCTTGCTGACGGCTGCGAAACGGCCGGCCATCTCCACAAGGAAAATGATGCAGATAGTGCCGAGGAGAATCGCCCAGACCAGCTGAAATTGGAACAATGCACCGGCCTGAGCTGCTGTTGCCAACGATCCAACCTCAAGGAAGCCGCCAACGCTGGTGACGACGCCGAGAGAGATTTCCAGCAATTTTTTCACGGATGTGTCGCTTGATCTGCCGGATTTGCCACAACCAACTTGGCAATGGCATTCCGTAAATCCTGGCGTGCTTGCTCCGCTTCCCCTTGGTTCCCGCTCTTGATGGCATCTTCGGCCCGCCCAGAGGTGGCCACGAGCTGCCGGGCCGATTGCTTGGATGAGTCCGAAACGTCCGCCCTTTGTTGTTGGCTATCGAAATCAGCTAACGTCTGCGCCAAGGAGTGCAACGTGGCTTCCGCGTAGTGGGAAGGCACGGCGCCGGCAGTCCAACTGTCGATCACCATGATCACTGAATTTGCCGCCGACTTCGCGGTCCGCGCCTGCTGTCCTCCAGCGTCGGATGAAGAGCAGGCAGCTAGACCGGCGAGCATCACTACCCCCAGCAGAAAGCACAGGGTGGTGTTGGCGAACGAAGCTGCGATGCGTGCCATTGGACGCGTAAAGCATTACCCTTGAAAAGGTTCCGCAAAGCGGTTGGCTCCTATTCGGGAACGGCTAGCGAGGGCTCCTGGCAAATGCTGCTGCCTAAATTTGCGCGAAGCATCGGCGAACTGCCGGCGCGAAGGCGACTTGCGGGCCAACCTTCAATCCCCCGCTTGAGGCCGCGCAGCCTCCCGCTGGCGCTCAATCTCTTCTGGTTCCTGCTTGTCGATCTGGGTCAGTTCGTCTCTTGCCGCGCTGTTGGCGCGCAACAGTTCGTCCAATTTTGACTGGATGGCCTGGGTGTCTCGATGTTCAGCTCTTTGTATAAAAAGGGTCATCGCCCAAGTGGCCAATGTCGCGGCGCCGTGCCAATCAAAGCTGTTGCGATCGAAAATGATCCAAAGCACAGCGTAGACCACTAGGATCAGAAATGCCCATGGCCTCGCGGTCAGCGTGCCGGCTTGCGTGATGATGCTGGAGGCATTCATTTCCCGATTCCGATCTGGTTTTTTCAACCAGTTTGCGGAAAATTTGTTCCATGGCCTGTGGCGAACTTCCAAGGCCCCATTCGTTGAGATCGAAGTAGGCCCGTGATGTCCGGCCGATTATGGTGGTGGAACGCGACGACCCGTTGACCATTCCCTCGTTGGTGGGTCGATGGCTAGCGCGTCAACGCGAGGGTCGGCTTCGGGTCTTATCGCCACATCGTCGGTTGAAAGATCCGTGTAGCGATCCATTCAAAGTCGCCTTTTCCCCGATCAGGCGGCAGCTGAGCCGAAGCGAAGTCGCGATATTGGCGCAGCGGGCGACCCAGAAACGCAGTCAGGCGCTCGATGTCGGTGGCCTCAGGCATCATCCCATCGGTGAACAAACGCTCGCCCATAGGCGCATCTCATTGGCCATCCAGGCGAGCAAGAACTGCTTTAGATTTTGCTCAAAGCCCTCCGTATCGTCGCCGCCGTAACTGACCTAACGAGCGAGCACGTCGGACAAAATGGCGGCAATATCCGCCCCAGTCAGGGTCTGCGGTCACACAAGGTTGAGCCGGTCGAGCGCAATCGGCACCGCGGACTGCTCTCGGCGCAGCAGCTCAAGGCCGCTGATTTCAGCTATATCACGGGTGTCGATCATGGCGAGACCCTTGGCGCCGATCGGCATTGGGTAGGCGACGTAGCCAGTGATGGCGTCCTCGACCATCAGATCGTTCTGTGCGAAGTACGTCGGCGCAAGATCGTCGCCTTGAAGTCCATCTGCTCGATCATGCGCTCGACGCCGAACTTTCCCGCGAAATGCGGCACGTTCACATAGACGTCAGCGTGGATCACCGACAGATAGACGATGCGCTCGATGCCGGCCGATCGGGCGACGTTCAGCGCAATCAACGCTTTGGGTGAATTCGTGCGGTACCACGGCGTTCAAGCGGAACTGGGTGGAAACGCCTGACATCGCTTTGCGCATGCCTGCCGGGAAGCTGGCTTTCGGACGGATCGAGGACGGAGGAATTCCATGACCATTCTCGTTACCGGCGCCACGGGCCATATTGGCCGCCAGGTCGTTGAGCACCTCGTCACGCGGGACGCTGATGTGCGTGCTCTCCTGTTGGCTTGCTTGACACCTCCAATGTGCGTCTGGGCTCGCGCATTACAATTCGTTGCCCGCCATGCTGGCTTCAGCAAAGCGGCAAGGGCCACCGCCGGCGCAAGGCAACGCCGTCCCGAGGCGTTGAGAGTTGGAAAGCAGTCTTGATCTGCGCCTGTTTGAACGGAGTGCGCGTAATACCTGAAGCTCACCGAAGAAGGACGGGAGCTCTTCGAGGCCAATGGGACGGCCGACGAACTGGCCGCCTATATTGGCAAGGGATGACTTAGGGTGTTTTCGAGCGGCCCAACGATTTTAGCCAACGAAACCATGAAGCCGGTGAGCGCTCCTCGCCTTGGCGTTTCGCTATCCGAAATACGCGCACAGCTCGAGGCAATCGCTGGCTCCGGGAACGGAAAATGCGCGGATCCGACCTGGACGCTGATCCGCTACATCCATTGCACGGTCCCGCGGTCGCGCCTGGCCGGTCTGTTGCGTGCCAGTCAGGTCGGGCTTGTCGCGCCGCCGGCGGGATGGAATGAACGTTGTCGCAAAAGAATACATAGCCGCCCAGAATCCAGCCGATCCTGGGGTCCCCTTGTTATCGCGGTTTGCCGGCGGGACTGACCAGCTTTCGCAATCCTTGATCGTTAACCCCTATGTGGTCGACGAAGTTACTGACGCGCTAGCAAAAGCGCTGGCTATGCCGCCAGAGGAAAGAATTGCAAGACACGGTGCCCTGGTCGAGCGTACCCGGCGCAATGACGCGGCAGAATGGAGGAAGTCATTTCTCGAGGTGCTGGTGGACTGGAGCTAGCGCCGCCTGGCAGGAACCGACCGGATTCCTCATCGCGCACAGGTTTCACTGGTGAGATTTTCTTCAGGGGCATGAAACGAGCGCCATTCTGCGACGTTGCCGCTGGAGGTGAAGATAGGGAATAGCGCCATGAAGATATCACTGTTGCACTTTCATGAACTTGCAGCGCCACGCGGAGAGGGGTTGCATCCGGTTTTCTTGCAGCCACGGTTGACCAGTCCGCCGGACTGTGTCGCGCTGCCGATTGTTGAGGTGGGCGAGGAACAAAGCCCTCGCCCCTTGCTCCAACTGGTCAGGCCTCTGCCGGCAAACGGCTGACGGCCTGGTTCGTCTTCATACGGGTCAACTCGGCGAGCTGGAGGACGCCGTCTTGCGGCTGTCCAAGCCGACAACTTGCGCTGACCATGACACGTCAAGACGTTCTCTCGGTCCTCGGACCCGTCGACGACACAACGATTCGGAAATCATCACGTCCGGTGCCTCGCTCGAGGAGCTGAGAGAGGCATGGGCATGGACCTTCGGTGATGAGGCGTTGATGAGCCAGGGACGCCCATTGCCAAGGACACGTGTAGCATGGTTGATCCGACGTGATCGAGTCCGATGATGAAGCGGCGGGGCGATGCGAAATAGGTGCGGCTCAGCAAGCCGAACCTGAGGGTCGCGTGCTGCTGAAAAGGCCTGGTAATTTCAGAGACCACCGATGTTTGGAAGAAGTCACCACGTTCGGCAGGCAAGCTCTTGTTCGCGCACCGGCCGTAACCGGTTTTGTCAGCGTCCTGCGTCAACTGCTAAGCCATTGCTTAGAAGCAAAAGCCCGCTCCTGAGGGCAGCGGGAAGCCGTATAAGGAAGGTGCTTTCGCGGCGAACTGCACTGGCGGATCACTTTAGGTGCTGATGCGTCGCGAAAGCACGCGCGGGAAATTGGCCTCTGCGGATACTCGATTGATTTCCAGCAATACCAATTGTCCCATCGCCGCCGCTAAGACGATGTATCACCAACCCAAGCGGCCACTACTGACCTTACCATCCATCTCAATATTAAAGGCTTTAGTGCCACAGTTTTTCGCTCAGCCATTCAAGCAACTTATTGCCGCCGATCGTTCTGCGAACCCTTGCGGCGGCCCATTGACCCTTAAATGTCGTGCCGACGTGGCAACTGCATACGATGCTGTGCAATTGCCAGTCGGTCAGTTCGAAGAACCGCTTGGCTTCTCCATAAGAATCGTCCCTCAGGCCCAGCTCTCGCAATACCGGGTCCTCAAACGCCACGGTGATGGGCGAGCCCTCACAGCGTGACGAATCACGGGCCTCCCTCTTCAGATGCTCGGTGCCGGTAAGAGCACCCAGGCACCGATCTGGGTCTTTTTCCAGCAGCGCTGCCCAACGTTCTATGCGCTGTTGGCGGGTCATGAACGGGTACGTCGACAAAGGCTGAACCTTCGCGATTGTCTGCAGTTGTTCTAGGGTTTGATGTTTCATGGCAGGCTCCTGTCGATTGAAGGCCCCACCATGGGAAAATTATCGCGCACCAACGTCCCGACAAGAGCTAGCCCGGCGCTTATCAGCGACAAAATTGGCATAGCTGAAGGTGACGGGCCAAGCTCGGTGATGCGGCCGCTGTCATTGGCGGCGCTGTGAACGCTCGCGCTTGATTGTCCGTGCGCCTGGCCACGTGGATGGCGAGCAATTCGTTCAGTCCCACGCATGCCGGCCACCTCGAATTTTCTGGGCCCGTTGCGGTATACGGCGACGAAAGAAACCGCACCCAAGGGCTCTTAGGCATCGGCAACACGCTGACATTCCCATTCGAGGCTGAAAGTTACGCCCGCTCCTATGCAGACGGCCAGGCGTTCCGGCTCGGCGTCGAGGTTGCAGAACGCAAGAAGGGCGCCTGACACTGTCTGACGACTACTTCTCGGAAGGGTCGGGTATCTCCTCGTTGCTGACGAAATAGTCGCTGGCTGCCGCCAGGAGCGCCAGGAAAGTGGCGCCATATCGCGCGAAGCCGAAGGCCTCAGCCGCCGCAATTTTTGCGCCGCGCTTATGCTCACTGACAAATTGGGCCGCCACGTCGCGGATTTCGTCGGCAGTCTTGCCAAACAGCGCCTCCTCTTTGGCTGTTGGCTGAAAAGCCTGGCCGATGACATGGCCGAGCAACAGTCCCCCAGCAGAGCCAGCTATCACCTTTGCCCGATCAAGATTTGTCACCGCCCGCCGCGGGCCTGCGTAGTAACGGCTGTGTCCTGCATCGGCGTGCCGGCCGCTTGCCAATGTTGCAATGTCCACGGCGGCACCACCGGTGGCGACATTGCCGCCAGCACTTTTTCTTCCGGCATCGAAGATAGCAAAGGCGCCCAGCGCAACAGCGGCCGCCGTGCCACCATTCTCCTTGACCGCATCCGAGACGCCACCCAGCACCCCGGCGACCTTCTGTTTGGCGTAATGAGCGGAAACGTCCACTAAATGCCTGGGTTGCAGCCGGCGGCTCAACTCGCTCGCCGGGCCGAACAGCGCTTGCCGTTCTGCTCGGCTCTGTACCAGGATGTCCCGGATTTCATTGCTGGGTTGAGCCATAGCGTATCCCTTGCTTCAAGGCTGCGAGGTCTGTCCGTACCTGATTGACGGTTTCGACGGGCGTGATGGTCCATCCGATCAGCGCGCGCTTGGCCAGATAAAGGGAGATCAAACCTCCCCCGATCAAAACAAGGCCGACGATCAGACAGGCGAGCACCGGGCCTACCCCGATGAAGACCATCGCAAGGATGAGGAATTGAACTAGAGCGAACGCCGCCAGCATAAAAAACACGGCAGCCGCCATTCCACATGCGCCGGACGACACCAGCGTCGTGGACTTGGCTCGCATTTCCGCCTCAAGCAAACGCAGATCAAGGCGCATGAGCGAAGAAAAGTGACTTGCCGCTTCGCCAAGCAGGCTCCCGAAGGGCCGGCGATCCATTCCGTCATCCATGCGAATGATCCTTCTTAGGACCGATCGGAACTTCGCATGATCCGCGTCAGAACGACGCCCGCCAGGATGCCGACCCCGAAAAAGGCGGCAGGCTGACGCTGCGCGAATTTAGTGACGGAATCGAGCAACTCGCCAACGTTGCGGTCCCTGATATCGGTAGAGATCCGCTCGACACCTTCGGCAGCACTGCGCACCATGCTTGCGACCTGCGGCGATTGCTTTTCGATGCCGTCCGCCGCGTCCTTCACGGAATGGGCGATATTGGCAATAGCGTCGGCGCCCGCCGTCTTGTTGGACTCGACAGCGTCCTTGAAGGCCCCGGCGGCGTCAGAGGCGACAGACCCGGCGTAATCCTTGGCGTCGCTGGACACCGAGGCGGCGGCGTTCTTCAGATGCGACGCGGTCTCCGCCGCACTTGTCTTGAGCTTGCCGAGAGCTTCTTTGCTCGTCTCGGCATGTTCGGCGTCCGCATTGCCCCGCCAGCCATTCTCGTTGGAGATGCCTGATTCAGGAAACTCGTCTGTGGTTGGGGTGTTCACGATATTTCACTCCTGTTTTCTAGGAGGTGAACTTCGCCACCATCAACCGGTTCCCGCCCCCGACGAATAAAGCATTCTCAACTGACCGGATCACGCTGCTGGACGCGATCACCCGGCCCTCGTCCGCCCTTTTCGGCCCCTCGCATCGCTCATTCTTGAGTGCGTCAGCGCGCCATGCGGTAGGCTGTACGGCGGAACGCGTCCACGAACGCTAGCTGACGGCCAGTTGTAGAAACGCTTGAGGCTGGCTTGCCACCGCGATCACGAACCTGCCAACAGCTATCCCCGAAACGCGATCAACTAGATCGCTCGGGCGCCTGAGGGATTGAGAAGTGCTAGCGTCGCCGATTGGCCGATTCCGCAAGTTTGCGCTGTGCGAAACCGCTTGCCCTTCGTCAGGCAGGTTCAGGACAGTGTCCCCCCGGGACTCCGGCACCAAGCGGTGGGTCGGACTCGCCCTGACGGGGTTGGTGCGAGCACTCTAGAGGGTCGTCAGGTCGCCGCCGACCGTTTGAAAACGATGGTGACGTTCGTGCCTTGGCTGGCGCTGGATTTGACTTCGAATTGCGCTTTGGCGTTCTCGGTCAAGGAGCGCGCGATGAGAGCCCCAAGCTTTCCGGGCTTCGGCCATGTCTCGCCCTGCGGCAACCCAACTCCGTCATCGGCGATAGTTACGCGGCACCCGTCGCCGTCTACTACGCTGTGAAGCGTTATCGTGCCGCCTTCTCGCCCCTTGAAGCCGTGTTTGAGCGCATTGGTCAGCAATTCGTTCACAACGAGCCCGGTGGGCATCGCAACGTTAATCGACACGGGATAGGTATCCACCTTCATGTCCAGACGTATGCCTTCCACCGCATGCGAAGCCATTACCGCGGATGCTATCTGGCTGAGGTAGATACCAAGATCGACCTCATCCTTCTGCTCGTCGTTCGACAGCGCCTGGTAGAGTATCGCAAGAGCGTCGACGCGGCCGGCCAACCTCTCGAACCGTTTCTGGTCGGGCTCCGCTGCGTTGCGGGTCTCCAGCCGGATGAGTGCGGTGATCATCTGGAGATTGTTTTTTACCCTGTGCTGCAGTTCCCGCAGCAAGGTATCCTTCTCCCGAACGCGCTCCTCGATCGAGGGCGCCTCTTCACCGTGAAGGGATACGTCCACCAGGGCGACCAGCCGGAAACAGGTCTTGCCGTCGTCGTCCACTATCAAATTCGAGTAAGCGTCAACGACTGCCGGTCCGTCGACGCCGCGCTCCAGGCGGAAAGTACCCACGAAATCCGTTTCATTGACCACGCACTCGGCCAGCGCCTTGTCCTCCTGCTCACGGATTCCGGTCCCGGACAGCGCGGCCCAGTTTTCTAGCGCCAGAGTGGCCGCCTTTAAGCCGGAGAGTTTTTCGAATTCAGGATTGGCGTAGACGACGCGCTCCGTTCTGGTCAGGTCTGAGACGGCAATTGCGATAGGTACCTGATCGAGGAATTTCTTGAATTGTTCGCTCTCAAGCGCAGTGGCGAGTTCGGGCGTATCGAGCAGCTGCTCGACCGCCTCGGGCTTCCCTGTATCCGATGTCATTTTACGCCTACGCTGTAAAGAAAGGTCATCAGTAGCAGCGATGGAGGAGATGGGCTACCACCGAAGCGGGGCGCCACCTTGCCGAGGTCAGTAGGCCGGGACCAGCCTCGTGTCGCGTAGCGGCAAGGCCATGGCGAACCGCAGACCGTCGGGATGATAGTCCAACTCAACCTCGGCTTGGCACTGCACAGCGACGACTTTCTCCAGCAGTGTCGTACCGAAACCGCGCCGTCCTGGCTGCTCAACCTTCGGCCCGCCCTTTTCAAGCCAATCCAGATTGAGCATTCGCTCGTCTTGCAAATTGCTCACCGACCACCGGACTTCGAGACGCCCGGTGGGCCGCGACAACGCCCCATATTTCGATGAATTGGACGCGAGTTCATGAAAGGCCATCCCGATCGGGATCGCGATATCGGCGACCAGAGCGACGTTTGGCCCTTCGAGGGCCACACGCGACTTGTCGGTCGTATCGTAGTGGCGCAGTTCCGACTCCAGCAGCTTTCGCAACGAAGCCATCTGCCAATAGTCATCGGTCAGCATCGAATGCGTGTCGGCGAGAGAGACGATCCTGGCGGAGAAATCGCGCACGAAATCATCCACGCTGCCACTCGATCTGGCGGTCGCCCCCATCATCGCCCGGACATTTGCCAGCGTGTTTTTGACGCGATGATGGAGCTCCCTAATTAGCAGTTTTTGCCGGTCCGCGACCTCTTGCTTCTGTTCAATATATGACTTGACCTCGAGCTGACGGGCGCGGGCGCGCAGAGCCGAGCGTACCGAATTTGCCAGGCTCGACGCCAGGAAAGGCCTCTCGAGAACGATCAGATAGCGATCCAGAAAGGCCAGACGCTTGTCGATCTCCGTTCCCCGCATCGTCAGCAACACGATCGGAAAATCCGACCACGCCGGTTGATGATTGAGCCAGGATGCAAACTCATTTCGATCAGAACTGATCAAGGCTTCTTCGGCAACCAAAAAGCACTGGGCCTGGTCCAAGAGCGGAACTGCTTCGTCGAGCGTGGAGCAGATGTGGGACTGGATGCCGTTCTCCGTGAGGATTGCCGACGCGACCTTCGCGTCGCGCCCGACTGGTGCCAATACGAGCACACTGCGGTCTGAGGGCATTATGATACCTTGTCTTGCAACAGGTTGCCTTGCTTACCTTCGTAGGTGGGCGCGCCGGTCAGTATCCCCCGGAACTCCTCCAATGGTTCACCGACGGCCAGGCCGGTTGCGCTTATCTTGAATTCGCGAATGGTGTCCTCATGCGGCCCGACGCGCTTCTTGACCACGGAAATAGCCCGTCTCAGACGGCCGCCGCTTTCGAAAAAGCGCAGGAGCATTACGGAATCGCAGAGATAGGTCATGTCGACGGGGGCGGACATTTGCCCGATCAGCCCATGATTGGCCAACAACAGGATCGTCACAACGCCCTTTTGATTAAGATATGTCAGGATCTCGTGCATCTGCAGCACAAGATGTTGCTCCTCCGACATGGCGTTGAGATACCCGGTCAGGCTGTCGATAACGACGATCCTTGCATTCGAGCGCTCCACAGCTGACTGGATGCGCGACGACAATTCACCCGGCGACAATTCCGCCGGATCCACCTGTTCCAGCAGCAAGCTTCCTTTGTCGGCGAACGGCCCCAGATCCATGCCGAGGCCCGACGCGCGCGCCAGGAATATCCGCTTGGTTTCATCGAACAACAGCACCAGCACATGTTCGCCGCGCTTGAGAGCGGCATGACAATAGCTGCACGCGATGGTGGACTTGCCGACACCTGAAGGTCCCATCAGGAGAGCGCTCGTGCCGCGGTCCAGCCCGCCACCCACGAGCGTGTCTATAGAACCGTTGCCGGTAGCCGGCGATCCATGCTCGGCCGTCTCATGTTCGGAGGCAACCAAGCGAGGAAATACCTTCACGCCGCCCGGTCGAATGACGAAATCGTGGAAGCCGCCGCGAATTTGAACGCCGCGCATTTTGATGATGCGCAGCCGCCGCCGCTCTCCGCCATAGATCGGCGAAAGCTGTTCCATCCGGATAACGCCATGACTGATCGAATGCAGGTTTAGATCGTCATGTTCAGCGGTGAGATCGTCAAGCAGGAGCACCGTTGCATTGTTGAGAAGGAAAAAGCTTTTCAAAGCCAGAACCTGGCGCCGATAGCGTAACGAGCCCTGCGACAAGAGGCGAATTTCCGACAGGGAATCGAACACCACGCGATCCGGCTTCATTCGCTCGATCTCGGCGAGCGCGGACTGCACGGTCTCACCTAGCTCAAGATCGGACGAATGAACCAGAGTCTGTAACTGCGATGGGTCGAGGCTCAACTCCGGTGGCACCAGCTCGAGGATTTCGACACCGTCAAGAGAAAATCCATGCCGTTGCGCGACCGAGTGCAGTTCACGCTTGCTCTCGGACAGAGTTATATAGAGGCATTTCTCGCCGTCCGACGCGCCTTTGATCAGAAACTGCAGCCCAAGTGTGGTCTTACCTGAACCAGGCCTGCCTTCTACAAGATGTGAACGGAATTTTGCGTATCCGCCTCGCAGGACGTAGTCGAGGCCTTCCACGCCAGATGATACAGGTGAAGCGTCGTCTTGATCCACGTTGTCCCCGCATGCCTGTCGTGCCCCTTAACGGACGGCATTTTCATTGGTTCCCTCTTGGAAAGAGAGGGTGACGGCCAGCCCCCGCGAGGCTGTCGCGCATTGTGGCTGAAGAACCTTACGGTCTCAGCGGGGTGATGGCCGTCGCGAGGCCGTTGTGCCTCACCAATGAGGTCCGACGCTTTGAGCGAACCAGTCCCAGATATCGAGCCCGGCCCTGGGAGTTCTGTAGGGCCATCGCCGAACAGTGGTGCTTCCGCGCAAGTCAAGAACAGGCTCATTGCGGGGATACTCGGCGCATGCCTCGTTCTCGGCATCGGAGTGCTCGCCGAGGAGGGTCCTGGAGGCCGATACGACCAAATTTGATCTGGCGATCATATCGACCCTTTGTGGAGCCGATCCGGCCTACCGATCGGCCCGCCACGGCTTCAGGAAGCGGCCAGAGATGTGCCCTCGATCGGCAGCGTGGTGTTTCTTGGCTTCGTGTTGATGGTTCTGCCTTTAAAACGGCAGGGTTTTTTCTCGTTTTCATGGAACGCATCCCACAACGGCTCGTTCACACCCGGCGCCTCTCGATTACCCCCCCATCGGCAAGAGGCATCGGAGAATTGCACGACCAGCTCTCATATAAAGCCCGCCACCGTTCCCTCAGTGGCCGGCTTTTCGTTTAGGACGGAAACCCGCAGCCAACTTGGCTTGGGATATGGCACGGGTTCCTCAGCGGTTTCTTGCCCAAGAAGAGCAGCTTCTGATCGTGCTTCGCGGTCATCACGGTCCGCCAGTCCGGCTTCTCGAACAGGCTGACGACGTACGTTGTGGCCGGCTTGGCGGTTATTGGCCGCAATCGATGCCATTGAGACTGCACATGCGGATCGACCAGCCTGCGCCAGCAGCCCTGTGCTCAAAGAACTCGGGGAAGTTCCGCGGTCACCTCACCCTCTGAATAGGCCGGAAGTGATGCCCCGCTCTATTTTCCAAGTGCTTTGTCGGGCGTGGCGGGTTTGGGTCCAGACGCTTTTTCGGTGCCTCCATTGCCGCGCGGCCGTTCCTGCCCGACCTTGACCGCCTCGCGCTGTTCCGTGGATCCATTGGTGGCGAACGGTGAAGCGCTCGGGATGGATTGTACGGTCCAGCCCGACGGCGTTGGCTGTTTGTGGTATTCGGCGATGGCCGCCATGCATTTTTCACGCTTGTCGAAACTGCCAGGCAATATGGCCATGCCGCCCTGTGGACCGGCTATCACAAGGTACCAGATTAGCGCTGCTGTCGACGCCATGGTGCCCTCGTTCCAAGCGAACCTATAAAAAGCGGGCAGCTGGACCGCTTTATGACAATTGCAGGAATTTGCTAGTGACAATCCGTGATCATCGCCGTGCCGTGCCCTGGTGTTCGCAATGCGCGGTGTTCAAAGCATCGGGTTGCGAGATCTTGCATTTTTAAGCCCGCAGCCAGGAGGCGACCGGCTTAAGGCAGGAAGGTCAGTCGTAGCCTAACCGACGTGCTGTCTTGTGAGCAACAGCGGCGCCGGCTGGCCACTATCTACGCCAATTCTAATTGCAGGGTACGAGCCAAAGACCAGCCGGAGGAAATGATGGAATGCTGATGCGGGTTGTGCGAGGGCGTTCACACTGATGCGGAACTGCATTCTACCCATACGCCGCCGGCTCGCAGACACCTGCTCCAGGCCCACCTCGCCTCAACTCTTGGATGCAACAGCCGATTTCAGAAACTCGATACGGTCAGTTGCAATTTTAAGGAGGGTTTGCGCGGTCTCTTGCGACGTCCATCCCTGCGCCTCTGATTCAGCCACCAAGGCTGCGAACGCTGTTTCGAGGGCAACCTCGCAGTTGACCATTCGATCCGGATTCTCCGGCAATAGCGGCGGCTGAATGGTCTGGGACATGCTTGATTTCTCGCAACTCAGTACCGCGCGCCTCTGTGAAGACCACGGGCCGATCAAGTTTCCGGCCCGATCTTCGGCAGTGGAAGACGTTACCTGCCGCCATCACAAACCCCGGTAGGTTATTAATGTTCCGGACGCACCGATCGAAACCCATATGCAATCGCCCCGCTATGCCATTCTTACGCCACGCTCGGCAGGATTGTCGGAGTTAGGAAGTCTCCGTGCCATGCCTGGTGCTGCCAATGTCCAATTGCGAAATGACCTCACCCCGCACATGGTGGCCCGTAATCCGGGCGTCACCGTCATCTGCCTGAATACGATGGTAGCGGATCACAAAGGCGCGCTGACAACGTCAGCCAATTGATCCAAACCGCATCGGTCGCTTGGTAGACCAGGGAGGGACTCGGAGGCATCGAGGGCCGTGCGGCGGAGGCTGTCGAGATCTTCGTCGATTTTCAACCGCTTGATCCCTAGGGCCTTGGGCGTCAGCGAGGAGCTTCAGTGCAGTAGCGATCGATGATCCGCGTAACGGCTCGACCTGCAAGCGGAGTTGCGTTGGTGACGGCTGGAATCGCCTGCGGAACCAATGGCCAGCGTCCAAGTTTTCCTGCCAAGGAGACCGTTGAATGCTCAAGTTTTTGATACGGATCGGCGTCGTCTATGCAGCCTTCAGGATTGGTGAAAGCGTCGGGCGTCTCGATAGCGGCCGTCGGCGTCGGCCGCGTGATCAAATCACAACGGGGGAAAATCGACGCACTGGTGGGGCACGATAATTTCGCAAGACGTTCTGTGCGTTGGACTGGGTGGAGGTCCGGGTATGGCTTTTATTTCTGGTATCGCGCTTGCTTCGGTGGTTCTGTTCACCGTCCTTTTCGTTACTCATGCGGCGCGGGATCTGCAAAGTTCGCCAACATTCCTGAGGCTACTCCGGTGCCTACACAATCAAGGGTCCCGACGATAGGTCGCTGCTTGGCGCTTTCTCGAGCTCGCCGATTTTGTCATGGATGTCCTCGATGGGGATAGCTGTCGCATCGGCCATGTATACGCCTGGCAAGATGGTTGGGGCCATAACGATGCGCGGCTTCTTCGACGACGGGTTGGGCTCGTTGAGCAACGGGAACAGCTATGCCGTTCAAGGCGTTGAGCTTCAAGCCCAGGCATGAGGAGGCGCATTTGGAAGCGCACCGAGTGACTTCGAAAACGAGACGGAGTCAGCGGCCGGCCGGTACAGAGGCATCTTTAATCGATGAAGAAGCGGCCAGTCGCGCGGCCTCAACAACGCAAGAGAGCAAGACCGCTCTGATATGGGAGAAGGGAGATCGCGGACGAGACGCCGCTTGGCCATCCCAGATACCAGCCCTTGGTTGGAAGGATATTTTCTGGCGCTTGTGGGAGGAATTCAACAAGGACCGGGTTCTTCTGGTCGCGGCCGGCGCAACGTTCTACCTTCTGCTGGCGCTGTTTCCGGCCTTGGCCGCGTTCATTTCAATCTACGGCTTTGTTGCGGACCCGGTTACGGTTGCGGATCATGTCGCATATCTCGGCGGATTGCTTCCCTCAGGGGGACTGGACCTCATTCGCGATCAGCTGCAAGCCTTAGCCAGGCAAAAACCCGGCGCTCTGGGCATCGGTTTCTTCATTGGCCTTGGTATTGCGCTTTGGAGTTCCAACACCGGTATGAAGGCGCTCTTTGATGCCATGAACATCGCCTATGAGGAACGCGAAAAACGCAGCTTCATCACACTCAACCTGATGTCGATCCTGTTTACCGTCGGAGCGTTGCTGATCGGCATCGTGCTGTTGCTGACGGTGGGCGTCGTTCCCGCACTTTTGCGCTATTTCTATCTCGATGCGTGGACCGAGACGCTAGTCGCAGCGGCCCGGTGGCCGGTCCTGGTCTGCGCAATGCTAACCGGAATTTCTTTGCTTTATCGCTTCGGACCAAGCCGCGAACGCGCCAAATGGCGTTGGCTGAGTTGGGGCGCCTTGATTGCGACGGTGGCATGGATCGCAGCGTCGTGGTTGTTTTCATTCTATTTGCAGCATTTCGCCAACTACAATGCCACCTACGGATCACTCGGCGCCGTAGTCGGTTTGATGATGTGGACGTGGATTTCCGTCATCATCCTTATCGCCGGTGCCGCGATCAATGCCGAGATGGAGCATCAGACAGCCATAGACTCCACGACAGGCCCGCCCCTGCCCATGGGCAAACGTGGTGCGGTTGTAGCGGATACGTTGGGCAAAACCGTAGACTGATTGGCAAGCGCACAGCGCACCTTGAGCAGCCGTGCGTGATGGATCCTGTCAGCGCGCAAAGCTATGAGTTGCCAAGTCTCCAGAAGTGGCAAGACGTTTGAAGCGCAGGGCGTTCCAGTGCGATTTCGCCGCTCGGCGGATGGTTCAGAGGAGGCGCGCCACCACCTGACGTTTATCTACGCTCTCCTCTACGATGGCGGGAACATCATCACAGAAATATTCCGCGAAGGGATGTCACCTAGACATTTCGGTCGGCTGGTTCGACTTCCAATCCAAGTCTTATCGCAAACCCCCTGTCGATGAGCAATGCGAGGTGCTGAGCGCCATCGGCGACGTCGCAGTCGACGACAGCGGCCGAGCGGGCCTCAATGTCCATGCCGTGCTTGGTCTCAGCGATGGATCGACGCGCGGTGGCCATCTGCTGAAAGGGTCCGTGCGACCGACGCTGGACGTCACCGTGATGAAATCAATTGGCCACCTTCGCCGCAGGAAGCGTTCCGACCTCGGGATCGCCTTGATCGACCTCGAAATTAGCGGCGGGCTCGTCAATTCCAGGCCGAGAGAACCGTCTCCATCTCAACCGTCTCGACCTGTTGGGCAAAACGCTGCTGATAGACGGTCATCAGCGCGTCATGGGTGGCGTCGGAAGAGCTGCATAGGGCGTCGGTGACCAGAACGACGCGATAGCCGATATCGATCGCGCCAAGAACCGTCGCGAGGACGCAGACATCGGTTTCGCCGCCCGTGACCACCAAAGTATCAATCCGACGCCCAGCGAGCTCGGTCTGCAACCTTCCCTCCGGCCAAGGCGAATAGACATGCTTGTCGATTATCTTCGCCGGCGGACTAAATGCAGGCAGCGGCGGCAGCAAGTCCACCATCTCCGGACCGACGGCCTCTATCGTCATCGATGCCCAGCGCTCGTAATAGCGCTTCCAGGTCCCGGCGCCCTGCCCGACCCTTGCAGCCGGAATAAAGCGGGTGAAGATCGTTTGCTCGGCTTTCCTTTCGACAAGGCTCGCAATTCTTGGAAGGACTCGGGTGATCCAGGGCGTCGCCCATTGGGATGGCTGGGCGAACAGCTTTTGCATATCGACGCAAAGATGTGCGCAGCGATCGCCAAGTGGTCCGTAGCTCAAGCCCGGAGTTGACATCAGAATGCCAGGCGGGCTTGGCCCGACCTTTCAAAGGTCAAGCAGGACAATATGTGTTTCTGTGAGCCGAAGCGCTTCTTGAGATTCAATGGATGATCCTCGCAATGTCGGACAAACGTCCAGTCCGGCTACGCGTTCCCTCGGAAACCAGTTCCCGCGCCGCGCGTTCAGATTGGATGGATACAGCACAGAATTTCGTCCATGCCTTGCTGTCGAACGCACAGGCGGATGCCTCTCCGGAAAAATCGGTTCTTGGGCGACAGGCGATCCGCGCGTGCATTCCTGCCATTGCGACATGTGCCGGCGTGCGACCGCCAGCACCTTTGCGGTGCTCGCGTGGCCGCCCTCTGCCGAAGTTTCTTGGCAAAGCGAGGAACTACCTACCGCCGGTCATCACGCGGCAACGCTTCCACCGCGCTTCCATAGGCTGCGTGTTCAAGGGCATGGGAAACTCGACGTCACCCCTCGCCCAACGCGCTTCTGCCAGGCATGCGGACGCGGCATACTCTAGCCTATGATGCCGCCGTTGACGAAAGCGCGCTACATGTCCGAACCTTACAATCCTGCCGCACTCGAGCCGCAATACAGTTACGGATCCGCGCAGCCGCTCAGCTGGGTTTGCTGCGGCCTCGACCTCCCCCAACGCAATACGGAAGAGGGATGGTAACGGCCGAACCGAAATGGGATGGCTTCCGCCGCCTCACCTTCAAGAGCGGCAAGGCCGTCGACCTCAGGGCAAAATCCGGCAAACCGCTTGGTCGCTATTTCCCCGCGGCCTTGAGTGGGCTTGCCGCAACGGAATTCGTCGTCGACGGTGAAATAATAGGCCGCGCCTCTTTCGACGCGCTGCAAATTCGGCTTCATCCAGCAGAGAGCCGCCTACGCAAGCTCAGTCGAGACACTCCCGCACCTGGTCGTCTTCGACATACTTGTAGCTCGGGCAGGCCGGCCCGCTGATCCAGCTGCCGTTGCACGATCGGCCCGCGGAGCTGAAGACTTCGTTGTCCAGGCAACAACCAAACCCCTTGTGGCTTTAGCCGGCCACTACCTGGCGACAGCCGACAAGTGGCTGAAGGGTGCTGGCACCGGTGCCATCGACGGCATACTCGAGGAAGGCTCCGAGATTCTCGAGGACTACAATGGCTCGGTCTCACTGGACGCTGGGCTCGTAGGCGCCGCCCAGGCCGTCGAACACTACGAGATCGCGCGCTATGGCACTCTGATTGCATGGGCGACATCTCTAGGCAGGGATGTCGTGGAACTGCTCAAAGCCAACCTGGAAGAAGAAAAAGCCACCGGCGAAGCACTGACGTCGCTTGGCAAGGCGGGCGTGAACGACCGTGCTGCCGAACAGCAGGCTGCCTGATCCGGTCACCGAGGGGTCCCCTCTAGGACCCCTCACCCGCCGGTTTCGTGCAAGCACTTTCGCATCGACGGACATCTTCCCGCAGACGCGTAACAGCAGCGCAGTCTCGATCGACTTCTGCCCGCCCGGTCCCCCTGCACAGTCCAATGTGAAGTGTGTGGCGCTTGCTCCGACCGGCCCCCGAAATCTCATCTGCCCGCCGCGAAAGAATCCGCCAATAAAGCGCCTCCGGCTTTCTCCAAGGTGTGGCCGGCACCGGGAACTGGTATCGGACGCCCAGGGGAACCTACCCCCGGGGTCTACGTTTAATGCGGTACGGCGTCGTCCTGGTATCGGCGCTGGCCACGGGGGCTGCTCGGCCCGCGCTGCGCTGGGAGCGCGGGCCTTGGTGCTTGGCTCGACTTGCGATTTCATGGAGCTGACCAATTGATATTCTTCCTTCAGCGCTGGTCGAGAGCGAGGACGCAGCTTCCTTTGTGTCCAAACCTTCTGCGTCTAGATCAGCTTGTGCGATCGCAGCCTTTCCTGGACAGCGGGGTTCGTCGGCAGTGCCCAAGGTTATAGCGCCTTTGAAGCTCGACAACGAAGTTCACCACACCTCCGAGGAGGTGGATGATCGCGTACTGGCCGACGTTGTGACGGCACTATACAGGCGCGTCAGCATTAGCCACGACTTCGATATTCCATATATTGCCGGCTACAGCGACGACGCGAAGACCATTTACATCGACCGGCACCTTCCCCGGACACTGCTTTGGAAGGGACGGAACTTCAGGCTGGCGCCGTTCTTGGTAACGCATGAAGTCGTCGAAAAAGCCTTGCTTGATGAACTGCGGCTCCACTACCTGCACGCGCACCAGATTGCGCTGCGCGCCGAGCGCGACGCCGTGCGAGGAGCGGGTTTAACATGGCGAGCCTACCAAGGGGTGATGAAAGCTCATGAAAAGCCGATCGACGAGGAAAAGTTGAGACGCGTCCCGGCGGACTTGGATCTTACGCCATACCAGGATTTGGACGACTTCCAGATTCTTGAAGGGCTTATAAAAGCGGCGCATTGATGAAACACGAGGCCTCTGAGAAGAAGCGCGTACCTCGTCAATATCATTAGGGCTACGCGGCCGATGTTGCGCAAAGCGCAATACTATTCGGGCCGCAAATAATCGCGACCCGGTCGATACGAACCGGGTCGCGAAGCACCTCTAGTTTCCAACCATACGTTGTTTGTCGCGCGCGCTGGCGTAAGTGCCTTTTTCATAGGCTGGCTGCGCATTAAACTGCTCTTTTGTAAAATTTGTATATAGGTACCTATTTCCTGACTTGTCCGTCATGAACTTGAGGTTGTCCATGCCAACGGCCACCTCCTTAGCGCCCATCCCAAGGAACCCACCAACATCGATCAGGACGGCGTCGACTTTCTTGTCGCCCGTCAGCACAACGTCGCCGATCTTTCCAACCTTGGCATCGTTTGCGCCATAGACGGTCGTGCCGACCAGATCCTCGGCCCGGACCTTGTCGATCGGAACGGCGGTCAAAGCCGTCTTGTCGACAGCCCCGGTGGTGGTTGAGTCGGGCGCCACTGTCGTTGGTGCTGGGGCTGTGTTGGAAGCCGTGGTCGGATCATAGGCCTTAGTATCGAAGTTCGGCTGAGCCTGGAGATCTTCCTTGGTGGTCTTGATCACAAGCCAGCGTTTGCCGTCCTTCTCGGCCCACTGGGCCTTGTTGAAGTCGAAAGCGACGTTCTTTTCACCGATGCCGAGAAAGCCCCCGACGCCGATGATGAGCGACTGGGCCTTGCCGTCCTTCGCAAGGAGGACGTCATTGACCTTGCCGATCGTCTGGGCATTAGCGTCTGTTCCATTGTAAACGGTAGCGCCGATTATTTTGGAAACAAGGCTGCCATTTGGCGCGACCGCGGCAGTTGTCGCAGCATTGCTGTCGGCAGGCGCCGATGTCACCACGTTCGCGGCAAAGGCCCCTGAGGCAATAAGGGTTGCAAACGCGGTGGCGGCAGCGAGACTTTTGTAGCTCATCGTGGTCATCCTTTGTGTTGTCATCGCGCGCCCTGCCCATTTCCAGAGAGGGCCGCAACTTGATGCATGACAACGGACTGCGTTGACCGAGGTTCCCACGACGCCCGAAGCTGAAGCAGGGGTTCCTCCCGAGGCTGGCCGGGGAAGCCCCTGAGGGTAAGTTGCGCGCATACCGAGAACGTTCCTCGCCGGTCGTCTTTCACCCCGAAGGTGTTGCGCAATCGTACGTCGCCGTTGTGTTTGGTGCACGGACCCAGGTCGACCGCATGAACGTCGGCAATGCTCAGCCGGTCATGAATCGACAGAGGTCGGCCACGCTTGGATCCCCCGGGGCTCTTGCTGGCCCGGCGCACGCCAGCGACAAGTCGTCGGATCCATGTGTTGCAGATGGGCTCGCTGACGTTACTTCCCGAGGCGGTGGGCGATTGCCTCGACCATGCCAGCCGACGCCGGTCAACCTCCCTGGAGGTCCTGGGGCGGGTAACTCGCCGCGCTAAAAGATCCGTCATGCGCGTCGAGCGGGCCTTTCCGCAACGGCAAGCTCGGGTGGCCTGGAACTTAAGTGGCGAAACGACGTTCGATTTGTTTCTAACGAAGGAGGTCGTGATGGACTGGAACCGCGTCGAGGGAAACTGGAAGCAGGTGAAGGGCAAGGTCAAAGAACAGTGGGGAAAACTCACTGATGATGACCTTGATCGCATCGCTGGTAAACGCGATCAGCTGGAAGGTAAGATTCAGGAGCGCTACGGCATCGAACGTGATCGCGCTCGCAGCGATATTGACGACTGGTATAAGAGGCAAGGTTGGTAAGAGAATAGCCCGCCGACTCCTTTGGGGCGGCGGGCTTCGATCGACCGGGAGCCGAAGAGCCAATGCAGTGGGAAGAGCCGATAATCAAATACATTAGCTCTCCCTAATCCTTGACGCTCCGATTTCTCCCCGATGACGGTTTGCAGGAGCTGGGCGTTCAGATCTCGATCGACGATTTCGGGACGGGCTATTCTAGCCTCAGCGCACTTAAGACGTTTCCTGTGGCGCGACTGAAGATCGATAAATCCTTCATCGACAACGTCGCTGAAGATGAAAACGATCAGGCTGTTGTCAGCGCCGTGATCTCTTTAGCTCAAAAGCTGAATATGAGGGTTGTCGCCGAGGGCGTCGAAACCGATGACCAGGTAGCCTTCCTGCTCAAGAACAACTGCGATGAAATGCAAGGCTACCACTACAGCAAACCGGTCTCGGCTCGAGCGATCGGGAAATTGCTGGAGGCAGCGGCTTGGCCTCCAGTTCATCCCCGTTCCGCCCAACATCGGCCGGACTGAAACGCCTCCCCATCGAGCCCGGCGTCGCCATGCGCTTGTCGAGCGCCTGCCGGAGGCGCCTCGGGATCCTATCTACTCACTCCGCCAACGCATTGAATCCAGATTCTTTGCGACTCTGGAACCATATCGGCCGCCAGCAGCTTATTGACTCGCAAAAGTTGTGCCGGAGTGTGTCATGGTTGGAGCACGAGCGAACTGGAAGGGGTACATCAAATTCGGTGACGTTGCCTGCGCGGTGGCGCTCTATACCGCCGTGTCATCGTCCGAGCGCATCGCCTTCAGCACGCTCAACCGCGCTACAGGTAACCGCGTCCGCCGTGAGTTTATCGATAGCGAGACTGGCGATCCGGTCGAGCGCGGCGATCAGGTAAAAGGGTACGAGATGGAGACCGGCGACTACGTCGTCCTCGAACCCGAGGAAGTCGCGGCCGCGGTCCCGGAGAGCGACAAGACGCTTAAGATCGAGGCATTCGTGCCCTGCGACGAGATTGACGACGTCTATTTCGACAAGCCGTATTATCTCGCGCCGGACCGGATGGGCGCCGACGCATTCAAGCTGCTGCGCGACGGCATGCGACAGGCGAAAGTCGCTGCCCTGGCGCGTACGGTTCTGTTCCGGCGGCTGCGCACGGTGCTTATCCGCCCGCATGGCAACGGCCTGATCGGCACCACGCTGAACTTCGACTATGAGGTGCGCTCGGCGAAGGAAGCGTTCGCGGACATTCCCGAGATCAAGATCGAGGGTGAAATGCTCGATCTCGCCAAACACATCATCAATACAAAGAAAGGCTCGTTTGACGCCAAGGCCTTCGACGACCGCTACGACGCAGCGGTGGCCGAACTCGTCAAGGCAAAGATAGAAGGTAAGCCACTCCCCAAGAAGAAGGCGCCGCCACCGTCGAAGCCTAGCGATCTTCTGGAGACCTTGCGCAGGAGCGCCGGACTGGTACCCGACCAGAAGCCGAAACGCGCTGTTGCCGGGAAGACCGACCGCAACGGAAAGCAGCCCAAGCGCGTCGCCAATTCCAGACGCGCGGCCTGATCGGAGACCATCATGGCCGTTCGACCCTATTGGAAAGGTTATCTGAAGCTCTCGTTGGTCACCTGCCCGGTGCAGATGATGCCGGCGACATCGGAGAGCGAAAAGGTCCGTTTCCATACGCTCAACCGCGAGACCAACAACCGCGTGGTCAGCCACTACGTCGATGCCGTCACGGGCAAGGAGGTCGAGGAGGAGGAGGAGGTCAAGGGGTATCAGCGTGGTGAGAATGAGTACATCATTCTCGAAGACGAGGAATTGGAGAGCGTCGCACTCGACAGCACCAGGACGATCGATATCGATGTGTTCTCGCCGCGCGATTCCATCGAATGGATCTGGCTCGATACGCCTTATTACCTCTCGCCAAGCGATCCGGTCGGCCAGGAAGCCTTTTCGGTCATCCACGACGCCATGGCGGCGGAAGACATGGTTGGCATCTCCAGGCTGGTGATCTCGCGGCGCGAGCGCGCGGTGATGCTGGAACCCCGCGGCAAGGGCATTGTGCTGTGGACCCTGCGCTATGGCGACGAGGTCAGGGATGAGGACGCCTATTTCGAGGGCATCGACCGGGACAAGTCCGATCCAGAGCTGCTGCCCCTCATCCAAGAATTCATCAAGAAGCAGACCCGTCATTGGGACAGCAAGCTGGTCTCCGACCCTGTGCAGGACAAGCTGCTGGAAATCATCGAAGCTAAGCGGAAGAAGACAAAGCGTCCGGCCAAGGCGAAGGCCTCCGAGCAGAAGGCGACGCCGAACAACGTCATCAATATCATGGATGCCCTGCGGAAGTCCGTCGAAGCGCAGAATCGACCCAGCAAGCGCTAGACGTCGAGACTGGCTGTCCTGGTCTCCCAGTCCATCGCGCGTCAGGCCGCCCGACGCATCGATCTTGCCAGTCGCTTGATGGATGCTTCCAGGAGGCGATGGCCATCGCCATAGTCTTTCCAGGCCGCGCTCTTTGCCAGCAGCCCGGGCACGGTGCGCACGGTGAAGCGCTTCGGATCGAGATCGGTTTTGACTTGTGCCCAGGTGAGTGGCATGGAGACCGTCGCGCCGGGCCTGGCCCGCGGCGATAGCGGTGCCACGGCGGTCGCCATGCGATCGTTGCGCAGATAGTCGAGGAAGATGCGGCCGATGCGCTGGTTCTTCGCCATCTTTGTCAGGTAGAGGGCGGAATTGTCCTGCGCCATCTGCAGGCAAACATCATGAGCAAAACCTTTTGCCTCCGGCCAGGTGAGCTTGCTGCGCTTGGTGACCGCCAAGGGCGTGACGACGTGCAGCCCTTTACCTCCGGTCGTCTTGCAGAAGCTGACGAGCCCAAGATCGTCGAGGCGCGCGCGCATTTCCTTGGCCGCCTCGACAACCGTTTTGAACGGGACGTCGGGACCTGGATCAAGATCGAAGACGAGCCGGCCCGGCACCTCCGGCTGCTGTGGCTCGCAATTCCAGGGATGCAATTCCAGCGCACCGATCTGGGCGACGGCGGCGAGACCCTCCACACGGTCGATCTGCAGGTAGGGCTTCTTGTCGCCGAACACTTTCACCAGTTCAAGAAGATTTGACGTTCCGGGCATCGCATGACGCTGGAAGAACTGCTCGCCGCCGATTCCATCCGGCGCGCGGATGATTGAGCAGGGCCGCCCGCGGATGTGCTCGATCAGCCAGGGACCGACAGCTTCGTAATAGCGGGCGAGATCTTCCTTGGTTACGGGGGTGCCATCATTGGCATCGGGCCACAGCGGCTTGTCCGGGTTCGAGATCAGCACACCCATGACATCGACCTTGCCGCGGCTGCGGGAGGGCTTCGCCGCGATCGGCTCCCGCGGCAGGGGCACCTTGGTCTTCTCCGGCGAGGCAGGCTTATCGGCTTCGACCTCCCCTGCCGGTTTGTCCTCACGCAAGCCTTTGAAGGCGGCTTGGCGCACCAGCCCGTCGGACGTCCAGCCGGCGAACTCGATCTCGGCCACCAGCTCCGGCTTCAGCCAGATGACGCCGGGTTCGTTCTTCGGCGCGCCGATGCCAGTGAAGGGTGATTGCCGGGTCGCGGCAGCTTTCAACTTCGGCAGCAGGTTTCTGACCTTGGATGCGCCATATCCTGTGCCCACGCGGCCGACATAGACGAAGTGATCGCCGCGATTGACGCCGACCAGAAGCGACCGGAATTTGCCATTCGTTGTGGCATAGGCGCCGATGACGACCTCATGGCCTGCACGACACTTCGACTTCGCCCACGTCTCGGTGCGGCCGGAAACGTAGGGCGCATCGGCGCGCTTCGACACGATGCCTTCCAGGGACAGCCGGCAGGCCGAGCGAAGCACTGCCTCGCCGCCGGTTTCGAAATGTTCAACGAAGCGGATGCGATCGTCCTCACCCGTCTCGGCCAGAAACTGACGCAATCGCGCCTTGCGCTTACTCAGTGGCAAGACACGCAAATCCTCAGCGCCTTCGAACAGGAGGTCGAAGGCGAAGTAGACAAGGGCATCGGTCTTGCCCTCGGCCAGCGCTGCCTGGAGGGCGGCGAAGTCCGGAGCGCCGTTTTCGTCGAGCGCGCAGATCTCGCCGTCGATAATCGCATCGGGCAGATTGCCGGCGGCTCGGGCAATGGCGGGATATTTGGCCGTCCAGTCGAGACCCTTGCGGGTCTTCAAGATCGCTTCGCCACCCAGGACGCGCATCTGGATGCGATAGCCGTCGAACTTGATCTCGTGCAGCCATCCGCCCTGGGAGGGCGGCCGCGCCAGCGTCTGGCAGAGCTGTGGGGCAATGAAGTCGGGAAGATCGGCGGCAGGGACAGTCCCTTGCTTCTTCCTTTTTGCGCGAACGCTTGTTTTCCGTTCCTGCGCCGCCAAGCCTGTACGACTGTCCCACACCGCATCGGCCCCGGCCTTGACGCCTTGCAGCATGAAGGGTTTCGGGCTGCGGCCCTTGCCGGCAGCAATTGCCTCCATCTTGCGTCCAGACGCGACAGAGGCGTCATTCTTGTCGAGGATTGCGGCGCCGTTTGTCTCGACTGCATATTCGTCGCGATGTTTGATCAGCAGCCAGTTGGTGCGCTTGCCGCGTTCGCGGTCGTTGGCCATCCTCACCAGCACGAAACTGCCATGCAGCCGCTCCCCTTCGAGCGTGAACTTGAAATCGCCCTTGGCCAGCGCCTGCTCGGGGCTCTTCCTTCCCTCGGGCTCCCAATAGCCGCGGTCCCACAGCATGACTGTGCCGCCCCCATACTGGCCTTTTGGAATCGTCCCTTCGAAATCCCCGTAGTCGAGCGGATGATCTTCCACCTCGACGGCGAGCCTCTTGTCATGAGGATCGAGGGAGGGACCGCGCGTCACGGCCCAGGATTTAAAAACGCCGCCGAGCTCAAGTCGCAGATCGTAATGCAGCCGCGTCGCGTCATGTTTCTGAATGACGAAACGGCGGCGGTTGGATGGCTTGACCGAACCTTGACCGCTCGGCTCCAGCGTCTTCTTGAAATCGCGCTTGGCCTTGTATGTTGTTAGCTTGTCGCTCGCCATTCGATGCCCTCGGAGCACGGACCACATCGGCCTAGTAGCAGGAATGTTCGGAGTGGCGACATGTTCCCCCGAGGACTGGCACGCCCGCGCTGGCGTAATGCCAGCGCGGGCTCGGGATAAGCAAAGGCACCGCCACCGCCAGTTCTGGGCGGAACGGCTGCAAAGACAGGACAAGGCGGCGGGTCGTCATCGTCATCGCGCCGACGATGGCGCACGATGCGCGCCGAATGTGGGAAGGACAGCCGTGCGCGACGCTGCGCCGGCCTTCGCGACTGTCCTGGTGTTTGCTGGCTGGTGCTTGCGCAAATGTCCGCATCCAGCGCCTTGAGCGCTTGGAGAATCTCATCCACTTCGATGCGCGAGCGGTCTTCCAACTGACGCATCGACGGCCGCCAGGCCGCGCGGGCGTTGGATGCCCAGGAAGCCAGCAGCGCCCGCTTCTGCGCACGGCTCATTGCCGGATCGTTGAGGATTTCATCTGGCCGCTGGAATAGCGGAGATCGATCTGCGTCCCGATGATGTGTGTCTGGAAAGCCAATAAAGCCTGTCATCTCCGTTTCTCCGCAATCCGTGCCTCCCGGACGCTGCCGGGAGGCAAATCGCAGCTTTGAGGTTCGCGTGGAATTCAGGCAGCGCTGCGCTGCCGATCCGTATCCTGGCTGATCTGCTTGTTCTTCGCCGTCTCGTCCCGTGACGCGGTGCTGCCGGTCGAGTCGATGGCAATGCGGCGAGGCTTGAGCTCCTCAGGGACCTCGCGCACTAGGTCAACCGAAAGCAGGCCATTCTCGAGCGCGGCACCCGCTACCTTGACATGGTCGGCCAGCTTAAAAGCCTGCCTGAAATTGCCGATGGCCAATCCCTGATGGAGAATCTGTCGGTTGCCCTCCTCCGGCTTTTTCTGGCCAGTGACAATCAGCTCGGGGCCGTGCTGGGTGAGCTCGACTTCGTCCGGACTGAACCCGGCGATCGCCATCGTAATGCGGTAGTCGTCAGAGCCGACCTTTTCGATGTTATAGGGCGGCCACTCCGAACGCACGCCATTGTCGAGCATGTCAAAGAGACGGTCGAAGCCGACCGTCGAGCGGTAGAGAGGGGTATAATCGAAGCTTCTCATAGCCATATCCTCCGTAAAGCAACATGGGTTACAAGCAGCATCGCAGCGTTCTGCGACGCCCAAATCGGTCGGGCCGAAGCCCCGACGCAGAACGATTTGGGAAAACCCGAAATCCGGTTCAAGAGGGCAGATTATATTTTTTTGATCGACATCCCGGGTACATGATTTCCGTGCCCCGCGACGGCAAAGCTATCTCTATGAGGCCGGCGCCCCCCTTGTGCTTGTGCTTGTGCTTGAGGATGAGGAGTTGATCGGTTGGGACTGGAGGTCTGGCTGGCGGACTCGTCACAACAGCGAGATCATGCGCCCAAGCCGCTGGTTTGCTAGATACTCGTCGCCCGATGTCGCAGTTCTGGACGTTCTCCTTAGCGAGGGCCAATGCGTCGATGTAGCAAAGAAACTTCGTGCAGATGGCGTTCCCTTCGTTGTGCATTCGGTTTTGGCACGGACAGATTTCGACGACGCTTTCCGATCGGATACGTTCCTAGCAAGCCAGCGGGAAATCTCGATACGTGCGGTTATGAAATTGGCCGCCGGGAACGAGGGAACAATTTCAGCGAGCGACAATTTCATAGGTCAGTTAGCCAACGGAGGGCTATCTTGACCCAACGACAAGTCGACAAAGAGCGCATCGAGCGCGCCGATCGAGAGGCGAAGCAGTTAGCTGAAGCGGAGACGAAAGCGCGAAATGCAAAGACGGCGCGATTGCGGGCGTTACGTCTTTCGGCACAGGCCGCGGAGAGGTCAGCTCAGGTTAAAAGGCGCCGGCCCTCCGCCACAAAACCGACGCGGAAAATTATCGAAGTCGACTAAGCCGGAAGAAGTGCAGCGCCTCAAGTTCAAACATCTCCGCCACTTTCGGAACGTCGCCCGATAGCGCGGAGGTGCCAAACGAATTTGCGCGCTACAGCACGGTGGAACTCGACGTGACCGTGGGTGTTGACTCTGAAATAGGGCGGAGGAGCGAGCCATGGACAACGACCAGTACCGAGAGAGGGTAATCACAACGTCCTCAGCAGCTTCACCAGACAAAATGCCCTCGCACACAAAGGCATTCTCAACATCGACGAGACCGATCCGTCGCTGCGAACTGGCGAGGCTAACCTGGCTGGCGATGAGCGCCTGTTCGAGGACGTGTCGTGGTTTCTGGATATCTCCACCACGGGTAAGGGGAAACCGAGATCCCCTCCTTCTCCGAGTTGGCTCGCATGATCGCCCGGAGTAACGAGTTCCAATTACGATCAACCGTGATACGTGCCGATACACATCCTTCGCATGGCAAAACGACACGGCGCGCTGCCGTTGTTGCGAGTATTGCGCTATTGGCAGCATGCGCCGCGGCGGCGATTGCATGGTACGTGACGGCAGCGCGCCCGCCATTTTCTCTAGGCGATCCGCAATTTGACGGCGGCGATGCCTCGCGGGGCAAACTCGTCTTCGCGGCCGGCGATTGCGCGTCCTGTCATGCGACGCCAGGTCAATCGGAACGGCTGAAGCTCGGCGGCGGGATGGCGCTTGCCTCGCCGTTCGGCACCTTCCGGCCACCAAACATTTCTCCCGATCCGGTCGACGGTATTGGGAGCTGGACCGCTGCCGACTTGGCGAATGCCCTTATCGGAGGGGTCTCGCCGCGGGGCGAGCATTACTATCCCTCCTTTCCCTACACGAGCTTTACGGGGATGACGGTTGGCGACATCAAGGATTTGTATGCTTACCTGCGGACGCTTCCGGCGGTTTCGGGCCGTGCACCGCCCCACGATCCCAAAATTCTGTTCATGGTCCGTCGGTCAATCGGGTTCTGGAAACTTCTGTTCTTTCGGCAAGGTCGATCGGCCGCAGACACCGGAGGAAGATCAACGCGCGATCGCGGGGCTTATCTCGTTGAGACGGTATCGCACTGCGCAGAGTGCCACTCGAGCCGCAACGCGTTCGGAGCGATCAAGTCCGGCACCCTTTTTGCAGGTGGCATCGATCCGCAGGGGACGGGTTTCGTGCCCAACATAACTCAGCAGAGATTGCGCAGCTGGGGCGAGGCGGATATCTCAACAATGCTCGAAACGGGCGAGACGCCCAATCATGGCCGCGTGGGATCATCCATGTCCGATGTGGTAACGAACACTGCCATGCTGCCTGAAGGCGATCGACAAGCGATCGCGCGCTACATCAAAGCGCTTCCTCCGATTGCGACGCCGCACCCATAGCTCATTGCGCATAGAGATAGGCTGCAAGGTCCCGTGCTTCCTGTTCGGAGATACCGGTGGACGGCATCGCCGTCCGGGGGGAAAAGCTACTCGGCGAAACGATCCAGGCGACAAGATTGTCGGAGCGGTTTTCCAACACCCCGGCAATGTAGACGCGCTTTGATAAACCGGTGAGCGGAGCGCCGGTCTGACCGTCCGCCCCCGGGATCCCTCCTATCGTGTGACATCCGGAGCAACCATAGCGCCGAAAGATTGCAGGAGCGCGATCGGGATCGCCACCGGTCATCGTTTTCGCGGTGGCGGCTCGGGTATGATTGTCACGCGCGATGTTGGCCGCGACGAACGCAGTTGAAGCCACGATAAGGCCGCCGGCCATTAAGGCTGCTCGACCGGGAACAGACGCGAGCAATCTAGACATTTTGCGCCTTTTTTCCGCCCGAGTGCCGGATCCAGAGCGCCAGCATGGTCATTGCCGCGGCCGCATAGACGGTTCCTGCGGGCACCCACATGATCATGCCCGCCAATTGCTGGTCCTCCAGCGGCGTTAGTCCCCAGTCCATCGCGGTTTGGGTCTGCGCGACATAGAGCACGCGCGGGGCAAGCGCCATCAAGACGCCCAGGATGCTGGTGTGGATCATGGTCAGGAACAAATGCCATGCCGAGGCGCCATAATCACTTCGCCAGACAATTGCCCACCAGAACAGTATCGCCGTCGCGAAGAAGGTCAGATGCTGGAGGCGGTGGACGGACGTGTCGGTCACGGCGGCGCAGAACAGGACGGGCACGTGCCAGGCCCAGATGGCGACGCCGTGAATGACGGTTGCGTTGGTGGCGCCAGTACACCAGTCCCATGCCCGGCGGACAACGGCCATACGCATCATCGAGCCAGCGGCGTGACGCGTTCTTCCGGGCAATCCCCAAAGTAGGAGACCCACCGGCCGCGCCAGCACGATCAAAGGAGCCGACACGGCCATGACAATCTCGTGCTCGATCATATGGAAGGTAAAGAGGTGTTCGCCAAGCCAATGAAGCGGCGAAAGCAGGGCACCTGCCAGCGCCAGCATGCCGCCGCAGTACGGCAAGACCTGGATCATCATCATACTCGGTCTCCTGATCCGCGACGTCAACCTTATGGCGCCCACGCCGTACAGTATGGCAAGTGCAGCGAGTGGCACGACGATCCACGGGTCAAACGTCCAAGGGTATGTGGAACCGTGTGCCTCGTTCCCATGCGCCATAGCCAGGCTGGGCATGATCAAAAAAACAAGTGTGCGCATCAGCGTTGGCACGGATCCAGCAGCATCGTAGCCGCCCCCTGCAACGACAGCGCCAACACAAATGCCAGCGCGATCAGGAAACCCGCTTCGGTGATAAATCGCTCGGATCTGGCCAATCCGGCGGAGCCCGTGCGTGATGCGACGACACCAGCGATGGAAACCGCTAGAAGCGCCGCACAAACCGCGACCGTCCACGGAAAATTCTGACGGCAATCCACATACGGCGTGATTTGTCCAAGCTGGGTGGTGACCGCCCATGCGGCAGGCGGCACGACCAATCCCATGTATCGCAACCAGCGTCTGGTCAAAGTCGTGGAACCCAATAAAGGCAGACGTACATCGGCAACCACGTCAGCACCACAAAGTTCCAGTACATCGCATTGTCGGCCACATCACCAAACCGCCGTGCATTGTCGCCATGGTGCGTGAACATCAGGCTGGTCAGCACGAAAGTCTCTCCCAGGTCGGTCAGGATGTGTGTCGTATGGAGGCCGAGCATCACCCATACAATCGATCCATAGGCGTTTTGATCCCACTTGATGTGCATGGCGGGAAACTCGAAAACACGTAGGATAAGCGGCAAGACGCCGAACAGCGACATGACAATGAGGCCAATTCGGACCTTCCGTAAGTCTTGGGTGCGCGCCCAGCGTGTGACAAAGACATTGGGTATGAGGCTTACAAGCAGAACGACTGTCAGGCTCGTGCCTGCAAGCAGATCAGGCGGCGCGGTATCCAGCGGCCACCGCGGTGCCAAGCTCATCAGATAGAGATAAATCACGATCGAGAGGACAAAACCGGTGCCTTCGATGAGCATGAAGGCGAGCGTTCCCCACCAGGACAGGCTGGCAGTGCCAAGGCCATGCGCGGGAAGCTTTGTCACGTCGAGAACGACACCGCGCTTCATGACTCGTCCTCCGGGTCGCCCTTTGGCCAGAACCAGCCAATGAGTGCGATTGCAATCGGTATGGAGCCCCAGACCACGGCCCATGGGGTAAAGATCGACCAAATCAGCATTGCTGACGTAGCGAGCGCCGCCAGGAGCGGCCAAATCGAATTCCCGACAGATGATTCACGCGCTTCCGCACGCGCTTCCACGACACTGGTGATAAGCAGTTCGCGCCGGTCCGTGTGCAGACCCTCGACGAAACCAAGTGGGTCCGATCTGTCCGACAAGGGCTCCAGGCTTTCGACGACAGGCAGCCGCGCAAAATTATAGGACGGCGGTGGCGAAGACGTCGCCCACTCCAGCGTCGAGGCCCCCCACGGATTGGCGGGTGCGATGGGACCTGATCTGGCGCTGCGTATGGCGTCGATGAAGAACAGCAGGAAACCGGCGGCCAGAACGATCCCGCTGAGACTGATGAACATGTTCAGGCCGGACCACGGCATCTCCGGCTGATAGGTGTAGATGCGCCGCGGCATGCCTTGCAGGCCGAGAATGTGCATGGGGAAGAAAGTCAGATTGAAACCCGAGAAGATGAGTCCAAACGACCAGCGGCCAAGCGTCTCGCTCATCATTCGGCCCGTCAATTTCGGAAACCAGTAATAGACCGCGCCCAGCAAGGGGAACACGGCGCCACCGACCAGGACGTAGTGGAAATGCGCGACGACGAAATAGGTGTCGTGAACCTGGGTATCGAACGGAACCGATGCCACCATCACGCCGGTCAGCCCGCCAATGACGAACACGACGATGAACCCGATGACGAACAAAAACGGCGTCTTGAAGATTGGCCGTCCGGCCCAGATCGTCGCCAGCCAGCAGAAGATCTGCAGGCCTGCGGGAACGGCGATCGCCATGCTTGAGGCGGTGAAGAAGCTTTCGCCCAGCCGCGGAAGGCCGGCCACGAACATATGATGCACCCACAGCCCGAAGGCCAGAACGCCCGTCGCGATCAAGGCCATCACCATGGCCAGATAACCGAACACCGGCCGCTGGGTGAATGTGGCGACGATGCTCGAGACCATGCCCACCGCCGGCAGGAAGATGATATAGACCTCAGGGTGGCCGAAGAACCAGAACAGATGCTGCCACAGGAGCACGTCACCGCCTTCGGCCGGGTTGAAGAAATGCGTCCCCACGAGCCGATCGAGGATGAGGCTGGTGCTGGCGATCATGATCGCCGGCATGGCGAGGATGACCAGGAAGGACGTGACCAGCATCGACCAGACGAACAGCGGAATCCTGTCCAGCGACATTCCGGGGGCGCGTTGCTTGAATACGGTGACGACGATTTCGACGGCGATGGCGAGAGCGGAAACCTCGGTAAAGGTGATCATCTGGGCCCATATGTCGGCACGCTTCCCGGCCGCATATTGGGGCCCCGACAGCGGTACGTAGGCGAACCACCCAACGTCCGGACCGGTATCGACGGCGAAGGCGATCCACAACAGCAGGCCCCCGGCAAGGTACATCCAGTAGGAGAACGCGTTGAGGCGCGGGAATGCGATGTGTCGAGTCCCCACCATCAAGGGCACGAGGTAGATGGCCATCGCCTGCATGACGGGCACGGCGAACAGGAACATCATGTTCGAGCCGTGCATGGTGAAAATCTGGTTGTAGCGATCGGGCCCGATGAACCGGGCTTCGGGTTGCGCCAGCTGCAGCCGCATCAGCAAAGACAGCACTCCGCCAAATGCCAGGAAGACAAACGCCGTGACGATGTAGCGGCGGCCGATAATCTTATGATCGATTGTCGATAGGGCACCCCACAGGCCGGAAGGTGTTGACCAGGTCGCGGCAAGTCGACGATCGAGTTCGCCGGCTTCCATCCCGGTGTCCCGAACGCCTTCGCGATCCGCTGCTGCAATCATTTGAGACTGTCCATATAGGCGGAGATATTCTGGAGCTCGATGCTGGTCAGCGGGACCATCGGCATATTGTTCCCCGGCTTCAGCGTCTGCGGATCGGCAATCCAGGCTGCCAGCGAACCGCGCGTGGTCTCCAGCAATCCGGCAGCGATTGTCTGACGACTGCCGATATGCGTCAGGTCGGGTCCCGTCGTACCGGTGGCTTGCGTTCCTCGGATCGTATGGCAGGCCGCGCAGGGCTTTGCCAGAAAGGCCGCCTGCCCCGAGGCGGCATCGGGATCGGCCGGCATCATCGCATCGGCGCGCTGGGATGTGATCCAGCGCGCGTAATCGGACGGACCCTCTGCGATGACCATAACCGCCATATGGCTATGCTGCAGACCGCAGAATTCGGCGCATTGGCCGCGATAGACACCAGGCTTTTCCGCCCGAAGCAGCAAATCGTTTGAGCGTCCCGGAACGAGATCCTGCTTCCCGGCCAGACTGGGAACCCAGAACGAATGGACGACGTCCGCGCTTTCAAGCTGAAGCCGGACATCTTGACCGACGGGGATATGGATTTCGTTGGCGGTCTGGAAAGTGGACGTGCCGTCGGAACCGGCATAGATGACTTGCCACCACCATTGCTGTGCTCTCACGGTGATCGTCACGGCTGCACTTTGCGGGAGCCCGATGCTGCGGGTGGTGTAGAAGCTGGCGATTGTCATGCCCGCGATAATGGCCACCGTCACCGCGACTGCGGCCGAGACCGTCGTCGTGAGCCGACCTTCCGATGTCTGGCCTTCCGTCTCGGCCCGACGCCTCCGCCTGAGCGCCAGTGCAAGTATGACCATCACCAGCAACCAGATCACTCCGGACAGGACAACTATCCCGACGATCAGATGCTCGACATGAATAGCGGGAGCTCCGTAGGGGTTAAGCGCAGACTGGCTACCACTGCAGCCTGACACCAGAACACCAGTCGACAACGCAACAATGCGAGGGGCTCTCACGGCGAAGGTCCCTGATCTGGATGGAAACCGACCGGGCCCTCATCGAAGAGAATCTTCGCCGGGCCGCGGTTCTCGGCTGGGCGGGTCTGCTTGTCATCGTTGCGGCTAGGCGCCGCTGTCTTCGGCGTATAGGAGCCGATCGTCTGGACATAACCCGCCAGCTGCCAGATCTGCTCGATGGTCATGCGGTCGTGAAAGGCGGGCATGCCATGCGGGCGGCCATCACGGATCGAGGCGACGATGGAGACCATTTCAGGACCATACAGCCACCAACCGTCAAGGAAGGAGGGTCCGACACCGCCGCGCCCATCTCCATGGCATGTCGAGCACCCGAACCAGGCGTAAAGGCGCTTGCCTTGGCTCAGATTATAGGCGTCCGTTTCATAAAGCTTGCCCTGCGCAAAATAACTCTCTGGCGGTGTTCCGCTAATCGCATTGGGCATGACCCGGAATTGATCGAGATCGGCCGCAACGGGGGGATCGGTGCGAAGCTCCCTGGCCTGCCGAAACCAGCCCAACCAGGCTCCGACACCGATCAGCAGAAACGCGGCCGCCACGAATGCCCAGTGTGGGTTTCTTGTGTCTATCAAGGGGCCCTCAGCCCATAAGTTGGTTAGCCATCGGGATTAAAGCTCGATCGGGTAAGGCGCACAGGCAGAAGTTTATAGGAAGGTGTTTTTGCCTTCGGGTCATGGTGAGCCAAAGGGAATAGCGGGTTTGCCTCTGGGTAATACGCCGCACAGCATCCCCTAGGAATGTTGTACTGCACGATCCTCAGGCCAGTGACTTTACGAATGTTGTTATCGTCGATCGCCGTCGTCACATCGATGTGCTCGCCATCGACGAAGCCCAACCGGCTAATATCCTCGCCGTTCATGAACACGACCCGACGGGTGCCTTCAACGCCACGAAATCGATCGCTATATCCGTAGATCGTGGTGTTGAACTGGTCGTTGGATCGCAGTGTCGAAAGATGCAGGACGTCGGCTCTCCCCGATGTGGAGAACTCGGGAAACAATCTGTGCGGCGTGATGAAGTTGGCCTTTCCCGTTTTCGTCACCCACTTGCGTTCTCGCGCGGGCAACGGCCTGGCAAATCCGCCAGGTTGAAAAAGCCGCTTGTTGAAGTCCTTGAACGTCTCCGGGTAAGTGCGCTCGATGGCGTCTCGTATCTGCGCATAGTTCCCGACCCAGGCGTCCCACGGAACCTTCGTTTGTCCGAGCGTAGACTTCGCGATGCCAGCAACGATGGCAGGTTCGGAGAGAAGCTCGGAGCTGGCCGGTTTTGCCTTGCCGCGAGAGCCATGGAAATGAGCAATGGAACTTTCAATTGACACCGCCTGGGGACCGCTTGCCTGCTGGTCGACTTCAATGCGCCCCAGGCACGGCAGCAGATAGGCGACCTCTCCGTGCAGAACATGGCTGCGATTGAGCTTTGTCGCGATCTGCACGCTCAGATGGAGCTTGCGCCATTCCTCTTCCATGGCGGCCGTGTCGGGTATGGCTTTCAGGAAGTTCCCGCCCAGGCTGATGAACGCGCGGCAATGGCCGTTGATTATCGCTTCGCAGGTTTCGACCGTCGAGCGCCCCGTCCATGTCGGCGGCTCAAAGCCGTAGAGCTGGGAAAGCTTGTCCAGCGGCGCCAGCCCGGGTTTCTCGGTGATGCCGACGGTGCGCTGGCCCTGCACGTTGGAATGGCCCCGCACGGCGCAGATATTTGCTCCGGGCTTGCCGATATTGCCGCGCAGCAGCGCCAGGTTGCAGACCATGTGAACGTTCTCGACACCCATGAGATGCTGCGTCAGGCCCATGCCGTAAATCATCATCACGGCGCTGGCGTTCGCGTAGGTGCTAGCAGCCTGCATCATCTCCGCGCGGCTGAGCCCCGAGACGCGTTCGAGTTCGTCCCACTGATGGGCTCGCGCGGCCTGAGCAAATTCCTCAAAACCAGTGGTGTGTTCCTGGATAAAATCGTGATCGAGCACGTGCTTGTTGTCCGCCGAGGCCATCGAGGCCGCAAAGGCGACCATCGCCGCATTGTCTTGGTCCTTCGGCTTCCCGTCCTGCCCCGCCACGCGGCTTGCGCCTGATGCCTTGAGGGCGTCGTCAGCTTCAATCAGCGCTTTGCATACCCCGAACAGTGCCGCGATATCGCCGCCGTTCCTGACCTGATAATATTCTGATGAGATCTTTGTCTCTTTCCCGGTCAGCATCTGTGGCGACTGCGGATTGACAAAGCGCTCCAACCCCCGTTCGCGCAGCAGGTTGAAGGTGACGATCTTGACGCCCCGGTTGACTGCGTCCTGGAGATCATGAAGCATCCGAGGCGACGAGGTTCCAACGTTCTGCGCGATGTAGAAAATACAGTCGGTGTTCTCGAAATCGGACAGGATCGCCGTTCCGACGGATGAACCGATGCTTTCAGGGAGCGCCACGGAGGAACTCTCGTGACACATGTTGGAGCTGTCAGGCAGATTGTTGCTGCCGTACATGCGTGCGAACAGCTGGTACATGTAGCTGGTCTCGAGCGAGGCACGGCCGGATGTGTAGAGATCAACCTGATGAGGATCGAGGGAGCGCAACTCTCTCCCAATCTCATCAAAGGCATCAGACCAGGCAACCGGAACGTATTTGTCTCTGGCTGCATCCCAGCGCATGGGATGCGTCAAGCGGCCTTGTTCCTCAAGGTCGTGATCGGACCAGGTCTCCAGTTCGCTCAGCGTGTGTTTGGCAAAAAATGCCGGACCCGCTCGACGCGACGTCGTCTCCCACGCGGTAGCCTTGGCGCCGTTTTCGCAGAACTCAAGCGGATGTGGCTGAGCAGGCTTTGCCCAGGCGCAGCTGACGCACATATACCCTTCAGCCTTGTTCTGGATCGAAAGGAGCTTTGGGTCCCGCAAGGGGACATGCTCTCTTGCGATAATCGCTGCGACGGATTTTGCCGACCCCCAGCCGCCAGCGGGTCCCTCATATGGTCGGATGATTGGGGTCCGTGTTTTTGATGTCATTTCCGCCTCGCTTGCGTAGCCGAGGCCGCGTTCGGCCTTGCTTCACTGGCGCGTCACGACCTCATTCGTGAACGTGCCGAACGTCCAATCGCCGACCATTCAGTCTTGCCCCGGCAATATAGAACTTAGCACCTGTCGGACGGTTCCACGGATGACGCCCATCTCTTCAGCGCCTTCCTTGGCGAGGGACTAGGCCAGGTTTCCTGGTCTGCTCAAAAGTGAAGTGCGGGGGGAGTTGCAGCACTTCGGGACCGGTTTTGACCTCGAGGACGACCGGGCGGTCGGATGCGAGGGCTTCGTCCCAGGCTCCGCCAGAACGAAACGGATCCCAACTGACAGCGGCCTATAGACCGGCCCAGCGACAGGGCGCATAGTTTGCTGTTCGGCGGGCTGGGAGCGTTGTAACAATGGTCTACACAGTGATTTGGTACGGCAAGCAGGGCGTAGTTGAAATGACGCCCTTCGATGCACTGAAAGAGGCCAGGGAGCATGCCCAGGCGTCGTTCGCCGCTCGACAGCAGGATGATGGCGTCGTGGCGGTGGAAGTTCGCAAACCTGACGGTACAGTTGTCTTTAGCCAAGCGGGTGGAAGCGGCGGCGTAGACGGCGGCGGCTGAGAGGTTCCGAGTGCTGCCGGCGCAACGCTTAAGCCTCACAGCAGGAGCGCCGGCGTTGATACTAGCACGACCTTGCGAGGGCGAAGCTTGCGCCAGCTGCCGGCTAGCCGCGTGCTCTTCAACACCGCGCTCACCAACGGTCTGATAGGTTCGAAGAAGCTCGCCAGCACACAACTTAGCTTTCAGCTCACGGATAGTCTCCGCCAGATTGTTCGTCTCGCGGCCCCGCCGGACCAAGCCCGCCCCCAGCTCGGGCAAGGTTCTCTCTACCTCGAGTGTCCGCCGCCCGAATAATGATGGATGGGCTGCTTTGCGCGCGGATTGCCGACGCGCTGGAATGCTGATTTGGCAAGAATTCCTAAACGACCCGCCGGGATGCGATAGACGCAGAAACTCGGAAACTGATTATCCATATTCTAATATACCTTGTACGACGTCGCAGGCCAGTTTTTGAGTAGTGCGACGCTCTCCTACAACGAAAAGCCCGGCCCTGCCCCGCGCCGGGCTTTTCATACTTGGCCTTTAGCAGTCTTCCCCAGCGCTTTTCCACTTGCCGCCGTCCCTTACAACCGGCCATACGGCCCGCGCGTCGTGACGCCTCTTGCCAGGCTTGGATTGCGTCTGTTCCTATCACGTGCCGGCAAGGCTCGGTGGCCTGCAGGTCACCCGAAAACTGCGTCGCCGTTGAGTCTCGATCGCGGTCAGGTAAGTTCGACGATCTCGGGTGCAACTCACACCAGTTTCCGGCCTTGTGATTTGTGGAGGTTTTTGATTGAATTTCTTTTTCAGTAACGCCTAATATAAGCCTGTTGAAATCGGCATTCTGGGGAGGAAGTGTCATGCCTAAGGTTTCAGATCTTTTCTTTAAAACAGCCATCGTATGGCTCATTCTGGGGATCGGCGCCGGCTTGCAGATGGCAATCTCGGGCGACCACGGTGCATTTCCGGCACATGCACACATCAATCTCCTCGGATGGGTCACAAGCGCAATCTTTGGCGGCTACTACGCTCTTAATCCGGCAAAGGCAGCGCGGAGAACAGCAATGGTCCATTACGGCCTCTACAACGTCGGATTGGTGGTGATGCTGCCAGCCCTGTATCTGATGCTGCACCAAGGCTATACGGCAATTGAGCCGGTCGTCGCCGTGGGCTCACTGATCGTGGCTGCCGCCGTGCTGGTATTCGCCTTCGTTGTTTTCTCAAGCGCAAGCGAGCGCGTGGCGTCTGGGTTATCGACCGCGACACGCTAAATCGGCGGAACTCGGCAGTATGAAGGCTTGACGACGCTGAATTTGGAGATGTCGCCGGACAGTTCGTCTAGGCGCTTGGAAATGCACGGCGATGATTGAGGTTTCGGCACTTTCAGATGAAAGTCACAGCGGCCCCTGGCCGGCGATTGCCGGTAAGGTCTGCGGCTTTACCTGACAATCGGCTTCTTCGATCTCGAGCCTAAGTCCCTCAAGGTCACGCCTGGAACTCAAGCTTCCCTGGGTCAACTTGCCGACAAGCTGCCACGCATCGATCGGTATTCGAGGGTGCGCGATGCAAATTCGGCAATCCAAGGGGCTGGCAAGGCCGACACTGCTCGGGACTACTATGGGTCGTCGTGCAAGGGTAGCTGCTCCAACCAGCGGCGGCGCGACATGTTCAGCGAAACTTCAATCTTTGTTTTTCCCGCGGCCGGGGCCTCGAAGTCCGGCGATTCATTGTGCGCAACATGAACGGTGCGCTTTTCGTCAACCTTTCGCGAGCGGGAACCAACGCGAACGATCCACATTCCTTTGTTGAAGGGACACATTTCAGCAGACAGGACTATGAAAATGAAGGCTTTGATCTTGGGCGCCTTGGCGCTTTCCATTGGCCTCCCGGCTATTGCCTCGGCCACCGAGGCTGATGTGGTGATCTCGACGCATCACCGGCACCACCACAGTCCCACCGTAGTTTATAACGACGAGGGCGGCCGGCTTCATCATCGACATCACGGACATGTCGCATTCTACGACAACGGCGAGCGTGCGTGGCGCCACCGCCACCACCGCCGCGATATGGTCATCGTGACGACGGGTCACCATCGCCATCACCACCGGCATGTCGTTATCGATCAGGGGCAGTGACGACTAGGCCGCGTGCTCGCTCGGCTCCGCTGTAATTAAAAGGCTGGAGCCGAGCCAACCGTGAGCGAACAGCGCATTGGACGGCTTCGATTGCACCCTTGTGGTCGACGCAGAGAGCAGGCGTTTCCCATGCAAATGCGCGGCTCTAACTAGCTCTGCGGGACGCCGATGCGCGCGAGCGCTGCGATTGCTGGGACCAAGTCCGCAGACGCTCACTCGCAGCAACGTCAGAAGTTAAGAAAACCCGTTTTTGAATTGCCCCCGGAACCACTTGCGGAACGCGAAGTTGCTCCTGGGCCTCGAATGTGGGGCGTTTTCGCGGAGATATGCACATCATGGCCACGACCAAGGCGCGCTCGACTAAGGGGTTGAGCGAACTGTTCCACGATACGCTCAGGGACATTTACTTCGCCGAGAAGAAAATCCTCTCGACACTGCCAAAAATGGCGGAGGCGGCGCAAAGTCGGGATCTGAGGGCAGCATTTGAGAAGCACCACGTCGAGACACAGGAGCATGTGGCGCGGCTGGAAGAGATTTTCGAAATCCTCGACAAAATGCCCCAGGCAAAGACATGCGCCGCCATCATGGGAATTACCAAGGAAGGCGCCGAGATCATGGAGGAGTACAAGGACGCGCCGGCTTTGGATGCCGGCCTGCTGGCGGTGGCACAAGCCGTCGAGCATTACGAGATCTCGCGCTACGGCACGATGCGCACCTGGGCCTCGGAGCTTGGAATGGATGAGGCCGTTACACTTCTGGATCTCACGCTGGGCGAGGAGAAATCGACAGACGAGGCGCTGACCAAGCTCGCTGACTTGGCGGTAAACGTCGCGGCCGAGGCATCCGCCTGACGGCGGTAGCACATCTCTCTCTCATACATCTCCGGAGGCCCGGGCGGTCGATTGCCCGGGCTCCACGCATCAGGATTCTCTCGATATGGAAAAGACATTCAACCGTATGGCCGGTGCCGTGGCTCATGCCACCGGGCGCCCGTGGGCTTTCGCGCTCTGCACGAGCTCGGTGGTGATCTGGGCGGCTTCCGGTCCTTTTTTCGGCTATTCCGAAACCTGGCAGCTTGTCATCAACACCGGCACGACGATCGTTACCTTTCTGATGGTCTTCCTTATCCAGAATACCCAGAACCGCGACGGCGCGGCCATACAGGCAAAGCTGGATGAGTTGATCCGCTCGGGGGCAGGCAAGAACGATTTTATCGGTATCGAGCATCTGACCGAGAGTGAAGTCGAACAATTTCGGTCCCTTTGCTTGCAAGCCAAGAGCAAGGTGGGGCTGCAGTCGGCTAACGAAAACTAATCCGACCGCTGCGGCGTCCACTTATCGGACGCGGCGGAACAAAGATGGGCGATGGAGCTTGTTGAAAGACGCGGCCCGTCGCGATGTCCAGCGGAGGATAACATGGGTTTCTTTGGCAAACTTTTCTCCGGCCGATCTGGCAAGAAGTCCCAAGATGCGAAGCCGTCCGGCGATCTGCGCAAGGCGACTGGTGCCGGTCCGGCGATCGCTGCTCATTCGAAGGATGCCAAGAGCGGCAGCGCCACCGGGCAAAATCCGCGTGCCGCAACAAAGAAGCCGTAGACCGACGGGGCGCGTGGGTAGGTTCAATCAATTGATCCCACGCTTGGTCGCTGGAACGCGCGCTTTCAGCTTCTCATCGGATGACCGAAGATCATTCCAGCGTTGTTCTGTTCATCCCCAACTGCGGGTGGCCAGTCATCTTCCAAATATTGATAGCCCGCGGAACAAACCCGACGAACGCAGGTTAGATCGCAGCACATGTGTGCCAATAAAGGAACCATTCAATGAAGACTTATCTGCTTTTAGCCTCGCTCGCCACCGCTACCGCAATGGCTTTGGCGTTGCCCGCACTGGCCGCCGACAGTGCACAGGATTTCGTCACCAAGGCCGCGTCAGGGGGAATGTTCGAAGTGGAAACGAGCAAGGTCGCCACCAGCAAGGCCCAGGATCAAAGCGTCAAGGATCTTGCTCAAAAGATGATCCATGACCATGGTTCGGCCAATGCCAAGCTCGAGTCCATTGCCGGCGAGCTGAACTTGACAGTGCCCAAGGAACTCGACGCCAAGCATAAGGCTGACCTCGATAGGCTGAGCAACGGCAAGGATCCGGTTGACGGACCTTACGTCCAGATGCAGCGCGATGCCCATTCTGATGCGGTGAAGCTGTTTGAGAGTTATGCCAAGGACGGCGACAACGCGCAGCTGAAGACTTTCGCTGAAGAGACCGTGCCGACCCTTAAGATGCATCAGCAGATGGTCGAAAAGATCGCGACGACAACGGGCGCCCAGCCGTCAAGCCCCGCAACGCCGAAGGTTACGGTCGGCGGATCGCCCGAACCGACGCCTCCGCTGGCCGGCGCCAACAGCTTCACCGAAGACCAGGCCAAAAGCCGCATCCAGGATGCCGGCTTCACCGATGTCTCGAAGTTGACCAAGGACGATGAAGGCATCTGGCGAGGCCAAGCCAGCAAGGCCGGCAAGAACACCGCAGTGGCGCTCGACTACAAAGGCAACGTAGTTGCCGGCACCAACTGAAACCGACATGCAAGGAGATCAAGAAATGAGAACCGTGACTGGACTGTTCGACAATTACGATGACGCCTCCCATGCCGTTGGCGAGCTGGAAGCGACGGGCATCCCACATTCCGATATCAGCATCGTCGCCAACAACGCGGACAAACAGCACGACATCGACACATCCCGCGCTGCCGACAGCGCAGCTGGCGGCGCCGGCCTTGGTGCCGTGGTCGGTGGAGCTGGCGGGCTGCTCACAGGGCTCGGCCTGATGGCAATCCCCGGCGTCGGGCCGGTGGTTGCCGCCGGGTGGCTGGCTGCCACAGCGGTCGGCGCTGTCGGCGGTGCGGTCGTCGGCGGCGCCGCCGGCGGCATTGTTGGAGCCCTGACGGATTCGGGTGTTTCCGAAGATGACGCCCATGTCTACGCCGAGGGCGTGCGTCGGGGCGGAACTTTGGTCACTGCCAGGGTGGACAACCAACACGTGGTTGATGCGCAAAGGATCCTCGGGCAACAGTCAGTGAACCTGGCAGAGCGCAGGGCCGACTATGAAGCGGCTGGTTGGACCGGCTTCGACCCCGGCGCCGAAGATTACAGAACGAGTGACGCCGCCCGCAGGGCGAACCGGCTCTGAAGCGATTTTCCGGCTGGCTTCGAAAGTCAGCCGGGAGGTTCCCGATCCGATTTCCTGGCCGCGACGCGGATTCAACTCGCGCCGGCCATTGTCGATCTGCCTTCAGAGCCGTCGCCTCCAAAAATTCTCCATCGAAAGATAGGTGAACGATGCTGTCCAGCTCAGCAGAACCAATCCCGTCAGGGCTTCGGACGAGGCGATAAGGCGTATCGCTCCCTCCGCCCGGATGTCACCCACGCCCAATGTCGTGTAGTTCGTGATCGAGAAATATAGAAAATCGGTCCATCCGCCGGACACCTCACCGACGATCTGGCCGAGTAAACGATACGCGTGAAGCACCCAGAACACAAAGCTGTAGATCGTAATTTCAAACGCATGCGCTGCAAGCGCGCCGAAGATCACCACTAGAAGCCTGCCTCGACTGGGAAATCCGGCTTCGTCGAAGGTCTTGGCGGAATCCGCGACGGCTTTGAAGGCTTCGTAGTGCACCAGAACGCATAGGATGGCGAGCACGAGCGAAAGCATGCTTGCGGCGATAATGCTCATACTGACCCCGTGACCGCCATTGTCGTTGCGTTTTTTCCGAAGGGACGTGTCGGGCTGGGCAAGGCAGGCCAACCCGATCCCTCGATCAGCGATGGACTCGACCATGAGGGCGAACAGGCTATGGACCACCTCGTCTTTCTGCAGTTGTGAAGGCGTTCCAGCAGGCTCACGATTTTACCATCTGGACGCCCTCCAGGCCGCCAAATCGGAATAGATCTCGGAGCGATCGCCATCGTGCTTTTCGATGAGGGCCAGCGCTTCCTGTCTGCTGAGTTTGCCGAGCTTCATGATAAACTCGAATTCGTGCCTCGGTACGGATGATATCAAGCGATCGAGTTTGACTCGTCTGGTTTCCTGTCTTGGCATTGCGGTTAACTCATCAGGAGGCTGGAAGGCGCGCATTGCGAATCGCAGCGACGCTGCGGAAGGCAGACCCCGCCAAGACGCTAGCTTCAGATTCGGCAAAATGCGTCGCGCCCAACACGCGCTATCTCAAGCCCAGGAAACTCAGTATCGCTACGACGATGACGATGGCTCCGATAAGCCAAATGAGCCTGTTCATTGATCCTCTCCCAAGTTCAGGTGCCGCCAAACTAATCAATACCCGGGCAAAATGTTCCCCTTTGGCGCGATAGGATCCGAAAATCAGCCCCGGTTCCCGGATCGGCTTCGGTTGAGGAAGGACACGCGGAAGGCCTGCTGATCATGACAGTCAAGCTGAGTATCGCTGGAACGCTTTCGAAACCTTGGCTGTCTTCATTCGGCTGCAGCACGACGACGCCACCGCCACCTGAGGGAGGGCGAGCGTCGCAGTTGCGCCAGTTTGCCGCGCTCACGCGCTGGAAGCGCATGGGCTCGGCGCCTTGGGCGTCACCGGGATGGCTGCCGCAGCTCTGGCATCCCTGATGGCGGCTTGCTGGCCTCACATCTGCCGGTCATTGCCCCGATCTGACGAGCAGGCGCTGACCATGCCGCCTTTTCTGGCTGTAAGCGAACAAATGGACCGACACTCATATGTCGGCAGAGGGTCATTGAGTAATGCGTAGGGGTCCGGAGTCCATGAACGAACAGCAGACCTTCGGGTCATGCGGCAAGGAAAGTGGACCGAGGAATGCGCAATGGCCGGAACGTACCTGTCGGCAGCTTTAACTTGCCATTCAAGTTGTAGGTGCCGATAAGGTTGACGTCTCCCCAAATCTGTGGCGAGACATGGCGCAGAACATGGTCGAGGCTCGGTTTCTGGCACCCAACGAGCGCCGCGAAGTTCTCGTGCGCCAAGGCGAGCCGGCCAGCCCATGATGCGGCTTCTTTATTGGCTTTACGGACGCCTGCTGGGGCATCAGGTCCGGCGGCACCCCGCACCGCATCACGTCGGCATCATTCTTGACGGCAATCGCCGCTTCGCCCGCGAACGTGGCTACAGCGACCCACGCGTGGCATACGAGTTGGGAGCTGAAAAGCTCGACGACGTTCTTGCCTGGTGCATCGACCTTGAAATCCGCGCTGTCATGCTCTGGGTATTTTCGATCGACAATATGCGCCGGCCGCCGGCCGAGGTCTCCGCCATCATGGCCGCCGTCGAGAGGAAGATCGCCGCGCTGGCCGAGGATCCCTCGATCCTGAGCCGCGGAGTCCGGCTCAGGGCCGCGGGGCGGCTCGACCTTCTGCCGGTTTCGACGGCCGACGTGATCCGCGAGGCGACGGAGCGAACCACCGGTAACGAGCCGCTCACCGTGACGATCGCGATCGCTTATGGCGGACGCGAGGAAATCGTTGATGCCGTCCGCAAGGTCGTCCGCCAAAAGCGCCAGCAGGGCGTCGATCTCGATACGATCCTCGACGAGCTGAGCCCAGCAGCGATAGACGAATACCTTTTTTACCGCCGGCGTGCCCGATCTCGATCTCATTATTCGCACAAGCGGCGAGGTCCGCCTTTCCGGCTTTCTCCTTTGGCAAAGCGCCAGCAGCGAGCTTTATTTTTCAGACGTGAACTGGCCGGAGTGCCGCAAGCTCAATTTTCTCCGCGCCGTTCGCGCCTATCAGCGCCGCCGCCGTCGCTTCGGAAAGTAGGATTTCGCGCGTTCTCCGGCCCTGGCATGAATGCCAGTGCTCGACTGCCATCGCTCGTTATGGGATTCGCTTTCGAGCAGCCCAACCGCAAACGGCCTGCAGCAGCTTCGAGCCGATCAGACACGTTGGGCTGAGCTTGCGCCGGTCGAACGGAGCCGTAGCCAGCCCGACCAATCAAGGATGGCTATAAGGTTGGACGGAAGCAGAAGGATCTCTATGAGCTTCGAGACGGGAAAGACATCAGGAACCAATTTTCAGTCCAGGCAGGAGCTTACGCACCGCGATGACAAGCGTCGCTCCGCATGAGAACCTTCAGGGCCGGCGACCTTTCAAAAGATCATCGCGCAGGAAGAGATCATCCCATCCTTAAGCGTGACGATGAACTTCCACCGTGACGTGCGAGAGCGTCGGGAAACGGGTCAGGCGGGAGCGGTAAAATTCAGGCTCGCGATCGCTTGCAGTGTCGACCGACACGATGGCACCCAGATGACCGGGTCCGAGGCGCCGTAGGTGCAGGTCGTCAACGCAGTCGCCTTCAGCCTCGACAACCCGTCGGACATCGTCGGCGATGCGCCGATCAGGAACCATATCAAGCAGGATCGAGCCAGTATCGCGCACGAGCCCCCATGACCAACTCGCAATGACGACGGCGCCGACGATGCCGGCCAGCGGATCCATCCAGAGCCAGGCGAAGGCTCGCGCCAGGAGCAATCCGACGATGACCATCACCGACACGGCCGCGTCGGCCAGCACGTGGACAATAGCCGCCCGCATGTTGTGGTCCCGGTGCGTAGCGCCGTGGTCGTGCGCGCCGGCGTCATGCTCCTCGAACGTCACCGGGTAGTCCCGATCACCGATATGCACTTGAGCAATAAAGGCATGCGGCTCGGGGATCGTATCGGCGCTCTCGAGCCAGCCGCCCCGGTCGGTCATCGTGAAAACTTGCCGCGCCCCGTCCGGTCGCACCGTTTCGATGCGGACCAATGTGGCCGACAGCGAAGCACCGTGCATACGGAAAACAGGCGGAACATCGTCTTCGAACAAGCTCAACCGGACCCGGCCCGCAGCCGTCTCGATCAGATGTCCCTCGTCGTGGCCGTCATGGTCGTGGGCGTGACCATGGCTGTGAGCATGTCCATGGCCGTGATGGTGGTCGCCTCCGCTTAGCAACCAGGCGCTTGCGATGTTGACGCCCAGCCCTAGGACCGCGATCGGAATCGCCTCGGCAAAGTGGATCGGCACCGGCTCAACAAGCCGGGACACGGCCGCATAGCCGATCAGAAGCGCGATCATCGCTAGGATGATGGCGCTCGTGAACCCGGCCAGGTCGCCGAGCTTGCCGGTGCCGAAGCTGAAGCGCGGATCCTGCGCGTAGCGCCGCGCATAACTATAGGCGAGCGCGGCAAGGAGCAGCGCGCCCGCATGCGTGCTCATGTGCAGCCCGTCGGCGACCAGCGCGATCGAGCCGAACAGCAGACCGCCGACGATCTCCAGGGCCATCATGACGGTGCAAAGACCTATGACGGCCCAGGTACGGCGCTCAGCACTTTCGTGACCTGCGCCGAGGAAGACGTGACTGTGCCGTGCCGACGACGGCTCGGAGGTGACTGCCATGGCTAAATCCCTACTTAAGGTAAGTCCGCACGACATCCATGAGTTGCTCGGCCGCATCGGTGTTCAGCGCGCCCGGATGCTTTTCGGAGTCGACGAGGTGCATGCGGACGTGATCTTCAACGACCTCCGCCATGAGACCTGCCATCGCGCCGCGTACGCCGGCGATCAGATGCATTATACGCTCGCAACCCGCCTCACTCTCCAGCGCGCGCTCGATCGCCTCGACCTGGCCCTTCATGCGTCGCACGCGGGCCAGCAACTTCTGCTTCTCACGAATGGTGTGTGTCATGATCACTCAATACCATAGGGTATCCCCCTATGCTATAGCCCCGGCACGCCGAAGAACCATGGGCATGATCTGCCAGTGAGAGCGTCAGGCAACCTCTACCGCCTCGTCGTGCGGAAACTCTCGCGCCCGTTTTTGAAAGCGGCCGAAGTGCAAGGCCATCGTCGGCAGCACCAATAGGTTAAGCAGGGTCGAGGTAACCAGTCCGCCGAGGATCACGATCGCCATTGGCCCCTCGATCTCGTTTCCGGCCGCGTCGCTGGCCCAGGCCAGAGGCAACAGGCCGAGCGCCGTTACCACAGCCGTCATCAGAATCGGCACAAGCCGCTCGGCGGCGCCCCTGCGGGCGGCTTCCGGACCCCACTCCATCCCTTCCTCGTTCACGAGGTGCTCATAGTGCGAGATGAGCATGATCGAGTTGCGCAGCGTGATGCCGAACAGCGTGACAAAGCCGACCAGCGATCCGAGCGACAGGTCTCCGCCGCTGGCCAGCACCGTCAGCACTCCGCCGACCAGCGCGAACGGCAGGTTGACCAATACAAGCAGCAGTGCCCTCGTGCTCTTCAGCGCCAGGAACAACAGCAGCACGATGCCGACATTGGCAGCCACGGTATAAATCAGCAGGTCCTGCTGCGATTGCGCGCGCGCCTGCTCCTCGCCGGCAAACATCAGGTAGGTGCCTTTGGGCAGGCTGACTTCCCTGCCTATGCGCTCTTGAGCTTCCTTGACGAAATCGCTTACCGCGCGACCGTGCACCCCCGACGTCACCGTTTGCAGACGCTGGCCGTCACGATGCAGGATCTGGTAGCGGCTGGTGGTCTGGCTCATATCGGCGAGTTCTCTGAGCGGCACCGTCACGCCCGCCGGGCTGCGCAGCAATAACGAGCCCACGGCCGCCAAGTCCTGGTGCGCCGCGGGCGTCAACGACACGTTGACGTCGTAGGCCTGGTTGCCCACGTAGACCTGGCTTGCGGTTACTCCCTCATACGCGGTCTGGATCGCCTCCAGCACGTCGACTGGCGTGAAGCCCCAGCGGGTCAGTTGCTCCGGCTTGAGGCGCATCGTCAGCTGCGGCAGGTACTGCGCCGCTTCGACCCGCACGCCGATCGCACCTGGGATGGTGCCGACTACTTGAGCGATCTCACTGGCCTTGCTGTCGATAACGTCCAGGTTCTGGCCAAAGACGTTTATCACCACAGGCGCAGTCACCCCTGAAATGCTCTCGTCGATGCGCTCGGCCAGGAAGGTGTTGACCGATGTGATGAGCCCAGGGAAGCTGGCCAATGTCTGTTGAATATCGACCAGCGCGCGCCGATGTTCGGCCGGCGACAGCGGCTTCAGGTCGACCTCGAATTCGCTGATGTTGACGCCCGTGGGATCGACCACTTCGTTGGCCCGGCCGGCACGTTGCGCCACCAGGCGCACGCCGGGAACCTGGCTCAGTTGCGCGGTCACCTCATTGCCGACACGCATGGACTCGGCCAGCGACGAGCCCGGGGCCAGCGCCATATGCACGAGGTAGTGGCCTTCCTTCAGGTCTGGAATGAAGTTGCCGCCAAAAAACGGCAGCGCGCCGAGTGCAGCGACGCAAAGCACTCCGATCGTAGCAACGATCAGCCGGTAACGCGATTCGATAGCGGCAAGAACTGCCAGGTAGCGCGCCTTCAGCGCTTGCACCAGCCTGGGTTCCTGCTCCTTCAACGGCCTCCCCGTCAGCAGCAGGAATGCGAGCGCCGGCGTCACTGTCAGCGCCACCACCAGCGAGGCCAGGATTGCCAGGATGTAGGCGACACCCAACGGCGCGAACAGCTTCCCGGCGATGCCGGACAGCGACATTACGGGCAGGAACACCAAGGCGACGACCAGCGTCGCGTAGACCACGGCGCTTCGTACCTCGAGCGAGGCGAGCAATACGACCTGCGCCAGCGGCCGCGGGTGGGCCAGCTGCTGGTTCTGACGCAGGCGGCGGAAGATGTTTTCGACGTCGACGACCGCATCGTCGACAACCTCGCCGAGCGCGATCGCCAGCCCTCCAAGTGTCATCGTGTTCAGGCTCACGCCGAAGTGGGAGAGCAGGATCACCGCTGTCAGCAGGGATAGCGGGATCGCGGTGGCGGAGATGATTGCGGTGCGCACGTTGAGGAGGAACAGGAACAGCACGCCGATCACCAGCACGCCGCCGAGGATCAGCGCGATGCGCAGATGGCCGATGGCGGTTTCGATGAAACGGACCGGCCGAAAGATGTCTGGGTGCAACGTCACCTGCTGTCCTGCCAGCACTGGCTCCAGCTCGCTCAGCACCTGTTCAACGCTGCGCGACACCGACATCATGTCGGCGCCGTACTGGCTCTCGACCATCAGAGAGACAGCAGGCTTGCCATCCACAGAGGCCGCGCCGACAGCCGGCGCTGGCCCGATCGCGACCTTGGCGACCTCGCCCAAGCGCAGCGCGACACCGTTCTGGTAGCGGAGCACCACTTGGGCCAGTTGTTCTGGCGTAAGCGTCTGGCCTTCGGTGCTCAGCACGATGCGCTGGTTGGCATTTTCGACATAGCCGGCGCCACGAACGCCCGTCGCGCGCTGCGCGACCGTCAGCAGGTCCTGCAACGCCACGCCGTACTGCACCAGCTTTTGTGGGTCCGCCTGGACCTGGAACTGCTTGACGTCGCCACCGAACACGATCACGTCGGCGACGCCCGGCACGCGCAGCAGCTGCGGCTTGACGGTCCAGTCCGCCAGCGTGCGAAGGTCCATCAAAGAAAGGCGGTCGGATGTCAACCCAGCCACCAGGGTTACGTTGGTCGAGGACGTAAGCGGCAGCAGGGATGGCGATTTGACGCCGAGCGGTAACGTGCCGACCAATGCGTTCAGCCGTTCGACCGCCAGCTGCCGAGCCCTGTAGATATCGGTGCCGTCCTGGAAGGTGAGGGTTACCATGGATAGCCCCTGCAGCGACTTCGAGCGCATGCTCTCGAGGCCGAGCGTGCCGCCCATCGCGTTCTCCACAGGCTGGGTGACAAGCGCCTCGACCTGCTCCGATGTCAGGCCGGGCGCATCGGTCTGGATCACTGCCAGCGGCGGCGCGAACTCGGGAAAGACATCCTGGCGGGCCTTGGTCAGCGTATAGATGCCGTAGCCAGCCAGCAGGCAGGCCAGCGCGATGACCACGCCGCGGAAGCGGACGGCAAAGCGAATGATGGAGTTCAACATGATCGGGGCGCGCAGGTCCGGTTAGTCGTCACATTCGGGGTCTTTGCAGGCGGCGACGGCGGTGACCGGCGGCCGCTGTTCCTCCGACAACAGCAGCTGCGCACCGCGTGTCACCACGCGTTCACCAGCCGCGAAGCCGACGTCGACGAAGTAACCGCCGTCGTATGGCGACTGGTCTTCGACCAATCGACGTACAAAGCGGTCCTTGCCCTGCTGGACGTAAGCCCAGGGCTGCCCGCCGAACCACAGCACCGCCGTCCGAGGGATGACAACGCCAGGGGCTGGTTGCTGGCCAGTCGGCAAAAAGGCGATCACCTTGCTGCCGACTGGCAGGCTGACAGGTGCGCGGTACAAGAAGGTTGGTCCCTCCGCGATCGGATCGCTTTGTGGCGAAGGCGACACCAGCCTAGCGGCGATCCGGCCACGGGCGCCATCGTCGAACGTGATTTGGTACGGTGCCGACGTGCTGCTGCCGATCGGCAGCACGATCCGCAGCATCATCTCCTGTCCGTCCAGGACTCCGGCGAGCGCCGTATCCTTGCCTGCGATAAGCGAGGCGAGTGGCGGACCGAACTGTTGCCGCGCGCTCGCACGCACCCCTTCCAGATTGGCTTCAGCCGACTGGAGCTTGGCCTGATCAGCTGACCACGCCGACTGTGCCGCTTGCAGGGCCTTCTGCGATATATTCATATGGTCCTGAAATAAAACGCGGTTGCGCTCTGCCTCCTGGCTCGAGGCGTCGAGCGACGCCCGCGCGCTAGCTACGTCGGCCGCGGCGGCGCGATATCGCGTCTGGAAGTCGATCAACGGTTGAAGGTCGAGCACGCTGCCATAGGCGGTCTGTTCCAGCCGCTGCTTCATTGCCGTTAGCGCGTCGGTCGCAATTCCGCTGCGTTTCTGCGTCGCCTCGTCCAGTGTCACCACGGTCAGCCCGTCTTCGTTGCTGACCCGACTGGTCGGGGCAGCGGCCGGGCCTGCTACGCTCGGCGCTGGCTGGTACGAAAGCCAACCCCAGGTAACCAATGTGGCCGCCCCGATTGGCACAAGCGCGAGGAGCAAGCGTTTGCCAAGGTTGCTCATGACTGGAAGATTCCTTCTTGAGGGGTGCACCGGGCGCGCAGGGCGGATGGCCAAAGATGGGCAGAGGCTACCGAACGCTCGCTTAAATCCACCTGAAATTTCCTCTGGAAACGGCGATAAACGATCAATGACCGGTACGCGATTTCAGCCAGGCTTCATCTTCGACGAGGTATTGTCTCTCCACGTTTCAGCCAACAGATGCAGAGCGCACTAAGGTCAAGATTGATGCGCATAGGGGCGCAGGAGTTAAACAAAGGGCGAGAAGTCGATGCGCTTGTTGCTGGCTGAAGACGACCCAATGATCGGCAGCGGCCTCCAGCAAGGGCTGCGAAAGAAGGGATTCACCGTTGACTGGGTGCAGGACGGCAATTCTGCACTGCTCGCGCTGGAAACGAATCCCTATGCCCTGCTGCTGCTCGATCTGGGGCTGCCGCACAAAGATGGGATGGACGTCCTGAAGGCATTGCGCCAGCGCGGCGAAACGCTGCCGACTATCATTATCACTGCGCGTGACGCGTTGCCCGACAGGCTGGCTGGGCTGGACGGTGGCGCGGACGACTATCTGATAAAGCCGTTCGCGCTTGAGGAGCTGATCTCCCGCATTTACGCAGTAAGCCGGCGTCAGGCTGGACGCGCGCAGGTTGAACTACGCGTCGGCCCGCTGCGGCTCGACCCGGTCCGCCATTTGCTCTGGTTGTGCGACGAGCCGGCCGACGTCTCCGCCAAGGAGTTTGCATTGCTCCACCTGTTGATGCGCGAGCCCGGTGCGGTGCTCTCGCGCGAGCAACTTGAAGATGCCCTGTACGGCTGGGGCAAGGAAGTGGGCAGCAACGCCGTCGAAGTGCACATCTACAACCTTCGCAAGAAGCTCGGCACCGAGGTGATCCGAACCGTGCGCGGCGTCGGCTATCGCATTGGCGAGGACGCATGAATCTTGGATATCGTCGCCTGCGCTTGTGGTTCATGGGCTCCTTGCGCCGCCGCCTTCTGCTTTGGTTGCTGCCGGCAACCTTGCTGGCCGGAGTCCTGGCGAGCATCGGCACCTACTGGGGCTCCTTTCTCGAACTGGGAGATCTTCTCAATGACCAGATGCGCTATGTCGCCGAACACGTCGATGTTGCTAATACCGACCGTGTGTCGTTAGCCGATGACGTTACGCGCCAGCAGCAGGATAACGATGAAAAGGCTGACGAGGTGCTCCTGGAGGTGTGGCGCGGCGGCAAGCTCGACTTCACCACCGACGCCGCGCTGGCGTTGCCGCCGCCGCAACGCCGAGGGCTAAGCGACGTCTCATTCAACGGCCAGACCTGGCATACCTTCGTTGACCAGCGAGGCGACCGCATGATCCGCGTCGGGCAAGCGCAGAACGCACGCTGGGAGGCGCTGGCCGGGCTTTCTGTGCATCTGTTCTGGCCAGTTCTGTCATTGCTGCCGCTGCTCGCATTGTTCCTGTGGTACGGTATCGGCTATGGGCTGAAGCCGCTGTACCAGATCACCGCCGAATTGAAGCGGCGCGACGCCGGAAGCTTGGCGCCAATTGGGCCGGGTCCGTTGCCAAACGAAGTCAAGCCTTTGGTCGACGGTCTCAACGACCTGCTGCGCCGGCTGGACCGAGCGTTCACAATGCAAAAGCACTTTATCGCCGACGCAGCGCATGAGCTGCGCACGCCGATGATGGCGCTCAGCATCCAGGCGCAATTGGCCAAGGCGGCCTCCACGGAGGAAGAACGCGAGCAGGCGCTGACACAGCTGGAAAGCGGTGTCAGCCGGATCACCCACCTGGCGCAGCAATTGCTGACGCTGGCGAGGCTCGAGCCGCAGGAGCAAGCCGACGCGCCGCAGTCGGTCGAGCTGTCGGCGCTGTGCAAATCGGTGATCCTTGACCAGATTCGGCTGGCCGAAGCCAAACGAATCGACCTTGGCCTCGTCACGCAGGACAAGGTCGAGATACAAGGCGACCCGGAGGCGCTGCGCATCCTGCTCAACAACCTGGTCGACAACGCGATCCGCTATACCCCCCCTCACGGCATGATCGACTTGGCGGTGCGGCGGAAGGGGAATGAAGTCGCGTTAGAGGTCTCTGACAACGGCCCCGGCATCCCTGAAGGCGAACGTGAGCAGGTGCTGGAGCGGTTCTACCGCGGCAGCAACCAGAACGTTCAAGGGAGTGGCCTGGGGCTATCGATCGTGCAGCGCGTCGCCGCACAACACGGGGCGCGCCTTGTGCTTGGCAGCAGGCCAGACGGTAAGGGGCTGATGGCCCAGGTCTTCTTCAAGTAACGAACAAAAAGCATGTCCGGAACCCTGCGGACAACGAGATGAGGATGCAAAGTTGCAGCTATACGACCTTGACGCCGCAGCAACCCGTACAATCAACAGCCTTGCCGGAGTGGGCGGCCCTATCGATTTCCTGATGGTTTGGGTCTCTGCAATCGGCGTCCCCTTATTCGTGCTTGCCGTCGTGGGACAGTGGTGGCGAGGTTCGGACAGGTCGCACAACCGGCACGTCCTTATCGCGACGGGGCTCTCCTTCCTGCTTGGCCTTGCCATCAACCAGATCATCCTGCTGTTCGTCCATCGGATACGGCCATACGACGGCGGCATCACGCATCTGCTGATCAGTCGCAACGCCGATCCATCGTTTCCGTCCGATCATGCGACCGCGACTTTCGCCATCGCTGCCGCGTTTCTGCTGCATGGCATGCGGCGGCTTGGACTATGGTTCCTTGCCGCTGCGGTGCTGGTGACCATCTCCCGGGTCTATATCGGAACGCATTACGTCAGCGACGTCCTCGGCGGAGCCGTGACGGGTATCGTCGCAGCCTTGATGATCCGCACGCTCTATCGGGAAGGGACACGCGTCGATCAGTTATTCACGAGCATCCTGTAGGAGCCGCGAATGTTGGCGTCCTTCTTCACCGCCGTTACAGAGTTCATCGCGGCGCATCCGTATCTTGCTTATGCGATCGTGCTCCTGCTTGCCCTGTCGGAATCCATCCCCGTCATCGGCGTCTTCATTCCAGGCACGGCCGCCATTCTGGTGATCAGCGCGCTTGTTCCCACCGGAGTCGTGAAGCTATGGCCGCTGCTCGGCGCCGCAGCCGCGGGCGCCATAGTCGGCGACGGCCTCTCGTTCTGGGTTGGCCACCGCTACCACCGTGAAATTCTGATGCGATGGCCGCTCAATCGCTACGCGGATCTCGTCACGCGCAGTGAGACATTCTTCGAGCGGCACGGCGACAAAAGCGTCTTCATCGCCCGCTTCACACCTGGCGTGCGTGCCTTCATTCCCTTGATTGCTGGCTTGTTGCAGATGCCCGTGGGGCGGTTCTATGCCGCTAACATCCTGTCCGCGCTGGTGTGGTCACCCTCGCATATCCTGCCCGCCGTATTCGTCGGCGCTGCCTTTGGCGTCTTCGGCGCGGCCGCCAAGCCGCTTGCCATTCTGGGTGTCCTCATCGTTATCGTGATCTGGGCGTTGATCCATCTTGTCCGGTTCGCACTGCGTCGCGGGCCGCCGCTGGTGTCGAACATATCGGGATGGCTTCGGGCGCGTGCGGCGGCCAGTCACTCCCGCTGGGGTCGCTTTGTCCTCGATCTTCTCGACCCCTCACGGCCCGATGCGCGGGGGCTGGCGCTCCTGGCCCTCCTGGTGATCGGCTCCGCCTGGCTGTTCTTCGGAATTCTCGAAGACGTGGTGAGCGGCGATCCGCTGGTTCGCGCGGACACCGCGATCTACCAGGCGCTCCAGGAACTTCGCACCGGGCCAGGTGATGCCGTAGTGCTCGTTCTCACCGAGCTGGGCGACACCGTCGTCGTGATTGCGGTGACGGCGGCCGTGCTTCTGTGGCTCGTTTGGAAGCGCGCCTGGCGCACGGCTGCTTATTGGCTCGTGGCGATCGGCGGAGCATCGGCGCTCAACACGGTTATCAAGGTTACGCTCCATCGCGCCCGCCCGACAGAACTGTTCTACACCGGCTGGAGCGCCTTCTCCTTTCCAAGCGGCCACAGCACGGTCAATCTCGCTCTCTACGGCTTCCTCGCGTTTCTGATCGGGCGCGAAATTCGATCGACGTGGCGCCTTCCAGTGGCGTTCACCGCACTTTCATTTGTGCTCTTGATCGGGTTTTCGCGCCTCTATCTCGGCGGACACTGGTTTTCCGACGTGCTGGGAGGGTTCGCCTTCGGCACGGCCTGGCTGGCGATCCTCGCCTTCTTCTACCTCCGCAGAGAGGAAGCTCACCCGATCGGGATCACCGGAATGACCGTGGTTGCCTGCCTGGCGCTCGGTGTGGGCGGGGGCTTGAACGTCGCGCGGCATCACGCCCTCGACACGGATCGCTATGCTCGCAAAATCACGGCGCCCACGATGACGGTCGATGACTGGCTATCGACCGGCTGGCAACACCTTCCTTCGCAGCGCATTGATCTCACGGGCGAGATCGAGGAACCCCTGACTATACAGTGGGCCGGCGACCTGCCTTCCATTGAGCAGCTACTGCTCGCGAAGGGCTGGCATGCTCCGCCTTCGTGGGCGTCGCCGAACGCATTAGGCTGGCTCACCACCACTGCCGCGCCTGCGGATCTGCCCGTGGCGACACGCCTTGCCGGCGGACGCCTGCCTGACCTGACCCTCGTTCACGAGAACACGGCCGCGCCAAACCATTCGCGGCTCGTTCTGCGGCTATGGCCGTCCGATCTGGAACTTGACGGCGCAAAGCCATCAGCTGTGTGGGTCGGCTCGGTCGTGGACGAACAGTTTGGCCGGCACCTCTCGCTCTTTACCGTGGTATCAACCAGCCCGAACATGAATGCGCCTCGCGATGCCTTGGCTGCTCAATCCCAAGGCGGCAAGTTCGCACTCCGCTCCAACGAGGTGGAATATTCGAACTGGGATGGCCGTGTACTGCTGTTGAGGAGACCATGAGGTCGCCGGTGCGAATGAGGCCCGCCGGCGGCGACAATTACCAAAGCCAGGCCAAGCTGGCCGATCAATGCCAAGCCGACACCGCCGGCCCCGATGGCGGCGATAATCGGCGGCGCGCAGCAGGCCGTGCAGGCTACCAGAAAAAGGCCGGCGCCTGCGGTCGTCTTGTCAATGCTCATTGCGTATTTCTCCCTGTTACCGGGCCGGCGTTGGAAGCGGCCTGCCAGGCCAACGCGGCCAGGATGACGACCGCAGCGTGAGCGAGGGCTGTCAGCGCTGCCAGGCTCGCCACACTTGGGTTTGCCCGAGCGAGTTGCAGGAACACCTCGCGGCCATCGAGAATTGCCGCGACACCTGCCAGCAGGATGGCGAGCAAGAGCGTTACGTTGCCAAACGGCACTACGGCCCCGAGGCGCAAGACGACGGCGGCGAGCACGATTGAAACACCGACGAACCCCCATACCACCCAGGGGTTTTCGAGATTGTTCCCAAGGATCCTTGGCTCGGCGTGACTGGCGGTTTCGCCAGCCTCGGCGTGACTACCCGTTTCGCCGACCTCGGCGCTGTCACCACCTTGTTTGATAGCACGGCCCTCGCCAGCTTCATCCTGGCCGCCCTGTTCCTGGGACTCGGCTGCCTGGTCGTGCGCTGCAATGCGCGCGAACTCCCAATGCTCGCTGCCTTCCATCAAGACGGCGGCGGCGAAGAGAAGGGCCGAGATCGCAAGCATTGCCGCCGTCCAACGGACGAGGACAACACGATTTCCGAAAAAGCCCACGAGCAAATTTTCCTTTCGCATCACCTTGGCAACACCGTACTCCTTCAAGTAACTTGAAGTTCAACGAGTATTTTCGCCATGAACCTTCACGTCCCCGTGTTCACGATCGGTACGCTCGCCAAGGCCGCCGGCGTCACGACCCCGACGATCCGCTACTACGAGGAGATCGGGCTGCTGCCTCCTGCTCCCCGCACAGCCGGCGGTCAGCGCAGCTATGATGCCGACGATCTGGGGAGGCTAACTTTCATCAAACAATGCCGCGACTTCGGATTCGGCATCGACCAGGTGCGGGTATTGCTCGATCTCTCCATCAGCACCAATCGCGATTGTATCGAGACGCGAGACATCGCGCAGGTGCATCTCGATCAAGTGCGCGAGAAGCTCGACGAGATCAGACTGCTTGAGCGCCGGCTGGAGAGTTTCGTCACGCGTTGCAATAACGCCTGCGCTGGCGGCCCAAGTCAGGATTGCGTGATTTTCAAGGATCTGGCGACACGGGTCAAGGCTGCCGGAGGTTGTTGCGGTTAAGATCGGCGTCCAGAAAACGACTCTCGACATGCTGCCGGGCTGGGTCCAGACGGCAAGCCAAAGATGAGTGTGGACAAGGGCGGTAGCGCCGTAGCGCGCTGCCATTATCAACACCAACTTCGTGACCCGAAGCATCCTATTCGCTTGCATGGTCGATCAGTGTTCGAGCAAAATATTGCCGCGACAACGCTTGCCGGAGGCGCTGCCGAAGAAATGGCTCCGTCGACCACGCGCCGACGGAACTAATGTAAGCCTTGACGGCGGGACTCGATGGCGATTCCTATGTCTCGGCGATCGAGGCGCCGGCACCGGAGCCTCGAGCCGACCACGGAAGATGCATTGAAGTCCATCGTCGGTGAGCGAGAACCGCGATCGCCTCAAAGGCGATAGGATTTACAACACCAGCGCCGAGTTGGCCTGGTATTAGTCGATCCGGCGTTAGACCCTTTCAGGCCCCTCGCCCATTCTTACGCCGCAGCATCCTTTTGAGCGATCGGTCCGATCGAAGTCTTCCAACACGCATCTTGCCGAAGCATCCTCCTCTCCGCGAGCAGGCCAGGGGCCGCACGTCAAATTTCGCGGACTGCAGCGATGCCTAAATTGGAAAAAGATCATATTCGAAACACACCCTGCATGATTGCCCATGATGCAACATGCAGTGCAATTTGTAGTGCAATTTTGACCGAATTGCCAATAAAAAAGGCGACCTAGCCGCCTATTTTACTTTAAAATCAGCTACTTTGCCGATTTCTGCAATGGTGCGGTCGAGAGCCTTCGCCCGTCTCGTAAAGTGATCAGCTGGCAAACGAGCTGAAGAGTATTGATCGATATTGCAAACTGCACCGTGAGATAATCAGCCTACTATCGACGCGCCTTTCGCCAGCAGGCTGCGCGCGCCTCTTCTTCTGTGCAAAACCACCGCTCGCCATACTGGGGGCTGATCTTCGTCTCCCAGTAATGTTCCTGCCCTGGCACATGATAGAGCGAGGTGCTAGGAACCGTGTCGCCAATGCCTTCGGGTTGCATAAGGCTGGGAGCGGCGCCGATGATGTCAGGGAAATGCGAGAGGACAACGGCGACGGGCACAAGGATCAGCGCGAACAGATATTCGAGCCGCCAAAAGCCGCGCCGGGGGGGTGGGCATCGGTTCAGCCATGTCGCCATAGCGGGCATGGTTTTCCACCGTTAACTCTTTGGATCGAGTTTTCTTGCTGGAGCGTCGCTGAATCTCTTATTAGGGATTTCTTATGGAGCGACGGCACGCAATCCGAAGAGTCAGCGACGGGCTTTGGGAGGTCTACGACATAGACAACAACAAGGTTGTGCGCGTGGGTGGAGTGCCCTTGACCAACTTGTCGGATGAAGACGCGCTCGACGCGCTGGACCTGATAAGGGATGGCTTCCTGACCCCGGGCCAGTCCAAAAGGGCAAAGGCCTAAGCAAGGTGCCAGTTCAGGGCGACTGGTCGGGCGGCGGAAGTTGCAATCCCAAATGCAGACGCTGGTTCACAGCGAAAGCGACGGCATCGGACTCACGTTCGAAGGCTCTAGAATAGGTGTTGCCGTCCGTTGTTACGATCGTAACAACCCACTCGCCTAAGGATTGGCTGATTTCTACAGTCGGGGTCGACGGTCTGGTATCGGCCATGCCCCTGCTTCAAAAACTGACGGTTTCGGAATGTCTCACGAAATTCGTCCCCCATATAAGCGCCCCTGAATATTATAATACCCCAGCAATTGCGATGCCAGCTTAAGCTGACCCAAACTTCCAACAAAATCTCACGACTGGGAAGGCGCATTGGACGCTTTATCTATGGCTAGGGCAAGGCTGGGGTGCGAAGAATGCGCGGCAACGAGGGACTGCTGCGCTGAGACGGTCGCAACCGAGGCCGGGTAGATCGGTCTTGATTGATCCGTTCACGCTCGAGCCGAAGGGGGCCATTTAACGTCGTCCGCTTGATCGTTCTTGGCGCTTTGACGACTCGGGAACTTCGTCCTCACGAGTCCGTTGTGACCTCGGAAATGAGGTGGCGCTTGAGTGAATTAACCCCAAATAAAGAGCACTCTATCGCAGTGGTTCGCGACCAGAGTCCGCAATCCCGAATCAGCGAGCCTTACCAGCACGACGACGCAAAGTGGCTTGTTGGTGCGGGGCCGGTTGCAGCAGGTCTTTTTCTTGTGTTTGGCTCGCTTGCCGAAGAAGTCCTCGAAGGCGACACAACCACTTTTGATCTGGCCGTCCTGGCAGCCCTTCGCAGTACAGCCAATCCGGCTGACCCCATCGGTCCGCCGTGGCTCCACGAAGCAGCCCGGGATGTGACATCTATCGGCAGCGTGGTGTTTCTTGGGTTCGTGCTGTTGGCAGGGGTCGGCTATCTCCTTCTGATCCACAGGCGGGCTCTCGCCGTCTTGATGGCTGTGTCGGTGGTCGGCGGAGAAGTTCTCAGCACGGCCCTCAAGAAGAACTTTGACCGGCCCCGGCCTGACATACCCCACGTAACGCAGGTGTTCACGGCGAGCTTCCCGAGCGGACACGCAATGCTTTCGGCGATCACCTTCCTCACCATCGGCGCCCTGCTTGCTCGCGCAAACGAGGATCGGCGCCTCAAACGCTATTTCATGGCGCTCGCTGTCGTCCTGACGGTAGCCGTTGGCGTAAGTCGCGTCTATCTCGCGGTCCATTATCCCACCGATGTGCTGGCAGGATGGTGCATTGGATTCGGCTGGGCAATCCTGTGTTGGACGGTCGCTTTGTGGCTTGAGCAGAACAATCGAAGCCGTGGATAAAAACGCGAGATTCTTGGCGCTCATCAACCAAAGAGCTGGCGCGGCAGCGCGTAGCGGCGACATAGTGAAGCTTGTCCGTGATGGGTTCGCGAAACGTGGCATCGAAACCGATGTGAAATTAGTGGACGGGCCCCAGCTTGGCGAAATCGCCCGTGGCTTTGTCGCTGACAATTCGAGATCCGGCTATCGATCGACATTGGTCGTGGGGGGTGGCGACGGAACTCTTGGCACCGCAGCCTCCGCCCTCGCCGGGACCGACGTGGTGCTCGGCGTTCTTCCGCTAGGCACCCTAAACCACTTTGCAAAGGATCTGGGCCTGCCGATCCAGCTTGAGGCGGCGATGGATACGATTGCGGCGAACAATCCTCTCCCAGTCGATGTCGGCGAGGTCAACGGGCGTGTTTTTCTCAACAACTCGTCGATTGGCGTCTATCCCTTCTTTGTCGCGAAACGCACGGCCGAGCAACGGCGCACTGGGTTGGGCAAGCTCGCAGCTATGGGTCCGGCTCTCGCAAGCACGTTAAGGTTCTCATCCTGGCAAGCGGTCCACATTGCCGCGCAAGGCGATCGTAAGAGACTGCGGACGCCCTGCGTGTTTGTGGGTAACAATTTCTACGACATCGCCGATCTTGGCCGCCGCAAAAGCCTGTCCTCACAAGAGTTGTGCGTTTATGTCGTTAAACAACAGTCATGGTTTGGCTTGATGTTGATACCATTGAAGATCGCATTCGGTCTGATTGACCCCGCTCGCGACGTAGAATCGTTTTGTACAAAAACGCTGGAGATCACGTCGCATCGAACCACCATGCTGGTTTCGCTGGATGGCGAAGCTATCGGTATGAATATGCCCCTGAAATTTCGAATACGCCCAGGAGCACTGAAGGTTTTTTCACCTGCCAAAGCGGGTTCGATTTAGTGACCATCGCTGACCTTAGGGCAATTTGATGAGAACACTTGTCCATCTTTCGGATCTGCATTTCGGAAAAACAGATAGCCGGCTCGTGAAAGCCATCGCCGCAGAGGTTCGCGCTATCGGTCCTGATTTGCTGGTCGTTTCCGGGGATTTGACGCAACGCGCCCGCAAACATGAATTCTTGCAGGCGCGAGCGTTCCTCGACACCCTTCCAAGCCCCCGTATTGTGGTGCCTGGCAACCATGATGTCCCGCTTTGGAACGTCTTCGCCCGAGCCTTCGCGCCTTTGGCTCGATACAAGCGCTACATCGACGCGGACACTGATCCGTTCTACGCCGATGAAGAACTCGCTGTGGTCGGGATCAATACTGCGCGATCACTAACAATCAAGGACGGCAGGATCAATGTCCGTCAGCTCGAGGCGACAAAGGACAGATTTGCAAAACTGTCAGCTGAGATTACGCGAATAGTGGTCACGCATCACCCATTCGAGGGCCTGGACTTCGAAAGCGCCGACGGCATAGTCGGTCGGGCAAGTCTTGCAATGGACGCCTTCTCGCGGAGCGGCGTCGACATCATATTTTCTGGTCATCAGCATCTTCATCGCGCCGGTTCGAGCGCCCGGCGTTACCTTATTGACGGCTATGCCGCATTGCTTATTCAGGCCGGAACGGCGGTGTCATCGCGACTTCGACAAGCCACGAATTCGTTCAACATTATTTGCATCGATCGTCCAGAAATAGCCGTCGAATGTCGAGGTTGGCGGTCTCCTCAGGGCGGGTTTGAAACCTCGGCCAGATATACCTTCAGGCACGGCCCCGACGGATGGGCGCCTGGTTGATCAGCGCAGATCAATTCTATCCCAAGGGGGGCGCGCCTGCTCTAATATTGCCGACGCCTGAAGGCTAGCAAGCAGACTCTGGCCTGCTGCCGGTGCACTCATTCGGTGATAAGCTCGATTGGGCCTTTGGGTCCCCAGGGATGGGAGCGAGAGCAGACCACAGGATGAAGTGCTGGAAGCATCCCAGTGCGGCGCTAACGAGATGCGGAGGACCGTCACGCGTGCCGCCAACGCGGCAGCTATTCCGGATTTCAACGGGCTGCTCGCGCTTTCGCCTTCGAGCGTCTCGCGATTTCCCTCATCTCTTCCGGTTCGGCGTGTCCAATCCGACGACGTCTTTTCTGGTCTACTCCATGAAACGATGCGCTTGGCGCAGAAGGCGGCAGTGTCGCGATAGCCTTGTATCGGGACACACCAGTGATCACGATGGGGCCCCGATAAGGCGTAGGGATTGCATTTGTCACCCCGAAAGGTGCACCCAGCGTAGTGCCCGGTTCATACGCTCGCCAAAGTGAATAACGCGAGCAGAGCAGCGATGGCGACGCAAATCGGCACTGCCGCGAGGAGGCTTGCCTCCAGGACCCGGGTTTCCTTGTCGCGGAACATCAAAACCTCTTTCGATTGGTTTGGGTAGAGGGTTCGCTCGCCACATCCGCGGCGGAGCGAACCCTATCAGCGCAGGAAGGGACTTAGCTGCGCGGATCTGCATTATCCAACGAACACGTCCAAGAGGAGAAAATGAGGGCAGGTCGCGAAGATGGGTACAAGCAACCACCGGCTTGGCCAACACTTCCATCTTTCTCCTCCTACTTGCGGAGATGACAACAATCATCACCGGCGACCGTTCCGTGCCATGGTTTTGCCAGGACCATTGCGCTTTTGGGGTAAGACTAAGGTCTGACCGACACGCCGACTGAAGTCCCAGCCATGGAACGTTCAGACAGGCCTCAAGTTGAAACCCGGACGCCGGCCAAAACCTGGGAACGGCGTCGTTCTCACAAGGAGCCCAAACTATGAGAATGCATCTTTCTACCGCAGCGGCGGCATTTCTACTTCTCGCTGGTGTCGGCGTTGCAGCCGCCGAGGACGTCATCATTCAGCCCGAGCAGGACACGGTCATCAAGGAGTATGTGAAGAAGCAGCCGCTTGCGTCGGTGAAGGTTCCTGGCGTCGAACTCAATATCGGCACGGCGCTGCCCGACACGGTAGAACTTCGAGAAATTCCAAAGGTCAAATATCGCTACGTGGTGATCGACAACCGGACGGTTCTTGTGGATCCGGGCACCCGGAAGATAATCAAGGTCTACAACTGACCTGAGCTAAAAGCCCGTCGTCTTCATGGCGACGGGCTTAAAACACCAGGTGCGCCCGCCATAGCTTGTTGCCGGCGGTGTATTGCAAGGGGTGGTCCAGGTGCCGGACCTGGCCGGACCTAAACGACCGTGATGTGCGTCAGGCCGGCAGTGGTCGTGTCATACCGGCCAACTTGCCAAGCCCGGCATAATTGTTGCTGTGCGTAGCTGTCGCATTGGTCGAGGTGTTGAGCTGGATCCCAGGTCATGGCGCGCTACGAGGTACTTGGAACGTGCTTGAATATGGGCGAATTCGTCGAATCCCCGACACCGAGCAGGCAGTTCTCAGGCGCGGCGAACTACAACTTCAACCTCCCGGCAACAGCGGGCAGCGCCGGCGAGCTACTCACCTCAGGTGGCGGCGGCTCCAACCCGGACATCGCTTGGCCCGGATATGCTGTTGAGCGGCAATTTCCTGAATTTGGGTACGACCACGGTTATGCCCTATCGAACATCACCGTCGATTCAAAGGAAGGCTGTGGGCCGAGCATATGGTCTGGTTGGTGATGAGTGCGCGGGCGCTCGTCGGAACCACTGGTCCGGTCCATTTTAGCGCCGTACTGACGCTATCCCTCCTAGTCGATAAGGTCGAACGGAATGCCTTTTCAAGTGGTTTTCAAGCGATTAGGGCGGCGGAGCAATGGGTGGCGAATCCGGCTTGGATCCATCATCTGAGCGAACAGCTTGCGGCCCCGGGGATCGCAAGGACTCTTCGCCACTGTTGAGTGCTGCGACCGGTAACGGCAGGGCAAGCGCTTATTTCATTGCCTTTAAAGGCGGGTTAGACCGGCCTGCCCAGCAGCGAAAGCGTGGGCCGCTCACGCGTGCGCGACATACAGTTGGAGACGGCGGCGGCGGAAGGCGGCGACCGGGCTCACATCGGTGGCCCGGTAAGCGCCTACGGTCTGTGGCGGGACCTCAGGAAGGACGAGGAATACCCGCTGATGGTTTGAACCTTCGCAAAAAATGACTGAGCGGTGCCTCAATAATTGCCGTTGTAGTAGCGGTCGTCGCAGGGCGCGGTGTAGATGCGGCCGTAGCGGTCCTGGTAGCGGCACATTTCCTCGCCGCGACGCTGGGGCGTGGTGGCGGAGCCGACGACGGCGCCAAGCAGCGCGCCGCTGGCCGCGCCGATGACCGTGCTCTTGGTGTTGCCGCCGATCGCCTGGCCGACGAGAGCGCCGCCGGCGCCGCCGATCAGCGCGCCGGTGGTGGCCCGTTGCTGGCCTTCGGTCTGCGACTGGCAGCCAGCAAGTGCGGCGGTCATTAGCATTGCGGCTATGGCTTTGTGAAAGGTCATGGACGTTTCCCTTAAAAGTCTGAAATCCCTATCGATCGTCCCGTGAGGCGGCATTGCGGCGGAACGGGGGCACGCGCTTTCACGAAGTGAGTCAGGGTTTCCCGACAGTTGAAGGTCATGGTTGCCAAACGGGAAAGTCGGGCATTCGACACAAACTGGACAGGTGTTTTAAACCAAACCACCTTCCGGCTTTACCGTCGCGTGATGTGAGCAGTTTTTGCACCAGGCTCGCAGGGTGTGCCATTCGCGCAGATCGCCAAGCGAGACGTCGAGTCCGGCATGGATGCTCCCGTCGATGATCGTTTGAGGCTGAAGCTTTACTTCGCCCGGCGTGACCATTTTCTCCATAACGTGGCGGCTGTTGTAGTGGATCAGCAGCATGCCCGGCCGGCGCCGGATGGCGGCGTGCCATGCCGCCTGGCTCACCATCGCGTCCGGCGATCGACAGATGGTTTCGACATGCGTCTTCTCCTCTCGGTCCCATACTTCGATCGGGAAATTGTCTTCGGCGGTTTCCACCATCTATGGGCGCGCCTTGTGCCAGCCGCGGGAAAAGCCCGTCGAGACCGCCGCGCGCGACAGTGCCAGTTCGCGCTCGAGCTGGGCGCATCTGGCAAGGACCTTCAATAAGGCGACCACGGCGTCTCCGTCGGCCGCTTGAAGTGCCTCTTGAGCCGCTAGCTCCAATTCCGACATAGCTTCACCGGCAGGCGCATGATGGCGCTTTCCCATAGCCTTTCCCTGTTCAGATGCACCAGGAACAAGGAACATATTCCTGTCCCGTCAAGTCCGGCTTGACTCTTTCGTTCCCATTTTGTTCACTCTCAGAATGGAAGCAGGATTTCGTATGTTAGAGGTCCACACAAAGACGAAGACCGGCAGGACGAACTGGCCGCCAACCTGAAACGCGACCGCGGCGAAATCGAGAAGGCCGTCAGGCGTGTCTGGCAAACTCCTGAACAAACTGTCGCAGGACGGGGCGATTTACGCGCACGAACGGGTCGGCGCCGAGTGATCAACAGCCTGGTACACGACGAAGGCGCGGCCATAGAGCTATGATCCAGCGGCAGATCGAACAAGAAATGCGCTTGGTGCATGCCGCCGAAGCTCCGGTCGACTAACGCGGCTTAAGCGTCGAACAGGTCGCTCGGACCGCGTCCAATCTCGTCGATGATGTCGGGAGTGTTGTTGCGCGGCGACCCTACCCTACTTCCGATCGGCCACATATTCATCAGGTCGGAAGGGAACGGCTTCATCAGGTCACGCGGATCCGGCTCGGTACCGGTCCAGCGCATGTAATCCGCCTGGCGCCAGGATGACCGGCATGCGGTCGTGGATCGTTGCCATCAGCTCGTTCGGCTCACAGGTGACAACGGCGAATGTCCGGATCAGTTCGCCGGTCACCTTGTCGGCATACTCTTCCCAGATGCCGGCCATGGCGAACGGTTCGTCCGACTTCATTGCGATAGCATATGGCTGCTTCTTCTTCCCCGACGCGTCGAGCTTCTGCCATTCGAAAAAGCCGTCGACCGGGACCAGGCGGCGGCGGAAGGCATAGGCCTTGCGGAACAACCCGTTGCTGGCAATGGTTTCGCACCGGGCGTTGACGGGCGGCGGACGGCCGCCCCCGTCCCGTGCCCAACCGGGAACCAGGCACCAGCGCGCCGATACAAAGCCGGCCATGCTTGTAGACAGCTCATCGCGGATGATGATCGGATAGGTCAGGCTCGGTGCGCCGTTCCACAGCGGGAAACTGTTTCCCAGCCGCTCGACCTCGCCAGGATGAGCGAACTCAAACCGACGAACCATGTCGGGGATTGTGGTCTTAACGAAAACGCGTCCGCACATATTGGAACCGGCCAATTACGTCAGGGAAGACCAAAATGGGAACGCAATGAGAACGAGGCAACCTACTCGACACTCCGGGTAATGCTTTGGCTCATAATTGCCGAGTTATCCAGCCTTCGCGCCGCCCTTATGGACAACGGCGATTTTTGGCTGGGCGTCCTTGATGATCTTCAAGGCTTCGTCTCGGGTTATGCCGACCTTGCGGGTATAATATGCCGCTTCCGCTTCGAGCTCGCTGTCTATCTGCGATTCAAGCGCCTTTTGCTTTGCCTTCTTGCCCATGAGCGAATCATAGCACCTCAGCGACCCGGCTAAAATTCGAACGGCCCGCCTTTGTAGGGCGGCAGCAGTCGCTACGTTGGTGAGCTCGCGGCTTGCGTGGTTGAATTCGGGTGGAACCAAAATGCCCGTTGGCAGTTTGGGTGCCAACAGGGGACGCAATTTGTATGATAAATGGGCTCGTTCTTGTCGTTGAAGACGAACCGATGATTTTGCTCGACCTTGAAAGCGGGCTTGAAGAATCTGGCTTCAATGTTGTGGGTGTTAATAGCGCTGCCCAAGCGTTGTCAGCCTTTGATGCCGACCCTGGATCGTTCAACGCTTTGATCTCCGATATCCGGCTAGGTGACGGCAAATCCGGTTGGGATGTTGCCCGGCATATTCGGCAGGGCAATGCGATGATGCCGGTGATCTATATCAGCGGCGACAGCGCGCCCCAGTGGGGTGCTGAAGGTGTGCCAGAAAGCATCATGATCACCAAGCCGTTCGCTCTACCTCAGATCATTACAGCCCTGTCTATGCTGCTTAATCAGCAACATCATCCGCCACCACCGAGCGAACCTGGCGCGTGACGGATCTGTCGAGAATAGCGTCACTCCGGCATGCCGGGATCGAAATGCACGATGGCATCGAGGATCGTGCGGTAAAGGCTGTCCACTTCCTCGTCGATCTCGCCACGCTTGATGCCGAGCGCCTTGGCGTCGGCGAGGAGCTCGTGGGTGAGCTCGTCCACGGAGATCACATCGGCCCTGGCAGTCACGGAAACGTTGTTGGCGATCCACTGATCCAGGAAATTGATGCCGCGCGTGCTCATGACACGATAAGCTCGCTCTGCGTTCTAGGTTCCCGACTTGTTCACACACGGCTCGACGCGCCCAGAATGGAATTAAGCGCTCGCCGTGCGCCGCTTTGAAAGCGACTGCCACAATTCGATTTCGTCGGTGAAGCCATCCTCGAAGGCTTCCATGACCTCTCGGGCGAGCCGCTCCCTCTGCTCTCGGTCCTTAACCGCCAAGCGACGGTCTTGGCATATCTGGTCGAATACCGTCTGGAGAAGGTTAAGGTCTTCAGACGTATACAGGCTGGCGAATTTTGAGAAAGCCATGATGCTCTCCTCCCTCTATCCGGGCGAAAGCACCTGAGTTGACTTTCAAGCGTCCGCTTGCCTCGATTGGGTGCAGACGACCTGGTGACGATACACCCAGAAAAAGTCAGAAACGAGTCAATTCGATCAGACTGAAGTCCCAGGTGAAGAGACTGCTATTCAGTCGTCGTCGCGCTGTCCGATCTCCGTGTCGCACCATCTTCGTTGATAGGCGGGGTTTTGGCTATTTCGCCGAATAGTTCGACTATTGCCCACCCGAGAGCAATCACAAAAATACAAGCCGCAATGATCGTGAGCCAGCCCCAACCGTCAGGACGAGTTTTTCGAGCCATCCAAGCGCCCCGAAGGAATGACCGCGCAATCGAGTCACTCGTGCGACGACCAAACAAGAATAACCTGGAAACGTTCCGAATGCCCTAAGGCGCACGCCCCGTTCCGAAAAAACATAATCGGCAAACCAACTGTTGACGCGACGATGGGGGCGGTCGGGGCCGTTCATCGGCGCGCTCAGTCCGCCAAGCGTTGTGATTAACGATTCGTTAATCAGCGGTGTCCTACCTTGGAGTAGCGCGGCCAACCTAAAGCGGACGGACCTCGCAGGCGGCTCCGGCCTCCGTGCCCCCCCGCCCCTAAAAGTCGGAGCCGCTTACTTAGCGCAGACCCTGCATGATGGCTTCGAAAACGGAGCTTATTTCTTCTTCAATCTCTTTGCCTGGGATGCCTTGGTTTTCCGCCTCACGTTTGGCGTCCACTACCAGATCTATAACCAGCAAAACCGGGTCGATGATCTGATCATCGGCTAAATGATCCGCCATCCAATGGTAGAGAAAATCCCTGCCCCGCTTGCTCATTCCTCTCTGAAATCCTGCAATGAAGCGTGGCGCAGATCTTCCTCGCCTCGCAAGTGCTTCACGCGGCCGATGATGCCAGGTTTGACCCATTGCGTCGCCGGCCGCTTCATGCCCTTCGGCGCCGGCCCGGCGCGCTCCTGGACCCGCTTCCACAGCCGCTCGCGAATGGCGCGGCTGGAATTGATGAAGGCCGATCCGACATAGCTGCCCGTCGCCCGATCGGCCATCAGGGCAAAGGCCGGCTTGCCAGCCTCACGCTCGACGCCAAGGAGCTCGTATTCCTCGACCGTATAGCATTTGGCCTTCAGCCAGTTGGTCGACGGGCCGCTGCGGTATTTGCTGTCGCGTCGCTTCGATACCATCCCCTCGAGGCCACTCTGTTCGAGCAGGTGAAAGATCGACTTAGCCTCGCCCGGCAGGGGCTCGCTGAACTGAATCCGGCCGCCAGGCTGGATCATGCTGGCCAGGATCTCGCGCCGCTCCTCAAGCGCCATGTCGCGCAGATCGTGGCCGTTGAGATGCAGAAGGTCGAAGGCGACGAAATAGAGGTCGTGCTGGCGCCGAGTGATCGCCTTGCGCAGCTCGCCGAAGTCGGACAGTCCGGCCTTGTTGAGCACGATGATCTCGCCGTCAACGATCGCGCTTTTCGCCCCGAGGCTCTTCGCCTCCTGCACCAGGTCGCGATATTTGGCCGTCCAGTCATGGCCGTTGCGGGTGTAGATGCCTGTGCCGTCTTCGTCGATGATCAGTTGCGAGCGATAACCGTCGAAGTTCACTTCATGAATCCAGCCATCGCCCTCGGGAGACTGGTCGACAAGAGTCGGCATCAAGGGTGCGACAAACTTCAAACGCATGCACGGAACTCTGACAGACCGCCGTTAAATAAGATTGAGCTAAAATAGTTCCGAAAACGGAAACCGCTTCAATCGAAGGCCATATCGAGGAAACGAAGAAACTTGGACCAAAGTCGCACTCAGACGCGCAAAGGTCTTATGTCGGGAAACTCTGGGCGTCCCGTTAGTTGGTGAGGAAGGTCCACCCCATGCCGATGAGAGCACAATATGCCCCTTCCCCAAGAACTGCGCGATACACCGATCGAGTTTCGCTGTTCGATGTGTTCCCATCCAACAGTGAGAAAAGGCTCCTGGCTGATAACGATCAGAAATTTCAAGTGTGATGGCTGCGGAGCAAACGTCCAGATCGGCTACCCAGAGAAGGTCAAAATATTCGACAGGCATCTCAGAGCAGTCACCTTGGCAGCTGCAGCAAGAGGCAGTACGACGAACCTACCCGCGTAAATTCCGGAACTTTACCGCGCCGTCGTGTTCGGGTCGAGCATGAAGAACGATTCCGAGGGTCGCGCCGCGTTGCAGATGATCAGGGAGAGGGTGGAAGCGCACTGTCCGCCAGGTGTGCTGCAGGCGGGGAACAAGGAGGATGAGCTATTTCTCCCGGCAACCCTCTACTCACGGTCCTAAGAGTGCCAGGGATAGGTCGGGAAGCGCGTTATCACAGGCCAGCTCATCCAGCAGGCGCATGACAGCCTTGGCCTCTTCCGACTTGCAGGCATAGTAACGCCAAACGCCCTCGGCGCGGCATTCGAGCATGCCTTGATCGAGCAGGAGGGCCAAATGCCGGCACATGGCGTGATGGCTGAGATCCATTTGCAAGGCGAGGTCACCCACCACCGTTCCCGAAAGGGACGGGACGTCCGCACCTGGTGCGCGCTTGATGTCGTTCAGCTTGCCTACGTGCTCGTACGCGACGGCTTACCTTCCAGATGCGGAACCGCGCCCGCAGGTGCACGTTGTTGTGTACGGTCGTATGTCGACCAAGGGAGGTATTCAATGAACATCAAGTTGCTCGCTATGAGCGCAATCGCGCTGACAATTATGGGTGGTGCCGCGTTGGCTGGTTCCACCACGGGCACGTCTGCGCTCGATGATCCGGCTAAGATGTCGCCCTTCTTCACTGACGCTGGCATGAAAACATTGAAGTCGGGAGCAGATTTCAAGACTGCATGGACGGCAATGAAACCCGATGAAAAAAAGGCGGTGTTGAAAGACTGCGGTGATACCACGCTTAACAAGGCACACGCAGATTTCTGCGCCATGGCCAAGAAGATGGGCGGCTAACGCGGTCCCTCAGCCAAGCAAGAAGAAGGCGGACTTAAGGTCCGCCTTCTTCTACGACGGTGCCCAGCCGGTTATTCGCAAAGGGAGAATTGTCTGTATAGACGCGGGCATGGCGAACTAACGGTCCGCTGATATGCGGTAATCTACCTCAAAAGGACGTGGTGTGATTGCGTAAAGACCGCCTTGCCCGCCCTGATCATCGCTCTCGCAAGCGCGGAGCCTCCTCCATGCAACGGTCCGTCGCCCCATACCAGCAGAGGCGAGACGGCCCAAGCCCTTCTTACATAAAAATGGACATTGCCAAGGTTGCACCGGCCATGATCGCGGTGACGGCCCATCCAAGAATAAGCTGGCCAAGCGTAGCCACGAGCCGGCTCATGCTTCGCGAGGCTACCGTCATCATCGCTGCCAGAAGCGCGAGCAACCGCCGAATTCCTGACAATCCTGGCACCATGGCTTTGAGCTGCGTCCTCTCGTCTCCCTGTTGATTGCCACTGAGAAGTGACCCGGCATTGGAGGATATTTCCATCGAGAATTGACCCATGTTTGAACCACCTCATGCTCGCGCAGACCCGCGATGATCAGCTCTTCCGTAAGCGCTTTCTCTTCATCTCAGATGGAGGAAATCTTCAGTGGCAAGTCACTACGCGCAACGCCATGGCAGCGGCTGCCAAAGTGATCTTCGGGCTTGCTTTTGTCGCCGCCATGATCTCGTCGGGCTCTTCGGCTGCTCGGATTGTAAGACCGCGGTGTGCGACCGGCGCCCGGTGCTCTTCAGATACATTCCTGATGACGAAGCCAAGCAGCAGGCGGGACCGCAACAGCAAGCCGACTTTCGATCGTTAGTTCGATAATAATTCCAACTTGTTGCAAAATTAGCGCAGACTTTCAGCGAGAAACTGAGCAAAGCTGAACTTAGTGATATGGAGACGAACGTGTTGAAACTCGCTCTCATCTGTTCCGCTGCGTTTCTCGCAGCCTCTTCTTCCGTTCTGGCGGCCGACCTCGTCGAGCCAGTTGCCGCTATGCCATACTCATGGACCGGCTTTTATGTCGGTGCTCAAGTCGGAGGCGCCTGGAACGACAGCCGATGGTCGCCGGCAAGCCCTCCCGGGGCCTTCGATCCTTTCAATACGAACGGGTCCGGAGTCGTGTACGGCGGGCAGATCGGTTACAATTACCAGATCAACCAATTCGTCATTGGCATCGAGGGCGACTTCGCTGGCTCGAGTGTCAAGGGCGACGACCAATGTCCGGCCACGCCAGGGTCGGTTTGCCAAACCAAGCAGGATTATCTGGGTTCGGTGCGCGGACGCCTTGGGTACGCAATTGATCGAGTGCTTATCTATGGCGATGCCGGCGTCGCCTTCAGCAAGTACAAGTTTGCCGAGACGCAGCTTTTGCTGCAGTCTTTTGGGGGCGGATCTCGGGTCGGCTGGACTGCCGGCCTCGGAGTTGAATACGCTTTCAATGACCATTGGACCGCTGGCGCCGAATGGAACTACTACGATTTTGGCTCGAAGGATGGCGCGAGCAGCCTGGATCCGGCATTCGCAATCAGCGCTCGCGAGACCGAGAACACTGTCGTCGCCAGAATTAATTACAAATTCTGAGATCCGTCTGGGGGTGCTTAAGCCGAGTTCTTTCGCCGGGGGATTTCCTCGTCCGGCGGGCGTCCCTCTTAGGACTCACTCAGCTTCCCAGGGCAACCCGTTGAAGTCGGGCTTGTGGCTGTCGACTCGCAGTCGTCCTGCCTGATGTAACCGGCCTTGCCCGCTCCGCGATGCAGACAAACGGCCGATTCCCGAGGCATCGGTAAAGGCCCACTGCTCATTTCACGCGAAAAGAAAGCCCCACGGAGGAGCGCGCGTGTCGTGGTTAATCGTGATGACGCAACAAGATATCCGATGGCAGCAGCCTGGCGCACCCTTGCTGCGTGCGCCTGCAGAAAACGGCTCATGCCGAACTGGAAAATGGGCGTGACGAGCTCGTTGGTCAACGGTCTTCCTCGTTCTCTAAGAGCTTGGTTAGCCTACGCATTCGGCCGCGGGTCCAAATATGATCCGTCTGCTGCGGGTCCGACAATCCGCGGCCAGATTCCGCCACGTCGATGACGGCCTTGATCAGACCGGATTTCTGCTGCGCCCAGATCGCGATGTCGCCTGGACTGTCGCGCAGGGCCGTGCGGTGGGTGACGAGTTGGTCGATTGGTATTTTTCCGGTGCGGATCGAGGCGATGACGTGCTGGAAGTCGGCGTGCGCCGCATTGCGACTGCCGATCAGAATCATTTCGCGCTTGTGGAATTCGGGGTCGGAGAAACTGACCTCGTCCTTGATGACGCTGACCAATATCGTGGCGCCGCCATGGGCCACGTAGCTGAACGCGGCTTGGATCGAGGCCTTGCTGCCGGTCGCATCGAAGACCAGATCAAAACCATCACCATCGGTTCGCTCCCGCACAAGTTCGACAGGCGGGGCCGATGCATTGTCGATGACAGGAAAACCGAGTTGACGTTCGGCGAAGTCGAGCCGTTCCCTGCTCATGTCCATGATCGTCACCGCCTGGCCAGCAAGACGGGCAAACAATGCCGTGCCTAAGCCGATAGGCCCGGCGCCGATGACCAGCGTACGGTCGCCATCTACAAGCCTGGAGCGCCTCACCGCGTGGGCGCCGATCGCCAAAAATTCGATAGCTGCCGCGTCAACGAGTGACAGTCCCGTTCCCGGGTAAAGGTTACCGGCAGGCACCAACAATTGTTCACACATGCCGCCGTCGCGATGAACGCCCAACACTTCTATCGACACGCAGCAATTCGGCTTGTGATGACGGCAAGCAATGCATTTTCCGCAGGCAAAATAGGGATTTACAACGACCCCCTCACCTACCTCGAAGGCGACGCCTTCGCCGACCGCGGCCACGGTTCCGGAGAGTTCATGCCCCATGATGCGTGGATAGGCCAGGTAGGGATGCTTGCCTTCAAAAATGTGGTAGTCGGTACCACAGATGCCGACATGCCTGATATTTATCAACGCCCATCCGCTTCCGGGCGGCCGGGCGCCGGGCGATCTTCGAAGATCAGTTCGCCGGGCTTTCGGCATACGAGCGCTTTCATGCAGACCATCTTCCTGAAATTCCAAAAAGTACCCGGCAGTTGGGGTAACCGCCGGGCCAAGGTGTGGGAGCCTATTCGTGATGTTCGAGTTGCGCTCCGCGCATCTGTTTTCACGACAGCCGGACACTTCCCCAATGTGGGGCAAGCTCGCCGGGCTCAAGACTGCACATGCCGAACTGCTGGAGCAAATTGACATCCGCTTTCATGGACTTTTCCGGCCTCGACAACCGCTTTCATCGGCTCATCAACGAGGCTTCGCCGAGCCGCTTCATCGACGATTTCTACGATATCATCAGCTTCATTTTCCACTACCACTACCAGTGGAACAAGCAGGATGAAAAACAGCGCAACCAGGCAGCAATCGTTGAACATATTGCCTATATCGATGCACTCGAAAGCCGCGATTCCGAGCGCATCAAACGAGCCTGCCAGGCGCATCTCGCTTCGGCAAAAGCAACCCTGATGCGTTCGCTGATTGGACTCGAAGAATGATCGAAACCGCCGAGCCCTTGGCTTCGGGATGCCTTCAAAATCACCGAATGCAGGCGCGCATCAGTATTTAGCCAAGTTTTGACGATGAAGCCTCGCGGAACCATACGAAACGATACGGGAAGGATGTTTGACTGGCGCCCACGAAATAGGCGGCCATGCCGCCCGAGGATGTCTTTGACAGCCCAACGGGATCATCCCTCCTGATCCCCAGGGCGCGCCGCATCGAACGGTGATTTCAAGAAATTCGGCGTCGCGCAGACCGCTGATGCGTTTCGCCAGCGGGCGGAGTGTGGCGATTTCGGCAAGATCTCTATCTGGCCGGATTGGTACCTTATCCGACTGTCGTCCCAACGAGTTGTTCGCGAACCGATCCCCGCATCCACCGCTGCGCTGCACGGAGATGCCTACCATGTCGTCAGCTGCCATGCCGTCCCGGGATAACCGATGCCGATGACACGACGGGGTCAGTAACGGCCAGGTCCACTCTGCCAACCATCAACGTCTCTTCGGACAGCCTGCGTGGAGCCGGCGAAGGCCAGACTGCGGAAACGGCGCGAAATGACGGTGAATTTTCACAGGGTGCAGCGGTAAAGAAGGTTATTGCGTACGCTCTGCGCGCCGCGGGCCTGATGCGGTAGAAGCACGCAAGCCCTCGAGGCCTAGTGGCAAGGCCAGACGCATCAGAGGCTCGAAGCTACGGAACGCGGTAGGCTTTGCGATCGTTGACTGCTGTCAGCGAGTATTCGGCATGCATCTTTTCCAGATCCTTCTCCCCCGAGCCGACAACGCCGGCCAACCTTTCGCGCCGGAAGATTTCGATCGGGTCAAGGAGGAACTGGCGGCTGATTTCGAGGGCGTTACCGCCTTTTTGCAGGCGCCGGCAGAAGGTCTTTGGCGGGAAGGCAGTCAAACCGACAATGACGACATCGTCATCTTTGAAGTGATGGCAGAAGAAATCGATCTGCAGGATTGGGGGCGGCGACGCACCGAGCTCGAAGGTCGGTTCCGGCAAGATAAGGTCATCATCCGCTACATGCCGATGGCGCTCGTCTAGGATCGACGCCATGCCTTCGACCTCGATCCGCAAGAGCAAATACGATCCCGAGAGCGAGGTTCTCTCCGTGTGGTTCGTTGCAAGCGACAAGCGCTACGACTACGAGGGCGTGACTGCGCAGGTCTACGCTGAATTCCGAAACGCCTTCGCGAAAGGCCGCTTCTTCAACGACCGCATCCGGAACCGTTTTCTGTATCGGCTGATCTCGGATGACTAGCAATGTTCGGATGGGGGCGACGCTTACGCGCCTGTCTCGGCGTTTGCCGCACCACGAGGCTTCGGTAGCTGGTAATTCGTCGGCGGGCCGGTCTGGATCATCAGTATCGCGAGATTCGGCCGAGCCGCGCTGGAACAACATCGCGGTGAGCATGACGTAGGCCGAGATCTGGAGGAATTCGCTCTCCCAATTCTCGAAGAGCGCGGAAAGAAATCGCACTGCTAAGATAGGCCAGCAGCCCGATCGCTGCCGAGCCGTGGTGCTGCAGTTCTTCATTGTAGGCGGAATGACCCGACCAGATCATGCCGAGCGCTGAGAACAGGAGCAGGCCTACCGAAGCATCGTGAGGCCATTGTCGCGAAAGAAGGTTTTCACAGCCGCGCCAACACCGCCCACATCGATGAAGTTTGAGTTGTCGAACATGCCGGGTGCAACCCGATGAACTTGTCAAGCCACTCCCTTGCCGCCGGTAATACCGTAGACCTCTCCATTTATGAAGCTTGCCTCCTGCGAGGCAAGCAGCACGAAGACGGGTGCCAGTTCCACCGGCTGCCCTGGACGGCCAAAGTCGCTGTCCTTGCCGAAATTCTCGACCTTTTCGTCCGGCTGTCCGCCGCTCGGTTGCAATGCAGTCCACACCGGGCCGGGCGCAACGACATTCGCGCGAATTCCCCGCTCGATTAGCTGTTTTGCGAGTGCTTTGGTGTAGGCGACAATGCCGGCCTTGGTCGTAGCATAGTCGAGCAGGATCGGCGAAGGTTTATACGCCTGAATGGATGCCGTGGTGATGACGGAAGCGCCTGCCGGCATATACGGCACCGCCGCCTGCGCGATCCAATGCAGCGCATAAAGGTTGGTCTTCATAGTCTTGTCGAAGTCCTCGGTCGACAGTTCCTCAATCTTCTCCCGGTACTGCTGTCGGCCGGCATTGATGACGAGAATATCGAGACCGCCCAGCCCAGTGACGCTCTTTTCCACCAACTGCCGGCACCAGGATTCATCCTTGATGTCGCCCGGCAGCGCAATGGCCTTGCGTCCTTCAGCCTCAATTAGGACGATAACCTCTCTGGCGTCCGCCTCCTCTTGCGGAAGGTAGGAAATCGCCACATCCGCGCCTTCGCGGGCAAACGCAATCGCGGCCGCGCGCCCGATCCCGGAGTCGCCGCCGGTCACCAGAGCCTTGCGTCCTTGCAACCGCCCCGAGCCGCGATAGCTCTCCTCGCCATGGTCGGGTACGGGGTCCATTTTTCGGGCGAGGCCCGGGATGGCCTGCGGTTGCTCGGGAAAAGGCGGCGCCGGGTATAGCTTTCGAGGATCTTGAAGGAACGAGCGATCGGTCATGGGGTCCTCCAACATTGGGAGAGGCGGGACTTTCGTTTGCCTGACAAGCCGCAACGGCGGACGAAGGCATTCGTTCCTGTGACATCGCCGGTCGACACTCAGTCGTTGGATCGAAGGGGACCGGAACGGCTGTTAGATCCGCGCGTTCTTAACAGATCTTCCAGAACGCGAACAAGGAGCGCGCCGTGGGGCTGTTTACGAAAGATATCAAGACGATGGACGATCTGTTCCTACATGTCTTGCAGGACATCTATTATGCGGAGAAGCAGATCTTGAAGGCACTGCCCGACATGGCGGAAAAAGCGACCAACCGGGACCTGACAGCTGCTTTCAAAACGCACCTGACCGAGACGGAAAAACACGTCCAGCGCCTTGAGCAGGCCTTCGAGCTGATCGGCGAAAAGCCCAAGGGAACGACCTGCCCTGCGATCGACGGCATCATCAAGGAAGCAAATGAGATTGCCAGCAACGTTGCGGAGAAAAAGGTGCTCGACGCGGCTTTGATTACTGCGGCACAAGCAGTCGAACATTACGAAATCACCCGCTACGGAACCTTGATCGCCTGGGCGCAGGAGAGCGGCAATGAGGCTGTCGCTCGGCTTCTCACCACGACGCTCAACGAGGAAAAGTCGGCCGACAAGAAGCTGACCACGATCGCCGAACGAAAGGTCAACCAGAAGGCATCCGGCTGACCGGCAGTGGTCCGAAGGTATTGGCATGAACGCGCTTGACGAACAAACCCGATCGCTCTGGATGAAGGTCGACGTCTATCGTGATGCGCCGCGATTCAGCGGCAAAAAGAGCTGCGACACCGTGATCATCGGGTCGGGGATCGCCGGGTTGTCAGTGGCCTACGAGCTTGCCAGCGTTGGTCAAAAGGTGATGGTCATCGATCGCGGCCCGATCGCTGGCGGCATGACATCGCGGACCACGGCGCACTTGGCGCCGATTTGCGACGACGGCCCGAGCGCGTTGGTCAACTTGCGCGGCGAAGAGACGGCGAGCCTATTTCAGAAAAGCCAGGAGGCAGCGGTAGCGCGCATCGAAAAGAACGTTGCCGAGTTGGGGATCGATTGTAATTTCCGCAGGTTGGACGCCTTCCTGTTTCCGGCGATGGGGGTGGACCTCAAGGCGGCCCGCGATCAGCGACAGGAGGAATTCGAGGCGGCACAAAAGGTTGGCGCGGCCGCTGAACTGGTCACCGGCGTGCCGCTCAAAGGTTTCGGGAAGGCGCCTGTGCTTCGTTACGCCAATCAGGCGACGTTCCATCCACTGCGATATCTCCGGGGATTGTCCACGGCAATCCGCGACAAAGGTGGACGCATCTTCGCCAACAGCCCCGTGATCTCCGTTGAGGAATTGCCGGAGGGCGGAGTGCGCGTCTCGACGGAAAACGGTGGTGTGGTCGAAGCGGCGACTGCCGTCGTCGCCACAAACTCGCCGATCAACGATCGCTTCGAACTGCACACCAAAATGTCGCCCTATCGCACTTATGCGATGGCCTTTGTCCTACCGCGCGGCGATCTGCCCGACGCGCTGTTTTGGGATACAGGTGACCCCTACCACCACGTACGGATCAATCCCGGTCCGGGCTCAGTCGATTATCTGATCGCCGGTGGCGCCGATCACAAATCGGGCGAAGCTGACGATGGCGACATACGCTTCGAGGCGATCGAGGCATGGATCCGTGCCCTCATTCCGTCCCTCGGCAAAGAGGTGAACCGCTGGTCCGGGCAAGTCCTCGACACGATCGACTATTGCGCCTTCATCGGACTCAATCCCGGCAGCAAGTCGGTCTATGTGGTCACCGGCGACTCCGGACAGGGGATGACGCATGGCGCGCTCTCCGGGCTGCTCCTAAGGGACCTGATCTCGGGTAACGAGAACCCTTGGACGTCGGTTTATGAGCCGTCGCGGAAGACGCCCTCCGGTGTGATCAACTATGTTCGGGAAAACCTGTCCGCGGCGAAAAATCTCGCCGGCTACCTGCTGCCGGGTGAGTTGACGTCAGTGGACGAGCTGGCGTCTGGACAAGGGGGGATACTTCGCGAGGGCCTTCACAAAATCGCCGCCTGCCGCGACATGGGCGGCAAGCTTCATCTTCATTCAGCTGCCTGCACGCATTCCGGATGCGAAGTGGCCTGGAATTCCACCGAGCAATGCTGGGACTGCTCCTGTCACGGTTCGCATTTCGCTCCCGACGGCACCGTGCTCAACGGCCCGGCTGTCGAGCCTCTCCACCCCATGGACGCGTCAGCCGGAGAGACATGATGCCCATACTCGAAAGCGGAAAGATGATCGTCGAGAAGGTGACGGGCTGGCAGCGGCCCTCGAGCGACGATCTTGATCGGCTGGTGCGCTCGCGCAAGGCGAACACTTTCGGTTTCAAGGATGACGGCATCATTCCCAACCACCCGTCCTGGCCGCTGATCGTCTATCGCGGCGTGGCGATGTTGCCTGCCGATTTCGACCCGGCCGCAATCTTTGAGGAACTCTTCGCACGCAATGGCTGGCAAGGGTCCTGGCGAAACGGCATCTACGACTATGTACATTACCATTCCCGTATTCATGAGGTCCTTGGGATCGCGCGTGGATCGGGAAAGGTGCAGTTCGGCGGCAAGCGTGGGCGCTCCCTGACAATGAAGGCAGGCGACGTTGCCATCTTGCCGGCGGGCACGGGCCATGAGTGTCGCGACGCCAGCGACGACTTTCTGGTCGTCGGCGCCTATCCGTCGGACGGGACCTACGACGAATGCACCAGCAGCGAAGACCGTGCCTGCGCGATCAAGACCGTTCCGAAAGTCGCCAAACCCCGACAGGATCCCGTCTATGGTAGCCATGGTCCGCTTATCGACCTTTGGAAAGCACCTCGCTGAGCGCGGACGATAGATGAGCACCTGCGCCCCATTTCTCCTGCCGACCGACACAGCTCCCATGGAAGCGAAACGTGCTGACGCTATCCCGAGTGATCAGGGTGTCTGGCAATACGAGCCGAAGTGGGACGGATTTCGCTGCCTGGCGTTCAAGGCCGGCGATGCGGTCGACATCCGCGCCAAGTCCGGAAAGCCGCTCGCACGGTATTTTCCTGAGCTTGTCGAATTGTTACGCAACCTGTCGGCGGCGCAATTCGTCATCGATGGCGAGATCTTGATCGAACGCTCCGGCGAGTATTCCTTTGACGCCTTACAGATGCGTCTTCATCCCGCCGAAAGCCGCATTCGCAAACTTGCGATCGAGACGCCCGCCAAGCTGATGCTGTTCGATATGCTGGCTGATCAAACCGGACAAATTCTAACCTATCGGCCGCTCTCCGAGAGACGTGCTGCGCTGGAGACGTTGGTCAAATCCATAGGAAACGCGGAAATCGAACTTTCTCCTGCAACCTTGGACTTTAAACAGGCCCAAAAGTGGCTGCGGGACTCAGGCGGCAAGACCGACGGTGTGATCGCCAAGCGGCTCGACGGTCCCTATCTGCCGGGCGAGCGCGCCATGGTGAAGATCAAGAGGATGCGCGCGGCCGACTGTGTCGTGGGCGGCTTTCGCTATCTTGCCGAAAGGCGCGAGGTCGGATCCCTTCTGCTCGGCCTCTACAACGAGGACGGCAAACTCGACCACGTCGGTTTTACTTCGACGATCGCCAATGAAGAACGTGCCGCGCTGAGCAACCGTCTGGAGGCGCTACGCGAACCGCCAGGTTTCACGGGCAATGCGCCCGGCGGACCAAGCCGCTGGAGCACGGAGCGCAGTGGGAAATGGGAACCCCTGCGGCCCGAGTTGGTCGTCGAGGTCCGATTTGATCATATCACCGCAAAGCGTTTCCGGCATGGAACGAAGCTGTTGCGATGGCGGCCGGACAAGGCGCCACGCCAATGCACCTTTGACCAGTTGAGGTAAGGCGGCCTGGTTCGGAGTTCTTGGCTCTACTCGCCGTTGAGATGGGCGGAGGCCGTGCAATGGATAACGTCGCGAAGAAAGACATCATTGGGCTCGAAGAGCGACGCGAACGCCGTAGACTGCGTCGGGAAAAGCAGCGCGCAGAAAACCTCGGACGGGCGGAGAAGATGCATCTCGCGCGGTTGGCGGCAAAAAAGCCCGCCCTTGCAGCAGCGGAGTTGGCGAATTCCGCCTATGTCGGCTGCTCCGGATGGTTCTACTGGAAATGGCGGGGCAATTTCTATCCAGCCGAGATTGCAACATCCGAATGGTTCAACCACTATGCGCAGCAGTTCGACACCGTCGAAATAAATGCATCGTTCTATTCCTGGCCGACCGTCGCAAATGTGAAGAGCTGGCTTCGTCAGCCCGGATCGCGCGCGTTCGTCTACACCGTAAAAGTTTGCGAGCTGATCACACACGTCAAGAAGTTCGAGGGCACCGACACCCTGGTGACAGACTTTGGATTGATCGCGGACATACTGGGCGATCGGATGGGCTGTTTCCTCTTTCAGCTGCCGCCCAGTTATCGCTTTACCGAGGAAAGGCTCAGCGCCATTCTGGGCCAGCTCAATCACAGGCGACGCAACGTCGTCGAGTTTCGTCATGCTAGCTGGTGGAATGAGACCGTCTATTCCGCGTTCCGCGAGAGCGGCACGATATTCTGCTCTTGCAGCGCACCCCGGCTACCGGACGTTCTGGTTCGCACAGCCGACGAGGTCTATCTGCGAATGCACGGGCCGCAGCGCTGGTACCGGCATGATTATGGCGACGGCGAGCTGAGCGAATGGGTGGAGAGAATTCGCGAGAGCGGCGCGCGACGAGCCTGGATCTATTTCAACAACGACTACGAAGGCTTTGCGCCAAGAAACGCGCTGACGATGCGCCGGCTGCTCGAGCAAGCAGGCTTCAATGAAGGGCGATCCAATGATGGCGTTTCCGCCCTTGTTCCGGTCATCATGTAAAATCGGTGTCCGGACGGATCCGCCGACAATACGCACAAGCCAGCCGGATGGTCGCCTCCAGATCATCCGTGCAGTGCACTTCGGGGGCGTGTGCATGTAGCGCAGGCGCACCGAGAGAAGCCCCGTCGCCCCGGTTGGGATCAAGCGCACGTCGGTCGGGCATTTGGCGCCATAGGCCTGGAGCTGGTCAGGAATTCCTTGCTCGTCCGCTGCGGCTTTGAGCAGGTCAAACACCACGGGATTGGTACTGGGCCCTTGCAAAATCCCTGGCCCCTTTCCGAGGTCCAGCCGCCCCTGATCCTCAGGCCTGGAGCGGGAGTAGTCCATGGCGACCCCCATATCGACCGCTAGTGTCGTATGAGGTTGCAGATTGAAAGCTGGCGTTTGAGCACCCCGCGAACCAATCTCTTCCTGCACCGTTCCCGACGCGTAGAGACCGTCGGTTTATTTCCTCATACGGCGGTTGGGACTTGCGTTGCCCGCTTTGAGCCTCACCGCTCGCGGGATAGAATACTCCATGATTGTCAGACTGACCTTTCTTGGCACCTCGGCCAGCGTACCTTCTGCCGAGCGCAATCATCCTGCCCTGCTTGTCGAGGCCGGAGGCCAGCGAATTCTAGTCGACTGCGGGGAAGGCACGCAGCGCCAGCTGCTGCGCAGCGGCGCCGGCTTCAGGCGACTTGATCGCCTGTTGCTCACTCATGCGCATTTCGACCATATCCTTGGGGTCCCCGGCCTGTTCTCGACACGCCGGTTGCGGCAAAGCGAAGAGCTTTTCACCATCCATGGAGGCGCGGACACCCTCGACGTCGTCGTGCGTATGCTGGCCGGCCTGTGGGGTGAAGGACGAGCGCCGATCCCACTGAGGCTTGAGCCGCTGAGGCCCGGTCGGTTTTTCGACGCAGACGAATTCACGATCAACTGCTTTCAGGTTCGTCACCGCGACACGGATAGCTATGGCTTCGTGCTCGAGACACCACCTCGCCGCCACCTTCGCGCCGAGCACCTCACGTCTCTGGGCGTGCCACACGGTCCAATCAGGAAGGAACTGGTGGAAGGCCGGTCTATCACCCTCGCGAATGGCCGGACAGTTGCTTCCGAAGACGTGTTGGGGCCGCTGGAAGCAGGCAAGAAGCTGGTCATCATCGGCGATACGGAGGCTACCGATGAGCTGGCGGACCATGTCCGCGACGCCGACCTTCTGGTGATCGAGGCTACCTTCCTGGAACGAGACGCGGCCATGGCACGCGACTATGGTCATCTCACGGCTGCGCAGGCAGCATCTGTGGCGGCGACGAGCAATGTGAAGCAACTCGTTCTTACGCATATCTCCGGCCGCTATACCGATGAAGAAATCCTTGCGGAAGCCGTGCGGGCTTTTCCGAACAGCCGTATTGCGGCTGATCTCGATGTGCTCACCATATGACTGCGACCGTGACTTTCAGGATAGGCATTATCTCCGACACGCACGGCTTGCTGAGACCCGAGGCGGAACGACGCCTGGCCGGGGTAAACCACATCATCCACGGCGGAGACATTGGCAGTCCTGACGTCATTGCCGTGCTTCAGCAGATCGCACCGGTTACCGCGATCAGAGGCAACGCGGATACAGCTGGGTGGGCTTCCACCTACGCCGATACGGCGTTGGTGCGGCTGGCGGGCCGAACATTCTACGTCCTCCATGATCTGAAAACACTGCAGGTCTCACCAGCGGCACTCGGCATCGACATGGTCGTGTCAGGTCACTCCCATGTGCCGAAACTCAAAACCGGTGACGGTGTGCTCTACCTTAATCCGGGCAGCGCCGGTCACCGTCGTTTCAGGTTGCCGATCACGCTTGCGACGGTTGATATCACGCCTGACGGTCTACAGCCGGCCATTCACGATCTAAGTAGCGGCTAGTCTAAGGCGCGGGCTCAAGGTCATCGCATGCCAGGCGGGGCGGCCCGTCGGCTGTAATGGGGGCGAGTACCAGACACAGCATCCCGGGTTTCTTCGACAGGGAACCCGATCCCCCATCAGTCCACTTCCCAGGCGGCTGGGCGTTTCTCCCACGATCACCCTGAGGTTAGCCCCCTCGGAGATATCGCGGCTTCCGGCCGCCTCCAATGCGCGAAGAGGCAAGAAGACCTCCCTACCCTTGCCGGCATTGAACCACAGCACTTCGGCGTCGACAGGGCTCGCCGACACGGTCGCCTGGCGCCGGAAATCGCAACATCTGAAGAGCTGAGGACACCAGCCTCTTTGGCTCTTTTGTAAATCGGGCATGACGCGTCGCAGAGAGAATTTGTTAGCCCTTAATTCCGTAGTTCAGCGGCAGGCTTCATACGCGATCGCGTATTACACAAATTTATACGTTTTTGCGTATTATGGCGATTAATACGCGACTGCGTATATTGACAGATCATACGCGAATGCGTATGTGGAGCTCTGGAGGCTTATCATGACCGACCAGATCGCTCGCAACGAAAAGCAACTCGGCGCCATTCTGCGTCGCGCCCGCAGACAGGCCGACCTCACACAAGAGGCGCTAGGCAAGCAAATTCACCTGCGCCAGGCCACTCTGTCCCGCCTTGAGGCCGGCCAGCCAGCGGTGCAGCTCAGCACGTTGATGGCCGCCCTCTCCGCGCTCGACCTTGAACTTGTCGTTCGACCACGCAGCAAAGGCAGCGCCGCTGAGATCGAGGACCTGTTCTGATGGCGCGACGGCCGGGTCACCCGCCGCTGAATGTTTTCCTGAACGGGCGCCTGGTTGGTGTGCTGCGCAGGGAATCGACTGGCGCAATAGACTTCCGGTACGCTGGCGAATGGCTTCAATGGCGCGGCACCTTCCCGGTCTCGCTCTCGCTTCCCTTGCGGGAGGACCGCTATATCGGCGCGCCTGTGATCAACGTCTTCGATAATCTGCTTCCTGACAACGCCTCTATCCGCAAACGCGTTGCCGAACGCGTCGGCGCGGAAGGCACCGACCCCTACAGCATGCTCGCCGCCCTCGGCCACGACTGCGTCGGCGCGCTGCAGTTCCTTCCCGACGGCGTCGATCCGGGCACTCCTGGCAGCAGTGAGGGTAAGCTCGTTAGCAAAAGGGACGTCGCTGGAATAATCGAAAACCTTACCGCCGCTCCTCTCGGCCTCGGAGAGGATGAGGATTTCCGCATTTCGATCGCCGGCGCCCAGGAAAAGACGGCGCTCTTGCGCAAGGAGGGGCGCTGGTTCAAGCCGATTGGCACGGCGGCGACCACTCATATCCTGAAACCACAGATCGGCCGGTTGCCCAACGGCATCGACCTCTCCAACAACGTCGAGAACGAGTACCTGTGCCTCAAGCTCCTCGAGGCGTTCGGCGTTCCTGCCGCCCGGGCAGAAATTGTCGATTTTGGCGAACGCCGCACGCTGATCGTCGAGCGATTCGACCGGCTGTGGGCCAGGGACGGTCGCCTGCTTCGCCTGCCGCAGCAAGATATCTGTCAAGCGCTGTCAGTGACACCCACGCGCAAATATCAGTCCGAGGGCGGTCCCAGCGTGGTTGAGATTGTCGAGCTTCTGAAAGGCAGCGATACGCCAGAGGACGACATCGCTGTTTTCCTGCGCGCCTGCATCGTATTCTGGCTGATCGGCGCGACCGATGGGCACGCCAAGAACTTCAGGATTTTTCTCGGGCCCGGGGGGCGGTTTCGGATGACGCCACTCTACGACGTACTGTCCGCGCAGCCTAGCCTTGATGCCCGACAGATCCCTCGCAAGAAATTAAAGCTGGCAATGTCAGTCGGCAAGAACCGGCATTATTCGGTAGACGAAATTGTGCCCCGCCACTTCATGCAGACTGCCGAGATGGCCGGCGTGGGGACACCTGTCATGCGCAAACTTTTCGAAGACGTTGCCGCAAATGCCGAAAGCCAGTTCGAGACGGTAATCTCCTCATTGCAGCGCGGCTTTCCCAAAGAGATTGTCGAGTCGCTCAGGTTGGCTATAGGCAAGCGAGCGCCTCTGCTTGCCGATTGGCGCCATTGAACGATCTCGGCGTCTCCTGCCTGGCTGCGACCGATGAACCGGCAGTCGAACCTTTCTATCGGTGTGAAACAAGCGGCGAAGATGGTGCTGAAAAAGAAGAGCTGAAGGCGTGACCTAAGAGGGTTCCAACGTTCCCCTTTTATCGCTAGGAAAACTCCCATCCATTCCGGCGCTAGCCGCGCCGCGAGCGCGGGTAGGAGAACATTCGGCGATTTGTCGTGACCTGCGCACGGCTCGTGCAACTGAAAGAATTCTCCGGTTTGCTCTGGAGCCTACAGGAACCCTCCGCCCGCACATCTCCCCCAAGAGTCTGTCGCAGGTGCCGGGGGTAACAGTGACCAACCTCGCGCGATAGACAAGTGTTCACCCCAATTCGTGCCCTGCCATCGGAGCGGCTGCAGGCCGGATGAGCGAGGTGGTGAATGTGATTTCGGCGCAACCGGGTGCGACGGGGCAATGAATGCAGTCTTGGCCGGCATCCAGGACCGAGGGAACGAGAACAGGCCCGACGCTCCGATAGGCCAATGACGGCCTGCAGATACGCGACGGCTTCGCGCTTGGCGGCGGGCCCTACCATTTTTTTGACAGAAGCGCACGCAGCGCCGAAGCTTCGAGCATCTGGTCTGCGAACAGCTTCTTCAGCTTGGCATTCTCGTCTTCCAACGCCTTCAGGCGCTTGGCGTCGGGCGCGTCCATACCGCCATACTTCGCCTTCCAGTTATACAGCGTCGCCTCGGAGACCCCGTGCTTGCGGCCAGATCGCCCGCCTTTGCACCCGCCTCTCGTGCTCGCGCAGAACCGCGATGATCTGCTCTTCCGTGAACCGCTTTCTCTTCATCAGTCCGTCCTTCAATCAAGGCCCGGACTCTAATCTCAGATGGAGGAAATTCTCAGTGGAAGGTCACATGGAACTCGCAACCCATAAAACCGCCGTCAATTATGACCCGGCCGGCCAGCGCCAGGCAGGCGACGGGTCGGTTTATGGGTCAAAAACCGCAAATCAGAATGTCCTGACGGGGCTTCATTTCCAGACATACGCGTCAAGTTTTCACTAGAACAAGCCCATGCGATATTCGATTCCGAGCCCACAACCCCGCAGCGTCGGCTACCATGTCGACCTTTCCTAATACCAGCAAATTGAGCGGTGCATCGCCGGTAAAATCTGGATTTGGCGATATCAACCATTTCCACGCGTCGCGCTGGCTACCCAGGATCGAAATTATTGTAGCTAGGCCAGGGAGAGGTCGGCCGTCGATAAATTGCCTCAATGGAAAAACGGGCTTGCTGCCAGTCCGCGTATTGATAGCTACTGCTTCGTTGTGCTTGTGCCACCTATATAGAGTCGAGCGCGGTATCCCGTAAAATCGCTCTATCTCTGTAGGGCCTGCGACGGGCCCAGCCCAATCATCGGCTAGCAATAGAGTCGCTTCTGGGTCAGGGAGGCTTGCCTTGAACCGGACCAGTCGCTGCGACACGTGCCCAGTCGCTATCTGCACCAGATCCGCGGCAAACTCGGTCGCATAATTGGCGATGTCATCCTCAACCGTCTTAAACGCTCGCTGCACAGCGTCCGTCTGGCTAACTATTTGTGACACAATAATCGCGGCCAACTCGGATGCCACCCTCATGGCCGGCAAGCGCATTTTCGGTCCATCTGTCTGCAGGACACTCTCTATGGCTAGAAAGAGAGTCTCCTGCAAAGCCTCTCGGCCTGCGAGCTTGTCTCTGTACCGCTCTTTCGAGAAGCGCCTTCGAGTAACCATTTTGTCTCCGATTCCATTTTAGCCATAGCCCGATTCTCGCCATACAAAGATCATGATGCCGCGGCCAAGCAAGGCCCATACGTTACCAAAATGTTTACGCGGCGGCGAAAACGTGACGTTTCTGCAACACGCAGCTCTGATTAGAGCCATTGCGGGACACTCGTTCGACGATCTCGGTTGATCACGATGCGCCGATGCTTAATGTCGATTTCGAAGGAGCGGCGCGGTGCGCATCTTTTTCGGTAGTGGGGATGGGGCAGGGAACGCTGTCCTTCAGCAAAGAATACCCAGACCCGTTTTTTAACTTTTGACTGGAGGTCAGAAAATGAACATCAAGAGCCTTCTTCTCGGCTCCGCTGCGGCCCTGATCGCAGTTTCCGGTGCGCGCGCCGCCGACGCCGTCGTCGTCGCCGAGCCGGAACCCGCTGAATACGTCAAGATTTGCGACGTCTACGGCGCTGGCTACTTCTACATCCCCGGCACCGAAACCTGCCTGCGCATCGGCGGCTACGTCCGTTACGACATCGCCGGCGGTGACATCGGTTCGTTCGATGGCGCGCGGACCGACGACGTGACGAGCGGCAAGAACCAGGGCGTCTGGCACAAGAACGCCCGCTTCACGCTGAAGACCTGGACCGGCCAGGAAACCGAACTCGGCACCTTGAAGACCTACACCGAGACCCGTTGGAACTTCGGCAACGACAACGACAACGAGCCTATCAATGCCGCGCACAACAAGGGGACGTCGCTGAACTTCGCCTGGATCCAGCTCGGTGGTCTGCGCGTCGGTAAGGACGAATCGGCCTTCAACACGTTCATCGGCTATGCCGGCGACGTCATCCAGGATACGCTGGTTCCTTACGGTGACTTCGACACCAACGTCATCCAGTACTACTTCGACGCCGGCAACGGCTTCTCGGCCGTGGTTTCGCTGGAAGAAGGCGCGGGCAGTGGTACCCCTGGCTTTTACGGCGTCGGTTCGATCGACAGCTATGTTCCGCATGTCGTCGGCGGCGTAAAGTACACGCAGGGCTGGGGCGCCATCACCGGCGTCGTCGCTTATGACAGCAACTATGAGTCGGTGGCCGGCAAGGTTCGCCTGGACGTGACCGTCAACGACCAAGTGTCGCTTTGGGTCATGGGCGGCTACGGCTCTAAGGGCAAGCTCAATGATGTTAACACCGATCCCGTCACCGGTCTCGTCGTTGGCAGCCCTGCCGGCGGCCGCGGCTTCTACAAGCAGTGGGGCGGCAACTGGGCTGTGTGGGGCGGTGGCACCTACAAGTTCAACGAGAAGACCAGGTTCAACGCCCAGATCTCGTATGACGACTGGAAGAACCTCGGCGTCGCGGCGAACATCGCTTATGACGTCGTTCCCGGCTTCACGGTCACGGCCGAAGTCGACTACCTCAATGCAGGCCAGTTCGATGACGTCGGCTTCTCCAACTGGACCCACGCCACCAAGAAGAGCAGCCTCGGCGGCATCCTCCGCTTCCAGCGCTCGTTCTAATAGATTTCGCCTTGTCGAAATCGAAACCCGGCGGGCAACCGCCGGGTTTTTTCGTTGAAAAGCCGTTTGGTAGCCGGGAACCTCAAGTCGTGATTGCGAGGCTGGCAGGCTCTCAAATTAAGAAGGGGTCGGGCTCGCGCCAGCTGTTTGCCCGCGCCGCTTAATCTACCTCGAGCGACTTTCCGCTCCCAACAGCCGAATTCGGGCATGCTTCTCGATTTGATGGATGTCGTGTTGATTTTCACTGAGAACTGACCCGGCGGGGGTGCGGATAAAAAGTTGGACTGGTTATGCGCTAAGTCCAGGCTTTTCCGATTGGGACTGAGGGCGCCGAGCGACAATTTGATGCGCTTTTCGTTGTACCATTGGATGTAGGCATCGACCTCGTTGACGAACTGCTCGATCGCGGTCGCCTTCCAGTCTCGTGGGTAAAAGAGTTCGGTTTTCAGCCGGCCAAAGAAGCCCCCGCAGACAGCATTATCTTGCGAACAGCCCTCGCGGGACATTGAGCGAACCAGCTTCGATCGCCTATCCTGGTGAGCCAGCCCGGCCAGCGATAATGGGCTCCGCGATCGGAATGAACGATGGCCGTGCATCCACGTCGACCACGGTTTCGATAGCGGCTTCCAGCATGGTATTGACCAGCCCGCATCTGGCTGCGTTCCAATGGACCAGCTTATGACCATGCCGTCGATGCAGTCGATAATGGGCCGAGAGGTACACCTTACCCGTCGAGATCTGGAACTCGGTGATGTCAGTGAGCCACTTCTGGTTCGGCACCTCGGCCTGGAAGTCACGATTGATCAGGTTCTCAGGCGCCGGACTGATCTCTCCCAGATACGAACCGAACGCCGGCGCTTGGGCCTAGAGACGACCAAACTTTCCTGTTTCATCAGCCGCTGCACAACCTTTTCCGATATCGTCACGCGCTCCCTCGCCAGCGACGCCTGCAGTCTGCGATAGCCATAGCAGCGATGGTTGGTTTCGAAGATTTTCGGTGATGCTTGGACGAACAGCGACATATTTGTCCGCCAAGCTCACACGGGCGCGAGGGTAGAAGTATGAGCTTCGTCCCAGCCCCAACTGGGAAAGCAGTTCTGGCAGTCGATAGAGATTCTTGCGGGCGTCAACCAGCCTCGTCTTCTGCCGGTCAATCAGGAGTGGCAGATCGACTCCCAGGCCTTTTAAGAGTTCATTGGCCTTCTTCAAGAGATCATGCTCGAGCTGCGATTGGCGGAGATCGCGTTAGTGGGCTTCAAGCTGTCGCTCGAGTTCCTCGCGGTCCGGCGCCGTAGGAGAAGCGTTGCGGCGTTTCATGGATGAGGGAGCCTCATGACCTAGTAACTGGTTCTTTCAGTTGTACAACGTCGGTCTGCATACGCCCAGCCGGTCAGCTACGTCCTGGGCACTTTCCTCTCCACTGCAAAGCCCAATGACGCCCACCTGCTTCAACGCCTCGGGATACGCCGGCCGCCAAGATCGAGCGACTATGGACGTTCTGGTCTCCGGAAACGCCTCTCGAACCCATGCGGTTAAGGTTCCACGACCGGGATAACCCAATGCCCTCATCGTCGAAGCGATGCAGCGATCGTGACAGTAATGCTCAACAGCCGCCTCCTTCTGAGCCTGAGAATACTTCGGAGCTTTTGCGGCTACACGCAAGTCGCGATGCTGCTCGTACTCACGGCACCACGCCTTCAAAGCATTTTTGGTGGGATAACCCAGCTGACGAATAGTCGCCTTAACCCGCTTGCCAAGCTTTACATATAACTCGACCCCTCGGATTCTGTTCATCCAGCGGCGATTAGAGCCTCGACCGTTTCTGTTACGCCGTGGGGCGCGGATTGAGCAACCGGCGAAGACGCGGAGCCTTCGATTAGCGCAGCGTCGGAGCTGGTTGCGGTGATGACCTCAGGCCGCCGGGGTCTGGTAGCCGAGCGAGGAATGCGGCCTTGCAGTGTTGAAGTCCTCCCTCCATTCAGCGATGGCACTGCGGGCGTGATCCAGGCCGAAGAACAGGCTCACGTTCAGGAGCTCATCGCGCATCCGTCCATTGAATGACTCGACATAGCCGTTATCCGGCATGTTGTTCTCGGTGGCGAAGATGGTGCTGAAAAAGAAGAGCTCACTGAAGGCGTGACCTAAGAGGGTTCCAACGTTCCCCTTTTATCGCCAGGAAAACTCCCATCCATTCCGGCGCTAGCCGCGCCGCGAGCGCGGGTAGGAGAACATTCGGCGATTTGTCGTGACCTGCGCACGGCCCGTGCAACTGAAAGAATTCTCAGCTTGCTCTGTAGCCTACAGGAACCCTCCGCCCCCCACATCTCCCCCAAGCGTCTGTCGCAGGCGCCGGGTGGTAACAGTGACCAACCTCGCGCGATTGACAAGTGTTCACCCCACCCCGCTCGTCACCTGTCATCGGAGCGGCTCAGGCGATGAGCGAAGTGGTGAATGTGATTTCGGCGCAACCGAGTGCGACGGGGCAATGAATGCAGTTTTGGCCGTCATCGGGGACCGGAACGGCAGCCCTCCAGCCATTACCAACAGCCGTATGGATGAAAGTCGCCGGCGCCTGGAGGACGGGATGGCTCTGCAAAGATGTTGCGCGTTTCAATGCTGCTTACATAGACGCAACGAAATTATCACAAGGCGAGAAGGACATTTGCGTTGCTCCGCCTGGTCCGGCAGGCCACTATAGGGATTCGCAGTATTTTTCCAGCTATGCAGATTTAGTGGACGGCCGACCTTTGTTTATGAAATCCAGCATCGATCATCTGCCTCCGCCGAAGCAGCGTGAGCTGACGAGAACGGTGGAGGTGCTGCTTGAGGAATTCGACGACGCGCTAAAAGGCGCAACTGCCGATTTCAAGAAGCGCGGCCGCATCCTTAAGATCATTCTCTTCGGGTCGTACGCCCGCGGTGGCTGGGTCGACGAGCCGTATACCAAGAAGGGCTACCGTTCTGATTTTGATCTCCTGGTGGTGGTCAATAACCGCAAGCTGACGGATTTCGCCGGCTACTGGCAGACAGCAGCCGACCGGCTGATGCGAGAGATCGACACTCCGGTCAGTTTCATCGTTCACTCACGCCGCGAGGTGAACACCGCACTGCGCGAGGGGCAGTATTTCTTCGTCGATATCCGCCGCGATGGCATTGTCCTTTACGAGCTCGATGCTGAGCCTCTCGCCAATCCCGTGCCCTCCAGCCCCGCAGAGGCTTTTCGGCTGGCAGGAGCCTATGCCGCGGAGCGTCTCCCTCAGGCTAGAACGTTTGCCGAGGGTGCCGAATTCTTCGCTACCAAGGGAAGGCTAAAGGAGAGCGCGTTCCTCCTACATCAGTCGATCGAGCAAGCCTACGCCGCACTGTTGCTGGTACTTACGAACTACAGCCCTCCGTCTCACAACATAAAATTCCTCCGGAGCCTCGCAGAGGATCAGGCCCAGGAACTTGCCGAAGCATGGCCACGCGACCAACAGCGCTTTGTGGCGTGGTTCAACATTCTCAATGAGGCTTATGTGAAAGCGCGCTATTCGCGGCACTTCGAGATCACAGATGAAGCCCTGCGATGGCTATCCGAACGTGTCTCGGCTCTCATCGATATGATTGAATCAATCTGTGAATCTCGACTTGAGAAATTGAGCAGCGAGGCGGGTGCCCTAGCCCACCGCGTTTAGGGTCGCGTTATTCCAGTCTGCCCTTTTATGCGACTTTCGAGGCACAAATGGCGAACGCTGAGAGGGCGTTCTCTCGGCAAGCACGTCCGAACTGCCGTGGATGACCCCAGGGTCGGCCCATGGCACTCCCTTCGCCACCTCATGAAGGATCGGCTTCGGCCGGCTCTCGAAGTTAGACCAAGACATCGTGCTCGGCCATTCCTCGGGCAGCGTTGGCGAAGACTACGGCGGCGAAGAGGCTAGGCTTAAGGTGGCCGAACGGGCGATCAAGGCGGCGCTGGGTGTCGAGAGGAAGCGCAAATAGTCCGCGAGTTGATCTGGTGGGCGGTTTTGATCGCGCCTACTCGTCCCTCCAGATTACCCGTTTCTCCCACCGGATTTGCACCAGCCGCCTACCGGACGGTGTGCGCCTGCTCGCCTGTCGGGTGGAAGAGCTGGGCGCTCATCCACTCCCTGCTCTTGCGTTCTTGGCACCGCAACTTATCGCGCACCTCGTCAATCGTGACGTTGCCAATCACTTCCCGAAGCTCTGACGGCTTGTAGTAGCGCGTGATCCTACAGTGGGCGCAGCGAATACCTGCCGCCTGCCCCGCGTCATGGGCATGCGTCAGGGGTCCATGCGGCACCTCTCGGCCACTTCTCGGGACGCTCGGGGCATGACCTGAAATGAGGAGCGGCTGCGGCTCCGGTAGAGGCGCTCGACAGTTTTGTTCTCATTTTGTTCACTATTGCTCATAAGGGACGAAATCCGCTTGCCCAAGCCTGAATATTCCACGCCGCCGGGGCCCCAGCATCACGTCTGCGAGCACGACGGTTGCGCCCAGAATGCCGGCTGGGGCTTTGCCAAGCCGAAGCAAGCATCGCACTGGTTCTGCTTTGAGCATCGGGCCGCGGGCGAGCATTGCCTATAGTAGCCCAGGGCGCAGGTCAGGGGTTACGATGTCAACAACTCCGCCAGAACGGTTAGGAGACGCGTCTCCGAGGTGGGCTTTCCGACGTTCGGCACGTTGCTCAAAACTGGCCCTCCAAATTGGTCTGGTCGGTCGTAAGCGCTTGCGATAGCGAATGGCACATGAAGACTGCGGAGTTTTTCCGCGACGGGAGTGACCATTTCGTCCCCCAAGTTCACGTCGAGCAACGCGACAGCGGGCACCTCGACATCCAATAGGCTGATGGCAGCAGCGACACTTGCAACCGGCCCCATGACGCGCCAACCGCGATGCTCAAGCATGGCCTTCAGGTCCATCGCGATCAAAAATTGATCTTCCACGATCAGGACAGTCTGTGGCACGGGCCTTCACTCTGCTGGGCTCGCCTTCTTGAGCGGAATGGTCATCTCCAGCTGCAAACCTGTGGGCGCATAGGTTGGTTCCACTTTGCCCCCCAGATCGTATGCGACGGCAAACTGAATGAGCCGGGTTCCGTAGCCGGAAGAAACCGGCGGGGTCACCTTGGGCCCACCGCTTTCCGTCCAGTTGAGCACCAAGTTCTTATCCTCGACCGCCCAACGCAGCCGTACCTGTCCGCCTGCCGTCGAGAGCGCTCCGTATTTGAGGGCGTTGGTAGCCAGCTCATGGAGAGCAAGCCCGAGAGACACCAACTGCTTGGTGTCCAAGTGGACATCCGACCCGCTCTCAATCTTTATGGCTTCAGCGTTCGCTCGGAACGGCTTCAGCGTCCGGTGCGCCAACGCCTCAAGGCTGCCATCCCCGCCGCCGATGAACCCCTGATCATTCGCCTCTGTTATGGCGGTCAGCCTGCCGAGAAACGCGTCTCGAAAGGTCTCACCCGAGACGCCTTCAGCCTTGGTCTGATTTGCGAGCGCCCGCACCAATCCAAGAAGGTTCTTCATTCGATGCCGAAGCTCGCCTACCAGAACTTCTATCTCCGCCTCTCTGCGGGTTCGGGCAGTGGCATCCACGAACGATAACAGCATAGTAGTGCCAAGGTCGTCGGGGTTGAACACGGTCCGAGCCGTGACCAGCATCGTTCTCTGTCCCATCCCGGGGAAATTGTGCTCCACTCGGTAATCGACGACCGCTGTGCTCCTCGGTATCACGTCTGAAAGGAGGCGACGCAGCTCCGGAATGTCCCACTGACCATCTCCCAGGTCGTAAATCTGCTTCCCTATTGTATCGTCGCGCTGGACTTGGAAGGTTCGGAAGAACGCACGATTGGCGCTCTGGATACACAAGGCTCCATCCAAAACCAGCAAGGGAACAGGGACTGTGTCCACGATCCCTTGGGCCTGCACATGGCCGGTTCGCAGGATGCGATAGAGGTCTTCCAAATTCACCATTGGCGGTCCCACAAGAAGCTGGCTTACCCTATTGAGCAATAAGCCACATCGCAACGGCTGACGGCGGCGGCCGAACTCGGGCGCTCGAGCAGGCCCTTCTGTCCCCTCATCGCTCTTCGCGAAAGTCCTTCAGCGACGCATGGCGGAGCTTTTCCTCGCCCTTGAGGAACTTGACGCGCCCCACCAAACCCGGCTTGAGCCACTCGGCTTTCTCTTTGGCGAGCCCTTTTAGCGGTGGAGCGCCGGACTTGCCTTGCACGCGGTCCCAAGGGGCCTGCCGCTTGTCCGCTTTGAAGGTCACGAAGGCACCGCCCATATAGTGGCCCTTGTCAGCCATAAGCACCATGGCCGGCTTTCCGGTCTCTGGCTTCACGCCGATGACGTCCATTTCCTTCTCGACGTAGCACTTGATCTTGCGCCAGTTCATGGTTGAGCCGCTGCGGTAGAGGCTGTCGAGACGCTTCGAGACGATGCCCTCAAGGCCAGCCTCACAGGCGAGATGATAGACGGCCTCGCCAGTGCCAGGCAGAGCCTCGCTGAACTGGATATGGCCGCCAGCCGGGATCACCGCTTGCAAGATTTCGCGCCTGTCCTTTAGCGGCATGTCCCGCAGATCGTGGCCGTTGAGATGCAGAAGGTCGAAGGCCACGAGGTAGAGGTCTTGGGGGCGCTTCGTGATCGCCGAGCGCAGCGCGTGGAAGTCCGAAAGCCCGGCCTCGTTGGTGACGATTGTCTCGCCCTCGATGATGAAGCTTTCCGCGTCTACCGCCTTAGCCTCGGCGGCGAGCGGCCGGTACTTGGCCGTCATGTCGCGGTCGTAGCGGTCCGCCCAGACATGGGTCCCGGTCCGCGCATCGATCAACTGGGCATTGATCCTGACGCGGTTGCCGGCGCGGCGGATCGAGCCCTCGAGCACCGCAGTCACGTCGAGCTCGCGCCCGACCGTCCGGACATCGATGTTCTTGCCTTTGTAGTGAAGCTGGAGTTGCGGGCGATGACCGAGAGGCCGGCGACCTTCGACAGGTCGGTTATGATGTCTTCGCTGATGCCGTCGGCGAAGTAGTCCTGCTCGGTGTCGCCGCTCATATTGGCGAACGGCGGCAAACTGGTCGATCCGCCGGACGAGAGCACCGATCCTAATTCCGAGCAGATCTATTGACCCTATCCAGGGCGGCGGCGATCAGGGTGAGGATTGCGGTAGCGACGACCATCCGTGCTGAAGGCGTTGCGGCGTCGCGTCGCTCGCCGGCAGGCAGCCCTACTGGGCGGCCACTCGTTAACCTGGTTTCGAAGCTCTGCAGCGCGAACTGAGCCAAGCACGGCAACGACTGCAAGGCCCTGGAGCGCGAAGCAAAGGCACTCGGCCGCTAGCTTGGCTATTCTCGGACGAAGGTGTCGAGGCTGGTGCCGAAGGCACGCCAGGTTCCTACCGGCTTGCGGGAAGCGGTTTCGCCTTCCTTGCCGGTGATGGTGCTGCCTGCCACCGTCAGCCACATCGTCTCCAGTTTGCCGTCCCGCAATATGCCGGTGTAACTCACCGCGGCGGGGCCGGCCGTACCCTCGCCGGCGGCCGTTACTCCAATCACATCCCCATGCGCGATGCCGAATATCGGCACGGTCTGTCCATAGAAGCTGCTGTCTTCAAGCGCCGTGCGAAACGTGCCTTCAATCCGGCCGCCGTCCTCGCCGGTGATGTCGAGGACGGATCCATACTGATTACGCCATCTGCCAAGCCAAGGCATTCCGCCCTCCACGACTGTCGCCCTTCGTCCCATAAATCGCCCGATGGCGGACTTGTTCCCAAGGCCCACAATTCGTCAGTCTGCATGGTGAATTTCAACCACGGTTGGTGCTATCGAGCGGTCATCGTGACTGTATGCTTCCGCACTTCGACACGCTGCAGGCAGTGAGCGGGAATGTCTGGCCAAACAGCCTTGGCGCACTTGGCCGGTCCGGGCTGGGCAGCGCCGAGAATGCGGCGACTTGGAAAAGCAGTGCGGCGAAGGCGATCTTTTTAAGCATGGCGCCACAACGCGGAATGCCGCCTCGTGTTCCGCAGCCCGCTCAGAGCCCAGACTTAACTTGGACCCGACTGCTCAGGTGGCGGGGCTTCGGACGCCTGCATGAAAGGGCAACGAGACGTCAGGATGCTAGTTCTCATTCCGGCTGGGCATTTCCCCAAAACACATGTTCCCTTCTTCTCAGGCAAACCTTGATCCCAACCTGCAAAGCGTCGGTTGCCCGTCTTCGATACGCCAGGGCGCCTCGGTTTGCGGGAACCCGCACCGCCCCAAACCGTTCTTTTCGCGAAGGGGCGTCCTCGAAACTCAAGGAGGGTGCAATGAAAAAGCTTCTGCTTGCTTCGATAATCGCCATCGCCTCGGCGTTCGCGATCGCGCCGGCTAGCGCCGGCGGCGTGCAGCTCGGTATCGGCATCGGTCCGAGCTATGATGACAGCTATTACAACGGCGATTATAGCCCATATTATCGCCATCACCGATACTACCGCCATGTCTACAATGACGACTATGACAATGGCGGCTATGCGGTGCGCTATCATCACCGTCGCCATTGCCGCACGGAACTAGTGAGCCACTGGCGCCACCACCACCGCGTGGTGGAGGAGGTTCGCGTCTGCGGTAACGGCTATCACGGCTACTAAATCGCCTATTGGATGGGAATGACGCGGAACGGCTTTGTCTGCTCCGCGTCCATCTTCCGACGTGCGCCTGGGCCGCGAGCGCTCACGAAGTCTTCAATTGTTGCTGATTGCACCTGGCGGCGCCATTTTTTCAGTGGGCCGGACGTTTCAATCAACCTTCGGAGGAGGTCCTCGACTCCGCTCCGGTCTACGGTTCCTCTAGGAGTGCCCTACCCCCGGGGTTACGGCGCTGCCTACGGCAACAACCAGCTTTGCGGAAGGCCAGAAAACTCGCCTGGGATCGAACAAGTGACGCGGATTTAAGGCGATTGCCGCCCGAGCAAGGCTTTGGCTTCGCGAACAAGCGAATGCCCAATCGGCGCCAAGCAAGGCGATGAGATCGATTGCCTGCGCTTCGGTTATGCCGAACTCTCGGACGAGCCGCTTAACAATGCCGGCGTGCTGCGCGTCTTTGGGGTCAATGGCCAAGAGCGTGATCTCTCCCAACCGGGGTTATAGGACGCAGCATAGCTCCGACAAGGTCGCTCCATATGAGTTTTCGCTAATATTACAAAAATACCACTGGTATACAAAGGCCATCGGTACGCTGGCGAGGTGGTGCTCGGAACTGGACATCAACAGGAGCCGGTTCACTGTGTTGTCTTGGATACCGCCAGTGGGCCAAAGGCAGGATATCCGAGCCTCCCGCAGGTTTGTCGAGCGCTGACCTCCAGAACCTGTGAAGCGCAACGCCCATCGCCAATTGCCGATGATGGCCGCTTGGAGGCAATGACAAGGCCGACTCCAACGTCCGAAATGGCGAAGGGTTTCGGGTGCCGGCAGGCGTACGAAGGCCTCTCATGCAGGAACCCGCGGGCCACGGACTATGGCTATGGGGATTTCGGGTTGCGGCTGATGTCGGCGGTAGCGGGGTCATAGTCGGGAAGTGCCGAGATGGAGATGGATACGGCCAGGGGACATCGTTGCCTCTTCGCACGACCTTAGGCTCCGCGCGCAGTCGGATGTTGCCCTGTCGGCGTCGGGGATCACCATGGACACGCGCGGGTCCGTTGCCGGAGGTTGAACGCCGGTGGCTGGAAGCTGGTTCATGCCGTGCCGGGTCATGGAGCGGTCTCCCGGATCGGTGCCGATGCGTCCGGCGGTCCGCGCGGCTGCTTCCACCGTTCGAACACCTCGACGACGATCATGCGTCCGCCGCAGCAGGGGTATGCCGACCGGAAGTCCTCCGGTTCGCCTTGTGTGTCCTCATCGGGTGGCGCGGCGACGCTCAGCAGCTCGCGCGCCAACGCGAGGCCGGCCTTGCGAGAGCCACCGGCAAGTAGGCCGTAATGTCGGATGCGATGGAAGCCGCGCGGCAGGACATGAAGCAGGAAGCGGCGAATGAACTCGTCTGTGGCGAGCGTCATGACCTGCTGCCTGTCGGTGCCGTCGCGACGATAGTCCTTGTAGCGGAAGGTGACGCCAGCCTCTTCGAAGGCGACCAGCCGGCGGTTCGAGATCGCGACCCGATGCGTGTATCGCGACAGGTAGGCGAGGACCGCCTCCGGCCGGGCGAACGGCGCTTTGGCGTAAACAACCCAGCGCTTCTTCCGGAAGGGAGCGAGATGGCGCAAGAAGGCTCGCCGTTCGCTGAGGTGTGTCATCGAGCCGAAGAAGGCGAGCCGCCCCGCCTCCTGCAGCGTGACCAGCCGGGTGAGGAAGAGCCGTCGGAACAGCTTGCCGAGCACGCGCACCGGGAGAAAGGGGGCCGGACGCGACGAGACACAGCGCGTCCCGTCTGGCGCGATGCCGCCGCCCGGCACGATCATGTGCACGTGCGGATGGTGCGTCATCGCCGACCCCCAGGTGTGGAGCACGGCGGTGATGCCGATGCGGGCGCCAAGGTGCTTGGGATCAGCCGCGATCGTCACCATCGTCTCCGATGCCGCACGGAACAGCAGGTCATAGACCAGCGCCTTGTTCTGGAAGGCGACGTCGGCGACCTCGGCGGCAGCGTGAACACGACATGGAAGTAGCCGACCGGCAGCAGGTCGGCTTCCCGCTTGGCAAGCCAGGTCCGCGCCGCCGCGCCCTGGCGCTTGGGACAGTGCCGGTTGCGGCAGCTGTTGTAGGCGATGCGCCGCTGGCCGCAGTCCTCGCAGGCTTCGACATGCCCGCCAAGGGCTGCGGTGCGGCAGTTCTCGATCGCCGACATCACCTTGAGCTGATGTAAGCTCAGGTGCCCTGCATGGGCGGCCCGGTAGGCGAGCCCAGCAACACGGAAGATGTCGGCAACCTCCAGGTCCGCGCGCACCCGGTTCAGCCGGGAGGCGACTTATCCTCCATCAGCGCCATCAGCCGGTCGAGCGGCCCTGCGACCGCATGGATCGTCCGGGTCGAGACCTTGGTGTAGAGCGCTGTCGTTTCGAGCTTGCTGTGCCCAAGCAGCACCTGGATGACGCGGATGTCGACGTCCTGCTCGAGCAGGTGGGTGGCGAAGCTGTGCCGCAGCGTATGCGGGCTGACACGCTTGCGGATGCCGGCGACTTCGGCGGCTTCCTGAACCGCGCGATGGAGTTGCCGCGACGAGATCGGATCGGTGCAACTGCGCCCCGGGAACAGCCAGCCATGCGGAAGCATCACACCGCGACGCCTGCCTTCGCGCCACCACAGGCGCAGCAGTTCCAGCAGTTGCGGCGAGAGCATGGCGTTGCGATCTTTGCGTCCTTTGCCCTGTTCGACGCGGATCAGCATGCATGTGCTGTCGATATCATCGACCTTGAGGTGCGCGACCTCCGATACGCGCAGGCCCGCGCCATAGGCGACACCGAGCGCGGCCTTGTACTTGATACCAGGTGCTGCTTCGAGCAGCCGCGCCGCTTCCTCCACGCTCAGCACGTCCGGCAGCTTGCGTGGATGGCGCATGATCACCAGCACACGGGCCAGATCCCGCCGCTTCAGCGTCACCAGGAACAGGAACCGCAACGCCGAGACCGCGCCGTTGATGGTCGCAGGCCCGATGCCGTTCTCATGCTGATACAACTTGAAGCGGCGGATGTCCTCGGGCGTCGCAGTATCGGGAGAGCGTCGGAGGAAGGCTGCGAAGCGCCGGACGTGACGAACGTAGTCCTGCTGGGTATGGGAGCCTAAGCCCCGCATGAGCATGTCTTGCTGCATGCGCTGGCGAAGCGGCGTGATCGGTGCATCGGTCGACAGGGTATCCATGGCAAGTTCCTCTCGTTGAAGGAACTCCATGGTCAGATCGCAACTTCTACCTGCTCAAGACCAATGCCTGTCGCGCCATCTCAGAACGAGACGCCCCTCCCGCGAAGCGGGTTCGTGCATGAGGCGCAAAGCTGCCGGTCGCGTTGTGAAAGACCTACCTCCGCCTGAACGGTATTCGCCTGGGCGCTAACGGCCTCTTTCGACGGTACTTGACCGGTAGGGCGCCACATTAAAGTCCCATCCCACGCTTCCTGCCGAAGCTCCACTCGATACCGCCGAGTCGGGCCCCACACGTTGCGCCACAGCTTCGCGACATACCTTCTGGAGGACGGCGCCGACACCCGGGTCATTCAGGTCCTGCTCTGGCACGCGAAGCTGAACAGTGTTTCGGTAAATCCCGGACCCGCCCCTTGTCCTTCCCGGTCTTCCATTCGGTGGATCGCCCAAAAAGCCTTCTAGCTTTCCTTGCAAATTGAAAGCGTCCTCTTTAATTTGAGCAACGGACTGAGATTTGCCGCGACATAGTCGAATGATGCGGGCGGGCGGACAAAGCCGCCCGACCAAATGGAAGAAGACCGGCACAATACGAAGGCACCGCGCCGGGCATTTTCAGTCTTCCTTCAAATCTTCGGCTTCGTCTTTGAGCTTGGACCAGTCGGCACCATGCTTACGCAACAAGGCACGCGCCTGTTTCGGCGAGACGTCGGCAATTTCCGTCAGGTGCTCTACCTCCAGCTCCTGCCCCTTCACCACGCGGCTCACCTTCTTCTTTTTTTCTTTGGGGGCCATCTCTCTCTGTGTGTCCTTGGTGTCCTTTTCCTGCATCATCGGATGAACGTGGACTGAGAAGGGTGGTTCCGCGCGCTCATTTGATCTGCCGGCTTGAGGCCGCCAAAGTGGGTCGAGGCGGGCGGTTGTTTGTGACAGTTTTATGACGCACCATGCCGGTGGGTCGCATCGATTGCCGTGGAGCGACGCTCAGTGTATCACGCAGGAAACGGAACTGAAGCTCGAGCTTTCGATATCGGGTGCGCGGTCGCTCCTGAAGAAGAATCCGTTCGGATCCTAGCCCACCGGTCTTCAGCAGGTATCAATCTATTTCGACACCCCCGGATGGGATCTATCTGAGCGCGGCCTGTGGCTTCGCATTCGGCAATCGGGGAATGAACGCATACAAACCGTCAAAGCCGGAAACGGTGCCGCGGCCGGGTCGTTCACACGCGAGGAATGGGAGACATCCGGTCGCGGTAACACGCCGATACTTGATGATCCGCAGATCCGAGATCTGCTCTCAGGCGCTGGGCCAAAGCTCGCGCCTCTGTTCGAGGTTTATGTCAAAGGGCATTCTTGGAACGTGATGGATGGCGACGCCGCGATCGAAGTCGCTTTGGATTCTGGCAGGGTCATTGCAGCCGATCGCGAGGCTCCATTCTGCGAGATCGAGTTTGAAAAGAAGGCGGGCTCATCGAGGGCGCTGTTCGCGCTTGCCCGGAAAGTTGACCTAATCACACCGACGCATGTCGGAGTGCTGAGCAAAGCTGAACGGGGCTATCATCTGCTTGGCTCTGCACCCGGTGCTGTGCGGCTTCGACCCCGCTCACGTCAGGGATGAGCGCCGCAACGGCCGCATTGGCGCTTGGCGACCAGACCCAGCGCCCTTCGCCGAGGTGCTCACGGCATCAGCGCCGTCGACGCCAGGTGTCGCGAATACTCGGGTGATGAGGTATTCCCCAGTTCAATCAGGGTGGCGTCGCTATAAGAAGCCGGTACAGCAAGCCCTGCTTTTCCATCCAAAGGTGCAAAACTTGGCCGCTCGCTCGCTCATTCCGAGTGGCCGGGATCGAAAATGCACAATCGTATCGACGAGTTTGCGATAGGCTTCCGAGCCTCGTCGATCTCCACGCGCTTAATTGCTGACCGTTTTGGCGTCTGCAATGAGTTTATGAGCAAGCTCCTCCAGGGACACGACATCAAGTGGCCGTCCCAAGGTTTGCGATCCACTTGTCCGGGAAATTGATGCTAAGCGGGACGCGAATTCGCCCCTGATCGAGACCACGCCCCGGCCGTCAATATTCCTCGCGACAGCGGAACGGTTGTCGAAATCGCAAGTTACTGTGTCTGGAGGAACACGCACATGAACGGTGTTATTTACCTTATCGGCCTGGTGGTCGTCGTGCTCGCGATCCTTTCGTTTCTAGGCCTCCACTGATGGCTGGCCGACAATGGGAGACTAATATGAAGACCACCTCGGGCATGGGTTCTAAAGCACAAAATGAAGTCGCGAGCCGGGTTGGCGAAGCCGGCCGGAAGGCGGCTGACGTGCTCAGCAACGCGAAGGACGATATTACCCAGAAAGCCATGGATGTCGCCGAAGAGGGAAAGGATGCTCTCCTTGATCAGGCTCAAGCTGTTCAAAATAATCTGACGGGTGCTATTGCAGCTTTCGGGGGTGCTGTGCGCGCGGCAAGTCAGCATCTGGCAAACAACGACCAGCGAGCAGCATCAAAGTTCGCGTTGGAGGCGGCTGGTGGCCTTGAACGAATGTCGGCGTCTTTAAAGGACAAACCTTTCGAAGAAGTGCTTGGCGAGATGCGGGCTTTCGGCCGAGATAACCCCGCCGCTCTCATCGGCGGCGCGGTCATTGCAGGTCTGGCCCTAGGGCGCTTTATCAAAAGTTCTGCTCCTGAGGTGAATGCATCGCCGTCAGCCCGAGATAGCCGTTCCGATCGTTCGGCTGCGAGTTCCAAATTATGACCCCCGCTCCGGACGACCGCAGCTTGATGACGCTGATTACCGACCTGTCACAGCAGGTGACAACCTTGCTGCAGACTGAAGGTCGGCTCCTTAGAACCGAGCTATCCGAAAAAGCCGAGAAGGCAGGTGCTGGCGCGATTGAAGTGCTCGGTGGCGCTATCTGCCTTTTGGCAGCGCTATTGGTGCTGCTGCAGGCCTTGGTGATCGCGCTGTCGAAAACAGCGCTCGGTCCCGGATGGTCGTCGCTGTTAGTCGGCGTGCTAGTCGCCATTCTCGGCCTTGTCCTGCTGCGAAATGGCTCTGCGAATATGAAACCCTCCGAACTTACTCCTGACCGAACAACCGCCCAACTTAAGCAAGATGCCGGCGTCATTAAGGATCAAGTCAAATGACCGAGAAAACCTCTGCCGAGCTTCAACATGACGCCGAGATCGCGCGCGCCAGGGTGTCGGACACCGCGGAATCGATCCGCAACAAGATGACGCCCGGCCAACTTATCGATGAGTTTTCCGGCATGTTCACCGCCGGCGATGGCGGGTCGCTGATGAGCACGCTCAAGTCTCAAGTCGGAGCAAACCCTCTTCCTGTAGCATTGGTGGGCGTTGGGCTGATGTGGCTGATGGCTGGGCAGCGCCCTCCGCAAGCAACAGGGTTCCAGGAAAGCTGGCCGAAGCCCAAGTCCCGGACCGGCTCAGACTTGCATGGTGAACAGGGCTACGAAAGTTCCGACAATTTTGCTGGTGGAATATCAGATGCTGTTTCCCGCGTCAGTGATAAAGCAGCGGGGATAATCGGTGATGCCGCCGAAGGCGTCAGGGCCGGGGTAGCCAGCGGGACTCGCAGCGTGTCCGACAGTGCTGCCCAATATGGCGCTAGCGCGGCCGACGAGGCGGGTAAGATCACCGCCGCCGCGACCGACCTGCTGCGCCAGGAACCATTGGTGCTTGCCGCCCTCGGGTTGGCTTTTGGGACTGCTGTTGGTGCCATGCTCCCACACACTGACTTTGAAGATCAGCAGCTTGGCCAAGCGAGTGACAACATACGCGACAAAGCGAGTGAGCTTTTAAACAAAGGCGTCGACGGCGCCAAGGACGTTGCAACGCAAGCCTATCAAACCCTCAAGGACGAGGCAGACAAGAAGGGCTTCAGCGCGGATCCCGCTTCTATCGTTGAACAAGTCACCGACGTGGTGAAGTCAGCGGCCTCGAAGACGGAGGAAACCTTTCGAGATAAAATCCAAGAAGTCGCGGACAAACCAACCAGACCTGCCAGGAAGTGAATTCCGCCACGGCCCCGGTTATCCCAAGGATGTCAAATGGAAGAGGCCTGGCGCATTACGAAGGCCAGTTTCGTTGGATTTATTGAAGACAATTCGCTAAGCCACGGGGCGGCGATGGCGTTCTTCGCGGTGACTTCTCTAGGTCCCATCCTACTACTGGTCGTCGCCGTGGCAGGCTTGGTATTCGGTCAGGACGCTTCTCGCGATGCGGTCGCAAATGAACTGTCAGGGCTGATGGGCCGTCAGAGCGCGGAGGTTTTTCAAAGTGTCCTCAAGAGCGCCTCAAATCCATCGTCAGGGGTGATCGCGACAGTTATCGGCCTGTTCACCCTGCTTCTCACAGCCTCCGGGGTGTTCGGCGAAATGCAGTCCGCTTTGAATACGATTTGGAAAGTGACCAGCAAGGGCAGTTCCGTGTCACGTTTAATCCGAGCTCGAACAGCTAGTTTGGGGCTAGTGATTGCGCTCGGGTTTTTGTTGATTGTTTCGCTTGCAGCTAGCGCCGCGATTGCGGCTCTCAGCGACAGAATCAATGAGATGCTCCCATTCGGGTCTGTCGTGATCGAGACGGTGAACCTGCTGATCTCGTTTGCACTCATCTCCGTGCTTTTCGCAGCGATTTACAAGGTTCTTCCCGACCGGCACTTGCTGTGGCGCGACGTCTGGTTCGGGGCTTTTGTCACAGCCGCTCTCTTCACGATCGGTAAAAGCTTGATCGGCCTCTATCTCGGCAGCAGTACCGTTGCGTCATCGTTCGGCGCCGCTAGTGCCCTTATAATCGTTCTGCTCTGGATTTATTATTCGTCATTGATTTTTTTGCTCGGGGCCGAATTCACGCACGCCTACTCTGCGGAACATGACCGAAACCTGACTGCAATGGGGTAGGCACGTCACGGCGGCGAACCTATGCGATTTCCGTCGCGTCTTTGGACATTCTATCCCAATAGGCATGAAGCTCGGTCTCCTCGCCCTTCGCTGGAATTACAGATTTGCAAACGCCCCCGCGTTGGCTTCGGAATCCGTTTCTCAGTTGTTGATAGTCACCGGCCCGACACTGTTGATCGTCATCGAGCGAGTGTTGGTCACCAATATCGCCGACGATTGCCTGCTCGATCAGGAGCCCCGCCCATCTATCCTTGATGCCCAAACTGATCCAGGATAATTTTGATTGGGAGTATATTCCAATGACTGACACGCCTACACCCAGCGCTGCGTTTCTCGCTGCTCTCACGACAGAGCATTTCGTGCAGCAGACAGCCATCAGCACATCCATAAGCGAAATGGCGTCGCGAACGACCATCTACATTATGTCTCTGTCGAGCGCTCTTGTGGCAACTGGCTTTGTTACGCAGTCCTCCGAATTTTTCCTGCCGTTTGTCGCGGTTGTGCTGCCATCGGTCTTTTTACTGGGTGCCTTTACCGTCTTGAGGTTAATCGACATCGCCGCTGAGAACATGCAGGCCCATATCGGCATTGCCCGGATCCGAGCCTACTATCGAACTTTGGGCGATGAAGCGGCCATCCAGTTTTCCAAAGAATTAGGTCGCTGGCCCGAAAACGACGCCGAACCTTCTCTTCGTACTGGGCCACTCCTGGCCTACCTAACCACTGCGGCGACTATGATCGCATTCATAAATGCCATCGTCGCTGCGGTGGGCGTTACTCTGCTTGCATTTCGTATCGGTGGAGAGCTGCTGCTCCCGCTGTGTCTTGGTTCTGGAACAGCAATCGGCTTGATGACAATTTTCTATTTATACCAGCGCCTTCGGACCAAAGGCATGGTCAGCATTGCCAAACCTTACGGTTCCGAAAAGAGCGTTCTTTGAGTAGGGTTAGCGGATAGCGGCGCAACTCAACTATCACGTATGATCCCGGCTACAGATCCCTCAAATCCTGCGTCTTCGAGGGAAGTCGAGCCCGCCGTGTTGTTGGCGCTGTCTGGGTTGCCATTGAGATTGCCATCGACGCCGTCCAAGGGCAGACCAGAAGCCCGGAGTCCAAGCAGCGAAGCAGGAAGATCGGCGCGTCGGATGCCACTGGATCGCGCCAGGCAAGCCGATGCAAAACGGCTTCGTGGAAAGCATCACCAGTCCGCTGCGCGATGAGCGTCTGGGGCGGATGTTCACCGGCAATCGGCACGCCCGAGACAGCGTCGAAGCGTGGAGGATCGACTACATTGTGAACCGCCCCCGCACGAGCGGCTCACCCCAATGAGTTTGCTACCCGGTCCACATCGGACCGCAACGTGAACAGGCCCAACTTATAGAGCGGGGGCAAAACGGGGAGCACGCTAGAAAACATGGGATCTTGCCACTTAGTCACCTCGTTCCTTCTCCGAGAAACATAGAACTCCCTCCTTTACTACCGCTAATGACTTCGAAAGGTTTTGCTCGCATCGTAAATTAGCGCTCACGAATAGATTAGGGGCTGGAATGCAAAGGCAACATTCCTTGCGACCGCATCCCCGATCGCTAGGTTGGATCGGCACCACCGCGTTGGCGATGGGTGGCAGCAACCAAAGCCTTTTTCTTATGGCCGCACTTTTCATCGGCCAAGGTGCGATCCCGGGTCAAGGAAGCGCCGCCGTCCTTTTGCTAATCGTTGGTGTGATCCTTAGCTGGGCAGCTGCGCCAGCCTGGACAGAGCTGGTGTTGCTATGGCCCGACCGCGTGGGCGGCATCGCAGCGGCGTGTTCAGAAGCATTCCGACCATATAGTCCGATTCTCTCTGGTTTGGCCGGGACGTGCTACTGGTGGGGTTGGGTTCCAACTTGCGGACTGACGGCACTGCTCTCGGCGTCAGCAATTCAGCAATGGTACCTGCCGGCTATTCCGGTCGAGTTCGTAGCCTGCGCCTTGGTCGTTTTTTTCACCGCGGTCAGTTTGTGCGGAATAAAATGGGTTTCGCGACTCGTCATCCCGATTGCTACGGGGTCGGCCCTCCTTGCATTCGCGGCCGCACTCATCCCGGTCCTTTCGGGCAATGTCGATTGGCGCCAGGCGACGACCTTCACATTGATCTCGCCGTTCCCAGGCTGGTTCGGTGATCTGACATCGATAATGGCAGGCCTCTATTTGGTCGGTTTTGCTGCCCCAGCGTTTGAAGCGGCCACATGCCATGTCGGCGAAACAGTCGATCCGAACCGCAACGTCCCTCGTGCCGTATTGGCGAGCGCCGCCATGGCCGGACTTTACTTCATCGTCTTGCCATTAGTTTGGCTAGGCGCGTTGGGATCTCAGGCCCTTGGCACGGACTTGGCGGTCGCTCTGGGGCCTGCCTTTGCTCCCCTGCTTGGCAGTTTTGGCAAGGCAGCCGCCATCTGGTTCATGATGCTCAACATGTTCCATGGAACAATGCAGCCGCTTGCAGGCGCCTCCCGAACCTTGGCGCAGCTTAGCGAGGACGGGCTGCTGCCGCGGTTCCTCGGCCGACGGTCGGCGACGGACTGTCCATGGACGGCGACGTTACTCACAGCCTCAATGGCAATTCTGTTCCTTGCGATAGGCGATCCGATCTGGCTCATCGCGGCCGCAAACTTTACCTATTTGATCGGCATCTGCCTGCCGAATGTTGCGGCCTGGCTTTTGCGCCGCGACCATCCGGCTGTCGACCGACCTTATCGCGCCCCGAAGGGAGCCATCGTGCTTGGCTTGATTGCCTCTGGGGTATGGATGCTAGCCGCTTTGCTCGGTTTTCAGCAGTTCGGACTTCCCACGGTCATTGTTGGTCTCGTCATGGCCTATTCGGGGGCCGCCCTCTACGCATGGCGAGTAATTGAAGATCGGCTCCGTGCGGGGTTGCCGGCGTTCGGGCAATCACTGCATCTCAAGCTAACCGGCGCTATGTTGCTGGTTCTGGCGTTGGATGCCGCTGGCTACGTCATCGCCGTAAGCACTGTCTCGGCCGAACACGACGCTATGATAGCGGCGCTTGAGGACATCTTTGTCGCTGTGGCCATGTTGACCATTAGCGTCGGCCTGGTTCTGCCAGGGATGATCGCGCACTCGGCAACCGAAATCAGCAACGCTGCCAAGCGGCTTACCTCGGGTACGCTACGCGACTTCAATCGAGCTATGGTGGCCCTTGGTCGCGGTGACCTTTGTGCAGCCCACGCCTCCGTCAACGTCACGCCCGTTTCAGTTCATTCGAGAGACGAAATCGGTGAGATGGCGGAAAGCTTCAATCTATTGCAGCAGGAAGTTCTCCAGGCCGCTCTTAGCCTCGACGACGCCAGAGACAATCTTTCCCAGGCCCGAAGCGAACTTAACGCTTCCTATCAGAGCATCGTTCACCTCGCTCACCACGACGCGCTCACAGGCCTGCCAAATCGAGTGGCATTTGCCAAACATCTGGCCCTGACCTTTGAACAGGCGGTTGCGAAGGGCGAGACCTTCGCGGTGTTTTGTATCGACCTGGACAATTTCAAGGAGGCCAACGACGTTTTCGGACATGCGCTGGGGGATAAGCTCCTAAGGGAAGTCTCTCTGCGCCTCACAATGGCCTCGCAGGACACTTTCCTGGCGAGAGTCGGCGGTGACGAATTTACCTTGATTGCGACGGGGCCCCATTCCGTAGGTGGGCTTGATGAACTCGCTAGTAGGCTATTGGCCACGAGCGACGAGGTCTTTGACATCGAAGGCCAAAGGTTACGCATTGGACTGAGTATTGGGATTGCCGTTTTCCCTAAAGACGGAAACGATACCGGGACGCTTCTGTCCAATGCCGACGCCGCCCTTTACCGCGCGAAAGCGGAGGGCCGACTAAATGCTCGGTTCTTCGAACCGGAGATGGATCGTCATTTGCGCGATCAGTTGGCGCTGCAGCTGGACCTTCGATCGGCGCTCGGACGCGACCAACTTATGTTGCACTACCAGCCACAGGCCACAATCGATGGAGGGGTGTTCGGATTTGAAGTTCTTCTGCGGTGGCGCCACGAAGGGCTAGGTCTTATTCCTCCCAACGATTTTATTCCATTGGCCGAGAAGAACGGTTTGATCGTTCCGATTGGGGAATGGGTGCTGCGACGCGCCTGTCGCGAAGCTGCGGCGTGGTCCGCTCCGTTGAAGATCGCGGTTAACCTGTCGCCGGTGCAGTTTCAACATGGCGACCTGGTGGGCCTTGTCCATTCGATTCTACTCGAAACGGGGCTTGCTCCGGCGCGACTGGAGCTTGAGATAACCGAAGGAGTCCTCATAAGCAATCCGCAGCGGACTCTGTCGATCCTGCGTCGGCTTAAATCCCTTGGCGTCAAAATTGCCATGGATGACTTCGGCACCGGCTATGCTTCTCTTTCCTCGTTGCGATCGTTTCCTTTCGACAAGATCAAGATCGACCGAAGTTTCATCGTCGACGTGGCCAACAACGACCAGGCAGCAGCAATCGTGCGTGCCGTCATCGGACTGGGGTCCGCTCTCGGCGTGCCCGTTATCGCTGAGGGCGTCGAAACCGAAGCTCAGCGGTCCTTCCTTGCCCAGGAGGGCTGTGTCGAAATTCAGGGCTATTTGGTTGGCTGGCCTGCGTCCATTGAGACCTTTATCAATTTGACCGCAGGGGGTAAGCCCGCGCTCATAAATCGGCTTCTACATTTCCCCTCGCGGTCGCACAGCAAACCCTGAAATTCTCCAAGCCGGCGCCCTTTCCACCTTACGGCCTACCGATGGTTTGGTCGCTTGATGTAGATCACCCTAGATAGCTGCCGGCGCTTCGTCTCAGCCGGCACGTTCTCGACCGGATCGAACCCATTCCTGGTCATTAGGACTTTAAGGCGGAGGTCCGCTGAAATCGCTTGGACAGTCAGATCGGGTTCAAGCTGCCGTCCTTCCCTGGCGCAGGCCCTGGCCCTGTCATCATCGCCCGCAAGTGCATAGCACGCCGCCAGTCGTGCCCAATGCCACGCATCCTTGCGCGGCAGACACGAAAACGCGGCCGCCGCTTCCTGGTAACGACCAACAACAAGCAAGGCTTCCCCTCTGTCGAAATAATACCAGGCGGGGTGCATCGGATTGAGATAGAAGGCTTGGTCGAGCAGCGCCAAGCCGGCGTCGCCATTGCCGCGTATAGCCTGGAAGAAACCGGTCTGGGCCAAGGTATCGGCATCATACGGATTCAGATCCAAAGCGCGCGCGAAATGTTGCGCTGCGGCGTCATAGTCGCCTCGATCCCTGTACATCAGGATAAGCGCCAGGATCCGATGGCAGCAAGCCTCGTTGGGACTGAGGGCCGTAGCGTGCAGAGCCCGGTCCCGCGCCTGATCCAGCACTGGTCGTGGCGCACTGCCGTACAGAAGGATCAGGCCGCTGGTCGTGCTGAGCTCCGCGTCATATTCAATGCTGGTTGTGTGCCCCGCCAGCCGAACGAGTTCGGTCTGTCGCCGCACGCCGGTCTTCTCGAACAGCCGCAACAGATGCGTCCTGACCGTGCTGTGCTCGACGTTGAGGGCATCCGACGCCTCCGCCACGGTGCGGCCCGCCACGATCTGCTCGAAGACACGCGCCTCGGCGGGCGTCAGGCCGAACAGCGCGGTGACCAGAGCCGTCGGCGTCGAGCAAGTCGATCGGCTCGACGGTCCGTTGAATACGATTTTGACCGCCTCCCCGAGCGCAACTTGGCACACCGTAGTCGATGTGAAATCTTGTCTAGGGCTTTATCTTGCTGGTCTGGCTCGGGGTCAGGTATCCGCCCTTTAGCAGTTCCAAGGCGTCGAGCGCCTCTTCGTCCAGCAAATCCGACAAGGCCACCCCATCCACGAGTACAACCTTGTCATTGTCTATGTCGTAGACCTCCCAAAGCTCATCCTTGACCCTTCGGATTGCGTACCGGCGCTCCATAAGGACTTTCTTATATGCGAGTCTCGGAAATTCCAGCCAGAAAATTCAGTCCACGGGCCGTGATTAGCGGTGGAAAACTAAGGAGCCTCGATCAGCTTACTGAACAAGCGTCCTGCGCGATGGGGCAAGATTGCAGTTCATCTAGGGGCCCGACAGCCGCAGTCTTGGTAGGGGACCACCATGCATGGCTGTCGGGCCTTGGCCAGCCACTTAAGAGGAGACCAGTGCTGGCTGACAAAAAGATATCCCTGAGACTGCGGAATTAGCACCATGCGAATGATGCACAATTCACTGGTGCGCTTCGCCGCACAAGGCCTTTCGCCGGCGATTGCGTAGGCGAATTCTGCCGGCCGACGTCGTCCGTCGCTCGGATCCAGTCCTTCGTCCACCTGCGAGGGAAGGCATTGTCGATATTCATTTCTGACGCTGCCGCAGCGGGAGCTGCGGCTTGGATTACCTGCGAACTGACCACCCGATCATAGTGCATTTCCGCAACGACACAGAATGGCATGCGACCCACCCGACAACGCTATTGTTCCCAAGAGGTAATATCGCGCCGCCATGATCGACCGCACATAGGAGCGCGCCGGCCGTGGCGCGCAGGCACGGAAGGGCGGCATGGAGGCGTCGTGTCAGCATCCTGGGATGGTTTTCTGATGCCTGGCTGCGGAGCTTCGATGACGAGGCCCTGGGCCCCCGGCAAGATCAAGCCCGTCAGCGACCAGATGGGAGCGGACGTCGGTGAAGCTCCGGTCGGCAAGCCGTCTGATTAGATTCTGTATGCAATCTTATGACCCGCTGCTGTTAAGCGTATTGCCAATTTTCGTGAACTTGCCGTTGATCGAATTCCCGAGCGCGCCGGCTCCGGCGATGATGGCCAGCGCGATCAAGGCGGCGATCAGGCCATATTCGATTGCGGTCGCGCCAGATCTATCCTGGATGAAACGGGAGACTATTTTTCGCATTTTTCCAGCCCTGGGTTACTAAAGGGAATACTAATAAATCGCCGCGAGTTGCAGTTCGGTTAAGGCTTTCGGTTGCAGGCCCGTTAAATTTTGCCAGTCTTTTGATCAAATCGTGAGGGCGGACCAAGGAACCGCGAGTCCGCATGGGATTTCATGGTGACATGAGCACGCTCGGCACGAACTTCTTTCATTACTGACTTGCGAACAAGGTGCCCGATACGGCCGAGGCGAATATCATCTCGGTTGCCGAACTAACTCAAAAGCTGTTCGCCGATGCCAAGGCCTCGGCATCAGCAATACTGAGGTCGCGGAAGATGCCGGCAACCCTACGCGATCAACCAAGAGGACCGTCGCCAGAAGGAGGGAGCGGGCAGACCTGCCTACCGGTTCGAGGGAGCCGATATCGCGGTTAGCACGCTGAAGCAGCCGTCATAGTCGCCTTTCGGCGCTGCAGGCCGTGTATTGGACGATCGCCGCTATGCGCGTTGCAGCCGACGATCCCGAACGTTGCGCGGTCCCCATTGCATCGTTGTTTGCTGCGGCAGGCAGCGAGAGGGCGACAAGCTGGCGAAAGCAGAAGATCGAACCTATCCGATCGGCTACTTCGACATCGACGTCGCTGACGTGCGCGCCGAACGGGCAAGTTGCATATGTTCGCCATCGACCAGACCCCAGAGTTCCCCTTCGTTGAGCTGCATGAGAAGGCCGCCACCGCGGTATCGAGAGACTTCCTGTTGCGCCTGATCGTGGCCGCCTCTGCTCATTCCCTCCCCAGGTGCTACGGCGTCCAGTTCACGACCCCCGGCGCCAATCGTTCAGCCGTGCCATTTAATCAAAGAGGACGCTTCCGCGCCTATGCCTTTGAATACGCTTGCGCCACGAACGACATCGAGCATCGGACGACAAGGCAAAGCACACGTGGACCAGGCCGAGTCGAGAGGATGGCGTCGACGAATTAAAGTCCCATCCCGCGCTTCCTGCCGAAGCTCCACTCGATACCGCCGAGTCGGGCCCCACACGCTGCGCCACAGCTTGGCGACATACCTTCTGGAGGACGGCACCGACACCCGGGTCATTCAGGTCCTGCTCTGGCACGCCAAGCTGAACAGTGTTTCGGTAAATCCCGGACCCGCCCCTTGTCCTTCCCGGTCTTCCATTCGGTGGATCACCCAAAAAGCCCCTACTTTTCCTTGCAAATTGAAAGCGTCCTCTTTAATTTGCAAGGATGATACCCCGCAGAGTCCTCCCTTTAGTCAGGCAAGCGCTCGGACGACAGGCCGCCGTTGCTTTGATCGGACCGCGACAAGTCGGCAAGACCACGCTCGCGTTGGAGATTGGCGATGAGACCGGTGCGCTCTATCTCGATCTGGAATCGCGAGAAGACCGAAACAAGCTCTCGGATCCGGTCCTCTTTCTCAAGGCCTACGAAGATCGTCTGGTCATCCTAGACGAGATTCACCGCGTGCCGGAACTGTTCCAGGAACTGCGCGGCTTGATCGACCAGGGCCGTCGTCGCGGTCACCGCACCGGCAGGTTCCTGCTGCTGGGTTCAGCTTCCATGGATTTGCTTCGGCAGTCTGGCGAAAGCCTTGCCGGCCGCATCGAATATGTCGAAATGACGCCGCTCGATGTCCTGGAAGTTGGAGCAGCGGACACCGAGCGTCTCTGGCTCAGAGGGGGGTTTCCGGACAGCTTTTTGGCAGCGTCCGATGCCGATAGCCTGGCGTTCCGGCGCAGCTTCATTCGAACATACCTCGAACGCGATGTCCCGCAATTCGGACCACGCGTTCCCGCACAGACGCTAGAGCGGCTCTGGACCATGCTCGCCCACAATCAGGCTGGTCTCTTAAACGCTTCTCGGCTGGCGTCCGGCCTGTCCGTTAGCGCACCGACCGTGACATCCTACGTCGATCTTCTCGTCGACCTTCTCCTGGTAAGACGGCTGCCTCCGTTTCACGCGAATACCGGCAAGAGACTTGTAAAATCACCAAAAGTCTATTTGCGCGACAGCGGCATCGTGCACGCTCTGTTGGGTATCGAAGATCTCAACGGCCTTTCCGGGCACCCCGTTGTCGGGGCCAGTTGGGAAAGCTATGTCATCGAAAATCTTCTCTCTGTAGCGCCTGCGCGTACTGTAGCCAGTTTCTATCGAACCGCCGCCGGCGCCGAGATAGACCTTCTTCTGGCTGCTCCCGGCCAACGTCCTTGGGCGATCGAGATCAAGCGCAGTTTGGCGCCGAAAGTTGAAAAGGGCTTTCACTTGGCTTGTGAGGACGTCAATCCCGCTCGTCGCCTCATTGTCTATCCCGGTGCCGAAAGCTTCCCGCTCAAGGATGGTGTCGAAGTGAAAAACCTGGGCGCTCTTGCACAGGCTCTAATTGATCTTGCCTGATGGCGGAGCTGTCTCCGGGCGCGATGATCAAGCGTCCGAAAACGTCGACGGCAGCGGCCGAGGCTGCAATCGCTCGTGCCACGCCTGACAGTATCGTCATCATGAACGAGACATCCACCTCCACGACTTGTCGAGATCGCCGACAGTGAAGAGAAAATCAGTGCCGTCCCGCCGGTACCGGAAGGCATGATGCCGAGCGGTTTGGGGACGCTGAAAAAGGGCAGGTGCTACAGTGCGGGACTAGCCGGGGATGAAATGACCTGACTTCGCCTCGCGCTTTACCAGAAAGCGAGCACTGGACTGGAAGCCCGCCCCCTCAAACCGGGACGAAATCAATCCCAGAAGCGTTTATCGAACAGGCAACACTCAATGGGTACGTCGGCGACAGCTGGTGAGGCTAACGCATGACGCTGAAATCGGACCCGATTTTCGGAACGAGTCATGCATCAAACCAAATGTTGCGACGCTCTTTGCGCGCGGAGAAGGCGCGGCCTTTGTTGAGCAGAGGCCTCCGACAGCAGCGCCACGGTTCCGTGCCGACTTGCAAGGACGCAGAACATGCCCGCTAACGCCTATATCAACCGGATCGCGACAGCGGTTCCGGAGCATGAAGTCCACCAGTTCTACCTCCGTTACGCGGCCTCCATGCTGACCGCCGACCGCAGGAGGATATTCCAACGCATGGCCGGCCTTGCGGGCATCGAGCACCGCTTTTCCTGCTTTGCGCCCGCTCTCGATCCCGAAGGGCCGTCGGCTGACCTTGCCGGCACCTTCAGGCGCGGCGCGTTTCCCGGAACGGCGGCCAGGATGGCAATGTTCAGCCAGGCCGCCCCCATCCTCGCGCAAAAGGCCGTCGACGGGTTGGGTCTTGGCGACGAGGCATCGCGCATCACCCATCTCATCGTCACCACCTGCACCGGTTTCTCGGCGCCGGGGATCGACCTCGACCTCGCTGCGCGCTGCGGCCTGCCGGACGGTATCGAACGCACGATGATCGGCTTTATGGGCTGCTACGCGGCGGTCAACGCCCTCAAGCTTGCGCGTCACATCGTGCGCTCCGACCCGCTGGCGAGGATCCTCCTGGTTAACATCGAAGTCTGCACCCTGCACATCAGGGAAACCAGCGAGCTGCAAAAGCTGCTGTCCTTCTGCCTTTGGGGCGATGGCTGCGCGGCAACGCTCGTCACCGGCGAGCCGCTCGGCATCGAGCTCGACAGCTTCCGCTGCACCGTCGCGGACGAGCGGCGGGAGCTGATGACCTGGAATATCGGCGACCATGGCTTCGACATGTTTCTCTCCGGACAGGTGCCCGCGGCGATCCAAGAGGCTCTGGGCGGCAAGCAGGACACCATCCTCGGTGGCCGGCCGCCGGACGCGATCGACCTCTGGGCCGTGCATCCCGGCGGACGCACCATTCTCGACGCCGTCGACAGGGCGCTGCACCTCGCGCCCGCCGCCCTGGAGCCGTCACGCGAGGTGTTGCGCCGATACGGCAACATGTCATCCGCGACGGTCATGTTCGTGATGGAAGAGATGCTGAAGAATCCCGCCGGCTTGCTCGGCTGCGGCATGTCGTTCGGACCGGGTCTGACGGCCGAAACCATGTTGTTCCGGACCGTCCCATGAATGCGCTCGATCAACGGACGGTCGTCCCGGAAATCCTCGATCACCTTGCCGCGGACGATCCGCGGGCGCTCCGCTCGCGGCGCGATCTCGCCCGCATCAATGCGCTGATGTTCCAGGCGCCGATCATGGTCTCGCTCATGAGAAGATTCATGGCCAAGGCGCCCGGCCGCATCCTCGAGATCGGCGCCGGCGACGGCACGTTCATGCTGAAAGTGGCCCGGCGTATGGCAAGAGACTGGCCGGACGTGGACCTGACGATGCTCGATCACGTCGGCCTTATCACCCCTGAGCTCACGGCGGATTTCGCCGGTCTGGGATGGAAGCTCGAACCCGTCACCGCCGATGTCTTCGACTGGGCGCGGAAGCCGGATCGCGAGGCCTTCGATGTGATCACGGTCAACCTGTTTCTGCATCATTTCGACGACGCCAGACTGCTGCGCCTGTTTTCACTACTGGTTCGCAGGGCGCCATTGCTCCTGGCGACGGAACCGCGGAGGAAGGGCCTGGCGCTGGCGGCGACCCGCCTTCTGCCGGCGATCGGCGCCAATGACGTCACCAGGCATGACGCCGCTCAGAGCGTGCGCGCCGGCTTCCGCGGCAGCGAGCTTTCCAATCTCTGGAGGGCGGCCGGCGGCCGGCCGGTCGAGGAGCGGCGCGCCGGTCCTTTCACCCATGTCTTTGCCGGCGCCGCGCCGATGCCTGCCGCAAATGCGCCATGAGACCGGCACCGACCCACGATGCGATCGTCATCGGCGCCGGCCCGGCAGGCACCTCGGCGGCGCTGGCGCTGGCCCGGCGCGGTTGGGCCGTAGCGATCGTGGAAAAGAGCGTGTTCCCGCGTCGCAAGGTGTGCGGCGAATATATCTCGGCAAGCAATCTCGCGCTCCTCGAGCGGCTGGAGATCGGCGATGCGTGGCGGGCCGAAGCGGGCCCCGAAATTCGCCGGGTCGGCCTCTTTTCCGGCAGCACCAGCGTCGAGGCGCCGATGCCGGGCGCGAAGTACGGGCTCACGGCAGGAGATGGTTTCGGCCGGGCGCTCGGCCGCGACGTGCTGGACTCCCTGCTGTTGGATGCGGCCCGATCGGCCGGCGCGGAAGTCTTCCAGCCCTGCCGCGCCGCCGGCATCGAACGCGACGGCGCCTGCCAGGCAGTGCGAATCCAGGCAGGAGCCGGGAATTCCCGCGACGAAGCGACGATCCTGCGGGCGCCGGTGATCGTCGCCGCGCACGGCTCGTGGGAGCCGGGGCCGCTGCCGAGCCAACTCGAGAAGAAAAGCCGCCCCTGGGACTTGCTCGGCTTCAAGGCGCATTTTTCAGGATCGACGCTGCCGCCCGACCTGATGCCGCTGCTGACGTTCCCCGGCGGCTATGGCGGCATGGTGCGCGCAGACCATGGGCGCATGTCCATCTCCTGCTGCATAAGGCGCGACGTGCTCGCCCGGTTGCGCGGCGGCCATGTCCGCGGTGGCCAGGTCTCAGCGGCCGAAACCGTCGAGCATCATCTCAGGGCGACATGCCGGGGCGCCCGAGACGCGCTGGAGGAAGCCAGCCTCGATGGTCCATGGCTTGCCGCCGGCCCGATCCGGCCAGGCATCCGCGCCGGCTACGACAGGGACATCTTTCGCGTTGGCAACGTCGCCGGCGAGTCGCATCCGATCATCGCGGAGGGCATATCGATGGCGCTTCAATCCGGCTGGCTTCTGGCACTGGAACTCGGCGCGGCAACGGGTGGGCAGGCGGAACGCGAAGCGGCCGGCAGACGCTACGAGGCGGCCTGGAGAGAATTGTTCTCGACCCGAGTCCTCGCCGCGGAAGCCATCGCGCGCATCGCCCTTGGCCCCGGCGGCGCCGCCATGATGAGAGCGGTCGTCCGCAATTTTCCGCGGACGCTGACGCTGGGGGCGCGGCTCAGCGGCAAGACGCAACATGTTCCCGGTCTGGCGGACAGGCGATAGCAGACAGGCGGGCAACGGCGAGGTCACCGCCAAAATTCGGCCCCTGCGATCGTGCCTGTGGCACACAGCGGCTCAGGTTGAGGCGATCACCACGCGATAAAGACCTCGCCGATCTCGAGATCGCAAATCAGGTCCTTGTCGTCTTACGGAGCGTCGCACGGCCAATTTCGCCGCGCCTGCGACAGGAGGCAAGGGAGTGCATGTCATCGCGCCCCTCACCCCTCGCGCCGAGTGGCAAGAGGTAAAGGACTTCGCGTCTCGCTTGGCGCAGGCAGTCGCCCGGCGCACTTCACGGCCGTGTGTCAAAGGCGCGCCGCAAGGGTCGTATCTTTGTGGACTATTTACGCAATCAGCGCGGGGCGACCGCGATCATGCCCTACAGCGCAAGATCACGGCCTGGCGCGCCAGTCGTATCACGTGGGCGGAGATGAAGACAATCGATGCGCCTTCTCATTTCCACGTCGGCGACGCTCCTCAACTAAAGAAGCGCGCAGCCTCCAAAGCTCTGGCCGGATGGGATCGCGCTGACCAATCCTTGCCCAATCTGTAGCGCGCGACGCGTGAAGAGGCAGTAGGCAACGCGGCCCTCATAGCCTTGCCTGATGGGAACCCGCCGAGATCGGTCTCGTTTTGCTGAAGCCATGGCAAAAATCGATCCAAGGACCGTCGCCAGTCTTTTGCGGGAATACGCCCACCGGACGTCTCTGCGCGCCGGCAATCCCTATCGCACAAGGGCATACTTGCGCGCGGCTGACAGTCTGACGACGCTGTCGCAGCCGCTTGATCGGATCATCGCCGCCGGCGCCCTCACTAAGATCCCGGGCATAGGTGACGCGATCGCGGCTATCGTGACCAAGCTCCATGAAACCGGCATGCATCCAAGCCTTCAGAAACTGCGGGAAGAGGTGCCGGCGGGTGTGATGGAGTTGTTTGCCATACCGGGGCTTCGGCCCGACAAGATATTGAAGCTACATCAGGCGCTGGGCGTGAACTCGCTGGCCGAGCTCGAAGCCGCGGCGAAGGAGGATCGCATACGCCCGGGCAAAGGCCTCAGCGCCGCGCTTCAGACGAAGGTCCTGCAGAACCTGGCCATTGCGCGAAGCGGCGAAACACAACTTCACCTGCACAAGGCCGCGGCTCTTCTCGAACATGCTGTCGTGTCGCTGAAACAAGAGCATCCAGAGTTTTCGCGCGTCGAAATTGCAGGTGATTTCCGGCGCGGCTGCGAGCTCGTTTCCGACTTGGCCCTGGTCGCGCTGGGGGAGGAGCCGACCCCCGAAGTCGAGCAGTCCACCCTCAGACTTGTTGTCGCGGACAAGAAGCACTTTGGCGCGAGCCTCCTCGAAGCAAGCGGTTCGGCGGACCATTTTGAGCAGTTGAAGATGTTTGCGGCCGAGAGTGGGTTCGCCCTCAAGGTCGATGGGCTCTACCGCGGGAGAAAGCTGATCGCATCAGCGACAGAGGAGGAAATCTACCAAGCGTTGGGCTTGCAGTTTATCGAGCCTGAACTGCGCGAAGGCAGGGACGAAATTGAGAGGGCAGCGAGGCAGGAGCTACCCGCCCTCGTTCGGGATGATGATCTGCATGGCATCCTGCATTCTCACACGACCGCATCCGACGGCACCGAGACGCTTGAGGCGATGGTTGACGCCACCCGCAAGCGCGGGTTCGAATACTTTGGTGTCGCCGATCATTCGCAGTCCGCTCACTACGCGGGCGGCCTGACGTTGCCGGAGATTGCTGAACAGCACCATGAAGCGGATCGGCTGAACGAGAGGTATGCTGGGAAATTCCGAATCCTGAAGGGCATCGAGGCAGACATCCTGGCTGACGGCTCGCTAGACTATCCGGATCACGTTTTGGAGCAATTCGATTTCATCGTCGCGAGCGTGCACAGCCGCTTTAACTTGCCCAAGAAGGAACAGACGGAGCGTATCATTGAGGCGATCGGAAATCCTCGAACGACAATCATCGGGCACCTGACCGGTCGCCAGCTGTTGCGCCGGCCCGGTTATGATCTCGACGTCGACAAAGTCCTCAAAGCGTGCGCGAAGCACGGCGTCGCTGTCGAAATCAACGCGCACCCGTGGCGACTCGACCTCGACTGGCGCTGGCATCAAAAGGCACTCGACCAGGGCTGCATCTTCAGCATCAATCCGGACGCTCATTCGATCAACGAACTCGACCACATGCATTGGGGTGTCGAGATGGCGCGCAAGGGCGGTGTCCCGGCGAAGCGGGTCTTGAACGCGATGCGTTTAACGACTTTGCTTGCGCATCTTTCCAAGCGCAAATGCGCGTCCAAGACCGGTGGCAAACACCGCGCGCCTGCGCGGAAAACCGTCGCGTGAACGGATTCGGCGCGGGCTACAGACCAGCGCATGCGAACTACGTCGAAGACCGAGTGTGCCCGTGTTTCGCCCGATGGTCGCAGCGGCATGTTCTCAGAAATCCGGTGTTGGTCTTCGCGTGCGCTTTTTCGCGACGCCCAGTTGCCGACATGGCTGTTCCAGACTGCCCTTATGCGACTTTCGAAGCACAAAACATGAACAACGGGAGACTCAGCCGTCTGCCCTGTCTGGAATGGGGCCGAAAGCAGGCCCGTCTGGTATCCGACTGCACCCGGAGACAAGCTGCCGTTTAGCTTGTAGCCCTATAACAAATGTTGGAGCACCGTTGAATTACCGCGTCAGACGTGCGCTCTGGTGAGGCGTTGCAATGCCGCAGACAAGCTCAGATTCGTGCCTTAGCCGCGACGCGGTGAGGCGGCAGGAGTTGTCACGTTGGCGACGGTGCAGCCCTCGTCGCCGGCCAGATTACTGAATGGCGGCTTTAGCAACATAGAATCGTGGCACGAATGACTGACTTTGGGCGCATCGCGGCCCCACCGAGACAGCGGAGCCGCTTCTAGTCAGATCTCCGTCGCCTCGGCCAGCTCGAGAGCATCTTCTACGTCGACCCCGAGATACCGGACTGTGTTCTCGATCTTAGTGTGGCCCAGCAAAATCTGAACCGCGCGGGTCGCCTTGTAGATGATGGACGCTTTCGTACGTCGCAGCGAATGCGTGCCGTATTCCTGAGGTCGAAGTCCGATTGCCACAACCCATTCGTCTACGAGGCGCGCATACTGTCTGGTGCTCATGTGACACTTTGGGTGGACTCTGCTCGGAAATGCATAGTCATCGACTGTACCGCCGCGCGCTTCCAGCCACGCAAGGAGACTGGAACGCGCATCGCTCATCAACTCGAACTGCACCGGTCGGCCTGTCTTCTGTTGCACGACCGTCGCGCGGGTCCGAATTTCCGCTCCGAGAACCAAGATGCCAATCTTGATCTTAACGAGATCGCAACCGCGCAACTTGCTGTTGATTGCTAGATCGAACAGAGCTCGATCGCGTAGGCGCCGCTCACGATCTAGAAAGAAGCGGATCGCCCATATCTGTCGAGGTTTCAGCGGGCGTTTCGTTCCGACCTTCTTGCCCGCGTTCCATGCGCGGCGATCACAAGCGGTAGGTTCGTAGTGAGAATGTCCCATTTTGTTTCTCCTTCAGCCATGATTGGCCACGGGAGGAACGCCTTGGTGCTGGCTCGGCAAGAGTGGGGCCGATTTCGGAATGGCGGCTTCTGGCCTCCGAAATACGATAGCGGACGTTCACCTGTTGAGCCCGCCACCCAAAGCGGACCGTCTCTGACGGCTAGTTGCGCATACACGCGAGTGCTACGCTCACAGCAAACCCACGTGACGTCTTTGTAGTTCAGGAGGCATCGTGGCGCGACCGGAACGAAAGCTTGTTGCGGTTTTGGCAGCGGATGTAGCTGGCTACTCGCGTTTGATGGGGGCCGATGAGGCCGGGACTCTCTTCCATCTAAAGGCACTGCGCGCCGAAGTCATCGATCCGAAGGTCGCGCAATTCAGGGGTCGGCTGGTCGGCACTGCGGGCGACAGTCTGCTGATCGAGTTTCCCAGCGCTGTCGACGCGTTGCAGTTCGCAGTCGAGACGCAAGAACGCATAACGGCACGCAATACGGATCTTCCTGAAGACCGGCGCATGGCCTTCAGAATGGGTGTCAACGCCGGCGAGGTTATCCCGGATGAGGCGACAATCTACGGTGACTGCGTAAACGTGGCCGCCAGGCTGGAAAAGGTTAGTGAGCCCGGAGGTGTCGTCATTGGACGCAGCGTCTATGATCAAGTGAAGGGAAAGATCCCCTACACACTCGTCGACCTGGGCGAGCATGCGATGAAGAACATCGCAGAGCCTGTGCGTGCCTATCGGGTTCAAACAGAAGAGCGGGATGATCGAGAACCTTCAGCGTCAATTGCTTCAGCAGAGGATTTGCCGCTCCCGTTCAAGCCATCGGTGGCCGTGCTTCCTTTCACAAACATGTCTGCGGACCCCGAGCAGGACTATTTCTCGGATGGAATAGCCGAGGACCTCATCACCGAGCTCAGTCGCAGTCAGAGTCTGTTCGTGATCGCGCGCAATTCCTCGTTCGCCTTCAAGGGTCAATCCGTAAATATCACCGAGGTCGGAAGGAAGCTCGGTGTTCGGTACGTCGTCGAAGGAAGCGTTCGAAAGGCGGCTGCACGCGTCAGGATCACTGCGCAGTTGATAGAAGCAGCCACTGGCAATCACGTCTGGGCCGAGCGCTACGATCGAGACCTCGAAGACCTTTTCGCCGTCCAAGACGAGGTGACAGAGAGGATCGCCTGGGCACTGGTCGGCAAGGTAGGCGCTGCTGAGATAGTTCGGACCAGGCAAACGCAAACGAGCCTCAGCGCATATGACGCGTTCTTGCGCGGCATCGATGCTATGCACCGATTCACCGAGAAGGACACCGTCGCTGGTGTCGAGTTCCTAAGGCTGGCTCTCGGATGGGAGCCTCATTCGGCGCGAGCACATGCATGGCTCGCGGACGCCTATGCGACCCTCTCCGTCTTCCGAGGCGACGGAGACATGAAGGCGTTGGCCATGCAGTCGGCCTTGCGGGCTATCGAACTCGGCGACGCCAGCGGACTGGCAGAGGCGGTCGTCGCCGCTCTACATGGATGGAAAGGAGAGTTCGAGGCCGCCGAGGCTCATTGGCGACGCGCGCTCGCGATGGGTCCGACAAACCCGGAGGTACTCGTCTGGGTCGGGTACATCTGCCTTTGGAGCGGTCAACTCACGAAGGCCCGCGAGATCGGCGAGCGGCTCAGACGGCTGAGTCCGCTCGAACACCGCGACGTCCACGAGCTACTCGCATTCGCTTACTATCTGCTCGGTGAATACGAGGCTTCGCTGGATTCGTTCCGCCGTTGGGACAACAACAACTATGATCGCGGGTTCGCCAATCTGGCTGCGTGTTTGGGACAGCTCGGACGCGTCGACGAGGCAATACTGGCTTGGGGCAGATGCCTCGAGCGCAAGCCTGGTTTCACCCTGGGTGACTACAAGCGCGGTTCTCCATATCGCCGTCAGGAGGACGTGGAGCACTGGCTAGCTGGCCTGCGGAAAGCAGGCATTGCGGATTGACGGATGATCGATGAACAATCAGGCGGTTCGTCGGAAGCGCAACTGCCGTCAATTACTGACCCGTGACGATTTTGGTCCAGGTGCGCGTCGCCACGCGCTGCGTCTTCGGGTCGTACGGAAAGACGGTGAAAAGCTTCTTTAGCGTGGCATCGTCAGGATAGATCGACTGGTCGCCGAGAATGCTTCTTTCAACGAATTTTTGTGAGGCTTTGTTGCCATTGGCAAAGAATACGTAGTTTGTGTTCTTGGCGGCGACTTCAGGCTTCATGAGGTAGTTGATGAAGGCATTCGCTTCGTCCACGTGCGGTGCATCTGCGGGGATTGCCAGCTGATCGAACCACATCACAGTGCCTTCCCGAGGGATCGAGTAGGCGATTGTGACGCCGTTACCGGCTTGGGCGGCCCGATCGCGCGCCTTCAAGACGTCGCCCGACCAGCCGATCGCCAGGCAAATGTCGCCGTCCGCCAAGGCGTTGATGTACTCGGATGACTCGATTTTGCGGACGTCGGGACGGATACGCATTAATGCCTCTTCGGCCTTGCCGAAATCCTCCGGCGAGGCGCTCTCGGGGTTCAACCCAAGATAATTCATCGTTATGGGCAGGATTTCGGTGGGCGAATCGACCACGTAGACTCCGCAATCGGCGAGCTTCTTTAGCTTCTCGGGATCGAAGAAGACGTCCCAACTGTCGAGTCTGTCGACACCAAGCGCGGCTTTGATCTTCGAGGTGTTGTACCCCAAACCCACCGTGCCCCACATGTAGTTCACCGAATATTGGTTGCCCGGGTCGTACTTGGCGGTGCGCCGCTCGATGACGTCCCACATATTGGCGATGTTGGGCAACTTCGACTTGTCCAGCTTCTGGAAGACGCGGGCCTCGACCTGGCGGGCCAGGAAATTGGCGCTTGGCACGACGACGTCGTAGCCGGAGCCCCCTGTGAGCAGTTTGGTCTCAAGGATCTCGTTGGAGTCAAAGACGTCGTACACGACCTTTATACCGGTGTCCTTGGTGAAGTCGTCGATGACCGAGGGATCCAAGTAGTCCGACCAGTCGTAAAGGTTGACGACCTTATCGGCAGCGTGCGCGGACAGGGTTGTGGCGCCAGCGAGCAACGATGCAGCCGACCAAAGAAGCGCCTTGCGGATCATGTGCTCACCATTGGTTGCAGTCCCAAGCTGCAAACGCCGTACTTTGTACCCGGCCGCGCAAGGTTGCAACATTAGCACATGCTGAAAGGAATAAGAGTTGAATCGGCAAACTCGGTCGTCGTATGCGCCCGACCATGACGGAAGAAGCCGCCTACAAGGCCCACTCGCGAAGCTGGTTGGGAATGTCGGGAACTGGAGCAAACGTGCAGCCTCGGCTGTTCTAATTGCAGCAGACCTTCCGAACATACGTGTTGCCGTTGGTCGAATATGCGTCATTCGGGATGGCGCCTCTATCTTTCATCTCCTTAGTTAGACTCTTGGCCATCGGGTCCAATCGGCCTTGAAGGCGGCATCCTGGGTTGCTTTCCAGGCAATCGAATTGATCTGCCCCGACCCAGGCAGCTGCGGCAGCTTGTCGACGCCTTCGGCCGGCGTGAAATTGGGCGTATTGTCGGCGCGGGTATCCTGCCGGTCCGTCTGGAAATAGATGGTCTGCGCGGATCCGGTCGTGCCGTCCGCGCGGGTGAATATCGCCTCATATCCCAACTCATGACCGGAGCTGGTCCCGGCGACATCCGTGCGCGTCAACGAAATCGAGACGATGCCGGCCTCGGCGAGCGTCATCATCTCGCCGGCGTCGGAGACGCCGTCCTGGTCGAGGTCCCGCCAGACCCTCAGCGTGCTGAACACCGCGTCGGACGCGTCGATCTTGCCGTCGCCATTGGTGTCGAACGTTTCCAGCACGGCAAAACCGTCCTGCGTGGATGAGCCGAAGAGCTCCGACACATCGTCGGCGACACCGTTTCCGTTGGCATCCCGAACCAGAATGCCATCATCGGCCGAAACCCAACCCGTGCGCTCGGCAAAGCCGTCACCGTCGTAGTCGAAATGGATGGTCGAGCCGTCGAGCGGCGAGAGGTGGATGCCGTCGCCATTGAGGTCGAGGATGAGGGGGTCATGAAACGTGTTGAGCAATTGCGGTAGAATGCTATCAAACATCCATTCTGTAAAATAATCGGCAGCGGTAACCACCACCAGCGTGAACATCCCGAACACAATTATCGGAGCCAATTCAGCCGCAATGGCCGCACCCAAACCCGCGGCTACCAAATCGACAGCGATTCCAGCGCTAAGGTCCACTAACACAGCGTCAGCTATGCCAGCACGAATCAACGCTCTCAATGCAAGGTCTTCACCGACATTTGTCGCAGCCAGTTCAGTAAGCCCTTTTGACAAAGCTAATGCAGCGCCGTCGGTTATGGTTGTGACGCCCGTCTGAAATGAGTCTCCAGCAACTTCCAGCAACTCTCCCAAGTCGGCGACGCGCCCTTTGGTGGAAAGCTCAAGAACCGCCCGATCCTAGACACGATCTTGCCGAACGTCTCTATGTTGATGTCATATCCGGCAATATTAATACTAGGATTGTCTGTCATCGTGCTATTCTCCGACCGGGTGATTCCCAGATAAAGGCCCAAATATTTTTCCAGACAAAGATATACTCCCAGCAAAAAGCAAAAAATTCACCGGGCCCATCAGCGCAAAAACCTGATGCACGGAGTATTCGTATATTGGCACACCGGAGCCAAGCCTAGGGCTTCGTCCCAATAATCTAACATCAGTAAATATATATCCATGAATTTCCAGAGCAATACATGCAAAAACAACACATATGAATATAATGCTCCACAGATTTGTGCGCCAGTCATTCCAATTCTTGCGGGACCAGGAAACTTTGACCCAAGCGGGGATAGCTATGATGTAGGCCGCCGCATATCCTGCAGAAAAAACAAATAAGTTCATCAAAAGCAAATCGTTTGAACTACAAAAATCTTCACCAAAGTATAAATCTAATCTATAAAACTTTGGTAGTCTCAGCCAACAAATATTAACACTGTTAATCCTCCAATGCAATACCAAAGACATTGGTCCAAACGCTATACAAATTATGAATACGGCAATAAATATTCTTGCAATACGGCCACGGCAGGAAAAAAGATAATTATCTTCCATGCTTCGCAATTCAATTCCCTTAAAATTGCTGAGGGGTGCCGGCCTGCTGATACAATGGCAGACTGACAATCAGGCCCTATTCCGCAGGTTGACAATAGACAGGCTGAAGGCATCGTGAGGTCACTTTCGGTCCAGGCCGCACCTCAAGTCCCCATGCCGACGCCAAGGCACTATCAGAATTTCTACGGCTTTTTCTAGGTTGCGACAAAGATCGGCACAGTACCAGTAGCCAGTATCGGTAACACATCGGGCATGGCCTGTTAAGAGCCGGAAATGGCTGGTGAAGAAGTTTCTTCTTTCAAATATTAGTATCGCCCAAATTAATCGCCGATATAGCTTGCAAAGTGTTAAGTCACAGCCGCCGGAAACCCACCAGAATCTTTTCTTCGCCGTTCTGGTCGGCCTTGTCTCCACTTGTCTGATTGCTTCCGCCAATTACACGATCAACGAATGCTCGACGTGGAATCCGACCGACGTCATTCCCTGAAGCTCACGCGGTCGACCGCTCAGGGCAAGTTAGCCGCATTTTTTCCTCGCCAGTAATGTTCTTCTGACGACGGGGATTTTCTAGGCTAGGCCGTAGACTCATAAGCGCGAAGCCACAGTCGCATTGAGGCGAGCTGGATCATGGCGAGGAAGTAAGCTGCCAGTTTGTCGTACCGTGTAGCGACACGGCGGAAATGCTTCAGCTTGGAGAAGAAGCGTTCGATCAGGTTGCGCTCGCGATAGAGGCGGTTCTTGTTTTCCGACCCCTCTATGCGCCACCGCCGGTGGAGCATTCAGTTTCATCAACGCCGAGTGCGGCCTTGTACTTGATGCCTGGTGCGGCTTCGAGCGGCCGCGCCGCTTCCTCCACGCTCAGCACGTCGGGCAGCTTGCGCTGATACCTCATGATCACCAGCGCACGCGCCAGATCTCGCCGCTTCAGCGTCACGAGGAACAGGAACCGCAACGCCGAGACCGCGCCATTGATCGTCGCAGGGCCGACGCCGCTCTCATGCTGATGCAGCTGGAATCGACGGATGTCCTCAGCCGTCGCAGTGCCGGGCGAGCGGCCAAGGAACACAGCGAAGCGCCGGACGTGACGAACGTAGTCCTGCTGGGTATGGGAGCCCAGGCCACGCATGAGCATGTCGTGCTGCATGCGCTGGCGAAGCGGAGAGATTGGTGCATCGATCGACAGGGTAGCCATGGCGAGTTCCTCTTGTTGAAGGGAACTCCATGGTCAGATCGACGCCTCTACCCGCTCAAGTCAAATGCCTGTCGCGCCATCTCAGGCCGAGGCGCCTTCCCGCGAAGCGGGTTCGTGCATGAGGCGCGAAGCTGCTGTTGGCCATGCGACTTTAGCTCGGAACGCGCCAACAACCATGCCGTTAGAATTACCCGAGTTCGTGGATCGCTACAGTGGGAATGACCGACTTCGCAATCTCGCATAGGTGCTGGTGATGGGTGAGATAGATCACCTGGCCTACACTGGCCATCTCGCCGAACAGGCGGAAAACTTCCTCCGACCGGAGATGATCGAAGGTTTCCATGATGTCGTCGGCTATGAACGGAACTGCAGGCCTGAGCTTGGCGAACTCATAGTACCCGGCGAGGCGCAGAGCGAGGTAGAGTTGGAATCGTGCGCCTTTCGACAAAGCGTCAGCCACCTTCGATTGGCCATCCCGCTGTGTCGCGATAAGGACCTCTCCGCCCTTTACTGGCTGGGTCGTCAAGCCTGTGTACTGGCCGCGCGTTATCAGTGCGAAGGCGTCGGAGGCCTGACCCATCATTCCAGAGCGGTGACGTTCGCGGTACACCCGCAGTGCGCTCGCCGCCGACATGACGCCAAGCTTCAACTCGATATAGCGGGCAGCCTTCTCCTCGATTTCGAGAAGGACGGTGCGACGATCGGCATCGATGCGGGCAACCTGGCTGTCCCCGCCGATCGCATCGAGCTTGTCGGTCGCCCGGGTGCGTCGGACGAGTTGCAGTTGTAGTGTGTCATCGAGGTCGGCGAGGCGCCGCGCGATTTCGGCCTTTTCAATTGCGAGCTCATCGAGATCGAGGCCCGCCAGTAACGCCTGCGCCTGGATGAACTCGTCGAGCGCAAGCTCGCTCGTGAGTCGTTCTTCAAGCTCGGACACGGCACTCTGCAGGCCGTCCCGCTCGCGAAGCTGTTCATCGCGCTCTGCGACTTCGGGCAGAGTTTTCACCCCGAAGGCGTCGAGTACTTGCTGCTTGGTCCTCTCGTGTCCCGCGATCTCGGCGTTCAATGCTTCCTGAACGTCTTGCAAATTTTGAACATCAAGGAGGAGATTCGCCCGCGCCTCACGGGCGCGCTCGGCTTGCTCCAGACGTTCTGTCAGCCTGAGGCTCACCTGTTCTGGCGCGCCGTCCATTGCACGCTCGCCGACTTGGGCACCAAGCCGGGCCACCTCTTCACCAAATCCAGTCCTATCCGCCTCCATCTTGCCAATGCGCATACGCATGGCCTCACGATCCTGCAGGGCCTTTGAGAGCTCCGACAGCTGATCCAGCACGCTGCCGAGCCCGGTTCCGGCGATGCCGTCTTCGAGCCAGGTGCCCTTCAGCGTTTCCTTGACGTCGGCCTGCCATGCGGCATCTCGCCGTTCGGCAATTTCAACCGTCAGGCGCCTGCCGGCCAGCTCCTCTTCCTTCGCGGCGACGCTCCTCAGTGCTTCCGCGCGTTCCGCATCGACCTTCGCCTGCCTGTCGAGAAAGCGGTCGGCGGCGACCACCATGGCCTCCAGGGCCTCATCGGCTTCCGACTGAATTCCAACGCTTCGAAGAGCCGAGGCCAATCCGAGATGGAGCCGCTCTCCTTCGGCTGTCGCGCGTTCAATCCTTGTGCGTGCGAGCAGGATGTCGTCCCAGGCGCCAAGCGCTTCAGAGCGCGTGGAAAGGCGCTCCTCGAGATGTCCGATCAACAGGTCGAGCGACTGGGTCTGGCAATCCTCAAGCAAGGTGCTGGCCATTCGCTTGATTTCCGCGGATGCCGTTTCGGCGCGCTTTTCCACCTCGGCCAGCTGGGCACTGACGCGCTCTATGGCAGCCTCGGCCTCAACAGCCTTTTGCTTGACTGCGCGCAGATCCGCCAGCTCGCCCGCATGGGCCAATCGAGCGTGGCCGACATGATCGTCCCTGGTCAATGCCCCGGCAAACGCGTCCGCCGTTTCGGCCGTGAGGTCCGCCCGATGATTTCGCCAGGCCTCGTCCCTCTCGCGTCGTATAGCTGCGGCGGTTTCGTCGTCGGCGATCTCGGCTGAGGCGCGGACGGCAGCCAGCCGTGACGAAGTCGTTATCCGACTTTGTTCATGCTCAGCCAGACGCTCGGAGAAAACTGCTTTGTCCCTTTGAAGGTCCGCGGCCAGTGTTTTCCACTGAGCTATCTGCGTTGGTGGCGGAACCGACATTTTCGAAAGTGCCTCCGCACCTCCAGACCACGACAGGAGGCGCCGCATCGCATCCGCCAGCCTTGTTTGCCGCTCGTCCCCCAACGCGCGCGCTTCTCTTATCTCGCGTACGTGACCACTGGGCTTCGCCTCAGACACGGCTGCGATCAGCCTTGCTCTTGCGGGCTCGGGCACCGCCCTCTCCTCGCCAACGCGACCTCGCGCAGCGTTGAGTTGGTCGAGCGCGGAAGCGGCCTCATCGCGGGCTATCTGCAGGCTCGTCGTTATGCCTGAGCGCTGCTCGACAATGGTTCGAAGCGTGCCGACCACAACGGCCGGCAGAATGAGCCGGGACGGATCCTGTTCGGCCGACCTTCCAAGAGCGGCGAGACAGTTGGCTACCGTCTGGTCGAGCAGCTGGACTTCCATCTTGCGGGTCGGCAGATCCATCCCCGCGGACAAATAGCGCGCTTTGCGATCGGCAAGTCCGCGCACCTGTTCTGAGATCGCCAGGACAGCGTCGTCGACAGCGATTGCCTCGATCTTGGCCTTCGCCCGATCGATCTCATCGGCATTCGCCTGCAGACGGGTCCTCAACTGCGCGTCCTGATCGATCAATTCCGCAACGCTGCCACTCCAGGTCCTGGCAGGAGACGGTATGTCAGGCAGCTCAGCCAGCCTGCTTGCCTTGCGTGTGATTTCGGCCAGGAGCGGGGCGCAGCGCACATATCGGTCGATCGTGGCGAGCCGCGCCGACAACATCGCGCGCTCGGCAAGGCTGCGGTCATACTTCTCCTGGGCTTCCACCCGTTCCGCCTCAAGCGCCTCGAATGTCGAGGCCAGCGTGTCGATCGCCTCCTTGCGTGACTTGAGCTCCGCAAAGCGCTTCTTGAGCAACGCTATTTCGGTGGTCTGGGCCTGCTTTCGGTGAAGCCCGTCTGCCTCCGTCTCCAGTGCGGCCAAGACATCGCTGGCATGGCCAAGCCCTGCACTGGCAGTGAAAAGGAGCTTGCCGAGATCGCCACGCGATTCGAGGATGGCCTTGCCTCCTGCTTCCAGCGTCTCGTCATCGAGCGAGAACATGCTGCTGTAGGCATCGCGGGACAAGCCCGCGAGGTGAGCCGAAATGGCTATTTCGCTCAGCGCCCTGCCTTCGGCGTCGTGCAGGGAGTTGCTACGGCTTTTGGTGCGTGAGACGGCAAGGGTCTGTCCCTCGAATTCGAGCAGCCCACCGATGCGCATCGCGCTGTATTCGTGCAGGAAATTGTAGCGGCTGCGCTCTTCGATGCCGAAGAGCAGATCAAGGTAGGCGGAAAGCGCGGTCGACTTGCCAGCCTCGTTCAGCCCGAAGACGACGTGAAGGTCTGGGCCTGAAGCCGGCTTCTCTCCGAAATCGATCGCCTTAGCGGTGAACTTGCCATAGCGGGTCAGATCAAGGCGCCGCAATCTCATCGCGTTGCACCTGCCTTGAGCCTCGCCGTGACCACGTCAACGCTGCGTGCCAATACATCGTCGAGAAACTGTTCAAGCCCCGCTTCGTCCTTGCCGGCGAAACCGCGGGCATCGGGCGGCAGGTCCGCGATCGTCTTCGAGACGAGTTCTCGCGCTTCGGCTCGAAATGCTTCTGAGCCTGCATTCGCGCGCATCGACTGTGCTAGCTCCAGGGTGGGATCGGCAGCACTTCCCAAATCGCCGACACCGGGAGGCGAAAGAGCAAGCTCCAGCTTCTCGACCCAGGTGTTGCCCACCTGCTCAGCTGCCTGTACGGCTTCTGCGACAGCCAAGTCCCTGTCGCGCATCAGCGACGAGGACAGCGCTGAAGTGCCAATCAGGCCAAGGCGGGCAACAAGGTAGCGCGATCTGGCAACCTCCCGAGATTGCTCCAGGCCTGCCCGGATGCGGACGATGGCCTCGCTCCATTCCGACGCCCCAGTTAGATCGACGCTCACGCGCTCGAACTGCGCGACACTGGTGAGCCTCTCCTCGATCTCGGCGGAGCGATCGTCGCGAATGGTGACCAGCGTGACCGATTTCTCACCCGCCTCATTGATGTCCCTCCCCTGAGGAATCCCTGGCATCACAAGCGTGCTCGCACCGGAATACACTTGGCGAACGTGAATGTGGCCAAGCGCCCAATAGTCAAAGCCGTGGCTGTGCAGATCGACGACACTGCAAGGGGCATAGACGTCATGGCCTGGGGAACCGGACAGGCTCGTATGCATGATGCCGATGTTGGCAGCTCCCTCCTGCGGGCCGGCATATTTGGGCAGCAGGCTTTCGGGCGCCTTGGGGTTGGTGAAGCTCAGCCCATGGAACGCGACGTCTATGCCAGCGCCAGGCTGGATTACGGATTGGGCGCGGCCGCCAAAAGTCGTCACCGTGTCTGGCAGTACGAGCTGCTTCGTAATTCGCGACATGGCGTCGTGGTTGCCGCGGATCATATAGACCCTGACGCCGGCCTGGTGCAGGCGCGTCATCTGCGAGGCCAGAAAGCGCGCCGTCTTCATCGAGGTCTGGTCGCCATCGTAAAGATCGCCGGCAACAACGAGAGCGTCGACACGCTCCTCCAGGCACAGATCCACGATCGCGGTGAATGCCTGGCGGCTGGCATCCCCGACGAGTTCGGCAAGCTCGGGATTGCTCAGCGCAAGTGAGCGCAAAGGGGAGTCGAGATGGATGTCGGCCGTATGAACAAATCGAAATGCCATTGCAGGCGCTCTCCCGGCTGGAACCGAAGCTCAGGCCAATTCTGTTGAAGTCCAGTTCGTCCAGATCACAGCGACCAGGTCAAAGCCTCGGTAGCAAAACCCGACAGCGTTGGGCAACGGAGGGGATCCAGATATGATGGCGCCCATGATCCTCGGCAAGGCGGGAAGGACAAATCGAAGTCCTCGGAGAAACGGCGGATGATGCCAAATAATTCGAGCGCGGCGTTTCGGCCCTAGAGACCGTGCTGCCCTGCGGCGTTTTATTTGACGGTGCGCATTCGCCATGTTGCAAATCGTCGAGACTGAAAACCGCGGCACATTTTACATTCGGACGCGCAAAATAGCAGAGGCACCTCCGAGACCCGATCGGATGCGCCGGATCGAATCATCTCAAGGCGACGGCGTGCTGAGGCTTGATCATGCGAGTTCGCCAAATAGTGGCACGGTCGAAGCGTGCGCGTCGATTGCCTTCACGACGGTAGCGGCGAGAGGAAGATGCGTTTTCTCAGCCTCCCAGACTTGCCGAAATCGTTGGACGGTTTCCGCGGCGGTGTCGACGACAAGCTTTTCCGACAGAAGTGCCTTGGCCGCCAGATGCCGAAGCTCATCGGTATCGAGCTTGGCCATCTTCTTCGTGCGAGAGTAATTAAGCGCAGCCGTGTCCTCGCCCTTCATATAGGGAATGGTCGACACCAGGTCGTAGGCCGGCGAGAGCGCGGCCGAGCGCCGGTCCGGATAGATCAGCGACCAGTTTTTGAGGTGCATGTCGCCATTGCCGATCAGCGCGCTGAACACGAGGCGGCGAATGAACTCGACCGCCCCAACATCGCCCGCCTCGGTGCCGATCACGCGCGCGATGTTGGCGTAACTTGCACGCTTGTACTTGTCGTCTGGGAAGACCCCGAACACCTGCGCGAAATCTTCGGTGTGGACAGGACCGTCACCGGTTCGGTCGAAGCGGCTGACAGCAAGCGCCTGCCCTCTTAATTCACCTACTCCTTCGGGAATGCCGGCGATTGCATCGAGATCGACTAGGTTGATGATCGGCACCTCCATGCCGATCATCCCGGCGATCGTCATCATCGAAAACTCGTTTTCCGGGACCCCGGTGAACTGCTGGGACGGGAGCTTCACGATCCACGATCCGCCGACGCCCTCGGCGGGAATGGTCAGGCCGCCACCCTTCCCTGCGTTCTGAAACGCGGAGAACTTGAGCTGCACGCCGGCGAGCGAGAAGCGCAGCGCATTGGGTTTGGCGTTCTTCGGAAGATCCTCGTCATCACCAGGAGGGAGGCCGTCACCCACCGCAGGATGGATAGAGAGCGCTCCGGGCAGGTCGAGCCCCAGCACCCAGAGCAGGAAGAATTCGCGTTGCTGATTGACCCCGGCCCGCTCAGCGAGATAGCGACGCAAGCCGCCCTCCGGCAACAGGTTCGAGAAGAATGGCGGCACGACCCTTTGTGTCGGGCGGATTGTGGTGATGAGGCCGTCCAAGTCGTCCTTGAACGACAGGCTGAGGGTCGGCCGATCCGGGTTATCGACGTAGTCTTCGTTGAACGCAAATATCGTCCGATCGCCCTGCAGGTGGGTTAGCGTGCCAATAGGCTCGTCGTAGAGCCGTACATCCAGAACCGAGACATCAGGCATCCGCATCTCCATCGTCCAGCGAATAGGCAGGTCGCGGTTCCGTCGGAACGGGATGGGCGATCGAGTTGCGAAGGCGCTGCAGGTTCTGTGCGATGTCGTGCAAGATGGGTCCTGCTTGGGCGCTCGCCTGGTAGCGCTCGAGGCGGGCGATCAACTCGCGCACGAGCTGCATCTCTTGATCGCTGAGATTCACCCGCCGCAGAAACCGAAGCGTATCCTCGATGCGATCGAGGTCGGCTGAGCTGCCGTAAAGGTGCTTCATTTTCTTGACCAGGCGCTCGGCACGGGCAAAACGCTTGTCGTTTGGCTGACCGGCGTGGATATGCATGTCCGGCGTCGCTTGGGCCTTGACCAGGCCGAGCACCGCCGACACGAGCTTCTTCGGCACGAGCATGACCTCGAGATCGAGCGCCCGTGTCAGGTCTATGAAGCTGGAAAGGCCCGGCTCCATCTTGCCGCTCTCGATTTGCGAGATATGGCTCTGCGTCAGCCCGGCTCGCTCGCTGAGCGCGCGTTGACTAACACCGGAGGCCTCGCGGACCTCGCGTGCTTGCGCGATCAGGTTTTCGCTCTGGTAGGCCATGATGTAGAATCCAGATCAAAAGGGGCAAAGTGATCAGGATATTATATCTAGCGCGTTGCGCGATCTACGTCAACCGGACGATATCGCATAATGATCATATCGCCTTTCTGATATATAATAGCGTATAGACCGGCTTGCACTGTCTTGGCCCGGCACCGAATTCCGTCCGCCCAACACTTTCGAGTATCAACGCTGTCTCACGGGGAAAAATCTTCGGCGTCAGCCGCGCCGCCTAGCGGCCAAAGCAAATGAGGGCGTAGAAAGCGCAGACGATGAAATGTCCGCCGCAAGGACATTGTCATTTCATCGCCGAGCCGGTTCGTGACGCCGAGACCGGTTCAACAGGGCGGCTTAAGGAGCGTCAGCATAGCGCCGCCGCAGGCGGGACGCGGCGCAGACCGCCCCCGGCGAGGCGTGCCACATGGCCCTGATGATATCAACGGGCAGTTGGTCACGTCTGGCTGCCGGGAGTCGAGCATCAAGAGCCCGATGTGAGGCCAGCGGCAGGCAGCCTTCCACCAGCGACATGCGGCGCGTTGCGACCGATATCATCAATTCGACAATGGAGAGGGCGTCGAACGCCCTACAAGGTGTTAGTGCTGTCCACTTGCGATGCACTGAAATATGGATATGTCGTGCCTAGGAGAACATTCGGAGATTTGTCGTGACCCGCGCACGGCTCGCGCAATCGAAAGAGCTCTCACCGCGGCGGAGCTTGCCGCCGACGGCCAGATCGAAGCAGTTCTGGCCTTCGTCGGGAACCTTGAGAACGGGGCGCGGATTGAAAGTCGCCCAGGCCGGGAAGGACGGGATCGCCCATTGCAAAGAATTTGTGCGTTGCAATGCTCTTCACACAGCGGCAACAAATCATCACAATACAAGAATGACATTTGCGTTGCTTCGCCTGATGCGACGGATCATTATGGGGATTCGTAGCTTTTTCCCGGCTATGCATGTGTAGTGGGCAGTCGACCTTGTTTATGAAATCCAGCATCGATCATCTCCCACCGCCAAAGCAGCGTGAGCTGACCAGGACTGTCAAGGTTCTTCTTCAGGAGCTCGAAGACGCGCTAAAAGGCGGAACGGCCGATTTCAAGAAGCGCGGCCGCATCCTGAAGATCATCCTTTTCGGGTCCTATGCCCGCGGTGACTGGGTCGACGAGCCCCATACGAAAAAGGGTTACCGCTCCGATTTCGATCTCCTGATTGTCGTCAACAATCGAAAGCTGACCGATTTCGCCGGCTACTGGCAGGCAGCGGCCGACCGGTTGATGCGTGAGATTGATACCCCGGTGAGTTTCATTGTGCACTCACGCCGCGAGGTGAACACTGCGCTACGCGAAGGGCAGTATTTCTTTGTAGACATCCGCCGCGATGGCGTTGTCCTCTACGAGCTTGATGAGGAACCGCTGACAAATCCGATCCCTGTTAAACCCGTCGACGCCCTTCGAGTCGCGGCCGAATACATGGAGGACCGTTTGCCTCAGGCAAGGAAGTTCGCCAAGGGTGCCACTTTCTATCGGAGCGAAAAGGACTCCAAGGAGGCGGCGTTTCTCCTTCATCAAGCAATCGAGCAGGCCTACGCGGGGCTGCTGCTGGTGCTGACGAACTACAGCCCCGCCTCTCACAATATAAAATTCCTGCGCGGCCTCGCCGAGGATCAGGTCCAAGAACTGGCCGAAGCATGGCCTCGTGAGCAACAGCGCTTCGTTGCGTGGTTCAACATCCTTAATGAGGCCTATGTCAAACCGCGCTATTCGCGGCACTTCGCAATCACGGATGAAGCACTTCAATGGCTTGCAGAACGGTCTCGGATCTCATAGGTCGGATTGAATTCATCTGCCGCTCCCGAATTGAAGAATTGAGAATCGAGGCGGGGCCGCAGCGCAGAGAGCCGGTTGAGAGAAACTAGTAGCAATTCCGGACTGCCAATTATGCAACATCGGGAACCACAAAGCAGGCGCGTCGAGCGGTCCCCGCCGCTTCAGCTGCAATCGATAACCATCGAATTTTACTTCTCGCCGGGGATGACGGCTCCGCGTTGAGCGCCCAAATTTTTTGCAGAGAAATGGACTTATCTTATCAATCTTGCTTCAAGCCGGGAACAAGAATGCCGAAGCGGGATCGAAGAAAACTCGCCCGCGTAACGCTACATCTGCGCTATCCGGCTCCGCCGCGTCCGAAGTCGGCCTGACATCGATCTCATCGCCGCCGGCGGTTCGCGCCACGACGCGCTTGCGGTCGCCGAAGAAAGCGGTATCGACGATCTCGACGGCAAGCGCCGCCCATGCGGGTCCGGGCGTGAGCCGGAAGGCCTCGGGGCGCACCATCAGCCGCGCCTTCTGGCCGCGATCGAAGGCCTGCGTCGTCTTCACGCCGGCCACGACCGAACCATCGGCAAGCCGCACCGTCGCCGTGCCGGCCGCGCTTTCCAGATGCTCGGCGGACAGGAAATTCGAATTGCCTATGAAGCCGGCGACGAACTCGCTGGCTGGTCTCAGGTAAAGGTCTTCGCCGGTGCCGATCTGTTCGATGCGTCCCTCCTTGAAGAGGGCTATGCGATCCGACAGATGCAGCGCCTCTTCCTGATCGTGGGTGACATAGAGAATGGTGACGCCGGTCTCGCGATGGATGCGGCGGATCTCGGCCTGGATTTCCTGGCGCAGCTTCTTGTCGAGCGCCGACAGCGGCTCGTCCATCAACAGGATCGGCGGATCGTAGGCGAGCGCCCGGGCCAGCGCCACGCGCTGCTGCTGGCCGCCCGACAGCGCGCCAGGGAACCGGTCGGCGAAGTTTTCGAGGCGCACCAGCGCCAGCATGTCGGCGACCTTGCGCTTCATCTCGGCGTCCGGCCGGCGGCGCACGCGCAGCGGGAAGGCGACGTTTTCGGCGACGCTCAGATGCGGAAACAGCGTGTAGCGCTGGAAGACCATGCCGATGTTGCGCTTGTGCGATGGCACCGACAGCAGCGATTTTTCCTCCAGCAGCACGTCACCGGAACTCGGATCCTGGAAGCCGGCGATGGCATAGAGCGTCGTCGACTTGCCGGAACCCGATGGTCCGAGAAAGGTCAGGAACTCCCCTTTGGGCACGTCGATGGTGACGTTGTGGACGGCGACGAAGGCGCCGAACGTCTTTCTCACCGCGCGTATGGACAGGAACGGTCGGGTCATCTGGATAGTTTTCTGCGAAGGAGTGCGGTCACGATCATCAGGCACAAAGTGAGGCCGACAAGCAGGCTGGAGGCGGCGGCGACCACCGGGCTGAGGTCGGCCCGCAGGCTGCCCCAGATCTTGACCGGCAAGGTCTGCAAGGTCGGGCTCGCCATGAAGATCGCCACCACGACCTCGTCCCAGGAGGCGAGGAAGGCGAAGATGGCCGCCGAGACGATGCCGATCCGAATCGATGGCAGTGTGATCTTGAGCCGTGCCTGCAGCGGACTGGCGCCGCAGACAATGGCCGCGTCCTCGATGGATTTGTCGAAGCCCTCGAGTGCGGCAGTGATCGGAATGATGGCGAAGGGCAGCGCCAGGATGGTGTGGGCGATGACGAAGCCGATCGTGGTGCCGGCCAGGCCGATGCGCAGGAAGAAGGCGTAGATGGCGATGGCAAACACGACCACTGGCAGCACCATGGGCGTCAAGAGCAGCCCGCGCAGGACCTGCCGTCCGCGAAATTCGCCGCGGACCAAGGCAAAGGAGGCGAACAGGCCGATGACGGCGGCGAGGATGGCGGCCATGGCGGCAATCCTGGCGCTGGTCAGCGCGGCGTCGATCCAGGTCGGATCGGCAAACAGCTGCTCGTACCATTTCAGCGTCCAGCCGGGCGGCGGAAAGGCCAGCCAGCGCGACGAGCCGAACGACAACAGCACGATGAAGACCACCGGCAGCAGCAGGAAAGCCGCGACCGCCGCCGTAAAGCCGACCAGCGCCACGCGCAGCCAGCCGAGCCGGTCGTAGTCGAGCAGCATGTCAGAGCCCTCCGCCGGTGCGCCCGACGCCGACCAGGCGAAGCTGGATCGCGTAGAGCGCCATGGTGACTACGAGCAGGACGAAGGCGGCGGCGCTGCCGAGCCCCCAATTGAGCAGCGACTGCACCGTCTGGGCGATCGTTTCAGCGAGCATCATGTTGGAGGTGCCGCCGAGCAGCGCGGGCGTCACGAAATAGCCGAGCGACATGACGAAGACCATCAGCCCGCCGGCGGCGATGCCGGGAAGCGACAGCGGTAGCAGGATGCGGCGGAAGGCCTGGAAAGGGCCAGCGCCGCACAGGGCCGCCGCGCGCAGCGTCATCGGGTCGATGGCGCGCAAAGTGCCGACCAGCGGCAGGATCATGAAGGGCAGCATGATATAGACCATGCCGATGGTGACGCCGGCCAGATTGTTGATGAGGGGCAGCGGCTCGTGGATGATGCCGAGCCCGATCAGCGCCCTGTTGATGACGCCGGTGCGCTGCAACAGCACCATCCAGGCATAGGTGCGGGTAAGAAGGTTGGTCCACATCGACAGGATGATGATGCCGAAGACCATCGAGCCGAGGGCCGGCGGCATGATCGCCAGCATCCAGGCGACAGGGAAGGCAATCACGATGGTGACGGCGGTGACGAGGGCGGCGACGAGAAAGGTGTTGAGGAACACACGCACATAGGTGCCGCTTCCGAACAGCGCGGCGTAGTTCTGCAAGCCAGGCTCGGGATCGGTGACGCTGCGCAGCAGCAAGGCGACCACCGGCACGATGAAGAACAGCCCGACCAGGAGCAGGGCCGGCACTGCACCGCCGCTGCCGGCCGGCAGGCCGGCAACCGAATTGCGTCTGAGAGAGTTTCCTCGCATCGAGCGGTCCTTCTCGAAGCGGGGCGCGCCAGGCGCGCCCCGCCGGCTGCAGCGTTACTTGGTCTGCCGGGCGTACCAGCGCGTCGCGATCTCGTCGCGGTGCTCGGCCCAGTAGTTCATGTCGAGGTTGATCTGGCCATCGACATGGGCGTCGGGCAGGCCCTTGACCACGTCGGCGGGCATCGCGGCCTTGGCCTTGGTATTGATTGGCGCGTAGCCGCTCGCCTCGGCGAATTTCGCCTGGCCGGCCGGGCTGGTGGCGGCGGCCAGGAACTTCATCGCGCTGTCCTTGTTCTTGGCGCCCTTCGGCACGACGAGCACGTCGGCGGCGGTGAGGTTCTGGTTCCAGGAAACGCCGACGTCGGTGCCGTCCTGCTGCAGGGCAAAGACACGGCCGTTCCAGAGCTGGCCGAAGGTTGCCTCACCGGACGCGATCAGCTGCTGTGACTCGGCGCCGCCGCCCCACCAGACGATGTCGGACTTGATGGTGTCGAGCTTCTTGAAGGCGCGGTCGAGGTCGAGCGGATAGAGCTTGTCCGCCGGCACGCCGTCGGCCAGGAGCGCGATCTCGATCACGCCCGGCGCCGACCATTTGTAGAAGGTGCGCTTGCCGGGAAATTTCTTGGTGTCGAACATGTCGGCCCAGCTCGCCGGTTCGCCGGAGACGGAGCCCTTATTCCAGGCCAGCACGAAGGAATAATAGAAACTGCCGACCGCGTGGTCGTTGCTGAAGCGCGGGTCGAGATCGGCCTTGGGCACGACCGCGAAGTCGATCGGCTCCAGCAGGCCGTCCTTGGCCGCCTTAATGGCGAAGTCCATCTCCACGTCGACGACGTCCCAGGTGACGTTCTTGGCATCGACCATGGCCTTGAGCTTGCCGTAGTCGGTCGGCCCGTCCTGCAGCACCTTGATGCCCGAGCTAGCTTCAAACGGCGCTGCCCAGGACTTGGTCTGCGCTTCCTGCGTGGTGCCGCCCCAGCTGGTGAACGCCATTTCATCGGCGTGCGCGGCGGTTGCGGCCAGAAGCCCGGCAAGAATGCCGGTCAAGATCAGTTTCATGTCATTCTCCTCTGTGGTTTGTTTTATCGTTGTCGTTTTGCAGTGGCCCTGCGCCTCACGCTCCTCAGCGCATGACGAAGGGATCGGGGATCGGCTCGTCCGATGTCTTGATCCAGACGGATTTCGAGCGTGTGTAGTCTCTGATGGCGTCGAGCCCGCCCTCGCGGCCGAGGCCGGACAGGCCATAGCCGCCGAAGGGAACGAGCGGCGACACGGCGCGGTAGGTGTTGACCCACACCACGCCGGCGTGAATGTCGCGCGCCATGCGGTGCGCCTTGCCGAGGTTGGAGGTGAAGACGCCGGACGCCAGGCCGAAGGGTGTGTCGTTGGCGAGCGCCAGCGCTTGTGCCTCGGTGTCGAAGGCAAGCGCGCTGAGCACCGGCCCGAACAGTTCTTCGCGCACGCAGGGCAGGTCAGGGGTGCCGGCATCGATGATGGTCGGCGTGTAGTAGAAGCCGGGGCCGCCCGGACGCGCGCCGCCGGTGACCAGCCTGCCGCCCTTGGCCAGGCTTTCAGCGACCACTTTCTCGATCCAGTCGCGCTGGCGCTGCGTGGCGAGCGGACCCATTTCGGTGGCGGCGTCCTGCGGATCGCCGATGCGGATCGCCTCGGCCTTGCGCTTCAGCCGGGCGAGGAATTCGTCCTTCACTGAACGCTCGACCAGCAGCCGCGAACCGGCGACGCAGCTCTGGCCGGTCGCGGCGAAAATGCCGGCGACGACGGCGTTGGCGGCGCTGTCGAGATCGGCGTCGGCAAAGACGACGACCGGGCTTTTGCCGCCGAGCTCCAGCGTCGTATAGGCAAGGTTCTCGGCCGTGTTCCCGACGATGGCGCGCGCCGTCGATGGACCGCCGGTGAAGGCGACACGCGAGACCAACGGATGGCTGGTCAGGCGCCGACCGCAATCCTGGCCGAAGCCGGTGAGGATGTTGACGGTGCCGGCGGGAAAGCCGGCCTCATGGACGAGTTCGGCAAAGGCGAGCAGCGGCGCCGGGCCATCCTCGGATGCCTTGAGCACGACCGTGCAGCCAGCGGCGAGTGCAGGGCCGAGTTTGACGGCCGAGAGGAAGAGCTGTGAATTCCATGGCACGACGGCGGCAACGACGCCGATCGGCTCGCGACGAATGGTGACGTCGAGATCCGGCTTGTCGATCGGCACATGCGCGCCTTGGTGCTTGTCGGCGAGCCCGCCATAATAGCGGTAGTAGTCGCCGACATAGGCGATCTGGGCGCGGGTCTCGCGGATGATCTTGCCGGTGTCGCGTGTCTCGAGTTCGGCCAGGCGCGGAGCATTGGCGATGACGAGGTCGCCGAGCTTGACCAGCAGTTTACCGCGCGCGGTGGCCGTCATCGTGCGCCACGGGCCGGAGTTCAGCGCGCGGTGCGCGGCCTCGACGGCGCGATCGACATCGGCTTCGGTAGCCGCCGGCATCTTCGCCCACAGCGCGCCGGTCGACGGATCGACGCTGTCGAAGGTGACGGACGGCTCGTCGAAGCGGCCATCGATGAAGTTCCTGAATAAAGCCTCGGTCATGGTCTCGCGATCAGAGGAAGGCCGGCATCACCCGGGCGATGAACAGTTGCAGCGATTTCACCTTGCGCTCGTGCGGAAGCCCGCTGTCGATCCAGATCGAATACTGGTCGTAGCCGAGCGCCTCGTAGGCCTTCAGCCGGGCAATGACCTCGTCGGCCTCGCCGATCACCAGGTTCTGGCGGATCTTGTCGGGCGCGTATTGCGGCATGGCCGCGATCTCGTCCGGGGTCAGCGGATCCAATATGCCCTGGTGCACCGGCTTCTTGTTCTGGAACCAGGCGCCGAACTGGCAGTAGAAGGTCGACAGGTCCTGGCTGAGGCGTTCGGTATCGGTGGCGTCCTCGGCGACGAATGTGTGCATCAGAAGCATGATTTCCGGCCGCTCGACCTCGGGATGCGCGGCACAGGCGGTGTTGAAGCGCTGCATCAGGCTCGCCACCTCATCGTCGCCGGACGCCAGCGGCGTTACCTGGACCTTGCAGCCATTGGCAACGGCGAAGTCATGCGAGTTGGGGTCGCGCGCCGCCACCCAGATCGGCGGGTAGGGTTTCTGCACGGGCTTGGGTGAGGATGTCGTAGGCGGGAATTGCCAGAACTCGCAGGAGAGTTCGAAGTCGCCGTCCCACAAGCCGCGGATCGCCGGCACCATCTCGCGCATGCGCTGGCCGGCGCCCCAGGCGTCGAGCCCGGGGAAGACGCGCTGATATTCATAGCTGTAGGCGCCGCGTGCGATGCCGATGTCGAGCCGGCCGCCGCTGATGACGTCGGCCATCGCCGCCTCGCCGGCAAGCTTGATCGGGTGCCAGAACGGCGCGATCACGGTTCCGGTGCCGAGGCGGATGCGGCTCGTCCTGGCGGCGAGATAGGCGATGTTGATGAACGGGTTGGGCGAGATGGTGAATTCCATGCCGTGATGCTCGCCGATCCAGGCCGTCTCGAAGCCGGCCCGTTCGGCCATCAGGACCAGTTCTTCGAGCTCGGCCACAAGCTCGGAATGCGGCTTGGCCAGATCCGACCGTTCCATATGCACGAAGAGCGAGAATTTCATTCCTGGTCACCTGTTCTAACGGCGGAAACGCCGGCCCTGGCCAGCGGCCGGACCTCGCCTTCGGTCTCATTGCCGACATAGACGCCGAAAGCATCCTGCGAGCATTCCTTGACAAAGCGGGCAACCATGGAGCGGATCGCCGGATCCGCGATCTTCAATGTCCCGATCGCGTCGATGTCGACCAGCCGGATGCCGCGATCGCTGGAGGCGGGTACGTCGAAGGTGCCGCGATAATAGACATGCGAGCGCGAAGGGCTTGCCGCATCGTCCCAGACGGCGAAGAGGAAGCCGAGCTGGGCCTCGATGGCCTTTGCCGCCAGCAGCCCCTTGAGGCTCTTGCCTTCGCCGGCCGAACCCAGACCCCGGCCGCGCGGCAGTTCGAAGCCATCGGCCGTTTCCAGGAACAGCACCCTGCCGCCATTCTCGAGGATGGCGCCGACATCGGTGTCGGGCGGCGCGGCAGCCAGCGCCTCCTGGCTGAGCCCAGGCGCGATGTAGGCGCCGCGGCAATAGCCGAGCGGCGGCGAGGAATTGTGCTCGAAATCGCGGACGCGGCCGATCAGGATCGAATGATCGCCGGCATCGACCAGCCGCTCCATGTCGCAGTCGAAGCATGCGACCGAGCCGTCCAGCACCGGGCTGCCGGTGCGTCCCGGCCGCCACGCCACGGCGGCGAATTTGTCGGCCGCCTTCGAGGCGAAGATGCCGGATGCGGCCTTCTGACCCTCGTTGAGGATGTTGATGGCGAAGCTCTTCGACGTGGCGAAGACGGGGTGGCCGAGCGCCTTGTGGGCGATGCAGACCAGCACCAGCGGCGGATCCAGTGATACGGAGGTGAAGGAGTTGGCGGTGAAGCCGCGCGGCTCGCCTTCGGGCCCGATCGTGGTGACGATGGTGACGCCGGTGAGGAAGGAGCCCAGCGCGCGGCGGAACTCGCCGCTGTCGAAACCGGCGCCGGCATCCACCACGCTGCCTTGCCCGGCCGTTGCGCCTCCGCCGAGGAAGTCGGCGATATGCCACGTGGTGAGATCAGGGGCCGCCACCGCCATCATGTGGCGTTCGCCGGCAAGCACGGTGCAGCGGCCATGCGGGGCCAGCCGCGCCATGGCGGCCGACATGGCCGGCGAGGAGTTTTTGTCCTCGGATCCGGTGATGAACAAAGCTGGCACGGCCAGGGTCTGCAGGCGCTCGGCGTGGTCGCCATCGGCGCGCGCGAACAGGCGATAGGTGCGGGCATAACCTTCCGGATCGGCGGCGCTGAGCGCGGATGCCGTCTTTTGCGCCGCCGCCTCGAGTTCGGCCGGCACCGGATCCCCGAACCAGCGGGCAATCGTCCGTGCCGCGCCGGCAGTATCGCCACGCCCATTGAGAGCCGCCGCACGCTGGCGAACGGCGTCGGCCATCTCCCGCGGGCGCCGGAAGACGGCATTCATCGAGACGATGCGGCGGACGCGCTCCGGCGCGCGTAGCGCCAGTTCCTGGGCGACGAGCGCGCCCATCGAGTGGCCGACGACGAACACTTGGTCGAGGCCGAGATGATCGAGAAGGCGAATGGCCTGGTCGGCATAGTCGGTCAGTTCCGGGTGCTGCGGCGGCAGCGGCGACTGGCCATGGCCGAGCATGTCGATGGCGATGACGTCGAAGCGGCCGGCCATCCGTTCGATCTGCGGCTGCCAGATGGCGGCGTTCATGCCGACGCCGTGGATGAACAGCACCGGCGCGCCCGAGCCGGCCCGGATGAAGCCGGTGCCGTCGGGCGCAGTGCCCTGTCGAGCCCATGCCGATACGGGAACGTCAGCCATGCAGGTCGCCAAGCTCCTTGAGGTCCTGGTAGCGGTCGCCGATGCGGTGATGCGGGCGGCCGCCGATCGAAGCGCCAAGCGCCACTACCAGTTCGTCCGGCGCCGGCGCGTCGCCGATCTGGAAATGCACGGTCAGGTAATGCGAGCGACGCCCTTCGTCGTTCTTGTCCATCAGCGGAATCATGATCGGCGTGTTCGGTCCGCCGCGCAAATTGGTAAAGGCAAGATAGGTCTTGGCGCCGACGGCGCGGCGGTAGTGGTTGCCGAAATGCAGCGTGTGGATCAGCGCCGAAGCGTGCTCGACCTCGCCCGAGGTGCCGCAGATGGCGGCCTTGCCATAACCCTCGATCGCTTCGCCCGAACCGGCAATGGCGATGACCTCGCGGGTCAAGAGTTCGCCCAGAACCGGGGCGCAGGCGCGGATTTCCGGCGATAGATCCTCCGTGAAGCCGCGCCCGGCCCAGGGGTTTGTCAGCACTGCGGCGACGCCGATCAGGCGCAGCGGCCGGGGCGCTGCCTTGCCACCTTCGATCAGCGTATTCTCGGTGTAAGTGACGATCTTGCGGATGGCAGGCTGCATGAAATCCTCGGTCGGCAACGTCCTATCATCTTATGGTATACCATGTTATGGAGCGCCAAGGACCTTGTCAATCGCTCATGGAATCTGTTTTCGTGTGCGGCGCAGGAGACAGGACATGACCGACGACACGCTTCGCATCGACCGCAGCGCCAAGACCTTGAGGACACTGGCGCTGGAACGCATGCGCGAGGCGATCATGGATTTCCATTTCCAGCCCGGCGAGAGGCTGGTCGAGCGGCCGCTCTGCGACCAGCTTGGCGTCAGCCGCTCGGTCGTGCGGGAGGTTCTGCGGCAGCTGGAGGCCGAAGGCCTGGTGCAGATGATCCCCGGGCACGGGCCGGCCGTGGCCAAGCCGGACCTTGGCCGCACCGACGAGATTTACGAACTCAGGGCGCTGCTCGAAGGCATAGCAGCGCGCGCCTGCGCCATGTCCGCAACGAATGCGCAACTGGCCCTGCTCGACAGCGCGCTCGCCAACCTTGTCGAAGCTTGGGCATCCGGCAAGCCGGCCGAGGTGATGCGGGCCACGACAAAGTTTTACGAAGTGCTTTTCGAGGCCGCCGACAAGCGCGTTGCCTGGGAGATCGTGATCGGGCTCAATGTGCGCATCAACCAGCTACGTTCCATGACGATTCTCTCGGCCAACCGCCGTGGACCGGCGATTGCCGAGATGACCGAAATCATGGATGCCGTCAGATCGCGCAAGCCCGACGAAGCCGAAGCGGCGGCGCGGCGGCATGTTGAATCCGCCTGGCAGATAGCGCGCGACAGGCTGCGCCTCGACCTTCTTTAGTTGTTCGGCCCTGTCAAACCACGGACAGCCGTCCTGTCTCTAGGGCCGAGACATATCCATTGACCGAGCGGTTTAAAGCAAACTTCGGACTGTTCGAGTGCAATACTATCGTGACTGCGCAATTGTCCCAGTGGCAAAACGGCGTGACCCGGCCTTTTCTCCGCTGCGCTTATTGATCGTCCGCACGAAGCGTTCCAGAGATTTCGAAGATAGGACCTCTTGGCTTTTCTCCGGATCGCCTTTCCACGCGGCTAGCGTTCGTTCGCGCTGTGCCGTCCGGAATTATCTGTCGCCGTCCGGAATTAAGCCGGGCTACGGAGGTCGACTGCGGCGGCGTTTCGGCGCTCGTGTAGAAGCCTGAGCATATCACTGCCGCACGACATGCCGCGAAGCGTGGTCTCTATCCGCGGAAGACGAATGCTGCCGAAGCCGCTGGTCCCGGCAGCGCAATTCTGGAGGAGATGGTAAAGCGCGCGAAGGGAGGTGTTCTCACCGTAGATAACTATCGCTTCGTAGGCGTCGGCTCCCTCAACGTTGTTTTCCTCGCCGATCCTCACGCAGTCCTCCCGCGTCGGCTGCCCGATCTCGAAACGCATGCCGATACGGCTTTCGATCTGATCCACAGTGTGGGTATCACGCCTCGTGCCCGCTAAACGATGAGTGTTGCCGGCTTGCAGTAAAGCGAAGCCGCAGCGCTCCTGAAGATGCAGCAGCTCCCGCAAAACAGTGGTGTGAAGTTCTGATATTCGTCCACCAAGATTGGACGCGTCGGGCCGTATCGAGCGCCCAAAAAATTCATGCAATCCTTCGCAAGATCGTATGTGTGCTTGCTGTCCCTTTGGACGCCGTAGGCGTCATGCAGCATCAGGAACATCGGCCTGATAGCCTTGGCATGCTGCGCAACCTCACAATAGGCAGCTCCGCTTTGGGCGGCTATCCAGTTGAGCGCTACAGTCTTTCCGAGTCCGGCTTTGCCCACCGCAAGCACCGGATATCGCATCTTGACCGCCGTATCGAATGCGGCCCGTACGGTGAACGCGGCGCGGTTTCGATAAACGTCATCCGACGATCCTCTTCGCCAAGTCCATCTGAACGGCTATGCGCTCGTTTTGTTCGCGTCGGCGCTCTTCGGAGGTCGGCATCACGATCCGCGCCGGCCGCTTCGCCGGATCGTAAGTGACGATGCTGACGGGCTCGTTGGGGACCGTGTCAGGCTGGGCTTCGCCGCGTGCGATCAGGCGTGCAGCCACGTCGATATCAGGCGCCGACTGATCGAGGTCACGCACTGCCTGCCGATGCACCTTTGCGCGTTCGGCTGATGCTTTTGCGCCGCGCTTGTCGAGTGGATGGAACTCGACATCGGGAAAGGCTATGCTGACTCGTTCACCATAGCGGTCAAGCAGCAGCAACTCGGCCGGTGTTTGATAGGCCGGCACACGGACCCAGATCTTCTCGTACTCGTAAGCCTGCAATTCCGGGCATGTCCAATGACGGCCACCGACCGATATCGCACCCTGAACAACTGACCGCTCTTCGGTTCGCGCACATGCCGCGCGCACTTCGTCGCGGCTCATCGCAGTCGGCGCCCATCCCGCCTCGAGGTGTTTGCGGAACGTGGCTTCAGGAGAGAGGCCTTTGAGCGCGCTCTTCTTGCCCTGCGCAGTGTGATTATAGGTACGCACGAAGCCTTCTACGGCTGGCACCACATCTTCGAACGCGCCGAATGGAGCGACCGTCCTGCCGATCGCCTCCTGCTTCTTGCTCATTCGGTTGCCGCCGATGTGGCCGCGCGCCGTGCTGAAATAGCGCGTCTCTAAGTCACCGAATAAACGCTCAATCGGCTTTGCGGAGGCGTTGTAGGGCAAAGCATTGATGACGTGGGTTGATCGGGACAAGCCATGGAAGCCCTGCACGGTAAGCTGCATGGCATCGTCCAGAAAGGCGGCGAAGCCGAATTCTTTGCCGTTGTCGATATAGAGCGACTGCGGCATGCCCCACGCTTCGATCATGGCCGCGAAGACTTCGATCACGTCGCGGTTTTGCACGCCGCCGCGCTTTTCGAAAAAGATCAGCCCTATCCAGAGGCGCTGCGTCGCCCAGTCTAAGAAGCCGATCAGCCTAGCAGTGGCGACAGTGCCGTCAGGACGAGTGAGGTGAATGTCGACAGGATGAACATCGCCGACCACCAGCTCCATCGGCTGCATGCAGGCGACGGTGCGCCGGATGCGCGGCCGGCGATCCTCATAAGCCTTATGGTCGCGCTTAAATCGGTGGACGTTTCGGAAGTGGAGTTTCGCTGAGACGAGGTCGGTTGGGATAGAACAAGCGCGCTCCAGCACGTTAGGATCGCCGGGACGAAAGCCCCAGGCCCGAGTCGCGTCGACCAGGAACCTTCTCGGCTTCTTGCAGGGTGTGGCCCCACGACATGCCGCCTTTGAGGCGACCGCGTGGTACGGAAAACGGCGAGCGAAACAGGCGCCGACCTTTACGATGCAGGACGAGAAAGGCCGCGTAAGCCGGTTGTCACTTGCGACGAGAGTCGCCACTGGCTCTTGGTAATCGCCGCAGTGTCGGACCGGAGTATGAGGCCGCTTTGCGCCGCCAATCCTCTGCCTGTCCACTGTCCCGGGACTGAGGACAAAGCTTAAGGAATGCGGTTGTGCCGCTGCACCGCCGGACCAACCCGCTTCACAGCGTGATCGTTGACAGGGGGCTTCGCAGTACTTAGTGTCCTCTGTCCGAGGACAGAGGACGGCACTTATGATGAAGGGCCAGGATGTTGTCGTCCTGTTCAAGCTGGCGAGCTTGGAGGACGACGCAAAAGATATCGGTCATGAATCTCCACCGGCCGGGCTAGCCGCGGGCGAGGATCCCTATTCGGTGCGCGCTCTCGAAGCAGCACTCGGAATCAGCAAGACCGAGATCAGCGCTTCGCTCAAGCGCAGCATCGTGTCGAGCCTCGCGATCAAGGACAGGAAGACAGGTCGGACCAAACCAAGCCGGCGCCATCTGCGCGAGTTCATCGTCCACGGCCTGAAATTCGTCTTTCCCGCGAGACCTGGCGCTATGCAGCGCGGGTTGCCGACGGCGTTCGCCGCCCCCGTGCTGCGGGGATCCCTGCACAGCGCCGGCAATCTCATCTGCGTCTGGCCGTACGCGCACTCAAAAGATATGGGTCAATCGGTTGATCCGCTGTTCAAAAGCGTGCCAGAGGCCTGCGCGAAAGATAAGCGGCTCTACGCCTATCTCGCCCTCATTGACGCGATCCGCATCGGTAATCAGCGCGAAAGCAAGCTCGCCGCCGACCTACTCGCACAAAGGCTGGAATGACAGTCCAAGGTCAGTTGAAAGCGATGTTGAAGACGGTCGCCGAGGCGCTCGGCGAGGAGCTGCGCGCGCGCCTGGTCTTCGTCGGCGGCTGCACGACCGCGCTCTACATCACAGACCCCTTCGTTCTCGAAGGGGTGAGAGCGACCGACGACGTCGACCTGATCGTCGATCTCGCTGGCTTTGCAGAATGGGGCGAGCTTATGGAGCGGTTGCGCGCACGCGGCTTTACTGAGGCTGCTGACGATACCGTCATCTGCCGCATGAAGCTCGGCGAGCTCAAGGTCGACTTCATGCCGGACGACGAGGCGATTCTCGGTTTCAGCAATCGCTGGTACGCAACGGGGATCGCGACAGCCGTAAAAGAACAGCTGGAGGAAGCGCTCGAGATCCGGCGCCTTACCCCACAGCTTTTTGTCGCGACCAAGTTGGAGGCATACCGCGGACGCGGCGAAGGCGATCTCATCGGCAGCCGCGATGCCGAGGACATTCTCCTTCTGGTCGATGGGCGGGAGGAACTCGTCGAGGAGATCGCGAGGGGCGAGCCCGAGATCCGGATCTACATTGCCGAACAGATTGCGGCGCTGCTCGAGGATCCGAACTTCGACCATTTCCTGGAGGGAAACATTCGCGGACCGGCGGGCCGTGTCGACATCGTTTACGAGCGGCTGGTCACGATCAGCACGCTGGATACGCACTGACATGACCTGGCAAATCCGGTGGCATTGCCGGCATGGGACGCGGACGGCCGACAACCGAGACCATGCCGGCATAGGCATCCGCGGCGACGCCGTCCTGGCCATCGTTCTCGATGGATCAACGTCGGGGTCAGCCAGCGGCGATTTTGCGCGCGAGATTGCGCACCGCATGGTCAACTGGTTCGTAACCGGGACTGAAGAGGTGACCGCCGACGCCCTGATCGCGCAGCTTCGCATGATCCACGCAGCGCTCGCGACGGACTTTCGCACCGATTCAGCCAGCTACTCCCTCCTGCACCTTGAAGCGACGGGCCTAGCGCTGGTGCTGCATGCAGGCGATTGCCTGGTAGGCCGACTAGAAGACGATGGATGGATCGCATGGCTGACTCAGCCGCATACGCTCGCCAATCCGCTGCTACCCGCGGCGATCGAGAGTGTCGCGAAAGATCCCGCACGTCACAGGCTCACGCGTAGCTTCCGCTCGAAGCGCTTCATTGCTTCTGATCTGAATTCGATCCAACTCGACGATCGGCCACTGCTGGTTGCGACAGATGGCTTCTGGGCGGAGCTTGATGCGTGCCGGCAGGTCGACTTCATCGAAGGACGTGTTGGGATGGTCGAGCAGGAACGCGACGATTGCGGCGCTTTGTCCATTCTGCGCGGCCAATTTGGATCTGGGATCGACCTCATTGAGGCCGAGGCGACGCCCAACCTCTATGCTAGGGCACACAAGCCAAATTTACGCCGATAGCTCGCAACAGAGCGGCAATGGCAAACCCCAACCATTTTCGCCACTAGACTAGCGCACGGTTGCGCCCTTTTTTCTGACCCTGAATGAGCCCCCGCGCGCCCGCAAACTTCCGTGGCCCGTCATCTCGCGCAGGCTGAAACCGCACCCACCAGTTCGCGCGCGCCCTGCCGCGACACTTGGGGGATGTGGTTGCAATGCGCAACGACCAGTCAAGACAGTGGGTCTTCAACCACATCGTCCTCTGCCTCTTTCTCGCAATCGCCCTCCCCGCCCACCAGCCCGGTAGGGATATCGCCGGCCATCAGCTTTTCCTTCGACAGCAGCCCGGCGTCCTCGAGCGCCTCGAAATCCGGCAGCTGGCGCAGCGTGTCGAGCCCGAACTGCGACAGGAAATTCTTGGTCGTCACATAGGTGTAGGGCGCGCCTTGAGTGGGGCTGCGCGGCCCCGACGCGATGAGGTCCTGCGCGCGCAGCACGCCGATCAGATCGCGCGACACCTCCTTGCCGAAGAAGGAAGACAGCTCGCCGCGAGTGATCGGCTGGAAATAGGCGATGCACATCAGCACAAGAGCCTCCGACTGCGACAGTTCTTTTGACCCATCGGCGCCCTGCTGGCCGAAGGCGGTGTGGATGACGTCGCCAAAAACCTTTTTGGTCCGGTGCTGCCAGCCGCCGGCGACCGACACCAGCTCGTAGGGACGGCCGACGAGCTCGGCGCGAATGTCGTCGATGATCAGGTCGACATTGCAATTTCTTCCCACCACCCGCGCGAGGACACTACGTGTCACCGGTTCGCTGGCCGCAAAGATCACCGCCTCGACGCGGCCCATCCATTCGCGCCAGCGCAGTTCTGGCGGCAGATGCTCGAGCTCGGTGTCCAGCAACGCCGGCTGATCGTTTGGCTTGCGGCGGGCGGACGCTTCGCTCATCGCTACAGCCCGAACAGCCGGAAGCTGGTGCGACCCGACAGCTCGCGCACGGCCTCGAGTTGCTGCAGCCGCTCGAACAGTCGCCGCGCCGCAAAGCGTGACAGGTTTTTCGTCGTCAGCGTACCGGGGACGGCATCTTCATTCAGAAGCAGAAAAATCACCTCGCTGGCGCCTTTTGCGCGCAGTTTCGGCACAACCGCCAGGAGTTTTTCGGCCCGGCGTGACATTTCGCTGGCCAGTCGGCAGGCCTCGGCCGCCGCCTGAACCAGTGCGCCGCAGACCGCACGCTCAAAATCTCTTTCCCCGGGTCGGATGCGCTTGCCGCCAGCGGCCCCGGCGCGAAAGGCCGGGCCAAAAGCCTGTGCCATCAGGAGCGACAGCGGCCGCGGCCAGTGCAGGGCCTGCGCCAGCACCAGGTCGGCGAGCCACCAAGCAAACAGCTCGGCATCGGGGCGCATGGCGACGACGCGGGCAGCGATCGTCGCGGCGACGAACGGCGCCGGCCGTTGCGAGCCCGCCAGCTTTTCAATCTCCGTGCAGAGGTCGGCGAGCGCCGCGCCGTCCCAGGCGAGCCCCAGCATCTCCACGATCTTTTCAAGCCGATCGGCGGTGGCGGTTGGCGGCTGCAGCGCCAGTTGCCGCCAGGCGCCAAAAATGGCGCCGGCGGGACCGGGATCGGCGCCGGCCGGGCAAAGCTGCCAAGCGTCACGCAGGGCGGCCTCGTCCTCGGCGCGGCCGGCCAGCCGCATGCTGGCGCCGGCGCATTTCAACGCCAGCCGCTGGCGCCAGGCGCCGACCCAGGCAGGCTCCAGCCGGGCGAGGCTGTCGAGCGCGCCCAAGGCGGCGCCGGCCTGGAAGGCGGCGTCCGCATCGCTCGGCGTGCCTCTGTCAGCGAGCGCCCAGGCAGGGACGGTCGGCGGCACAGTGGAGCTGGCGGTCGCGGGATCAAGGCGAATCATGATTTTGAGGGTAAAGTGGCCGTGCGCTTTGCGCCATCAATTTCGCGCCAAAACGCACAGCCTGTCGGCACGATAAAACGAATGATAATGTTGCATTATCATTCGTGTCTGTACGAAGCTGGGAAATGGCCGTTTTCGCGCGGGTTTCTGCCTCTTTTCGCCGTCAGATCGACGACAAGTCGCGTTCATTGGGCGGACCGGGTAGCGCTTAACCACGGACAGCGGGCGGCAGTCAGCCGCTTTCGTCGAGCGGAATGCCAAAATCGACGTCAATCGGGCTTCCGGACGGACTCTCGCACTCCAGGCGGCAATGTCGCGCACGATCATGGCGAGCCCTGCGCATAAACGGGCGATCTGGCGCCCTCGCGCTTTGGTTCACCAACCACTTTCAGGTGCGGCAGCTATCGCATCATGTCGCCAAGGACAGCCTGCAGCGGTGGCGAGCGCTCCAAGGTGGCCGCAATCCTGTCCCGCCAGCGCTTGCCGCGCGCCAGGGCGTCCTCGAGAGCCTCGCGCAGATCGTCCGGCCTGTCCGTAGCAAGCACTTCGATCAGGAATTCGGCCTGCAGCCGGTCCTTGATGGATTTTAGGCTGTCCGGCCCATCCCGGCGGCGGTCGGCGACGATGAGCTTATGGATTGCGAAGCGTTCCGGCCGCGGAATTTGCACGAGCACGCCGTCGCGATAGGTAACGGCTGCTAGCATCGGCTCTGCGAGCAGATAGTTGAGGTGATGCAGCGATTGGGCGTGGACCCCGAGCGCCGGCAGTGGACGCAGGCCCTCCTCCTCGGCGAAAGACGGCGTCAGGAATTCGACGAGTGTCTCGCTCCGCGTTTGTTTCCAGCGCCAGGTCTTGCCGGGGTCCAGTGTCGGCGCCGGTTCGAACGAGAAATCCTTCAGGACCCTTTCGAGCGGCGCCGACACACTGTCGTCCAGCGCGATCGAGAGTCGCTCGAAGCTGGCTATGTCGACGTCGTTCGTTTGGGCAGTCTGGTCAAGGGTGAAGCGGACGCCGAGCTCGCCTTCGTAGAGGCGGAACGCCTGAGTTCCCACGACAGTCCCGCCGAGGCGGAAAACGCCGGCGGAAGCGAATGCATGCAGAATGCTGCCGGTCGCGGCATCGACGCCAAGGAACCTTTCCGCGCGCAGCAGGCGGACCAGCCGGGCGCGATTGCGTCGGCGATTGTCGCGGTCGTCGCGCAGTGCTTTGATGCGTTGCATGCGAAGGCGAAGTTCGTCGCTATCTTCCCCGATATAGGTTTTCTTGACGTCGGAACCGACGCGGTAGGTATCGTACCAATAGACGCGGCCGTTGCGGTCAATCCGCGTCGGCGTTCCGCGGATCTCCGCCGCGACTTCATCGTGCAGGGACGACAGAAGATCGTGGTAGGCCGAATGGGCGAGCGGCGAATGGCGCGTTATCATGATGCTCAACAAAAATGTCGTTGTTGAACATAGTCCATGTTCAACGAAAATGAAAGCCGTTGAACATCATACCAACCGCCGATCTCAGGGCATATTTCGGGCTGACGTTCCAGCCAAACGTCCCCGACATGATATGTTGCGAATCATAGTTGAGGATCCGCGAGATTGCCCGAACAAGATGACCTGCCTGATATCGTGGAGATCGTCCACGCCATGGGCCGAGAGACTGCTGAAGAGTCAAATGCGCGGTTGACGGCCGCCAGGAATAATCCCTCCCATGCCCTGCCGGAGCAAAATCCTGTCGACCGGCTGCGCTTTCCCGGCCACCTCGATCACCTCGCCGATCGCGCCCGCGACTATGTCGAGGCAGCGAGTTCCGCCAATACCCGCCGCGCCTATAGCTCGGACTGGAAGCATTTTGCCGGCTGGTGCCGGCGCCACGTCGTCGAGATGTTTCCGCCCGATCCGCAGGTCGTCGGCCTCTACATCACCGCTTGCGCCTCCGGCAAGGCGGCCGGCGACAAGAAACCTAATTCGGTGTCGACGATCGAACGCCGGCTTTCCTCCCTGACCTGGAACTATGCGCAGCGCGGCCAGCCGCTCGACCGCAAGGACCGGCATATCGCCACCGTTATGGCCGGTATCCGCAACACCCACGCGTCCCCTCCCCGGCAGAAGGAAGCGATCCTGCCCAAGGATTTGATTGCCATGCTGGAGACGCTTCCCCGCGGCACCCTACGCGGTTTGCGCGACCGTGCCATGCTGCTGCTCGGCTTCGCGGGCGGCCTGCGCCGCTCGGAAATCGTCGGCCTCGACGTGGCCAGGGATCAAACCGAGGATAGTCGTGGCTGGGTCGAGATCCTTGAAAAAGGGCTGCTCGTCACCTTGCGCGGTAAGACCGGCTGGCGTGAGGTCGAGATCGGTCGCGGCTCGTCCGACGCTACCTGCCCGGTGGTGGCGCTGGAGACTTGGCTCAAGCTTGCCCGGGTCGCCCACGGCCCGCTGTTTCGACGCGTCACCGGCCAGGGCAAGACAGCGGGAACTGATCGGTTGAACGATCAGGAAGTCGCCCGCCTCGTCAAGCGTGCGGCACTGGCTGCAGGCGTGCGAGGCGAATTGTCCGAAAGCGAGCGGGAAATGAGGTTTTCAGGCCACTCGCTGCGTGCTGGTCTGGCCTCCTCGGCCGAGGTCGACGAGCGATATGTGCAAAAACAGCTTGGCCATGCCTCGGCCGAGATGACCCGACGCTATCAGCGCCGGCGCGACCGGTTCCGAGTCAACCTCACCAAGGCAAGCGGTTTGTAGGCCCTGACAAGCCCCCTCCCCTGCCCTTCCACGAGCCTTATGACCAAGACAATTGGTCCTTCGGCAACCGGCCGCTCGGATCGAAGACGGTTACTTTGTGCGGAAGGTCCGGGCCCCAGTCCCAAAGGACAAGGTTACGATCCTCATCCTGGGCACTTGGCGAGAAGCTTGGGACCACAATTCCGGCAACACCGCGGGGCCTCAGCCGGTCGTAAATGGACCAGGACGCCGGACGCTCTCCCTCACTCAGAGCCGTGGCCCAGGCACAGGCCATGTCCTCGAGCGCGATGGCGAATTCTGCCCCCTCGGTCGTCAGATCCACGACGTCCTCGCAGTCGACCTCATAGGAACAAAGGACACAGGGATCGATCCTGTGCGCAAAGCCCTGGTTGGCTTCCTTGACTGCTGTCATGATCGTCAGCGCCAGATAGAGCGCCGGCACGCCTTTGGGGTTGAACCGGGCGCCTCTGATCGCGGCTCCGTCACCGGAAGTCGGCTTGAAGGCCCAACGTGGATCGTGCGCCCTGTAACAGGTTCCGGCAAACCTCACGCAAAGCCACCAACGGCCATGTGATCGAGATAATCACGGACCGCGGCGGCCTTGCCATCCTTCACCAGCGCTTCGGCGGTGCGTCCGCCAAATGCCGGAAGCGGCTGAGCCCGGTACCAGGCCATCGCCTGTTCCTTGCCACCGGCCCAATCGCTCACGCGGCTGATGATTTCGAGCATTTCGCGCAGACGCCCCTGGGTCTTTACCCCAGCACTTCGCTCTGGCCGATAAAGAGTTTCGCGCGCAAGACCAGCGGTCTGGGCCAACTGACCCTTGGACATGCCAAAGCCGTCCGCGACCTGCTCGATCCCAATCTTCCCGTTCCGATCCATATAGGACAAGATGAGCGGCCCATTCTGCTCGGCTATCTTGAGTGCTTGGCCCATAGCCTTCAGCCACCATATCAGGAGTCATGTTTCTTGTGCAAAACATATGGCATTACTGGGTAACTTTCAAGCTCTGCTGACGGTAGGCGGCTGCATGCCGTCACCCACTTAGGTCCACCGGAGCAGCGCCGATCAACCCTGAGCGCCACGAACCCCCTCGCTCATCCCGTCATCCTCGTTGCCGGGCCATTGGCCTTGAGCGCGGCCATCAGCATCGGTCCGACCGAGAACTGCCCAGCCCTCGCCTTTTCCGTCAGCACGCGCAGATAGCCGCCGGCCGAATTGATGTGCTGTGCCCGTTGCAGAATACACGCAATCACAATCGCGGCGACTTCCTGACCCATCACATGGCAAGCCTCCTCATAGGCCGACGGTGAAACCCCAAGGTAGCCGCGCACCTGGGCGGCGGTGAGCATCAAATCGCGCCAGCTGGCGATCCCGTTGACCGCATAGTCCGCAATCTCGGGGCAGGCCTTCAGCACCAGTCCAATCGGATAGCTTTTCAATCGCTCGTCCGGTGCCGGTCTTGGCTCAACGGCCGCCCTGCCTTTTTCGAAAGCCGGTTCAAATACAAAAATGGAGTCTGTGTTTGAATCAGATTGCTGCCGCTCACTTTGGGACTCATTGCCGCTCGGATTCGTGGAATCTGTGAAGCTTTCCAACATCCTATCGACTTCATCGTGGAGCTTTGTCAGCTCGGCAACGATCCCTTCCAGCTGGGATAGCCCCGCCCGGCGCGGAATTGCATCCACGATGGACCGAAACCGCCTCCAGACGCCGCCCCAGTCGCCAGGAGCCCCTTCCTCGATCGCCGCCTCGACCAGCTTCTGAATGTCCCTGCGATGCAGCGTGATCCGCTCCCGCATCAATTTCAGCGCCAGGCACTCGGCGCGAACCTGCTCGGCGGCGCACTGAAACTCCACGGCCCGCGTCAGCAGAGGCGCCAACGAGAACCCGAAGACCTCCGTGACACTACCGCCCTGCCCTTTGCGAGCGAACCTTTTGCCGTTCGGACTATCGCGGCGAATGATCAGGCCGCAACTCACCAGCTCGGCCAGGTTCCTTCTCAGCGTCGAATCAGCCATGCCGTGCGCCCGCAAAGACAGCTGGGCGTTCGAGGGAAAGACCATCAAGCCGGTTTCCTCGCTGATCTGGTCGTCAGGATAGAACGTCAACAGCCCGCTCAGCACCGCCAGGGCACGATCGCCAACGCCGACGATAGATTTGCCCTCGCATAGCCACCGGTAGACCTGCCATTTCTCAACGGCTGCCCCTTCCGGAATCTGCCGTGACGCGGCATTGGCCTTCACCAAGGCAAGCGTCATCGGCCGCCGCCCAAAGGGCGTCGTCGCAAACCCACTCTCCATTTCCCTCACCTTTCACGAAGGCAAAAGAAAGCTGCTCGCCGAAACGGCGCCACGACTCTTGACAGTGATTCGGGGAAGTGCGATTCTCAGCTTGCTACAGACGAGAAGGGCTTCCGCGACGGCGACGTTCGGGGGCCTTTTTCTTTTGCGGATTCAGTCTCCTGTTTTCTCCGACATTTCCGATTGCCGAAAGGCTTCGAAAAGCTCGTCCAGCCGCTCGGTGATGAACGCGCCAAATGACGAGGCCTCCTTTGCCTTCAAGGCAAGCGTGAACACTTTTCCGGTGTCGGTGATCTTGGCCCGCACCGACCTGTCCTGCGGCGCCCAGGCCTTTTCTCGGGTCTTGGGCGCTGCCGGCGAACGTTTTGCCGGCGCGCTCAGGAAGTCGAAGAGGCGCGCAAACCGCGCATCACTGCTTGGCTCTGCGAAATCAGGGCTTTTCACATAGTCGGCCGCCCTGCCCGCGTTCCCCGGATGCTCCATGAGCTTGGCCAGTTGCCACCATCTGTCCCGCCCGACGGCCTTGGCCGCGCCAACCGCCACGATGACTGGCTCGGGGATATTTCCGGTGACGGAGCGCATCTTCGAGAAGGTCGTGTCATCGAGCGCCAAAGCGGACTTCACCGTATCCGGCGTGTGGCCGCGCTTGAGAATGCGATCGGCAAACAACGTCCTTTCGATGAAGGACAGATTGGCCCTGGCGGCATTCTCCTGGCCCTGGGCGATGACATGGTCCTCGTCGCCCATCTTCTTGACGACGGCGCGGACCGGCCGTCCCAGCTGGCGGGCCACCTTGACGCGGCGATGGCCGAAGACCGTCTGGAACCGTCCTGAAACCTCCGGATGCGGTCTGACCAGGATCGGAGAATCTTGGCCTCTGTCCCGAATTGCCGACAGCAACTCCTGATACGCCTGGTCGTCTTCGTCCAGGCGGTCCGAGACGAACGAGGTGTCGACCATGGCAGGATCGAGATCGACGACCGAACTCTTGGAGAGCTCCTCGAAGGACTGCATGATCGAGCGGGAGGCACCACGAACGGCGTACGCCGATACGTCCTGGTTTTCCGACACTGCCACGCCGGGTCCCATCACACTGCCGAAAATATCCTTACGGGCCATTCAACCGCCTCCGTGCGCGGCTAGCGATCTGATTCCACGAGCAAAATAGCCGGTTTTTACTGCCGTAAACTTCGCCGTCATGACCGACCCCACGCACGATGGATGAGTGTGACGATCTCGGCGTTGACCGCGTCGAGCGATTCCAGGGCGCGGTCATATGTCGAGCGGGTGAAGGCCGATTTCTCCACCTCGTAAAGTGTCTGCTTGGTGAGGCCCGCATCGGAAATCGCCGTCGACTTCAACATCGGATTTTCCAGGATCTGGCCGGCAAGCATGGACTGCATGAAGCCCACCATCTGCGCCTGCGGAATATCAGTCGGTTCGTAGCGCGTGATCAGGTAGCGAAACCAGTCGAGTTCGATCGCGGCGCCGGCGGCCTTGATGGTCTTCAATATGCCGCCAAGCATCAGCAGGAACTGGCTCATCGACATCAGGTCGAGCATCTGCGGATGGACCGTAATGAGGACCGATGTGGCCGCCGACATTGCCGTCAAAGTCAGATAGCCAAGCTGGGGCGGGCAATCGACAACGACGACATCGTACCGGTCGTCAACCTCCGACAGCGCTTTGGCCATGCGCGTGAAGAACTGGCGGCCGGCATTGGAGGCTTTGTCCTGCATGGCGAGCGGCGTGTCATACTCGTACTCCTGCAGCTCGAGATTGGCGGGAATGATGTCGAGGCCGGGGAAATTTGTCGGGATGATCACATCCGCGATCGACCTGCGTTCGTCGTCATACCTGATCGCTTCATAAAGCGAGAGGTTGCGATCGAGCTCGGGCTGGAAGCCGTGCAGTGCAGACAGCGAAGCTTGCGGATCAAGATCGATCGCAAGAACCCGGTGACCCGTCAGCGCCAGGTGCTGGGCGAGGTGGGCAGCCGTGGTCGTCTTGCCGCTGCCGCCTTTAAAATTGACCACCGCAACCACCTGGAGCTTGTCGCCAAGCTTGCGGTGCGGAACGTACTTCTTGACTTCGGTCCTGCCATGCTGGTCCAGGAACTGTCTGAGCTCGAGCATTTGTGTAGCCGTGTAGGAGCGACGGCCGGAAGGACTTTGGTCAGGCAACGGCCCCTTGCCTTCGAGATGGAGACGCTTCAGATTGTTCTGCGAGACCCCGAGGTAGTGAGCGACCTCCGCCATCGAGAATGTGCGCAGCGTCTTCGTCGCATTGGGCGGAAATTTCTCCATCCGAAGCTGGTTCAACCGCCGGGAAATCTCGGCGCCCTGTTCGAGGATTTTGTCATCGAACTCGAAACGTGGCAGCCGCATGGAAACATTCATTGTCGTCGAAACCTGAATTGGCGCTTTTTGTAAGCAATACCCACAACAAGCGCCATTAAGCTCCGATTCGGGAAGTCCGGCAAGAAGTTTTAGGTTAACAGAAGGTTAACGAGCCTGCCCAGCCTTTCGACACCTTGGTGCGGCTGGCGGCAGAGAGCGATTTCGTTAGGCGCCCTCGCGATGCCGCAATGCAGGGAAATGCCTGTTTTTGCTACCATAAAAATCAGTTTTTACGGCAGTAAACTATTCCCGCGAGCTAACGATTGCCAATGCGGCCGCGCGCAGGCACCGTCTCGGCTGGAGAAGCCGGGGTGTCCTGAAGTCGACAGGGTTATGGCATCGGTGACGTGGCCGGGGATGAGATAGAACCAATGGCTTCATCGATCTGGATGGCACACCCATCTCCAGGCAGTTACAGGATTTTCCGAAGCATCCCGGCTTTGCACCAAACCATGGGCCATCGAGTAGCCGTCGGCACCGGTCAGTCAATTGTCGACCGGGACTCGCTACGCAGGAAGCTCATCCAGAGGTTTGGTCGTTCTACGCGAACCGGAAGGGTCAGCCGCGAGCCAGGGTTAAAGATGAAGGATCATACCCGCTCATGTGGTTTTCGGGATCAGCCTCAGGGCCCAGGGTTTGGAAGTTCGGAGCCTTCGTGTCATGAGGCAGCCAGGCGCGCCCCGATCCAATTTTTCGACCGGCGACCGCTCGGGCCCAGCTGTCCACGCGCAGTGACGCTCGGTGCCATCCTTAAGCCAAACGTCTTCACCGAAAGCGGCCCGCCAGTCCAGAGGAGGGCTGGACACGGCACCGGCGCAGACTGCTCGACGCTAGCCTCCTGCCTGCTGAGCGATGGCCAGCTTCGTCCCGTTTTCATACGCTTATCGGGACGCACCGGCGAACCCGGGAGTTTCATCGGCCCGCCACCATGCACCCGCAAGCCTGACAAACACAATTGTCTGCCTGAAGGGGGAGCGAACGGGCCGAACAGACCGTAACCATGACAGATATGTCATACAGATCGCCCTGATGCAGCTTTCCGCTAGAAGGGGAGGGGAGGGCAGGGGGGCCGCAGTGCAGTCCCTTTGCCGGCTACACCACCGGCAGCACCGTCGATTGCTTCACTTGCCCAAGTGCAAAACTCGATTCGATCGATGCAACCCCTTCGAGCCTGGTCAGCTTCTGCTTCAGAAACGTATCGTAGGCCGGCAGGTCCTTGACGACGACGCGAAGCAAATAGTCACGCTGGCCAGTCATAAGGTAACAGTCGACGATCTCGGGCCAGCGCGCCACCGCTGAGGCAAACCGATCGAGCTCCTCCTCGCGCTGGCGTTCGAGTTTGATCGACACGAACACGCTTATCGGCAGCCCCACCTTGGCTTGATCCACCACCGCGACGTAACCTTTGATGATGCCAGCCGCCTCCAGGTTGCGCACGCGGCGCGCGCAAGGGGAAGGCGACAAACCGGCCCTGCGGCCGAGTTCGTCCGAGGTCAGCCGCGCATCTTCTTGGAGCGCGACAAGCAACTTACGGTCGATTCCGTCGAGTGAAGATTTTGACATGATCCGCCACAATTTGGAGGTATCTTAGCTCAAACTATCACTTTAGGCCCAGCTTTCGCATAAAAATAGTCTCCATCGCCCTTTGTTCGGCTCTACCCTCAGTCCATTGCACGGATGGACAATGAGGTCACTATGAGCAGGCTCGCGCAGCTGAAGGAAATCGAAAGGAAGGTGCTGTGGCTTTCAACCTGGATGATCCACAATGCCAATCATCTGCGCTCAAGCGACGATGGCCTGAAGGTCGGTGGGCACCAGGCGTCGTCAGCCTCCCTGGTCACGATCATGACAGCGCTCTATTTCTCGGTCCTGCGACCGGAAGATCGCGTCGCCGTCAAGCCTCACGCCAGCCCTGTCTTCCACGCAATCCAGTATATGCTCGGCAACCAGACCCGAGACCGGATGGAAGCGTTTCGGGCCTATGGCGGCGCTCAATCCTATCCGTCTCGCACCAAGGATGTCGACGACGTGGATTTCTCCACCGGATCCGTCGGGCTGGGGGTCGCGCAGACGCTCTTTTCCTCGCTTGTGCAGGACTACCTACGGGCCAAGGAATTGGCAAAGGACCATCCGGAAGGTCGCATGGTCGCGCTCTTAGGAGATGCCGAACTTGATGAAGGCAACATCTTCGAGGCTCTCCTGGAGGGCTGGAAGCATGGCCTTCGCAACACCTGGTGGGTGGTCGACTACAATCGCCAGAGCCTCGATGCCGTCGTCCGAGAGGGGCTGTGGGAACGCTTTGAGACAATCTTCCGCGACTTCGGCTGGGAAGTGATCGTGCTGAAATATGGCACGCTTCTGCGGCAAGCCTTCGACGAGCCGGCAGGCGACAAGCTGCGGCAATGGATCGACCAGTGCCCGAACCAACTCTATTCGGCGCTGACATTCCAGGGAGGCGCCGCCTGGCGCAAACGCCTGCTGGACGAGGTGGGCGATCAGGGCGCCTTCTCAGCGCTGATCGACAGACGAACCGATGAGGAACTGGCGCTGCTGATGGCAAATCTGGGCGGCCACGACCTGCCGAGCCTTCTTGAAGCCTTCGAGGCGGCGCGCCGGCACGACAAGCCGGTCTGCTTCATAGCTTACACGATCAAAGGGTTCGGACTGCCGCTTGCAGGCCATAAGGACAATCATGCCGGGCTGATGACACCCGCTCAGGTCGGCGCCTTGCGTGAAAAAATGGGCGTGCGGGCCGGACACGAGTGGGATCCGTTGGAAGCACTGGCACTGGGGGAAGGGGAGTTCAAGAAGCTCCTTGAGGCAGTTCCTTTCATATCGAGAGGCCGGCGCCGTTATGCCGCCCCGGCCATCCCGGTACCCCCGCGCCTGGCATTCACCCCGCAGGGCTCGATGTCGACACAGCAGGGCTTCGGCCTCATCGTGCACGGCATCGGCAAGCTCGAGAGTGAGTTCGCCCAACGCGTCGTCACCGCCTCACCTGACGTGACCGTCTCGACGAACCTCGGCGGCTGGGTAAACAGGCGGGGCCTTTTTGCCCGGGAGCAGGCCGCAGACTGTTTCCGGGCAGAGCGCATTCCCTCGACCTTCAATTGGGACTTCTCTCCCAAGGGGCAACATATCGAGCTCGGGATTGCGGAGATGAACCTGTTCATCATGCTGTCGGCACTTGGCCTATCCCACTCGATTTTCGGAGAAAGATTGCTGCCGGTCGGCACACTGTACGATCCTTTCATCGAACGCGGGCTCGATGCCTTGAATTACGCCTGCTACCAGGATGCACGCTTTATCGTTGCCGCGACGCCTGCGGGAATAACGCTTGCACCCGAGGGCGGTGCACATCAGTCGATAGCCACCCCGCTGATCGGCATGGCCCAGGATGGCCTTGCGAGCTTCGAGCCCGCTTTTGTCGATGAACTGGCGACGGTCATGCGCTTTGCCTTCGACTACATCCAGCGCAGCGGGCACGGAGATCCCGACCCGACGAACTGGTTGAGCGATGCGGCTGGCGGGGCGGTCTATCTGAGGCTGTCGACACGCCCGATCGAGCAGCCCGCACGCGAGATTGACGAGGCACTGGCCGCCGACATCGTCAATGGAGGCTACTGGCTTCGTCCGAGTGGGCCCAACGCCGAAGTGATCGTTGCCTATACGGGCGCGCTCGCGCCCGAGGCGATAGAAGCCGTCGGGCTCATGGCAGAGGATCGACGCGACGTCGGCCTGCTTGCCATCACATCGGCCGATCGGCTGCACGCTGGTTGGACCGCGGCGCAACGGGCGCGCGAGCAGGGCATCAACACTGCCCTTAGCCACATCGAACGGTTGCTGGCGGGTTTACCCTCGACCTGTCGGCTGGTAACCGTTATCGACGGCCATCCCGCTACACTGTCGTGGCTCGGCGCCGTTCATGGCCATAGGACCCGCGCCCTGGGGGTCGAGCGCTTCGGACAAAGCGGAAGCATTCCGGATCTTTATCGCCATCACGGTGTCGACGCCCAGGGAATCCTCGCGGCGGTCCAGTCGATGAGCTCCGGCAAGCCTCTGCGTCACCTCAGGCAAGGCTAGAGCTGGCCTTGCGTGTCGCGCCAGCCGGCAAGGTCGCGACGATTCTGGGCCGACGCTGTCGACCCCTTCACGAGATTGGCGGCACGACGGCCTCTGTCATCTCTTTAGCCCCTGGCCGACGACAGTCTTCCAGGGCGTACCCGCCGAGCCTGACGGTGCGGATCATGTCGGCCCGCGAGAACGGTCTGAAGCACCGCCGCAACCGGCTGATATGGACGTCCACCGTCCTTGGCCCGACGAAGACGTTGCGCGGCCAGGCCGTTTTGATCAGTTCACACGGCTCAGCACCCGCTCGGGGTTCTCAAGCATGTGGCGCAGCAACTTGAATTCGATCGGGCCGAGGACGACTTCTTCGCCACTGCACCTGACATGATACGTATCAAGCTCCATCTCGATCGCGCCGTAGCTCAGGGAAAGACCCGCTGCCGATCGAGCGGGACCGCCGAGCCTGGAGCGCAGATAGGCGAGAAGCTTTGCCGGCACCATCGGTCGCACGAAGCACTCGTCGATGCCTGCCTTCAGCAATGCGATATGTTGATCCTGGGCGTCTGGACTTATCAGGGCGACAATCGGCAGGCGGCCGGTCCGAGGATCCTGCCTCAGGCGGACACAGTTCGCCGCCATCCCGTTGCCGGAATGGCAGTCAAGAATCCATGCCCGGATATTGGCCGTGTCAGCAAGATCGCACATCTCCTCGCGAGTGCTTGCCAAAGTGCTCGCGAAGCCGTCGACGTCAAGTATGTGATGCAGGAAGAGGTAGACCTCTGCGTCCTGCGAGCAAATTGCAACGAGGGCCTTGGACGGTGTGCTCGTGATCTCGTCAGGCAACATGGCACAGTTCATCATCGCGTCCGCTCTGCTTACCCGCGTCGTCGTCCCGGAGGCGTTCCCGGCCGCTCGAAGCGGATGCCTGCCGGGATGACGATTCAGAGGTGGGTGCTTGGCCCCTCAGAAGTCCGATTCTTGGGTCCTTCGCTAGTTTATGACGGGGATTTGTTCAGGGGATAAATCGCTGAGAAACTCGCTACCGGCTTCTCCGACATAGATGATCTCCTCGAACTGAAATACCGCTCCATCCCGTTCAAGCTTGGGCTCCAGGTGAAGGATCATTCCCGGCCTGATCGGCTCGGGATTGTTTCTGGAAATGGACGGGGGCTCCGTGACATCGAGGCCCCCGCCGTGTCCGATGCGTGAAACCAGTCCATAGGCCGCTGGCAGTCCGGCATCGCGCCACAGGCGCTCGAAATCGCTGAACACGTCCCCGCACGTCATCCATGGCCTCACGCCCCGCGCCAACGCGATGGTGACGGCACGTGTCTTGCAATAGGCCTCGATCTCCCATGGCTCAGGTTCGCCACCGCGCGCGATACGGTTGCGGTCGGCGGGATACCCGCCATAAGTGGAACGAAAATCCGTCCAGGCGTACTGACCTGTCTCCAGTGGGCGCATCTCGGGCGGCCGGGCGTAATTGAACTCGCCCCGGCAGAAGGTCATCGCGATCGGATCGGCACGGTCGGCGCCGTATTGCATGATGCGCGATTGAATCTGTCGACACAGCTCCACCTCGGTGATGCCAAGCCGAGCGCCCGCGACCGCGTCATCGAAAGCGGCGTTGACGATGGCAAACGAGATCCGTTTCTGTTGCGCCTCGAACGGCGTCTTGATGGCACGGGTCCGCCACAGTAGTTCTGTCGCCGAGCAAAGCATATGGCGGCCTCCTCTATCCCGGATGCCGTCGACGATCTCGAGGGACCCGCGGCCGCACATGTCCTGGCAGTAATCGATCGCCGCAATCGCGCTGGCGGCGGGGTCTGACAGAGCGAGGCGCTGCACGATCGCCTGCGCACCCTCGGCCAGATAGCCGTCATAGTAGAAAATGGAGAAATCACGCGGCAGCGCTTCGAGGTTGCGCGACTCGATCCTGTTGGCGACAGCGGTGACGTCGTGATGGTCTATCACCAGAAACATCGGACGCGAGTGGTATCCCCATGAAAGCGTCCGGTATCCGGAAAAGTACTCGACATTCTTCTGGTCGGTCAAAACGAGAAACGCGACGTTTCTTGCGCTCATCTCCTGCCGCACGGCCGCGATGCGTAGTGCCTGTTCGCGCGGCGGCAAGTCCGGCGGGGGCGGGGCTGGCAACATGACTCGTCTCCTGGAGGTGAGGGGAAGTCGCGATCGCGATCGACGACGCAAAAGACCTATGTCGCCGCCAGCTCGACTGTGCATGCCAGGCGATCAAACGGGGACTCGGCCAGGCCAAAGACCGAAAAGGCCTTGTCTGTCGTGCTGAGACGGTAAAGGCGGCGCAGCATCGGGTAGCCGTTTGGAATCGAGAATGTATCTTGCGCATGCTCGGAGGCGGGGGCAGCGTCTATGAGAAGCTTGGTTGTAGTGAATTCGGTGCCGTGTTCGCGCAGCGCGTCGCCGACAAACTTGTCGGCGAACTCGTCGATAATGGCGTCGTCGATGGAACGAGGCAGGTAGGAGGTGTCGTACATGACCGGCACGCCGTCCGCCGATATCACCTTGCGAACGCACAGCATCAAACCGGCAGGAGCCTGAAGCACCTCGAAGGCCGGGTCCACTATCTTCTCCTGGGTGAGCGACTTGAGGCTGATCGACGGGTTCAAGCCGAGCCGCAGAGCATCGGCGTGGGAGGTCAGCGAGTAATCCAAATCCCGAATGAACCGCCGCTGCTCACGCACGAAGGTGCCGAGCCCGGGGACGGAACGCAGCACCCCGGCCGGCTGCAGATCGCGAAGCGCGCGCTTCACGGTGATGGCGCTTACGCCAAATTCCTCCGCCAGCGCGGCGGCGGACGGGAGGACCTGTCCTGCGGCATATTCGCCGGCGTTGACCCGACGGATGATCTCCTGCCTGACGTTCTGGTGCAGCACGCTCGCATTCTGTCCGGCCATCGAACCCATCCAAGAAGGTATACTAGGAATACCTACCCGATCCGGTCGGGAATGTCCATAGTGGCGAATCCTTCACAAAACCCGCACATGCGCTTAACAAAAATTTGACATACCTGTTATACTTGGTCTACCTTTCACGCCGACAGAAGAGGAGTCCCGGATGGCCATCAAACGCGCCAACATCAAGATCGCCTTTCTCGCGACGTCTGCTCTCATTGCCGCAACGCTTGCCGGCCACGCCGAAACAACCCGCGAACGTGTCCTGCGCGAGGGGACGATCGTCATCGGTATCTCGAACGGGGCTCCATGGGGCTACCGCGATGCCAGCGGGCAGCCCGTCGGCTTCCATCCAGATCTGGTCAAGGCGGCTTTTGCACGGCTTGGGGTAAACAAGGTGGAGATGGTCGTCACGGAGTTCGGCGCGCTGATCCCGGCGCTGACGGCGAGCCGTTTCGACGCCATCGCTGCGGGGCTTTATATTTCGCCCGAGCGCTGCCAGCTGGTGGCCTTCAGTGACCCGGACCTCAAGCTTGCCGATGCCGCGCTCGTCGCCAAAGGCAATCCCAAAAACGTACATAGTTACGCCGACGTCGCGTCCGACCCCGGTGTGAAGTTCGGCGTCGGACGCGGCAGTACGACAGCCAAGAACGCCTCGGCTGCGGGAGTCCCTGAGGACCGCATGCAACTCTTTCCCGATATCCAGTCGAATGTCTCCGCGCTTTTGACGGGCAGAATAGACGTCGCCGCATTCTCAGCGCCGACCGTTGCCCGCATCCTTTCGGACGCCAACATCAGCGGACTGGAGCGTGTGGTCCCCTTCCAGGGCGCCTCGCAGCAGGGTGGCGGAGACCGCCTTAGCTATTCCGCGGTTGCTTTCCGCAAGCAAGACAGCGACCTTCGCGACCTCTACAATACAAAGCTTCGGGAGTTGAAGTCGGACGGCACCTTGGCGAAGATCATGACAAAGTACGGCTTCAGTGACGATGAGAAAGCCCCCGATCTCAGCAGCGATCAGGTCTGTGGCGGGCGTGGCTGACTATTTCCCTTGGCGGCATCTAAATCAAATCTGGTGAAGCGACGCCGGTCTGTCAGCGTCGCCGATATCAAGGCTAGGACGTATCCAGTGAGTTTCGGGCAACTGTTCCTTGGTGTTCTTGGCGGCCTGCAGGTAACGGCGACGGTCACGGCATACGGGTTGCTGTTTGCGATCCCCTTCGCTCTCGTCTTCGGTGTCACGCAGCATCTCACCTCGGGCGCCGCACGCACCATGATCACGGCGGTCATTGAATTCTGGCGGAGCTCCGCCGTGATCATCCTGCTTTTCGTCTTCTACTATGCACTGCCTGTCTTCGGGATACGGCTGTCCGCGACAGCGGTGAGCTCGCTTGTTCTTGGGCTCAACACCGGAGCCTATGGCAGCCAGGCCATCCGCGCAGGACTGCAGTCGCTGGACAAGGGCCAGCTGGAGGCCGCGTCTGCGCTCGGCCTGCGGCGCCAGCACAGCATGCTTCTGGTCGAGCTGCCGCAGGCGCTGCGGGTCATGGCGCCCACCTTCGTGAACGAGCTCATCCAGCTGATCAAGGGCACAGCGCTGGTCTCGCTTGTGACCCTGTCGGATATGACGTTCCAGGCGAAGCAGCTGGCTGAGATCGAATACAATCCGGTCGGCGTCTACAGCGCGCTTCTGCTCGCCTATTTCGTGGTCTGTTACCCGATCACGATTTTTGGCCGATGGCTGGAGCGTCATACAGGCGGCGCAAGGAGCCTGTCCGGTGAATTTTGACCCCCTCATGGCCCTGTCTTGCATCCCGGCTATTGTCGGCGTCGTCGCAACGACGGTCGAGGTCACCTTGACGAGCTGTCTGGGGTCCTGCGTCCTGGGCTTCGGTTTGGAGATGGCACGCCGGTCAGGGGGGTCAACCGGTTACGCGGCCCGGTTCATCATCGATTTCGTCCGCTCCACGCCGGCCCTTGCCTGGCTCTACTTCCTCTACTTCGTGCTTCCCCGCTTCGACATTGTGCTGCCGCCGATGGCCGTCGGCATTGTCGGCCTGAGCATTTACTTCAGCGGCTATTTGGCGGAGGTCTTCAAAGCCGGTATCGACGCGATCCCGCAGGGCCAATCGGAGGCGGCGAAAACACTTGGGCTGAGCCGCATCGACACGATGGCGTTCGTGCTCTTTCCGCAGATGCTGCGCAACGTGGCAGCGCCCATCGGCAACTATTTCATCTCCATCCTGAAGGCCACGCCCTATCTTGCCACCATCGCCGTGCCCGAAATGCTCGGCCGTGCCTTCGATATCGCTTCCGACACCTATCGCTATGCCGAACCGCTCGTTGTGGCCGGCGTCCTGCTCCTGCTGCTCGCCCTGGCAGCCGCGCGACTGGTGCGCCTGTTGGAGCGTAAGCTGGCCCACCCCTCCCGTCGCTGAGGCAACAACGATGTCAAAAGCACCAATCAGCGAAATCGCAACCTGCGACGGAAACAAGCAATCCAAAGCCATCGAGATCGCAGGTCTCGACAAATGGTATGGCAAGTTCCACGCATTGAAGAACATCGAGCTCAGGGTGGCGGCCGGCCAGCGGGTCGTGCTGTGTGGCCCGTCGGGTTCGGGCAAATCGACGCTCGTGCGATGCGTGGGCCAGCTCGAGGGTTTTCAGGGCGGGACCATCCGTGTCTTTGGAAAACGGCTCGATGGGCTGCGGCAAGATGCGTCGCGTGGGCGGCCATTTGCCGGCATGGTCTTCCAGCAGTTCAATTTGTTCCCGCATCTCACGGTTCTGGGCAACTGCACCCTGGCCCTCAGGCGGGTCCTGAAGCAACCGGCGCCGACGGCGCGCGAAATCGCCCTGCACCACTTGGACAAGGTGAAGGTCCGCGAGCAGGCGCACAAATTTCCCGCTCAACTCTCCGGCGGCCAGCAGCAGCGGGTGGCGATCGCCCGCGCATTGTGCCTTGAGCCCCGCATCATGCTGTTCGACGAACCGACGTCCGCTCTCGATCCAGAGATGGTCAAGGAGGTTTTGGACGTAATGACCGATCTGGCGAAGGGAGGAATGACGATGGTATGCGTTACACATGAACCCGGCTTCGCTCGAGCGATAGCCGACGAAGTCGTGCTCATGGACGAAGGCAGGATCGTGGAGGTCTCGCCGCCTGATGTCTTCTTTGCGGCGCCGAAACAGGAACGGACCCGGCAGTTTCTGGCAAAGGTGCTGCAATGATAGGCCAGCATGCCACCCCAGGTGTCAAGACGCGTATCTGGACCCCTGTCGATTTCACTGCGGACGGAAAACAGTCGGATTGCCTAAGGCTGCCGCATTCAACCGACCTTTCGGCATATGGGTGGATCCCGATACCCGTGGTCTGCATCAAGAATGGCGCGGGCCCGACGGCGTTGCTCGTCGCGGGCAACCACGGTGACGAATATGAAGGCCAGATAGCGCTTTCCAACCTGGCTCGAGAAATACGGGCGGATCAGATCTCAGGCCGGCTGATCATCATCCCGGCACTGAATTACCCTGCCGTTGAGGCGGGCCAAAGGGTCTCACCGCTGGACGACGGCAACCTCAACCGCATGTTTCCGGGCGACCCCTTGGGCTCGCCAACCGAGATGATCGCCGATTATGTCTGCCAGGAGCTCATCCCGATGGCCGATCTCGTGGTGGACCTGCATTCGGGCGGGCGCTCCCTGGACTATGTCGTCAGCGCTTTGGTGCGGCCAGGGCGAGACGCCGTGGAACATGCAAGGCTGATCCATCTGTTGCGGGTGTTCGGCGCGCCGATCAGCTTCATCAGCGACGGGACGGGTGGCGGGGGAATGACAACCCTTGCGGCCGCCGCGGAGGCGAAAGGCGCGCTTGTGCTGACAACCGAGCTTGGGGGAGGGGCGACGCTGTCGCTCGACGGTCTCTCGCTTGCCGCTTCGGGCCTGCGACGCCTGTTGAAGGATCTGCGGATCATGAGCGACATCGACGTGGAGACAGCATCGCCCACGCGCCTGATGACAGTCAGCGGTCATGACGCTTTCGTCTATGCTCACGAAAGAGGCGTGTTCGAACCGGCCGCCGAGGTTGGCGAGGAGGTGGCAAAAGGCCAAATCGCTTGCCGGATCCACTTTCCGGACCTGCCGACGCGCGAACCGCAAACGCTGTTGTTCGGATCGTCAGGCCTCGTTGCCTGTCGCAGGGTGCCCTCATTGACGCGGCGTGGTGACTGTCTCTTCAAGCTGATGAGGGACCTTGCGCCCGGCCGAGCCGGGCATGCCTGAAACGGATAAAGGCATCAACCCACGCGCGATCGGTATGCGTTGCCTGCGCTGCAAGGCCATGCTTGCGATTGCCGATTATCATGAAGGCTGTCCATCGTGTCACGCACAGCGCATGCCCTCCAGCGTGGCTATCGAATATAACCTCCCCAGAACGACTGAGCGCATCGCGGACTGGCAGGTGTACCCGGCTCATCCCACGATGGGGGAGGGGGGCACGCCCCTTGTCGCCATGGAAAGGCTGGCCTGCGAGACGGGCGTTCGCCGCCTTCTCGTGAAGAACGAAGGGGCGAACCCGACTGGATCCCACAAAGACAGGATGAGCCGGTTCGTCGTACAAAGGGCGTTGGCGGTGAACGCCACCGTTGTGGCGGCAGCTTCGAGTGGCAACGCCGGCGTTTCGCTTGCAGCCTACGCGGCTCGTGTCGGCTTGGGCTGCGTGATCATCACCACGCCCGACATGAACCCGAACTGGCGTCGCGCGATTGAGATGCATGGAGCAACGCTACTGGCCGCACAAACACCCCTGCAGCGATGGCAGGTCGTGGCCGACCATGTGAAGACCGGCGAATGGTACCCCGCCACCAACTTCAGCTTGCCGGCTGTCGGAAGCAATCCCTTCGGGGTGGATGGCTACAGATCGGTTGCCCTCGAAATATTGCGCGAGCTTGGAGCCGACTGCACCGATGTGCTGGTGCCGACCTCACGAGGCGATCTTTTGTGGGGGATAGCGCGCGGCTGCACGGACTTGCAGCGCGCGGGCCTTCTGGACAAGCCGCCACGCGTCCACGCCGTCGAGCCCTTTGCCAGGTTGTCGAAGGTCCTGTGCGGAGCGGACTATTGCGGAACCTTCCCGGGCGAGACCAGCTTGACTTCGATCGGCGGATCGACAGTCGCCTACCAGGCGATGGATGCACTCTCGTCATGCGGGGGCACGGCAGTCGTCGCCGACGAGGGCGGAGCGCGTGATGACCAGCGGCGCCTGGCGCGGTGCGGGCTCTATCTGGAGCTTTCGAGCGCGGCCGCTCTCACGGGTTTGCGCAGGCTGCTGTCCAAGGGGGTGGTGGCGCCGGATGCGACGGTCGTTATCATAGGCACGTCGAACGGGCTGTCGGAACATAGCCACTACGCGCATCCCATCCCCGCGGTGGGCTGAACTTGCCAACGCCATCAGGCGAGGCTTGTGCGATCGTTGGTCAGGACCCGGTGAAGACATCGCACATCACTGCGCACGGCATCGATGCCTCAGCCCCCTTGGCAATCGTTCACATTGTTGCCGTCGTGGAATTGACGGACTGGCGAGGGGACTACTCGCTGCCCGAGGCGACGCCCGCGGATTGCAGGCAGACAAGCAGCGGCATAAGCTCTCCTTGGCCGAGCGCGGCGATCGAATCGATGAGGGTCCGACACTGGTCCGGCGAAAGAATGCCTCGCGCCAGATCGTGGAGCTTTTGCTCGACAGCCGACAGGCTCATCGGGTTGCTGGCATCGCCGAGCGGCCGGGGGACGTTGGCTGTAAGCGCGCGCCGGCCCCAGACCATTCTCACACGTGCCGGCGTGCTGCCTGGAAAATAGCCGGCGAGATCTTCCGGGTAGCGGATTTCGACCTTGTCGGCGAGCGCAATCACGGCCTGGTCGACAAGCGACTGCGGACGCAACGGGCGAAACGCTTCCGCCCCCTGAGCGCCGCGAGCGCGGCGACGAAGGGTACCGAGAATTGTGCTCCTTCGAGCGACTTCGGCGCCGTCTCGTTGGGAAGCTTGCGCGCTTCGGGGAAGATGTCGATGGAAATTCCTTCGATGGGCTCCTCGTCAGTCTGGCTGGCGACGAGCTGAAGCACGGCGTCGATGACTGGGTGGGTGTATCGACAGGCCGCATATGGTTTCAGATAGGTCTCCGTGATCAGCCATCGGCCGCCGAGCTCGTCGACGATGGCCTCGACATTGTAGACATGTTCGCGATCGAGCATGTCGAGCGAACCGGTCATGCCATGCCCGGCCCTTTGCGTGGCAAACATCGCCGCAACCGTCGACCAGGGGCTGCTGCCCTTGACGGAACTGGCCTTGCAGTCGCCCTGAGGCAGGTTCTGCGGTGCCTCGGCCGCGGCGATGGCCATTGCGTGGGCGATCCGGTCCGCGGGCAGCCCTCGAAGCCAGCTGACGGCCGCCGCTACGCCGAAGCCTGTCCACTGACCGCTGGCAAAGCTCATCGTGTCGGTGAAGCGCCGTGCCGCGGCGATCCGCAGCGCAACGTCATAGCCAATAGCGATCGCAGTCAGGGCATCGCCTCCACAGCGGCCAAGCCGGCCCGCTTCGGCGAGTGCCGCAGGCACGATGGCCGCCCCGGGGTGGCCGGCAGCGCGACAATGGCCGTCGTCGATGTCGAGGGAGCTGGCGGCGGCGCAATTGGCGAACAAGGCTCCCAGGGGATGAAGCCGCTCACCGGTAAACCAGACGGGTTCCGAACCTGCACCGAAGCATGAAAGGGCCGAGCGGCTGGAAAGCCTTGCGTTTTCCGTCGTAACGCCCGCCACCAACGACGCGAGCGTGTCGAGAACGGCGCGTTGCGCCTTCGCCATGACCTCGGCGCTCAGATGTTCTTTGCGGGCCGCCCCAACGAAGGCGGCCAGCCGCTCTATTACAAAAGCCATGACGATCTCCCTCGCTGATATACCTAGTATACCTTGAGGCAGGAAAAGGGAAGGCGCTTAGATGGCGATCTCCAGGACAAGCTGTTCGCCGATCGGCCCGGCAACCTTGATCCCGGTGTCGATGAATCCGCAGCGAAGATAGGCGGCCATGGCCTGCCGGTTGCGTGCGTTCACGGCCAGCATCAAACGATCTATCCAGGGCCGGTTCTGGCGGATCCAGGCAATTGCCAGCTCCGCGGACAAACGCCCGTACCCCCGCCCCTGGTACATTCGCGCAATCCGCAAGCTGTGGAGGGTGACGACGCCGGCAGGCGCCCAGCCGGGAAGGCTTGCCCTCTCGCGAAGCACGAAGAAGCCAACGGTCACCTCCTCGGCCGCAACGATTGCAAACGGATGTTCGTCGCCTGGAAATGCGCTCTTTTGCAGTTCATCGAACACCGCGTCGACCGAGCCAGCAAATTGCTCCTGGCCGGGCTCCAGGGTGACCGCTTTGATCGCGGCTCTGTCCGACGGGAGAACGGGACGCAGTCTCAGCATCAGCGCAGCGCAGCCTTCTTTCGCGCCAGCCTGCGAGGCGTGAGCTTGGCATACGGCTCTGGCGGTGCGTCTGCGCATCCGCAATATGGCGCAGGTCGCCAGGGCAAACAGCCATGCGAGGGCGAGGAAGGTCCGTCTCGGCGCCATGTCGCTGAGGCTTGCGACCAGGTAGATGATGATCGCGACCAAGCCTATCCCCGCCTCGATATTGCTGCGCACCCGCCCCACCAGCCGATTGGGAAGGCTGCGCAGCACCATGACATCGCCCGCAACGCGCACCATCATGAATGACAAGCCGATGAGCCCCTGCCACACCATGGCACTGGCCAGTGATTGGGCGGTGGAAAGCATTGCCGTTGCAAGCGACAGGAGGATCAGGCCAGCGGGAATGAAGGACTTCGCTTCGACTTTGCTGAACCGGCCCGAGAGAGCCAAACTTCCGAGTAGGCCTCCGCCCGAATACATGGCGGCGAGCCAGCCATAGAGGTTGGCTGGCAGCTTCAGATCGTAGCGCGCGAAACCGGCAAGCAGCGCATTGGAGGCGTGGGCGGACGCGTAGGCAAGCACGACAGCAAAGGCGGCAAAGCTGAGCCTGCGGTTTCTGACGAGAAGCGCGAGGCCCTCGAGAATGGCGGTGGAATGGCGGCTGGGGCGCATGCGTGCGAGACCCCTGTCATCGACCGCCAGGATCAGGCTGAACAGCACGGCGATCAAGGAGGACGTCGCGCAAAGCAGGAACCCGCTCGCAATGCCCGCGAGCGCCAGGCATAGTCCCGCCAGGGCAGCACCCGCTATATTGCCCAGCTGCGCGCATAAGATGCCAAGGCCAACTGTCCTGGTCAGTAGGCTTCCGCCGACATGCTGGATCAGGGCTTGGCTGGTCGGATAGGAAAGCAGGGATCCGAGCGAGGCCATGCAGGCACAGGCGTAGAGAACGAGGAGCGGAACGCGCTCTGCGACCAGGATCTGCGCCGCAAGACCCAGAAGCGTCATGGCAAGCGCGTGCGTTGTCTCGCCCACGGCAAACACGCGGCGGCGCGGCCAGAGGTCGAGGTGCGGTCCCATCAACAGTCCGACCGCGAAAGCCACGACCTGCCAGCAGATCAGAACCTCGCCAACCGCCTTGGTTGTCCCGGTTATCTGGAGCGTGAACCAGGAGATCAGGACGATGAACATGCTGCGGGCGCACTGCATAAAGAACAGCATCGCGTAAAGCACGGAACGTTGCCGGTCGGCTGTCTGACTGCTCTTTGCTGCCCCGCTCACCCGACGAGGCTCATCGGCAGGGAGCGGCCGGCTTGCCAGCGTGAGCGGGCAGAGCCCCGGCACTTTGGCTTCGGGTGCTGCGGCTCAGATCGAGGCATTGCCCGGCCCCAGCACGGCTTTAAGGGTCCTGCGGTTCCACTCAAAGCGCGACCAGCCGGGCATGGGGTCCGCCGGCGTCGAGACGGTTACCGGGGCGTCTCGGACCGAGTTCGGCCAGCCAGGGATCGAAGCGAGCCATTGCGGGTCGTAGACGGTGTCGACGTACCGGTGTCCTTCGTCCGGCATCAACGCTATCACCGTTTTTCCCGGATTGCGGTCTGCCCACCAGCCCGCCGCCCTGAAGGCGGCGCCGCTCGTTGGTCCCATGAAGAGGCCATGCCTGCGATGCAGATCGTGGGTCGCCTCATAGGCTTCGGCCGGTGTGAGCCAATGAATCTCATCGAATTGCGTATGGTCGACATTGGCCGGCAGGATGTTTCCGCCGAGGCCGCTGAGATTGATCCTGCCGCTCGGCTGGCCAAAGAGGACGCTGTTTGGCGTGTCCACGCCGACCGTGTGCAATTCCGGAAAAAGGGCGCGCAGATTTCTGGCGATCCCGCACATGGAACCGCCCGAGCCAACGGGGCCTACCAGACAGTCGACCGGCCCCACACGGTCGATCAGAAGCGCGGCGACCTTGCCGTAGGAGAGCGGATTGTCGGGATTGTCGTACTGGCAGGGCCAATAGCTGCCTGGCAAGTCGTCAAGGTAAGCGGACAGGCGTTCAAGCCTGGCACGTTGAAGGCCTCCCGAGGCGGCCGGCACTTCCACGATCGAGACCCGCGCGCCAAGTTCGGTCAGCCGGCGTTGGAGATGACGATCAAGGGCCCAGTCGCTGACCAGAAGAAGCGGATGGTGTTGCTGGACCGCAAGCATCGCCAGGGCCAGCCCGAAGGTTCCGGACGAGGACTCGCAAATGGTGGCGCCCGGTTTGAGGTCACCCCGCTCGGTGGCGCGCTCCAACATGAAGCGCGCCGGCAGGAGCTTCATCAGGAAGAAACTCGCGGCAAACAAGGTCCCGTGCAGCGGCACGATCCGGGGGTTCTCGAAATCCTCGAGCTTGCGCATCTGCTGGTTCTTGGACATGGCTCTGTGGTCCGGCAGTCAGTTGTGAAAGATGGTCGGTTCGAATGCCGAACGCCTGAGCATCTCGAGCGCCTGGCCGATGTTGCGTGGAGCATGGGCATCGCGCTTGTCGAACATCAGTCCGACCACGGTCCCGCTATGCGCGACCTGCACGCCGACAGCTCCGGAGCGGGCGCCGATGGCTTCGATTTCGTCCAGGCGTGGCTTGGGAAGAAAGCGCTCGTTGATATGCGCGCTGGCCGTCGCGGCCCTGCCGAGCATTCTTGCGTCGGCCGCGTTGATGGCCGCCCGCAACAGGCTGCGAATGGGCCGGAATGCCTCGATTTCGGCCGTAGCGTAACGGGCCGGTTCGAATTCAAGCGTGTCGACGGTCGCACCGGGCGTCGTATCGATGCTGATGACTTCCATTGCCGGCAGGGCTTTTCGGAAGGATTCCACCACCAGGCCCTCGCGATGCGCGAAAAGAACAGCCTGCTGTTGAAACAAGGTGGAATCGCAGGCCGTCTCGGCACACACCGCGATGTGCATCACCTGCTCGGCGCAAACCGTGATCTGCAAGCAGTCAGCGACGGCCAAAATGCTGGCGAGCACATCGGCGGTGGACGATCCCATGCCGCGGCCGATCGGTATATTGCTTTCCAGCGACAGGGCGCCGCCCATGCCCTGCGGGCCGAAGGCCGCGACGGTGAGCTCGGCCGCACGCAGCGCTTTGTGCCTGTCTGGCTGAAGAGTGATAATGCGGTTGCTGTCGTCAGGCTGGAAAGAGGCTTTGGCCCTTAGCTCCGGACAAGGCAGCGACACCAAGGCGCGCTTCAGAAACCCGCCAGTGTCTTCGAACAGACCCTGGACCAACTCGCCATGATGGCCCATGGCTTGAGCATGCCCCGTTGCTGCAGGCATTGCCACTCCTCCAACGATGTATCATTTCCATGCACCGCGAGGTTGTCAGGGAACGCTACTTGCCGCAACAAGAACTTCGTGAATTTTTGTACTGTCTTATCGGCATATATATTTTCTCTTGCCGGGATCTGTATTATATTTCACAAGCGATTTAACAAGTGCATCGACACTTTAATATTAAGAAACTGCTTAAACAGCACGTTCGGAAATTGCGTCCTTCCCGCACCTTGCAGCGCACTGTCAACGGGCTTTCTGGTGCAGCGAATATCCGGCAAGCCTGACGGTGCGAATCGCGGTTTTGCGAGAGTGACGTTTGAGGAGTTTGCGCAGTTGGCTGATGTGAACATCGACCGTGCGGGCGCTGACACGGGATTTGCCCGGCCAAGCTGCGGCAATGAACTCTTCCCGGCCAATTACCCTTTCGGGATGCTCCAAAAGATGTCGCAGGAGGCGGAATTCGATCGGCCCGACCGAGAGCGCCTTGCCGCCACAATGCGCCAGGCAGGTCTCAGGATCCAGTTCGACGTCGCCGAATGTGAAGGACCTTGTATGCGCGGATCGGTCCCGCGCGCGCCGATCCAGGCCGAGTCCGAGGCTGGATCGGAGAAAGTCGACCAACTTGGCTGGCGCAAAGGGCGTGGCGAGATATTCGTCGACGCCCGACTTGAGGAGCGCAATGTGCTGTGTCTGCGCTCCGGGCGACACTAGAGCAATGCAGGGAAGCGTCCGTGTCAGGGGATCTTGTTTCAGGCGCGCGACGTGGGAGGCCAGCTGGGTTTCCATGCGGCAGTCCAGCACGATCGCGCCAAGCGGCTGTTGCGCGGCGATTGCGAGCGCTTCCTCGATGCTGGTGACCAGTAGCGTGGCGAGCCCTTCGACTTGCAGGATGTGGGCAAACATCAGGTAGAACTGGGCGTCCTGCGAATAGAAGGCGACAGGGCGCTTCACAGCGCGGATTTCGGTTTTCGGGTTTTGCATGCGCTCAGCCATCGACCGTCTTATGGCATATCATGGAGGATTTTCGTACGCGACGCCGGTTTTGCCAGCGGGCTGGGTCTGTTTCAGATAGGCTGAGGCTGCGAGACAGGGCGTGCTCCAGCAACGAAAGAAGCCCGCGTTGGACACGCTCCTGGATTGGTTACCGGTCTCTTAAGTCAAATGACGCAATTATAAGAGTTTCCAGTTCACCGCTTCCCCAGCCAAGGGAACCAGCGCAAGTTCACCTGCCACTTACTTATAAGTCACTGTGCGGATGCTTTTGACCTGCGGTGACGTCCTCTGTTATGTTTCGGGCGATCAGGCGAGGTACTGTGCGTGATCAACAAAATCACTCAGGAACAACGTTTGGCGGCTCGGAGGCAGCAAGCCTGACTGCGCTGTCGAAGCTGACGATCGCCTCGTATGAGGGCCTCGAGCGCGAGCTGCGCGACACGATTGCGGCGCTCGAAGGGCAGGCGTTGCGTTTCGAGACGGCAGTCGACAACATCACGCAAGGGATCCGTTTCTTCGACGGCGATCAGAAGCTGGTTCTGTGCAATCGTCGCTATGCGGAAATCTACCGGATCGCGCCCGAGCTTTTGCATCCCGGACTGACCTTGACGAAATCGTGGAACTCCGCGGGGTCGCCGGACTTCTGCAATGCCTGGCGACGCTTCAGAGGCGCGGGTGGCCCCTGCCGCTTCTTGTTATGTCGGGAGGCCAAAACCACTGCGGTGTATCAGCCCTAAAGCGCGATGGCAGCGGCATACGCGACCGGGCGTTCGGCGATCCGATACTGGTTGTCGCGATCGGCGCATACCAGCTCATAGGCCCCGGTAAGTCCGTCGATCACCAGGTCGAGGAATGCGTTGCAGGCGGCAACCCAGTCCACACTATCCGACACCGCGAGCGAGAAGCTCGTGCCCTGGCAATAATTGGCATACAGAGCTAGCGAGCCGCCCCCGGTGTACCCTATGCTTAGCCGAACCCATTCATCGGGCGATCCCGCTTGCTTGGGTGCAGCCCGGGCTGGAAGTCGACGGCGGCTGCAACACTCCCCCAGGATCGAAAGCCGATGGTCAAATCCTTGCAGTCGGATCGTCGGCGATCTTCCCAGCCTCTTGCGCGGCGCACGCCACCAGCCGGTCTGTGCAAGCACGGGATGGCCGAACGATTGGTTGGTCACCAAGGCCGAAATGGCATCGGCTATGATTGTCCTGCGCGGACGGTCTGCCCTCACATCAAACACCCCGCATTCGTAGTATTCATCCAGGCGCATCATCATGGAATTCCAGTCCACGGCGCCGAACATCGACCAAGCGGTAACGGCAAGCACGTCAATACCCTCAGCCGCGCATTCAAAGGCAGCCTCCCATCCCTCCATGAGCCAGCGCAGCTGTTCCTCACGTGTGCATGCGTTGTGCACCTCTCCGATTGCCAGCGGTAGAGCGTAGCGGCGCCACACCTCCCGCAACCGCGAGGCAAATCCGAGCTCGCAGCGTGGGGCGCCGGCGCGCACAGCGGCGATGTCGACATAGGGATCGATGCCGTTGCCACCGACCGGTTCTCGAGGGTGGCGTTCCAGGCGGTGATCGAGGAATCGATCGCTAGTGAGGTAATAGTCAACGCCGATCAGGTCCGGAGGGCAGGGCGCGCCCTCCAACACTGCCAAGTGGGCGGGATCGACACCAGCCTCGAGGAGGCGCTCATGAAGCGGATGGTGCGGACCGACATGCCCACAAAGCAGATCCAGCGATAACCATCGCCGGTCGTTCTCGTACTCAGCCTGGTATGCCAGCTTTGGCGTCGCAAAAATCTTTCCGAAATCCTCGGTCTGCAGAAGGCGGGCATCGGGGATGACCTTTCGGATAGCCGACATTGTCATGGCTATCGCACGGCACTGAGCAACAAGAAGCCGCAAGCAACTGGGCTCGTCCGCGCGGTGCGGATGCCAAAACCCATAAAGGCCGCTCAGGCGGGCGGTTGTCATCGGTTCGTTGATCGGCGTGAACGTCTTTACCCAAGGGTGGCGACGAGCAAGCCGCCCGCCAAACGCCGCGAGACGTTCCGCAAAATCGGGTGCCAGAATAGACGTCCAGCTCGGCCCGCTCCCATGGTGAACAAGGGCTGCAATTGGAGTGATGCCGAGTTGGCGCATGCGTTGAAATCGTTCGTCGAGCCAGCTCCAGTCATCGTCACCCTCCACCGCCTCGATTTGCTCCCACAACGCAGGATATCGAAGTGTTTTGATACCGAGGGAAGCGACGAGGTGTAAATCCTCGATGCGTTTTGAATGACCGGTTTCGGCGAGCTGATTGCGGATCACGCCACCGACACGAACCACACTGCATTCAATGCCGCCCCAAACTTCCACCATGACTACCCCGCCGCGCCCTTGGCAAGGGACAGCTCCGGCGCGCGCATCTTCTGAATGCGATTGAACGCGGCCAGCGCCTGACCGATCACCTGGTCCATATTGTAGTACCGGTAGGTTGCCAGCCGCCCGACGAAAATCGCATCGGCCTGCTGGGCAGCGAGTGCCTCATATCGCTTATAAAGCACTTCATTCTCCGCCGTAGGCACCGGATAGTAAGGATCACCGTGATCCGTCGGATATTCGTAGGTCAGGCTGGTTTGAGGATGCTGCTGTCCCGTCATATGCTTGTATTCCGTGATCCTGGTGAAGGCCTTGGTCTGCGGGTAGTTGACGACGGCGACCGGCTGGAACCGTGGCGTGTCGTGTGTGACGTGCTCAAAACGCAAAGATCGGTACGGCAATTTCCCCAACCTGAAGTCGAAAAATTCATCGATCGGACCAGTATAGATGAGGCGTCGATAGGCGATGGCCTCTCGGACCTCGCGGTAGTCCGCTTGCAGCATCACCTTGATATTGGGATGGTCCAGCATGCGTTGAAACATGCGCGTGTAACCCCCGGCAGGCATGCTCTGGAACGCGTCGGTGAAGTATCTGTCATCGCGGTTGGTTCGTGTCGGCACGCGGGCTGTCACTGACTTGCTCAGCTGCGAGGGGTCGACCCCCCACTGTTTTCGCGTGTAGCCTTGGAAGAACTTTTCGTAGAGTTCGCGTCCCACCGTGCCAACGACCACATCCTCGGCGGTGCGGATTTCTCGCACGGTCTCTCTGCGTTCGGCCAGAAACTGCTCCATTTGCTCGCAGCTGAGGTCGAGGCCATAGAGACGATTGATCGTGTCGAGGTTGATTGGGATGGGCACAAGCTGACCGTCGACCTTGGCCAGGACACGGTGCTCATAAGGTCGCCACGCGGTGAACTGCGACAGATAGGTGACAATGGCTTCAGCATTGGTGTGAAAGATGTGCGGTCCATAGCGATGCACGAGAATGCCGGCTTCATCGTACCAATCAAAAGCGTTGCCGCCGATGTGCGCGCGACGGTCGACAACCACCACTGTCTCTCCGCGCTGACTGGCAAGCCGCTCTGCCAAAACGCTTCCGGCGAAGCCCGCGCCGACGACAAGCCAATCAAACATGGTCGACTAGCCTCCTGGATCCAGGAAGACGCAAAACCTTGGCGGGCTTGAGTAAATCGAGCATCGCGCTCCAGGTCGCGTCCCAGGACATTCCCGAGAGGAACGCGTCGACCTTGGCCATTTCATCGCGACCCTTTAGCAGCGCGGCACTGAGAGTGGCTGGCATCGAGCCTGCATCAGCAATGTCGACAAGTCCACGGCGGCCATACGTTTGCACCACATCGACGATTGCAGTCGACACCACGGGCAGTCCGCCGGCCAGGAGCTCGGGCGTCTTCGTCGGACTGATGTAGCGCGTGGCCTCGTTCAAGGCGAAAGGCATCCACCCTACGTCCCAACCGGCCATGTAGCCCGGCAATTCGGCATACCGCTTGGCGCCCAACCAATGAATGTTCGGGCCGGCGGGCAGCGTGGCCGGATCGATCTTGACCACCGGACCGATTGTGACGAACTGGACTGCAGGCATCGCCGCCGCGGTTTGGGCCACTAGGCCGATGTCGAAGCGCTCGTCGATGACGCCGAAAAACCCCACGCGCGGATGGGCAATGGTCTGCTGGTCGGAGGGGTCTGCCTGAGGGCGGCGCGCCTGGTGAAAGTGTGCAGCGTCGATGCTGCTTGGAAATGCATGAACGGAGGGATGCCGGTCGCGCTTGGCCTCATAAAGGCTCATGCCGCCAGTGAACACCACGTCGGCCTTGCCGAAGAGTTGCTGCTCCAGTCGCTCGAGTTCGGGAGGTGCATTTTTGAAAGCAGAAAGTTCGTCCATGCAGTCGTAGATGCATACATGCTCCTGCAGCGCGGCCGTGAACTTTAAGGCCATCGGGGTGTAGTACCAGGTCACCAACTGATCGTGCTCGATGCCTGCCACCAGATTTTCAAGCAGAATGGCCACGGCTCTGTCGACCTCAACCCCATATTGATGGAGCGGCAGAACCGGTGTCACAACTGTCAGCCCTGGGGCAACCGACTTGCGGCGCAGGAAAGGTATCTGGACCGGCTCGGACACCGGTTCTTCGAAGAACACAACGGTGTAATCGGCTGCGGCGCGCGTCATCAAATGCTGCGGTCGTTGAAAGACAAAGTCCCAACGCAAATGGCAAAAACAAATCAGAAGGGGGTTATCAAAAGGCACGAGGAAGGGGTTGGTCACAGTGTGATCCATTGAAACGATCCGCATTAGGGTTGGCTTATGGTGGATCAAGCTCCGTCCGCAGATCGGGTTCCATGGCGGCGACGGAATTTTGTCTTTCTTTAGCCGGCCTTCCGGGAGACCACGATTTCTCGTTATGGTTGGAACGGGCATCGTCTCCGCAAGTTGTCGGCGGGGAGACCCCAATGATTGTCGATGCACATCTTCACACGTCGGGCCGCGAGACAACGGCGGATGTGCTGCATGCGCTTGACGATGCGGGCGTGGACATCGCCTTCCTGCTGGCGCCGTTCCTGACGCCGCCCTATTCGCTTTATGACCGAGACTCATTACGTACCGGCAACCGCTACCTTTCCGACCTCATCAAAGGCCACTCGGATCGGCTCGCCGGGTTCGCGGTTGTCAATCCGCTCCATCCGCAATCAGCCGACGATCTTGAGGAGGCCGCCGCACTACCCGGTATTCGCGCGCTGAAGATGGTTCCGACCGGATGGTACCCCTATGATGAGTGCGCTCATCGCGTGTACGCGGTCGCTGCCAGGCTTGACCTTCCCATCTTGTTTCATAGCGGAATTTTCATCGATGGCCGATCTGGGCGTTTCTGCCGGCCGTCCTTCTACGAGGCGGTTCGCGATCATCCTGGTCTTCGCGTCACCCTGGCCCACCTTGGCTGGCCCTGGTGTGACGAAGCCAACGCGGTTGGTGTCATCGATCGGATCAATGGAGTAGACCCAGCCGAGAGCCAGTTTCGCTTCGACCTGTCCTTCGGACCACCTCCGATCTACCGCGCCGAGGTCTTTCGCAAGGCCATCGATGTGATCGGGCCGCGCTCGCTGCAATTCGGCAGCGACCGCTTCTTGCCGTGTAGCGGAGCCCATATTTACGCCGCGCGCGCCGAAGTCATAGCAATTCTTGATCAGCTTGACGTCGCAGCCGATGACCGAAATGCGATCATGTCGGGGACTGCGATGGATTGGCTGCGGTTACGCCCCTTGCAAGGAGGAAACTGATGGCCCGGACCCCGCGCGTGCTGCCAGGCGGCCATACTGATGAGCGCACGCATGTCCTCGAAGTCTTGGGCAACGCCATTGTCGGCGGCATGGAAAACTACGTGCGGAATCTGGCCGCGAACTTGCCATCGGACGAGTTCAAAGTTTCGCTCCTGTGCCCCTATGAAAGCCCTTATACCGCATTGGTAAGGTCCGAAGGCAGAGACGTCTATATTGCGCCGCTGCGTGACGATCCACCGTGGAAGACAATCGAACTGATCTGCACGCTGGTGCGCGAAACCAGTGTCGACCTGCTCCACGCTCACCTGATGAACGCGCATACCGTGGCGGCAATGGCCGGCCGATTGAGCGGGACGCCGACCGTTGCCACGTTGCATGGCATGAGCCTGCATGCGCAGGAAATCAGTGTGGCGCGCACAACCGGGAGCCACACCATTGTGGTGTGTCGCGAAGCCTGGTCGCAAGCACTAGCGGTGGGATTGGCGCCTGAGCTTGTAAGTCTCGTTCCCAACGGGGTCGACCTTGCGGTGTATCATCCGATGTCGGCCGACCCCGCGGAGTTCCGGCAAACGATCCACGTCGGCCCTGGCGATATATTGGTCGGATTCGTCGGCCGGCTGGCCTGGGAAAAAGGCCCTGACAAGTTCCTCAAAGCAGCCGAATTCATTTTGCAAAGGCGGCCCGAGGTGCATTTCGCAATGGTTGGCACTGGCTCTATGGAAAAGGACCTTACCGCCACCGTTCGACGCGCGGGCCTGGAGTCGCGCATTCATATTGTGGGACTTGCGCGCGAGCCGCATCGGATTTATCCGGCACTTGACCTGCTGTTGCATACTTCGCGCGCGGACGCGATGCCGCTTACCATTCTCGAGGCCATGGCATCGGGCGTCCCGGTGGTGGCGATTGGCGTCGGCGGCGTGCCGGAAATCGTCTCGACGGGGGAGACCGGAATTCTCATAGGAACCACCGAATGGCCCGGCATCGTGTCGGAATATCCCGGCGACTGGGAGGGGGTCGCCCTGGCGGCAATCTCGCTGTTGTCCAATCCCGGGAGACTAAAATCGATGTCTGACGCGAGCGTTAGACGGGCTCAAGCCAACTTCGACATCCGCCAGTCAGCGATCCTGACGGGTCATATCTTCCGGCAATTGCTAGGATCCCGTTCCGACAAGGCCCGCCTCCACTCCGTTCCCTAAAAACACGGTAGCACGACTAATCAGAATTTGGTGCCTTTGATCCCGGTTATGACAGGGTAGAGGGGATCAACAACGTCGAGGCTTGGCCGGTCGATCTCTTCAAAAGCCAGACCTTGCAGAAAGGCGGTGGCGGCCAGGACATTGCCGAATTGCTGGACCTGCACTGCGGCCGAGCCAAACCTTTCCTCGAACAGGCGGCGTGCAGCAGTCTGGGTCATGGCCCAGAACCATTTTTCTGGCCCGTCATGCGCGTCGATGGAAGTGATGCCTGGTATTGTGGCCAGCACCACGCCTCCTGGTGCCAAGGCGCGATGGATCGTCGCAAGTGCACCCCGCACGTCGTAGATCATGTGCAGCGTCTGGGTCACGATGATGCAGTCGAAACTCCCGCCCTTCACAGCATCTACGTTTTGGAGATCGATGCGCATCGTGGCCTGAGGATTGTCGCTCTGTGGCCGGTCGATGATGTCGGACGTCACAACCCGCTCCTGGCCAAAACGCAGCGTGTAGACATTGTCGCCGATCTCCGCGACACGACCTTGAATATCCTCTGCATGGCGCTGGAGGAAACTCTCGATGTAGTAACGGTCAAGCGGCGTGCCGCGATCGCCGCCAAATCTGCGGCTAAGGGGCTCGACCTCGCCAAGGTCCCCAAAGTCCACCGCACCGGGCGCCGGGATAGCTCGCATGTGGTTCAACCCCCGGGGCGGCCGCGCAGCGGAGATCTTGCTCGAGGTGTCATCAGGTCGCTCCTGGAAGGCTTTCTAGTTGCTTCTATCCTTACCCGTGCATGGTCATGCGCGCGAAGGATCAATCGAACCAGATGCAGATCGTTGGCACAGCGCCGGCGCGATCAGCCAGATTGCTTCTGGCTCAGCCACCGGCCTTTTTCCTTGCGGCCATGGCATTTTGACCGCTGGGGGCTGTGGTCTTTGCGTCCTTGGAGTGCGCTGCCAAAGCCGGACCGGCGCCGGTCGCCTTGCGCATGTCGCCGCCGCGCGTTTCTGGCTGTTCTTTTTTGCCCAAGAGACCCGAGAAATACTTGTTGAAGAATCCCATCATTTCCTCCTCGCATGAGCAATATAGCTGCATGATACGAATTTGCCGGAAGATGATTTGTTCCCGTGGAAGCCGCGCTAGCTGCGATTTCCCCCTGTTCCGGTCCAGTGCAGGTCCAGCGCATTGGCACCTCTTCGTGAGTCGACGTCATTCAAGACGGCAGGGTGGTGCGACAAGCCGCTGGTCTTGCAGCACATTGCGAGCCGTGAAACGTCCTTACGTGAATGACATTGCCGGTGAAACCCTCGCCTCGACGCGTCGAGATCAAGACCAGACCGCGTTGTTTGATGGGTTCTACCTGTAAGACCGCTCGTCGGATTGCCCGGGCACACCGGTGTCCGCGGTTCAATAGAGGACGATCGTTGCGTTAGCCGACGACCGCTACAACAAGCCCGCCACCTACAGACTTGACGCTCGCCTTAACGCGCGCGAAATTTTGTGAGCGTCGGTCCAACTTGGCAATCGAGGAACGGGCAATGAAGGGCAGAAGGGCGCAGGACCGGACGGGGCAATATCCAGTAGATGAATTCGCATCCAAGCACGGCCTGTCCGAGAAGTCGGCGACGGTCATTCTCAATCTCTATGGACCATCCCGGCCGGCATGCGATGCTGCCGCAGTGGCTTTCAAGGAAGCTGTCATACAGCGGCAAGCTGGCCGGCTGATAACCCTTCTCGATATCGACTAGGACACGTACGAGGTCGATCTGGATAAAGATCAGTAAAGATCACATTGATCTGCATTGCGCATTCTCGGGTCCACAATCTCAGCCACATGCCGTGACGCAGTCAGCCCTTCCCAGCGTACGGCTGGGCCTGACCCAAGTTTCTCCTACGTTTTATTTCGCAGCCGGTTGTGACGGCTGCACCCCTTGCTGGTCACCGCCTGTACTGGACTGCGGTGTCGGATTCTTGTCCACCTTTGGATTTTTGTCGATCGGCTGGCTGTTACTGTCCGACTGAGATTGGGCTGGATTTGCCGAGGCCGGGTTTGAGCCGGAGGCCGCGGGAGGCTGGCCAACTTGCTGATCTGTCGAAGGCGCTTTGATAACCTCGCCATAGATTTCGGCAATACCCCAGGCGACGAGGGCCAGCAGCAGCGCGGCTATGAGCACGACGAGCACGGGCCGCCCGAGAGGGCCTTGTCGAACTTTGTTTTCGGGGACGTTGTTCGTCATGAGGCACCGTGGGAGTTTGGTTAGCACACAAATCGATGAGGACGTGCTGGCCGACCTCAATCTCGAACCATCCCAAAGGTTCCGGCCGTCGAGAGGGCGATGACTAGATGGAGACAGCCGATCGGCATCGCTTGAGGCAGCCCCGTCGGGCCTCGTCACCCAAACTCCCGCAGGTCTTTCGCTTCTCGTTCGAGGATGGCCGCTACATCCTCTCGACCGAGATGTGTAAGCATCACCGCAATGCAACATTCCAGATAGGTAAGCGACGAGCGGCGCAGAAAGTCGGCGGTGGCGCTTTCTGCCCTTTGGTCAATGCGCTCGACCTCGCTCCGATGAAACTCATTCATCGCGTTAGCTCCCAGCCCTTCGCGATCCGGCCGATCGGCGGGACAGCATGACAACTTCCAACATGCCAGGAAGTGGCATTTCACTTGCAATTTTCCTTACAGCGATGGCCTGCAGAGCGCTGGCGCGTGCGTTGATAAAACGATCGGACGGTGAACTTTTTCCATTCCCGCAAATTAGACGGCAATGGCGAGATATTTCTTCGACATACCGGATGCCGACATCGCTGATCCAAACGATCTTGTCGACGTGCGTGACGCGCGCGAGGCAGGACTACGAGCCCTCGCAGCGATCCTGAGAGAATCACATCCCGACGGCACTAAACGCGCCTTCGAATTCAACGTTTGTGATGAAGTAGGCCGACACTATCTGCACCTCACCATCACACTCGAATGGAGGAATGCACCTGGCCATCCTTCTGTGGCTACCCATTGACCCGATTGACCGTCAAGACAAGTTGCGCGGTTCCGTGGCAGATCACCCAGCGGCGCGGTTTGGAGCGGGCGCCCAAGCATGAAAATTTAGTTGCTGCTGATGAGCGGATCTGAAAGGAAACAGGGTGGCCCTGGCCGCCCTGCGCTGCGCCTCAAAGATCGCGGCCACGTCTATCCCGCTGCAGGTCTGCCCCGGTATAGACGTCGGCGTTCGGGTCGAAACCGGTCCAGCCGCCAGCTTCATATTCATTGCGTCTGCCAGCGACGTCGACCGAATTATACTGCTTGAGGATCCGTTCAGCATTTGGCGCAAGATTATCCTGGACCCTGGCAGTGACCATCGTCCCGCCACGCCGAACGCCTTCGGCATAGACATGGGCGTCATTTTCGGGGACGCCAGCGTTGGTCATGGCGCCGATGATGCCGCCGGCAGCACCACCGACGACGGCTCCGCCGACCGCGCCGACAGCGGTGGCAGCCAGCCACCCAGCTGCAACGACAGGTCCCACTCCAGGAATGGCCATTAAACCGAGGCCGGTTGCCAAACCGCCGGCGCCCCCGATGACGGCGCCCACGCCAGCCCCGGTGGCCGCGTCCTCGCCGGCTTCGGTTTCCTCGCCCTTGTGCCAGCCGCTCGCGTTGCTGGCCACAATGCTGATGTCGTCGCGCGGGACGCCGGTGGCCACGAGTTCGCCAACGGCATCATTGGCATCGTCATGATTGTCGAACAGTCCTGTTACTGTTTTCATTTGCTTGTTCTCGCCTTCTGTCACTTGTTGCCGGCAACAACGTTGCCTTGGTAGTCGAGCGCGATCGGCGTGGACTTGCCGTCCTTGCTCGCGGTTCCGCGCCAGATGCCTTGGTCGTCCTTCGTCAGACCAGAGACGTCGGAGTAGCCAGCCTTTTCGATCGCGCTCTTAGCCTGGGCTTCGGTAAAGCTGTTGGCGCCGGGTACAGGAGCCGCCGGATTGGTGGCGCCGCTGGTGACTGCCGGTGTGGTGCCGTCAGAAGCAGGCGCCGTCATTGCGACCTTTTGTATCATCTCCTGATGCATCTTGAGTGTCGGCAACGTCTCGGCCGCAAAGGATTTCAGGGTGGCGTTGTCGCCGTCCTTGGCATAAGCCTCGAACAAGCTGACCGCATCGGCATGGGCCGCCTTCTGCATGTCGGCATAAGATGCGTCTACTGGGGCCGTCCCCGACTGCAGCTTGTCAACGTCGCTCTTGTGCGCCGCGTCGAGATCGGCAGGCACCTTCAACTTCTGTTCGCCGGCGATGCTCTCAAGCTTCGCATTGGCGGCACCATGATCGGAGATCATCTTCTTGGCGAAGTCCTTCAGGCCTTGGTCTTGCAGCTTGTCTTGGGCAACCTTGCTCGACTGGACTTCGAACATCCCACCCATCGCGGCTTTGGTGACGAAGTCCTGAGCGGTCTCGGCGGCGAAAGCTGGCCAGCCAAATACCATCGAGGCTGCTAACGATAGCGACGCCAGACGAAGACTGTTTCTCATGGTGATAATCCTGGATTGAGATCGAACAATCCAAACCTGCTCGCGTCGGGTTTGTTCCATGCACCATCGAAGGCGCTGCGAGATCGCCTAAGGCCGTGAAATCGGCGGATGACCATTTCGGTCGAAAACGAAACGGGCGCTGTCGGAGGCTGTTGCGGCGGGCCGGCGCGCTTTTTCGTGTTGAGGGGGGAACATCGGTCTTTACCGCTTGTTTGACTGGCGGCGGCCGGCTCTTCAGCGGCGGCCGCTGACCAAAGACCCAAAACCTTGGTCGGCCCGCGCTTCCCCGAGTGGCGCGGGCCACTCCATCCAACCCCACTCCAAGCAGGTTTTCGACCAGACAGTGCCCCTCCCTGCCTTAATCGCAGTGGCGGGCTTTCTTCGTACCTGCGGAACTTCGCCGGTAATTGCTTGTTGACGAGCGGCGGCAGCTACTCAGGAAGGTGCCGATCGCAGGCTACGCGGGCAGCTTCGCCGGAGCCCGTCACTGCTTCCTCAGTGGCGGGCTTTCCCGGGGACAAGCATCTACGCAAGGAAAAACGTACATTGGTCGCCGTGCCCGCCACTCGTTGTTCCAGGCGGTTTGGCCCCCTGCACCCCTCCTGAAGACTGCCCCGCCGGCTCCGGCTTGGGGGCCTTCTTGAGGTCTCGTATCGGGCGCGCGGCAAGGCGGGGCGGGGACGGGGCAGCCAGCTTCGAGGCCTTCATGGCACGCGCTGTGGCCGGCCATTGCCGCGATCAACGTGAGCAAACTTGAAGACTTCGCTTTTTCTCTCGTCCACCACCCTGAACCAACGTGTCTGTGAGGTCCTGACGACCAACGGTCCGCTGGTGACCTTTTGCATAGCCTCTATTGCCGTCTCGCCAGTGGCGACGTGCAGAGCAACAACGGACTCGCCTTGCATCTCATCGATATAGTACTTCACCATCTGCGTCTCCAGGTTTCGCTGCCAAACTTCGCACGGTTGCGGAGGTTCCAATCTTGCGATCAAGCGCCCCGCCGGCTATCAAAAACTGTGCCGGACGTTCCTGGCCGCTCCTAGCTATGCCCGCTGCCGGATGGGGCCGGCATTAGGAAATTCGATGATCTTCGCCTCGGGCTCAAAAGGCTTTAGGGGTGCGTGCCCCGGCTGCTCATGATCGAAAACTTGGCGCAGATCGCGCTGGTCGACCACCGAGGGACAGGCGTAAAATTGTCCTTCCAGTTCCGGTCACCGCCATGGCGCTTGCCGGGAGGCCGGAAGGTCGGAAAGCTTCGTCATGCCGGCTCGAAGGATTGGCCTCCGCAAAAGTTCCCGGCCTCTGGCTCAACGCGGAACATCTTCCAAATTCCCGAGTTATGGGGCCGGAAGTCAAGGGTTATGGACTCTTCCCGAAGCTTCCAGGCCCGTCTCGGGTGGTTGGGTGCGAGGCGGGCTGTTTCGGGGAGCGAAACCTAAGCGGCGCCGCGAGCGCGCGCAGACCTCTTCCTTCAACGAATATCCTGTGGGCGCCGACTGACCTACGCAAGCAGCTGTACGATGACTGCTGCGCGGCGACTTATTTTTCTAGCCGGGGCCTCCGATCGAATTAGGGTTCTGCGCCGACCTCTTTCCTCCGCCTGTCACGACAAGATCAGCTGGCGGTGAAATGTTCGACTATGCAAAGGGCTGCCGTTGCCGACGAACGTGGCGGAACGTTTGCAACGTCGCCAAAACGATATCTGCGCGGGCGTCTAACAACCATTTGCCCGGGCGCTTTATTGCATGGCAGCCCTGGAACCTCGTGTGGTGTGGAAAGTTGTCCGACGTCGGCGAAGGAGATCTAAGTCGTGACGCGTCGTGAAAGCAGACCCGGTCCCGCCCGGCACTGGATGAACATCAGGGTCCCGACGGCATCAACACCACCATTGCAGCCCGGAGAAGGTCCATGAACGTCGCCAACCTTCAGCTGGAGGGACTGCTGATGGCGGTTGCAGCGATCAACAACGCGTTGGTTCGTAAGGGACTACTCACCACCGACGACATCGACAAGGCGTTGAAAACCGCGGAAGCCTCGTTCACCGGCGATGAGCGGCTGCTCGAGGATATGTCACCGGCCAACCGCGATGCCATCTGCTTTCCTTTGCGGCTTTTGCAACTGGCCAACACGAGCCAGTTGGAAGCCAGCGTGCCGCCGTTTTCAGAGCTGGCCAGCCAGGTTGGGATCACCAAACAGCCTTACAACGACCAGATGTGAAGGGAACATAGCATGGAAGTGCTGGAAATCGTCGTTGGCAACAACGTTGTGGAATTCCGCGGCGAGGGCGGTGACAACATAACCGTTACCGTTGCCCAACAATGGATCTTGTCGCCTGAGGAGCTGATCGAGAAATCCAAGGTCATGCTTCTGCACGCCGCCAAATTTGGTGTCGACGAAGGAAAATCTGCCGAACGGCCGCTGGCCGAGGCTGGGGACGAGTATCGGCTTGAGTATCACGACAATGGAGAGATCCGTGAGGTGGGTGGCCTGGTCTTTCCCAATCTGGACGCGGTCCGCGACGAGTGCAGGCGATCGGCGCAGGATTTGTGGAAAGACGCCCTGTCTCGGGGTGAAACACCGGTGGGATGGGCCGTCAGGGCGCGTAACCGTGGCGGTGACATTGTCGCCTCGGTCGATTTTTCCGAGTTGCAACCCGCCTCGGCCGGACTGGACCAGTCATCGCATTCCGAAATCTGAGCACGTCATTCTCAAGCGTTTCAACAGGAGAGCACTATGGCACGTAAGCCGGCAGCCGAAGCCAACGCACCGACAGCCACCGTCCACGACTTGACCTTGGTCAGAGGCCAAGGAGGGGAATTGCATCAGGTCGCGCAGGGTGACATTGACGTCCTGACAACAGCCCAGGGCGGCCCGGTCTCAGACGACCAGACTACTCTCAAGATTGGCGCACGTGGCCCCACACTGATTGAGGATTTTCATTTCCGCGAGAAGATCTTTCATTTCGACCACGAGCGGATTCCTGAGAGGGTCGTGCATGCGCGTGGCTATGGCGCCCACGGCTTTTTCGAAACCTACGAGTCTCTCGCAAAATATACCCGCGCCGACATCTTCCAGCGAGCTGGAGAAAAAACGCCGGCATTCGTCCGGTTCTCGACGGTGGCCGGCAGCAAGGGGTCATTCGACCTCGCCCGCGACGTCCGCGGATTTGCCGTGAAGCTTTACACCAAAGAGGGAAACTGGGACATCGTGGGAAACAATATCCCGGTGTTCTTCATTCAGGACGCGATCAAGTTTCCCGACGTAATCCATTCGGTCAAGCCGGAGCCTGACCGTGACTTCCCGCAAGCTCAATCGGCGCACGACACATTCTGGGATTTTATCAGCCTGACGCCGGAATCGATGCACATGATCATGTGGGTGATGTCGGATCGCGCCATTCCGCGGTCTTTTCGCTTCATGCAGGGTTTTGGGGTGCACACCTTCCGGCTTGTCAACGCGGCTGATGAATCCACGTTCGTGAAATTCATCTGGAAGCCGAAGCTTGGCATGCAATCGGTGGTGTGGAACGAAGCGGTCAAGATCAATGGCGCCGATCCGGATTTTCATCGGAGGGACCTCTGGAATGCCATCCAATCCGGCGATTTCCCCGAATGGGAGCTATGCCTGCAATTGTTCGATCAGGAGTTTGCCGACAATTTCGAGTTCGACATCCTTGATCCGACAAAAATCATTCCCGAGGAGATCCTGCCGCCAATACCGGTCGGGCGTCTTGTTCTGGACCGCATGCCGGATAATTTCTTCGCCGAGACCGAACAGGTCGCGTTCATGACCCAGAATGTTCCGCCAGGCGTCGACTTCAGCAACGATCCGCTGCTGCAGGGGCGCAACTTCTCCTACCTCGACACCCAGCTGAAACGCCTGGGCAGCCCCAACTTCACTCATCTGCCGATCAACGCGCCGAAATGCCCCTTCCATCATTTCCAGCAGGACGGCCATATGGCGATGCGCAATCCGGTCGGACGGGCCAACTACCAGCCAAATTCATTCGGCGTCGGCCCGCGGGAGTCCCCTGAGCGCGGGTTCCGATCCTTCGCTGACGGAGAGGAAGGCCAAAAAGTTAGGCTGCGTTCCGAAAGTTTCGCCGACCACTACAGCCAAGCTGCCCAGTTCTTCAACAGCCAGACCCCACCCGAGCAACGCCACATCGCTCAGGCCTTGACTTTTGAACTGAGCAAGGTTGAAACCCCAGCCATCCGCGAGCGGATGATCGCGCACTTGCTGAACATCGACGATGGGCTCGCCGTCACGGTCGCCGACAAGCTTGGCATAACCGAGATGCCGAAGCCGGCCGACGCCGCTGTACCCCCGCGGGCGGATCTCAGGTCCTCGCCGGCGCTGAGCATCATTGCCAATGGTCCCGAGAGCTTTGCAGGCCGCAAGGTGGGTGTCCTGATCGGCACCGGCACGGACGCGGGTGTCTTCAAGGCCTTAAAGGCCGCCATTGAGAATGAAGGGGCCGCCATGGAAGTCGTCGCGGCAAAGGCCGGCGGCGCGGTGTCGAGCGATGGCACTAAGATCCTGGCCAAGCATATGATCGATGGTGGCCCATCGGTGTTGTTTGACGCGGTCGCCATCCTGCTCACCGAAGAGAGTGCCAATCTGCTGGCCGGCGAAGCAGCGGCTCGCGATTTCGTGGCGGATGCTTTTTCTCATTGCAAGTTCATCGGCTTCACCTCCGGTGCCGTGCCGCTTCTGGCCAAAGCGGGCGTTGAGCCGGGGGCTGACGAAGGAATGCTGCCGCTAGCTGACAAGGCGAGTGCCAGGGATTTCATTGAAAGTTGCCGGGGTCTGCGGCTGTGGGCGCGCGAAGCAGCGGTCAAACTGTAAGGCCCGGTCTTTCAAGCGCAAAGGAGGGGCCGCAAAGTGGGCCCGCCCCTCCGTCTTGATGAATTTCGACAAAGCACGGCCCGAATGGCGTGCGACCGGTTCTCGCACAGTGCTGCCCGCCGCGTGCCGCTCGTGATCCAGGATCTGCTTTCAAAGACATCATGGTCATCGTGAAGGAGATCGCATTAACCTTTGACCGAAACGCCTCTGTCGGCAGGCGCCGTTTGATGAGGAACCTCCTTTGGTTCTTGAGCTTGTCGTCCTGATCAGCGTGGACATCGAGGCCGCGCTGGCCGACCAGCCTTGCTGCTCCCATTGCTCGCTCATGTGCGGTGAACTGGTTGCTATGTCTGGCTGGTGACGTTTGGCACCTCGACGAGAACCCTTACACCGCGGTCTAACCATTCCCGCTCCGTAGACCCTTGAAGTTGTCGCCGTATCGTAGCTTCGGCGATCACAGTGCCAAAACCTGCCTTTCGCATCCTCGCTGGCGGCGGGCCTCCGGTTTCTTCCCAAACGAGCACCAGGCCCTTGGTTTGCGGAATTTCGTTCCAGCTGATTGCGACCTGACCAGTGTCCCGCGAGAGCGCGCCATGCGATGCTGCGTTTACGGCCAGCTCATGAATAAACAAGGCAAGTGGTTGGACAGCGTGAGCTGTAAGCATGACGTCCGGCCCATTCAGGACCGCGCGCGTCGCCCCGTAAGGCTCAATCTGGGTTTGAATGGCTTCCCGCAGCGGAATCAGATGCCAGCCGCGGCGGGATAGCAAAGTATGAGCCCGAGCGAGAGATTGCACACGCTTCTGTACGGAGGCCGCGTACAAGGCGGCATCCTCTGATCGCGTAAGTCGAACGATGCTGTCGACCAGGGCAAGCACATTGTTGGCGCGATGGTCCACCTCTAGAAGGAGCCGGTGCTCGGAGTCTTCGAGAGACTGGATCCTGCGATAGTCTGTGCGGTCGATCTGCGAGCCGAAGTGATATACAACCCGGCCACTGTCATCGTGAATTGGACTGAGGTGAAGCTGGTTCCAGAAGGCCGATCCATCCTTGCGGTAGTTGAGCAGTTCGACACCGACCTCGCGCTCCTCTCTTATCGCGGCTCGTATTTCGGAAACGGCGATTTTCGACGTTGCCGGGCCCTGCAGGAACCGGCAATTTCTCCCAAGAACTTCTCCTGCGCTGTATCCTGTCAATTTCAGGAACGCCTCGTTTGCCAGTACTATTGGGTAATCCTGGCGCGTAGCATCGGTTACGACCATCGGCATACGTGTCCGCTGGAAGGCTATGGCTGCCAACTCTTTACGGTCTCGTAGCACATCTGCCGTGATTGCGGCCGGCTGATCACCGTGAATCTGGGATAGCTCCTTTTTGCCCATGCACGCTTCTTTCGCTGCCGACTAAATCTTGAACGTGGGGGAGGCAAAAGCGTTGCCCACCGTTGGCAAATTCGCGGCCAATGCCAATCTTGAGACAATCGTTGTCGAAGTTGACACCTTCTGTCCGCGCGCTTGAACAAGGACCAAGGCCGCAAATTAGCAGCGTTGAAATGCCGGCCAGTGTCACGAAGGAGACCCGCAATCGCGGTCGATTTGGGTGGTGAGCGAGGATGTCACACGAGATAGAGGAGCGCCGCTTCAAAATGCTTATCGAACAATATGTGGAGTCGCGGAAGACGCGGCACGATGTTGTGTCAGTGAGACACGCAGAGGCGACCGTGCTTACTGTTATGAAGGACTGTCCGGTTTCTAGAAGGGAGCTGGGCGACATGATTGCCGCGAGCGCCGTGGCTCATGGCCTGGGTGTTGTGTTCGATGCGCAGCAATACCCATCGCATCTCTCGCTCTCACACTGAGATGGTTGCTGACCCTACGCTAAGAGAGGAACCCATGGCAGCAATGCAGTGCACATCTGCCTCAACATGACGGGTGGCTGACTGATCCTTAATAGCAAGGGCCACGACGCTGCCGCCGTAGCCCATCTTTCTGTCAGTGCGATCAAGCCGCTTTTTGCTGTTCGGCCGCCCTGTCGTTCACACCGGACTCACCGAGGGAGGTCAGCGCTTCATCGGTGGCCTTCTCCTCTTCCAGTGTGGCGTTGAGGAGTGCGACGATGTCCTCCTTGCCCAGCGATGTCGCCCAGGCGATCAGCGTGCCATAGCGTGCGATCTCATAGTGCTCGACCGCCTGTGCGGCCGCGACAAGGCCGGCGTCGATCGAGGTCGAACCCTTGTATTCCTCCAGGATCTCGGATCCCTCCTCGATGATGCCGTCGATCGCCGGGCAGGTCTTGCCGCGGGCGGCAACGCCAAGGATATCGAACACCTGCTCGAGTCGCTCGACCTGGCTTTCGGTTTCGACAAGATGCTTCTCGAAGGCGGCGGACACCTGGGCGTCCTCCGCGCCCTTGGCCATCTTCGGCAGGGCTTTGAGAATTTTCTTCTCAGCGTAATAGATGTCCTTGAGGCCGTCGAGGAACAGATCCTCAAGACCCTTGGCGCTGGCACTGGCTTTCTTCGTGGCTGCCATCTGACAATCTCCTTTGGTTGAAATCACCCCTTCGGGTGCCAGTCCAACTTGGATTGTCGCGGCAGGTTCCTCCGAAAGTCAGATGTGCTTCATTTTCTTTTTAGCCTCGAACGCCTGTCGAATGCGCAGACACAGGAGTGTGCTGGGCGGCGCCTGCTTGGTGGTATCGTTTGACGCCGTCCCGCGGAACCAAGACAGTGCGAAGTACGAGCAAGCCGAATGGTCCGGTTACAAAACGCCGGCGTCCAGCACCAATTCCTGGACAGCGGCCAACCGCTGCGGCCCGGGCTGGGTGGCGATCTTAAAGATGAGCCGCCCTTGACGTCGAACGCAGTCGGAGCGCTGGGCCAAGCGGCCATAAAACGTGGAACCGGGCGTCGCAAATTCGATCGCTATGGCAACGGGTCCAGCGCCGATCTTGGAGATGCCGGCGTTCACCGCTGCTAGCTTGAGGCGTGCGAGATCGATCAGCATGGTCGTCTCAGGTGGCGGCTTTCCAAACCGATCTTCAAGCTCCTCGGCAAAAGCATCGATTTCGGCGAGAGTCTCAAAGCGTTGCAAACGCGAATAGAGATTCAGGCGCACCACCGGTTCGGGGACATAGTCGAACGCAAGAGTGCCTGAGAATTGCAATTCGATCTCGGTTTCAAAGGTCGAGCCGGCATTACTACCTCGCACCTTGTCGACCGCCTGCGCCAACAGCCGCTGATAGAGACCCAACCCGATCAACTTCATGTGGCCGGCTTGTTCCTCTCCAAGCAGGTCGCCCGCGCCGCGCAGGGCGAGATCGCGGGCACTGATGGCAAACCCCGAACCGAGCCGGTCAAAAGCAAGCAGTGTCGAGAGCCGCGAGCGCGTTTCGGGCGTAATGTCCTTTCCAGCCGCTGTCAGAAAGTACGCCAAACCTTGCAGCCGCCCCCTGCCGACACGGCCCCGCAACTGGTGCAGTTGAGCCATCCCGAACCGGTCCGCCCGAAACACGACGATAGTGTTGGCGCGTGGCACGTCCAAGCCATTCTCGATGATGTTTGTCGACAGAAGGATGTCGCCATCCCCGTTGGCAAAGGTCACGATAGCCTCGTCCATCTCTGAGGGGTTCATGTCGCCATGAGCCACCAACACGGACAAATCGGGGACCAGTTTGCGCAGTTCAGCAAGTGTGGGTTCGATGTCCTCAATACGCGGGACCACGCAAAAACTTTGGCCAGCCCGTCGATGCTCGCGGGTAAGTGCAGTCTTGAGCGACGCTCTATCAAAAGGGGCCAATTCTGTGCGCACCGGGCGCCGCCTCGCCGGTGGCGTGGAAAGCAGGCTGGCTTCCTGGACACCAACCATGGCTGCCGCAAGCGTGCGCGGTATCGGAGTGGCACTCATAGATAAAACGTGGAGCTTCTGGCCGAGCCCGCGAAGCGTTTGCTTGAGTTTGACGCCGAAGCGGTGCTCCTCGTCGATAATGAGCAGACCGAGATCGGCAAAGGTGACGTCCTTGGCCGCGATTGCGTGCGTCCCAACGACGATTCGAAACGATCCGTCGGCGAGCCCCGCCTTGACCTTTCTTGACTGAGCATCGCCGACGACGCGCGAAAGAAGGGCCACACTCACCTCGGTGCCCTCAAACCTGCGGGAAAATGTTTCAAAATGCTGGCGCGCCAGCACCGTAGTCGGTGCGACCACGGCGACTTGACAGCCATTCAACGCGACAACGGCGGCAGCGCGCAACGCCACTTCCGTCTTGCCGAAACCGACATCGCCGCAGATCAGCCTGTTCATCGCCTTGCCGGAGGACAGGTCTGCGATGACGGCGGCAATCGCATCGGCCTGATCGGCGGTTTCCGGATAAGGGAACCTTGCCGCGAAACGGGCATAAGGAACTCGCGGTGGCTTCAACGCGCGGCCACCGGTGCTCTCACGCTCGGCAGCCAGTCTGACAAGGTGTTGCGCAGCCTCGGCAATCTCGATGTCAAGCTGTGCCCGGCGCTTGGCCCAACCATCCCCTTTCAACCTGTCGAGTGTCACGGCATCTTCATCAGCCCCGTAACGCCAGATGCGGCCGAACTCCTCCACGGGCGCCAGAAGCGTGGCTCCTCCATGATATTCTAGCCGAACAGTATCGGTAACGTTCCCCTCGACCTCGACGGTCTCAAGGTCTCGCAGAATGGCGATGCCGTGATCTTCATGCAAAACGACGTCGCCGATTCGCAGCTCTGGCTCCTGAGCGAGAGACCGGGCTCCACGGTCTCCCGGGTTTAATCGTGGCCCGAACACGTCGACGGCCGACACGACCGCAAGTGCGGCCCTTTCATCGACAAAGCCACCGTCGATATCGACGTCGAGGCTGACCAAGGTTGCTGGCTCGGCGCCGAGCGCCGCTGCCCAGCTTTCGACGTCCCCGACATCAAGCGTGAGATGCCGCTGCAGCGCCTTCACCATTCGATCGAGGTCCGGCGAAGGGCCGGCGATGGCGACGCGACGGCCGGCTTGGACCTGGTCGGCAATAAAGTTCGCCATAGCCCTTGCAGGGTTGATCTCTACGATAAAATCGGGTGTTGACGACAGGCCCTGCAAATCAAGGTTCATCCGACGTCTCGCCAGTTGCTTATCAAGGGTCGGGCGATCCAGATAAAAGCGTTCTGCGGTCGGCTTGCGGCCTTGCTGCCTGTTGCGCATCCGCCGGGCATCATCGATCAACGCGATCGCGGCGTCGAAGCGTTCGTCCACGGACCCCTCCACGGCAACAGGGGCGTGGGGCAAGAGCTCGAAGATGGTGTTGAGCTTGTAGCCGGCCCCGACCATTTGGATTTCCATACATTGCGCCTCCGTCGGCTCGACCGGCGCTGGGCGGCATTCCAGAACCTCTGTCGAAGGTGCGAGCGTGATGTTCTCGAAACACTCGTCTGTCCGTTGCGACACCGGGTCGTATGAACGAATGCTGTCGACAACCCCACGCTCGATTAGGATCCGGTAGGGATGTGGGGCGCCCGATGGAAACACCTCGATGCCCTGACCAAGCAACGCAAATTCCCCCGGCTCGTCGACCCGGTCGTCCATCAGGTAGCCCTGCCTCACCAGGCGATCGCAAAAGGCATCAACATCCACGTGGTCCCCGATGGCCAGGTATGTGAAGGCCTTTGCGATGGAATCTGCAGGAGGGATGCGCTGCAAAGCCGCCTCAGGTGACAAAACGACCAGGCGGGCGCGACCGTTGGCTGACTTGGCCAAGGCGAGAAGCGCGGTTGCGCGTCGTCCCATGCTTTCACGCGATGGCTCGATACGGTCGTAAGGCAGACAATCCCACGGCGGCAATAAGATCACCTGCGTTTGCGGCATAAACTGCTTGAAAGAAATTGAGACTTCTTCTGCCTGGTTCTCGCTCCTTGCGATGAATATCAGGTTAGCTGCGCCGCCATCCCGGACTGCCTGGACCAGCCGCGCGGCAATCGCGGCAGCTGGTATTCGACGCGATCGTGGTGCGTGTCCTTCGCTCGCAACACCCGATTGTGAAAGCGTGGTCGCCCCCACCACGTCGATCGGCGCTTTTGAATCTTTTCGTCGTTTCATGAAATTTAGGCCCGAGGTTGCCCGTTCTAACGAGCGGGCGAACAGTGTGTTCCTTGGGCCAAGGATGCGTTGCAACAGGGCGGTAGTCCCGAACGCCGGCCGCTGGAGGCCCGGCTATTGCTGTTCCGGGCGGCTTCAGGTGACCCCTGCGCGGCAGGATGTGGCAAGGATCCAGACTTCGGAGCGGGTTTCCAGAGGAGGTCGCTGGCAAAAGCCCGCGACGGAACCGCGACGACACACAGTCGGCCATTCCGGGAGCCTGAGGTGGCAACCGCAAATCTCGACCAACGGGCTGGCCGGCGCGTATTCTCGAAAGAGGGTCAGCGCATAGGTAAACCTGGAAGAAATCATCGCGAGGCAGATGGCAATGACTTGTCGTCCCTGAGGACCATGTCGGTATTTCGCGGCGTTCTAGCATCTCTGCGCTTCGTCGACCGGGTCGGCCGCCCTGATCTCGTTCAGCTGCGGCTGCTGTCCAGCGTGGTGGGCAAGCGTGAGGCCCGCTCAGCGGCCAGTCGAGCCCAGAAGATCAGATAACCGGCACCCATCGGCGGTCGATCAACTGGTTTCATTTTGAAGAAAGGCCTTGAACGCTGCGGCCAGAGCGGCTGGATTTTCTTCGGCGACGTGGTGCCCGCTCTCGATCCCAAAGCCGCGCACATCGTCGGCCCAGTGCTTCCAGATTGCGACCGGATCGCCATAGATCTGCTCCAGATCGTCGTCGAGCGACCAGAGGCAGAGCATCGGACAGTGCACCTTGCGGCCGGCGTCTCGATCATCACGGTCATGGCGATGATCGATCCTGATACCTGCCCGGTAATCTTCGACCATCCCATGGACGACAGCAGGATCGTGGATGAACGAAACCAGTTCGTCATAGGCGTCGCGTCCCATCTCATCTGGCCGCAGGGCGCTGTACCATGCCATTGGGTCTGCCAGGATGGCACGCTCCGGCTTGTCGGGTTGAGCGAAGAAGAACCAGTGGTACCAGTCTCGGGCGAATTTCCAGTCGGCACGCTCCAGATGCTCGAGAACTGGCAGTCCATCCACGGCAATCAGCTTTCGCACCAGATCGGCATGGTCCATTGCCATTCTGAAAGCGACCAAACTGCCACGATCATGTCCGGCTACGAAAAAACTGTCGTGGCCCAACCTTTTCATAACCTCCACCAGGGCCGCCGCCTTTGCCCGCTTCGAGGACAACCTGCTTTGCGGGTCGTCCGGGGGGATGTAGGAGCGCCCGAACCCCGGGAGATCCGGGCATACGATCCTGAAATCTGCTACCAGCAGCTCTGCGACTTGGCCCCAAGTCATATGCGTGCGGGGATGGCCATGGATCAGAAGCAGCGGCGGCCCAGATCCGCCATGCCGAAGTCGTATCGGCCCGCACCCGGTTTCCACCATTTCAAGTGCGAAGTTTTCGAACATCTACCATCCTCAACCAGCCATGAGCTTACAAACCTTCTCCGGGTGAAATGGTTCACGACGACGGAAGCGCGACGGCCCGGGAGGTTTTGAGGGAGCCTGTGGCGTCAGAATTATCGGAGTTCAGGCAGGGAGGTAGCTGGAGGATGCCAATCACAGCCCGCTCTGACTGCACTGGACGCGCTTGCCGACCCTGCCCATAGGGGAAACTCTTGGCCGGGGGATAATTGGATCGAAAGCTATTGCGGTCAGCGACGAAGGGAAGCGACAGGATGCTGATGGCGGCCTCACGCCACCTGATCGATGAAGCGAGCGGGACATCGGCGGGACCGTGCAGACGACCCATCTCGGTTGAAAAAGCTAACAGTTCATATCGCGCAAACTAGGCGGATTGATGGGCTTTCCAGATCAGGTGCTGAAATTCGTCTGGCATCGCCCACGCAATCTGTGGCGAAGGGCGGGGGACATTCGCAATGGCAGACCGTTCCCCAGCGTTCTTCCAGATGAGGATGCCTCTTGTTGCAGCGATCAAGTGAAACGCAAACAGCTGGCAGTTCCCGCGCGAGTGAGCCGTTAGGAGGCGCGAAAAAGCACCCAGGCCACAATGCCGAACCGCGTTGATTGGTTGTTGTCTCGAATAGGCTGGGCAACATTCGCGGCTGTCGCAAGCCGGAGGCCTCGCTGTAGGCGTCGCGGATGCGTTGGCCGAGCGTGGAGGTCTCTGAGGCGTGCGAACATGTTCTCGATCCTGTGGCGCTGTCGGTATAGGACAGGATCGTAGCGGTGCTGAACACGATGCTTGGCATGGGGCGGGATGCATGGCGTGATACCGCGCTCGACGAGCGCCTGGCGGAAGGCCGCAGAACTGTGGGCCCGATCGGCCAGCAGGGCGTTGGCGGCGGGCAAATCCTCGATCACTGCCGCAGCAGTCTTGTGATCATTGGCCTGCCCTTCGCTCAGATGCAGCAGCCGCGGACGTCCCTTGCCGTCACAGAACACTTGCAGCTTGGTGGTCAGTCCGCCTCGGCGGAACAGTACCCGGCACGCCCGTCACTACGGGGACCCTTGGTGTCACCCCCGGTGTTACGCCCGGAGTAACTGCTAAGGTTGCCCAAATGTCGGGCACTAAGTTGGCACGGATGAAGAAGCGCTGCGCGGAGGTACTCAGTAGCGAAGGTAGCTACGACCGCGACCTGAGACAACTTTGCTTGCTGATCGCCCGTCGTTAGAGCTACACATCACCAGGGAAGGGCCATAGCGACACACTCTGGCCCGAGCCGGTCGGAAAGCCCGCCACACTGGCGGGTTTTCTGTGATGTGGGGTGCGACCCTATCGAGCGCTGCGGATTTCGACGGGGCAGCCCAACACGCTATGCGGACCCACACATCGAAGTCTCGGTGGCCTGAAGCGAAGGCGCTCCCCCAGTCCGCATTGGCGCAGCAAGAGCGTCCTCGCGCCGGACCGCTTCGAATTTCAGCCCGGCATTAGTCAATGAGCTCATCGAGACGCCGCAGCGCCGAGCTTGGGACACTGTTCTGCAACATCCCTTGTCGTGCAGCGGCTTTTTTAAAAGCCGCGAAAGCCACGGCCGGTCTATATGTCCCCGCCATTGCCCCCAAAATCAGATCTCGCGCCAGTTTGAATTCTGCCGCATCTTTGTCGCGCCATTGCTGGTCAAAGGCTGCGCTCGCTTCGCAAATTGACGACACTGTCATCAAGCGGCCGTCCGCGAATTTGAGCCTGACTGGAAGATGATTTGTCATGCACGCTCCCAAGCTTCGAAATGCGCCAAACGCTTGACTAGCCATTTTGTTTCACGCCCGAGACGCGCGGCTCACATGCGGCGGCTTTTTTGCGCGCGAGGAACAACCGATGTCGATGTGGATCATGTCGCCGGGATGCTCGGGCGATTTGAACGGGTTGGCCACCGCACCACCGGCGATCGCACCGGCAAGTCCAACAGTCGCGGCGTGGGCTGGGAGTTCGTTCATGTCTGCAGCGCGTCCCGGTATCTCGGGCCGTGCTCTTCAGGCCACCTCTCCATCAAAAAAACGGCAGCCTCACATGCACTGGAGAGCGTTCGAATTTCCCCACTCGGCAACTCCACGGTCACCGGGATCCTGAAGAGAGCATCGTGCATCGCGTCACCCGACCCCGCCCATCCCAACGAACGCATTCGTTCCAGCAATCCAAACCATCGGGATCACAACGATACCTGTCCGATCTGTGCGCCAAGTTCGATGAAAAGGCTCAGACCTGAGGCATCCATTGGCCAGTCGGGGCGTTGAGACAGAGGTCAGCAGGCCTTCCTTTGGTGTTAGCCGAGGACTGGCGCAATTTCGGAGACTATCACAAATGAATATCCCCAGGGCGGCGCGACCGTCGCCGGAAAAATTGATAGCGTGGCTCGCCGCAGCAATGCTTTGCATCGCAGGGCCTGCCCAATCCGCCGACGCCGCCTTCCTGAAATCATTTGCCGGGAGCTGGGTTGGCGAGGGCATGGTAAAAGTCGATGCTGATTCCCAGCCGATCAAAATCAGCTGCAAATTTGCCTCTATCGCGACCGAAAGATCGTTGTCACTTAATGGCAAGTGTACAGGTTACGTGGTCTTCTCGCGGGCCATTGGCGCCAAAGTCAGGACCAATGGCAAAACATATACGGGCACATACATTGGATCGAGCACCGGCCCAGCTGGCCTCAGTGGCAATCGCTCAGGCAACGCCTTGGTCCTCGCCATTCATTGGGCAAAGGAAGTCAATGGCGACCGTTCGGCCCAGCTGAAGCTAGAAAAGGTCGGAGACAACGGGATGCGTTTGACGACGATCGATAAGGACTCGGCGACCGGCAAGGACATCGTAATCAGCGACATTAATCTCAGCCGTCGCTAGGTTCGATTGGCCTGGTCCGGCAGGCGGGGTGTAAGCTTGCGCGGTTCCATAACGCTGCTGGCCAAATGGAAGCGCGAAACTTCTAGCTTCGGTCGGAGCGGTATTATTGCGGCTGAAGAACCGCGTTGCCAACATGACGACACCGCCGATCAGCAACAACTGGATTATGAAGCTGAGGCCGCCACCGATGCCGCCAAAACCATGGCCAAACATCATGCCAAAAATTCCATTGAAGAGCAGCCCGCCGACCAGCCCACCAACCAGCCCACCGCCAAAGCCCCTCCAAAAACTTGGGTGCATGTCCTCGGGCAGCGAGATGACGACCGGGCCAGGCCGGCCCGATGTTGCGACCGCGAAGGCGCGGGTGACGAATTTGGGGATGCGTGTCGTCGATCTCGACCACCCATTTGGCGATGTCGCCGAAGAACCTCTTGTAATCCACCTTCTGGAACGCCTCGCGTTCCTTGGCGTGGCTGAACAGGATGAGCGGCACCGAATCCTGCATGGCGATGTGGATGCCGGCGGATGCGTTGGTGGCGCCGGGCCCGCGGGTGCCGAAGCAGATGCCGGGCTTGCCGGTCAGCCGCCCCTGGCAGTCGGCCATCATGGCAGCACCGCCTTCCTGGCGGCAGACGATGGTGCGGATCGATGAATCGTGCAGGGCGTCGAGCACCGCCAGATAGGATTCGCCCGGCGTTCGCGCCCGAAGTGGGACAGTCTCTGGCGACGCTGGCCAACAGCGGTCCGGCCACCGAAGGTAGCGCGGCGATTCATCCTGACGACAAAGGCGACCTCTACATCGCTCCCAAGGTGTTCCCTTCGGCACTCAGCCCCGCCGAACTGTGTCGTAGCCGCCACCCCACATCTCACGCTATACCAGCAATGGTTGAATCAACGGTTATGAACAGCGGGCAAATGTTATCTACCATTGCAGACGCGAGCCGGCGAACGGGGGGCCACGCTGGCCAGGCGTATCGCCGTTCCGACCTTACGCCTTTGGTAACAGCAGGTCGGCTAACGCCGAGTGTTCGTGTCCCTCAAAAGCTTCGGTGAGTTCGCTTTCGCTCAAACCCTCTGCTTCAGCGTCGGCGATAAGGCGATATGCCAGCGCAGAAATCTTTGATTGGTCGCGCCCGGAGCAAGTTTGGATCACGTCGTACTTTTCGATCCATTCATCGAGGAATTTTTTTGCTCGTAGGGTCATTCTGGCAACCCCGGATCAAAATGCACAATCGCGTCGACTAGGACACGGTATAGATTGCGCTCGGGAGCCCCTTCCGTATTGATTTCTAACGGAAAATTTCCAGCGCGGCAAGGCATTGTAACACAGGCCCGTGGCTCATTTCGGCTATTAGGACATACTTACGAAAGGGAAGCCGCAATTCTCTCTCGGCAATACCCCGCACCTATGAAAGGGAAGCGGTATGTCGATGGCGATTTGCCCACGGATTGAGCACCACGGGAAACCGCGCGGAAATCCGGCCTTTCGCTAATACCGCCCACTACACGAAGGGAGGGGGCCTCCAGCTAACACCGGGGGTCTCTTTGTTTTGCGCAGCTTCCACCACGCGGCCTGTTGACCGGCCCATCGCCGGACCGAAAAGGCAGCCGTTTTGGGACCCCCCTGACCAGGTAATTCCTCAACCACACGAGGCAAGCGACATGGCAAAAATCACACCTATCAAAGGCAATCTCCCGAGTGAGGCGATACAGGCTGACCTCCTGAAATGGCTTGAGCAGGTCCGAAGCCGGGAAGAAGGAAATCCCGACAGGCTTCTCACAGGGCTCTCCTCCTCCGATCCTGAGCGGTGGGAGATTGGCGTTGTGGACGCATGGCTACACAAGAGCGACCCGACAAAGATCGTGCTCAAGTTTCCGAAGCCAGCGAGCCACCCGGAAGGCGAGGAGCCAACGACTGACTATCTTTTTGACCAGGAGACCGTCTTCCTCCTCGGAGCCCTTATTTTCCACGGGGGGCGGGTAGGCATCTACACCAGCAAATCGGGCGAGAAGGGTAACACGGGGAAGCCCAACGGCTATTACTACCCAGCAATATGGATCGACGGTTTCAAGGGACCCATCCCGGTTGATCGATTGATTGCGAACGCCGGGCCGGCCGCCTCGCCCAGTTGGCGAACCCTCACGACTACCGCAACCATACGCGGCCAAACATCAAGCTCACCGCCGAGCGGGACGTTGTTGCCCAAGTGGGCCGTAAGAAAACCGTGAGAGGCGCAGCCCGTGAGGCTGCTATAGAGGCATCCCTCAAGCTGTGGCGGAAAAGCCTCCTGTTCCCCACGCGGGGCCAATACCGGGCCGCGCTCATGGACATCTACGAGGTGCTCGACCGCAGGCACCCCCTCGCCATGCGAGCCCCGGCCACCGCCTAACGGGCAGGGCCGGCAAATCGGTAATCATCGCGGCTGCACAACGGCAACGCGAATAATGGGGCGGTTAGCTGAACCTTAGGCGCTGGCTCAGGCTACTGTGCGTCTCATTGCAGAGAGCACCGCAGAGCATTACAGAGAGCAGGCCTCCCACGCCTTGCAACCGAAGCTTGTCAAATGCAGCATCTAAAGACCCTACTTGAGCGCTTCTTGGCCGAAGCTGATGCTTTCTCCGAAGCTCACACTTCGCCGTCCTTCCACTACATCGCCTACCTGGAGGGTGACATTTGGCATCTCTTCCGGGGCCGGCTGTTTCTCGCCAGCGATCCGGATGCGGTCCTTAAACCCACATTTCACAGTCCTAGGGTTCGAGCAGGTGAGTTCCGACTACCGAATGGCAGGGAAGCCGTCCGCGAGGTGTTTGAAGAGCTTTGCTCCGGTCAGATCAGCACACCCGATGGGCCGCTTGCTGTCACCCATGACGAAACACAGCGATCACGGTTCATCCCATTCCATGAGGAAGGAATAGCCGCGCAAAATCGGCTCAGTGTTCTCATTATCGAGCCGAACCAGATGGCTATGCCATTTGCCTTCCCAGATGTTGACTGGGAATTCCGCTCTGCGACGCCCCCTTTTGACAGCCTCAGTGAACTTTCAATGCATTTCACGATGGGGTTTCCGCAAACGCGGGGAGTGGTGTTTGAGCTAATTGCCAACGCAGTTGCGTGGGTGGATTACAGTTCTCCGATATCTGGAAGGATGGCGACCCCAACTGTTGGGATGCGGGCTGACCTGGAACCTGAGCATATCAGTTTGGGCATTCGTATACAGAGCGGCGGCCGCGTTGTAGAACGCTATGCTATCCCTGGCACAGAGTTATCGTGGTCGCGAGACGGAGGCATCTTGCGCGGCTTGAAGGAGATTTCCATTCCAGAGGGCGCTCTTGTGCAATGCATTGTAAGATACCGCGACCGCGCCGTTCATTTCGCCTGGATCAGAGATCCAACGCTTAGCCAAAACATACGAAGGGTGGTCTTCGAGACTTTCGACCAGAAGTCGGCAGTAATGGCGGAGCTTCTTTTCGCAGACCCCGGGAAATCGAAGTCGATGCGATCTTCTGACTTTGAACAAGCGGTGGCTTGGTTGCTCTGGTATCTTGGGTTTTCGGTCGCCCACCTTGGCACTTCTCCCCGAATGACTGATGGCCCCGATGTATTAGCCTTTACCCCTCAAGGAAGGCTCGCTGTAATCGAGTGCACAACCGGTCTGTTGCGGGCGGAGAACAAGCTGGCGAATCTTGTCGCGCGGGTCAACCGTGTGAAGGAAGCTTTGCGAAGCTCAATCCACGTAGCAGTGAAGCCATTGCCCGTCATTGTAACGTCAAGGACCCGTGAGGAAATAGCCGCTGAGGTGGATGCGGCGGAGAAGCTTGGCGTGTTTGTTGTCGCCAGAGAGGAGTTACAGGAGGCCTTGAACGTCCGCGCCCAGATGCAACCCGATGCCGACGGGATGTTTACAGAGGCAGAGAAATATCTGGCGGGCAGGCGCGAGGAGGCGGCGATCTTGGCGAGTTCCGATACCATTCAATGAAATTTGGGGGCATATACCCGAGACGCCATATTACGTGTGGGCGGCAGCGAGCTTCCCCCCCGGGGGCTCTGCCGGGGGCTGTTGGTTGACAAGTTGAATGAACGCCACTCGCGGTAGGCCTCAGGGCTATCGACGCCACAACCGAGCCCCGCATCCTCAGGAGCAAACTCCAGTTGGACCGTCTCACTAGGGCAAGCTCGTGTGAGTCTCCTCATGAGCGGCTCAATTGGTCTCACATGAGTAGTCTCTTGACAGAATGCATCGCAGTCTCACATAATGGTCTCATACGGCCACCTGAAATGGAGACTCCGAAATGCCAGCCAGCACGCTCGTGGGCTACGCCCGCACTTCCACCAGCGACCAGAAGGCAGGGCTTGAGGCCCAGCTCCGAGACCTCGACGCGGCGGGATGCACGAAGGTTTTCCGTGAGGAGCTTTCTTCTGTGGCTGACACGCGGCCCCAACTTCAAGCAGCGCTGGACTGGGTGAGAGAGGGGGATACGCTCCTCGTCACCAAGCTCGACCGTCTCGCTCGCTCTGTGGCCGACTTGGTGACAATCACGGAGGCTTTGCGGGCCAAGGGTGTAGGACTTCGCATCCTCGCGATGAACCTCGACACCTCCACCCCCACCGGGAAGCTCATGCTAAACCTGCTGGGCTCCATCGCGGAGTTTGAGCGGGAGCTGATGCTTGAGCGGCAGCGGGAAGGCATCGCCAAGGCCAAGGCTGATGGGAAGTATGCTGGCCGCCAGCCCACCGCCCGCCGTCAAGCCGGCGAGGTGTTGCGCCTCAAGGCCGAAGGGAAGTCGGCAGGTGACATCGTAGCCACCTTGGGCATCAGTAGGGCGAGCGTCTTCCGCATATTAGCTGAGCACAAAGCTTAGCGGGCCGGCTCCGCAACAAGCCGGTGCCGCACTTGTGGCATGAGTTCGGTTAATCTGGCTGCTTTGCTAGGTTTTTCAGCAGCTTGTCGATTTCCTCCGGGATGGGCTTCGTAAGCTTTTCCAGATCGGCACCAGCGCCTGATACTGCCGCGACAAAATATCTAATAGACAGTTCTTCGTGGCCATCCTTTGGAAAGTTAAGCTTGGCGGCTAGAGCTTGCACGCTGGCCCTGGTGAAATCCAGCGTGTCGACGGCATGAGCGAAAAGGTTCCTTATCTCCCGTAGCGTATGAAGTTCGGCTGCCATCTCTTTATCAATGATCCCGAAGGCCTCGCAGAAATAGATTTTGGATGAAAGCGCGGCCATTGGCCCAAATCCACGGAAGAAGCGCTTATACAAATCTCTATTGATTCCCGGCATATTGCTTACCAGAAGAATCTCCAGCGCGTTCGCCAAAAGCTGAGTAGCGATTAGAACAAATCCCGCATCGGTGTGTCTGTGGATGCTTTCCAAGAGGGCATTTGCGGGATGGTGTTTTTCTTCGGGCATTTCATTGCTCCTCCGCGACGATTATCAGCTTAAGCGTGCCATCTCCACGAGAGGTTAAATGTCGGGCGCAAGTCGGCGGCACTTGCAAGCATAGGCTAGTCCCGCAATGCTAGCAGCATGTGCAATCTCTACAACATCACTACCAGCCAAGACGCCATCCGCGAATGGACCCGCGCCATGCGGGACATCATGGGCAACCTTGAGCCCTCGCTGGATGTCCATCCCAACATGCCCGGGGCTGTGGTCCGCAATGCCCTCGATGGCCAGCGTGAGCTTGCCAAGCTGCTTTGGGGCATGCCTACGCCGGCAGAGCGGGTGAAGGGCAAGGCGGATTATGGCACCACCAACATCCGCAATCCGCAGTATGGGCATTGGCAGCAATACGTTGGCGTGGAGAACCGCTGCGTGGTGCCGGTCACGAGCTTCGCGGAACCGAGCCCTACGCCCAACGACAAGGACCCAGAGACCGGCATACAGCGGAACTACTGGTTTGCCCGGAGTGAGGACCGGCCCCTGTTCTTCTTCGCGGGCATGTGGACGCGCTGGCAGGGGGTCCGCAGGGTCAAGGACGGGACGGGCGACTTCGAGCTTTACGGCTTCCTCACGACCAAGCCCAACGCCCTCATAGCGCCGATCCACGAGAAGGCTATGCCGGTGATCCTCACTACGCGGGAGGAGGTGGAGGCTTGGCTCACAGCGCCGTGGTCCGAAGCTCGGCACATGCAGCGGACAGCTCCCGACGATGCCTTGGTGATCGTCGAGAAGCCGGCCACACAGATCAAGTTTCCGCAACAGGCTCCGGTTCAAGGGTCACTGTTTTAGAGGACGGTCAATCATATGAGATTGAGAGCAATGCAGGCTGTGTTGTTTTTGCTGGCGCTCTTGGCCGCGCAAGGCGCCCGAGCCGAGGGGTTGCCTTTTCCGGACTTGGACACAGAGGGCTATTGCACAGCGTTGGTCTCCAAGATGCTCGTCAAGGCCGAGCAACAGGTTGAGAAGCAAAAGTGCCTCATAGAAGAGAACGCGCTGAGAGCCGCGATGCAGCCATACTGGTATCTTGTCAGTGACGATCAAGCTCGATTTCTGAAGGGCAAATATTTAACTGAAGTTCGCTTCCAGACATATCTAACTGTCAGCGAGTTCGTTGGCCCGGCGGTTGGTAGGGCTTGTCTTGACGAACGCATTTTCTGCGCTCCTGACAAAACAACTGCCGTGCTGGCGGCCTTCAAGAAAGCTGGATACTGCCCATCAGCGGATTGCGTTAAGGAGGAGACGGCTCGAAGGTTGCGATTGGAGAAGTATTGGGGGAGCTTGCCAAAGGCTAAGGTTGGCTGGTGCCTTGGCTTCGCCTTCAATCAGAAACTTCTGCCCCTCCAAGTGCTATCCGGTTGCGTGGCTGAAGACATTGGACGGCAGTGTTTCTATAGATCACGGCAGTGTCGCCCCGGTTAGACTTTGTTTAGTCGTCTCGCCATATCACACGACGCACCATACGGACCCCACAAGCCGCCTCACGCGTATCTTCACGCCCTGCGCCGCGCTGGGCAGCAGAATGTCCACATCGACCTCCCGCCGCCTGCACCGCTCGCACCGCATATGCCGCTCCACATCCCAGAACGGAATGTCCTCCAAGAGCTTGAGGACGTCCCCGGGGAGGCAGTGGCGGGTGATGTTGCTATTGATGCAGAGGACGCGGATTAGCTGGCCGATGTCATGGGCACGGCTTAGCGTCTGGACGACGCGTCGAGTTCGACTGCTGGGCTCCGGCTCAAGGCTCCCTGTTCTAGCGCTTGAACGTCTGTGGCACCCAAATGTAACCCTTCGGCGGATGGTCCTGATCAATGAACTGCGTCCGCACGGTGGCGTCCTTTCGGCTGCACCGCTTGCATTTGAAGTTGATGGTTTCCAACGGTTTGTTCCACCCCACCACCTTGGCCACATCGTTGGCCCGGAAGCGGCCCACATGATAACAGTGGCCGCACTCCACGACGAGCAGCATGTTTGCCTTTGCGGCTCGCCCAACGCTGTCCATCGGCCCGGCCATGGGTCACTTTCGAGTCGAGTAGTCCTCGGGTAGCGGTAATAGGCCCAGCCCTGCCGCCCTAAAGTCAGGCTCCTGTTCGGCTACCACGGCAAGCACCTCGTGCAGTTTGTCCGTGAGTCCACTCAATTGCCAGAACAGCGAACCGCTCGCTTTCAGATGAAGCTGAGCTGCAAGCACTGTCTCGCGTAGGCGGAGAGCATCCCGAATGATCGCCTCGGCATTGCTCGAAAACAGTCTTTCATACCGGCTCTTCCGTCTGCCCATTGCGGCTCTCCTCTCAGTAGCGAGCGACCGCCCCACCGCCTCCCAAATAGGAACGCATTCCTGGCGGAGTCAATTCGGCCTTGACAATTTTGTTCCGTTTTTGTTCACTGTGACCATCAGGCCCAGGGAGCAAGCGATATGGGCCATGTTGTTAGGCTCGACAGCCGGCAGGAGGGGATGCCTTGGGTGGATCGCCTTTACGGCCTTGACCGGTTCCTTCGGTGCCTTCGTCGGGGGTCGCTATGCGTGCCAGGGTGGCGGCGACGTCCTGCAACTCTGAAGTTTTCATACGTTCCCTCCTCATACGTGCGTCCGTCAGGCTTGCTAGCTGGCCTGTGACGCGCCAGCCAGGTCGGGCTGGTGACGCCCTTGCGGGATGGAAGGAACCTCGTCGCAAAGGAATTCATAGCTGCCCAGGACCCGGCGGACCCCGGAGTGCTGGTATTGTCGCGTTTTGCAGGCGCGGCTGAAGAGCTTGCGGAAGCCCTGATCGTAAATCCATATTCGATAGACGACGTTGCCGACGCTATCGCCAAAGCGCTCACGATGCCACTTGAGGAAAGGGTTGAGAGGCATGGTGCACTGCTCACGCGCATCAGCCGCAATGACGCAGCGGAATGGCGCCGATCATTTCTCGCTGCGCTCGCGGGCGGGAGCTAGCGCCCGTATCCTAACTACTGTCTCGCGCCATCCCAAGGACAAGATATTCATCGGGCATCCTGCGATGCGCCGATGACCTGAGATGGACCCGAGCTTCTGGAGCGGGCACTTCCGCAACATGCCTGGCGAGGGTGTTCACTCGAGATATTCAACGACCAATTCCGTCAAACACACTTTGGAGGATCACGGTTTTCGTCGGGGTTGGGGACCGGCAAACTCGGCCGCAGAAGGTCAGGGTCGGGCTCGCGGATATCGGGCGTCCAAGCAGGCGCATCCACCGGCGGTTCTTCGGTCGGCTCTGGTTTGGGCGGCATGACTATTCTCCGGGTCTGTTGGTCGGTCGACGTTTCTTACCGGCCACCGGGCGGGCGTCGCTTTGGGTGGCCGGAAAGATATCCCCAAAAGGTCTTTCACCTTTGGACGGAGCGCCTGCCGTCTTAGGGGTGACTGGCGCTTGGTGGGCGTCCCTGGAGTCGAGCCTCTTCCGCGGGATTTCCACACCGGCCGTCTGCGGCTCTTTGACGATTTCATCGCGGAGGTTTTCCTGGTCATGCGGTCATTCCCTTTGGTGGCCAACGACCGGCCGCAGGGAATGTTCCATGGATGGCGGAACTCGCAGGGTGCAGGCCTGTTATCGGTGACCACAAAGGAGCACCGCAAATGTCTGGAAATGAAAACCATCGCGAAACCGGAGCGACGAAATATCCCGCCAAGACCGGCGCCGACCCTTCGGACGCGTTCTCTCAGGACGCGGCTGGAAACAAGAAACCCAAGGATGGAATCGGATCAACGCGGCCCGTGGACGAAGTCGACGGCAAGACGCATCAGTCGGACGGACAGAACCCGCCAGGCCAGGTAAACGGCGCACGGCCATGAACGCTGCCGTCATGGACGCGCGCCATAGACCTCGACCGCGCGCCGTCGGCCCGGATAACGTAGTAGGGCTTGGCGGTTAGTGGGGAACGGCGCGCCGGTCGTGTTGGTCTACAGCCGCACGACCTTATCAAGATGAAGGCGAGGCCGCTGACCTTCCGCAAAGGCCAGGTTTCCAGCTGAATTGCAGTTGAGAATCAGTTTGAACAGGAATGCCGTCGCAGGCTTACGTTGAGAAAGCTGTGGTTCGCGGCCGACTGGTCGCAGGAGAAGTGGCCATGTGAGGCGACGCAGCCGATATCGAGCCGCGCGTCGCCGACGTTGGCTACTAGGGCCTTCTCAAATGAGGCCCCGAGCGCTGGACTCCATTGTCCCATGCGAGGTCGAAGACCTGGACGAGATACTCCGCTTCCGCATGCTCCTTGCGGATGAAGACTCGATTGCGACCATTCTTCTCCCAGCCGGTGACGACGCATTTGTCGCCGCGGAAGTGACCTCATCACCGATTTTGACCGGGCGCCCGTAAGGATGAAACAGGTGTCGGTTGGGAATCTTCAGGCTCCGGTCGATCATACATTTCGAAGGGGTTCCCGTCGGTGAGGTGGCCGAAGGGCGTCATCAGATACTCGCCGTTCTCATAGCCCATGGCAGTGACCACATAGCGGGGCTGGCCGGTCTGCGCGTCCGGACTCATCTTCAAACAATTTTCTCTCGCAAGCGGCTCGCAGCCTCGCGATCGGCGAGCCTCTCGCCTTCAAATGTATAGGAACGAAGGCTGCAGGAGCAATTCGGATGCCAATCCAATCGTGCGATAGCGGGACGAGTCCGGTTTGCTTCGCAAGGCCGTCAGGGAACATGGGCGTCTTCATTAGAACGGAGGGCGACACTAGCAAGCGTTCGTGGAACCATATCTCAAAGTAGGTGCGTTTCACGGAGAGAACGCTTATGGCAGCAGTGGGCCTTTACAGATGCCCGGGAAATCCGCCGTGGGCCTGTGTGCTGGAGGGGGCGAAAGGCACCTACGTCGCAGAACATCATTATCGCGAAGGTGGCTATCAGCCAAACTTTGACACCTTGCCATGGGAGAGCGACTACAAGGCCGCTAAGGAAAAAGCGCTGGCCGCGGCTAGATCCTATCCGTTTCCAACCGTGGTCGAGCCTTCATCGATTGTAAAGATCGGCAAATAAGCGTTGGCGATCAGCCATTCGGTTACGACTATTCGGATCAATTCCGCCTTCGAAACGCCCATCTCTGCAGCCAACCCATCTAGGATTTCCTCGATTTTCGGCTCCAGGTCCACCCCCTCGCCGGCATTTCGGAGCATCAGCGCCGCCCGGCGCAGTAGGACCTTGAGATTCGATGGCGACGTCTCCGCGTTGCGATCGGCGGCGCCTTCAAGCTCTTCGATAAACGATTGGCGGCTCATTGCGACTTGTTTGCCACTCCCTGCAGGTCACCATCGCGCGGTATGTGGAGGAATGCAAGGCGGTTGGCAGCATATGCCGGATGCACCGGCTATGGCCGACGACTTCATTCCGAAGCTCAAATGCGCCAAGTGCGGCAGTAAGTAAGACGGGTTGATTTACGCGACTAGGTGTCCTGTCCCGGAGTGTGGGGGAACCGGTCAAGCTGATCCTTCATTCAGGGATAAGCTATGGGACATATACTCCACGGCAGCGCCACGACCACGCACGACGGCGCAAGGCGGCTTGCAAGCGCCATTGATATCAGGAATGCAATCCTCCCGTTGCGGCGAACCCCTAGAAACAGCAAATCGCCAATCGCCAGGACCAAACTGTCGATGGCAGCTATCACGGGAACAAATCGAGCGCTTTCTAACGGCCGCGGAGGCACTTCACAGGAGCATCGTCAAGCCGCTGATATCGCCGCATTGCGATCATTACCGGTCCACGCGAATCTTGCACGAGGCGCTGCTGAAGGCCGTGCGGGAAGTGATGGGCAAGGAAGTCGAGTTCATCCACCGGGCCGGTGCGGCCTTCGCCTGGTGTTGACGCGGATATCAGCCATTTCTAAATGTTGATGCATGCGGCAGGTTGTGCCTTCACATCGTCTGCCGATGATTTTTTACCACCGATCGGCCCGCCTCTCCCCGAGCGCGGCTTACAACCTAGGAGAAAAGCCAGACATGGCACAATCCGTTGAACCGCCGATATTGCCAGAGGGAAACCCAGATCGTGAGGTGAACTGTGAAGTCGCGTTAGAAGCCGCATTCGCCGCCTTGGTGACTACGTCAGAAATGCAAGGTTGGACGCCCCAGGAAACGGCTGCAACTCTGCTTAAAATCGCGACGGAACATGCCCACCGGCTTGAGGCTGCTGCCGCCGCAGAGTTGCTGACCAGTAAGGACAAGGCAAAGGCCGAAGTTCTGGCGAAAAATGGCGACAAGGTGCGCGTCGACACGATCACGCCGAAGGTGAAGAAGCGGTAGACCATAAAAAGGCCGGCGCCCTCGCTGAGCAAATAGTGTCCCATTTCCTGAGCCCCAGCACGAGCAGCTCCGATGGAACAAAATTGAAATTGCAACGTTCGTGGACTTGCGGGGCGATGTGTCGTCCGGCAGCGGGGTGGCTTGTGTCCTACATGGATAGATAGGGGGAGGGGCGCTGTGAGTGTGCAGGCATCCAAGGAACAATTGGACCGTCGAAGCATCCTGAATTCTCTAAAAGCCTTTCGGCGCGGTGATTTTTCCATCCGAATTGATAATGTCTACGAAGGGGTCGATTCCGAGATCGCCGATACCTTCAATGAGATCGTCGACCTCAACGATCAGGTGACGCGTGAATTCGCGCGCCTGAGCAAAGTGGTCGGCAAAGACGGGCGGATTGGCGAACGCGGCCGCGTCCGAAACGCTACCGGCAGTTGGGAATCCAGTGTCCGGTCGGTGAACGATCTGATCGAGGACATGGTGCAGCCAACGGCTGAAGTTGCGCGCGTCATCGGCGCCGTCGCCAAGGGCGACCTGTCGCAGACCATGATGGTCGAAATCGACGGCCGACCCCTGCGCGGCGAATTCCTGCGCATCGGTAAGATCGTCAACACCATGGTCGGCCAATTGGCCTCTTTTGCCTCTGAAGTGACGCGCGTGGCGCGCGAGGTTGGCACTGAAGGCAAGCTCGGCGGCCAGGCTCGGGTCAAAGGGGTTGCCGGTACATGGAAAGACCTGACCGACAACGTCAACGCGATGGCCACGAACCTGACCGGGCAGGTCCGCAACATCGCAGAGGTTACAACCGCAGTCGCTTCGGGCGATCTGTCGAAGAAGATCACCGTCGATGTCAAAGGCGAAATCCTGGAGCTGAAGAACACGATTAACACGATGGTCGACCAGCTGAATTCCTTCGCTTCGGAAGTGACACGCGTGGCGCGCGAGGTCGGCACCGAAGGCAAGCTTGGCGGCCAGGCGCGCGTCGAAGGCGTCGGTGGGACATGGAAGGATCTCACCGACAATGTGAATTCCATGGCCGAGAACTTGACCGGCCAGGTGCGCAATATCGCCGAGGTGACGACGGCCGTCGCCTTGGGCGACCTGTCGAAGAAGATCACGGTCGATGTGAAAGGCGAAATCCTCGAGCTGAAATCGACCATCAACACGATGGTTGACCAGCTCAATTCATTCGCCGGCGAAGTGACGCGCGTGGCACGCGAGGTTGGCACCGAAGGCAAGCTCGGCGGCCAGGCGCAGGTACGCGGTGTTGCCGGCACCTGGAAGGACCTTACCGACAACGTCAACTCGATGGCTGAGAATTTGACCGGCCAGGTGCGCAACATCGCCGAAGTGACGACTGCGGTCGCTTCGGGCGATCTTTCGAAGAAGATCACGGTCGCGGTGCAGGGCGAAATCCTGGAGCTGAAGGACACCATCAACACGATGGTCGATCAGTTGAACTCCTTTGCCTCTGAAGTGACGCGCGTGGCGCGCGAGGTCGGCACCGAGGGCAAGCTCGGCGGCCAGGCCGAGGTAAAGGGCGTCGGCGGCACCTGGAAGGATCTGACCGACAACGTCAATCTGATGGCTGCCAACCTGACCGGGCAGGTGCGCAACATCGCCGAGGTGACGACGGCCGTGGCGCGTGGCGACCTGTCGAAGAAAATCACCGTCGACGTCAAAGGCGAAATCCTGGAGCTCAAGGACACCGTCAACACGATGGTGGATCAGCTGAACTCCTTTGCCTCGGAAGTCACGCGTGTGGCGCGCGAAGTCGGTTCGGAAGGCAAGCTTGGTGGGCAGGCTCATGTCGAAGGCGTCGGCGGCACCTGGAAGGACTTGACCGACAACGTCAACGCGATGGCCGGCAATTTGACCGTGCAGTTGCGCGACGTGTCTAAGGTGGCGACAGCGATTGCCACCGGCGACCTGACGCAGAAAATCACGGTCGATGCACTGGGCGAGATCTTGCAGATCAAGGACGTCATCAACACGATGGTGGACCAGCTCAATTCCTTCGCGTCGGAGGTTACCCGCGTGGCGCGCGAGGTCGGCTCGGACGGCAAGCTGGGCGGCCAGGCCCAGGTGCGTGGCGTCGCCGGCACCTGGAAGGATTTGACCGACAACGTCAATGCCATGGCTGCCAATCTGACCGGCCAGGTGCGCAACATCGCCGAAGTGACCACGGCCGTGGCACTTGGCGATCTGTCGAAGAAGATTACCGTCGACGTCCGCGGCGAGATTCTGGAATTGAAGGACACGATCAACACGATGGTCGACCAGCTCAATTCCTTTGCATCGGAGGTCACCCGTGTGGCGCGCGAGGTTGGCACCGAAGGCAAGCTGGGCGGCCAGGCGCAGGTGCGCGGCGTTGCCGGCACATGGAAGGACCTGACCGACAATGTGAACTCGATGGCCGAAAACCTGACCGGCCAGGTGCGCAACATCGCCGAAGTGACGACCGCCGTGGCGCGCGGCGATCTCTCCAAAAAGATCACGGTCGACGTCAAGGGGGAAATCCTCGAGCTGAAGTCGACCATCAACACCATGGTGGACCAGCTCAACTCATTCGCCGGCGAGGTGACGCGCGTGGCGCGCGAGGTTGGCACCGAGGGCAAGCTTGGCGGCCAGGCGCGTGTCGAAGGCGTCGCCGGGACCTGGAAGGACCTGACGGACAACGTCAACCTGATGGCGACCAACCTGACCAATCAGGTGCGCGGCATCGCCGATGTCGTGACAGCGGTCGCTCAGGGCAATCTCAGGCGCAAACTGACGGTCGATGCCAAGGGCGAGATAGCTTCGCTCGCTGACACCATCAACGGTATGATTGAGACGCTGGCCACCTTCGCCGACCAGGTGACCAATGTTGCGCGTGAAGTGGGCATCGAGGGCAAGCTCGGCGGTCAGGCGCGCGTGCCCGGTGCCGCCGGCCTGTGGCGCGACCTCACCGACAACGTCAATCAGCTTGCCGCCAACCTGACCACTCAGGTGCGCGCCATCGCCGAGGTTTCGACGGCAGTCACCAAGGGCGATCTGACCCGCTCGATCAGCGTCGAGGCCTCCGGTGAGGTCGCCGCGCTTAAAGACAACATCAACGAAATGATCCGCAACCTGAAGGATCAGACACTGAAGAATGCCGAGCAGGATTGGTTGAAGACCAATCTCGCACGGTTTTCGCGCATGCTGCAGGGCGAACGCGACCTCGCCACGGTTTCGCGGCTGATTATGTCCGAGCTCGCTCCTCTGGTGAACGCGCAATATGGCGTCTTCTATGTCACCAACCGAGATGAGGAGGAATCCTATCTGGAGCTTGCGGCGTCCTATGGCGCCGAAAGCAGGGCTGCCATCAAGCAGCGCCTCGATCTGCGCGAGGGCCTGGTCGGGCAAAGTGCGGCCGACAAGCGCGCCATCATGCTCGACAATGTGCCGCCGGAATTCCTGCGCGTCACTTCAGGTCTCGGCAGCGCCTCGCCGGCCAACGTCATCATTCTGCCCGCCTTGTTCGAGGATGATGTCAAGGCAGTCATCGAACTGGCCTCTTTCAGCGAATTCCGTGACACGCACCAGTCATTTCTCAATCAGCTGATGGAGTCCGTTGGCATCGTTCTCAACACCATTGCCGCGACCATGCGCACCGAAGGTCTGCTCAAGCAGTCGCAACTGCTGACTTCGGAATTGCAAGCGCGCCAGACCGAACTGACCAAGAAGCAGGAAGAGCTGCATGCGACGAACGAGGAGCTGCAAGAAAAGGCGCAACTGCTAGAAAACGAAAAGAAGCAGGTGGAAAACAAGAATCTCGAGATCGAGATGGCACGGCGCGCGCTGGAGGAGAAAGCCGAGCAGTTGGCGCTCACCTCGAAGTACAAGTCCGAATTCCTGGCCAATATGAGCCACGAACTGCGCACTCCGCTCAACTCGCTGCTCATTCTCTCAAATCTGCTTGCGACGAACCAGCAAGGCAATCTCAATGAAAAGCAGGTCGAGTTCGCGCGCACCATCAACTCTGCCGGAACGGATCTTCTCAGCCTCATCAATGATATCCTCGACCTGTCGAAGATCGAGTCCGGAACCGTCTCCATCGACATCAACGATATGCCGGTGAACCATCTGCGTCAGCATATGGAACGCACGTTTCGCCAGTTGGCCGCCGACAAGGGCCTCGGCTTCACCATCAAGGTCGATCCCGCCCTTCCCGAGACGGTGCGAACGGACGAGAAGCGCCTGCAGCAGATTGTCCTCAATCTGCTTTCCAACGCATTCAAGTTTACCTCGGAGGGTGAGGTCAGTTTGAATTTCCGCGTCGAGAAGGCCAATCGCCGTAACGGCTCTGGAAACGCGACCAAGGCCTTGGCGATCGCCGTGACCGACACCGGCATCGGCATCCCGGAAGACAAGCAGAAACTGATCTTTGAAGCTTTCCAGCAGGCAGACGGAACCACCAGCCGCAAATATGGCGGCACCGGGCTCGGGCTATCAATCAGCCGGGAGATCGCGCGCTTGCTTGGCGGCGAATTGCGGGTTGAAAGCACGCCGGGCAAGGGCTCGACATTTACGCTGGTCATTCCCTTCGCGGGGCCCCGAGTGGCGGCAGCGCAGTCGGCCTTGCCCGCCTTCACCCAGGCTGTTGCCGCGCCAGCATCGCAGGGCAGCCCGCCTTTGGCGGAGCTGATCGACGATCGCGATTCCATCGCGCCGACCGATCGGGTCGTGCTGATCGTCGAGGACGACCCGACCTTTGGCGGGTTGCTGCTTGGTCTCGCGCGCGCCGCGGGCCTCAAGGGCGTCCTGTCCAATGCAGGATCCGGCACCTTGGCCCTGGCTCGCAAACTGGTTCCCGACGCCATTACACTCGATCTCGGTCTTTCCGATATCGATGGATGGGTGCTTTTCGATCTGTTGCGGCACGATCAGAAGACGAGGGCCATTCCCATCCATGTCATCTCGGGTGCAGAGGACATCGAAGGTCTCGCCCGCAAGGGGGCGTCCAGCATCTCGACAAAGCCTGTCTCTTCCGATGAACTGATGAAGGTGTTTCAGGATATCCATTCCAGGAAACTGCGCATCCAGCGCCGCGTTCTGGTCGCCGACCCCGATCCGGAGCGCCGGCTATCGCTCGTAGAAGCGATCCGCGACGGCGTGACCTCGGTCACGGCGGTCGGCCGCTTCGCGGCAAATGCCGACGAGGTCGGCATGGCTTCCTATGACGCCGTCGTGCTCGGCTTCGGCCGCTCCGCCAAGGACAACGCTCAAACGCTCGATGAGGTCACCGGGCAGTTCGGCGAAGCCTTGCCGAAACTGTTGTTCTTTGCCCCGCACCCGGACGCGCTTGAACAGGTGCTGGCGTTGAATCCGGCGCTCGCTAATGCGCCGCGAGCGGAGAATTTTGCCCAGCTGGCGCTTCACATCTCCGCGACGCTGCCGGGAGAAGGACGCGAAGAGGGCGCAACAGGAGGGGAACGGGCCGGCAAGTCGGATCTCGCGGGGGCGAAGGTTCTCATCGTCGACGACGACATCCGCAATATCTACTCGCTCACCAGTGTCCTGGAGACCTACGATATCCAGGTTCTGCATGCCGAGCGCGGCCGCGACGGCATCGCGCTGCTGGAGCAGACGCCCGATGTCGACGCCGCCTTGATCGATATCATGATGCCGGAAATGGACGGCTATGAGACGATGCGGCGCATTCGCGCCACGCCGGCGATCGCCCACATCCCGCTGATTTCCGTTACCGCCAAAGCGATGAAAGGCGATCGGCAGAAATGTCTGGACGCTGGCGCTTCCGACTACATCGCCAAGCCGGTCGATCTTGATCTGCTGCTGGCGTTGCTTCGTGTGTGGATTGGTCGTTCCCGGTCACGCGTCGCGACCCCGGAAGAAATGTTCGTGGCGGTGAACTGACGGGCGCCCATGCAAAAGCTTTTGCGAAATAAAGTCAGAAAACTTGAGGTCGCCCAGTTCGCCGAAGGACCGCCAAGAGCGCGGATCCTCGCGGTGGACGACGACGAACGCAACCTGCTGGCGATCAGCGAAGTGCTTGCCTCGACCGGTGACGTCATCTGCGCCCAATCGGGCGAAGAGGCGCTGCGTTTTTTGTTGAAGGAGGACTTTGCCGTCATCCTGCTGGATGTCCTCATGCCCGGAATAGACGGCTATGAGACCGCTGCGCTTATCCGCCAGCGCGAGCAATCCAAGCGCACGCCGATCATCTTCCTCACAGCCATCAACAAAGAGGAGGCCCACATGCTGCGCGGCTATGATGCCGGCGCGGTCGACTATGTGTTCAAGCCGTTCGATCCGGTCATGCTGCGATCGAAGGTCGCGGTTTTCGTCGACCTCCATGAAAAGACCCTGGAAATCCAGCGAAAGGCGGCGACCGAGCAGGGACTGCTGGCGCAGGCCCTCCAGGCGCAGAAGGACAAGCTTCAGGCGGAACGGGCCCTTCGCAATGCAGAGGAACGGCAGGACGCAATCTTGGGCTCGCTGCCGCTCTGTTTCCACGCGCGGGCAGCCGCGCCGCCCTTCGCGGCGCGCTTTGTCACCAAGGGTGTCGAGCGTCTGACCGGTTTTTCGCCTGAAGACCTGACCTCGGATCCGGCCTTCGGCCTGAGCCGGGTCCACCCCGAGGATCTCCCACGATTGGAGCAAGCACTGCTTGAGGCAAAAAGCAGGGGTTCTTATACCTGCGAATTCCGCTGGCTTTGCGCCAATGGCGAGTATCGCATCTTTCTTGATCAGGGCGTGATGTCGAACGGCTCCGACGGAAGCGAGCCCGAGATATTGGGCACGTTGCTTGACGTGACGGAGCGGCGCGGGCTGGAAGATCAGCTGCGGCAATCACAGCGTCTTGATGCAATCGGCAAGCTGACGGGTGGGCTCGCCCACGATTTCAACAATCTGCTTGCCTCTATTCTCAGCGGATTGGGGTTGCTTGAACGCCGCGGGATACTGGATGACCAGGCGCGCCAGGTTATCGATCTGCTGCGGCGCTCTGCCAAACAAGGGACCGATCTCGTCACGCGAATGCTCGCCTTTTCCCGTCGACAAACACTGAAACCGGAAGCGGTCCGGCTTGCCGCCCTCGGCGACACGATGAACGGCTTGGTGGCCCCGGTTTTGGGAGGGTTGATCCGCTTCGATTGGCAAATCGACGACTCGGTATGGCCGGTGCATATCGACGCCGGACAGCTTGAACTTGCGTTGATGAACCTGGTCTTCAATGCGCGCGACGCCATGCCGTCCGGGGGTACCATAGCGGTTCATGCTCAAAACCGGTCAGTTCTAAAGCGATCGGAAGACCTTCCGGCGGGTGACTACGTCGTGCTGACAGTCACGGACACGGGCTCGGGCATTGCTCCAGATATCCTCGCGAAGGTCATCGAGCCCTTCTTCACCACAAAACCAGTGGGCAAGGGAACCGGGCTCGGTCTCAGCACGGTCTACGGCTTTATGAAGCAATCTGGCGGGACGCTGCGCATCGAGAGCGTCGTTGATCGTGGAACAGCCATGCAACTGTGGCTCCCCCGCTCGCTCGAAGAACCAGCCACCCCTTCTGTGGAAGCCGACGTCGCGCAAATACTGCCAGACCCCCGCACCGAGCGCCCGTCGATCCTTTTGATCGATGACAGCAACGTCTTGCGGCAACTGACGGCCGAGTCACTGCGCCAACGTGGTTTCGAGGTGACTTGCGCGGGGGGAGGGGCGGAGGCACTGGCCATGATCGAACGCGCTCCAGACGATTTCGACGTCATCGTTACCGACTTTGCCATGCCACTTGTATCTGGAGTGGACGTCATCCGTTTCGCACGCACGCTGCGTTCCGATTGGCCGGGGGTTATCATCACGGGCTATGCCGAGGCGGAAGAGATCGCCGGTCGGCCGGCGGACGTGCCTCTGCTCGGCAAGCCGTTCAGCGACAAGGATCTGCTCGAGAGCATTTTCCTCGCTATGACCAATGCAGAGCCGCGAAAGATCAAGACGAGCTAAAGCGTTTCACCGTTTCGTGGAGACGGTGAGCCGTTCTAGCTCTTGTTTCAACACAATTCCCAAGGGAAAGCGTTTACGCGCTTTTCCCGGCAAACCGCCGCTTTTCCCGGCAAAACCGCTCACATTTCTGAAATTGCTTTAGGGGCATAGGATGCCGGTTGGCAACGAACCCGCGGATTTCCTACTTGCTGAAATTCAGGTTCCCGACAGCCAAGCCCTGTGCCGCTTCTTCGATCGCCGCGCGGTCGTGACCTAGTCGATCAATCAGGTCCCGAGCCTGCTCCCCGGTTAGGCCTGTACGCATCGCCAAGGCCTCCACTGTCAGCACGTCGGGGACATCGCGTGCAAGTGCGGCCTCGCGATCAGGGAGCGGCGCAGAATAGCCCCCGAGTTTTTTCGTTGCGAGCGATCTGGTCTGTCATGAGGGTCTCCGCGTCTACGCGACGCGGTCGCGTATGATGCCGACGCGTTTAGGCAGACGGCTCGCCAGCCTCGCCTTCGGCAGGCGTTGACAGGGCCGGAGCGGCCGTCTTCAATCTGACGGCCGGGCCCTGACCGACTTGATCGCTTAAAGCGATGAACATCACTCCTGCATCCTCCAGTGCCCGCCGGATCCTGGAAAGCTTGGAAGCCGGTGGAGTTCGGACTTCGTTTTCGAAATCGCGGACGCCATCGGCAGAAACTTGAGCTCCCGGCTGCTCTGTCGGATGCACATACGTCGGCATAGCCCGACCGGTGTCCATCATCTGTTCAGTGAAGTAGGTCTTTTGAAAGTCGAGAAGGTCCTCTTCAAGGCGGTCAAAGCATTCGTCCATCTGCTGAATATGCCTGAGCATAATCCTCTTGTCTTCGTCAATCTTGGGGTGGTCAAAAAACGAGGTGACCAGCGCGTGCGCAAAGCCGGTTGCGCAGCTTGCTTTTCGCATGCAGTCGGTTGCTAAGGTTATCCCATCTGGCCAGATAGGCTGCGTGTTTTGAGAGTGCCTCCCACAGTGCCGCGTCAACCATCTTGTGTTTAGCGTCGAATGAGACGATAGCCCAATATGCTCTCTGAGCGGCTTGTTCTATGCTTTGCCCGAGGCAATTAATCCGAACAGTTCTGAATGCAACCATTCCACGTAAGTCCATACGGCCAACGCCTTCCCGAAAGCGACATACATTTCTGTCTCACCGCTGAGCGTTTCGCTCATCACTCTCTCCTCTTCTGTCGGCACGACTACGCTGATCGAATTGTTAAAGAAATTGAATCCGCCGATGCCTCGCTGACCCAGTGAAGCTACCACCTAGATCGTTAGAATTGGTCTGGGCGAGCCGAGCGCGACAGCTGAAAAAGGCGCCTTGTCGATTGGACGCGTAAAATGTCAGGGCTCCTTGAACCAAAGTCACCGCGCGTCGGTCTTGCCGCGTTTGCGGAGTTTACTTGCACCTTTTTCCTCTCGTGGCGTCGCAGAACCCGCCCCCTTGTCCTTCTCTGCGGACTTTCGCGCCTTGGCGGCTGCCTTGACCGTCCTAGTATCGAGGCCACGCAAGGTTAGGTCGATGCCGACGACAGCCAGATCCTCTACATTGGGGTACTGGCTGGAAATTACCGACCAATGCTGGCGAAGTGCGGTAAGCAGGGCCTCAAAGCTCTCGGCTTTGCCGCCGCCAGGCAAATCCCAGCTTTTCTTTGTACCGATATAAACGAGGAGAAAAATGCCCCTACTGGAGCGGACATCACGCAAATAGTCACCACCGAGCTGCACCTCCATGCGTTCGAACAGATGTGGACCCGTCCAGTTGTCGGCGACCTTAAGCTCGACGGGAACCGGAGCGTCGAACGTCGCGCCTCGAAATCTTAAGTCGGGCCGCTTGGCGTCGGCCAGTTCCTCTTCAGACGGGATGCTGTATCGCCCCCCGGCCTTGTCGCGAAGCCAGCCCCCGATGAATTTGCGGAACTCGGTTTCTTGGTCGGTGCCCTGCAGGATCGACGCGATGCTCTCGTCCGCGTGCTCGAGGTCGTGTTTGAGATCCTCGAGCCGTTCGACGCCGAAGTACCAAAGTTCTCGGTGATTAGCTGGTGTCGCGACCCTGGCATCGTTGAACTGCTTGACCTGGCTCGGCTTCCAAGGGGCAAAATCGGCATCGAGCGTCGCCTTGGTCTTGGCGTGAAAGCCCATCCACGGCCGAGATCTCGCCGCAGGGTGCGTGCGCTCCATCTCCATCAGGGCGAGATAGGCCTCTTTGCCCGGCGTCTCACGGATGAAGGTGAAAAGTGCGTTGCGGGCGTCCTGTGCATCGTCGCGCAGCCCCGGCGAATAAACGCCCGTCCCAGCGCGTTCGATGTCATCTTCCTCGCGAATGTACCTCGTCATCAGAAGATACAGCGCCTTCATGTGCCCGACAGTGCGGTAGGCGAGCCTTGCTCGGCCTTCCTGCCGTCGCCCACCAAGTAACGGTACGACGAAGCGAAGAGCGAGACTGGTCTGTTCTATGGGATCGTTCAATGCCGCAAGGCGGGCAGCGAATGCCGGGATTGCTGCGTCTGGGTCAACGCCGACCCAGGTGGCATACCAGATTGGGCTGAAAACTGGATCGTATTTCGCGCTCGCCTTTCGGGCCGCGATCTTGGCCACTTCCGCGTCGGATACCGAGGAGCCCTGAATGATCGAAAGAAGGTAGCCGAGGTTGAGCGGATTGACCCGTTTGCCGCTGAGCGTCGGCAACAAGGCTGTGGCGATCTGGTCGCGCGCCCATTCGCCGTGCCATGCCATATCGTAAAGGACGTAATGGCTTTCGCCGTCGCTCGTCTCGGTGGCAAGTTCGTGGCGGATTTCCTTCAGTAAGACGCCGACAACCTGGTCGGGAAACGCGCCGTGGAGCTCGGGCAACCAAGCCGGAAATCCGTTTAACTCGGCAAGCGCATATTGCGCCGCCCTTTCCGCCTCGGCAGGGGTCAAGCGCTGGACCCAATGTTCCTCCTCGCGCGCTTCGATCGCGAGGCCGGTCAACCCAAAGATTACCGCGAAAGGAGTCTGATTGGCTGGTGCGCCCAGTGATCGGGTCTGAGGCTGATAGTCGCGCCAAAACCGCACGGTGGCGTCGCGGAATGCACTGGCCACTGGCTCGCCATAGGTCTCAATCAGCGAACGCCAATTGCCCTCGGTCCAGTGGTTGCTGCTGTCGTCGGCCGCCCCTCGCATCCGCTCATGCAGGTAATGTTGATCGTGGGTGTACATGCCTGCCGTGCCCGGATCACGAATCTGATCGACGCGCTCGGCCAGGAGCGCCCTGTCACGCTCCAAGCGCTTCTCTCGGGCCGCCGATATGCGCGCGTCGCGCCGCTTCCACTGCGCCTCGCGTCTGCGAAACTTCGTCATCCCACCCGCAGGAGGGTGGAGCAACGTTTCCAGCTTCACGCGCAAGGCGTCGTCCTTGGCGGCGAGACGTTTCAACCGCTCGCGCCACTTCCGCGGACGGCCGCCGGCGACGAACAGGCGGAACGCGAGGGTCAGGGCGATGAGGCGGTCGTCAAGCAGCGGCCGATTGGCGACGTCGCCCTCGATGATATCGAAGCTGGTCGGGTCAAAGCCCCAGTAGCTGCCGAATATCGACACATACCAATAATCGACGAGACGGTCGACTTTCTCGCGCGCCCGCCATGCGCGCTCCTGGGTGACGGATTGCCAGAACACGGCATGGTTGAGGTCCGGCCATTTCTTCACGAGGTCCGGCAGCTCTTTACGAATTTCCTCGAAATCGTGGCGGCCATGGTCGCTCGCCATCGGAAGCAGACACAGCGCCCTCAGAGTCGCCGATGAGAACGCCGCAGGGTCACGCGCCTCGATCAGCCGTATCGCCACGCGCGCAGCCGTCGAAGCCAGCCATCCGTATTGCTGCGATATCTCACAATGGCGACGCTCGAACACCGGCTCGCGTTCAAGGAGGCACACCAGACCCTCCATGAGCGGGCCGAGCAGTGCGAGCGGGAGCTCGTTGACGCAACGCGCAAGCGGGTCGTTCAGTGGATCGACCTGATGCGGATCCTTGGCTGCCGAGCCTTCGAGCGCCTCCATGAGCCAAGCGATCGCTTCCATCGTGTGAGGGAGGTCGACTAGCAGTTCGGCGAGCCAGTCACGGGACAGCGGCGGTTCCTCTCCAACGAAGTTGCGGCGGACTTCCGCGACGTCGGTCGGGGTACCGACGGTCAGAACCGCCCGGATCGCTGCGATGCGGGTATATTTGGCGCGCGAGGTGAGCGCGAAATGCTTGGCCTTGTCGGCGAGCGCCTCGAGACCGCCCTGAAAAACCATACGCAGCAAAAACCAGGTGATGTCCTCATCACCGGCATATCGGTCGAGCAGCGCGCGAATATCGTCGGCAAGATCGGGGTTGGAGAAGCGCTGCACCGCTTCAAAGTCCATGACGCTGCGACCATGCGCTGGCTGCGCAAGCTGCTCACAGGTTTGTCGCAGGATACGGCGCCTCGTCTCCAGCGGCAGCTTGCTGGGATCGCCGCCCTCGAATAGGATTTCCGGTGCCAGGTCAACGACCTTGTTTAGGATTCGGCGATCGAGCACCGCAAGCCAAGGCAGCACAGGCCGCATCGTCGGCACAATCACCTCGATGCCATATTGCTTGCGGAAGAACAGACTCTCGATCTTCGCGCGTGATCCTTCGTCAACAAGCAGCGAATTGAGCCACTCGGCGGTCAAATACTCCCGGACCGAACGGTGATGGAAACGCACCGTCCCGTATATTCCGGGGTCGAAGATTGGGCGGCTGAGCAAGATAGTACAATCTTGATCATTCCAATCCGTCAGTACGTCTTTGATAGGCAGGCCCTTCGTATTCTGATGCCCGTCGGGAACGCGGATGGCGGATTCCTGACACAGAGTTGTGGCCGCCGCGATCAGTCGGGCACCTTCGCGAACTCGGTCAATGGAGATAGGTCGCGCATCGGCACGGTCCTGATCGCGCTCCTCCAATCGCTTGGCGATGCTACTCGTCATCAGATCGAGACGTGACCCGATACTCTGGTGATCGTTCCAAAACTCGATCGTCTCGGCGAGATCGAGCGGCCGTGTGGTGAACGACCAGGCCTCGGCACGATCGACCGCCTTTCTGAAGGCCTTCAGATCCACGACGCCCTTGGCACGGGCGAATGTGTCGACTTGGCTTCCGTGAAGGTCCTCCAAGGTCACAATACGGAACGGCTCTTTTACATTAGGTCGTTTGATGGTCCGATCGTTCGCAAGGGTATATTCCCCCTGGAATTCGGGCTCGTTCTGTGTGCCCGTGGCCGGAACCATCCAAGGCAGATTGCTCCTGCACAACAGAAGGTCTGTAGTCGGCCGCCACGCTTCTGTGCGGCCCGTAATGATGATGTGCGCCTGCTGCAGAATGCGCTCGATCTTTCTACCGATCTTGCGGATTGCACGTTCGAAGTCCTTGGGATCGCGCAAGCGCGCCTCGTCGATCGAGTCGAGAAACAACCAACCGGGCTCGGCCGATACGATCCACGCTTCGAATTCCTCGGGGCTCCCCTCCTCGAAGCTAGTCTCGAAATCCTCGCTCACATGCTCGATACGCAGAAAGAATGCATGTTTGCCGTCCCGCCGCTGGCGCCTGCAGATGTGCCGTATTTCCTCAGTCTTGCCGGACCCTGCCTCCGCCAAGACGATGACTCGAGGCTCCACAAGAAGATCGGCCCAGTGAGTCGGTGTCTCGCGCCCCCAAAGGCGCACCATCTTCGCCTCATCGCCCTCATCGTCGGAGATGGCGAGGTCGCGAAAGGTGCGGTCTAGTTCGATGAAATTGTCGAAATCCCTGCACATGACCTGATTGTATCGTCGTTGCTGCGATCAGTCGCTTAATATTCTGCTTGTGTCTCGACGGTAATTAAATCGAGGCTTGCGATCACTCGGCATTTGACTCGATATAATGTAGTTTCATGCGTGAAACCGCTGACGGAGTTAGGAAGTATGATTGACGACCTTACAGTTGTGAAATCAGCGACGTTTTTCACTATCAGGAAGAATCTAAGCGATAAAGCTGTGGAGGATATGTTCACAGCTCTTCGCAAGACGCACGGCGTAACCGCGCACAACATTTTCAGGCACATCCGTGAGATGCAGGGCAATACGCGGTGGTCGGCCATCTGCTTCGAGTACGAAACGCCGCCTGCATTTCTCGATCCGGCATCAGGTGTAAAAGAGAAGCTCTGCGGGTACTTGATGCTGGTTGAGTATCACGGGCATGCGGCGCTTTTTTCCTCACGCCTCGGCTTGCCGACTGCGTTCAAGTCCCGGCACTTTGCGCCGATCGCGGTTAGTCGGATGGAAGGCGCAATCGCGCGAGAGAACGCGGTGTTCCAGAAAATGCGAATGCGCAACATGTCGTTGTCACCGTATGTGATGAGGAACAAGACCTTGGAGGCCCCGAACCTTGCGAATGTGGTAGGCCCGGCCGGCAGCCGACGATACGCCCCGCAGACATATATGGTTTCGATCGATGGCATCTATAGCACCGCAACCCCGAGCACAGGTCGCATTGGAGTTCGATCGGACAAGGTGAGTCACGGTGAGTTGATCGAGTTCGCCCAAAACATAATCGACGCCCTGCGTGTCGATCATGTCGATGTCTCGCCATTTATCAGGACATTTGCGCGGCCCATGTCGCTTGCAGATGCCCTTGCCGCGTCACAACCCACAGCGCTCGCGGTGGACACTGCGCGACTCGCGGTCGCGGCCGCAGGCGACGAAGCCACCATACGGCTGGTTTATGTCGGCGACGAAGTCATGGAACTCTCCGCTGATGAGCTCAACGAGCTCCTTAGCCAGCTCGACCAAGCGCTCGCCATCGAAGGGAATGAGAGATTGCGTGGTGCGAAGTTACCAGGCAGCGACGACGAGCTTGCCACGATAAGTCTGAACAAGAGTCGCATTGCGCTCAGATCGTTGACTCTCGGCATGGCTGCCACGGTGAAGGTGGAGACCCTCGGTCTTCCGTTAGGAGCGGATCCGGAACGTCGATCGCTATGTTCATATCTCGATGACGAAGATTGCTTCATCGTACTTTTCGATGACGTTCGACTTTCGTACATCGACGGCCAGGTGTTTCGGGATGAAACCATGCTGGATGGAGGGGCGTCGTTTCTTCCGTACCTACATTCGGATGCATCTCTGCAGACCGTTGTCGACGAGAAGGGTGCATTCGTAGCTGGCCAGGTGGCATTCGACGGGACTTCCACCTTCGGGGCCATCGTCGACCACGTTGGCGCGCAGGATGACGTCCTGATCTGCGACGACCTTGGGGATGAGTGGGCTGACTTCATTGGCATCAAGGAAGAGGCCGGTTTCGTCCAGGTATCTTTCTACCACGCGAAACATGATGAATTGACGCTTAGTGCCGGATCGTTTCACGTTGCAGTCAGTCAGGCGATTAAGAACCTTGGCAATATGATGTTTCCGCCTGAGCGAATGCAGGCCAAAGTCCAGAGCTGGAACGCCACATACAACGCCCAAGGCCAGCCGACACAGATCGCGAGGACCGTTCGGAACAACAAGGGGGACCTTGGCGAAGTCATCGTGCGTGCAAGAACAGCGCCCGATGTGCGGCGGCGAGCGATAATTGTAACGTCGTCGCTTAGCAAGCGTGCGGTCTCGGACGCCTTTGCCGCTATCCAAGCTGGGCAGCGGCCAACCCACACATTTGTACAACTGTATTGGCTCCTGCAATCTTTCTTTTCTGCTTGTACAGAGGTGGGCGCGTCTGGGTCAATCGTCTGTCAGCCGTAGCGAACAATCCGCTTTCTGGAACTCCGAAGCTGAATGAAAGGCTGGAATGAGCCGGATACCAAGCGTTTCACTGGCTGACAAACTTTGCGATGGTCGCCTCACCTTCAACTTCGCAGACCGAGGGATGGCTTGCTTGCAGGTACTGATACTGCCCGCCGCTTGCTGTGCGTCATTAGATCTGGAAAAGCGACACCGACCGAGTATAGTGGCATCAGCTGGCTCAAAATCAGCCTTACGCGGTCGGAACTATGTCGCTCAGAAAGTACCGATTCTCCGCTGTAGAACGGTGGGTTGTTCTCTCGATCCACGGGAAAAAATGTTACTTAAGCGGAGAGCCCCTAAATTTACTTAACATGGAGATAGACCATATAATACCTGAGAGCCTTCTCGGTAATCCTGACAGATTAGCTTATATATTAAATTGGTACGGTCTGCCGAAAGACTTCGACATTAACAGCTATGCTAATTGGTTGCCTGCTTCCAGGAATTGCAATCGAAAGAAAAGTAATTCGGTATTTGACCCTGGTGGTGCGATTCTATCGTATTTGGAGCAGGCGAGAAAAAATTCTGCCAAATGCGAAGCCCTTGAACGAAAATGCCTTGACGACGAAGAGGCTGCGAAAATACTTAATGAAGTAGAGAGAGCATTTGATTTAAGAGCTGCCGACCTGCTGGTGCAATCGGAATTTAATAGAGTGGCCTCTATGGATGCCAATTTTTCGCCATTCAAATATGTTGACGATACCGGTAATATTTCTATTTCTATCGTAAAGAGAAATAAGGTTTTATCGGTAACCGAGTTTGAAGCAGGCGGACAAAAATCTATACATTCGCTACTGTCAACTTTTGGTGATACAATCGCCAATATAGATGCCAGTGGGAACGTAAATATAAGATGGAAACCATCTGTAACGGTGGAAGTCAAATTTACGCTCGGCTTCGCCACGTTCAGGTCAACTATGACTTATGAGTCAAACACGCTAGAGGTTCCCATGTCGTCGCCGATTTTGTCCAAATTTGGAGAGATTGCGGAAAAACAATACGGGGAAAAATCACAACTCCCCTCGTTTATTTATGACGATATACTAACGATTTATCGCCGTAAAATCGGACGGTAGCTACGAAAAGCGGTCGCTTCGATAAGGTGTCTCCAAGGCTAACGACCGCTATGAGTAAGTTCACAGCGGGGCTGCAACGTCGGCAATGAGGCGCAAAGCCGCCACTCGCTCGCTACGGCGCCCCGCTCGATGTGATGAAGATGGCGACGCCGATGAAGGCGCTGGAAGAACAGACCCGCCGCAACATGGAAATGTTCCAGAACGCGATGCTGCTGTTCACGCCTTTCCCGCCCGCGGGCTCGGCGCCGGCCGCGGCTCCCGCCGAGCCGGCCAGGAAGGACGCGCCGCCGGAGAAGTCCGACGATCTGCAGCAGCTGAAAGACCAGATCGCGGCCATGCAGCGCAAGCTCGATACGATGTCGTGAGCCGGCCAGCCGGCAAAGCCAAATCACGCTTGTAGGACACCAGGCTCCTTGCCCGAGGCGTGACCGTCGGCGTCGAGCGCCGCCACATCGGCATCGGTGAAGGACAAGCAGACCGAGGTGTTCGACCGCGTCGCCTTGTATCCCGGGGCCAACGTGACCCATGCTCGCCGCCTATTACGCCGTGGTCGCCGGGAAGATGCTGCCGCACATCCAGGATGGGCCGCTTTCGCTTGGTGCGCGATACCGAGGGCGACCTGCAACAGACTTTTTTCAGAAGCACAGACTGCCAGGCATGCCCCGACCGCATCCGCCACGCAGTCCGGTAGCAATAACCATACTAGATGGTTAGCGACATTCGCCAATTTGGCGCGGACTGCCTTTGCCGCAAATTCGAGAGCGTCCCGCTTCTGCGGAAGGCCCCCGCATCGCCGTCTGGAGTGAGAGTACGGACCGGTTTGTCGTGACGGGTTGAAAGCTGGAGGACGGGCCTCCTGCGACCGTCGCGGAGAACCGCGATGTCCAGACCTTGCGCTCGCGTCGGCGCCGACCGGGCAAGCCTCTATGACGATATCACCAACAAGATCATCGCCGAGCTGGGGGTCGGCCGCTTCCCCTGGGTGCAGCCCTGGGGCACGGCGGCGGCGAAGGCGCCGCTCGCCATGCCGAAGAACGCCGCCACCGGGCGGCGCTATTCGGGCATCAACGTGCTTCTGCTCTGGGTGGCCGTGACGGCATCGCCGTCCATTTCCTCGACGTGGTATTTTGGCACCGTCGCGCTCCTAGCGTCCAATTCGATGCGCAACGTGGATTACCCTCGCTTTGTTGCATTCGCGCTCGGATTTCCGGTTTTGGAACTATTTTAGCTCAATCTTATTTAATGGCGGTCTGTCAGAGTTCCGTGCATGCGTTTGAAGTTTGTCGCGCCCTTGATGCCGACCCTTGTCGACCAGCCTCCCGAGGGCGTTGGTTGGATTCTCGCGCAGAGGGCAAATATGGTCCATGCGCGCATTGCATTAATGCGGAGCTTTCAGGAGCGAGCCTCCGCAGGCGTCCACACTGAACCATTACGTTTGTTGTGAGTTGCTCAGCTGATAACCGATCGGATCTGAGGACCCTAAATGTTCGACAATTTCGTACTTGAAATGATTGAAACGAATGAGGGCCTCATCCGGTTGCGGCATGGCGGGTCTGGTCCGCCCCTTCTTCTCCTCCATGGTCACCCTCGCACACATATGACATGGGGACAGGTTGCTTGCCGAAGATTTCCGGATCGTATGCCCCGACCTGCCCGGCTTTGGGGCTTCTTACAAACCGTTTGACCATCCGGAAAGCAGATTCTCGTCCAAGCGGTCAAAGGCACTAGCGCTGATCGATCTAATGGAGCGGCTGGGCCACCATACTTTTTTCGTCGCCGGGCATGATCGAGGCAGTTTGGTCGCTTTCAGGATGGCGATGGACCATCCCGATCTGGTGCGAAAGTTGATAACCGTGGATGGATTGCCGGCGCAGGGTCAGCTAGCGCCGCACACTGCGAGTGGCAGCGCCCTCGGCGCCACGGGCATCGTCGCCGAGCAAAGCAGCGGTTGGCAAACTTGAGCGCGAAGGATCGCTGCGCCGACCACGAGTCAGATGAACTCTCCGCTACTCACGAATGTGCAGCCTCCGAGGGGACCTCCTAAGCGGAACAACGCCTTGTCGAACTTGACGCGTTGCTACGGAACCAGCTCATTCGGCGTACCGAGCGATCGACTGGCTCGACGCTACAGGTGGCGACAGCGCAGTTGCCCGAATTGATGCCGAATGCCGCACCGTGTTTCTTGAGATCGAGGAAAAGGCACCCCGCTATTGCGAACTGAAGCTCGGCGTGATGTGTGCGACGAGCGCTCTGACGGCACTGCGTTTCTTCAAGCGCCCGCAGCGTGACAATAGGACGATTAAGCGTTAGATTTCATCTTACGGCCTGCGCGGAAAAACGCGTGGCAATTTCCCAGGCGAGATGACTAGGCGCCTCGCCGGTAATGGAGTTTATTGCGTATTCATTGCATAGTGACAGGGGGCTCCGATGCCTGGCACTGCACCTCAACAGAGGACGGAATTTCTTAAGGCGCTCTTGATGGCGACCAAAGCAATTGGAGCGCCGGTCCCCGTTACGCCATTCGCCGACTGGGATTATTTCTACACCAACGCAAGCCTCGAATGGCGCGCGGACAATCCCGTTGATGGAGATTGTACTTATGTCCGTGTGCCAAAATGGTTTGTAACAGACCTTGCCAGCACACCACGAATCTTTTGGAGTTTATTCCCGCCTGCGGCGGCGTACTCATACCCAGCCATAATTCATGACTACCTTTACTGGTTTCAGCCCTGCTCGCGCAAGGCGGCGGACAATGTGTTTAGAATATCGATGAAAGAACTCGCCGTGTCCCCTGCCAAAGCGCTGATGGTATACGGTGCGGTGCGCACCGCCGGCTTCACCGCATGGCAGCATAATCTCAACGAGAGATCATCCGGCAGTCGCAGAGTACTCAAGCGAGTTCCCAGCGATATGACTATTACATGGAAGGAGTGGCGGCTTTGTGAGGACGTGTTCGACGATTAGGGAGAGCGTATATGTTCCAACAACCTTCGCGACGCGCTCTGGTAATAGGTAACGGCGCGTACCACGGATCTCTATTTCTTTCGAACCCGGCGAACGACGCAGACTCTATGGGTAATTCCCTCGAAGGGCTTGGATTCAAGGTCGATATGGTTAAGAATGGAACATATGCGACCCTAAACACCGCAATTGAGCAGTTCATAGATCGTCAAGAGCCGTCAACACATAGCGTGTGTCTATTATATTTCTCTGGGCACGGCATTCAAATAAACGAGCAAAATTATCTAGTTCCGATCGACTACGATAGTGAGGTCGGCAGCATGAAACTTATTCGGCTACAACATGTAATTGATCAACTTTCAACCCGAAGCGATGTTAGAATCGTATTGCTGGACGCATGTCGCAGTGCAGCTCCGGGCGAAGCTGCAATTGGTGCTCGTTCATTGAAGCTGATATCGAGAGACAGGGCCATATTCATCGACGGGAAAGACAGCATCGGTAACGGACTCGCAGCTATCGAAGCGCAGCGCAACACCTTCATTGGTTTTGCTGCGGCGCCGGGAGGTGTTGCATATGATGGAGATCAGGCGCTAAGCCCGTTTACGGGCGCCTTAGTTAAATACCTGGGATCTGTGGATCTCCCGTTGTCTAACTTGACCAGTCGAGTACGGCAAGAAGTGTTGATCTCCACCCAAGGCCGACAACACACGTGGGATCAGTCCTCTTTGATGGAGCCATTCTTTTTTAACCCGGGAACGCTGTTGCTATATACTGGAAACCTTATGGCCTTTGTCGGACTATTTGTTTCACTTATCCCTTATTCACTAGTGCTGTGGGCAAATGAGTCGCCAGCTACCATCCTATATGCTGGATTGTCACCACTGATATCGCTCCTTATTCTCCTGAGCGGGATGCAAGGGGTCTATTCTCGCGTTCGAGGCAAGTTTCGATATCACTCCGGTGCTGATATATCGCTCCAGCGGCATCTCCTGGTCAGTGTGAAACAGGGGGCCATTGGAGGATATATAGGCTCTCTGCCCGGAGCTATCTTTATAGCAGTGCCATACCATTGGCTGTGGAATGTGTACATGAATTTGACCGGGGGAACGGAGCCGGAATCGCTGGGCGCCACTCTGCTGGAAATAGGTACTGCCACCTCGCTATCGGCGTGTGTTCTTGGCACTATGGCTATTTTCGGTACGAGGGTTAGTATCGGAATCTGGAGCGTTCGGGTAACGAACAGACCGTCGCGTATCCAGACCGTGTTAGGTGCGAGCGTCGGGGGAGCAATCGCAGGCGCGCTCACAGCACCGTTTCTGCTTTTGTATTTTGGGGATTTGGATCGACCCGGTCTGACACCGGCATTTTTGTTACCTGGTGCTATTGTTGGAAGTTCGATTGTGATTTTCACGGTGGTTAACTTCGATTTTGAGCGATTGACCGGCCGCCGCGTAATCGCTGGCCTATTAGGCACGGTAGGCGCCTTTGCTTTGGGCTCGATCGGCGCGATTAGCTTATTTGGCGCATTGTATCTTTTGGGAGTGGTCGATCGTACAATCGGATGGCTTGAGGCTGATCTTTGGTCTTTTTCGGTAATCGGATTCGGAGGATTGGTATACGGCACTCCTGTGGGATTGATACTCGGTTTTACGATGGGCGCGGCAATTGTCGTAACACAAGCTTTTTCTGGAAGGCCGGTTATTGCTGACACGGGATCATTTTAATGGTGGCGCTCGTTCGTACGATCGCAATCGCGATAGTGGTTGCATTGTTTTGTTTAAGTAATGATGCTGTAGGAGACGACGGCTACGGGAAGCTGGATTTCAAATGGCTGAATAAAGAGCAAGAGAATCTGTTCTCCGAGCGACTTCAGTCCCTTGCGATGGAAGAGGCGCTTTTGCTTCGATGTGGTCGCTCAGATACTTTTGCGCAGCGGGCGGAGGACGCGATACGATCGTGTGTGACCAAGGATGCATTGGATCGTGCGCGCGGTGTATTTGACGCGAATGTCAAAGTCTTCACTGACTATATGAACAGAAACCGTCAGCCTTGCGAGCACATTCCATTGGTCTCCAGGCCGTCTCTCGGCGTTCATATACTAACAGCGCCGAAGGGCGTAGTATCCAAAGGGGCCGTTGTATATAGTGTCGCGCCAACGTTTCCAGCGGCCCGCGCTGGTATTAGGAGCGGCGACGTTATCGTATCTATAAACGGTGGTCCCGTGGCGGACATCAGAGAATTGCAGGAGGCATTGGCGGGCCTTCCAGTGTCGAAACCTGTCAAGATAGGGGTGTTGCGTGGAGGGGCTCATATTGTTTTGTCTGCGCCCTTTCTTGTGTTTTTGCCTTATTCCTCCGACGGTCGAGTGGTATTTGACGGTCCTGAAGCAATAAAGTTCGATCTGAATGACATGGCAAAAACCTTGTCACAACTTGCGAAGTTATGTCAGTTATGTAAGTATACTGTGTATAGAGCGTATTGTAACTAGCAGGTTAGGATTACGAAGATACTGATGATATTGATAACCCGGTTCGAGATGAGCAAATGTCAACCTGCGCATCTCAATCGCTTCCTGCCTCTTGGTGGCTTGATCGGATTGGGTGGTGGCAGAGTTTCGCCTGACGCTCCTGATCGGAGCATTTTTCGTTTTGTGGCCTGGAGGCCGTGATCCTCAACAAGGCCATGGGCCTTGTGGTCGTCGCATCGGCGCTGGCATTCAGGGCTTCGATAGTCCCTCGCAGCGCTGCTGGTTGTGATCGCAATCGCCCTGATGGTTGGCCAAGCGGGCGATCCAGTGCTTAGGGGATCAGCTCATATCGTCGCTGCTGTGGCACCCTTCCGCTTTCATGAAGAGTTTCGGGCGCCGGCAGGCGTCCCGAGTAAGGAACCGCGGGCCACAGGCGATGGCTATGAGGATTTCGATTTTCGGCAGATGTCGGCGATGCGCGACCGCGGTCGGGAAACTCTGGGGTGAATGCGGACAGACCGCTTCGTTGCACCTCCGCGGGGTGACGGTGGGCGGCTGGGCGCGGCTCTGTCGGAGTCGATATTCACCTTAGACGTGCGTCGATCCGTTGCCGGAGGCTGAGTGCCTGCAGCTGAAGGCAGCCGAAGATCGCTCGAAATCAGGTGGCATGGACCACGTTCTCGACAGGCTAAATGCCCGTCACGGTGCGCCCAACGTTTGAGGCTCTGACAACCAGCCTTCACTAAGCCTTAGGCTTGCGCTTGGCAGGCGCCTTTCGGGTCGCGGTAGGTTGCGGTTTGCGTCCGAGCCCCGCCGCTTTCGCTAGCCTAGATCTTTGGGCCGCGTCGTTTGGCGCAACCATCGGGTAGTCTGGCTTTAATCCCCACTTTTCGCGGTATTCGTCTGGCGTGAGCGCGTAGTGAACCGCAAGATGACGTTTCAGCGATTTTGAATTTCTTCCCGTCTTCCAGGCAGATGATGTAGTCCGGCGTCACCGACCTTTTCGGATTGACGGCGGGTTCCTGCTGAGACTGATCGGGCACATTCGGCTGACCAAGGCCTGTCAGCGACGAATGGATCGACGCGATGAGGTCTGGCAACCCAGCGACGGGCAAGGGGTTTGGCTGACATAGGCGGAGACAATGTCTGCCGTCAGCCCGACCAGATCGGCCGTCACCGCTTCGTTTTGATCACTCAAGTAATCACTCCTGGTATGGGGTCAAATCCGCATCGCCTACTTTCTGTATATCGCAATTTTGAGCGATGCCGAGATAAATCTACTAGCCGCTTCCCTCGTCAGGCTGAAGCAAAGCTCAGAGCTCGTTAGAATGTGAGTTCCTAGAGGGTTCCATCGTCACAATGAGTGCAGGTGATCACCGTCATCGCACTGCGCTTTTCGGTTCAGTGTGTTTGCAGTCCGGAAACTGATTGCATCCACGAAACATCGATCCGTCTTTGTTGCGCCGCTCAACCAATTGGCCGATGAGGCAGGCCGGGCATTGGCTCAATTCGGCCCCCTCAATCGTCTCGAAGCGGACTTCGTCGCCGGCGATCTCGCAAAGCTCATGGATATAGCGCGATGGCTGACGACGATTGGTGAGCATATAGACCCCTCGGCTCGCGCGCGTCAGCGCCACGTAAAACAGGCGCCGTTCTTCCGCGTAAGCGAAGGTCTCGGGGCGAGGAATGACCAGGTTCAGCAGCTCATCGTCCTCGATGCGACTTGGTACACCGTAGTTGCCCTCGCTGACATCGAGCAGGATCGTATAGTCGGCCTCAAGGCCCTTTGCCCGGTGAAACGACAGCCCGGCCACCTCAATGTTTGCAAAGGACGGAGGCCGCCCTTCGAATGGATCGAGGACGTTGTAGCGCCACAAAACCAAAACCTTGAGCTTGCCGCGCTTTTCGTCGCGCCACCGGTCGGCAATGCCACCCAAAGCGGCGTCAAGCCGTTCGAGCAGGCGCTGACAGGCCGCCGCAAAGTCCGGCTTGTCGCGCTTATCCTCAATGGGAATGACACGGATCGATCGCGGGACGGCCGGTCGCGTTGAGCGGACGGACTTCTTGATCTGTTCAGGATTGCGCTGGACGAACTTCGCGGCCGTTTCGGCAATGAGCTGATTACAGCGATACGTCTGTTCAAGGCGCCCCTGCCAACTGGTCCCGAAGTTCGCTTCGAACCGTGTAAAGATCGTAATGTCCGATCCGGCAAAGCGATAGATCGACTGCCAGTCGTCTCCAACCGCGAAGACCTTGCTGAACGCTTTCTGCTGTTTGAGCGCCTTGATGAGGTTAGCGCGCGGCTCGGAAATGTCCTGAAACTCATCCACGAGTATCAGCGAATAAGGGCTTCGATATCGGCCTGTCTCAACCAGCCGGACCGCATCCGCGATCATCGAATCGAAGTCGATCCGTTTCGTTTCCTCGAGCTTTCGGGAATACGCTTGAGTGATCATCCAGACCACGCGCGCGAATAGCGTCGCGCGCTCCTTGTCGTGCAAGGTCTTGGCACGTTCGAGCAGCATGTCGAGGGTGAGGTGGCTGGCACGTATGTGCTTCAAGCAGGTGGAAATCAGCTGGTCCATAGTGCTTGATAACCACCGGATCGAGCGCTTTGGTGATTTCGGCGTAGCTCTTGCGCTCGAAGGGTATTGAGCGACGCGCCAGTTCGGACTCGAGCGTGCTTAGCAGCGTCTCGTCGCTGGCCTGAGCGGAAGTGGTCTCGAAGAAATCGTTCCCATTGCGGCGATATGCCTGCCGTTTATTCTCAGCGTGCTCGGCATAGTCCGCAAAGGGTGAGCTTCCGTCCGCATCGAGCGCGAAATGCTCATGCACAGTTTCGGTCTGCGGATAGTAGAAATCCGGATGCAGATGACGGATGCTGCCACCGTCTTCCTCCACCGCAATTTGCCGTTCGTATTCGAACGCGACTGAATGCAGCCAAAGCCAGTTGGCGATCTTCTTCTCCTGCAACGACTTTACGATTACTTCCGACAGCGAACCGATCGTGGCGCTACCCTTTCTAAGGGTGTCCGATACGTAGCGCCGGTAGTCGGCCTCTCCGTCAAATATCTCGATCGGGATGTCGGCCTTGGGATGCACGACGAGAAGCTCGCTCCACAGCCGGGCAAATTCCGGATCGCTCTCGACAAGGTTCTGGATTATCGCCTCGATGACCCTGGTTTCGCCAGCGGGATGATCCACCCAGTTGGCGAGCTGCGGTGGCCGACCCTCGACCTCCTCAATGATTCCACGCCCAAGCGCATGAAATGTCGTAACGCGACACTCCAGGGCGTCCTCCGCGACCTGCAACTGGGCGGCGATCCTCGCCCTGAGTTCATCGGCTGCGTTTCTGTTGAAGGCCAAGAGCAGAATCTCATCGGGCCGATAGAGTTGCTTCTCCAGGACGTATGCGACCTTGCCGACCATCGTCGCGGATTTGCCCGACCCTGCCGAGGCCACCAGCAGGTTGTTATCCTCTAGGCGGATACAGGCCTCGCGCTGCTGGTTGGAAAACGAGCGCCGGTCGAGATCGTCAAAGAACGACCGGAACTTGATCAATTCCGAGCTGACGAAAGCCTCGTTGTAGGCATGGCGGACGCCCGGGTCCGTTATCATGGAGAACGAGGCCGGGAGGGAGGCCTTGAGCGCTCGCGGCATCAGGTCTGGGTCCAGAAGCGGGTGAGAGAGGGCAGCCGCCGCAGCGCCGGGAACGCTAGCAATGGCCCTGCCAAGATCGGCCTGCGCAAGATACTGTCTGTTGCCTTCGGTAATCTGCCGAAGCCTGCCGTCGACATCGAGCAGGCGCTCCTTCTCGGTGGCGATCAGCCCGAAGAGGTGAGCGTTGATGAAGGCATGAAGGTCCGCGGTCAGTTCTGCGGCCGCGTCACCCGATAGTGCCGATAAAGTGTTTGTCCTGCTGCGGGCTCGGATCTCCACAGTGTGCCATAAGAGGGCCTTGCTGGTGGAAATAGACACGATATCGAGGCAGCTAAGCTCTACCTCGCTATCTTGAGCCAGCCGGAAATGTCCCGAGTTTTTCGGGTCAAGGGTCAGCTTCCATTTTCCGGCTGCTAACATCCGCGCAAAGAAACCAGGCCGGTAGGTGCGCGAGCGGCCAGATAGCAATTTGGTCAAAGCCACGATTCGTGCGTCCCGTATGCAAATGGTGCCGAAGAGCCGGCTATCATGAACAGATTGAGATGTTCCAAATTATCCCAGTACTCATGCTGAATAGTGCCTGGGTATTTCTCAGCGGTCGCTGGAGCGTGATCCGTTGCTACGGGCGCGCATTTGTCATGTCCGTCGGATTCGGCGCTTGGAAGCATGTCATCGAGTTGGCGATGGATTCGGATAAGGGGCTGGTGGGTTCTGGCCTTGAAGCTCGTCGGTAGCTGGGTGTGATTGCTTCGGCCTTCTCGGAGGAAGCGTGGTCAATGCAGTGACCTTTGTCGCCACCTCATCAAGGGTAGCGGTGAGACGGTTTATCTGCGAGGCTGTTGCTGCGAGTTCCGGTCCGTAGCGGGTGACGAGATATTCCCGGTTCTGGCTGAGGGACTGGAGATGCTTTGCAGTTTTGGTGCGAAGGCTCAGCCTGGCCTCCATGGCGTGTTCGGCCCTCGACGACAGGTCGTGCTGCATCTTGCGGATTTGATTGGGATTAAGCCCAAAGTGGAGCAGAAGCGCGGTTAGATAGAGTTCGATCGCATGGATTGCCGCCATTCTGAACGGTGCTCGGGTAAGCGGCTTGCCGGGTCGGCCGAGCTGAAGGAGAAGACTTGCTGCTCTGCGGTATTCTTCAGCCAGGGCGTGGACCTGTTGTGGGGATGCAAGCTCACCGGGATATTTGCGTTCATCGAGCGTCATGAGCGCAACGTAAGGGCGCTATGGGGAAGATTTGGTAAAGAGAAAAGTGTTGTTCGGCATGCTCGCAATTGCCGGATTATCACTAACTCGCGTAGACTTTGTTTATGCTGAGAATCGGCTCCGAGTTACAGTTGAGCGCCTCCGACTTGGTCGGCTACTTGAATTGCGGCCACCTGACGGCGCTTGACCTTCAGGTGGCAGACGGCGCGCTCGAAAAGCCGAAGATCTGGGATCCGCTGCTCGAGATCCTGCAGCAGCGCGGCGCCGAGCACGAGGCGGCCTATGTCGATCACCTGCGCGCGTCCGGCTTTACGGTAGCGGTCATCGAGGGCAGGGGCATCGATGACGGCTCGGTGGCCGCCACGATCGAGGCGATGCACGCCGGTGCGCTGATCATCGTGCAAGCCGCGCTGCGCGCACCGCCCTTCATCGGCCGGGCCGACATCCTCCGGCGCGTCGAAACGCCAAGCGATCTCGGCGCCTGGTCCTATGAAGTCGTCGACACAAAGCTCGCCCGCGAGACCAAGGGCGGGACGGTGCTGCAGCTCTGCATCTATTCCGACCTCGTCGAGCAGGTGCAGGGCCTCGTGCCGGAATACGCCTACGTTGTCGCGCCCCTTACCGGCTTCGCGCCGGAGGCCTTTCGGGTCAGCGACTATGCCGCCTACTACCGCAATGTCCGGGAACGCTTCACCGTGTCCTTGGACGGAAACGGCGGCACCTATCCGGAGCCGGTCGCTCATTGCGATATCTGCCGCTGGCGCCATCTAGTCGAGCAGGCCGGCCTGGAGGGCATGGTTTCGAAGCGCAAGGACAGCAAATACCCAAGCGGCAATTCGACGGCCTGGCTGAAGACGAAGGCATACTCGGTCGACGAATATGAGCTGCTTGGTGTCGAGCGGGAGCCTGGAAAGCCACCCTTTGCGTTGATGGCGGAGCGCGGCACCGGCCGCTATGTCGGCTCGGCATTCATTACCTTGAACCGGGAGATGCGCGACAGCTTTGGCAACGCGTCCAGGAGCACGCAGGGGCGGCGCCGAAGGGCATGAAGCGGCCAGCGACGCAGTGGGTTAAGCCGGGGCTCATCGGTCGCGTGAAGCACCTCCTTGGCGAACGCGATTTGCGGCACGCTTCGCTACAGGATTTCAGAGAAGAAGGTTAGGGCCGAGGCTCACGTAGAGACGGCCTGATCAATATCGCCGGATTCAGATCGGCTCTCGCCAAAACCATTAAGGTCTTATATACAGGACCGTTCGGCGATTATGACATCCTTTATGAGACCAAAATGCGCTCAACCGTGATTGATACATTACCTCCCAAGGTCAAGAGAGCGCTCGGCAAGCTGGGCGCTGACATCGCGCTAGCCCGCAAGAAGCGCAGTCTGACCATCATGATGATGGCGGAAAGGCTAGGGATCGCAAAGAGCACCTACCTGAAGATCGAGAAAGGCGACCCGACGGTCGCCATGGGCGCCTATGCCATGACTTTTTTCGTGCTGGGCTTTGATGAGGCCCTGACCGAGATCGTCGATCCCAAACGCGACGAGCAGGGCCTGCTCCTCGACGCCGAACGCATGCCAAAGAGGATAAGGGTGCGAAAGGCGCCGAGTGCGCCATGAGGCGTTCCATTGCCGTCCATCTCGGCCAGGAAGCGACGCCGCTGGGTATGCTGCGTTACGACCAGCAGGGCGCGCGGGAAAGCGCGGCATTTGAATATGATGCAAGTTGGCTGGCACGGCGAAGCAGGTTCTCGATCGAACCCGGCCTGCCTCTCGTCGCCGGCCCGCAGTATCATCGCAAGGCGCGCGACGGATCGGTGTTCCACGACGCGATCGCCGACACCGAGCCGGACGGATGGGGGCGACGCGTGATCCAGCGCGACCACGCCAAGCGTCGCCAAGAGGCACGCCGGGTAGGAGACGAGACCGAGGCACGGCCCCTCAACGCGATGGACTACCTGCTGGCGGTCGATGACACGAGCCGCGTCGGCGCGCTACGCCTGCAAGATGAGGAGGGGCATTATCAAAGGAGCGTCGACGAGGGACGGCGCACAACACCCCCGCTTGTCGAGATCGGTCAACTCCTCACAGCCACGCGCGCGGTCGAAACCAACACGGAGACGGCGGCTGACCTTGCCTATCTGCGCGGACGCGGCACATCGCTTGGCGGCCTGCGTCCGAAATGCACCGTTCTCGACGATGACGGACGGCTCGCTATCGGCAAGTTTCCGAGTGTCGCGGACGAGCGCTCCGTGACCAAGGGCGAAGTTCTAGCCATGATATTGGCCCGCAAGGCTGGCATCGATGCGGCGGAGGCACGCCTGATCGACAGCGACGGCGCCCCCGTGGCGCTGATCCGCCGTTTCGACCGAACCCCGAACGGCAATCGTCTGATGTATGTCTCGGCCGCCACGATGATCGGCGCCGAGAGGGGGGACGCCGGCGAGCATAGCTATACCGAGCTCGTCGACGCCCTGCGCCAGCACGGTAGCCAGCCGGCGGCCGATATCGACGAGCTTTGGCGGCGCATCGCCTTCTCGATCCTAATCACCAACGTCGATGACCACCTCCACAATCACGGCTTTCTCCATGTGGATCGCGGGCAATGGCGCCTGGCGCCCGGGTTCGACATCAATCCGTTCCCCGAGCGTGTGCGCGAGCTCAAGACCTGGGTTTCCGAGGAGACCGGGCCCGAAGCAACCATTGATGCGCTGATGTCCGTGATCGCCTATTTCCGCATCAGCCGCAATCGCGCGAGGGAAATCCTGGGCCAGGTCGAAGGCGCAGTCGCTAGATGGCGGGAAGATGGGCGGGAGCTTGGCATGACCTCGCAGGAACTCGAAAGCTTCACCGACGCGTTCGAACATTCGGAACGCCAGGCTGCCCAACGGGCGCTGCAGTGAGGTCGACAGCGCGGATTTGCACTTGATGAAGCGACGTGTCTGCACCGCCAGTTGTGCTATTGCCGAACTTCTCCAGCCAACCCGCAAAGCGGCATCTATGAAGGCGAGTTCCTCCGCATGTCACAGTTCGACGTCCGTCTGGCGGTCCGAGAAAGCCTGATCGCCGACATCAACAATGACTGACGATCAGCTCCGATTCCTCCTCTCCTTCAAGGCGCGTCGACCGATTTAAAATCTGTTGGGCATCGACGGCGCTGACGAACTGCCCGCCATGCGGTGGAAAATGCACAATCTGGAGCGCATGCCCGAAGCACCGGCGCGCAGATAAAAATGGCAGCGCGTGCTGAACAAAGAGGATTGATGCGCGGCCGCATAAGAGTTGAGCCACCTTGAGCTGACGGTACTTTCAGGAGGCAGCAGGAATGCTGACGGGGCTTTTCCCTGTTAGATTCTCTAGGGAAAATCCAAAGCTGATCACGTCTACGCAGCGCAATGTGTCGCGATGGCTCATGGCAGCGGACGTTTGCTCCAAGGCCGACGAGCAAACATTGGGACAATCAGGCCATGGCAGGCGTCTGTCCACGCATGGTCGGATCGGCCAAGCGTGGACGTGTCCGTGTGATCAGACAGTCGGGACAGTTCCGCCGTCGACGACGAGTTCTGAACCATGGATCGAAGAGGCGCGATCGGAGGCCAGGAAGGCGATGGCTTCGGCGACCTCGAATGGTTCGGCGCCGCGACCTATGGCAATGCCACCAAGGCCGGCCAGGACGAGTTGGCGCGCGTCCTCGATAGTGCCACCGTTGGCGGCTTGGATGCGCTTGAGAAACCCATCGGTGCCCTCGGTCATGATCCAGCCGGGAGAGACGACGTTGACCCTCACGCCCTTGGAACCCAGCTCCTTGGAGATGGACTTGCTGTAAGTCCGGAGCGCGGCCTTGGCACTGGCGTAGGCGGTTGTTGCCTCGGGAAGCGGCAGCACCGACTGGATGGAGGTGACGTGCACTACCGCGCCGCTGCCCCGCTGCATCATCTGCGGAATCAGGAGCCGGTCGAGGCGGACTGTGGCCAGCAGGTTCAGGTTCAGTTCGGACAGCCAGTGTTCGTCGGTCAGGGCGACGAAGCCTCCGCCGGGCGTGGTCGAACCACCAAGCACATGCGCTAGGATATCTACGCCGCCTAGAAGCTCGAGCGCCGCCCTGGCGAGGGCTTCTCCGCCCTCAGCCGTCGTCAGGTCCGCCTGGACGAATTCGACGCTATCAAATGGGCTCCAGCGTTCCGCGGGCAGATGTAATCACCCGGGCGCCGCCGGCCAGGAAGCGGTCGACGGTCGCGCGGCCCAAACCCTTGGTGCCGCCGCTAACGAGCACGCGCTTTCCCGCGAACTCGGTCGGATCAGCTTTGATGGTCATGCCGTGATCTCCAAAGCTTTGATGGCGTCGTCTTCGAGCGTAAAGCGGTAGGTGAAGCGGATCGGGCTGCCCTTGAAATCGCCATGGGCGGGGCCCTCGACGACGACGTTACCGTGCTCGTATCGAACGGTATCCGGAGTAAAGATCGCCTTGACCGGGATAACCGCTTCTTCGAACAAGGCCCGCATTCCGGCGTAGCCCTTGTGACGGCCTCCATCAGCAAAAAGGACCGCGTCGCGTGTGAAGGGGCTCAACATTCCGTCTACATCGAGACGGGCGTTCGCGGCCACATATGCGGCGATTGGGGGTGGTAATTCGAGCGTCATTGGTCATGTCCTGCTTGTTGCGATCGCAGCCACACGGCTGCAGCGTCGGTTGCAGTGCAAGATGGCAGTAGACAAGTCGCATGATAATCCGGACAATTCGGGATGTCTCATCGCGAAAGATGGGATAATTGTGCAAAATAACCTGACGGAATTAGATGCAATTCTACGGTCGCCCGCCGCGGCAAATTTCGCACAGCTGCGGTTGGGCTGGGTTTCGACAGTCAGGGTAATGCTGACCCACTTCTCCGCCGCGCGATGTCGACGAACGCCTTGAACGCGGCGGTTGGGTTGCGTCGGCTCAGTTAGTAGAGGCTCAACGGCGGCAGAAGGTGTGCAATCCTCACGTACACGAGACTTTCGACTTTGGGGTGGATGCCGGCCTCAGTGATCACGGTGCCGCCCCAAGAATGCCCCACAAGAACTGCCGGTCCTTCCTGACGATCCAGCACACGTTTGGTCGCGGCTACATCGGCTGCCAGCGAGGTTAGCGGATTCTGAACAATCGACACGCGATAACCTCGCGCCGTCAAATCTTCATAGACGCCGCGCCAACCGGTACCATCTGCGAATGCGCCATGAACCAGCACCACGTTCTTGACAGGCTGCGTGTCAGGAATCTTCTCGGCGCCGTGAGAAGCCGAGGCAGCGGCGATTACCGCGACGGCGGCTGTTGCCGCCAAGATGTTCGTTGGTTTCGAAGCCATGTTGGACCTCCAGTTTGTTAATCCGGCCCTGCTGCCGTGCGCCCGGAACCCCTTCAAGGCCGGCAAATGCCAATCTATGCCGAGACGATTGACAGGATAATTGGGACAAATCAGGATGAGGAATCACGAGAAAAGGGATAATGACGCGATCTGTTCTCGCCGAGCTGGATGCCGTTCTCAGCATTGCGCGCCAAGGCTCCTTTCGGGCTGCCGCGCTTGACCTTGGAATGTCGACCACGGCGCTGAGCAACGCCATTGCCAAGCTTGAGCACCGTCTCGGCATTCGGCTATTCAATCGCACGACGCGAAGTGTCTCGCTCACCGAGGCTGGAAAGACCTTTGTCGAGCGGGTTGGTCCGGCGATGACCGACATCCATGACGCCATGCTCGCGGCTCAGTCGCTTCAAGAAACCCCGACCGGTACATTGCGTATCAATGCATTTGCATCGGCGGCGCGGGAAGTGATGGCGCCCCTGATCCTTTCGTTCCTGCAGCGTTATCCGCAGGTGCATATCGATCTGGTCACTGAGGGACGACTGGTCGATATCGTTGCAGCAGGCTTTGACCTGGGCCTCAGGCCGGCCGACCTGGTGCCCAGCGACATGATCGCCGTTTCAATTGGCTTAAAGCGAAGTAATGCCGTCGTTGCATCGCCGGATTTCCTGCGCGCTCACGGTACACCAGCCATTCCGGCCGACCTATATCGATTTCGCTGCATCCGAGCCCGTCTGCCCAACAACGCGTTGTTCCGATGGCGTTTCGAGAAAGACGGAAGCGCGGTCCAGATCGAAGTGCAAGGCTCTATTACGCTCGACGAGCCAAGCCTTGTCAGGATCGCCGCGCAGAATAGTATTGGGCTCGGATATGTTATGGAGGCAGACGTGCGCGACGACATTGCTGCCGGGCGTCTTGTGAGGGTCCTCGAGGATTGGACACCAGATTTGGCGCCGCTAGCGTTGTATTACCCCGGCAGAAAGAACCCTCCGGCTGCCTTCAGCGCGTTTATCCTGGCTGCACGCGAGTACGCAAACGGCAACACTAAGCTAGGGGAGGGCTGATTGAGGTGGGCGCTGCCGTTTAACGAAATGGATACTATGCGGTGTTAAGTGGTTGATTTAATGATGTAAAAAATTCTCATAACTAAACTTCTGCCGTGCGTAGCGTGTCGACTGGGGTTAGCTTTTCGAACTTTCTGCGTCGAGCTTTCCCCGGCGCACCAAGGTGGAGCAGTTGAGAGAGCGAGATCTGATGATGCCGCAGGAAATCCGTCAGCTGCCGCCCGACAAGATGCTGGTGATTTCCGAAGGGCAGAATCCGATCCTTGCCGACAAGCTTCGCTTCTTCGCGGTCAAGCGGTTTCGCGACCTGGAGCTATTCTCCCGAACGCACATTCCGTTCGTTCCGGCCATGGAATTCCTGCCCTCGGCACCGGTCCCCGCCACGACGGCGGCCTATCAGAATGCCGGCGCAGACCGCGCGGTTGCTCCGCGTCAAGAACCCGCCGCGCAGGCCGATCCCTTCCCGGCCGATCGACCCCCGGACGCATCGGCCCATCGCGAACAGGCTCCAGAGGCCGTTGAGGCCCGGTTCAAAATGGCGGCGAAACGATTGAAGGATCTGATCGCGAGCAGAACAAAGCCAGGCAGCGACACGACGAACTGGTCGAAAATATTTGATGAGGCAGTACCCGACGCCTGGTCGGAACTTGAATCGGAAGATGCGTAGGGACCACATCATGATTGACCCCAACGTCCATGCCGATATCGGCGCTAAAATGGTGGAGGCCTTGTTGTATGAGTCGTGCAATCCGCACCGGAAAATCACACGACGCACAAATCGGCATGAACCAACAGAATCAAATGATCGCAGCCGCAAGCGGCGCCCTTTCGTATATGGCCAAGCCTGCTATAACGAGTCAAAATGCGCCGCTACGGTGCGCGATGACACGACGTGTCGGAACCCACGCAAACCCGCCCCTATATTATTGCCCCAATCCAGCATCGCGTAATCAAGGCGCGAGTGCAAGCATCGTCTAAATTAGGGCGGTTATGTACTCTAACCCGGTCTGGTTGGCGGCTTCACGCAACCGTCATGATGGTGATGCTAACTTCGCTGGCCGAACGGGCGCCATCCTCCCAAGTTCGGTATTCCCTTTCCTCCAAAGCTCGGTTCAAACCGGGCTTTCTTTTTATGTCCGAGGGGCCAGCTTCGACCGAATTTCCTCGACGGCGTTTGCGATGGCGTTCCCGGTCGCCGGGCAATCGAGCAGGACATGCGTGGCGCTTTGAGGTCCGTCAACGGCTATAAACCACCGCTGGAACAAAACCTGCTGGTTGCGGTTGAATCCCTCGAAGGGACCAGAACGCCGAAGGAACCGGACAATGGTCGAAATCTTTAGCTTTGAACTTGCGAAGGCTCGTCAGCGAGTGAGCAGAGCCGAGCGCTCTCTCGACCGTGCAAACGAGTTGCTAGACCAGGGCTGTGGCAACGTCGCGGTCAATCTTTCCCTTTGCGATCGGGTCAGATTCGAGCAAAGACGTGTTGCCGAGGCGAGGGAGCGGCTCGCAAACCTTAATCCGATCCCGCGCCACTGACATGTCGTTCTGAAGAGGCCGGCCCGGCCGCCGGTTTGGGCGCCACGGCAGCCGAGTCATGCCGGGAGAGAGTTCCCCGGCGAATTTACCCTGCTCTTCTATTAACGGGTCACGGCGGCGTGTGGCGCGAGAGAGCATTCGTTCGCCAACCTTCGTCGGGGGCGCCAAACCAGGGCGATCATCTCCTCGGTCTGCTGGACAGCTTGATCACCCTTTGATTCCCCGGGCGACGCACTGGCGTTGCGGGGCCGCTGGCTTGGGAGGCAAGGAGCATCGAATTGATGACATCATCACGCGTGAAAGCGCAGGGTTGTCGCCCCGCTTGCGAGCGGTGACCGCCCCCAGCGCAAAAGGCTTACCAAATTGTATGGCCGAAGGGACTCACCGAAGAGCCGCCGGACCTAAACCTGTCTGGGTCCAGACCCCATATATGGGCTTCGCGCAAGGCGAACAACGATGTCTACCGAAGGATTTTTAGAATGCCTAAGTTACGGCTGATCCAAATAGCGTCAATATTGTTGATACTATCGACGGCTGTTGGGAGCGTGTCGATTAATCCGGCGGAAGCACGCAGAGGCGGCAGTTTCGGCAGTCGCGGCAGCCGGACTTTCCAGGCTCCAGCTCCGACGACAACTGCCCCCTACACCGCGCCGGTAAAGCGCTCGATGACGCCAAATACCGCCCAACCGGTGTCACCGTCGCAGCCGTCGCTCGTTCAGCCGCGTCCAAGTTTTTGGAGCGGCTTCGGCGGTGGGCTGGTTGGGGGGCTGGTCGGCGGGCTCCTCTTCAATGGAATTTTTGGCATGATGTTCGGCCACGGCTTTGGCGGCGTCGGAGGCGGCCTCAGCTTCATACTCCAGCTGTTGCTGATCGGCGGTGTCGTCATGTTGGCAATGCGGTTTTTCAGCCGCAACAATTCCGCTCCGGCCGAAGCCAGAAGTTTCGCGCTCCCATTTGGTCAGCAGGGTTTTGGAACCGGCGCGCAAGCCTACAGCCGGCAGGCCCCTACCGGGACAGCGACTAGTGACGCGACCGGGGCAGACGAAATCGGGATTACCGAGACTGATCGTTCTGCGTTCGAGCGCATTCTCGCGGACGTGCAAGCCGCATTCACCCGCGAAGACCACCAAGGGCTACGCCGGCTGACAACACCGGAAATGGTTTCCTACCTCTCCGAGGAGTTGGCGGACAATGCCACCAAGGGTCTCAAGAACGAGGTATCAAATCTTCAGTTTTTGAACGGCGAGGTCTCAGAAGCGTGGCGCGAGGGCACGCGCGACTATGCGACCGTGGCCATGCATTGGTCCGCCATCGATGTGATGCGCAACCGTCAAACAGGCGCCATCGAAACGGGCGATCCCAACAAGCCTGTCGAAACAACGGAGCTGTGGACCTTCACTCGCGAGCCAGGGCAACCATGGCTGCTATCTGCGATCCAGGAAACGGCCAACTGAAGGGCAGCGGCCCTGGCTTTCAATGCCTGACGCTTCTGCGGCGACTGCTCCCGGAACGATGGTTAACTTCCGCATTTTGCATGCGAAAATATCAGGTCGGCTTAATGCCTCATCTATCATGCGGGGATTGGTGATGAAGGTTGCGGATGGCGGCTTGCCGTTTCCGCTCCGCCACCGCCGCCCCCTGATAGACAGGGCTAGTGGTTTCAAGCCCGCTGCCGAATGGTGGCGGGCTTTTTCCTAGCCGGCGCGGAACATCGGAGCCGCACGCAGGTTCTAACAACGGCGGCATGCATCTAGCCGATAGCGGTCGCTGACCATTGTCCCTCATTGGTCGGCCCGCGCCTTGTGCAACAGGCGCGGGCCATCGCTATTTTAGGGTGTTACTCGACCTGATATTTACGAAACCGTAAGTGGCTGACCGAAGGCAACGCTTCTATCTACGCCTGCAGCGACCGTGAAGTCCTATCTCAGGCGTTCTGAAAACCGGATTGTGTCCGCACCACCTTCCGTTCCAGCGGTTCATGGCGCGGCCTCTCGTGCCACATCACCTGACGGAAATCGCGCATGTCTAGCGCAACCAACCCTGGCGCCGGTTCGTTGACCGTTGCTAGTTATCCTGGCACTTCTGTCTCTTGCCCGCTGCTCTCCCGAGTGGCGTGCTTTTTTGTTGGAACCGGATTCGGTGGCTGAAGTTCTGATTACGCTCGGTCCTTCACCGGGCAGACGGCACTGTCGAGAGGCCCGTCACTGCTAGCCGCAGTGGCGGGCTTTTAGCATCAGCTTTCAGTGCTTCGTCGTTTTCCTTCAGCTGGCGAAACACCTGGCAGCAAAAGCGATAGTCAGCTTCGCGCCCATCGTAGTGCGCGGTCAAAGCACAATGGGCAACCGCCGTCGCTGCGTCTACTCCGTAGAGGTCCATCGCCGCCCGCAATGCGGCATTCGGTTCGACGAGGTCCGAAAGTTTCAAGACATTCCCGTGGCTTGACATGTTCACTCGTCGAGGATGAGCGCGTCGTGGTCGGGCAGCTGATGATAAGCTACTTGCCGAAGGTCCCGCATGTCCACTTTCTGGCCGCAGATTTCGCAAGCGTAGAAATGATCCTCTTCATGCGCGGGGGCGCCATCATGTCGAGTACCAGGGATGGGCGGGCCAAGGTCGGATAGCTTGGTCATCACCGGCCCTTGAGGGCTTTGGCCTCGCGTTCCAGGGTGTCGCGGTCATTGCCGTGCTTTGCGATCAGCTCCCGGACCTGCGGGATAGACAGGCCGAACTTGCTCGCGAAATAGCCGACCTCGTATTCCTCATCGCCGCTCACGCGGCTGCGATCCTGATAGCCAAGTTTGTTCTTGTCGTCGGTCATCGTGGTTCTCCCAAGCTGCGATCGACCGCAACGTGCGCCACACCGATTTGTTTCGCTGCTAGCAAAAGCTTATTTAACTGCCGGCTTGTGTGAGTTCAGTGCATGCGGTTGGAGTTTGTCGCGCCCTTGATGCCGACCCTGGTCCACCAGCCTCCGGAAGGCGACGGCTGGATTGGGAGTTCGACGGCTGTCGTCGACTGTCAGGGATCTGGCGCGTGTTGCGGGGTGGATCAGGGCCTTCGCCCGATTCGTAAGGTGGTCGGCTGGAAGGGGCATCAATCGGCTTTGCAAACTGGACCGAGTAAAATCTGCATTTTACCGACGCGCCTTTCGCCAGCCGGCCGCGCGCGCCTCTTCTTCGGTGCAAAACCACCGCTCGCCATACTGGGGGCTGATCCGCGTTTCCCAGTAGTGCTCTTGGCCGGGCACGTGGTAAATGCGCTCCCCGGTGTTGATCGAGATATTTCCTTTGATGGTGCAGCCAATGCCCGAGGACAAAAGCGAGGAGCTTGGAGTTGTTTCAGCGGCTCCGTCGGACAACTGCATGAGGCTGGGAGCGGCGCCGATGATGTCGGGGTTCTGAGAAAGTATCACGGCCACGGGGACCAGGATCAGCGCGAACAGGTACTCAAGCCGCCATATGCCGCGGCGCCGCTTCCTGGTGTTCTTGCGCCACCGGTCAGCCTGATCGGCACCAATATTGTGCTGTTGCTGGACTTTGCCCACGTCCCACTCTCCCCACCGGAAGAATGCTTCCATTGGCGAAGAAAGTCCAGCGTGTTTTAGTCTGGGCTAATATGAGATCAGGCGGCGATCGCATCCCAATTCCAACGCCAAGGCCGATAGCGAGGCCTAGGGTGAGCTTGGCGGCAAACGCGGAATGGCCTCCATGCGTCTGTGCGGGGCGCTCTGAGAACCTGGGAGATATCGTCAGAGATAGTGTCCAATGGTCCGATTCTGGATCGCAACCCCGAATCTGACTCCCCTTGTTCCGATAAAGTCTCACGACTGGAAATACGCAATGGAAAGCACGTTGAGTAACGGTTGATTCAACCATTGCTGGTATTATCATGAAGTAGGGTGGCGGCCCCGACTGTGCGGCAGGGGTGCTGGGTTGTCGGAGCCGCCCGCGCAGTCCGGTTGGATTTGACCGCGCTGTTCCAAAGTAGGACAGCGCGGTCAATTAACCGTTAAAATCTTCCGGAACTAATTAAGCGTATGCTAATTGACTCGCGGTTTGCGAGTCCTGTGCATGCGTTTGAAGTTCGTAGCTCCCCTAATGCCGACCCTTGTCGACCAGCCTCCCGAGGGCGATGGATGGATCCATGAGGTCAAGTTCGATGGCTATCGCTCGCAACTGATCATCGGCGAAGACGGGACACGCATCTACACCCGCAAAGGCCATGACTGGACGGCGAAATATCGGGATCTGGTGCAGGAGGCGAAGACCCTTGGAGCGGAAAGCGCGATCGTCGACGGCGAGATCGGCAAGATCATTGTGCTCAACGAAGCAGGGCTGTCCGACTTCGGCGAGTTGCGCAAGGCGATCACCCGGCGCCAGCACGACCTCTATTTCGTCGCCTTCGACCTGCTGCACCTGAATGGCCATGATTTGCGCGACATGGCGCTTGAGGAGCGGCGCGAGATCCTGGCCAGCATGATCCAGCCTGGCGGCCGGATCCAGTTCAGCGAGCCCCTGCCGGGCGAGGCCAAGGCGATCTTTCACCTGCTCGACCGGGGCGGCCTCGAGGGGATGGTATCGAAGCGCCGCGACAGCAAATACCGCAGCGGCCTGTCGACCAACTGGCTGAAGGCCAAATGCTATACGGTCGAGGAATACGAGCTACTAGGCGTCGAACGGGAGTCAGGGAAGCCTGCCTTCGCGCTCATGGCCGATCGCAAGACGGGGCAGTATGTCGGCTCCGCCTTCATCAAATCCAGCCGCGCCATCCGCGAGCGGCTGTGGAAGCGGGTCCAGGAGCACGCCGGGCCGGCGCCGAAGGGCATGAAGCGGCCTGCGACCCAATGGGTGAGGCCCGGCATCATCGGCCGCGTGAAGCATTTGCGCGGCGAGGAAGACCTGCGCCATGCTTCATTGCAGGATTTCAGAGAGGGATGAGCAAGCGGGGCTGTGATTTTCTCTACCATTGGATGGCGGATCATTTAGCTGATGATCAGATCATCGACCCCGTTTTGCTGGTTATAGATATGGTAGTGGATGCCAAACGTGATGCGGAAAACCAAAGCATTCCAGGCCAAGAGATCGACGAGGAAATCGGCGCGGTTTTCGAAGCCATTATGCAGGGTCTGCGCTAAAGACTGCTTTCCCACGCGTTGATACGTCACAGCTGCTTTCAGAAGCTGGCGGCATATCGCGGCGGACGCTAAACGGCAAGATGATGCCAAAATCGCCTTAGAGCGCGTTTCCCGTGCCGGTGTCGCACGTTTCGTTCATTCGGATGCTTCGAAAAAATCCTAGGAAGCGCATAACCCGCTGGAGCCGGCGGGATGCAGTGGCCCCCCACTCGTCTCGCCGGTTAGGCGGCTCGGCGTCCCGCACCACCATGCCCGGGCGCCGAGCCGCCGCATGGCTGCAGCGCAGATGGGGAGGACGTCGAAGCGGAAGCGGCTCCGCCTGACGCCAAGGTGCGTCAACAACAAAAGATGGTTTGCCGAGTTATCTTTTTTCGGAACAGGGCGTTAGCGCAGGCATTTCCTACTCACATTCCCTACTCAGAGGAGTCGATAGGATTAATGCGGCGTAGCGTCGACAAGGAAAGGATTGCGAGGGCAGACCGAGTGGCCCGCCTGCTGATCGATGCTGAGCGTGAGGCGAGAGATAGCAAGACACTTCGGCTGCGAGAACTGCGGCTGAAGATGGAAGCCGAATTGCTAAGGCCACCGCCGAAAGCCAGGCCTCGGACCAAGCCCGCACCGAGGGAACGGCTCGTGTCATCGAAGTCGAATGACATTCGTGGCATCAACTTCCTGGACCAGTGGATTGCAAACAACGTGCCTGAGACCGCGAAGGCGGATGTCATCTCCGTGGACAAGCTCACCCATCATTGCAGACGCCAACGCCGTTGGCATCAAGAGGATCGAGATCGATGAGGAAGTGGACAGCCTGTATCGCACGATCCTCGATGCGATTGTGCATTCCGACCCTGGTCTAACCGAACAGGTTTGCCAGCTAGACGCAGGCAAGGAATATAATCCTATCGTTGCGGCGATCCCCTCAAAACGGAGTTCGCCATGCCTCTCAAGACCCTCGCCGACACCCTTACTGCGCGCGAAAGCGTCTACGCAAACTGCAGTCATCCCATGTGCTGCAAATCGACAAAACTCGATATACAAGCGCTCACAGACCGCCTTGGGCCTGGCCATGGCTCGATGCATGAGGATCTTGTCGGGCTATTCGTCTGCTCGCCCTGCAAGGCCGCGGGCCGCGATAGGCGCCCGGTGTTCTTCACCTGCATCCCGGACTATGACGGCCAAAATCGGGAGCGGAATCGCGACTGGAAGCCGACCTTTGATCGAGGGGCGTAAGGGGATTTCAGTCTTAGTTGAGCGATTGCTAATAGGTAGCCCTTGTCGCGCAGGTACATGGTCAGGATTTTCTCGACCATCGACGACACCGACCGCATGTCGTCCCTTGGCGAGGCCAAAGGCAGAGGGCTTTTCACATCGGTTGGTCAAGTCTACACCATCGGTCGGGCGAAAACGCTGGTGGGGCGCCATGAAACCGATCGCGCTTGCAATTCCGTTACTCTTCCTCGTGCGTCGCGCCATGCTGATGTGCTCGTGGAGAAGCATCGCCTGCAACGCAAAGAGGTGAATGTGGTTCCTGGGCCAGAAAGCCCGCCAGCCTATCTTGCCAGCGGCGCCGAAGTGGCTGGCACTGGTGACAGGGAAGGGGACACGAGCGGCGATGAATGGTCGCTCGGCTGGACAACGACCGGGGCGCACGGCCTGGGCGAAGACGTAGAGTTGGACACCAGCGATTCTGAACATAGCGTCGGATGGCCCGCATCGTGCAGCCAAGGGCGCGATGCTTGGGAGCTTGGCGGCTATCGATACTTACCGGGCATTGATAGCGAAAACTGACCGCGCGACCTTGCCCCATGAAAGCCCGCTGCCTCACGGAGGCGGGCTAATCATTGTGAGGCACGATGTTGCTACTGCTGACGCCGTTGTTCCCAATGCCCCGTGTGACAATAACCGTCGAATAGCCGCCCGGCAGCGAACCTGTCACGGTCGCGTCGATTCGGCGGCAGCGGCCGACGATTTCACCCCTGGGAGCGCTCGCCAGCTTGTTCTTCAGAGAAGTCCGGCACTCGTCGAGCGATGAAAATACTACCCCAGGCGTATCAATTGGTTTGCAGACAAAAGGCTCACTTGGACTGCAAGAAAGCAAAATCATCACTGCCGCAGTTGCCGGGTCCATCGTCTTGGCTCCTGATGTTGAGCGAAGCATTAACGCTGGGCAGGGGACTTTGTTTCCTTAGGGAGTAACCACCCGGGCACCGGGCTTTGGAGGGTTAGTTTTGGGCCGTAAGGACCAGGGTCTTCACCGGTCTAGTTGATCCAACCCGCTCCAGGCAATGATCCGGAATATTCGGCCACGGCCGCCCCGGCAGGTTGAGCCCTCGTCAGAGGTGGCGAAGACTGTCCGAGTTAACAGCGCCGCCAAGACTGCGACCTGGACTAGAACGGATGCAAGGCGATCATTTCGAGCATGCGCCATAAATGCTCAATTCCCCGCGCCGGTTGCGAACTTAACCGAGACGATCCCGTCGTCGCCCTTTCGTGTCGGGAACATCGAAATTGCGTAGTCCTTTGCGGTCTTCTCGGCGTCGAAGGTCGACTTGTCGATGACGCCCCGTCTTCCATGCCAGGTGACTGTGTAGGCATGAACGAGCGATTACTATCGAACCTCAATAGTGGGGTTTGAAGTGGGGACACGGTGAGCCAAAACGCATTCCCATTTATTTTTAGATAGATAGCCCCATCAAGGCGGAGAGCCCCTCCGCCGTATGGTTTTCTTATCTCCAACCAGTTCACGGGTCGCACGCAGGAAACCCGTTGGCAGCAGCCTCTCTTCTATGGCCCCAGCCGCATAAAATCCGTGCTTGAGGGCGTGCCGGTTCCCTATTGGCGCCCCCGGTCGACTTCCCCCGTGCATTCTACAGCGCCCGTTCCTCATCGCGGGAGGCTGGCAAGGGCCTTTCCCTCGCCGCGTCTTTGCAAGGCACCGTGGGCTGAGGTGCATGGGCATAATCAACGTCGCCGCGGAAAGCGCCTTCGACAGCTTCAAGGTATTGCCCTGTGGCCGTCGCTCGTCTGTTGGACGCGATTGCTAAGACGCCGGGAAAGATCGTCAATGAAGGCCACCGCAGGTGTGCTGTTCTATCGTCGATCATCCTTAGAACCAGCCGCGCCACTTGAACCACACGATCGGTGCGATCGCGCTTACGGCGATCAACGCCAGTCCGTAGGGATAGCCGTATGTCCAGTCATATTCAGGCATGAACTTGAAATTCATGCCGTAGATGCCCGCGATCAGAGTTGGCGGAATACCAACGATTGATACAATCGTCAGAATCTTGAAAATATCATTCTGGGCGATCCCGATCAGGCCGACCATGGCGTCGAGCAGAAATTGCACCTTGTCGGACAGGTGAACCTCATAATCATCCAGGGACACAATGTCCGTCTTTAGAGCCGCCATACGCGGCTGCATTTGCCCGTCTGCCCAGTCAACGGTCAGGTGACACGCGAAATCGACAGCACGACCCAAGGCCAGGAGGGCGTCGCGCTTCTCAGAAAGGTAGTCGCCTAGCCGGCCGAGTTGCCGAAGGCGGGCTCGAATAAGCTTGTTGGATCGCACCGCCTTACGCCCCTGGCCTTCGGGCACGTGGAAAGCCGTCATCGAGAGAGAGCGCAATTCAGTCGCCACCTCCTCCAAGCCGTCGGCAAGGCGGTCGATAAGTTCGTCGCACAGATCGACAAACACCTCGAGACTCGAGCTCGGCGGTTCCGCAGAACGATGGAACCTGGCAGCCACTGCGTCGAAGGCCGGCGAAGCGGCGAAGCGAACGGTGATCAGGTGCTGAGGCGACAGGATGAAACCTATCGGAGCAATCTCGGGACCAGTGCCCTCGACGTGCGTCACCGTAGGCACGCTCATAGATAGCACGCCATTGCGGGTCTTGAGCCGGCTCGAAGTTTCGATCTCGCTGAGATTGCCACGACTCGGCACGTCCATGCCTGTCGCTGCCTGAACCGTGGCGATCTCACCCGGTTGTGGGTCACAAAGATCCCACCAGATGGTTTCACCTTGAGACTCTGACGGATCGCCTGGTCGATAGGAGGTCAACATGACAGTGAAGCCCTTTTCGCGAGTCACCGGTCACTGCTGGCGCACGTTTTTACTCCAGACGCGATCACTGGCTCGTGTCCGCTGCGCCGCGAAACGCTCTCGCGAGGTGAGTTCTCCATGCCGTGGCGCCTCTGCGAACGCTTTTGCGCACTTAGTTGGATATGGAGAAGACCGCCGCGCATTCAAGGTGGTTAGCAGGCCCTTGCTAGCGGGTGGTTCATGCTCGCTGCCACACCAACCGTCGACGCGATATAGCCCAGCAGGAAGCCAGCACTGTCTTTCACGTATCCGTTCGCCTACCGAGCCTGAACATCGTGCGAGACTCCTGCGGAACATTCCTTTCGGCGGCGCCATCCTGCCCGAAACTTAATAGGACTCAGAGGGTTCGGCTCGAGAGCGGCCTGTCGAGACGATGGCCGTAATTATCCGTCATCCAGAAAACCCACCCATCTGATGAATGATAGCGCACGCATCGGGAAAAGATGCCCGAAGGCTATTAGTCGGCGTCCACCTGATCGAGTTTCTCGCCAAATTTCCAGCACGTCACAAGGCTATCGAAGCCAATTGGCACCAAAGGCAAGATGCGTCGAAAGGGACCTTACGAATATTTATTGCAGCGGCAATGTGCGGGAAATTTCAATGGTCCATGGTTTTGGGGATGGAGTCGTTTCAATGAACAGGGTCGCTGAAACTTTTCGAATTGCGTTCGCGCTGGTTCTAGGCGGTGCGCTTGCAATCGTGGCGATACCGATCGTTGTGATCGTTTGTTTTTCGGCACTCGCGCTTCTTGTGGCCACCCGGACGCTTCGTCGGCTACACCGTCATGGCGATGTCACTCGAAAAGCCCCAACTGCAAGGTCCCCGGTTCCTCCCACCATTGAGACGAGCTATAGGGTCGTTCATCCGTCGTAGTGCTGTCGTCGTAGTGCTGTAAATGCCCCGGCGAACGCCGTCATCGACATTATCGATATTGCAGCCGGCGTTGGGGACACAAAAGCAACAAGAACGTTAGGCGAGGAAGCTAGGAAGCGCCCGTTGTGCCATGGGCTCTCGGGATTGACGAATACCGGAATAGTCTCGCCGTCGAAGGCGGGCCTTGCCAGCAAACGCGTCTGGCCCTGGCGAGCATCAATCTTGAAAAACCCTTATTGGCTTGGATAGCCGCCCGTTCCGACGGCCCGAGGACTTTTGAGCAGTATGATTCCGAAGCCTGAATTTCCCAATCCGAGCCACCTGGATCCCATAGCCGATCCGATGACCACGCGCGATGCGCGGCAGCAGATGTTCGGCTTCTGGGGACGCTACCAGCATTTTGCCATGCCCGTCGCAGGCGTGGTCATCGCTGTAGTCACCGTGGCGGTGCTGCAGCGATTTTTGAATGACCTTTCGCTCGACCATGTGTTGCAGTCGGCGCGTAACATCCCTGGCAAACACCTTCTGATCGCGCTTGCACTTACACTTTTGAGTTTTGCCGCCGTCGCCTTTTACGATGTCGTGGCTGTGGAGACGATCGCGCCGGGCCGCGTCCCCAAGCTGTTGTCGGCATGCGTCGGCGCTGCCGGCTACGCCATCTCCAACGCGCTCGGCTTTTCGCTGCTGACAGGCGGGATGCTGCGCTATCGCATCTATGCCGGCGAAGGCATTGCCTTGTCCGATATCGGTCGAATCATCGCCACCTCCTGGCTGTCGATCTGGTTCGCCTTCACCGTGATGATCGCTCTTGCCCTGGTCCTCGACCCGGCTCGTACACCGTTTGTCGACCAGCTTGATCCTCGCCTGGGCCTGACGCTCGGCATCGCCATGATCCTTTCGGTTGGTTTGCTGGTCGTGTGGCTGTCACGCGGCGAACGCACGCTGACGGTGGGAAAATTCTCCATCAAACTGCCCGATTCGCGCGGCGCGCTGACACAGATCGTCGCCGGCCTGGTGGACATCTGCGCCGCCGCCGGGACGCTTTACGTGTTGATGCCTGAGACGATCACCACCGGCCCGGCGGTCTTTGCGCTTGTCTTTGTCGTGGCGACCATCATCGGCATCGCCAGCCACGCTCCGGGCGGGCTCGGCGCCTTCGAGGCCGCCATGATCGCCGGCCTTGGCCTCGGCAACAATCCGGATGCAGTGGCAGCCCTGCTTGTATTCCGGATCATCTTTACCCTCTTGCCCTTTCTGGTTGCCGTCATCGGTGTCCTGGCGTTCGAGATTTACGCGCGGCACGCCGAAGTGTCGCAGCGGGTGCTCCATGCAGGACGCGTCCTGGAGCCTCTCGTCCCACCGATTGCCGCCGGCGCGACCTTCCTGGGCGGGATAATGCTGTTGTTCTCGAGTTCCATTCCAGGTGTGGCCGATCGCCTCGATTCCCTGTCCGACCTGCTGCCGTTGCCATTCATAGAGGTCTCGCACCTCGCGGCCAGCTTCGCCGGCATCGCAATGTTGATCCTTGCGCGTGGCCTGGCGCGGCGGCTTCAGCAGGCATGGGCGGCGTCGCTCATCCTGTTCATCCTGGGAGCCGCCTTTTCGATCGGCAAGGGCCTCGATTGGGAGGATGCAGCCGTCCTTCTGATCCTGTCGACAGTCCTGATAAGCTTCCGCAAGGCTTTCTATCGCCGCCCGATTGAGGGCATCGGAACGCTGTCATGGGGCTGGCTCGCCAGCGTGATCAGCATTGTCGCGATCTCGATATGGCTTGGATTTTTCAGTTATCGCGATGTCGACTATTCCAATCAACTGTTCTGGCAGTTCGCCATCGATGGCGACGCCCCGCGCTTCCTGCGCGCCAGTATCGTGATCCTGATCGTTACAGCAGCGGCCGCGCTCCACACGGCCATCAATCGGAAGGCCATCGACTGCAAGCAACGGAAAGAAATACCCCCGGCCGTGAGCGCGATCGTCGCCTCCTCGAACGTGACCCATGCGGCCCTGGCAATGCTCGGCGACAAGCAATTCCTGATGTCGCCGGACGGTCGCGGTTTCATCATGTATGCCCGCTCGGGGGGCAGCCTTATCGCGCTCGGCGGGCCGATCGGCCCCGTCGAGGGCGACACCAAGCTCGCCTGGGCCTTTCACGACCTGGCCGACCGTTCCGCGGCCCGCACCGCCTTTTACGGTGTGGAGCCCGACCAATTGCCCATGTATCTGGACATGGGCCTCGTCGCGCTGAAGCTCGGCGAGGTCGCGCGCGTCGACTTGACGGCCTTCAACCTCGACGGCCCGCGCCGCCAGCCGCTGCGCTACGCCGACCGACGCGCCGAGAAGGACGGCCTGCTTTTCGAGATCGTCAAAGCCGCCGATGTGAGACCGCTTCTTGGCGAATTGCGAGACGTGTCGGATGCCTGGCTCCAGATGAAATCGAGCGGCGAGAAGGGTTTTTCACTAGGCTATTTCGAAGATGACTACGTCAGCAGATTCGATATGGCCGTCTTTCGCTGGCAGGGCCGCATCATCGCTTTCGCCAACATGTGGGGGAGCGCCGACAAAAGCGAACTGACCGTGGACCTGATGCGCCATGCGCCCGATGCGCCCAAGATCGTCATGGACGCGCTGCTGACCAAACTGCTTCTGCATGGCAAGTCGCAGGGTTATCGCAGGTTCAATCTGGGCGCGGCGCCGCTTTCGGGATTGTCCGCGGGTCGGCTCGCTTCCCGCTGGAACCGGTTCGGGTCCTTTCTCTACCGGCGTGGCCGGACCTTTTATCGCTTCGACGGGCTCAAGGCTTTCAAGGACAAGTTCGATCCCGTCTGGACCCCGCATTATTTCGTATGTCCTCCTGGACTGGACACCGTACGCTCCTTGCTCGATGTCACCACCTTGATCAGCGGCAATCCGTTGGAACTCGTCCGGAAATGATTGCATATTTTGCGCAGATGACGAAGAGCCGCGCGATGCTGGCTCTGTTGGCTCTGGTCATCGCTGCCGGCCTTGGCCTCGCGCTGTATTTCAACCGGACATGGGCCGTCCCGCATCAGATCCGCGTTTCCGCCGAGCGGCTGGTCGATATTCCCGTTCAACTGCCGCAACAGGATCCGGTGGGGCTGGTCATCCTGTTCTCGCAAAAAGGCGGCATTGGTCAGCGTGACATCGATCTGGCGGCGGCCCTGGTCAGCAAGCGCTTGATCGTGCTGCCGGTCGACCTCGAAAAATATCGCAAGGCGCTGAGTGCGGCCGATGGCGCGTGTATGTATCTGGGGTCCGATCTGGAGGCGCTGTCCAAGGCGGCCATCCGTGCCGTCGGCGGCAGCAGCTATTTTCATCCGGTCGTGGCGGGTATCGGCGAAGGAGGCACGCTCGCTTATGCGGCGTTGGCCGATGCACCGGCGGCGACACTGGCCGGCGCAGTCGCGCTCGAACCAGCGCGCAACCTGGTTACGCCACTGCCAACATGCCCGGGTGGCGCAACACCGACGCCGGATCCGGCGGGCGGCTTCGACTATGCCCTCGACGCGCAATTGCATTCCCCTGCAACACTGGTTTCGGCCGACCCGCTTGCGGATATTTCCACGCAATCGTCCGACAATGTGATGCGGGCAAGGGCGATTGTTGTCGACAGCGTGTCTGACCGCCTTGACGCGGCGGTTGACGCCGTGGCGTCGATCGCCGCGAGCGATGCGTCGTCAAATGATCTACCGACCATCGATATCCCCGCCAGTTCGACGCCAGATTCCCTCGTGCTGTTCTTTTCAGGCGACGGCGGCTGGCGCGACCTCGACAAGGTGATCGGCGATGAGATGAGCAGACACGGCGTTCATGTGGTGGGCATCGATTCGCTTCGCTACTTCTGGGCGGAGCGCACGCCACGGCAAATCGCCAATGATACCGTATCCATCATCGACCGCGCCGATCCCTCGGGCAAAATGCCTGTCGCGGTCTACGGTTATTCATTCGGCGCCGATGTCTTTCCGTTTGCCTGGACCTTGCTGCCGAAGCGGATAAAGGATCGCATCCGGTTTGTCGGACTCCTCGCCACCCAGAAAACGATTACCTTCCAGGTGACCGTTGGTACCTGGCTCGGTGGTGGAGGCGACCATTTCGTCGCGCCCGCGATTGCCACCATTCCGCGCGAGCGCCTGCTGTGCGTTTATGGCGAGGACGAGGATGACACGGCCTGCACCGATCCCACGCTGGCGGGAATGCAGACGCTGAAGATGAAGGGCGGCCATCACTTCGACGAAGACTACCCCGCGCTCGCCAAGATTCTCCTTGCCCGCATGAAACCGCGAATTTAGTGCGCGGTGAACGGCGGCCCAATTTGGCGGCAAAACAGCTGGGCCCCGACGTAACATGACGAACTGCTCCCGACACACACGCACCAACCCTATAGCTCGAGGGATGTAGGAAGTAGTCGCGACGGTAGAACGAAAGAGGCCCGATAGTCCCAGGACCACCAGGAAAAGTGCAATCGCCAAAAGAACGGCGTTAGTACTAACAAACAGCCTTAGAAATTGCATTTGCCACACTGAAGTCCCCACAATCGCCTCGTACATAGCGCGGCAAATCGAAAGCGCATCTAGGCCATTCCGGTCGAAGTGTCCCGTACTACGAAGCTTAGCCAGCAGCATGACTGCCGTTCCGTGAAAGTCGCCCAAGGCTTGCTCATTAAGCGGAGACGCACGCCACGCGGCCAGATCAGATACCAGAAAGCCCGTTTCGCCGTTTACCGAAGCGCATCGAAGTTGCAGACTTCCGTCTATCTCCATCCCGCCGTGGTGGCGGGCTGCTCGACTATGCTGCCCGGCGCGATCGCTCGCAATTGCTCGTCGCTGAAGCGGCGATCGCCTCTTTCCTGATGCCGACGCACAACACGAGGCGGGCCGGCGTAGCGCCGCACCGCTTCCGTTTAGTCGTTCCTGAACTCCATCTGAATGGTGCCTTCAGCTTGGGTTCGAACGGCAGCTTCTAAAAAGAAGCCGTTCAACTCGCGGTCCCGCCCGCCAAAGGAGACGCTCTCATGTTCCGTAATTCTTTCATCGCAACCGCGCTCGCCGCTCTTGTCGGTATCACTGTCGCCGCCCCGGCCATGGCCAACGACGTGAGCATCGAGCAATATGGCTGGTCGAACTCGGCTGGCGGCGCCCAGAACGGCTTCAAAAACCGCATCCGGGTCTACCAGGACGGTCGCTTCAACACGGTGATCGGCCAGCAGCGTGGCCGCCACAACCTTTCCGCCATCGGCCAGGAAGGCGCCGGCAACTACGGTGCCACGTACCAGACCGGCAATCGCAACGTGGCCGGCGTCGGGCAGTTCGGCTCGAATCATACCGCCATCCTGACCCAGGATGGCAACGGCAACATCGCCGCCGGCGTGCAGGTGGGCCATGGCTGCGATGCCAACGTCAGCCAGGGTGGCAGCGGCAATGTCGCCGCCTTCGTCCAGGCCTGTCCGTAATCGGCAGCGCGCCAGGCGGTCGCGGAGAGCTCCGCGACCGCGGCTAGCCAATGCCAAGGAGACAAATCATGCTCCGCATCGTCAAGCATCCCCGCCGTATCATAACGGCACTCACTCTCATCCTGGTCCCGGTCGGCGCGCTGGCGACCATGGCCACCGCCGACCAGTCCATCGGGCCGGTTCGCTGCGAGATCCGCGTCACGCCGCAAGGCGGCATGGTCTCGCTCGAGGCGCTCGCTCATGCCGACAGAAACGTGACCGGCATCTATTCGCTCCATGTCGAAAGCGCCGGCCAGACCGGCGGCACCAATATCGTGCAAGGCGGCGCCTTCAGCGCCGCGAATGGCAAGCCAGCGAAGCTTAGCGCTGTCACGCTGGAAGCGAAGGGCGCTGTCTACGACGCCACGCTCGAGGTCACAGTCGATGGCAAGAACATCAGCTGTGCCGAGCGGGTCGGGGGCGCGACCTGACCGCATCGCCAGGCTTGTGAAAAAAAAGGGCGTCGGCATTCGGCGCCCTTTTTTATGTGCGCCCGGCCGGGAGAAATGAGTGAACGACAGCTGAACGAAGGATTCCGGGTGGGTTCAGCCACGCCATGGGAAGGTTGGCCATAGGCTGGGGCAGCCGGAAATGGAGACCAATATGACGCGCAAGATGTTCAAGACCCTTACCGCCGCCTTGGTTGCCGGCAGCTTCGGCCAGGCGGCGCTGTCCGCGCCGGCTTACGCGGGCGGCTTGCTTTCGGTGACATTTGCCCCAGCCAACGCCCGCGACGCTGGCGCCCTGGCGACTGGACTGCGCTTCTATTCGCTGTATCGCGGCCTGCACGGTGCCAGCATCCGTCAGTCCGGACATGGCAACGCAGCCGGACTTAGCCAGAACGGTCGCGGCAATCTGGGCATCATCCAGCAGGAGGGTAACGGCCACTCCGCGACCTTGCAGCAGAACGGCAATGACAACGCTTACGGTATTTTCCAGTTCGGCAGGAATACCAATGCCAATGTCGTGCAGAGCGGCGATGGCGGTGGTAGTGCCACCTTCAGCTACGGCTGGTAGCGGAAGATGGAGGCTCGGACCCGGAGATAAACCGTTGCTCGTCGCCGGCGGCTCGCTTGGTCGGTACTTCCTCGATATCCAGCCTGGCACGACCGCCGCGCCGAGCTCGAACGAAGATTTCGGCAGGACAAGGTTATCATCCGCTACATGCCGATGGCACTCATCTAGGGTCGACGCCATGCCTTCGACGTCGATCCGCATAAATGATCCGCCATCCAATGGTAGAGAAAATCCCTGCCCCGCTTGCTCATCCCTCTCTGAAATCCTGCAGCGAAGCGTGCCGCAAATCCGCCTCGCCGCGCAAGTGCTTCACGCGCCCGATGATTCCGGGCTTCACCCATTGGGTCGCTGGCCGCTTCATGCCCTTCGGCGCCGGCCCGGCATGCTCCTGGACCCGCTTCCACAGCCGCTCGCGGATGGCACGGCTGGAGTTGATGAAAGCGGAGCCGACATAACGCCCCGTCTTCCGGTCGGCCATCAAGGCAAAGGCCGGTTTGCCCACCTCGCGCTCGACACCGAGGAGCTCGTATTCGTCGATCGAGTAGCATTTCGCCTTCAGCCAGTTGGTCGACGGGCCGCTGCGGTATTTGCTGTTGCGGCGCTTCGATACCATCCCCTCGAGGCCGCCCCGATCGAGCAGGTGAAAGATCGCCTTGGCCTCGCCCGGCAGGGGCTCACTGAACTGGATCCGGCCGCGAGGCTGGATCATGCTGGCCAGGATCTCGCGCCGCTCCTCAAGCGCCATGTCGCGCAAATCGTGGCCGTTGAGATGCAGGAGATCGAAGGCGACGAAATAGAGGTCGTGCTGGCGACGCGTAATCGCCTTCCGCAGCTCGCCGAAGTCGGACAGTCCTGCTTCGTTGAGCACGATGATCTCGCCATCGACGATCGCACTCTCGGCGCCAAGGTTCGCCGATTCTTTCACCAGGTCGGAATATTTGGCTGTTACTCGCTCGCGCCTGCGATGGTGTCACACCCCGGTATTTCTTCATGGTAAAATGGCTCTGGCTTGAAAATCCGGCCAAATGGGCGACTTCTGCGATCGACATGCCGCCGGCGAGAAGGCAGACTATCGGCGAAGTCCAGCCCTCGATCGAGAACGTACCTGTGTGGTGGCATCCCGAACGTCTGGGCGCCATGTCTTGTGTATCCCGTCACAGACAGACAGAATGAGTATTCGAACATCCTCAGTTTGATGCCGTCTTGAAAAACGAGTCTTTCCGATGAAGCAGGTCTTTGTCGAAGCTATCGGCACCAAAGTATCAAGTATCGGTTTTGGCTGCGCTTCGCTTGGTTCGCGCATCGGAGTTCGCAAGGGCATAGACACGCTCGAACGCGCGTACGAAGCAGGGGGAACCTGGTACGACGTGGCGCCTTCATATGGCGACGGGATGGCTGAATCGATCTGGGGCGAATTTGCATCCAGAAAGCGCGATCGCGTTTGCGTCTGCACCAAGGTTGGCATGCGTCCGCCGAAGACCTCCGCCACCATGCGACTGCTGAAGCCGTTGTCGCGGATCGCTGTTGCAAAGGTTCCGGCGCTTAAGCAATATGCTTCAAGAGTGCGCCCCGCGCCATTCAAGGTGCCGCTGTCCGCGGAGTTGATAAGATCAAGTGTCGAGGAGAGCCTGGGGCGTCTTCGCACGGATTATGTCGATGTCCTCGCACTGCATCGTCCGACCGCCGAGGAGCTGGTTCGCGAGGATATCATCCGGGCCGTGGAGCGCGTGGTTCAGGACGGGAAAGCCCGGGCCATTTCGGTCGCGGGAGACCTCGGGGCTGGGATGACGGCTCTCGATGAATCGCTGCCTTACCGATTCGTCCAGATTACCAATACTCCGCTGGAGCCAAACCTTGAGAAGTTGAAAGAGCGCGCGCACTCGCACAAAACGTTTGTAACGCACGGGACATTCTCAGGCCTCGACCGGAGTGTCGCGAGAATAAATGCGCACAAGGAAATCCTGGACGCCCTGGGGGAGCTTGGCTACCGTGGCACTCCCGCTGAAATTGCTGTCGCATTTCTCGCCGATTACGCATTCGCCACGAATTCGGCTGGGATCACGCTGGTCTCGATGTTTCAGAAGGAGCATCTCGATTTCAACCTGTCGCGATTGAAGAGCCATCCGGCGCAGGAGCGGCTTGATTCCATCGTTGCCGCGCTCGAAGTGGGGGTGACAGACTGATCGACAGGCGAACTCCGGGTTTCTCCAACGCGAGTTCCCAAAATCGCTGACAGCTTTTGGTGGCGCACCCGGCCGAATGGCGATGCGAACATTTGCCTTATCGAATTCGTCTTGACAGTGGAATGATGCTCAACCTGACGCGATTTCAGCTTTTCCGCTTGCGACGCGTAGTGCTCGTGGCGGGGTCGATGCTGAAGAACTGGTTCATAACCGTTCGGAGATCGACAGACATAACGGTTAACTATGACCGAGCGGACTACCGCGTCCATGTTGCAATCCCCGGATCAGATCGCCTTTTCCTACATACTTCCCAACAGCGAATCCGACGACGGCCCTTTCGAACTCGAGGCCGCGACGGTTACCGGCGCGCCGTGCTTCCGCAATAATCCATAGGCAGAGACGCGTGCCAAGGTGGATCGCACTGGTTTTGCGTTACCAACCGGCGCCGCCTGCGCGTTAGCTGTCAGTCACGAAGATGCTGGGTTTGTAGATTAGCTTCATGGGGCTTGATTTCCCCAGATTCTGCAGCCCATGCCTGTTCCGCGCGGGCGATTAGACATCGTCCGAGCGGGGGTTTTGCAATCCGCAATCACCAATTTGCCCGTCGAAGCCGACGACGCAAGGTTGCGGAGACGCGGGCGAAGATATCTTGGTTCACCGCTCTCATGACCGATGGATGAAAAATTTGCATTGCGGAGCGGATCGTCGATCCCAAAGGCTGGTAGCGGAATCGACTACGCAGACGAGCAACCTGCAGCGCGCGCGCTACCGTCTCCGGATGGGGAAGCCTATTTTTATCCTCAATCAAGCTCCAAGTAAGCTGCTTGAGGTCAATGGTTTCCCGGTCAACGTCGAAAAACGTTGTAGAAGCGGTGATGCTCGAATGGTTCGTCGCGTCGTAGAAGACTAGGCCATCTTCGATCACAATCATGTCTCCATGGCAGGCAAGATCGACAAAAAGGAGTTGATCGACCCCGGTTGTTATCGACTTGTATGTCCGCATTAGACAACCCTTCTGGACAACGTCACGATTGATCAACAACGACGATGGGATAATCCCAAGGGAACGCGTCGTGCGGACCAAATAAAGATCCTTCAGAGTTTGCTCACTCGAATAGACTGCGATGTGCTTCCGCTTGTGACGAGCCAAACGGAATTTTACCCGGTCATCCTGGACCCTATTTGTAGCGCAGGTTATGAACGCGGCAGAGGGATACTGTTCGGCAACGTCTGCAAATGTCCCAAGCGCCTTTGGTGCCAGCCAATCGTCGTCGTGCAATAACTTGATCCAGCTTCCGCGGCAGGCGAGCATGACGTTATTGGTATTTTCCACCTGTCCCCGACCTCGGCGGTTTTCAATAATGCGGATGCGAGGGTCGGCCCGTGCGTAATCAGTCACTATGGCCCAAGTCTGTCCGTCTGGCCCCTCGTCGTCGCTGACGACCAACTCCCAGTTCGAAAAGTCCTGATGTAAGACGCTGTCGATGGCCCGACGAACTGTGTCCGGCCGGCGGAAAGTCGGAATGGCTACCGAAATGAATCTGCTTCCCCTAACATCAGCGGGTTGAGAATGGCCTAGCTGTGGTGGCTTCATTCTGCTCTCGGTCGTTGAAGTGGGTTTGTTGTTGCGCACGCTCCAGCTGATTGCGCGTCCCGAGTTAGGAGAACGAGAGAGGTGGCCGCGCTCAAAGCAAATCCGACCGCGCCACCGGCTGCCATCAGATAGATCACGTGCAAGGGTTGCCAGCCGGCGTGAACACCAACCGCGAGCGGCCCAAACATAAGCAACGCCCGCGCGACGTCGAGCAGAAGCCGCACCTCTTGTCGCCGCAGGATGGTCGGGACCATTTGAAGCGGTGTCGCAATTGCCTGCGCCGCCCCCATGCACGCGAGAGCGCTCACGATCTGTCCGGCAACCATCCAAGGTTCGCCCAAAAATGGAACGACAAGATAAGGGGCGGCAAGGCCAAGCCCCAATATCGGCAGGGCAATCACACCAGCCGCCAGAATCAGCAGGCCATGCGCGCTGCCGAGCAGACTCCGATCGTTGCGCCCTTCATTTGCTATGGCAACAAAAACATTGCCGAGGGGATTCGCAATCAAAGCGATTGGCGCAGTCACGATGCGCGCGGCGACTCCGAAAAATCCTGCGAAATTGGCCCCAAACAGCGACCCAATGAGAATTGCGGGAAGGTTGATGATTGTGAAGGCCGCGAGGGCTGCGGGAAGGTCAAACATAGGAAACTTGTATTCTCGTCTGGCGGTGGCGATTACTGTCAGCCACGGCGCTCGGACGATGCCATACGCATCGTCCAAACTCAGGATGCGGGTGCCGATTACCAGTATGAGCACTGCCTGGCTGAGGATATGTGCATAGACCATCGCCTCACCTCCTAGGTGGGCGACGCCAAAGATCAATTGCAGCAATGCCATGGTCGCCGGTTGGATCACGCGTCCAATGGCGAAGTCGCGCACGTAACCAAAACGGAGGCTCCAGCAGTTCATCGCTTCGGCGACGGCTGCGCCGGCCATCCCGATTGGAACAAGCCAGACAAGATGGTTGAGCCGTCCTGGCGCGACGCGCAACAGCAGATATCCTGTTGCCAGGGTCGTAACGGTCGTCGCGAAGACAGCCAGGAGAATGAGCTTAAAGGCCACCTGCCCTCGAGCCCTATCCTCAACGACGTAGATCGAGGATTCGAAGCGAAGCGCCGCGATGGCGCCGAGAATATTTACGATCGAAAGATAGATCGTGAAAATACCGAAATCGGCTGGCGAATAGAGGCGAGCCAGCAGAGGAATGGCCGCGACCAGAGTGAACTGGCCAATGATGGCCATGGCCGAGACGCCCCCCGCCATGCGAATAATGCTGCGGATCGGGCTCGGCGTTGCGCCAGCCATCATTTTCGCGACCATAGTGAATGTCCTAGGGCGTCAGAAGTCACTTCGGAACATGTGCGATCGCGCTGTGCAAACGACCTGCCGCTCCGCCAGAGTTTAGAATCGGAGACGAGCCTCACAATCATTCATTCGCATGATGTCCCTTCGATCCGGAAGTTTCAGTATTACCGTGATTTCATTCATATTTTTCCGAGATCTTGATGTAGCCAATGACAAGACCCTCGGGAGCGGCCAAGGTGGAGACAATATTGCGCGGCTTCGCCCTTCGCTCGACCGTCCTGACGACACAGCCTTGACGAAGTGGTGCCAAATGTTGGCCATACCAGCGTTCGCGCACAATCGCACAATGGAGAGGTTTGGTGCGCAAGTTCCGTGATTTTAGCGACCGCCTCCGCGAGGAACCGCATAAATTCAGGTTTGTGCTGTCTCGTGTGCTGTGGGCGACCGGATTGTGTCGCCTGATTACCTTCAACTTCCCCGCTGGCTACAGGATGCGCTTTTATCCCAGCGCTATCTCTGCAGGGCTTTGGCGGGACCGGCATTTTCGTTCCGAAGACGTTGATTTCGTGGCAGGCTACCTTCGGCCGGGCGAAACGTTTGTCGACGTGGGTGCAAATGTGGGCCAGCTCAGCCTCGTGGCCGCCCGGCGTGTTACGTCGTCGGGACGGACCATCGCTATCGAAGCGCATCCGCGAACCTGCGGTTTCCTGCGAGGCAACGTCCGCCTCAATGGTTTTCCCATCGAGATCCACAATGTCGCCGTGGGCAGCGAATGCGGCGAGCTGTTTTTTACTAATTTTCGCAGCGACGACATGAACTTTGCCTATGCAGCCTCGCCGCGAAGCGGCTCTGCGCTACGTGTTCCGGTCGCTACGCTCGATTCCATCATCTGCGAACGGCGTGTGGATTTACTGAAAGTTGATGTTGAGGGATTTGAGTGCGACCTTCTCCGGGGCGCCGCGCAAACACTCCGCAATTGCCGATGTCTATATATTGAAGATTCCGAGCCCAATTTGCGGCGAGCTGGCAGTTCGCGAGCGGAACTATACGATCGCCTGATCGACAGGGGATTCGAGCTCTTCCATGTCAGGGAGAAACAGCTGGAGCGGGTTTCGGTGCAAGGGGCGGGCCCACTCACCGAGAACTTAATTGCTGTTCGCGCCTCCGATCTGCCGGACGCGCTCGCTCGGACCGGTTTTTGCCTAGCGTGAACGTCTTAGGTTTGTGACGTCTCAATGACGCATCACCCGCAGGGAGCCACGCACGGTTGTACGGTCGCTTTACGACAGTACGGCCATCATTCGTTCTAACGATGCAGCGGCCAATGCGGTCCCGTACGACACGGCAAAGCTGGTCAGCCAAAAGGGGGGCAGTTTTGGAAGCGTTTCGGCGTCGGCGCTCTTCTGAAGGCTCACCTTTCCATGCCTTGCCGTCCATCCCTGGGGAAAGGAAGGAGCAGGACGTTGCGATGATTCGCAGTAGCGGCCTGGACCATTTGATGTGGCGACAGGCATCGGCGCGACCTCTCGACATGAATGGCCCGACAGACCGTCCTTTCGAACGGATGAACGACAATTTTTCAGATATATCGACGTTCGAGCATCTGCAGCGGGTTGTCCAAAAGCACGCGGGCAAGATCGCACTCAGTGATGGCATGACGTCGCTGACTTTCTTGACGTTGTTGCATGTCGTCCAGAACCTAGCCTGCGTAATCGCTGATGCGGTTCCACCCGGCGAGGCTGTCGGACTTCTTCTCGGCAACGCGATCTGGCACCCGGTGGTCATGCTGGCTGCCATGCACGCCGGCAGGCCCGCCGTACCGCTCAATCCCAGGGACCCTTTATCACGCCTAGCTGCCATCGCCGCGGACGCGCGCCTGAAGGCTATCGTCATGGCCGGTCAAGGCAAACCGGAAGGCTGGCCGGATGCGATCCCGCTGCAATGGATCGATCCGTCTCACGTTCTCACCGAAACGGCGCCTGACAAATCCCCGCTCGTGTCATCGGACGCGTCCGTCGATTCGCCGGCAATCGTTCTCTACACATCGGGGAGCACCGGAACACCGAAGGGCGTTGTAAACAGCCAGCGCGCGCTCCTTCAGCGCGTTCAACAATACGTCAACGCCGGCCATATCGGTTCTGATGATGTATTCATGCCACTGACCGGGCCTGCAACCATCGCGGGATGCCGCGAGATGATGACCCCGATGCTCTGTGGCGCGGCGTTGTACCTGCTGGACATTGAGAGTGCGGGCATTCGCGGTGTTCGCGAGCATTTCCAGAAATGGCAGGTGACTGTCGCCTACATCGTACCGGCCTTGCTGCGTGTGTTGCTCAACAACTCGGTGCCCGACGCATTTTCTTCGCTGCGGATGGTGCGTGTTGGCGGGGAAAGAGTGCTGTGGTCCGACATCGACCGCCTCCGCGACGTTGTTCCAGCATCGTGCTTCATTCAGATAAGCTATCTGTCGACCGAGACCACCGGAACGCAGTGGTTCTTGCCCAAACATTATCGCGAGCAAGGTCCGACCGTCCCGGTCGGCTTCATCCTGCCCGGCATTGAATACGCCGTCGTTGACGGGAACGGATGCGAGGCGGCTGCAGGATTTGAGGGCGAGTTGCTGGTCAGGAGCAGATACACCGCTCTTGGATATTGGGATGACGGGAGACATGTTCCTCTTCCGGGGAGCTTGTTCGACCCGGGGATTCGCGTCTTCGCAACAGGCGACCTCGTCAAAGTGGACGATGCCGGTCTGATGTGGATCGTTGGACGCAAAGGGCGTCAGATAAAGATCAACGGACGGCGGGTCGAGCCGGCCGAACTGGAACTTGTTTTGCGGCGCGCTCCCCACGTGCAGGATGCCGTCGCGGTCGTATCGGACACGAATGAACTGGTGGCCTTTGTCGTTCCAACCAAACACGCAGGCAGGAATCTTATCCCCGAATTGCGCGACTTGATCAGACAAGCGCTGCCCCCCGCGGTCCATCCGACACGACTGCATGGTCTTGCCGAAATGCCACGGCTCCAGGGCGGGAAGATCGATGGACTCAGCTTACGGCAGCTGGATTGCGTTCTGCGCGAACGAAAAGGAAGCCACGACGCTCCGAGCGCCGGGCTTCCGGCGGATTCCCAAGCTGTCGAAGCAGCGGTCGGAACCGTTTGGAAAAGAATACTCCAGGGCAAGGCAGTGGCGAGCAGCCGCTGGGATGAAGCCGGTGGCGACTCGCTGAAGCTGTTGCAATTTGTGATGGAACTTGAGACTGCCCTTGGACGGGACCTCAGTTTGGACGCGTTCACCGTCGCCATGAGTTTTGCCGACATTGTCAGGGCGGCATCTATCGACGAAACAGCAAGGGGTCCGCTTGTTGAAGCCTCAGATCCACGGCCCATTTTGTTCATTGTGCCAGGATCGATCGGTTACGGTCCAAGTCTTGCGGCGTTCGGGGTGGAGATGAGCAATGTCGCCAGGGTTATTGCGGCGCGCTACGAAGATCTGAACGACCTGCTGAGCGGACAGGAGGCGATGCCCAGGATGGTGGATGCTGTTGTCGCCCAAATCAGCCAGGTCCAGCCTGAAGGCAACTTGAAGCTCATCGGCTATTCGCTTGGCGGCGGCGTCGCTTTCGATGTTGCCAGCAAACTTGTTGCCGCGGGTCGGTCGGTCACGTTCTTGGGAATCCTGGACACCAATATCGGACCTTGGCGCCACGACTACCGTGAAACTTTCGCCCGCACCGCGCAGCGCATCCGTACACATAGAGTGACCATGGATCGCATGATGCTACGTGCCATTGCGAAAATATTTGCCAACCTGGGTGCTGAGGCCCTGCTCGCCAGGGGCATTGATCGATTGAAATGGAAAACCCTGGCCAGAACACGGTTCATCTTACGCCTCGAACTTGAGGAAATCCTGCGGATGCGGGCGTTCGGCCGCTGGGTCGGGCAACCGAAAACCGCGCTGCCAATAGTCGCCACCTTGTTCAGATGCCGACGTACCGGCGTTCCGCCAGATCTTGGCTGGAGCAAATTCTTTGCCGGTCTGAACGTAGTGCCGATCGTCGGCGGACACCTGGACATGCTCGTTGAGCCCCACCTCAGTCACAACCGCCCATTGATAGAGCGCGCCTTCCTGGCGAGCGGCAAGTGAAAGCGAGGATTTCTGGTTCAATCGTAACCTTTCCTAGTCGTTGTCGAGTCAAACAGAGGAAATCGGATGACTCTCCATTACGCATCAGGCGGAACAGCAGCAGAAATCGCAACAGCCGGGTTCAATCTGGTTGACGTTTCGTCCGTCGAGCAGCTCAACGCACTGCCACCCGGGATGAAGGGCTTGGTCTGGCTCGACGAGGCTAACGGGGCATCATCGTCCTTCATCCAGAAAGTCACCCCCTTCATTGGCAATCCGAAGGTATTTGGCTTCTTCCTTGTCGACGAGCCGGATCCCACCGGCAAATGGGGAAGATATGCAACCGCTTCAAATCTGAAAGCGGAATCCGACTGGATCCATTCCAACTTGCCCGGCGTCAAGTCCTTTATTACCATGATGAACATGGGGTCTGCCGCGAACCCGGATTTTTCAAACACCTTCAATCCTGCAAACACGCATATCGACTACTACGGAGTGGATGCGTATCCGGTGCAAACTGGTTCGGTCGACTACAACATGATCGACAAAACAGTGGCGGCGGCTGTGGCGTCGGGCGTCCCGACCAGCCAGATCGTTCCCGTCTATCAGACGTTTGGGGGCGGCAAATGGACCACCGATACGGGTGGTAAATTTGTCGTTCCCTCCACATCCCAGATGCAGACAATGGTGGATCATTGGGATAAGCTGGTTCCGTCACCCGCATTCGACTATGCGTACGCCTGGGGTTCACAACAAGGTGACACCGCGCTTGGAAACTCCCCGGCACTGCAAGCCTTTTTCCTTGAACATAATCTCCAAAATGTCGACAATCTCCCCCGTCGATAATCTCGCCACAGTCAGCGATCATGTTCTGGATCTCAGCCATTCCGCCAAGTGGTTCGCGGCTGATTTCTCAGCCGAGGGGACCGCGAGGCGAAATCCGAGTTTTTACCGCGCACTGCTCCCAACAGTCTCCCCAAACTGGCCCGCTGCCTGCCCCCCCGGGGCGCTGCTTTTTTTGTTGGAACAGAATGGCGCAGGGGCGCACTCCAATCGGGGGGTCAGTTTTGGAAGCCGTTTGACAGGCGATTATCTGATTGACAAACCCAAAGGAGAATAGAAAAGGGGCGCAAAATCATTGGTATCAAGCGCGCATGATTGCTGATCGTGATGGCGATAGCCCGACGGCTAAAAGTCCCCGTGGAAGTTCACGGGACTTTTTTCAGCAGTGGGAAAAATGAACGCAGGACATCGAAATGCGTTAGTGCGCCAAAGTAAGATGCCGATTGGTCGCCAATGTCGAATACGAAGATCATGTCCTCCTGGACACTCAGGCCGGCCGACACGGCTTTCGCTAGACCGGACGCACTCAAGGAAGACTCCACAAGAAAGAACGACGTGGTTTCGTCCCAATAGCCCAATCCTTCATGCGCGGCGTCAACCACGGATTGCCGCCTGTCGTCGTAGCTTTTCCCATTGATCGTTTTGTTCGCTATCCGAAAGCTAACGCAATAACTCGAAGTCATGACTCCCTGCCCTCCCTATTGAGAAGGGCAGCAAAGCACATTCTAAATGCTATGGCGATTCGAGCGTGGTTCCAAAGCGGGTCTACCTGTTAGCCCTCCCCAGGGGGAGGGCCATCCGCCCACCTTTCGTATCGAAAGTCAGCATTTCCATCGAATGTGCTCGGGTACCTGCTGCGAGCGAATTTATTTTCGTTACGGATTTTTGGGAATTTGAGCGCCGCAAGGGCGCGCACCTTGCCATAGATGACCAGTATGCGGGCAAGAAACTTGGATCAGCGCTGGTCGACTTCGCGCTATGCGTCGCCAAAACTCAAATTTGCCCCAATGGTAGGATGCCGGATTGCAATTGTGGACCGAAAAACCCAATCGATTGGATTTTATGAAAAGTGCGGCTTCACGCTGCTCGACATGCCAGAAAATCGGGATATAGAACATCCGTTTATGTATCTGGACCTGCGGCGAGCGCAACTGGCGCTGCCATCACCGCCACCACGAGCGGATCATCGTAACAACTGAACACCGCTTCATCGCCATCATCATGTAGACGTTGAAGGCTACAACGGCGCCTACTGAACTCCACTGCCAACTCATACGGCCCGGCGGCTTCGGCTTCCGGGCCGTTTTTGCGTTCCTGGGAACGAGAGTGTGGGGTAGCCGGTTAACTGGATATGCCAACCAAGTTCAAAGAACCGAAATCGAAGCCAAACGCGAAAAAGCCGCCTGTCCGTCTTCACGACAAGGAATGTCAGAACCCACCATCGATCCGCCACCGCGAGACGTGCGAGAGGCGCCGACACCATATCCAAACGCGATGAGGAATCATAACGTTTCCGAGCGCTCCCCGCGCTGACTTCGTCGGCACACCGATTGAATGTTTGCGTCTCGACACTTTCTCCGTTTCCAGGCGAATACGAGCGCATCTTTCCTGAGCTCTCTGCGCTCGATTGGCGAGATCGATACCCCATCCGATCCGCCAACCTCTAGGGCTTCTTACGAATATGTATTCCAGCGGAAATGCGCGGGAAACATAAATGCCTCATTGCTTCTGGGAAATTGGAGTCATTTCCATCAACAGGATCGCCGAAACCTTCTGGATTGCGTGCGCCGTGTTCCAGGCGTGGCACTTGCGGTCATCGCGGTGCCGATCGTTGCGATCGTTTGCTTTTTGGCGCTCGCGCTTCCTAAGGCGATGCGGACGGTTCAATGGTACCGGTATTGCGACGGTGTCGTTTCTTCCTCCACTCGGACAGGCCCGGCTGATGGGCCCTGTGTTCCCCCGGCCATTGAGACGACCTACACCGTTGTTGGGCGATCGTAGCCCTGCGCGGTGTTCCAACGATGGCCGCTGCCGCAATTCGTGCCGGGTCCGTTTGGGACACCGCCACCTCGAACTGGCATCCCCGGGGGTATCGTCCGCAACAGAAGGCAACAATGAATGTTTGATGAAAAAGCCCAGGGATCGCACGCAATACCGTTGGCTCCGCAGATTGACAGATGCGGCGGAAACGATGGCCTCGCTTTCCAAGGCACACCTTGCTGGCATCCGGAACCACCACATCCCTCGGTCGTTGAGACTATCGATGATATAGGCGCCATTGGTCTGCACAACTTTATTGCGCAACAATTTTCGATGCCGGAGGGCATGTGCGGGCATGCAGCCGGGGCAGTCATGGGTCTGATAAATCACCTGCCCAACAGGCGCGCCATCGAACGATTGGACATCGACGAGCAGGATGACGTGCTTGAAATAGGGTTTGGGCCGGGTTGGGCGCTCAAGAAAATGGCCAAACTTGCGCACGCCGGTACGATCACAGGGGTGGATCGGTCGCCGACCATGCTTCGTCAGGCCCAAATGCGAAATCGAGCCGCAATTCAGGACGGGAAGCTGAAACTAATCCAAGGCACCTTCGAGCGGCTGCCAGTGGAAAGCGGCTCAATGGACAAGCTTCTAGCCGTCAACGTGATTTACTTCTGCTCGCCGACCGGAACCGCGCTGTCGGAAGCCCGCAGGGTTCTGCGTCCAGGCGGAACAATGTCGATCTATGCGACAGATCGCTCTTCAATGAAGAGGTTGCAATTCATTGGTCCCGAAACCAGGCAAACGTTTGATCTAAAAGGACTTGGGGATTTCCTCTGCGGGAGCGCATTTGCGTCGGATGAGATCGATATTCAAATGATTTGGTTGCCATTCGGCTTTCGCGGCCTGGTGGCGCGACTGTCCAAGCGGTGAGGAGGTTTACGGTGTCCCGCGCGCCAACCGACCATCTTCGAAGCACCTGCGTGGCCGCTGCCAACCGCGACGAAGATTGCCACCACTACTGGGCCCACGAACGCGCGGACCCCATCGGCAACGCCAATCAGTGCCAACCAGTTCTGGATCGAGGGTTAAGCGGCAGCCGGAGGATGCATCGGCAAGGAGCCACCCTCACCAAGCCCGGCGGCCTAGGCTGCGCTTTTCTGCGGAGGGCAAATGCCGAATAGCGCCCAAGTGCGACTGCTTCTAGCCGGCGCTTTCGCAGCCACTATCGTCGGGGTTGGGTACTATGTCCTCGGCGAACGGGAATCGGACCAGCAGGGAAAAGAAGCGACGTTGCAACACTTGGTGGACAAGACACTACGGCAAGGGTGCCTTGATGACTTGAACGCCACGCTCTCCATTCCTCCAAGTCAGCCATATGAAGTCGCGAACTGCCTCCGAATGGGGTATTTGAGTGAAGCCGAGGTGAAACGCCGGGAGGATTACCTTGGCATTCCGCTGCGCTAGAAGCGGCAATTTTGGTCCAGGAGTCCGATAACAAATGAATGCCGCTATGCCGATCCTAGGAACACCATCGACTTGTTCAGATGCTGACGTGAAGCAGGCGAACGATGCCAAATAGGATCGTAATGATCATTCGTCATGCCGAAAAGCCGATCCCAATGGGGCCGGATGTCGGGGTCACCGAGCAGGGCGAAAGTGATCCCGCGTCACTGACGGTGCGCGGCTGGCAACGCGCGGGAGGCCTTTGCCGACTATTTTACGAACCGCCTCCACCTCTGGGCAGACCTGCATCGATTGTTGCGTCTGGCACGATAAAAAGAGACGATTCCGGCAGTCGGAGCAAGCGGCCTAGCCAGACCATCACTCCACTGGCAAGGCGGCTTGGCCTCGAACCTGATGTCACTCATTCGAAGGGACAAGAGCGGTTCGCGGCGGATGCCATCCGCACTGCCCAATCACCGGTCTTGGTCAGCTGGCAACACGAGTCCATTCCCGTTCTGGCAGCTGCGCTGGTCGGCGGCACAGGGATCGCTCCAGAACTTTGGCCCGATGATGACTTCGACAGCATCTGGGTGCTCGAAGCAGACGAGGCGGACCTCTGGTCGTTCTCGCACGAACGTCAAGCTCTCTTGGACGGTGATGACGCCGTCAATTAAGTTGAGGGTCTGCTTGGAGACAAAACGGCAGCTTCTAAGCCTATGAACAAGTAACCCGACAGACCGCTTGCCGCCCATTGCAGTCATTCTGGAACATGGCTCCGAAGGGTCGCGGATGTTCACAAGAAGATGTTCGGTTAGCTAAAATCGACTTCATGGCATCAGGGGACCATACGGAAAAATGCGGGAAGATTTCTGATCTTGGCCCACGAAAAACTCTATAGAATCAACAATTTTAACACGCCCCGGGCCCACAAATTTCATGTGGAATAATCAGCGTTCAGCCCAGCGCAGGGAGTGGGTAGCAGGACGCCGAGGTGTCGATATTGTGCGAGGATCGTGCCCCGGGTCCGACACTCGCCTGCGGTCTGTCAGCTCGCTGAGAATGTGCTACATAGTGTGATACCTATTGTGATACAAATTTTACCTTTTTACCGAAAAAGTATAATGAAAACAACGTCTTGGTGAGGGTATCGATCCCAGCCAACTGAACCACGAGAAGTTCTTCACGCGCATTAAACCGCAACCTGCGGGATCGGGGCGATGTGACGAGAAGACCTACTAGGTTCGTGGTTTCGCCCGTAATCGTTTGACACGCTCGCGCACCTCGGCGAGTCGTTCCTCCTTGGCCTGAAGATCTCGCATCGCACGTTCCAGGTGATCATAGAGCGGAAGCCATGCCTCGCGTTTGTCGCCAAGCGCAACAATGATCTCTGCAACACGGTCAAGCGCGCGCCCGATCCGTTCCACAGTAAGCGGGCGAGGGGTGGCTGAGTACCGCCTCATGACATCGCTCTCTTATTGGCCTGTGGGTTTGACCTTCCCTATTGCAAATTGCCTCATGAGGAAAGCGCAAGGCCCTGCCTAATCTTCTCCAATACCATAAGTTTTTGACGGTTCCCTGGGGGGCACCTGCCGACGCAAGGACCGATCTCTCCGGCCCGGTTGAGGCCTGCATGGTCATGAACAAGGGAGATCCTAGGCGTGATGGTGTTCACGGACCTTTCATAATCACCTGAGGGATGTGTCACCGCTGGCGGCTCTCGCTCTATGCCGCCCGACCATCAAATGGCTAGAACGGCACCTGGTGTTTAGTGGCAAGCTGATCATCCCGGCCCGGGCCGGAGAGCTCGGCGACCAACGCCGTCAGCTACACCAATCCCTGGGACATGCTCCGGCGTGAGGCGGGCGGCTGTCATGCGTCCCAGCGAAAACCATGGGTGAGTACCGTGTCTTGAAGACGGAAAAAATCGAACCTCTTGGGGTGGAGGACGCCGAAGTCCCGGGCTTTGATGCGCGACCGCTCATGCTGTCAGCGTCAGAGCTTGCAAATCGCGGCACTTTACACAAAACTTGACCATCGAGGCCAATCATCCGGTGGATGTTGGTTTAGCCAATTCAAATTGAATGAGGATGGCAGCCGATGTTTGCAGTCATACGCGCTCATTTTACAGCCACTCCAGTGAGCGACGTCTGGTCCGACGCCGAAATGCGGAACTGGCTTGACCCTACAATACCCTACAGCGTCGCCCACTATTGGTCTCAAACATCTTTCTCGCAAATCGATTTAAGTTATCAGCTGTTGCCGATACTTCAGCTTGCTGACCCACGCAATGATCCGAATTTCGGCACGACGCCCCGGCAAAGGCTAGTGAATGCTGTCCTCGCCGGGGCGACTAACGAGTGGGACCCAGATTGGTCCACTTTCGCCCACGTCGTTATCTGGTTTCCTGCTGCGGTAGATCTTCACGGTGGCGGCAGCTATAGCGTCAAACGCAAGGACGGCACCGGCGAACGAAGCATAGTCGTTGCGGTCGTCAACAAGGGTGCACGGTTCGACACGATCTGTCAGGAGTTTGGGCACAATTTCGGATTTCAGCATGAACGAAATAAAGCGGGAGGCGAATACGGCAGTCCCTATTCAACGATGAGTTCCTCTGTATTCCCCGATAACGCCTTCGAGCGCCCTGCCTCTCCACAGCTTCCGGCAGGTCTTGCGCCTTTCGACGGCAACCCTCCGCCTACGACGGATGTTATGCGCATAGCCGGTCCGTATGTTACCCCCCTACAGTTCTTCGTAAATCGGACCGGAGACTTCGTGCATGCCGATTCGGTTGAAGAGCTCCCGGCCACATTCCAAGATGCTCACGTCAATGTATACCTCCGAGCGCTCGACGTAGGAGTAACGTCTTGGCCAACACGTCGTAAGGTCTTGGCAGTCGTTCCGCCCGCATACGGGGACGCAAATGGATATGGAATCGAAATTCGCAGACCGCGCGAGTACGACCAAGGTCTCAACGCGTCTCCAGCGCCCGGTATTTCAGGTGTCGCAGGCGCCGTGATTCATTCTTTTGATCCTTCCACCAAACTCATTACCTATGTTGGTTGCATACCGTTTGCTAGCCTTGAAGGTGATCGAGACTATCGGATCGGAAATTTGGTCATCCGACTCAACAATTTCAACGACGACTCCGATTTTGCGAGCGTTACTGTTGGCGGGGCTAAATTGGGCGAAGCCACGATTCAGTTCGCAGCGGCGCAGATCTCGTCAACCGTTACTTACACGACAGATTGGGAGTGGGTGTATGCGACTCCGTGCACAATGTTTCCTGAAAGCTCATACTCCCAGCGCAGCCACCTAAAGTCCACCAAAGTCGTCCTGGCGGCTCTCTCTGAGGGGTATGAAGAGCCGGGATACGTTTGGACAATTAACGACGTGGCAGTTGACCCTGCGCAGACCAGTATGGAAGTTTCGGTCAATGTGCGGTCCGGCGATCCAGGTCTAGGCAGGCAGTTTCGAAGTGAAAGCATCACCGTAAAGTATCGAATTATAGATAACCGCCTGGAGTTAGAATCCGATGCGCCGTATTCGGAGTTCAGCCTGAGTGTGTCTGCAACGGTGAGCGAAACGCTAACCGCCGCTGCCGCGTCCACCCCCGCTCGGTCCGTATCAACAGACGTTACATTCCACAATACAGAGATTGAATGGTCACTGTCCTACCTCGAAAAAATGGTCCGGTGCTGGCGCGAGCACATCTACCAGTGGACCCCCGAGGACATGTTCGGCATTCCCACGGGCAACGGTGCCGTTGCCGTCAAAATACGCCAGTTCCAACAGCTCCACGACCACCTACTGGGGACGAACCCTGAACTCGCGGAAACTCTCACGAGAGAAGTCCTAAAACTGGGAAACATTACTAGGGATGATCTTTTTGCCCAGCCTGGCCCCTAAGAAGCGGGACAGAGTTCTGCGAAATGACAGCCGATCTTTCGGAACTCCGAAGCGCTCGTCTCATCGTTCGCAGGCCAACGCCCCAAGATGTGGACACGCGACTAGCGCTTGGACGGCATCGCGAGATCGTTGAAGCTTACGGTGGGACATTCGACCCAAACGCAACCTTTACCCGAGACGGAGCCGAAGCCGCCATTCGCTTCATCGAACAACTGCACTGTGCCTGGGTGATCGATGCAGGTTGCTTTGTCATGTCCGCCTCCACCGTATAGACTGGCAGGACAATAGGGCGCCATTGGCATCGACGACCCAGCATATCTCGGCAAGGGATATGGTGCCGAAGCGATCAGGCTCGTCCTCGGTTATGCCTTCGGTCGTGGCCCGCGTCGCCTGTCCCTGAGGGTGTTATCGAGCAATTCCCGCGCTATCGTCGTCTCTGCGCCTCATGCATATCGGACGTTGCGATCAGCCTCTTCGTTTCCTGAAGCGGACCTTGCCGCTGGACACGACGCAAATTGCCGGCACGCTCTCTTTTTCGCTGGCGATCGATGGGACCACCGAAACTTAACCGCTGCCTGTTTAGACGAGCACCCAACGCGGTACCCCCGGGACGCCGAAGTCGCATTCGAGTGCTTGCCGGTCCCACTTCGCGGTCTCCGCTGCGGCAGCGTAGGTCGATTGCAGAAGCTTCATGAGGTCGCCCTCCGGATCGGCGCTCGTCCGCACGACCTCATATGGCAGCAGGAACTCGCCCAGGGAACGCTCGAAGCGGCCGCGCTCGGCGCGACGGGCCGGTCGGCGAATCCGTCGGGTACTGGATAGGCGTAGGAATAGAACATCGGCTCGCCCACGCCTCCTGCCCCGGGCCAGAACCCGGCCGAGGATACCTCGTGGCTGTACGCCTCCTGCGTAACCGCATCGGGAAGGGCCCAGTACCCCGCCCGGGTGGAGCGGCCGCTTTCCGATGAGAGAACCTAGTCACGGCAAGATCGAAGGATCCCCAGAAAAGGTGCACCGGCGAAACCTTGCCGAGGAATCCGGTCCGGAACCGACCGAACACCCGGTCGATCCGCACCAGCGCCTCGTGGAAGCGCTGTACTGCCGCTCCGTCATAGGGCCGGGGCGCATTATCCTGCGCAAAGGGCATGGCATCGGGGATCTCGTTCGGAGCGCCGTGAATGTCCATTCGCCCGCCAAGCCGCTCGACCAGCGCGGCAGTCCAGGAAATCAGCAACACTCATCGCCTCCAAGGGGAAAATCTCGCGGGCATCCCGCGTCTCCCCGACCAGAACATGGTTCCGAAGATCGAATCTCAAGGAATTGGCCGTCTCCCCGTCGGGCACCATCCCCGTCGTCAGGCCGCGCGGCGTAACGTAGAGCGTGGCGCTCGTGCGCGAGGCGATACTTGCCGACGATCTGCGTCCAAAGATGCAGCGCGGTATAGGTCTCAGCCCAGTCGGCGTAGGGGGCCAGGCGGTCTCGCTGTGCTGGTCATCCGACCGGCTCCATTGTGCTGGCGTTTCTTCACCGTTCCGAACCTTGGTAAGCAGGTGCTATCAGCACGCACGTCGAGTATGTTTGCTTGATTGATGACGTTTTGAGTCTTTTGATAGCTCATCACCGATCAAGACTTGCCGATTTTCAGGGCGGCTGTACCGCCTTCAGCGGCAGAACTTTGGCGGCGGCTGTTCTTCACAGCCCAGTCAAGCGCGAAGTCTGCGACTTCCTCCCAGCCCGGCTGAATACAGGTCCAGTGGGCGCGGTTGGGATAGATCTTGAGCTCGGTGTTCGACGGCGCCTGCTTCTGTTTCTTGAACATGGCTTTGGTCATCTTGGCCTCGGCAATGAGGTCGATGCCGCCGCCGATGAGAAGCAGAGGTGCGCGATTGGGGTTGTCCCAGCGGATTTTGCCTGCGGCCGAGACCAGACCGTCCCAGTAGATTTTCCCAGGCGTGGGGACAATGTAGCGGTCATACATGGCATCGACCTGGGCTGGTGGCACGATCTGTGCGAAACGGGTGCTGAAGAACCTGCGCGACATGGTCATGACCCGCCGCCAGCTTCCCCAGGAAAAGAACACGGGGAAGGTCGACTTGATGGTCTGCCACCCGACCAGCACGCCAGAAGTCGGCGCGGGGTCAATGACAACGCCGGCCACGCCGAGCCCACGGTCAAGCAGGTGCTGCGTAACGGTGCCTCCGAACGAGTGCCCGATCAGGATTGGCGACTCGGGCAGCGCGCGGATGAGGCGATCGTAGTGATTGATGAGTTCGTTAATGCCGACCTTGGCAAGAGCGGGATTTGGGGACGCACGTAGCTCGTCCGGAGAACGGTCGTCGAGCGGCCACGACGGAGCGACAACCGCATAGCCCTTGGCCTCATAGCGGGCCTTGAAGCCTTCCCAACTGTGGGCGTTCAGCCAGGCGCCATGAATCAGCATGATGGTCTTGGACATTGGTCGCTCCGTTGGTTCTGCCTGGTAACCGTGAGGCGTCCGGTGCGCAGCGCCATCACCAATCGGGCTGGGCCGTCTGTCGGTGCCACACGTCTGTGCTCCACGTTTGCCGATCGACCAGCGTGCCGACCGGATTCATATGGAGAACAGTATGTCGAGAGCGCGCGTGCAGTCGACTGCATCAAGGCCGTGGACGACCGACACCGCAGTATAGGATTGATCGTGATCTTACGCGTCCGGCGTACCGCCGAGATGCAAGAGGCACTGCCGTTGTTGCCTGCTCGAGCGGTGTCTTGCGACGCTTGCGCCAGATCACCCGTGCCTGCAACGGCGTCTGCCATGGACCTTCGCACTGCCTTACCGATACTTCCGTTTGATAGTCGCGCATGCCAACGGCGGCGCAATCTCCGCAGACGCCGGGTGGCTGTCCTTGGAAGCATTTGCCAACCCACGGGGTCAGCGGCGGAGGCGGTCGATATGACCGTGGGAAAGGCGATAAACAGGAGACGAACATGAACGTAAACATGAGCCTGGACGACATTTCACACTCCGGCCGACCTGGGTCCGACGAACTCGTTCCGTCGCGCTACGCGCTGAAGGTCGGCGAGATTGACGTGCTGGTTGTCAGCGACGGGATCCTGCCAATTCCATCCCCGACCATCGCATACAACGTCGACCCGGCCGTCCGGTCAGCCTGGCTGGAGGACGAGTTCCTGTCTCCGGAGATGCTCGAGTGGCCGCTGAACGTGGTCGTGGTGCGCAGCGGCGACCAGACCATACTCGTCGATGCTGGCCTGGGCGCGGACCCGGACTTGCACCTGCCGCGGGCTGGGCAGTTGATCCATCGACTGAAGGCTGCCGGCATCGATCTCGGGTCAGTGACCGATGTGGTGCTGACCCATATGCACATGGACCATATTGGCGGGCTGCTCATCGACGGAGTGAAGGACCAACTGCGTCCGGACCTGCGGATTCACGTGGCAGCAGCTGAGCTCAAGTTTTGGGAGTCGCCCGATTTCTCCCGCGTCTCCATGCCGGAAGGGTTCCCGGACGCGCTTCGGCGGGCTGCCAAGCGGTTCGCGAACGAGTACCGCAGCCAGCTGCGTCCGTTCGATCAGGAGTACGAATTGGCGCCAGGCGTAGTCGTCCAACGCACCGGCGGCCATACCCCTGGGCACAGCGTGGTCCGCCTGGCGTCAGGCGGCGATCGGCTGACATTCGCCGGGGATCTCGTGTTTCAGGTCGGATTCGATCATCCCGACTGGCACAACGGCTTCGAACACGACCCCGAGGAGGCGGCACGCGTCCGCGTCAGTCTCATGCGGCAGCTCGCGGCGAACCGCGAGCCGTTGGTGGCTACCCACCTGCCGTTCCCCTCGGTCTGCCATGTGGCGGTGGACGGCGACGCCTTTCGTTGCGTGCCGGCCGTCTGGGACTACTGACCGCTTGTTGAGTTAGGGCCGAAAGGAGCTACAGGGCCATGATCGTCTGTTCGTGCAACGTATTGAGCGATCAGGATGTCCGCTTCGCCGTCGAGGCGGAGCGGACGTGCTCGATCAGCCAAATCTATCGCTGTCTCGGCTGCAGCCCCAAGTGCGGCCGTTGCGTGCGCACGATCCGCTGCCTCATGGACGAGGCGCTCGGCGGAGCGTGCGCCGCATCCTGCAACGGCTGCGCGCGGTCCTCGCAACCCTGACCCGGCCGGCGCCGGCCGGCCTTCCGGGAGCAACGCTGCAGAAATGGAGCAACCCATGACAGACCCCGCCCCCCGCATCGACTTCGCCAACCTGCCCGCGCCAGGCGAGGGCATTCTGGTGACGTTGTTCATCACCGTGCGCAAGGTCGCCCGGTCCCGGGACTTCTACTCGCGCGTGTTAGGAGGCGCCGTCGTCCTGGACGAGAACCCGTGCATGGTCAAGCTGTCCAATTCGTGGATCATCATGAACCCCGGCGGGCCGCCCACCGGCGACAAGCCGGGCATCTCGGTGGTCGACTACCAGCCCGGTAACACCACCTCGATCTTCCTGAACTTGCGGGTCGCTGACATCCAGGCCTGCTACGAGGAATGGAAGGCAAAGGGGGCGGAGTTTGTCACGCCGCCCATCGATCGTGGAGCGGAGATTCGCTGCTACATGCGTGACCCGGACGGCTACCTCATCGAGGTCGGCCAGTCCACCGGCCTGCCGCACGGCAAGCTCGCCGCAAAGCGTCCGGAGGACCTCTCTGGCTGAACTCTGTCACCGGCCGGCAATTCCGGTCGGCAACCCACCACCTGCCAATCTGGCGCACTTTCGACAAACCCATGAACAGCAAGATGACGAAAGGACACAGACAATGAACGTGATCACGAAAATGGACGGCATTCGGCAGACCCGACGAGTTGGTTCCCTCGCGCTATGCCGTGCCGGTCGGCGACATTGATGTCCTGGTGATCAGCGACGGGGTGGTAGCGCCCCTAGCCGAGTCAATGGCCACCAACGCCGACCCGGCCGTCCGGGGGGGCTGGCTGGACGACATGTTCCTGTCGCGGGACTCGTTCGATTGGGCGCTGAACGAGGTCGTGGTGCGCAGCGGCGGCAAGGTCATCCTCATCGACAGTGGAATAGGAGGGGAGGTTCCGGACTTCCCGCGGGCCGGGCAGTTTGGACATCGACTGGCGGCCGTCGGCGTCGAGCTCGCGTCCGTGACAGACGTGGTGCTGACCCACATGCACTTTGATCACGTCGGCGGGTTGCTGGTCGACGGGGTGAAGGAACAGATGCGCCCGGACCTGCGGATTCACTTGGCCGCCGCCGAGGCCAAGTTCTGGCAGTCACCCGATTTCTCCCGCACCGCCATGGGGCCGATGCTCTGGGACGTGGCTCGCCGGTCTGCCAAGCACTTCCTGAACGAGTATCACAGCCAGCTACGGCCGTTCGAGGCTGACTACGAGGTGGCGCCAGGCGTGGGTCGTCCAACGCACCGGCGGCCACACCCCCGGGCACAGCGTGGTCCGCATAACGTCCGGCGGTGACCGGTTGATGTTCGCCGGCGACGCGATATTCCCGATCTCGTTTGACCACCCCGAATGGCACAACGGTTTCGAACACGACCCCGAGGAGGCGACCCGCGTTCGGCTCCGTCTAATGCGGGAGCTGGCGGAGACCGGCGCGTGGTTGGTGTCCACGCACATGCCGTTTCCGTCCATCGGCCGCGTGGCGGCCGTCGGCAACCTCTTCCGTTGGGTGCCGGCCTGGTGGGACTACTGACCGCGCGCTAGGTCCGAACGAGCCGCGATACGATCGCCGTCGAGAACCATCGCGCCATGATCATCTGGTCATGCAATGTGTTAGCGATCAGGGATGTCCGCTCCGTGGTCGAGGCGGAGCGGACGTGCTCGGTCAGTCGGGTCTGTGGCTGTCTCGGCTGCAGGCCCAGGTGCGGCCGTTGCGTGCGCTGTCGCCTCGTAGGCTCGCGGCTTTGACGACATGGATCACGGGCGCTGTCGCACTGCAAAGTGCGCGCGGGTTCGATTCGGGTGAGCGCCACCGCCTTTCCCCGCGCTCGGAAAACCTGCGATATTTTCTATGGGCGTGATGACCTGTCTCCCTCCGACAATGAGCTGTGGGGAACGGGAAAGTCTGACCCGAAGCCGACCCACGTTGCACGACGCAAACGGCAGCTTGCGCCTCATCCTGGTCGAGGAGTTTTGGCGTTGGCCGAAAGCTGTCTTCCGCTCACCTCGCTGCTGAATGCGGTCTCTCCTGACCGCATGTCGGCTTGGCTAGCACATGAGACGGTGTCTCCTCGCTGACTAGGGTCCCCAATCTACGGACGCATCTATCCTAGACCTTAGCATCGCATGACAGATGCTTCCGTTCGATAGTCTGGGCCTGCAGCTCCGGTGCATCGTCGGGAGCAGAAGACAGCTGATGCCCACTAGGCCATCGGCTCGATCAGACAAATCAACTCTGAAACACGAGCGAGGAGGTTCGTCATGAAGATCGTGGTCATTGGTGGTACCGGGCTGATCGGCTCGAAAACAGTCCAGCGGCTGCGCAGGAAGGGACATGAAGTACTTGCCGCGTCACCGAACGGTGGTGTCAACACGATTACCGGCGAAGGCGTAGCCGAAGCGCTCGCCGGAGCGCAGACCGTCGTCGACCTGGCGAATTCGCCCTCCTTCGAGGACAAGGCAGTGCTGGAGTTCTTCGAGACCTCCGGTCGGAATTTGCTCGCAGCAGAAAAGGTGGCGGGCGTGAAGCACCACATCGCACTTTCGATCGTGGGGGCCGAGCGTCTGCCTGACAGCGGCTATATGCGCGCCAAGATGGCTCAGGAAAAGCTCATCCGAGGTTCCGGCATCCCCTACACCATCGTCCACTCGACGCAGTTTTTCGAGTTTCTGGGCGGCATCGCCCAGTCAGGAACGGTCGGGGACACCACAACAGTTTCGAGTGCCTATTTTCAGCCAATCGCGTCTGACGACGTCGCGGACATCATGACCGATGTTGCGCTCTCGCCGCCGGTCAACGGCGTGATAGAGATCGCAGGCCCGGAACCGATCCGCATGAGTGAGATGGTTGCGCGGTTTCTGAAAGCCACGAACGATCCGCGCAAGGTAACCGCGGATCCTCAAGCGCTATATTTCGGCACGCAGCTGAACGACCGCTCGCTCGTGCCAGGCGACCATCCGCGCATCGGTACAACTCGCTTCGAAGACTGGTTCAGCCACGCCCCGCTCCAGCGGCACTGATACGCGGCTCGCATGTCGTCGATGCTTCGGTCCTCAAGTTAAATTCCGAGCATCACAATATTCTGAAAAATAAGAAAGAAGAAAATCAGATGACGTACCATGTTAAAGAGCAGGCGATGACAAATGGAATTACCGGCTTTTACGTCTACAACGACGAAAAGTACGTCGCTGGACCGTGGATCGAAGACTGGGAAGCTGAGCATTTCATCGAGACTCTGGCTGAAGGCCGCTACATGGCAAAAGCCGACCGTGCGGCCGTCATGCGCGGCCGCCGGAGCAACGGCAAATTGGTAATGCGCGATCAGCACGAACATCAGCCGCGCAATGTCGGCGACATCGAAGACGATTTGGTCCGCCGTGCGTCCCGCCGCGATGTCCTGTTGGGGGTCTTTGGCGCCACGGTTGCGGCGAGCCTGTCCCGAACCGCCCCCACTCAGGCGCGGGAACACCAAATTCCTTCATCTTCCAAGGCAAGCAAGGGAACAACGACCATGGGCATGATCAACTCCAGTGACGGCACCGAAATCTATTACAAAGACTGGGGCTCCAAGGATGCCCAACCGATCGTTTTCCACCACGGGTGGCCTCTGAGCGGCGACGATTGGGATACCCAGATGCTCTATTTCCTCGACAAGGGCTACCGCGTCGTCGCCCATGACCGGCGCGGCCATGGCCGCTCGGCACAGGTGAGCGAAGGTCACGACATGGATCACTACGCCGCTGATGCCGCGGCCGTGTTCGAACATCTCGACCTGAAAAATGCCATTCATGTCGGTCACTCCACCGGTGGCGGCGAAGCTGCTCACTATGTCGCGCGGCACGGTCAGCATCAGAACCGTGTCGCCAAGCTCGTGCTGATCGGCGCCGTGCCGCCGATCATGGTGAAGACGCCTGCGAACCCAGGCGGCCTGCCAATCGAAGTTTTTGACGGCTTGCGCAAGGCGCTCGCCGACAATCGGGCTCAGTTCTATCTCGATTTCTCGGGTGGTCCTTTTTACGGGTTTAACCGGCCGGGCGCGAAGCCAATTCCGGGCGTAGTTCAAAATTGGTGGCGGCAGGCGATGATGGGCAGCGCCAAGGCACAATATCAGGGCATCAAGGCCTTTTCAGAAACCGATTTCACCGAGGATCTAAAGGCCATCACCGTGCCGACGCTCGTGATGCATGGCGACGACGACCAGATCGTTCCGATCGCCGACTCGGCACTGCTCTCGGCAAAGATCCTGAAGAACGGGACGCTCAAGGTCTACGAGAAATTCCCGCACGGCATGTGCACGACCCATGCCGACACGGTGAATCCGGACCTCCTCGCCTTCATCAGGTCATAGGCTCGCGCCGCGTCCCCCCGGCAAGAGCCCGATCGCCGGCCGCCCCTCCCATCGGCCGGCGATCCCCCTTTCACAAACAGGAGCCAAGACAATGATCAGAACGATCCTCTTCGTCGCTGCCGTCGCAGCCATCTCCGCAACCGGCGCCCTGGCTGACGATTCGCATGGCGCCAAGGCCACGCTGGTCTACGACAAGCCGCTGCCCAACGTGCCAGGCAAGAGCATCAAGGGCGTGCTCGTCGAATACGGGCCTGGCGGAAGTTCCCAGGCGCATACTCATGCAAAATCGGCCTTCATCTATGCCACGGTCCTCGAAGGAACAATCAACACTCAGGTCAATTACGGCCCGGTGAAGACATATCGGGCCGGCGAGAACTTTTCCGAGTCTCCGGGTGATCATCACACCTTCGAGGAGAATGCCAGCAAGACGGAGCGCGCGCGCATGCTTGCCGTATTCGTCGTCGACACGAACGATACGAATCTAACGACATTCGACAAGTGAACTCGACGAAGGAAAGGCGATCTCTTGGAGGACTTTGATGCAAATCGAACAACTCAACGCGATGACGAAGGCTCGCTTGGTGGTGATCGGCGCCAATGCGGCGGTGCAAGCCGCCGCTCTTTCGCTTTCGAAGCCCGGTATTGGCCTTGTCGTTGTGTGTGACGACGATGGAGCGGCGGCAGGCGTTCTAAGCAAATCCGACCTCATCCGCCACCTTACCGGCCCGGGATCGCCGGCGCCGCTGGCCTCGGCCCTCATGACCAGCTCAATCGTGTCATGCGGTCCGCAGGATGATCTCCACACCGTCTACCAGACCATGGCTTCGCGAAGCCTGCAAAACCTCCCTGTGCTCGACGTCGGCGCAAAGCCTCTCGGCATATTGGATATACGCGATGCGATGAGAGCTCTTTTCCGTGAAGAACAGGTGGAGGAGCAAATGCTCTTCAACTACGTCACGGGCGTTGGATATCGCTAGCGATCGCCGCGCAGTATTCAACGCTTAGTGTCCGAGAGGTTGCCCGAGCGCGCGTGTTGGCGCAGTCGGCGTGTCCTGTCGTAGGTGCGGTGCCTTGCCTAGTTATCACCAAGTAATCGATCGGCCACCAGCTGATCGTTTCAAAGATTTTCTCGTACGAAGAAGCGTGTCATCACGTGGGATTCCGTTGACGTCAGTCTATACAATTAAAATAGCACCGCTCGCGGTTTGGATTGCAGATCCTGTACGTTGGAATAGATGATTTCTTTTCGGTTTGTTTCAAAATGTGCTTCGAACCGTGGAAACTGAAAGAGACAGGGATAACGAATGCAGGGGCTTTTCCAATTTCTCTCTGCAGCTAACGAAGAGGGAGGCGAGCGCCTTACCTGTCCGGATTTTTTGAGCGTTAGGGGCATTCTGCCCCCGACCGCTACACAGCCTTGATGGAGGAAAGCAATGCGCAGTCTCATTGCAATGCCCTTGCACCGCGCCAATCTGGCCGCGCCAGCGTTCGTTGCCCGGACCGTCGTTGCGATGCAAGGACTCATGCAATTGGCATCTGCCGTCCGCGAATTCATTTCGCCATTCTTCAAACCCGATCTCCACTACATCCGGCGCGCGCGACCGGCATATGCACGTCGTGTCGAATCGAGGCAGGTGCTGCCGGTGCTGAAGGGTAGGGGTATCGGACGTTCTTGGGGCGCACCGCCGGTCCAACGGCAGCTTTTGGGCGAACGGCATGAACGATAGGACGAATGACATGTCCGAGATGCCTGCAACCACCAGCTTCTCCAACGCACCCGAGTCGGCGGAGCCTCAGCAGCAGCCGGCGGCCTTCGTCGAGCAACCCGCTCGGCCCTCAGCGGAACAGCCGGGCCCCCTGCCGGTTTCCACGGAGGCTACTCCCGATGGCATCATCGCGCCGGTGTCCAGGCGCCGTCACTTAAAGCGCATCGCATTCGCGACGGTGCTTCTGGCCAGCGCAACTGCGGGCGGTTATTGGGGCTACGGTTACTGGATCACGGGCCAGTACCTGGAGTCGACCGACGACGCCTATTTGAAGGCCGACTACACGACTGTGGCGCCAAAGATCTCGGGCTATATCGCTGCCGTGCTGGTGCACGACAACCAGACGGTCGAGGCAGGGCAGGTTCTCGCCCGCATCGACGACCGCGACTTCCGGGCCGCGCTTGTCCAGGCTGATGCCGAGGTCAAGGCCGCCGAGGCGGCCGTCCGTAACCTCGACGCACAGATTGCACTCCAGCATTCGCTGATCGCGCAGGCAAAGGCGACGGTCGCCGCAACGCAGGCCTCGCTGACGTTCGCCAGCGCCGACGCCGATCGATACACGACGTTGGCAAGGAGCGGCACTGGCACTGCCCAGAAAGCCCAAGCAAGCCGCGCCCAAGCCGACCAACTCATCGCCGGCCTGCACCGCGACGAGGCTTCCGTGGCCGCCGCACAGGCCAAGATCAACGTGCTCGCCACCGAGCGCGACAGTGCCGTGGCCCAAAATGACCGTGCTGAGGCAGCGGCCGAGCAGGCCCGGCTGAACCTTTCCTACGCTACGATCACGGCACCGGTTGACGGAACGGTCGGCGCGCGCACGCTTCGGATCGGGCAGTATGTGGGATCAGGCACGCAACTGATGGCTGTCGTGCCGATGGATGCGGTTTACGTCGTCGCTAACTTCAAAGAGACGCAGCTCGCTCATGTGCGCGACGGTCAGCCGGTGCGCGTTACCGTCGACGGCTTACCGAGTGTCCAACTGAAGGGGCACGTCGACAGCCTGTCGCCGGCGAGCGGGCTGGAATTCGCACTGCTGCCGCCCGACAACGCAACCGGCAACTTCACCAAGATCGTGCAACGTATCCCAGTGAGGATCGCCATCGACAATCACGAGTTCGGCGGGCTGCTCAGGCCCGGCATGTCCGTCGAGCCGACCATCGACACGAAGGCGACCGTGCTGGCTGAAGCAGGCAGGTCAGCCCAGGCTGACACATTCGCCCGGAACACGGAGGCTGCGGCGGACGGCGCCCCGGTAGAAAAGCGTTGAGCGTCAAATCAAGCCGAGCTTGCCAGAAACGCCAATCCGACGGTGCGGACTGACAGCCGTTCCACCGTTCGCGCGATGATCGACACCGGCTGTCAGGCCCATTCTTCAATGCGCTCGAGGAGCCGCAACCATGACCTCCGCCGTCTCCTCGTTCCCAACTTCGGCTCGCGCCCAGAGCGCTGCCGGGACAGTTGGTACCGCCAATTCGGCACGGGTTTGGTTGGCGGTGGTCGGTTCTGCCCTCGGCGCATTTATGGCAGTGCTCAACATCCAGATCGTCAATGCTTCGCTTGCCGACATCCAGGGGGCGATCGGGGCCGGCATCGACGACGGCGGCTGGATCTCGACGTCCTACCTCATTGCCGAGATTGTGGTGATCCCATTAACCGGCTGGCTGTCCCAAGTCTTCTCGCTGCGCAACTATCTGATCACCAATGCGGCGCTGTTCCTCGCGTTCTCGGTCGCCTGCGCCTTCGCTGCCAACCTAGGTCAGATGATCGTTCTGAGAGCGATCCAGGGTTTCACCGGCGGCGTGCTCATCCCGCTCGCCTTCACCATCGTCATCACACTGCTGCCGAAAGCCAAGCAGCCGATCGGCCTGGCGCTGTTTGCACTGTCGGCTACCTTCGCGCCGGCGATCGGCCCGACTATCGGCGGCTATCTCACTGAAAACTGGGGCTGGCAGTACATCTTCTACGTCAACCTGGTGCCCGGGGCACTGATGGTCGGCATGCTGTGGTTCTCGCTCGACCGCCAGCCGATGCGGCTTGGCCTGCTAGGCAAGGGCGACTGGTCGGGCATCGCCACAATGGCCCTCGGGCTCGCTGCACTGCAGACCGTGCTAGAGGAGGGCAACAAGGAAGACTGGTTCGGTTCGCCATTTATCGCACGGCTGGCAATCGTCGCAGCCGTGTCGCTGACGCTGTTCGTGTGGATCGAGTTCACGTCGAGCCATCCGCTGCTGAATCTCAGGCTGCTGGTCCGCCGGAACTTCGGCTTCGGCATCCTCGCCAACTTCCTGCTTGGCATCGCCCTCTACGGCTCGGTCTTCATTGTACCTGTCTATCTCGCCCGCATTCAGGGCTACAATTCCGAGCAGATCGGCTTGGTGCTTGCGTGGACCGGCCTGCCGCAGCTCGTCCTGATCCCGCTGGTGCCTGGCCTCATGCAGCGGTTCGACATTCGTCTCGTCATCGCGATCGGCTTTGCGCTGTTTGCCGCCTCCAACTTCATGAACATCCACATGAGCGGATCATATGCCAGCGACCAGCTTTTCTGGCCGAATATCGTGCGCGCCATCGGCCAGGCCCTTATACTAGCCCCGCTCTCGGCGATCGCCACGTCGGGTATCGAGACGGAAAATGCCGGCTCGGCCTCGGCCCTTTTCAATATGACCCGCAACCTCGGCGGCGCCGTCGGCATCGCGCTGCTACAAACCTTCCTCACCAAGCGCGAGCAATACCATTCGAACGTGCTTGTACAATCGGTGTCCCTGTTTCAGGAGGCAACCCGCGCCCGCATCGCGCGGCTTACCGCCTACTTCCTCTCGCATGGTATCAACGACCAGGCACTCGCCGCACAAAAAGCAGTTCTTGCGATCGCGCTGAGGGTCCGCCAGCAGGCCTACGTCATGGCCTTTAATGACACCTTCTTCCTGCTTGGCGTTAGCTTGACGATCGCGTTGGCGGCGGTCCTGCTGCTGAAGAAGCCCGGCCACGTAACAGCCGGCGGCGCCCACTGACACGGTGTGATCGACGAGATGGACTGAAGCCCAGAGGCGAGAGCAGTCAGTAGAAATCTCCGCTCTTATCTTGGATCCAGACTGCAAACATCGTGGTAAGCTAAGCGGAATTCGCCCTCCTACCAGCAGGGGCGAGGACGCTATCAAGGGGCATTCGCTGGTTCGTGCCCAGGGCCAGTGGCGCGCAATGCATGGATTTCCATAGGATGCGCCTCTGGTATGGTGGCACTAGGATGCGGTGTGAATTCCCGAGCCCAGGTAGGTGCTACGCCAAGCGCTGACGATCCTCACGCCGTCTTTGTCAGGCAGGAGAAGCCGATGGTGCGCGTCTGGTCGCGGCGTCCAAAATTCTTACATTTGGGACTTTTTTTCGCGGCTTATGTCTTGGGTTGCGGTTTTGCTCAGCTGCTCGCAATCGTACCTGGAACAGGGATTTCCGTTTGGCCTCCCAGCGGGCTTTTCATTGCCACGCTTGTTGTTGCCTCCAGGCGCAGTTGGCCATGGTGGGTGTTATCCGGCTGCCTGGCTGAACTGTTCAGCAATTACCTTTGGTTCCACAGTCCGCCGGCCGCGGCCTTGCTGATTTTTGTCGGCAACGCTCTTGAGGCGGCAGCCGGCGCCTGGCTCGTGAATCGGACCAGCAAGCGGCCGGGAGAACTGGAAAGCCTGCAGGAAGTACTTGCGTTCGTCGTGCTTGCCGCTGGAATTGCGCCGGTCGTAAGCGCGACGGTGGGAAGCGCCACACTTGCTTGGTTTGGCATGCAATCGCAAACCTTCACGGGGGCTTGGCCCCTATGGTGGATCGGAGACGCCACCGGGGTTCTGATCGTGGCGCCCCTTTCTCTGGTTGTGTTCCAGAACTGGCGAGCCAGGGCCTACCTCTCGGCCACGCAATGGATGGAAGTTTGCGTCCTGGGGCTGATCTTTCTGGGTGTCGCCGCACTTTCCTTGAGCGGTTACTTGCCTTTCGCCTACATCATTATGCCTCCCCTTCTTTGGGCCGCGGTGCGCTTTGAGTTCAAGGGCGCTGCCGTCGCCTTGATCCTCCTTGCTTTGATCACAGCGGCATTCACGGCATTCGGTGCTGGCGAATTTGCCGGTGATCCCGGGACCCTGAAGCACAACCATACCATGCTGCAGCTTTTCCTGGGGATCTCGGCATTTTCAGCACTGATCGTGGCCGCCATATCCCGACAGCACCAGCTGGCGTTGCTCACATTGCGTGAAAGCGTGGAGGCGCTGCGCGACCGTGAGCAAGAACTCTCGCAACTGGTGGACATGGTTCCGAGCCATGTTTGGCGACTGATGCCCGACGGCGAGCCGACTTTCTTCAATAAGCGAATGGTCGATTTCCTAGGGCTAGATATAGCGGATTTGAGTAAGCCCGGAATAAGCAGGCTGCGGACGCTTGTGGAGACAGTCCATCCCGATGACGCGGCGGGCTTCGGCGACTCGCTGCGTCGCTGCCTCGACACAGGCGAGAGCTTCGCGATGCGATATCGGCTACGTCGCGCCGACGGCGTCTACCACTGGATGTCGAGCCGGGCGGACCCCATGCGGGACCAGCACGGGCGCATCGTTCAGTGGTACGGCTTGTGCCATGACATACACGATCAAGTGCACGCGGAAGAGGCGCTTCGACGAAGCGAGCGGCAGCTCCAGGAGATGGTCGACGCCGTGCCGGTCCGGATCTGGAGCGCAATGCCTACGGGTGGGCCGGTCTACTTCAACAAGCGATACGCAGATCATTTCCGCGATGTCATCGCGAATTTCGAAACTCTTGAAGAACCCCGTATCGAAAATCTGCTGCAAGAACTGGTGCATCCCGATGATAGTCCCGAGGTGGAGCGCACATTACAGCATTGTTTCGAAACTGGCGGCTCGTCCGCTATGCGCTTTCGTTGGCGCGAGAAGGACGGCGTCTATCGGTGGGCAGAGTGCCGGGTAGCGCCTCGGCGCGACGAAGATGGATCGATAGCGCAATGGTATGGCGTTTCTCTCGATATCGACGATGAGATGCGCGCGCAACATGCGTTGGGCGAGCGCGAGCGGGAACTCAAGCTGCTCGTAGACATGGTCCCTGTCAACATCGGTCGCATGTCACCCGATGGCGATCCGACATTCTTCAACAAGCGCCTGATCGATTTTCTCGGACTAGACATAACCGATTTGGAAAAGCCGGGCGTGAGCCGGCTTGCGGCCGTCATGGCGGCCGCCATCCATCCCGATGATGCAGCCGGCTTTGCGGACGCATTCAACCACTCTCTGCTCACCGGCGAGCCCCTTTTCAGAAAATACCGCCTGCGTCGTGCGGACGGCGTGTACCGTTGGGTAGACAACCGCATTGAGCCGCTGCGGGATCAAGACGGAGTGATTGTACAATGGTACGGTGTCTCTCTCGACATAGACGATCAGGTGCGCCTTTACAGCGAACTTGCGGAACGAGAAGGCAGGATTAGGCGACTGGTCGATTCGGATATCATCGGGATCGTTATCTGGGACCTGGACGGACGGCTTATCGACGCCAATGACGCGTTTCTCCGTATGGTCCAGTGCGACCGCGAGGATTTGCAGGCGGGGCTTCGATGGTTCGATATGACGCCACCGGAATGGCAAGAAGTACATGCCCTCGACGAGGCCGAGGAGCTCAAGACGACAGGCAAGATGCAAGCCCGCGAGAAGGAGTTTTTCAGGAAAGATGGCAGCCGGGTGCCTGTACTGATCGGGGCTGCCTGTTTTGAGGGGAACTCGACGCAGGGCGTCGCCTACATTCTCGACTTGACCGAACAGAAGCTTACGGAAGCAGCGCTGCGCGAGCGGGAACGGGAACTCTTGCAGTTGGTCGACATGGTCCCGGCCTATATCCGACGTCTCACGCCGAAAGGAGACCCGGTCTTCTTCAACCAGCGTCTGAAGGACTTCATAGGTGTGGGGCTGGAGAAGGTAGGCCAGCCTGGCGCGAGCGGGCTTGCGCCCGTCGTTGAGGACTTTGTTCATCCTGACGAAGCCGCCAAGCTGCTAGCGGCGATGCGCCATTCCGTTGCGAGCGGCGAAGGCTATGCGATGAAGTACCGCATGCGTGGCACCGACGGAGTGTATCGATGGGTCGACACTCGCGCCGAGCCTGTGCGGCATCAAGATGGAACGATCGCGCAATGGTACGTGGTCTCTCTCGACGTCGAGGACCAGATGCGCGCCGAGGGAGCGCTGCGGGAGCGGGAGCGGGAACTTTCGGTGCTCGTTGACGTGGTCCCCGTAATGATCTCGCGAGTGTCGTCCGAGGGCATCACCACGTTCATCAACCAACGCGGCGCCGATTTCTTTGGTCCGGACGTCATGAACGCGCCGGGCAGCAATGAATTCCTGTCGATCATCAGGGCTATCGTGCATCCAGATGACGCGAGCCTTCTCGAAGCGACCGTCGCCAAGTCTCTCGCCTCGGGCGAGGGCAACGTCTTGAAGTATCGGTTGCGCCGCGCGGACGGTGTCTATCGCTGGGTCGACACTCGCACTGAAACGCAGCGAGACGAGAGCGGCGCCATTTTGCATTGGCACACGGTCGCCCTGGACGTCGACGGTGAGGTGCGGGCTCAGGAAGAGCTTCGCTCGGCGCAAGAACGTCTTGCACGAGCAGGTCAGTCGGCGAGCCTCGCGGAGCTCTCGGCTTCGATCGCTCATGAGGTGAACCAGCCGCTGGCCGCGATCGTCGCCAATTCCCACGCCTGCCACCGTTGGCTGTCCGCCGTCCCCCCGAACCTCGAGCGTGCGAAGATCACGGCCGAGCGCATAATCCGAGACGCGAACTCCGCTGCCGAGGTCGTGAGCCGAATTCGTGCGCTGTTCAAACAGTCCACGGAAGCCAGAAGCTCTACTGTGCTCGGTGGCGTCGTAGCCGAAGCGCGTGACCTCATGGCCGAGGAGGCGGCGCTGCGTCACGTTAGAATGAGCATTGATATTGAAAACAATCTTCCGCCGGTCGCACTCGGGCGCGTCCAGATCCAGCAGATACTGGTCAATCTGATGCGTAACGGCATGGAGGCGATGGACTCCGTGGCGAGTGACAAAGTCCTTGGGATAAGTGTGCGCCGTACGGCGGACGTGGTGCAGACTGAGATCAGCGACCGTGGATCGGGTGTCGCGTTTCCTGACAAGATATTCCAGCCGTTCTTCACAACGAAAGAACAGGGCATGGGTATGGGCCTTGCGATCTGCCGTTCGATTGTCGAGTCCCACGGGGGACGGTTGTGGGCAGAGGCGAACGAACCGGCAGGGACGAAATTCATCTTCACATTGCCTGTTGAAACCAAAACGGCGTCATGACGCCAAACGGACCTCGCGGTCTCGTCTTTAATGATCATAGACGTATCAGGAGCCCCTCAGCCTGCGTGCAGTCGCGTTCGAATCCGTCGGCGCGGCTTACGTTTTTGGCGGTCAGTTGCGCACTGCGCTTACAGCTCGTCGGGCCGTTCCTATGCGCTCTGGTGCGAAGCCATCTTACGGGAACAAGTATTTGCCTTAAAAGCATCCACGGGCAAATCGCAATACAATGCATGGATTTCCATGAGGTGCGGTCGGGGCGTGGCGGGACTAGATTAGTGAGGTGAGCCCATCAGTTCAGATTCAACCGCTGAGAGCAAGTGCTGTACGAGCGTCAACAATCCCCCGAAAGGGAGGCCTGTGCCATGACGACAGGTGATCATATTGTCTTCGTGGTAGATGACGATGAGCGCATTCGGGAGGCTCTCACCGAACTGGTTGCCTCACACGGCATGCGTGCCGTCGCGTTCGGATCGGCTGGCGACTATGTCAGCGCGGACAAGCCAAACGTCCCAGCCTGCCTCATCCTCGATGTCGAGTTGCCGGATATCAACGGGCTCGATCTACAGAAGCAGATCGCGGAAAGGGATCATCCGCCGATCGTTTTCATAACTGGGCATGGCGACATCCCGTCATCCGTCCGGGCAATCAAGGATGGTGCAGTAGACTTCTTGACCAAGCCCTTCAGCGACTCCGATCTCATGGCCGCAATCCGCATGGCGATCGCCCGAGATCGGGAAATCAGATCGGAGCGTGCCGAACTTGGCGTGTTGAAGCAGCGCTATCTGGAACTCACGCCACGCGAACGTGAGGTGCTGCCGCTAGTGGTGAGTGGCCTGCTTAACAAGCAGGCCGCCGCCGAACTCGGGATCAGCGAGGTCACTTTGCAAATCCATAGAAGGAACGTCATGCAGAAGATGATGGCGGCGTCCCTCGCCGATCTCGTGCGAATCGCGGAGCGACTGGAAATACCGATTACCCACTCGCGCCGAGCGGGAGGAGAGTGAGCGTGAGCGTCTATAAACCTGTAGTGGCGGTTGTCGACGACGATCCAAGACTGCTCGAGTCAATGGAGGAACTTCTTGAGTCCGCGGGCTATGTGGCCCGCTGCTTCTCATCGGCGCGACAATTGTTGATCAGCGGGCTATCGGGGCTGGACGTGCTTATCACCGACATCGGGATGGCTGGCATGGATGGCTTTGAACTTCGTGACTTGGTGAGGAGGGCGCGTCCGGAACTGCCGGTTTTCCTGATCACAGGCCGCCACGAGATTGCCGATCAGGACCGCGCGCAGGGCATCAGCGGCTTCTTCCGCAAGCCCTTCGACGCTCACGCCCTGCTTGCGGCCGTCGGCGAGACTTTGTGCAACCATGATACGGAGGACGGACATGAGAGTTGACCAGCCGCTCTTACGGAGATCGGCGCCGGTAGTGCAGCCGAAGGGTGAAGGGGAGCAGCCGCTCGTCATTATTGTCGACGACGATGCATCTGTTCGGGAGGCGCTGTCGGAACTGATCCTGTCGGCGGGTTTCCAGCCGGTTTGCTTTGCCTCGACCCGCGAATTGCTTGACGCCGATGTGTTGGACAGTCCAGGCTGCCTGATCGTCGACGTGCGGATGCCAGGAGCGAGCGGTCTCGATCTGCAGCGTCATCTGGCGAAAAGCGGAAACCCTAAGCCGATCGTCTTTCTGACCGGGCACGGCGATATTCCAATGACTGTCCAAGCAATGAAGGCCGGCGCGGTGGACTTTCTCACCAAGCCGGTGCGCGACCAAACACTGCTCGACGCTGTGATCGCGGGCATTGCGATGGATGCTGCGCTGCGGGCGCAAGCGGTGGTCGTCAAGCGCAACATCGAGCACGTGGGGGCTCTGACGCCACGCGAGCGCGAGGTACTGCGTGAAGTCGCGCGCGGGCGAGTCAATAAGCAGATCGCCTTCGACCTCGGCATCAGTGAAGTGACGGTCAAGCTGCATCGCGGCAATGTCATGCGCAAGATGGAGGCCGCTTCGATCGGCGAGTTAATCCGGGCATGGGAAACACTGCCCGCGCCGATGCGCGAAGATAGCGCGACCTAGACCTTGGCATAAGGCTGTCCATGCCTGGGTCCAATAGGATTGTCCTGTGCTGCTGACCGGTCCTTCGTCGAAGAGTTCCGGCCATCGATTCAGGATGCGTCGGTTCACGACTTAGCCAGGTCCACAAAGTTTCAGAAAGCAGCGTGAGGCGAAGGTTGAGCCGAGCATGAACTCGACTCCACTGGCCCGACATCTGTCTGGCCCTATGGGAAATCGAGCAATGGACTTCGATCCTGCATTCCTGTCGGGACTGCAATTCCTAGGTCATGGGCTGACACGTCCCGCTGCCGGCCATTGCCGTGGGATTGGCCGCGTTCATCGCTATACTGGGAGGTCCCCTCTCAATTTGCTCACATAGGACGGCTGTCGGGCTTGGTTCGCGAGGGCGACAGGTTGTCCGATACAGAGCGCTATAGATTTGGTCTACTCGCCGCCAAGGCCTCCGGACATCTTGGCATGCCTGTCCTGCACCTTGGCATTGCACGAGAGATGCTTCCGTAGAATAGGTTCGCGGCCCGGATCGGCGCATCCTCCTCGCAAGCCATCACGACTGTCGAGTTTCGATCGCTCGTTCGCCCGCACTCCCGAATGCGACCGTGCAGGTCGATTCGACAATCGTGATGGTGAGCCGGATGTTCAAGGCCAGATGATGGATGGACACGATGAACAAAGATGGACTCTTCTCCGTTGGCGCATCCAGCCGCGATGTAACGCCGTTTAGTTGCGGCGAGGACGACCAGATCGTCCTCGTCAAGGACTCGCGAGTAAAGTTAGCGAGGCCGATCAAGGACGCCGCATGGCATCACAACCACGCACTGGGATCAGGTGAACGCAGGTCCGCCGCCCACCTTGGTCTCAAATCAGGATCGCGTGTCGTCAGCAATTTCTGCGACCTCGCAATGACCATCCTTGGCGACCTTTCGCGTACATTGAATCGGATGTCGGGCGGACCGCGAGGCCAAACGTTATGCGCTCGCATTGCTGAACGACAGCCCGATTGCTGGTTCTGTCGGCTTATGTCTCGGATTGTAGAACCAAACCACTGCGCCATCGAACTGGCGAGCTGGGTCGCGCGGGACGCTGACTGAGGCTGAATGCCGGATGGACGATCAATGGAGCCACGACCGCTAAGGCATGAAATTCCTGCCGAATGGGCGGCCTGTGCATTCGCGCAGCCCGTCCGCCAACTAGCAGCCAATCCTCATTTGAGGGGCCACGGCGACCCGGCGACGTGCCAGCATCCTATGCCTAGGCATAGGATGACCAGTGCCCAGGACCCTATAGACCCCGACCGACCGGCAGTAGTACCGTCTGAGCGGTACACCGCTTGGTTACACCGCGAGGATAGCCATCGACGATTGAGAAACCAATATGAGATCGGCGCCCTCCGGGTTCGCAATAACCCGGAGATGCCTCGTTGGCCCCTGCATTGATCGCGGGCGGCCGTGCTGCCGTCGCTGAGAGACCGAGCCAACGGGAATGCTCATGCAAATATTCGCTTACCCAATCAAACGACCCGGCAAGCGCAGCTTCTGTCTGTGGATGCTGCTGCTGGCGATCGGCTTGCTGCTTTCGGTGCCTCCAGTCTATGCCGAGGGGGTGCTCCGCATACCCTACGTCGCCGATATAGGCACGTTCGATCCGGACAACGGGTTTGAGACTGGTGCGATGAGCGCAATCGACAACGTTTACGAAGGTCTCGTCGAGTACGAGCCGGGTTCGATTAAGATCGTTGGTCTGCTCGCCAAGAGTTGGGAGATCTCGGACGACGGGCTGACTTACACCTTCCACCTGGTCGATGGTGTCAAGTTTCATGATGGCACGACGTTCAATGCAGCGGCGGTCATAAAGTCGTTCGAACGCAGACGCGATCGTGGGCTGATCCTGAGCTACTCCTTGGCCAACGTGAAGGACATGAGGGCGCCCGACGATTCGACCGTTGTGCTCACGCTGGCCCATCCTCAGCCGTCGCTCCTCGATAGCCTCGCCAGCGCATGGGGCCCGAAGGTCATCAGCCCGACGGCGCTGACCGAATATGACAAAGGTGACTTCGCCAAGACGTGGCTCAACGAACACGCGGTGGGAACCGGTCCATTCAAGCTCGCCGAATTCAAGCGAGGTGAGCGTTATGTGCTCGACCGCAATGATGACTATTGGGGTGCCAAGCCGTTCTTTAACAAGATCCTGATCTCCGTCGTGCCCGATATCAGCCAGCAGATTCTGCAACTGCAAGCGGGCGTGATCGATGCCGTGCCGATCAACTATCCGTTCGCGCAACTCAAGAGTCTACCGGCGGGTTTGGAGATCACGGCCGTCCCGAGCATGATACCGTACGACCTCTTCGTTAAACCCAACTCGCCTCTCGACGACGCGGAGGTCCGCAAGGCCGTTTTGACAGCGATCAACCCGGCACTGTGGGTCAGAGACGCCTTCGGAGAGTTCGCAAGCCTGTCTAAGTCGGTTTACCCGAATGTTATGCTCGACCCGGTGAATCCGATCCGGTTTCCGCCCGACTTCGAGGCGGCGAAAGCCGCGATCGCCAAACATGGCGCGGTCAATTTGGTCATCGGCCTCCATAGCCCGGCCCCGAGCTACGGCCGCATCGCCGACCTGATGATCGCGCAACTGGCATTGATTGGCGTAAAGGCAACGGCTTACGTGCTGCCCTCCGGCGCTGCTTATACCTTGAAGGACGACCCAAACCCTCCTGATTTGCTCCTCACGATCGCGGGGCCGGACGCCGCTCATCCCGAGAGCCAGGCCAAGGTGTTCTTCACGAAAGGCGGTCCCCTCAACTTTTTTGGCCGGATACTGCCGGAAGCCGATGCCCTCGTGGAACAGGCCGGGCAGTTGACCGACATCAAACAACGTGACGCTCTTTATGAGAGAGCGGGGCAGATGTATTTCGATGCCGGCATCGTCATCCCGCTTGTCGACGTCAACGATGTAGTTGTCCACGCCAAGGGGCTGAAGGACCTCGGACTCCGTCCCGTGTACCCACCCGGCAACATCGACTTCGCCACCGTCCGCTGGGACCATTGAACTCCGGTCATCCGGTTCATTCCGGAAGCAGGTCAGGCTCGTACCCCAGATGATCAAGCTCGCGCACCGAATGTCGGACCACGCGACCGAGCCCGTCCTCGCCGTCAAAGACCTTTCAGTTATTCTAAGCCGCGAAGGCCGCCCTTCTCGCGTCCTCGACGGTATCAGCTTCGAGATGTTTCCTGGCGAGATCATCGCGCTGGTTGGGGAAAGCGGTTCCGGCAAGACAAGCATCGGACTGACGCTTCAGGGCCTCCTGCCGCGCGAATACCAGCCGCGGATAGCAGGCTCGATCCGGCTAGCGGGGATCGAGCTTGTCGGAGCGGGAAGGCGCACCTGGCAGTCGGCCCGCCGCCGCCTCGTCCGCGCGATCTCGCAAGATCCGATGGGCGCGCTCAACCCCACGATGACGATCCGCCGCCAGATGAAAGAATCCAATGGGGGATCGATCGAAGACTGGCTCAGCCGAACCGGCCTGCCTGATCCCGACCGGATCGCTGATGCGCTTCCGCATCGCCTGTCGGGGGGGCAGCGTCAGCGAGTGCTCATTGCCATGGCGATGATGGCACGACCGAAGCTGCTCATCGCTGATGAGCCGACCACCGCCCTCGATGTCACCATGCAGGGGCAGATCCTCGACCTGTTGCGCGACCTCGCCCGCGAGCAGCAGACGGCAATTCTGTTCGTGACGCACGATCTGAGCGTGGCGGCTACGCTGGCCGATCGCGTCCTCGTTCTGTACGCTGGACGTATCGTTGAAATGGGCTCTATGCAGGACGTCGCCCGCAATGCCGCCCACCCCTATTCCGCCGGCCTGCTCGCAGCTCGATTCGATCTGGACACTGATCGACGGCGCCCACTCCCCACGCTCCCGCCCGAGCGCTCGCCCTCCATAAATGTCGAGAACGCCTGCGCCTACGCGACTCGCTGCCCGATCGCCCAGGCAGATTGCACGGCGATCCGCCCGCCGCTGCAGCCTGTTTCCGTCCACGGTGGCGCAGTTGCCTGCCTTCACCACGAACAAACGCCACTTCTCTCAGCTCAGCGCGCTGATGCGAAACCATGGCCCCCCCAGGCGATCCAGGAAACCGCGGCCCTAAGGCTGTCCAACATCGGAAAAACATATCCGACAGGCCCCCGATCGTTTTGGGGACGGCGTCAACCGCAGCCCGTTCTTAAGTCGGTCAACCTCTCGATCAAGCTTGGCGAGTGCGTGGCCCTGGTGGGCGAGAGTGGCGCCGGCAAGTCTACCCTTTTGAGGATTGCTGCTGGGCTCGTGATACCCGAGAGCGGCGCTGTTACACGCTTCGACAAGCTTCCTCCGCAAGTCGTGTTTCAAGATCCGGTGGCGGCGCTGACGCCGTGGCTCACGATTGGCGAGCAGATCGGTGAGCGCCTTCGGGGCGTTTCGCTCGACAGTGACTACGGCCGCCGTCGCGTCGGAGAGGCGATAAAGCTGGTCGGCCTCGATCCGACGCTGATGGACGCCCTGCCGGCCGAGATGTCGGTCGGGCAGTGCCAGCGTGCGGTTCTGGCTCGCGCGGTAATAGTCCCCCCAAGGCTTCTGCTCTGCGATGAGCCAATCAGCGCCATGGACGTGTCGCTGGCGGCCACCACCCTGAACCTCCTTAGCGGCCTTCGACGGCGTCTCGACATGGCGATGCTGTTCGTTACTCACGATCTGGCGGCCGCCAGGATCATCGCCGACCGTATCGCGGTGCTGAAGGATGGAGAGTTGGTTGAGGTTGCCGATCCGGACGCCATCATTGCCGCGCCGCAGTCCGCCTATACGCAATCTCTCATCGCAGCGATGCCGAGCCTGCAGGCGGGAGCCGGACGATGACCAATAGGCCAAGCCCGGACACCATGCCCGCGCGGCCTCGGTTCAACTGGCGTGATTTCTTCCGGCGTGCCGGTTGGCTTGAAAGTGTCGGCATTGTCGGCATGCCTGTCGTCACCGTTGTGGCCGTGTTGGCGCCCTGGATCACGCCGTTCGACCCACAACTGCGCGTCGCCGGAGCCTACCTGCCGCCTTCGGCCGGGCATTGGTTCGGCACCGACGAGATCGGCCGCGACCTGTTCTCGCGCGTCATCCTCGGCGTTCAATATACGTGGCTACCGGGGCTTGCAGTTATTGGAGTCAGTCTCGCTGCAGGTTCCCTGGTCGGACTGATTTCGGGCCTGATGGGTGACAAAGTCGACCTGGTCATCGAGCGGATCGTCGACTTGTTCTTAGTCCTCCCGGCAACGCTCATCTCGTTGGCTGTCGTGGCTTCGCTTGGCCCCGGGCTTGTCAACACCATGATCGCGCTCGCCATTTTCTGGTGGCCCTGGTACGCGCGCATATCCCGCGATGAAATTCGTCGCCTCAAGGCCCGTCCTCATGTCGAGGCGGCGCGTATCGCCGGGGTGCGCGGTCCGCGCCTGCTGTTGCGGTACTTGTTGCCGGGAGTGGTCCCGGCCTTGCTCATCGGGGCGTCACTGGACGTCGCCAACGTCATCATGACGCTTTCGCTGATGTCGTTCCTTGGCCTTGGACTGCCTGCGCCGGCACCTGAGCTCGGAGCGATGACGTCGCGCACCCTCGACAGCCTCACTGTCTATTGGTGGCTGCCGATCCTGCCGGCCGCGATCATCTTTCTCCTCTGCCTCCTCGCCAACCTCGCGGGCGACGGCATCCGCGCCGCGTTGAGGGGGGCATAGATGCTGGCATACCTCACCAAAAGCATCGTCGGCGCCGTCATCGTTCTCCTTGTTATGAGTTTCATCGTTTTCGCTCTCCAAAGCATTATTCCCGCCGATCCGGCGCGAGCCGTTGCCGGGCCGAACGCCCCGCCGGAAACAGTTGAGGCGATGCGAAAGCAGCTCGGGCTGGACGACCCCGCCGTCGTTCAGTACGGGCGCTTCCTATTGCGCCTCGCACATGCTGATCTGGGAACGTCGGTAAGAACCCGTCAGCCGGTGGCTGACGACATAGAGCAATATCTCCCCGCTACGATTGAACTCGGACTGGCGTCTATAGCTTTGGGAGTAGTACTCGCAGGCGTTATGGCGGCGCTACAGTTCCTAATTCCGGGATCAGGTGGAATTAGGCTCGCAATGGTGGGGGTGGGTTCCACTCCGATCTTTCTTTCAGCCTTGCTTCTCACCTATTTTTTCTGGTTCCGACTCAATTGGCTTCCCGGCGCCGGTCGGCTTGCCTACCGGAATTTTGCAGGCCCCACGGGACTCAACATCATCGATGGAATACTAGTCGGCCGGCCCGAAGTCAGCGTGGATGCGCTGCTGCATCTGATCTTACCTGCGCTTGCACTGGCATTGCCTATTGGCGTCGCGGTTGGGCGAAGCCTGAACGGTGCGCTACACGAGGTTATGAATCAGGCATATGTCCGGACAGCACGGGGCAAAGGTCTCAGTGAGACAAAGGTTCTGTTGCACCACGGTTTGCGCAATGCCGCGACGGCCCCACTGTCAATGCTCGGCCTGCAGATCCGCCTTCTGTTCGGCAATTTGCTTGTCGTCGAGCGCGTTTTCGGGTGGCCCGGTCTGGGTCTTTACACGGTCCAGGCTTTTGCCAGCGCCGATCTCCCGGCCGTGCTGGGCGTCGCCATCGTCTTCGGAATCTTGTACATCTTGGTCAACACGCTCATCGAGATCGGGCAGTCGATGGCCGATCCCCGGATCAACCTCTGAAAGCGACCACACAGGCGCTTACTGTCGTGGCAGTGGTGTCTTGGTCGAGTCGGCAGCGCGGATAGGGAGGCTGAAGGTTATGGATGCCCCCCCTGTCTCGACATTTTCCGCCCAAAGCCGCCCGCAGTGCGCCTCGACAATTGTGCGGCAGATTGCCAGGCCCATACCCATTCCATCCGGCTTGGTTGTGTAGAACGCGTCGAAAATCCGTTCCAGGTCGCTAAGACCGCGGCCGCGATCTCGCACTTCGACCTCGACTGTTCCGTCATCCTGACGCCGCGACACGATTCGCAGGCTTCGCGCGTTGATGCTCACATCCTGCATCGCCTCGATGCCGTTGCGGACGAGGTTGAGGACGACCTGCTCCATCTGAACATGATCGGCAGCCGTCGCTGGAAGGCGGGAATCGAGTTGAAGGTCCAGCTTGACGCTGCTCGACGCGAGCCTATCACCCAGGAGCTCACACACTTCATGGATCACCGCGTTCAGATCGATCGCACGCGGTTCGCCTTCGGTCTTGCTGAACAGCGCCCGGATGCGGCTGACCACCTGCGCGGCCGCGTCGGCGTTTCTGATGATTTTTTGGGCGACCCGGCTGGCGTGATTGAAGTTGGGCGGATCTGCGTTCAGCCATCTCTGGAACGCGCCGGCGTTGGCCACGACCGCCTGCAGCGGCTGGTTGAGTTCGTGCGCAATGGACACCGACAGTTCGGACAGGCTGGCGGCCCTCAAGGCGAGCGCGAGCCGTTCGTCCGCCAGACGCAGGGATTCCTGGGCGCGCACCTCGTCGTCGACGTCGAAGTTGACGCCATACCAGCGAAGAATAGTGCCGTCTTCGTCGCGTAGCGGTTCGAAGCGCGAGTCGATCCAGCGATATACTCCATCCTTCCGGCACAGCCGAGCTTTGTGCTGGAGCGGCTCTCCATGGGCAAAGGACTTCTGGAACACCGCCTTGACGGCCGCCCTGTCGTCTGGGTGGAACAGCTCCACATGCGAGCCGAATTGCCGCGTGGCTCGCGGTATCTCTTTGGCCGAGTCGATCCGCGCCCAATCGACAAAACGCTTGTTGAAATAGTACGGCAATCCCGCCGGCGTCATCAGCCAGATCATAGTGGGAACCGTGTCGACCAGCAGCCTGAGCTCTCGCTCACTCTGGCGGAGTGCGGCTTCTGCCTTGCGCCGGTCGTCGATGTCCTCGGTATGGCCATACCACCCGACAATTCGCCCCCGCTCATCGCGCGAGGCTACACCCGTATCGCGAAACCATCGATAGGTGCCATCGAACCGGCGCAAACGCTTCTCTGCGATCATCGGCTCGCCCGTCTCTAGGCTGTGGCGCCATTGCGCCATGCTTGCCTCGACATCGTCGGCATGGACAAATCTCCGCCACCAGGAAAAGTCGTCGGCATTCATGATCTCGCGCATTTCTTCAGCCGTGACGCCAACATACTCGAGGGCTGCGGGATTGAGGAACCGAAGGCGTCCGTCCGGATAGGCGGACCATCCGAGGCCCGGAGTGTCGGCGGAATTGAAAACAGAACCTTGGTATACCCGGTCATAGAAGCTGATGGTTCTGAAGATTTTGACCACCACCCACAGCCCAAGCGCTCCGGCAACAAACGCTGCCAGTTGGACGAGACTGTTTTCCGCCCCCTGTGCGGGTGACAGCAGGATAACAGCTGCAAGCAGGCTGGCCGCTGCAACCGACGCCAATCCCGCCCTCCAGCCGACGCAGATGCACACGGCTGCAACCGCAACCAGCAGGCCGGATGGCTCGTGTGCGAACCAAGCAAGCAAGACGCTCGCCGCTCCTATCGCCGCAGCCACGACGCGACGCTGATGCGATGACGTCAGTTCCATTCGAGACCTCTCGAGACCGCCTCTCCGTTCGGCTCGCCGTCGCGGCCCCGTTTAATGAGTTAAATGCGCTCGTGCCCCTGATTGTGCGGCTGTCTTCCCCACAGCGGAAGCCATCTTCAATTGGTACAGTATCTCCGGTGGAAGCGATTGGCAGACGTTGAAGAGATGAGAGACAGACCGCGCATCCATCTTCTTCATCATATTGCTGCGATGAAGCTTCACCGTGATTTCGCTAATACCAAGATCGAACGCGATCTGCTTGTTCATCGCACCGGAGATCACAAATCTCAGAACCTCCCGTTCACGGGGCGTGAGTGTCTCATACAGGGCCGAGTTCTTTCGGGCTACGGCTGACGCCGCCCTTCGAGCGATGTCAGCAGAGATAGCTGTCGACACGGCGTCTAGGAATGTCTGGTCGCGCACCGGCTTGGTCAGGAAATCCACTGCGCCCGCCTTCATAGCGTCGACGCTCATGGCAATGTCACCATGACCCGTCAAGAATACAATCGGGGTCAGTATCTCTTTGGTTGCAAGAAGCTGCTGGAGATCCATGCCGCTCAGACCGGGCATTCGAACATCGAGAACAATGCAGCCAGGACGGTCCGGGAGCTTTGAGCTGAGCACTTCCTGGGCCGAGGAAAACGATATCGAGTCGATGCCAACCGAATTTAGCAACTCCTCCAAGGAGTCGCGGACCTCCGCATCATCATCGACCAGAATTGCTAAGGGACTCTCTGCGATTTGCGAATTTGCCAAGCCCATGATCCTTACCTCCGGGCGATCTTTGCTGGACACGAATTGACCGCGTTCGCGCGGGTATTATTATCAACCCCGCGCCCTTCACACGTCAACCAAGCTGCACTTGCATCTGTCGGCGAAAAACTCGCGTGCGGCCGATAGCCAGGAGATAGCGTGCTGATACTGCACCTTTCCCTCAGAGTTTTGACGTAGCGGAAAGATGGAGGTTCGTGCAACAGGACAAAGGGCGACCGGTGCCTGAAGATTTGATTGGCTAATCTAGACTTAGGTATTGGGCGTCTGCAGCGGCTCGGCTTAAGGACGTTCGCCACACCGGGATCTCTCTCCGGAACGACACTCAACTAGATGCCATAATGCTGTCGCCGCAAGGCAATGGGACGATCAACCTCTTCGTTTGCTGCAGGACAAGCGCGCGGCGGTCAGAGGCCTAATTGCAGGATTCATCTCGACTGCCGAGGATTGCGGCGGATACAATCAAGCCACGTCGATCAAAACGAGCTTGGCGATCGATGCTGAGGCGGCGTGTCACCGGTGCCGGCACTGGAAGAGGCGCCGGGGCACAGGAGCAAGCCGATGACTTCCTCTTGCTGAACTGCACCACGACGCCCCTGTACTCGAAGTGTTGGTGCGCTAAGCCGCCCGCGCCCTGCGACTTGCCACAAGCTGCAAGGCAGCGAACGTCGCTACGCAAATACCGATCAAGACATGCGTCCACATCGGACCCTGCGCCGATCCGAAGCCGAGAAGGAACGGAGCTACCACCGCCCAGCATCCTAAGGTGAGGTTGGACCATTCCGCCCAATCCCCATAGCGATAGAGGGCCGCGGCAGAGCAGCACACAATCAGTGTGCCCACGATCCCGGCGTTCCAAGCCGCAGCAGGCAGCCCGACGAACATGATTGCAGCGCAGGCCAAACCTGCGCCGAGAATAAGGTCGGTCCATTCCAACCCCTTGCTTGGTACATCACTTCTCATCTTCATCTCCTTCTTCAGCCGTACCACGGAGGTGGCCGGTACGGAGAAGATGGGGCAGTCCGGTGCATCAGCCTATTCTACGCAGGCACCTGTCCGTCGATGCTAAAGTCTAGGGCGGCCATGCGCGGTGATTGTAGAAGATATCGATGTACTCGGGTCACCGCCCGTCAGGGCAGGGCAATGCCCGGGTCTACGTGCCATGTGGTTTTCCGCCGCTCCGAGGAGCAACAGAGTTCAGCCAGTGCGGCCCTTTTATTCGGGATAGCTGGTCTCGAGTTTCTTGAAGGTCAAGCTGCCATCAGCACTGTCGCCGGACTCGGGGCGCTTTTCCTTGTCGAGCCTGCACATCGGTTTTATTCAGCGCGATGCGAAAATCGGCTACGCGCATCAAAGTGGCGCGCCAGTCGGCGATGCTGCCGATGTTGTTGATGAACCAGCGCAGCGACGAATTCACCTGGTTGAAGGCGCCGACTGCCATCATCAGTCCGCCGAAGCCGATGTCGCCCGAGAAATAGACAGGCGCTGCGACAAGGATCGGGGCCACGACGGTGATCCAGCCGTAAGTGCTGGTCAGCCAGGATAGGTTGATCTGCGCGGTGTAGATGCGCCGCACGGCTCCCAGCAACGTGCCTAGGTCGACTTCGAGCCGTCGCCTGGCCGCGGCTTCGCCATGATCGAGCGCAATGGCATCGACGTTCTCGTTGACGCGCACCATTGAGGAGCGCAATTCCGCTTCGCGTGCGTAGCGATCGCTGTCGAGGTCGATGAGCGGGCGCCCCACCAGCCAGCTCAGCCACGAGGCGTGGCCGGCATAAAGCAATGCCGCCCATACCATGTAGCCTGGTATCCCCAGGGAATATCCGCCAATGTGGAAGATGAAGCCGGAAGAGAGTTGCCAGAGCACGTCTACAAAGGACGCAAGCAGGATGAACGACTGCAACAGTCCAACGCCGAGGTCCGTCGAAAGATCGGAAAGATGCCCGGCGTCCTGCTGCATGCGCTGATCGGGATTGATGCCGATGGTACCGGCATTTGCCAGCCGCTGCGCCCGTGCCGGGCGCATCCATTGGTCGATCAGATCGAGCGTAAGCGCCTCGCGCAGCTTCAGCCGGATCATCTGGTTGAGCCAGGTCTGGCCGATGTTGAGCACCAGCAGCCCGCCGGCAATGACGGCAAAAACCAGAAGCTGGTGCAGGAAGGCGGCCATATCGCGGCGCGCCAGCGCATCATAGAAAGGCTGGTTCCAGCGGTTGAGCAGGACCTGGCCAATCGACGTCGCGACAATGACCGCCACGATGCCAACCGACGCCCAAAGCAGCCAGTTGCGGACCGGCGACGCCTTCAAACCGAGTTTGATCGTCGCCAGTTGGTCGCTGAGGCTGCTGGCCCCGACTGAGACAGCGGCGTTCTCGACACCGGAGTCGTCATCCGCTTGATCAGCCATACATGAGATCCATGCTTGCGAGGCGGGTTCACATCAGACTGGGGTCGCGCCGCCACATCGACATTGCGGGCCAAACTCCCAACCAACCGCGTCTTCGTGAACATCCTCACTGAAAGCACGTTGGTGTTTCGATTGGCGTTGCGTCGCGGCTACCTTGCTGCCCAGGATCGGGGACGCTCTTTGCCGGTTGAGATAGCGAAAGTACCTAGGTCTCTCGCCCGGGCCCTGAAATTTCTGCCATCAGGATTAATGGCCCCAGATGCCCTGGCCATATTCTTCGTTGGGAACGATCGGCCTGCGCACGGTGTGCGGCACGCCGACGTTGTTGTTTGCCTTTTTGGTCGATGCGGTATGCACGGTGTCAGTGGTGGTCGCGGGCAACTGCGGATCGACGCCGGACCCATAATGGGCGCTTCCGGCAAAGGCGCCTCCCAATGAAACCAGGAGAGCGGCGGTAACAAGGATCATTTTCATCTCGGTGACTCCGGTGTGGATTTTCATGGCATTCGCCTCACAGAGATACGGGCGGAGCACCTGCCATACGATCAGACCAGCGGGCTGGCTGACCCATACGAAGGATTGTGGCGTGCAGGCCAAAAGCCTGGACACGCTACCGTTGACGAGAGGCTTCGTTGTCTTGGCGCTGGCGCCTTACCTGCGCGTCTTTTTTGGCCTCGATCGCATGAATGGTTCGCCAACAAAGGCCGTGACATGCCTGGCCCATGCCTTCATTGGTGGTATTTCAATGCCTATTTTGATAGCTGCCCGACATCCGCGCCGGCGTTAGGGCTTGCAGGGCGAAATGCGATAGGTCGCTGCCGTCTGCCGTGGGACCCAGACGATCAAGCCGGTCTACCCTGCACTTTGGCATCGTACGACGGACCCTTCCGTAGAATAGCTTCGCAGGCCGTCCGCGCGCACTCTCCGCACATAAAGCACGCCTGCTCGCGGTCGTCGTCGACACCACCGAGAAGAACCCGACGCTACGTAAGGGAAATGAAGTCAGAAGGCGCCGCGGTCGATCGGGGCGCAGTACGCCAGGGAAGAAAGGGTATTGGGATGAACAAGATTGCTGAGCGGACCCTTGCTGGGATTTCCGTTCCCGACGCGCCACTTGTCGATCGGGCAATCGAATACGCTCGCCAGAAATGTGAGCCCTACTTGTTCAACCACGTCGTCCGGTCGCGGCCCGGATCGCACAGCTCCAGAACATCGAGCATGACGCGGAAGTGGTTGCTGTCGGAACTTTGCTGCACGACGTGACCCTCAACGAGAACTTCACCGGCCCTCGTCGTTTCGAAGTGGTAGGCGCCGACCTTGCCCGGACCTTCGTACGGGAGGGAGGGTTCGATGAGCGTCGCGCTCAATTGATATGGGACAGTGTGGCTCTCAACTCGACGCCGTCAATTGGACTCTACAAGGAGGCTGAGGTGGCATTGTGTACCGCCGGCATCTGCCTTGATGTCGTCGACCGGCAATACGACCTCATTTCTTCAACCGAAATGGCAGCGATCGTGAGCGAATTTCCGCGGCTGGGAATGAAGCAGCGGATGACGCGATGCTTTTGCCACATCGCAAAAGTCAACCCGGAAACGACCTACGATAACTTTGCCCGGGATTTCGGTGAGCGCTTTGTCCCCGGTTACAGGGCCCCTTCGTCAGTTGATTTTGTGATGAACACGGCCTTCGACAGCTGATTCTCGCTCCTACCCGCCGCGCCAGATACTCCCGCATTATAGCGTCTTGATAGCGTCTTCTTGCAGCCAAATTTCAACCGAGCGAACGGGGGAAGGGATGTCACGCTTAGTGCCAAAAGAGGGATGTCGTCGACCTCCCGATCGATGGAGCCCACCCAGTCAGATATCGACCGCCGGCATCGTTCACGACCTGGGCAATCTCATCCAAGTGGCCTCCACGTGGCTTTCTTGGGCTATGCCGATGGTCTGTCTGACAAGGCCGCCAGCTCGTTCCAAAGCAGTTCTGGCGCCGGCAATAACGGGACGAAGGGCGTTCCGCCCGACTCCTCGGCAAAGCGCTTCACCATCGGCAAGCCAACGCCGCCGAGGCCTTCGCCTTTCGTTGTGAAGAAGGGATCAAATGCGCGGACCATGGTTTCGCTGTCATTCCAATTCCGTCGTCTACGACACCGGATATCGACCTGGGTGATTGTCGACCGTTCAGACACCAGGGCGGCTTCAACCGAGATCAAACCGCCGCCAGGCATCGCATCGCGCCTGGGTGAGATCGAAACGATCATTCAAAGCGCTTGGGACACTAACATCCGCTTCGAGGGTGCAGGTCGGGTCCGATCTGCCCTTGGTAAGGTGCGATCGGATTGGGTTGCAAAATGCGGTGCTGAATCTTTTGCTCAATGCGGCATCGCCATGCAGAGTACGCTGGGGGCGGGCACGACCGTGACGTTGCGATTGCCTGCGATGCGGTAGGTAATCTCCGATACCCGTTGGTCGTTATCGAGAATGCATCGGCACGCTACAAACGCTCTTCTTGGACGGCTCAAGCCGTCTTCGGCCATACTGATGCGAGAGCAGGCGTCGCTTTCGTTGTTTTCCGAAGCGAGCAACGACGAGTTCCTGTTCGCGACTAGGTCGACATATGGTTCGACGGCTTGCCCGACAAAGACACGATGAGGAACGAACTCAACTTGATGGCTTAGGATCGCTGGCGTCGTTAGAGCGTGCTGGCCGCATGGCGATGATGGCAGAAGCCATATGATGCGCAGCCCGCGAAGCCATCAGGATCATAACCTGTGGCAAAGGGCTGGGTTCCCTCCTTGGTATGCCAAGGGTGGACCGTCGCGCCAGTCTGCCTTTACTTGCTCGATCCGTCGGACCGAGGTGGAGGAGACGTCAAATATGGCGAGGGCCGGTGAGCGGCTCGCCACCAATGAGCATCAGTCGCGTTGCGTGGAAGGCGGGGCGCCAGCGACCAGGGGTGAATTCAACGCCACAGGCGCAGATTCTGGGTATTTCGGGTGATCCACAATGCGCGGAGGCGGCGGCGACATCCTCGTGAAGAGACTGGAGGGCAAACCAGGCTTGAATGCCGATTGCTTGCTGATGCTCCGAATTCTGTCAGCGTGCGCTCAATGCGACCGCCAAAGGTCGACAGCATCCCCATCGTCAGACCACATCGATCGTTGCCGCAAATCTATTCTTTTGCCTTGGACCGGGCCGCATTCTTTTCGAGGACAGCTTCGGTGATCGAATGCGGTAGAGGGCGCGGCGTCTCGATCTGCCCAAGCAGTGGCATCACGATGATGAAGAAAGCGAAATAGTAGAGCGCCGCCAACTGGGACATCGTGACGTAGGAGCCTTCCGCCGGCTGCGAGCCGAGCCAGCCGAGAAAGAGCGCGTCGGCCACGAACATCCAGAAGAACAGCCTGTACCAGGGCCTGTAGACCGCAGAGCGAACCTTGGAGCTGTCGAGCCACGGCACCAGGAACAGCACGGCGATAGAGCCGAACATCGCCAGCACGCCGCCGAGTTTGGAATCGATCGGTCCGACATTGAAGGTGATGGCGCGTAGGATCGCGTAGAACGGCAGGAAGTACCATTCTGGCACGATATGCGCCGGGGTCTTCAGCGGGTTGGCGACCGTGTAGTTGTCCGGATGGCCGAGAAAATTCGGCAGGTAGAAGACGAAATAAGCAAAGAAAAACAGAAACACGATAATGCCGACCGCGTCCTTGACGGTGGCGTAGGGCGTAAAGTCGACGACATCGGTTTTCGATTTTACCTCGATGCCGGTTGGATTGTTCTGGCCCACTACGTGAAGCGCCCAGATGTGCAGGGTGACTACTCCGGCAAGCAAGAATGGCAGCAGGTAGTGCAGGGCAAAGAAGCGGTTCAGCGTCGGGTTGCTGACCGCGAAACCCCCGAGCAGCAAGTGCTGGATCCAATCGCCGACCAGCGGAATGGCGCTGAAGAAGCTAGTGATTACGGTGGCGCCCCAAAAACTCATCTGGCCCCAAGGCAGGACATAGCCGATGAAGGCGGTCGCCATCATCACCAGCAAGTTGGTGCAGCCGAGCACCCACAGAAACTCACGTGGCGACTTGTACGAGCCGTAATACAGCCCGCGGCAGATGTGGATGTAGACGGCGATGAAGAAGAATGATGCGCCGTTCGAATGCAGCGAGCGAAGGAGCCAGCCAGAATTCACGTCGCGCGTGATCTTCTCGACCGAGTTGAAGGCCAGCCCCGTATCGGCAGCGTAATGCATCGCCAGCACAACACCGGTTATGATCTGCGATGCTAACATGACCGTGAGAATGCCGCCGAACGTATAGGCGTAGTTCAGGTTGCGGGGGACGGGATAGACGATGAAGGAATTATGCACCAGCCGTGGCAACGGCAAGCGGGTGTCGAACCAGCGGCCGATACCGGTGGTGGGCTTGTAGGTCGAATGTCCCTCACTCATTGAAATGTCCTTTGCCTCAGCCGACACGAATCTTGGTATCGGACACGAACTGGAACACCGGCACGGCCATGTTCTCAGGCGCTGGACCTTTGCGGATGCGTCCTGCGCTGTCGTATTGCGAGCCGTGGCACGGGCAGAGCCAGCCGCCGAATTCGCCGTCTTGGCCTAGCGGGATACATCCAAGGTGGGTACAGACCTGAACCATCACCAGCCAATTCGCCTGGCCGGGCGCGGTGCGGTTGGCATCTGTCGCTGGCGCGTCGGCGGGAAGATTGGCGTTGCGGGCAATCGGATCCTTGAGGTCAGCAAGATTGACGCCCTCGCCATCCTTCATTTCCTGCCTGGTGCGGTTTCGCACGACAAGCGGCTTGCCGCGCCATTGCACGATCAGCGACATTCCAGGCGTTAACGAAGAGACGTCGATCTCGATCGAGGTAAGTGCCCCGGCAGGCAATGCGAGTTCGGCGGAGCCGCTTTCGAGTTCGGAATGAACGGTCATGATGACGACTCCTTCAGATGGAAAAGCTGCTTCACTGCGCCAGCGGCAATCGAGCAAAGCAAGCTGCGGCCGTCGCTCTTCGAGTTTCCTGATGTCTGGTTGAACCATGCAGGCCGTAGCGGGATGTGAGCTATCGTGCCTGGGGCACGGGCGGCCAATACTTTCGTTTATAATTTCCTGGGCGAACGACTGCTCTGACAACCGAGGTTGCCATGCGTGGTGAGAGGGATTCTGGGTTCATCCAGGTACCATTCCTCATGTCGGGCGTACGCGCGCGGCAATCAAAGAACAATTGCTTCAGTCCGATCATACCTCGGCATAGGCATGCCTACCTGTCAGCGTCGTTGCCGTCCTCCCTGCCAAGTGCGAGTTCTCTGGGTGCGCCATCTCGGATGACCGGCGCCAAACAAAGAGGTACGCCATGCTGGCGTTCTTGCAGGCACTCCATCCAATCGCTGCCAAGCGCGGCGATGGATTGCGCCCCGAATTTCTGCGGAGACAAATCGAGGACGTGCTCAACCTGGATTTGCTGGACAATCAACAGGCGGTGGCCGGCCTGGTTGAGGAAGAGGGCATGACAACCGTGACTGCGTTGAGTTCGAAATATGCGGAGCGTTATCGCTGACACATCGTCAATCACATAGATTGGTTGATGGACAGCAGTGCGCACGACGAAATTGACGACTGCGTGCTGGCGGTTCGGCGATGGCGATCATCGAGGCAGGTTTGGAGCCAGATCCTATTGGGCACTCGCGTCTTGTGCTCGTGAAAGATCATGTTGCTTTGGAGCCGCCGGCCACCGATAGCGCATTCTCGCTCGAGCATTCCCAGACTTTGAATGGTCACAAGGAGACTCGATTATGAAAATTGCAGTCATTGGTGCCTCACATTACGCCAGAGCGAGCACGGTCAAGAAGTTGCAACGCGACGGCCACGAGGTGGAAGCGGCGTCCAAGCGTGCCGGTGTCGATACTTTGATTACGGACTATCGCGACGCTGGGTACGCTGGCCAATATCTGAGGCGTCGTCTCCTGCATTTGGTGTCGCTGGTTCATGAGTTTTGGCGCCAGGGACAATGGTGGTGCAGCAAGGTAAGCATTCGAATTTTAGATTCGGATGCGAATTGCCCGCGTCGCGAGGCGATAGCGTTTTCTCGATCCGCTCCAGTCGGCAATTCGTCGCTGAATGATACGGAACAATGCGGGAGATTTGACGATTCAGCCCCACGAAAAAGCCAATAAAATCCCACCAGGGCCCACCCCCTTTTTCGTGGTTGGCAAAAATGCTCTTGACGGGTATTTGCGATTAAATACCAACAGATCGATCTCTCGGTTTTGATCGCTGGAACGATGCGAGCAGGTGCGAGGTTCTGGTCGTTGGATGAGCGTGGAGTGAGGTCGGCGACACGAACCCTCGCATTGAGGCAGCCACCGCAACTATACCTCAAAACGCCGACGGAAGCGCGGCGCAAAACCTTCCGTTCCCTGCGAATTGATCACTGCGCTGCTGCGATTTTAGTCGCACCGTCGGAAATCCAGCCGCCTCCGCAAAGCTGGAGAAATGCTGGGGCGCGTCGACTTCGTAGTGCTGTCCATCGGCGGACCTATCAGGGGCACGACATGCGGCGCTGCGACGATTGCTATCAGTTTAACATAATGGATACTAATGATAGTAAGTAATATAACAATGCAATTGCCAATTCCATAACTCAACTTCTGCTGCTTTGGCGTATCCGCTGGGGTTATCTTTTTGAACTTTCTGCGTTGAGCCTGCAGCTGAATTTTGCGCGCTAATGAAAAAATTGGGTCTGGATCCTCAGTGTTGCGACATTGATCGAAGTTCATATCTGGGCGTTCGAGGCGGAAGACCGCTACATCGCGACAGGCACTATTGAAGGGCATTCTTTTGCTATCGGAGGCACGCCGCTTAGTCGAAGTTTTCAAGTTTTGAGGGCAGAAGTTGACTACGGCCCTCCGAAGGACAAGTTCGAATCTTGTCGGATACGCCAGCAAAGTCAACTAGTTACGTGGCCTCGCGCGCAATTTCTGTCCGTCCCACGAGGCGACTAACGAAGTGTCAATTGCCATCGATTAACCATTCTCCCGCTGGAGAACCATCATATGGCAGAGACATCGATCGAATGGACCGATGCAACGTGGAACCCCGTCGCTGGGTGCGCCGTGCTAACTGCTGGCTGCACGAACTGTTACGCTAGGCGCATGGTCGCAAGGCTTGAGGGAATGGGCGTGGAGAAATACTCCGACCTCACGCGGAGGTACGGCGGTCGCGCCAAGTGGACCGGCAAAATCTACCTAGATCGGAACTCCCTTTCGGTCCCTACCACATGGTCAAAGCCGCGGCGTGTGTTCGTTAATTCGATGTCAGACCTGTTTCATGCCGACGTGCCTCTCGGTGGACTACGAGCTCCGGACATCAGCAAAGTGAATGCGGATCTCAGTCTTGGATTTAGGGTTGGAGCAAGGCGCCACCATATTGCGCCCACAGATGTTCGCAGTCCCATATCCGCAAGCTCGGCGTACCTGGTTCGCCGTAAAGGACTATTGCACCGCGGACATCGTACCCAAGCACCGACGCGTTGGCGACGAACTGAATGGCCTGTCCTAAGCTGATCGCGCCGATCCGCGTTTCTGTCTTGCTGGTGAGATCGATCACGCCGAAGATTTCCGCGTCTGCGCCCCTTCCGGCCAGGACAGCCGTCGAGATTGCATCGTCCAAGGCAAGGAGCATTTGCGGAGTCCCCCGTAGCGCGGTGGTAACTCCTATGCCCTGGGATTTGTTCCGTGCCTCCTGAACGAAACTCTGAAGGCCAGTGCCCCGCTGGCTGCCGGCGGCGCCTGGCTATCCTTCATCCCGCCGTTGGTGCCCACCCTGGTCGACACGCCGCCGGAGGGTGATGGTAACCAGCCGACGGTGCATGACGTCGAGCGACTGGATCGTCGCCCAGGCCTTTGGGCCGGCCCCGATGCCGGCCTGCTTGGCGCGGCCATGTGTTGTGTTCGGCATGAGCACGGCTTCTTTGGCATGTCGGCGAAGGCCTTGGCCCTATCGGAATTCACATCCTCACTAATTTCGTAGTGCGGGCTGGCGGACGGTTGCTTGTGCCACTTCCTGTCGCTGCCATCTATCTTATTGAACTATGTTGCAAGAGCGTGAGGAGCGGCTTCTGGGGGCGGTCTTGGATGCTCCTCCGTCACCAATGACGCTCACTCACCGCCGTTCATGCTGGATCGCGTTGACGCACGGCACGCCACTGTATGCTTTTGATCCCACGTCTCGAGTTGCCGTGTTCGATGCCCATAGGTTCAACGTTTCCCAAGATTTTCTGCGCGGCACAAAGATGGCCGGCGCAAAACAGGGGGCGGGGGTTGGGGGTGGGCTGCCTGATAAGCGCCGGCCGCGCGGCGTTGGGGTCAGCCGCGAGCGAACAATAGCAGCGCCGGAAAGTCGGAGCTATGGCGTTGTCGCGGAAGCCCGCGCCTACCTGTGGCAGTTCGGTTCGCGACGCGCCAACATTCGCGGTCGAGCGCTCGCAATCGGCCGCTGGAATGTCTTCAGCAGGAAGTGGCCGACGCAGGATGGCTACTCGGCCGAGCCATTGTCGGTGAAAGGCGAGGCGCTCGGCACGCATTGCAACGACCAGCCGGCAGGCGTTGGCTGCTTCTGATACTCGGCAACGGCGGCGGCGCATTGTTTTCGCTTGTCGAAGGTGCTGGGTAGCACAACCATGCCACCTTGCGGACCGGCGATTACCAGATACCAGATCAACGCTGCGGTCGAGGCCATGGGAATTCCTTTGTTGTGCCCAGCCAGGGCGCTCCATTGGGGTGCAGAAACCGTTGAACCTTGGTCGGATGGCGAAACCGTGGCCAATGCCGGAAATAACTCAGCTGGAGCCCGACGCCATCGTTTCGTAATTTACGAATCCGTAAGTCGCTGGACCCAATCCACGCGACTATAAGAGGTCGCTTGAGCGGCAGCCGCTTGCTTGAAAGGGAGAGTTTGCGATGCGATTTCAGTTTGCCCCTATGTTTTCAATCGCTTGCGCTGCAGCCGTTCTGGCGCTTGTGCCGAGTGCAGGCATGGCTGCCACCAAGACCGCCAAGGAATGCAATGCCGAATATGCTGCCAACAAACCCGCCATTCAGGCCTCGGGTGAGAAGAAGGCGGATTTTATTGCAGCGTGCCGCGCGGGCACTGAGGTCATCCCTAGCGGCGTAGCACCGGCTACAACCGCTGCTCCCGCCAAGAAAGCGGCTCCGGCGTCGACCAACACCGGGAATGTGAAAACGGCAAAGGCCTGCGATGCCGAGTACGCAGCCAACAAAGACGCGATCAAAGGATCTGGCGAAACCAAGAAGGATTTCGTCGCTGCCTGCCGCGCCGGAACCGAAGTGATTCCCCCGGCCCAGAACACAACGACGACCGTGACGCCTGCGAAACCCGCGCCAACCACAACGACAACAGCACCGACCACCATCACAACTCGGCCTAAGAATGCGCCGGCTCCGGCCGCGACCGCCACACCGAGTGGTGCTAACCAGTTCGCGACCGAGGGGCAGGCGAAGGCTCGTTGCCCGGCCGGCATAGTGGTCTGGGTCAACCTGAAGTCGAAGATTTTCCACTTCGCCGGAAGCAGAAACTACGGGAACACAAAAAAGGGCGCCTATATCTGCGAGTCTGATGCAACCGCCTCGGGTTTCCGGGCTGCGGAGAACGAAAAGCAACCACAGTAGTCGGCGGCGCGGCGATCCACTCGCGACCCGCATTTACTCACCACCCCCACATGCGTTTCGCTGGCTTCGGCTGGCGGGTGCCCTTCGCTTGCCAGGATCGCTCTCGGCGAAGGTGTATGCGAAGACATTTCCCCGAAGTTCGTCAGTTCCGACCAGGGATCGCAATATACGAGCGAGCAGTTCCAGCGCCTGATGGCCGACCACGACATCACGTGCTCGATGAGCCGGTCAGGCAACGTGTGGGACAATGCCGCGATGGAGAGCTTCTCGTCGCTGAAAACCGAGCGCACAGCCTGCAAGGTCTACAGGAGGAGAGATGACGCCAGGGCGGATATGTTCGATTACATCGAGCGCTTCTACAACCCTCGGCGTAGGCACTCGACACTGGCCTATCTGAGCCCCGTCGAGTTCGAGGACAAAGCTATGCTAGCTTAACAGCGTGTCCGAAAAACCGGCAGCAGGCCAATGATCGTCGAGTGGGCATTCGAGGATCTTGGCGTGGGGCTCCGGCTCCAGCGGCTCATCCCCAGGCTCTTCATGCCAGAAGACTTGTCGCAAATCGCGCTGATCAACCTTCTGGCCGCAGTACGGTGAGTTGTAGAAATGGCCGTGTTCACGGATGAGATCGCCGCCGTGCAACTTGCCGGGAATGGGCGGTCCGAGGCATGAGAGCTTGGTCATGCCCGTTGCAACATCCGGTCATCGTAAAATGTTCCGGAACTATTTTAGCACATGCTGATTGAATCGCGGTTTTGCGAGTCAGTTCATGCGCTTGAAGTTCCTCCAGCCCTTGATGCCGACCCTTGTCGAGCAGCCTCCGGAAGGCGACGGCTGGATTCACGAAGTGAAGTTCGACGGCAACCGGTCGCAGATCATCATCGACGAGGATGGCACCCGCATTTACACGCGCAACGGTCTCGACTGGACGTCAAAATATCGCGACCTCGTCGCGGAAGCGGCGCATCTCGGCGCGCTGAGAGTGCCATCGTCGACGGCGAGATCATCGTGTTGAACGATGCTGGGCTGTCGGATTTCGTGGCGCTGCGCAGGCGATCACCCGCCGGCAGCATGACCTGTACTTCGTCCCGTACGACCTTCTCCACCTCAATGGCCACGATCTGCGCGATACGGCGCTGGAGGAGCGGCGGGAGATACTGGCCGACATGATCGAGCCCGGCCGCCTGTAGGATCTATCTTGCCACTCGTCACCAACGCGTCCACTTGGGCTCTAGCATCGAGCGTCTCGCACCACTACGGACAGCGGCTCGTTTCGCTCCACCGCGTCGAAACAGGCATCGAGTTGCCATAGCGAGAGTTTACCGCAGCCCAACCGTGAGTCCGCGTGAATCTTTGAACCCCCACGATTCGCCTCAGTGTTGACGCCAAATGCTCCTGATTACTCCCCTCGAGACGCTGGTGCCGAGAGGAGATATTGTCTCAATCTCTTCGATCGTCCGTAAGACCCCATAGTGGTCGATCATCTCGGAATATTTTCCCGGCAAGATGCCAAAGCCGTAGAATACGGTAAAAATGCGATTCTCGGCATGAGAATCGTCCTCATCGAATGTGACGACCAGAAGGCTGTTGTTTTTTCTTGACCACTTAGCATAGCTATCAAGATGAGTTTTCAGCCAGGTATCACCTTGCTTTATCGTGCCATCATGCATGTCGTCTGAGAGATTGGGGATCACGAAACTAACAGCCGGCAACTTTGCATAATCGAGGGGGAAGTCAGTCAATGGCTTCTCAAATTTCTTCGCATCTGGAAAGGATTCCCAGGGGTTGTGCTTTCGCGGTGATCCGGCCTCGACATATCCCGCAAAAGTTTTACCATGGGCACTAAGGCGGCTGGCCAAGTTCGGCGCCACAACGACGTGTTCACCATCGTCATGGATGTTTTGCGTCGAGCCACTGAAAAGTGCGAGGTAATTCGGTTGGCTGGGATGAGCGACCGCGTAGGACTGATTGAAGACCGCGCCGCCCATTGATAGCTCCTCCAAATAAGCAGCCGCTCCTCCCGTCTGAAAGATCTGCGTGAAGGAATGGTTCTCCATGATGACGACGACGACATGGTCGTATTTGGGAGGTGCCCTAGACGAGGCGGCAGCCATCGGCGCCCCATTCAGCGCAATGTTGAATATCAGGAAAATCACGACGGACATCCGTTGAACTACGGTGCGGCCGTTTTGCTCGCGCACTCTCACTTTCCTCCGCTCCAGTTGCGTCCAACTTAATCGCGGTCGACGCGTGCAATGTAGGTTTCGTCAGCTTCAAGGGTCTTGCCTTCGCCGCCAAGTGGGCCGCTGGACTTCACGTCTTCGGCCATCGCCTCACGGATGCGGTGGAACCAAGCGGTCTTGTAGGTGACGCCAAGCATCCGGTGCAGCTGGTGGGCGGACATGCCCTTCTTTGACGAGGCGTAGAGATGCGAGGCCAGCACCCATTTGTGCCGGCCGATCTTGGAACGCTCAAACACGGTGCCGACAGTGACCGAGAACGGCGCGCGGCATTCGTTGCACTTGTAGACGCCGGGGCGCGTGGATTTGCCCGCAGCTTGGTGATGCGTTCGGGATTGGCGTTGCCGCAATGGGGGCAGAACGGGCCATGAGGCCAATGGATGGCTTCCAAATGCTCGCGGGCCTTGTCGGCGTCGTGATAAAATGGCGCTGGTCAGATCGAACATCGCGGTAACGCCTTGGGTTTGTTACCGCAAATCGCGCTTGGTACGTCGACTATATGGTTGGGAATAAAACCCTCTGGTTGCGACGCAGAACAAGCGTGATGGCGTCGCTCTTGCTTCGGACCGAGTAGCGGTGATCCCGGCCTTGATCTCGTTTGTTTGGCGGCTCTGTATTCAGCTTCCCACGGCAACGTGTCGAAGTCTGGCCGGTGGCCATCAGAACGGTATGCGTCATGGCCGCTCTCCAGGATGCAGGCAAACGGCGGACTTCCTGGGCACCGGTAAAGGCCTACAGCTTTTTCCATGCGAGAAGATGTCTCACGGACGCTCAGACATGTCGCCGTTCATTGTGATGAAGGCAAGCCAGACAGATAGGACGTGTCAGACGCTTAAGCCCGACTCCCTGCGCCGGGCGATTGTGTAGGCGAATTCTTGCCCACCAACCTCATCTGTCACGCGAATCCAGTCCTTCGACCATCGTTTAACACGGTCTTGCGTGCATGAATTTCGATGCAGCGGCAGCAGGAGGAGCCGCGGCCGACGGGCACGAGCAGTGCCCAACCGACACACGGCGAAGTCCCCAGTTCCCTAGTTGTCCAAACGATCGGCTAGGGTTGCAACAAAGCTGTCTACATCGGCACTCGTCGTGCGGTGATTGACGATTGCGCATCGTACAACCGGTTGGCCGTGGAGCGTGGTCCACGAGGGCGCTGCCAGCCCGCTCTCTTGAAGGTCGGACACCAAGTTTCTGGATGTATGCTGCGTCGGCTCCGTGGATGCGAAACACACGATGTTCAGCGAAACAGGCGCTTTCAACTCGATCGCCGGATGCTGCCGCAGTCTCTGTCCAAGATAGCGGGCGAGGGCACAGGTATGTTCGATTGAACTGCCAATTCGCTCGGCTCCCAGCGTCTCAATCGTCATCCACGTCTTCAACGCGCGGAAGCCGCGTGAGAGGTCGGGGCCGAGATCGCAAGGCCATGTCTCGCCGGCGGCAACGCCGCGCTCGGCTCGTGTGCAACTTCCTTCATACATAACCTATCTTGTTGAATTATCTCGCAAAAATCCAGAACTACCAGAGCATAAGGAGCGGCTTCTGGGGGCGGGATTGGATGCTCCTTCGTCACCAATCACGCTAACTCACCGCCATTCATGCTGAATCCCTTTGACGCACGGCACGCCACTGTATTCTTACGATCCCACACATCGAGTTCCTCAATTGGGTACAACAGCGCTTTGCCAAGCTTGACGTACGCCGGTCCAATCCTCTTGGCCCGCCAATTTCGCAGCGTTCCAAGAGAGTTGCTGCCGCGATAGCGTTCCGACACTTCCTCAGCTGTCAAAAACTTCCTGTTAGCCATCAGGCTCTCCAAATGTCCGGCGTCGGGGGGCATGTGAGCAGGCTCAAGCCCGCTCCCAAACCCTTGGTCATGCAGTTGCGCGGCCATGAGTGGGTATGTGCGTCGGAAGTAGAAGCCGCTGAGCGAGGGAGTAGAAGCAGGGGATACCCCTGGATAGAAATCGGATCAGCTGCCAACAAAATGTGCAAGGTCGGTCGACCCGGGCTAGCCGGAAAATGAGGAGGGCGCGCGACTTGACCGAGATCGGGATACCCCGCTGCTATCTGGCCCGAATGTGCGGCGAGGGGCTGCTCATCAAGTATGCCATGAAACCTATCGCGCCACAGATCGCGAGCCGGCATGACCAGTTCTTTGCCAAACCGTGGTGGTTTTCGCGCGATCATCGAGACAACGGCCAACTGCTTTGGAGGCACTCATACGCAGCCAAGCCGAGTACATGACGTTGCATAAAGACTCAGCTATGTCTTAGGGCGCGGCGGACCTAGTGGGACCGTCCGGCCGGCGCCATTCGGGCAACCTCCCAGCGAGGGCGCCGGCCTCTCTATGCCTAGCGCTTCACCTTCGGCGACAGTCAGCCGTTCGACCAAGTCGTGGTGTCGCAGGAATCACGCTACCACCAGTTGAAAATGAACACCGTGGGCGCTTTCACCTCATACGAGAGTTCACGTCCCAATTTATATCGAACGGTCAAAACACAGGTCCTGTCCTTCAGAGAGGCGACGTCGACAGTACCACCAATGGAGAGTCAACTCTTAGTATCGCCGGCGCATCCTGTCGGGTCGATGGCGTCTGCGACGGCTTCTTTCTTGGCTCTCGGAAGCACGGTCATCAGCAGGATGAATGCAGAGAGGATGAGGCAGACCCCATTGGTGATGATGATCGGCCATTCGTCTTTCATCAAGCCGAAGGTCAGCCATAGCGCAAAACCCAAGACGGTCAGCGCGTACATCGGCGCCGAGATACTGTTGGTGTCGCGCGTTCGGATGATTTTCCAAGCCTGCGGCGTAAAGCTGGTCATCGAACATATGGCTGCGAGATATCCGACGATCGTGACAGCTTCCATCGATTCAAAGTCCAACCTTCGGAACGACCCAGCTCAGAGCTTATTCGCCGGCGCGAGATCCGAAACGCGGACGACGCCGTGTTGGCTGACGAACGTGAGCGTGGAATCGGTGCTCTGCGCTTGAGATACATCGGAAATTTGGTGGTCGCCGGTGTCGTATGTCGTTGTCCGGCCATGATCGTCGATGACCAGGCGACGTCTTAGGGGAAACACCGCGTAGCGCATATCATTCTGAGACCCGACAGATGAAGGAACACCAAGCTCTTGGGGCCACCACGAACCGGCGGCCCCGGAGCGATAGCTGACAGCACGATCATCAGCCCCGTCCTCCGCAGGGTGCTCGCGCAGGTACCTCGACAGTTCACCCGCAATGGCGTTGAGCTTTGCTTTAAGGCTGTCGTTGAACATTTCGCCGACCATGGTCATGCCGGAAGACCATTGCGACATCCCGCCGAAGTCCGCATGGCTGAACTGGGCCATGGTTCCGCCACCGCGACGCAAGGCTTGAAAGACCGCCCTCACTGCGTCGTCGGAAACGCCATGCTCGCGTGCAAGCCTGGCGGTTAAATCAGCGTCTTCCCACGCGCTTGCCATCGAATGTTCTCCTCAGTTTTGTCCCTGACAAAACTGCACTCGGCGGTCTTGGTTCCAGAGGGTCGGTTGGCCACCCTCGAAAGGGCGGCAAAACCGCGACGTAGTCTGTCCCGAAAGGGGAACTGGGCCGCTCGCACCGAGCAGGCGCCGCGCCCGGCGAGGAGGTACAGTCTGCCAGCTACCTCATGGCGGCCAACCTCTAGTTCGAATCTTTCCAAAACTGGCAGTCGGAGTTCATGTCGACAGCAGTGCTAGTCCTCATGTCGATTTTTCTACGGCACAAAGGCTTTCCGGAATCGAAGCCTGCTGGCGCGCCAAACTGAGACGAGCGCGTAAGCGTCGCCTGCCCGGAAGCCCGCTAATCGTCCGAGATCCGCCGATAGCGAAAACGGTCCCGGATGTGGTCATTGAAGAAGCGGCCTTTCGCGAAGGCCTTTCGGAATGCGGCGTAGACCTCCGCCGGAACACTCTCGTAGTCATAGCGCTTGCCGCTCGCAACGAACCACACGGAGAGAACCTCGCTCTCGGGATCGTATTCGCTCTTGCGGATCGACGTCGACGGCATGGCGTCGTCGACCCTAGACGAGCGCCATCGGCATGTAGCGGATGATAACCTTGTCCTGCCGAAATCTTCGTTCGAGTTCGGCGCGGCGGTCGTGCCAGTCCGCCAGATCAATTTCCTCCGTCATCACTTCGAAGATAATGATGTCCTCACGGTTAGATTCCGCGCCGTGGCGCCACAGGCCCTCTGCGGGGGCCTGAAGATAAGCCGTAACGCCTTTAAATCGGCTCGCCAATTCCTCCTTGACCCGATCGAAATCTTCTCGCGCGAAAGGCTGGCCGCCATTGTCGGCTCGGGGAAGAAGGATCTGGATCAGGTGCATGGTGCCACTCGCTGAATGGCGGTCAACGCGTATGAAGTCGACCGCGTTCCTTTAGCGCTACGCCTACCGCATCAGGCCGGCCGCGCGCAGAGCATCCTCGATGACCTTCTTTACAGCTTGAGCCTGCGATCCTTGCAAGTCACCTAGAGCCGGTTGCGTAGGCTTGGCATTGGCCGGTTCCTTCGACGCTGCCCGAAGATGAAATGTTGGCAGCGTCGTCTCGGTCCTTGGCCTAGCTGACCTTGGCGAAGCGGACCTTGGAGAAGCCGAGCTAGTGCTGGCTGATGCTCGCGCGTCGTCGGCATCGCCGAGACCCCAGAACCGCGCTATCTCCTGGGTTGAAGAGATACCTACGTCGAGCATGTAAGGTCCGGGAGTGCCGAGGCCGTCCCCGATGGGCATTCCGTGACCCATGCCTTCAATCATGTTTATCTCGATCTTCGCTTCTCCAGCTTCGTTAGCCCAGACCTGCCTGCTTCGTCCGCGCTCGCTAGTCGAATGGGTCGGCGCCTTGTCGAGTTTGTGCACGCCGCGCCACTGCGCAGCGATGGACTCTGCGTTAACGGACGCCACAGTGCGATCGGCGGAGCCCTGCCAGATCGAAAGCCTGGGCCACTGCCCATTGTTCTTGGAGGCTTTCCGCACAAGCCGCTGCAATTCTTGCTCGGACGGGCCACCGTGGCCGCGCATGCGGTCGAACGCTTCGGCAACGGTTGTCGCGCAACCGAACGGCAGGCCGGCAATGATGCCGCCGCCGGCAAACACTTCAGGGTAGGTGGCGAGCATTACCGCGGCCATGGCCCCGCCCGCCGAAAGACCGGTAACGAATATCTGCTGTCGGTCCAGGCCGTAGGTAACGACCATCGTCTCGATCATCTGCCGGATCGAAAGGACCTCGCCGCGATCGCGCGCAGTGTCTCCAGGCAGGAACCAGTTGAAGCAGAGGTTCGGGTTGTTGGCGCGTTGCTGCTCGGGATAGAGAAGCCCGAAACCGGCCTCTTGGGCGACTTGGGACCATCCGGAGTGGTAGTCGTACCCGGCGGCGTTCTGGGTGCAACCGTGCAGTACCACGACGAGCGGCGCGCCTTCGGGGAGGTCAGCTGGTCGATAGTATCTTGCCTGTAACCCGCCGGGATTGGAGCCGAAATTTTCGAGGACGGAGAGGCGATCGGCGGATATGGACGAGATCGCAGGCGCTTTTTGTTCCGCGCGCAGTGCCCTGAGGCGCGCGATCGTATCGGAGACTTTTCGCAATTGGGGACGTCCTTGTTTTTGATCCCTCCGAGTTGAGGGGCGTGAGTGCAACGCGCTTGCAGCAATTTCGTTGCTGCACTGCACAATAATAAGGAGATGAAACAAGCCAGGCGGCCACGCTCAGGGCCGACATCGCGCCACCCCGCAACCCGCCTCCGTACAAGCGCCCCGCGTTAGTCAGTCGTTGCAAGATAGTTGTGCATGTCGACGGCGGCGATCGCCGCGTGCCCGAACCACACCGCGATCTGGTTGATTTCGTCGACTACGTCGCCTGCGGCATAGAGGCCGGCTATGCCGGTGCGCTGGTGGGGGTGCACGACGAGATTGCCAGCGCCGTCGCATTCCGCCGAGATCGATGGCGAGCTTTGAGCGCATGGTGCAACCCATGGCAGGATAAATCGTGTCGAATGAGAGCGATCTGCCGTTACGAAGGCTGACCCGAGCTTGCCGGCCGGCAGCACGCACGGAATCCGGGAGGCATTCTTCTACCGTAACGCCAGCCCCTTTGAGCAATTCGCCCGTGGCGGGGTCAAGGCCTGATACGGCCTCGGTCGCAAGCATAGTGACGTCGCTTGAATAGGTTCGCATGAACAGGGCCTTCTTTGCCGCCTGGTCTGCCGGACCGATCACCGCGACACGTTTGTCGATGACCCCACGCCAGGATGGCATTCGAGGTCAGCTCGGTGCCATTGTCCGACACGATCATGCAGGGGTAGCCGCGATGCTCGGCGATGACGTCGAGTTCGCGGGCGACACGTTCGCCCGAGATCGAGTTGTCGACGACGGTCGCCAAGCACTCCCGGCTGAAGTCGTCGATGACGACAGGATCCGAAGCGGCGGCCGTCGGTCAGCGTGTCGGAGACGAAGTCCAGGCTCCAGCGCTGGTTGGCATCCTGCGGTATCGCCATCGGTGCTCTCGTGCCGAGCGCCCGCTTGCGGCCACCGCGTCTGCGCACCGTCAGCCGCTCTTCTCGATAGAGCCGGTAGAGCTTCTTCCAGTTCACCGCCACGCCTTCGCGCTTCAGCAGAAGGTGCAGCCGGCGATAGCCGAAGCGTCGGCGCTCGGCGGCCAGTTCCCGCAGCCGCTTTCGCAAGCCCGCGTCGTCCGGTCGGCTCGAGCGATACCGGTAAACCCGCGGCTCCATGCCGACGAGCACGACGCTGCGAATAGCCCTTGTCTCGATCGCCCAGGTCACACCGGTCCTCCTCGACCAGGCGTCAGAAGTTTTTTCCGAGCATCTCGCGCAAGGCCGAGACGTCGAGCATGGCGTCGGCCAACAGGCTTCAGCTTGCCGTTCTCCTCCTCCAGGCTCTTCAGCCGCTTCGCCTCCGATACGTCCATGCCGCCATACTTCGAGCGCCACTTGTAGAACGTCGCGTCGCTCACACCATATTTTCGGCAAAGCTCCGTCGCCGAAAGCCCCGCCTGGTGCTCCTTCAAAATGCCGATGATCTGTTCGTCGGAAAATCTCGATCGCTTCATTGCCTGTCTCCTCATCCGGATGACAGGCTAACCTCAAAGCGAGGACATTTCAGGGGAGCAGGTCAATCATCACGTCGATAAGCGGGGCTCGACATCTTAGGAATCGTACGCAGCGGCGGCGTGACAATCGCTTGGCCACAGAAGGAAACGGATGCCCAAAAACATCCTGATTTTTGCAGGCGGGACAGGTAACGAAAGCGGCCTGATGACGGATGAAAGCCGTACTAACGTTTACAAGCTCTACCGCGCTAGATGTTCGTGGGGTCAGTCAGAGTTGGCGGGCTTGTGCTAATGCCGGATCACCTGCGCCGAGGCTGAGAAGTATCTGGGCACTTCTACCGGCTGAGTTTCCCGTTCGCCACCAGCCACTCGACGGACTCATACACTGCCTGGAGCGACGAATACCGCGGGTCGTAGCCCAGGAGGTTCCGCGCTTTGGCGATTGAGTGGCTCGGGCTGCGTGCAATGTGCTCCCAGGCGGCGCGCCAGTTTTCTTCGGTTTGCTTGCCCTTCCACGTATCGAACGGCTCGTAACTCACCTGCGGGGAGTGGCCGAACCAGTTGTACATGGCCTCGGCGTAGCCTCGCAGATTGATCGCCTGTGGCGAGACGGTGTTGAAGGCCTCGCCCACCGCGTTGCTCCAGTTCGCGATGGCTCGCATCACCATCTGTGCTACGTCGTCGGCATGAACGTGGTGTACTGTCTCGTTGCCAAGATTGGGCAGCACCAGCGGCTCGCCACGGGCGATCTGGGCGAACACGCCGACGTCGAAGTGCCCCGCCGGATTGAGCGGCTCCCAGCCAGGCCCCACGATATGGCCGGGCCGAAACACCGTGGCTGGAAACCCGTCTCGCCTGGCTTCGTTGAGCAGCCAGGTCTCAATCTCGGCCTTTTGCGTGCCATAGCTGCCGAACGGATTTTTCGGCTGGTCCTCTGTCGCGGGGATCGCGGTGTTGTGCCCATAGACCCAAATGGTGCCGCAATGGAGGAAGTGCTGCACCTCGCCTCGCAGCGCGCCCACGATCTGCATGGTGCTGTCGAGGGTGAAAGAAATCATGTCCACCACGATATCGGCCTTCAGCGCGCGGACCTTCCCGCCGAAGGTGCCAGCCTTCTCTTCCGTGTCGCGGTCGATCACCACTGGCTCGACCGATTTCCACGCCGCATTCAGCGTATAGGCTGCGCGCTGGCCGCGGCTAACATTGGCCACTTCATATCCGGCCTCGATCAGCCGCGGCACCAGGTACGTGCCGACATGCCCGCTGCCGCCAATGATCACTACGCGTGTCACTTTAGCCTCACTGATTGCTGACGGACTGTGCCATCGGCAGATGGCGAACGCCACTCGAATCCTCCGCAGGTCAACGCCCGGACCCGCCATCGATCGATGAACAGACAGAAGTGATCGACGCCATCGTTCTGAAACCGGGCTCGCGGTCGCCATCGGCATTGGGGAGATAGTGAGATACTCGGGGCGGTGCCGCGGCCGCGTCCGTCTTTGCTATCGTCTGAAAACGGACCGTGCCGTCAGCGAAGTTCATTTCAAGGCTGCGCCAGAGGAGTCTTGAGGTTCATCTTATCAGGAGCGGCCTTGAGGCCCATGTCTAGGGCTCCCACGGCCATTTTGCGCATTCCTTCCGAACCTGAGTGCGACTAACACCCAGGTCTGCAAGCTGATGGTCTTCGAGCTCGGCCAATTGTTCACGTTGGCAGTGGAGTTGGATCCAGTGCGACAGCATTGCAATCGCTCCGGTCACCTTGTTGGCGATGTGACGGACGTGTGTCGGCAGTGACGGGGAAGGCCTCCGCGCTTCAGTCAGCGGGTGATTGAACATTTCTCATCCTTTCGCGGCGTCCATGTTGACCTGTGCCGCTGAAATGCGCCAATCTGATGCGGCGCGCAAAGCATGGTTTCTCGTGCTAGCCCCAATTTTTCTCATGATGTGGTGCGAAATTGGCTCGCCGACTGCCATCGCTCAATGCCCTCAAAGCCTTTGAGGCTGCGGCACGCCATGAGAGCTTCACCAGGGCGGCGGAAGAGCTGTCCGTGACGCAGGGCGCGGTGAGCCATCAGGTGAGGGCGCTCGAGCTCGAATTGGGCATCAGGCTGTTCGATCGCGAACGTCAAAAGCTGAGCATTACACGGGCCGGGCTCTCCTATCTGGAGGTGGTGCGCGATGCCTTCGACAGCATAGCTCTCGGCACGCAGCGCATCCAGCATCTCTCACGGGCCGGAGCGCTGACGGTCAGCACATCGCCCGACTTTGCCGCCAAATGGTTGGTCAACCGCCTTGGCCGGTTTGCCGAGACGCATCCAGCCATCGATCTCAGGATTTCCGCAACCATGCATCACGTCGACTTCGCCAGAGAGGATGTCGATCTTGCGGTGCGGCATGGTGATGGCAACTGGCCGGGGCATGAAGTTTTCCGCCTGTGCTCCGAGGAACTGTTCGCGGTCTGCAGTCCCCAACTGCACCAGCGGATGCGCGAGCCGTCCGACGTGCTGAAATTTCCGTTGCTGCATCTTGATGACCGAAAGGACTGGTCGGAATGGCTCGAGGCCGCTGGCGTGGTCGATGCCGAACTCTCCCACGGTCCGGTCTTGAACCGCGCCAGCATGGTCATAGACGCCGCTGTCGACGGCCAGGGCGTCGCACTCGCCCGCACGACGCTTGCGGCGTGGGACCTCATCAACGGGCGCCTCGTCAGGCCGTTCGCCACGGCTCTGCGATTGTCCAAGACCTACTGGATCGTGTGTCCCAAGGCGACGTCGATGCTGCCCAAGATCACGACATTCCGCGCCTGGCTGTTGGCCGAGGCCGCTGATGACGTACGCCGCCTCAAGACGCTCGTTCCACAGTAGTAATTCCAAAATAGCGAACGTCTCGCAGTTGCAAGTGTTACTCGCCAAAGGCTCAATTCCTCGCCTGAGTCTTGCGACGGCTAGCGGGTGAACCTGAAATGACCGGATTGGGCTGGAGGCGGAAGGCCGGCTTCGACACGATTATACTGAAAGCGACGTACAGCTTGCGGTCCTGCAGCTGCCTTCCCCTTTGCGCCCAAAAGCAGCCTTTCCGGCTCTTGTACCAACGACGCAAAAGCGGCCGTCCGATTCAAGGTGTTTTGTGCAGACGAACTGAGTGCCGTATGCCGTTCTTCGGACGTCCATCAAGCTGTTCTATTTGCGGACACGCTATGCACCACCACACGATCTCGTCCCTCCGCCTTGGCTCGGAAGAGTGCAAGATCGGCAGCATTGACGAAATCGTTTGGCGTCTCGTGCTCGCTTGGCACTGTTGACGCGACGCCGACGCTGATGGTCACGCGATCCGGGCCGTGCGGTATGTTCAGGTTCCGCACACTCTGGACGAGGCGCTCTGCGATGTCGCTGGATTGTTCCAGTAGAGTGTCGACCAGAACGATGACAAACTCTTCGCCTCCATAGCGCGCAGCGAGATCGGTGGAACGGCCGGAACCGCTTTGGATTACCCGGGCTATTTGCTTGAGCACCTCATCGCCGGCCATATGGCCATAGGCATCGTTGTATCGCTTGAAGTTGTCGGCATCGATCATCAGTAGCGACAATGGCGACTGTGCGCGAAAAGCGCGTTTCCACTCAGCCGCCAGATATTCGTCGAAATAGCGCCGGTTGCCGAGGCCAGTCAGGCCATCGATCCGGGTCAGACGCTCAAGCTCGAGGTTCGCGCTGATCAGCTGCCGCTGGCTTTCCCTCAGCGCGCGGTAGGCTGCGTCTCTCTGGACGTGATCCAGATAGGCGCGCGTGTGATACCGAATGCGCGCGATCAGCTCGATGCGATCCGGCAGTTTGACGAGATAGTCGTTGGCTCCGGCAGCGAAAGCCTCACCTTTGGTCGCTGGATCTTCCTTGCTCGACAGGACAATGACTGGAACCGAGCGTGTCGACGAATGCTTCCTGTATTCCTTTACCAGATGCAGCCCATCGACCCCGGGCATGACGAGGTCTTGCAGGATGACGGTAGGCTTTACCTCATCCGCGACAGTCATCGCCTTCAACGGGTCGGTGCAGAAGTGCAACGCAATGTCAGGTTCGTTGGCCAGGGCGCGCCTGACCGCCTCGCAGACCATGACCTGATCATCGATAAGCAGAACCATCGATGAATAATTATCCGCCAGCGGCGGCACCAGCTCTGGTTCTCGCGTCATCAGACGAGCCCTTTCACGTGGAGCGCTCGCAGGCTTCGATTACGCGTGAGCCGATCGCACTCAAAGGTAGAATATCGACCGCCGCGCCGATCGCAGCGGCGGCCTTCGGCATGCCATAGACGGCACTGGTTGCTTCATCCTGCGCGATTGTGAGATGCCCCTTGTCGCGGAGTTGTCTCAGCCCGCGCGCACCATCCCGCCCCATGCCGGTAAGCAGGACGCCAATCACCGAGCCCGGCCACCATTGCGCGGCGCTTTCGAAAAATACATCCACGGACGGCCGATAAACATTGTCCCTGGGGCTGGACGTGTAACCAAGTTGCTGAGCCGATTTGAAAACCAGATGATCCTCCGAACTGGCGATAAGAACGGTGCCCGCCTGAGGCCTGTCCTTTTCCCGCGCCGCACGGATCGGAAGCGGGGTATGGTGCCCCAGCCAATCGGCAAGGCCTGGAATGAACTGGGCGTCGAGATGCTGGACGAGCACGATTGCGCCGCCAAAATCAACAGGAAATGCGCTGAGCACCGCTGCAACGGCAGCCGGCCCGCCCGCCGAGGCGCCGATCGCAACCAGGCGTCGAGGGGAGGGGTGGGCCGCAACCGACATCGGCCCGTTTGCCTTGGATGGCGCATCCAGGACTAGCTTGCCGATCGTTGCAATCTTGTTGGTCAGAAGCCGTGCGGATTGCGAGGACGGATTACCGTCGATGCCCACGGACGGAATATCGACCGCGTCGAGCGCGCCATGCCCCATTGCTTCGTAGACCCCGGCGACATTGGCTTCGATACTGGCGGTCACCAGCAGGATCGAGCATGGGGTTTCTGCCATGATTCTGCGGGTCGCTTCCACGCCGTCCATCTCTGGCATTGCTAGATCCATGAGTATCAGATCCGGCCGGTCACGTCTGCAGGCCTCGACCGCCTCACGTCCATTGGTCGCCATCCACGCGACCTGATGTTCGCGGGTCGACACAACCAGCCGGCGCAGAAGCTCGACCGCCATCGGCATGTCGTTGACTATGCCGATTCTCATTCGTTTGCTGCCAATTTCGATGTCATCCAGTCGCCTCGCCAATCATGTCGACGACAGCATGGATCAGCGCCTCATCCTGAAAGCTGCCTTTGGTCAGATAGTAGTCGGCACCGGCGTCAAGGCCGCGCGAGCGATCTTCCTCCCGATCCTTGTACGAAACGATCATGATCGGCGTGTTCTTGAGATGAGCGTCCTTTCGGATCAGGGTCACCAGCTCGATGCCATCCATGCGCGGCATGTCGATGTCGGTAACGACAAGATCGAAGAGGCCGGACCGGACGGCATTCCACCCGTCCATGCCATCGACCGCAACTTCGACCTCATAACCGTGATTGCCCAGCATCTTGCGCTGGAGTTCCCGAACCGTGAGTGAATCGTCGATCACCAGCACGCGCTTGCGCTTGCCGGGTTCTGGACCGCCCGCGGCGCGCCGAAGGGCTCGAAAGCCACCGGAAGATGCAAGCTTTTCCACCGATCGTATCAGATCGTCGACGTCGAAGATCAGCACAGGCGAACCGTCCTCCATCAGGGCCGCCGCGCTGATGTCCTTGATCTTGGCAAAACGCGGATCGAGAGGCCGGATTACCAGCTCGCGTTCGCCGAGGAAACGATCGACGATCAGGCCGTATGCTGCGCCCCGACCTGCATCCACGACGACGACCGAAAGATCGTCCGGTTCCACACCGGGCTCGCCACGGTTCAGCACCTCGCGTGCCGTGACCAACCCGATCTGTCGGTCGTTCAGGCGAAAGTGCGGCCGGCCCTGCAGGAGGTTGATCTGCGTCCGCTGCAATTTCAGTGTCTTCGAAATGCCTGCCAGCGGAAACGCATAGGGCTCGCCATCGACATCGACGAGCAGGGTGCGCAGGACCGATAATGTCAGCGGCAGTTGCAGTTGAAACCGCGTTCCGTGCCCGAATTCCGAGGAGACGCTGGTGATACCGCGAACCTCCTTGGTCATGGCCTGCACCGCGTCGAGCCCCACACCACGGCCGGAGACGTCGGTAACGCCCTGTTTCATCGAAAAGCCCGGCAGAAACAGGAAGGCGAGCAATTCCGTTTCGCTGAGGGCGTCGGCGCTTTCCCTGGTTGCGAGCTGCCGGGCGACGACCATCTCGCGCAGCTCCGCCAAGTCGATGCCCCTGCCGTCGTCCACCACGGCTATTTGCAGTAGGCCGGCATTATGCCGCGCTTCGAGTCTGATGAGCCCCTCTTCGGGTTTGCCTGCCGCGAGACGCTCCTCGGGCGGCTCGAGTCCATGGTCAACAGCATTGCGCAGGAGATGCCCCAGAGGTGCATCGAGTTGCTCGAGGATGTCGCGGTCGATACCGGTCGAACCGCCTACTATCTCCAGCCGCACCCGCTTGCCGAGGGTGCGACCCAGGTCGCGGACGATCCTCGCATAGCGCCGCACTCCATCCTCAAAAGGCCGCATCCGGTTCGCCAACGTCTCGTCGTACAATCTGTTGGCTAGATCGGTGGCTTTCCGATCCACGGAATCCAGCTCCTCCAGACGCTCCGCTAGGAACGCCTGGCTAAGCCTTAGCTTTCGCTGTGCTTCGGCGAGCGCCTCCACCACTGCTTCGTCCTTTGAAATGGGCGGCAGCACTGCATGAAGATCGTCGAATGCGCCTGCGAGGTCAGATTGAAGCCGCTTCAGCCGCAGCAGCCCGTTGGCGAATGGCCTGAGCCGCCGAGCTTCCATCCGGGACTCGCCAGCCAGCCCAAGCAATCGGTTCAAGCTGTCTGCCGTCACCCGAACCATTCTATCGGAGCCGATGCTTCCTTGGGTTTGCGGTTCCGTCCCAACGAGAAGGTTCGCTGCAAGGGTCGTCGCCAGTTCCTCCTGTGCACGATCTACGACATCAGCGGCGGAATCGCGGGTGAAGCGCCCAGCGTCGGGGCGGGACAATTCCTCGAACTTGGCGAGAAGGGTTTCGACTTCAGAGTTGGCGCTCTCGCTCGATGGTCCCGATGCGATCAATTTCAGAAGGTCGGTGCCTTGAAGAAGCGCATCGATATGCTCCCGTTGCACCCTGAAATGCCCACGTTGCGCGGCGACCAAGCAATCTTCCATAGCATTTGCAATTTTGACCGCGGGCATAAGGTCGATGATGCGGGCAGCTCCTTTCAGGGAATGTGCGGCCCGCATGCATGCTTCCAGGGCGTCGGCCGCGACAGGGTCGCGTTCGAGCGCCAGAAGGCCGGAGGTCAAAGCCTGTGATTGCGTTTCCAGTTCGGCCCGGAAGAGGCTAAGCATCGAAACCTGGCTGAAGTCCTCATCCGTCATGCGATGCTCCGATCCAGCATCGTGAGCAGTTGTCCCGGGTCGAGACAGCCAACGGCCCGTCCCTGCCAGGGCAGCACGGCAACAGCGGCGCCCGACAGCGCTTTGCCGATCGTGGCCGGCACGGCGAGCGTATCTCGTTCCCGGTAGCGATGCAGTCCGTGGATCTCGTCGACCGTGAAAGCAACCCGCTTGTCGCGCTCGCCCACCACGACCAAGCGGCGAAATGCCCTGCTTCGTGCGCCTTGTTCGCCCTCCTTGCGCTCGTCTATGCCGAGCAATTCAGCGAGCGACAGGCAAATCAGCAACTCACCGCGGACATTGGCAATGCCGAGCACTGCACTGTTCCTGCGGTGCGGTAGCGAATGAACGCGACGGGATTCAGCCACTTCATGAAAAATGCCAACCGGAAGCGCCAGCCATTCCTCCCCCAAACGGAAGAGAACGGCCGTCTGCAGCGCCTCGTCGTTCGCCGAACCGAGCTCTGCACGGCCAGATTTGTCAGGCCATTCGCCGCGATATGCCGAGGGCGCCGCCCGGTCGAGGAGGCGCCGGGCACTCTTCTTGTAGGTCGGGCAATTGCGGCAGTGGAGATGCTGCTCCAGTAGCGGACATGACTTGTCGCCGCGAACGCCGATCCGGCGCCAGCAGTCGTCGATTTCAATCTCCTCCACCGGCTGAGCGATCCCTGTCGAGGCCGCCATCAGGTCCCGCTCCTTTTCTGGGCCCGATCCAGCCGGCCGGCCAATGCCTCGGCGCCGCTATGGTCGCCGTGCTTGCGAAGCAGCAAAGCCAGATGGACGAGAGCTTCCCTATGATTTGGCGCGAGATAGAGCGCCCTGCGATAGCTTTGCGCGGCTTCGGGCGCAGCGCCATCCGCATCCTGAACGAGGCCCAGCAGGTAGAAGATTTCCGCCGAAGGGCCGAATGCCCTGAGATGCGCCATGGCGGCGTCCTGTGCTTCCTTTACCCGTCCCGCATTTGCGATGCGCTCAACCGCGATGAGACTTTCCGAGACCTGATCGAGCGGCTTGGCCGGGGCCTGCACGCGGCCTTTGCCGACCGCCGGTCGCGGCGGAAGAACAGGCCTGCCCTTGTTGACCTTGGGGCTCGGTGTCCGAACCGGAACGGCGGCGGAAACATTCAGCGCCGCGGTCTTGACGGGCTCCGACCTCAGGAAGGCGAAGGCCAATGGCCATTCGGCGGAAACGAGGCCGTGCAGCCTTGGAAGCGCCGCTTCCGCCGGACCGACCAGAAGAAGTCCGTCCTTGGCCAGGAGGTCCTTCAGGCAGATCAATGCGCGATCCTGCAGCTCGCGATTGAAATAGATCAGCAAATTGCGGCAGAGCAAGATATCGTAGACCTCTTGCCCGAAAGACGCGCGAGAATCGAACAGGTTTCCGACCCTGAACCGAACCTGTTTCAGCACCGCGGCATTGGGCCGCAACCCGCCCTCGGTCGCTTCGAAATAGCGATCCTTGAATTCGAGATTGCTGCCGCGAAACGAATTGCGCCCATAGACGGCACGTTCAGCCATCGCGATATTGCGGCTGCTGACGTCCACGGCGTCGATCTTGAACTCGCTTGCCGTAAAGCCAGCGTCGAACATGGCCATGGCGACCGAATAGGCCTCCTCGCCGGTTGAACAGGGCAGGCTCAGAACCTTTATCGGCTGGGCACGCTTGTTCGCGCGCGCATGCCGCGCCAGCATTGTGAACGCTTCCCGGTCGCGAAAGAACCAGGTCTCCGGAACCACCACCGCATTGACCAGCTCCTGCAGCTCCTGCGCGGAACCGGTCAAGTGCTGCCAATAAGCCTGTGGGTCGGTTATCCGGCAAGTTGCCATACGGTCCTTAACCGCCTGGCAGACCACTGTGGGACCAACACTGGCAGTGTCCAGTCCGATGGTCTCCGTCAGGAGCTTTTCGACAGGGTCGGTCATCAACCACCCATCTCGGCCTGGCGGAGCAATGCCGTACGAATCTCTTCCGAAAGCAGCGCTTCCGCTTTGACCCACTGAATGATTTCCTGGCCATCCGAAGCCACCGGACCAAGATAGGGCGGGGTTCCCGCCTCAAGTCCGAACGGCGCGAAATCGGCCGGGTCCCGCTCGAGCGTATCCGTCACCCGTTCGGCGATCAGCCCCAGCAGGCGTTGCTCGCCGTCTTGCGCCGGATAGCGGGTCACAACGATCCGGGTGCTCAACCGTGACTCGGATGGGCGGCCAAGTGCCAGAAGAGTAACATCGATCAACGGGATGGGTATTCCGTTATAGCTGACCAGACCGACCACACCGGGGGGCGCTCCCGGCAGCGCTTTGACCTCGATGTAGGGCAACACCTCTTCAATCTGATGGACGTCGATCAGGTAGCGATCCGTACCCATGCTGAAGGCGAGGAATAGCATTGTCATCTCCGACTGCCAGCTCGCTATGCTCTCAGCTTGAACCTTGAAATGCTGCCTCGCAGCCCGCCTGAGACTTGATTGAGCTCGTCGAGCGCGAGCGTCGATTGCTGAAGAGATTCGACTGTTTGCTGAGCTGCTTCGCTTAGCTGGGTCAGCGTATCGCTGATTTGGCCCGCGCCGGTCGCCTGGGCTTGCATGCCTTCATTGGCGACCTCGAAGCGTGGCACCAGGCCCTGAACCTGCTGAATGATTTCGAAGAGCTGCCCGCCCACCTGCTGGATTTCCTGCATGCCCCGGCGGACCTGCTCGGAAAACTTGTCCATGCCCATCACCCCGGCCGCGACCGCCGACTGGATGTCCTTGACCATCTGTTCGATGTCGTAGGTGGACACGGCCGTCTGGTCCGCGAGCCTTCGGATTTCGGTCGCTACCACCGCAAAGCCCCGGCCATATTGGCCTGCCTTCTCCGCCTCGATGGAAGCGTTGAGTGACAACAGGTTCGTCTGATCGGCGACTTTGGTGATGGTCGTCACCACCTGGTTGATGCTGCCGGCTTTCTCGCTCAGGATCGCGAGTTTAGAATTGATGGCCGCTGCCGCTTCCGTGACCTGGTGCATTGTCTCTTCCATGCGGGTCAGTCCCGCTTGCCCTCCGCCTGCGACGGCAGCCGTCTGCTCGGCAACCGTCGAGACCTCGTTCATCGTCCGGACCAGCTCGTTTGACGTGGCGAAGATTTCCTTGGCTGTTGCGCGGATCTCGGTGGTGGTCGCCGCGATTTCAGTCGCGGTTGCCTGCTGTTGCTTGGAGGTGGCGGCGATCTCCGTGATCGACGTGCCGACCTGTATGCTGGACCTTTGAACCTGACCAATGAGGGTAGTGAGATCGTCCGCCATTGCGTTGAAGCCGTCGGCAAGCACGCTGAATTCGTCTCGACGCCTGAGATCGATGCGTTCGCTGAAGTCGCCTTGCCGCATCAAGTGAACCGCGTGGACCAGCCGGGTGAGCGGACCTGTGATGGCGCGAAACAGCGAGTAACCCAAAAGAAGCGCTAGCCCGAGGGCTATCAACAAACCAACGCTCAAACCGACTTCCGCCGTTCTGACGATCGAGCTGATCCGCTGCGTCGCGCTGTTTGCCTCGCTTCGGTGATCCTCGACCATGGCCTGCAGAGCGGACTGCAATTTCAGAAAGATCGGCTCTACATTATTCTTGATGGCCGGGCCTTCATTGGGAGTTTCGCCTTTCGACAAGGCAGCCCGGCTTGTTTCCAGCACAGCCGTCTCAGCCAGACGAAATTGGTTGGCGAGTTCCTTGACGATCGCATAGTTCTGCTTGTCGATATCGGAGACGATTGTTGCTTCATAGTCGTCCATCTGCCGCTGCACCTGGTCGCGATTGGTCGCGATCATGCTTTCAAGGGCGCGTCTGTCCGACGGGTTGTCCTGAAGCGCATATTCCTGAAGCAGGCTATGGGCCGTCATCTGGCCCATCATGATCTCGGTGCTGTGATAGACGTCTGGGAGGATGCCCTTTTCGACCTCAGTCGCCTCCTGCTGCGTCTGAAGAAACCAGGCGTACGCGATGACGGCTATCACTGACATCACCACCAGAACGGCAGCGAAACTGAACAGGATGCGGTGGCGTATTGTCAGACTCTTCATGGAACCGGTTCACCATTGGGGGACATCGTCGTCGGCGCGACAAACGCTCGTTCCGTCGCTCCCAAAAAGGTGCGTCGAAAGGCAGTAGTTTGATGCTGAATGGTTTCTTTTCCGTTCAAGCGCTGATGACGGCTAGTCGGCTCACCAATCGAGGTGCGGCAGGCCCAACGTGTTGAGATCAATTGAACGGTTGGTTCGCCCGGCCGGCTCCAACGCCGTCTAAGGGTTGTCGGTGGCAAGCACTCATTCTTGCGCCCTGTTCACAGCAGAGCACCCATGGCCTCGCATCTGGACGCTGCAGCCCATCGAAGCGCGTGGCTAGGAATGCAGCTCGACAAAAGGGCTGCTCGACCCGTACGCTGCGGTATGGTTGACGTGGCCGTCCCTTTCGAGCGGAAGCTTGCTGCGATCTTTGCCGCGGATGTTTCCGGCTATAGCCGGATGATGGAGATGGACGAAGCCGGCACGCTTGCGCGCATGAGGGCACATATTGGTGAGGTCGTCAGGCCGAGGATCGCGGCGCATCGAGGCAATATCGTCAAGACCACGGGCGACGGCCTGCTCGTCGAGTTTGCGAGTGTCGTCGAGGCGGTTGAGAGCGCTGTCGAAATCCAACGATCGATGGCGGAGCGGAACAGCGGCGAGCCTGAGAACACCCAAATCCTTTACCGCGTCGGGATCAATCTCGGTGATATCATGTTCGAGGACGGAGACGTCTTCGGCGACGGCGTAAACGTGGCCTCGCGGCTAGAGGGGCTCGCCAAGCCGGGCGGCGTGTGCGTTTCGGACATTGTGCATCAGGCAGTCGAGGACCGGATCCAGGTCCCCTTCCGTGACATGGGCAACCAGCGGGTAAAGAACATCTCTCGACCCATCCGTGTCTGGCAGTGGACGCCCGACGCGGCGCTGCAGACGACTCGACCTGTGGAGGCGGCGCTGCATCAGAGGGTGCAGTTCGCGACGGCGTCGGACGGCGTGCAACTGGCTTGGGCCAGCATTGGCCAGGGAGCGCCGGTGCTGAAGGGTCCGAACTGGCTGAACCATCTTGAGTATGAATGGCACAGTCCAATCTGGCATCCGATGCTCGCGAAGCTCGCCAAGTTTTGCCATCTCGTGCGGTTCGATCAACGCGGAAACGGCCTCTCGGACTGGGAGGTTGAGACTATATCGGAAGATGCAATGGCCGGTGACATGTCCACAGTCGCGACCGCTGCACAGGTGGATCGGTTCGCGCTTCTCGGCATCTCGCAAGCCTGCGCCTTTTCCGTGCGCTATGCTGTGGAGCATCCGGAACAAGTGACATGTCTCGTCCTGCTGGGTGGTTATGTCCGAGGTCGGCTAAAGCGGCCCGGTCACGACCAAAGGAAGCTGTATGAAGCCGGGACGATGATGATCCGTGACGGATGGGGCTCGCCGAATCCTGTTTTCAGGCATTTCTTCACTTCGACGTTCATGCCCGACGCCCCACATGAGATTATGGCGAGCTTTGACGAACTACAGCGCATTGCCACGAGCCCCGAGGCGGCGATGCGACTTTGGCAAATGAACAGCAACGTTGAGGTGACAGAGCTGGCAAAGAGGGTCCGTGTGCCAACGCTCGTGCTGCATTGCGTGGGCGATCGCGTCGTGCCGATCGAGGAGGGCCGCCTGATGGCAAAACTCATTCCGGGGGCGATGTTCGTCGAACTGCCGGGAAATAACCACGTGCTCATTGAAGGCACGTCAGCCTACGACCAGTTTTTCGAGGAAACGGCTGTCTTCCTGGCGATGCACAATCCGGTCGCGTAGCTTACGACCGGTGATCCACTTTGCCAGTTCTACGGCAAGCTTTTGACCCGTTGGAGACCTTCATTTGTGACCATGGAATGGTAGCAATGCGCCCAATGGCGGGCATTGAGGTCAGCCTTGCCGCTTCCTGAAAGCAGACGTTCGGCTTGGGCTGCATTATTTCCGCTGTTAGCCCAAAGCGGCCACTGGACGTCTGTAGCTCGAGATTAAGCTCGGTGCGATCAGCCCAGAGGGCGCATCTTCTGAATGAGATCGATGAGTAAGCGCAACGCGGTCGGGACCTGTCGACGGCCAGACTAGTAGGCATGAAACCCGCCGCTTATTGCCGCCCAATCACCGAGCACCACCCTCGGCGCGCCCGCCTCTAGATGGGGGCGAAGTGCCGGCTCTGAGCCGTAGATGATGCCGACACCGCTGAGCCCAGACCCACGGAGGAATGACTTGCATTGCCGTACCGGCTCGAACGGGACCATCATCGTTCAACGCGTTGACGGCATCACCGGCAATTTATCATACACCGGAACCGGGAGTACTTCCGATCGCAATTGGCAGATCGTTGCCAACACCGGCAACCTGCTTTTCCAGAACAGCGCCACCGGAATCCTGACGCTGCAACTATGGTCGTGGCCGAAGCAACGGGAGAAAACTGCTCGGTCTGACCTGGTTCACCGCTGGCGAATCCTTGATCGGCGAACGCGGATCAATAACCAACGCACAACCTGATTGCCGTCGATATGCAACACTGCAGCCGTTTCCTGTCGGCAATAGTATTCAAGCGCCTGATTCCGCGGCATCGTACTGTGGTCGAACAGCCACAACGCCAGACATGTCCTCATCTAGGATGCGAGGGACGGCGGGCAAAGAGACTGATCGCCTGTTGCGAGCCGGCGGTGCCCGGCTGTCCCCTCGCGGCCCATATAGATCTCGCGCATGCTCGCCTTGATGACTCTGCGGCTTGGCGGCGGTCCAGCGTTCATCGCGGTTGGGGCGGTCGGGCAGGCAGCACCTTGGCTCAGCTGGCGCAGACTGCTGCAGGCTTCACTAGAATCACATTGCGCTTTTCCAAGATTTCTAAGTCGCGATCTCTTCGGTAATAACTTCGAAGTTTGCCAGTCTCGACGGACCAAAGCTGGTCGAGAGCGCAACGTCAGTCGCGTCGCGGCCTGTGGCCATCAAGATTCTTCCGATGCGAGGGTGGTTGTGCCTTGCGTCGAACGTGAACCAATGACCGCTAAGGTAGGCTTGGAACCAGGCACTGAAATCCATTGGATCCGGAACGGGCGGGACCCCGATATCGCCGAGATAACCGGTACAATAGCGCGCCGGGATGTTCATGCAGCGGCAAAAGGCGATTGCCAGATGCGCGAAGTCGCGACAAACACCGGTTCGATCGGTGAAGCCGCCATGCGCGGTGCGCAGCGCGTCGGCATTTTGATAATTGAAGGCGATGTGATTGTGGACGAAATCGCAGATAGCCTGGACGCGAGACCATCCAGGCTTCGTGTCGCCAAAGGTCGCCCAAGCGAAATCACCCAGTCGATCAGTGTCGCAGTATCGGCTGCCCAGAAGAAACCGCAGCACTTCATCCGGCAGTTCTTTGATATCGTGTTGTACGGCATCGGGCGCGACAATATCGGGTTTGCCACTGTCATAAATTTCAAAGGTGGTCGATATCGTCGTCAGTCCGGCAGGAGCTTCGATCCTCGTGCAGGCGTTGCCGAAACTGTCGATGTAACCCCTGGCTTCGATCGGCCGATCAAATCCAATCACCTGGTCAGTCAGCAGGTCGGCGCGTCGCGATGGGTGGATTTCAAGGACCAGCAACATCGGTGTTGGCTGGGAGCATTCGTAGGTGAGGTTATAACCCGCGCGAATTCGCATCAAAGCTCCGATGATGGTGGTTCAGGAGCGATGCAAACTCGGCTTTGACGAAACGGTTCCCAGAAAAATATCAAAGAGCTGCAACTTTCGTCTGCTCTATTTCCTTGGTCACTTTCACCTCAACGTGCATCCCCAAAAAGCTTGACGCGGGGCCAGAATAGCTACCGGAAAGAGGAATGGCTTGTCGTGGGTGGCGAGCGACTGCCACCCTGATCAGTTCCCTGTTGCCGACAATGCCATTGGTCGGATCGAACTCGACCCAACCCGCTCCTGGCAAATAGACTTGGCACCAGGCATGCGTTGAGCCTCCGCCCCGCACATCCGCACTATCTCGGGTTGGCACATAGACATATCCAGTCACGAAGCGGGCGGCGAAGCCAAGCGACCGAACTGCTTCCATCATGAAGAGCGCAAAGTCACGGCACGTGCCCCGCCTCTGATGGAGCGTGACCAGAGGAGGCTGCGTCCCAGGTTCAGTCCGGCGGGAGTACACAAAGCTTTCGTGGATGGCATAGCACAGCGTCATCAACAGTTTGCCTGTCTCGGTCTGCCGGGCGGCGCCCAAGAACTGGCGCGCCCATTTGCCGATCTCGTCGCCTTCGTCGGGATGCTGGCGTTCGATGGTCTGGCAAAGGTCGACGACTTCGTCAGGCTCGTAGCAAAACGGATAGTTGAGTGCCGCGTCATCGATGCGGAAATCAGGAGCAAGCTGAGGCGTGTGGTCAAGCCGAATGGCAGTTTCGAACTGCAAGGTCTTCGCAGACTCCACGAAGTCGAGCACCGCGACGCAGTTTCCAAAAACGTCGTGAATCCATCGAACTTCTTTTGGCTCTGGAGCGACGACCAGGGCGTGGTCGAGAAGCCTCTGATCGAAGCTGTCGCGAGGTCTGAACATCAACCGGTGTTCGCCAAACCTTACCGGGCGGCTGTACTGGTAGGTGGTCGAATGCTTCACTAAAAAAATGGGCATAGCGTCGAGTACCACGTTCTACATGCGATGGGTTGCGGCACAATTGATTGTGCCTTCGGCCTGGTGTCGACCTTAAAGCGGCAGGTGCGCCATCAAGAACTTCCAATTCGTTACAGAAACAAAACGCCGGACCAGGATACAAGGCACCGAAAACCAGCCGCGCGAAGGCCGACCTTGAGATTAGGATCCTGCGATTGACGACCGCTAGAACCAACCCCGCCATTTCAACCACGCGAGGGGAATAATTGCGCTGAGAAAGATCATCCCCAAACCATAGGGATAGCCGAGGGCCCATTCGTATTCGGGCATGCTCTTAAAATTCATCCCGTAGATGCTCGCCATCAAGGTTGGCGGAATGCCGACGATCGAGACGATGGTGAGGATCTTGAAGATGTCGTTTTGCGCAATGCCGATTAACCCGACCATAGCGTCGAGCAGGAACTGCACCTTGTCGGAGAGATGAACCTCGTAATTGTCGAGCGACGCTACGTCGAGCTTGAGGCCGTCCATTCGTGACGCGAATTTTCCATCGCCCCAGCCTGCGGTAATTCCGCACGCAAACCCGACCATGGCAGAAAAGACGTTGCGATAGTGCCGCGCCATAAGAGCGGACATCGTCATGCCTTCTGATTTGACGGTGACAGTTTCTGTCATGAGCGGAGCCTTCTGCGGGGGAGGAATACCGGTGATCCTGGAACAAAACTTCTCCCTTGCTCATTGAGCGGCGAGAAGGGAGACAGCCAATGCAAATTCAAGCAATTTATGCCGCGCTTGCGACGGCAAACATGGATCGCGCGGAGCAGTTCTACACTCAGCTCTTCGAAAGAAGACCTGACGATCGTCCCATGGATCGTCTGATCCAGTGGCGCGGCGTCGCAGGGGCGAACATTCAGATTTTCCATGACCAGGAGCATGCCGGCTCGGGGAGAATGACAGTTGTGGTGCCGAACATGGACCAAGCCCGCCGGTGGCTCGAAGAAATTGGCGTGAGCATCGCCGGGGAAAAGCAAGGTGACTATGGAAAGATCGCGCAGGTTACAGACCCTGACGGCAACCTTATCACACTTGCAGAGCCACCGTCGCGGCCTTTCCACACCTGATTCGGCCGCCGCGGATTTCAGAACGCCGCTGACGCGGCGATGAAAGCAGCGGCCGCGCTTTGGCCGACAGAGTGACCGGCGCCGGAGACGCCAGCAGTGAAGGGCGCGGCGTTCTGGCCGCCCAGCATGCCGTCTTCGGAGATCTTGTTGCCGGCATCTGCGCCTCCGGATTGCAGCGGACGCTCGAATTCGTCGGCGTCGATTGCTGGCGACGTTCGGGCCGACGCCGGGATGGCCCCGCGAGGACGGCACATAGGCTGGCGCCTTTGCCGACGCATGGCGCGCGAGGTTAGGGCCTGGATGGCTGCCGCGTTGTCATGAGGGCAGCCTGCGCCCTCGTCGACAAGGCATCTTTGAACGGCAGTCCGCGACGCCGAATGCCCAAAGTGCGAACGTTGGACCGGTTGCTATGAATCGATACGCCGGCGCCACGCTGTCTTAGAAGTTACCCAAACCGCTGATAGGCGGATGACGAGCGATCTGCATCACCAGCCGCTGCTGGCAATGCGATATCGGCCTCGATCGAATTGAGAACTGTTCGCCGTGCAACTGACACGCCTTGAGCTTTACAATCGAGTCTGCGAGAGGCCTCTCAGCAAAATCGCTCCAGAGCTCGGAATTTCCGGCACGGTGCTAGCAGCCATATGCAAGCGATATCAGGTTCCCTATCCTGGGTCGGGATTTTGGACGCGTAAATTGCTCGGGCTCCCGGTAGACTTGCCGCCACTGCCGGAGGCATCGGACGAACTGATCGAGCTAACGTCGTCGACCCCGAGGCCTCGACGAAAGAGAACCGCGAAAGAAGGGGCTGCTCGCGGCACGAAGCCGGTGGCGAAACCCAATCGTCCGGCGCGCCATCGGCTGCTCTTCGGCGTTGAGGAGCACATGCGAAAAACACGCGACGTGAAACAGGGCGAGTTCCTCTATCTCGCGCTGGACGAGAAGGGATACCGCGTCCAAATCGCGCCGGCTGCCGACGACCTTGATCGCATCCGCATCAAGGAACAGGAGATGGAGAGCAAGGATCGCAAATACGGGCAATATCACTCCGGGAGCATCTGGGCTCCGGATCGACCGACCGTGCTCTATGTCGGCAGGGTGCCGATCGGGCTCGCCATCACCGAAATGACCGAAAGAGTGACGGTGCGATACTTCAATGGCGAATACCATCGGGAAGACAGCAGGCTCATCCGATCCGCCAAGCCTTGGCAGTTAACGCATTCATGGACAAGAGAGCAGGACGTGCCCTGTGGGTGCTTTCGGGTCATTGCCTACTCGCCGAAGAAGGGCGTCGACTGGTCTGTCACCTGGCAAGAGACTGAGCAAGTAGCGATTGGCGCTCTGATCCCAAAAATCGTGGAAACATTGAGGGCGGCCAAGGGCACTGTTCAGCGCCTTATGGACGCCGAGGATGTGGCGGCGGTGAAGAGGAAGAAAGAAAGAGAGGAGGAGTGGGAGCGCTATCTAAAGCAGGAGGATGCCCGCAAGGTGGCTCAGGCACTAGCGGACAGCCAGAAGCAGCTCGCCGAAATTATTGAAAGGTGGGGCAGGGCGATGACAATAGAGCGTTTTTTCCTGGATGCCCAAGAGCGCTTGAACACCACGGACGACAATGATTGCCGCAAACGCCTGGAGGAGCGTCTGGCTCTCGCGAGAGCAATGATGGAAAGCGTCGATCCGCTGGATTTCATCGAAAGCTGGCGGGCACCGCAGGAGCGGTACCAGGCAAAATTCGACTAGACGAGATATGTGCTGCCTAGACTTGTTCATGGCGGCAACGGGGCTGTCTCCGGACGGTCCGGTTTTGGTGGCAACAACGGAGATAGCTCTGCAACCGACCCCGTTAAGGACGTTCCGAGATCAAATGCGCCTTCGAAAATCGCCATTCCCGCCAGGCAAAATGAGAGACGCCGGGAAAACGCGACGATATGTAGGCCGGCGCCGCAGGAATGCGTCTCGGGCTTGACCGAGGTAGGCAAAATGTGCGGTCAAGAGAAACAACCTGATCGGGCTGCTCGTCGTGGCAAGTCGGCGACGAACAGCTCGAAAATCAAGGCGTTATGTAACTGTCGTGGTTTTCCAGCCCAGAGCCGGCAAACACCTTCCAATATCCAATACCTGCCGCCCGTTGCTAGCCGGCTAGGCTAGAAAGGGATTTCCCGGTTTGGCTAATTCGCGATTCTGTTATCCGAGATTCTGGAATTTTTGCAGCCCGTTGGAACCTTCTGCGAGGTCGGATGTTAAGCTGCGTTTATGGGAATTCAACCTTTCATGGAACAACTAGCCTTATCCTCCGGCATTTCTGTGTCTGGTGACCAGGGCCGTGAAGGGCACCTTGCGACGCTCCACCTCGGCAACGAGCTGGAAGATTTCTTCGAGAATGCAGCCGTCGCTTTCCACCTGGTGGCGAATGACGGAACCATTTTGCGGGCCAATCGAGCCGAACTGGACCTGCTTGGCTATGCCCCCGAAGAATACGTCGGCCGCAACATCCGAGAATTTCACGCTGACCCCGCCGCGATCGAAGACATACTGAGCCGCCTGTCCCGACGGGAACAGCTTAATCATTACGGCGCTCGCCTGCGCGCAAAGGACGGATCCACTCGTTGGGTGGAGATAACATCGAACGTGCGTTCGGCTGGTGGACGGTTCCTCAACACACGCTGCATCACCATCGACGTGACTGAAAAGGTCAAAGCGCAAGAGCTGTTGCGCGAGCAGGAGCAGAGGCTTGCCCTGACCTATGATAGCGCTGGTGTGGGGATAGTGGAAGCTGACGCCGAAGGCCGGCTGCTGCGGGTGAACGGGCATTTGTGCCGTCTCTTGGGGTATACGCAGGAGGAGCTGATTGGTCGACCGGTTTTCGGTTGGACCTACCCTGCCGACGTCGACGCGGATCGCGCGAAATATCGCCAACAGGTCGCCGGTGAGATCAAAAGCTACACGATTGAGAAGCGGTTCGTGCGCAAGGACGGATCGGTTTTCTGGGCTGTCGTGACATCTTCCAGCGTTCTCGACGGGAGCGGGCAGTTTCGCTACGCAGTACGGGTTCAGCACGATGTCTCCGAACGAAAAGAGTTCGAGGCGGCACTCGCCCGAACAGCCGAAGAGCAGGCTGCGCTACATCATCTGACGGAAATGCTCCAGCACGCTCTAACTCGCGAAGACGTCTACGAGGCTGCCCTCGACGCAATTCAGCGCGGGCTGAGATGCCAACGTGCTTCTATTCTGCTGTTGGACGACGGCATCATGAAGTTTGTCGCCTGGCGCGGCCTGTCGGATGCGTATCGGAACGCTGTGGAAGGCCATTCGCCCTGGTCCGCGGCAGACCACGATCCGAAGCCCATTTGCATGCCCGATGTGGAACAGGCCGAACTCCCCAACGCCTTGAGACAGGCAGTCCGAACAGAAGGCATCGGCGCGGTCTGCTTCATTCCGATTACCGAAGGTGGCCGTCTGCTGGGTAAGTTCATGGCCTATTTCGGCGAGCCGCACGATTGCTCGGCGCAGCAGATTGAAGTCGCCCGGACAATCGCACGCCAACTTGGGTTCGGCATCGAGCGAGTCAAGGCACAGAATGCGGCCCAACGATTGGCGGCAATCGTTGAGTCGTCCCACGACGCCATCGTAAGCAAGGATCTCAGAGGCATCGTCTCGACCTGGAACCGCGGCGCCGAGCGCCTCTTCGGGTATACGGCCGCGGAGATGGTCGGTAGGCCCATCACCACTATCATTCCTGAGGATCGGCTGGGCGAGGAGCCGCTGATATTAGGCCGCATACGCACCGGCGAACTCGTGGATCATTTCGAAACGGTTCGCCGCCGCAAAGACGGAACACTAGTGGATATCTCTCTCACAATTTCGCCGGTGCGGGATGCGTCGGGCCATATCGTCGGCGCTTCCAAAATCGCCCGAGACATAACTGACAAAAAAATTGCGGAAGCGAAGATACGAGACAGCGAGCGCCACCTTCAAGACCTGCTCGCCGCCATTCCTGCCGCGATCTACACCACCGATCGGGATGGCAAGATCACCTACTTCAATGAAGCGGCGGTGCAACTGGCTGGCCGCACACCCGTCATTGGCGCCGACGAATGGTGCGTCACATGGAAGCTCTACTGGCCGGATGGGACGCCGCTTCCTCACGACCAATGTCCGATGGCCGTTTCGCTCCGCGAAGGTCGGCCCGTGCGGGGTTACGAAGCAGTGGCCGAGCGGCCGGATGGCACCCGGGTTCCCTTCATTCCCTATCCGACGCCGATGCGGGATGCCGCTGGAAACGTCACCGGCGCCATAAACATGCTGGTCGATGTAAGCGAACGCAAGCAAGCCGAAACCCAGCAACGGATCTTGCTCGATGAGCTCAATCATCGCGTCAAAAACAACATGATGATGCTAAAGTCCCTGCTTTCGATGGCGGCGAGGACCAGCAAGAGTTTGGAGGCTAGGACCGTCCTGGACGAGGCCAGCAAGCGGGTGGCGACGATGGCTGCCGCTCAGCGGGTCCTCTATGACACGCCCGATGCGGTCAACTTCGGCGCCGGGCCTTTCCTGGGAGCTGTTTGCGAAACGGCAAAACAGATGTTCCCGGTGACAGTTCAATTGGTCTGCGAGGCAGATCGGGTTCAACTGCCGAACGACGTCGCGATGCCACTTGCGCTCATCATCAATGAGCTTGTGACCAACGCGGTGAAGTACGGTCTGCCCGCACCTGGGCGCGGAACCATTCGCGTTTCGATTAAACAAGACGGCCGAAGTATTAGCCTTGTGGTCGAGGATGAGGGTCCGGGCTTCGACCTGAATACGATGCGCCCCTCGTCCTCGGGCCTGCGACTTGTCGAAGGATTAGTCAGACAGATCGGCGGAGCCTTTGATGTGAGCCAGCATCCGTCCAAATGCATGGTGACCTTTCGTCTGTTGCCCCAGGAGAGTGGCCTTGCCCCCAAAATCCTCCATACGTGAGCTAGGTCCTGCCGGAGACATCAGTCGGTCATTCAAACCGCAGGTGGTTTTCTCCCGGGATGAAATGGGCGGCGAACAGGCCAAAACCGCTCGGAGCCAGCCGATACTGATCGTCGAGGACGATTATCTGATCGCAATGGACATAGAGGCGGGGCTGCTGGCCGAAGGCTTCTCGCTAGCCGGCCTCGCGACGAGCGCCGATGAGGCGATAAGCATGGCTATCACGACCGAGCCGGCGCTTGCCTTGATGGATATCCGACTGCTTGGTAAACGGGATGGCATCGATGCGGCGCTGGAGTTGTACCGCGAATTGGGCATACGCTGCATCTTCACCACGGCGCATGGCGATCATGATGTGAGGCTTCGAGCCGAGGCCGCCAGACCGCTGGGCTGGGTACAGAAGCCATATTCGATAGCCACGCTAGTCGCAGCCGTTCGAACTGCCTTCCAGGAGCTCGAAGGCGGGGTTGAGTGATGCTTGTTCCGTGACTGATGTCACTGCCACCGAAACGGCCCTCAGCAAGCTCAATGCTGACACGACGAGCGTGAAGGAAGTGACGGCCGAGGGGACGCGCTGGAAGCTCATGGGTCTCGGTGCCTTGGGTGTCACTGGCATGGCAGCGGCTGCGCTGGCGTCCCTAGTGACAGCATATTGGGCTGATATCTGGCGCGCCCTACGAGGCGACCAGCCACAAACCGAAACTAGGTGATCTCATAATAAAAGTCGCAGATCAGATCGGCGACTTTCACAGCTTCGAAGTCCGTCATGTGGGCTGCGTTCTCGACGGCGACGGTCTCCAAATCATCTTGATCGTTCGCCAGAAGGTCCAGCAATTTCGCAAACTTTATTTTGAGTTCGCGGTCGCCGTCGAACTCATCGATCGTGACGTTCAGAATGTTTTTGTTTGCCTCAATCAGCCTCGCTTGAATGCTATCTGTAGAGGCTGCGAGCGCCCGAATCGCAACGAAGAAGTGTTCACGGGCATTGGTATAATTGTCGTCCATTTTGGCACCTCAATGGGTAAAAGCGCTCCCAGGACGCGGGGGGCGAGCCGCGACGTACGCCTTTCATAGGGCGGGTGTCAACAACCCCGCCGCAGCCCATGGGTGCGGCGCTCGATTTCAAGCCGACCAAAGAGCGTTTACGGCGCTCATTGATCCGGTCACCCGGGCGAGCGTTGCGGCTTTACGCTTCGGCCTTCCGGCGCTTTGATAGCGACTGCCACAACTTTGCTTCGTCGGTGAGACCATCCTCGAAGGCCTCCATGATCTCGCGGGCGAGTTGGTCCCTCTGGTCCTTGTCCTTAAGGGCCAGACGACGCTCTTGGCATAGCTGGTTGAATACCTTCTGGAGAATATTCAGGTCTTCAGACGTGAAAAAGCTGATGAATTTTGATAAAGCCATGACGCTCTCCTCCCTCGTATCGGGGCGAAAGCACCTGAGTTGACTTTCAAGCGTCCGTCTGCCTCGGTTGGGTGCGGACGACAGGACAACCTTACACCAGTCGCCGCAGCGTTACCAATCATATGTAGTCGTTGACTGAGATTTGGAGCCCGAATTGTGAATCGGATAGCCGAAAGCCTGGCAACCAACCCCGGCGCCGGTCGTTGACCCTTGCTGGTTGCTCCCAGCCCCACTCCCAGAGTGCCCGCTGCTCTCCCAAAGGACAGCGTGCCTCTTTAGAACTAGCTTGACGATTGAGCCGATCACAGTAACTTTGCGCCACTTCCGGATGATGGAGCAAAAAGCATGGCTTCATATGTCAAACAACGACTGACGGAAATTCGGTCCGAACTAGCTCTTCGCCCAGCGCCGGCCGAGCGCCCCAGCTTCCGGAGCCAGGCAGCGGTCGCCGGTCGGTGGCTCGCCGTCTTGGGTAACAGCAAGCGCTTGTTGACAGTCGCACTTTTGATGGACCGCGAAAGAACGGTGGGTGATCTCGCTTGGCAAATGGATCTCAGCCATTCCGCCATGTGCCAGCATTTGGCCCTGCTGCTCGATCAAGGAATCCTCGAATGCCGCGCCGAGGGCGTTCGCCGTTACTATGCGTGCAAGTCGGAAGAGGCCAAGGCTGTCATCCGGCTGCTGGATGATCTAGCCCGAAGAGGGCAGCTTCCCGAACCATCCCCTGGCATTCTGCAGCGACCGTGAAGTCTATCTCAGGCGTTTCGGAAACGGGATTATGTCCGCACCGCCTTCCGGTTCGAGTGGTTCATGGTTCGGCCTTTCGTGCCACATCACCTGACGGAAATCGCGCATGTCTACCTTCTGGCCACAAGTTGCGCAGCTGTAGAAACGGTCGTGTCCGTTCCCTTTGGCACCGCCGCGCGGCTTGCCGGTGATTGGAGGGCCAAGGTCGGATAGCTTTGTCATCGCGAATGAACTCCTGCACTAGAGACTGAAACTGTATTTGAAGACGTGGCCACGCTGTTCGTCAGTAACGCGGATCCATACAGGCTCACTGGTATGCAAGGTGACTTCGCGTTCGGTTGCTTCCCGAGCGGCCTTCAAGGGTGTGGTGGCATTGACGACATGGGTGGCCGTGACGGCGTCGCCGTCCATTTCCTCGACGTGGTATTTTGGCACTGTCGCTCTCCTAGCGTCCAATTCGATGCGCAACGTGGATTACCCTCGCTTTGTTGCATTCGCGCTCGGATTTCCGGTTTTGGAACTATTTTAGCTCAATCTTATTTAACGGCGGTCTGTCAGAGTTCCGTGCATGACGTTTGAAGTTTGTCGCGCCCTTGATGCCGACCCTGTCGACCAGCCCCCGGAAGGCGATGGCTGGATTCACGAAGTGAAGTTCGACGGTTATCGCTCGCAACTGATCATCGACGAAGACGGGACACGCATCTACACCCGCAAAGGCCATGACTGGACGGTCAAGTATCGCGACCTGGTGCAGGAGGCGAAGACCCTTGGAGCGGAAAGCGCGATCGTCGACGGCGAGATCGGCAAGATCATTGTGCTCAACGAAGCAGGGCTGTCCGACTTCGGCGAGCTGCGCAAGGCGATCACGCGGCGCCAGCACGACCTTTATTTCGTCGCCTTCGACCTTCTGCACCTCAATGGCCACGATTTGCGCGACATGGCGCTTGAGGAGCGGCGCGAGATCCTGGCCAGCATGATCCAGCCTGGCGGCCGGATCCAGTTTAGCAAGCCCCTGCCGGGCGAGGCTAAGGCGATCTTTCACCTACTCGACCGGGGCGGCCTCGAGGGGATGGTATCGAAGCGCCGCGACAGCAAATACTGCAGCGGCCCGTCGACCAACTGGCTGAAGAAATGCTACTCGATCGACGAATACGAGCTCCTCGGTGTCGAGCGCGAGGTGGGCAAACCGGCCTTTGCCTTGATGGCCGACCGGAAGACGGGGCGTTATGTCGGCTCCGCTTTCATCAACTCCAGCCGTGCCATCCGCGAGCGGCTGTGGAAGCGGGTCCAGGAGCATGCCGGGCCGCCGCCGAAGGGCATGAAGCGGCCGGCGACGCAATGGGTAAAGCCCGGCATCATCGGCCGCGTGAAGCACTTACGCGGCGAGGAAGACCTACGCCCACGCTTCATTGCAGGATTTCAGAGAGGAATGAGCAAGCGAGGTAGCGATTTTCTCTTCACGATTGGATATCGGACCATTTGTCCGACGATCCGATCACTGACCACGTTCTGTTGATCATTGAAATGGCTGTAGATGCGAAGCTGGCGGCTGAAGCCCAAGGCATTCCAGGCCAAGAGATCGATGAAGAAATTGGCGCGGTTTTCGAAGCCATCATGCGGGGTCTGCGCCGAAGACTGCCTACCTCTGCGTTGAGTACGTCATAGCTGCTTTCAGAAGCTGGCGGCCTATCGCGCCCGATTTTGGCATCATCTTGACGTCAGCGCCGCCGCCTTAGCGCGCGTTTGCCCGTGCCGGTGTCCTACGTTTCGTTCATTTGGATGCTTCGAAAAAATCCTAGGAAGCCCATAACCGGCTGGAGCCGGCGGGATGCAGTGGACCCCCACTCGTCTCGCCGGCTAGGCTCGGCGTCCCGCACCACCATGCCCGGGCGCCGAGCCGCCGCATGGCTGCAGCGCAGATGGGGAGGACGTCGAAGTGGAAGCGGCTCCGCCTGACGCCAAGGTGCGTCAACAACAAAAGATGGTTTGCCGAGTTATCTTTTTTCGGAACAGGGCGTTAGCGCAGGCATTTCCTACTCACATTTCCTACTCAGAGGAGTCGATAGGATTAATGCGGCGTAGCGTCGACAAGGAAAGGATTGCGAGGGCAGACCGAGTGGCCCGCCTGCTGATCGATGCTGAGCGTGAGGCGAGAGATAGCAAGACACTTCGGCTGCGAGAACTGCGGCTGAAGATGGAAGCCGAATTGCTAAGGCCACCGCCGAAAGCCAGGCCTCGGACCAAGCCCGCACCGAGGAAAACGGCTCGTGTCATCGAAGTCGAATGACATTCGTGGCATCAACTTTCTGGACCATTGGATTGCAAAAAACGTTCCTGAGACGGCGAAGGCCGATGTCATCTCGGTCGACGAACTCACCCACAAGCTCATCGCCGACGCCAAGGTGCTCGGCATCAAGCGCGGCGAGATCGACGAAGAGGTCGACAGCCTTTACCGCACGATCCTCGATGCCATCGTGCATTTCGACCCGGGTTTGCCGGAGTAAGGTCGCTTGAGTTTCGCGTAAAACGGACACGTGCGTCACCGTGTGAACTTTCCCGCCCATGCGAGCCCGCTCTTTAGAGTGTGGTCCAGGGTCAGCCCACCTGTATCAGCTGAGACAATCCGGGCGGCCGTGAGGGGGGTCGAGACGCATTTTAATAAATATTCTGGATGGCGCTTAGTTGCGGCTTAGCCATACCGACGAAAGATAACCTTTGTTAAGAAACTCAAAGCATTAGCGGTGCGTAATTTAGCTGCAGCCAAAATTGTTTGACTGCCTCAGCGCAACTACAACAAGGGAGAGTGTTATGGCCTTCACCATCAGAACTTTCACCAGAATGTTGGCAGGAAGTGCAGTGGCTTTCATGTTGTCTATGCCGACGAACGCAGCCGGGATCGGAGTCGGAGCTGGCGCTTCGGTTGGCGGGTCCGGCGGCGTTAATGCCGGTGTTGGCGCGTCTGTCGGCGGCGGTGGCGGCATCAATGCTGGGCTCGGCGCTTCCGTGGGCGGCTCGAATGGCGTTAACGGCGGCGCCGGCGCCTCTATTGGCGGTTCAAATGGTGTCACGGCCGGCGCAGGTGCGACGGTCGGCGGTTCCAACGGTGTGACCGCTGGGCTGGGTGCTAACGTCGGCGGTTCCAACGGTGTGACCGCCGGGCTGGGTGCCACCGTCGGCGGTTCCAACGGTGTGACCGCCGGGTTGGGTGCTAACGTCGGTGGTTCCAACCGTGTGACCGCCGGGCTGGGCGCTAACATCGACACGCGCGGCGTAGGCGCAGGCGTGGGCGTCGGCAATGGCATCGGCGCCGGCGTAGGCGTCAGTGGCACGGTGCCCGGCACGCCAGGAACGCTAGGAACGTTAGGCACTCCAGGGACCCCAGAAACGCTGGGCCTGCCCGGTAGCGTTCCTAAGGTCGTCGCCCAGATGTCGGGCGTTCAGCTGACGCGAATGAAGAAACGTTGTGCCGATGTGCTGGGCAACCAGGACAGCTACGATCGTGACCTGCGTCAACTATGCCTGATGATCTCGCATCGTTGACCCGGCTTTAGGGGACAGAATTGTGAACAGGCAGGAGGCCCGATGTGACACTCTCCGGCCTCCAGCCCGTCGGAAAGTCCGCTGCGGAAATGCAGCGGGCTTTTCGCAATTAAGAGGCGCCATGCTTAGCCTATTCGGCAACGTGGCCGATCGACAGCAAGGTCGGCTCAGCCTTCATCAATTCCAGCTGCGCCATCCGCGAGCGGCTATGGAAGCGTGTCCAGCAGCACGGGCCAGCGCCGATGGGCATGAAGCGGCCGGCCACCCAAGTGGGTCAGGCCCGGGATCATCGGCCGTGTGAAGCATTTGCGCGGCGAGGAAGACTTGCGACACGCTTCATTGCAGGATTTTCGGGAGGAATGAATGTGCACGGAGGGGGCGGCCTGAATTGTCTCTGCCTCCGGCATATCGGAGTTCGGCCCCTTCTGTAATTTTTTGTAAGGTTTGCCTCATGCGAACGCATGAAGATCAATCAGGACGAGTGAAATCTATTGGCAAGCCCAGAATGGAGGTTGTTGTGATGGGCGGTTCTCATGGTGATGTGTTGACCGAGCGGTCATTCGAGGAGAGCGCTTATAGCGACTACCGATCGAGCCATCAGACACCAGGCTACGGCACAGATTACACTAAAACCTTCCGTTCCAGCTACTAAGCCGCCTTGTGGTTGCGTATCGAACGCCCCCTGGCGGAAAGTAATCTCAGGCCTCTTGGCGGGCCGGGACGCAGCTGCCTCGACTTCGCCTGCGGCACAGGCCGCGTTACAACTGTTGCCGGCCCATTGTTTGCTGAGGTCGTTGGCGTCGACGTCTCTCAATGCATGCTTGCTTGCGCGCGAGTTCCGGGTAACGTCAAGCTGGTGAAAGCCGATTTGACGGGTGCCCCCCTTTCCAAAAGATTCGACGTGGTTACAGCCTTTCGATTCTTCTTGAACGCTGAAGACCCTCTTAGGCGGGAGGCACTGTCGGCCATTCATGAGCATTTGAACGATGGTGGGTTGCTGGTTTCGAACATCCACATGAATGCAACCTCGCCGGCGGGGCTGGTTTGCCGCTTTCTCAACCGGTTTCAGGGGCGCGTGGTTCGCAGTACGTTGAGCATCCACGCATATCGCCAGATGCTCGCTTCCAACGGATTTGTCGTCGAGCGGGTCATCGGCTATGGTTTCTTGCCACGGCCCGGGTGGCTGCTACCAAGGCTTTGCGAAATATTGGTCAGGCCTGTTGAGACGATATGCAGGAGAGCTGGGGTCCCAGCACGCTTTGCTCAGAATTTCTTAGTGGTCGCCAGAAAGCGATAGTGAAGCAGGCCAAAGCAGATCATCGAGATCGACTGGCGGAACCTAATATGCGGGCGCAGCCTATCGCGGCATGAGTACTCGCGGGATCAACTTCCTGGACCGATGGCTGGCGCGCTTCTGCTGTGAGCTTGCCTGAATGGCGTCGGCCAGACGGTCCCTATTCAGGTCCGCCGCACCTCAGACATAGCTGAGTCTTTCCGTTACGTCATGTAGGGCCGCGCCGGTCGCCTTTGCGTCAGCCAGCCAGCGCGCGACCGACCGCAATGCCAATGCCGATAGCAACACCTGTTGCGAGTTTGCCGCCGAGATCAACGGCAAAGGCGCTGATGACACCTCAGCCAACCCTTGCGGGGCAGCGCGATGGCCCTTGAGAGTCCATCAAAGCCATGATCGTGTTTCGCGGACGTATCCGCCATCGTGTGGAAACCTACGAGGAACAGCCGTTCAGTGAAATGGTGTGGGGCATCGAGGAACCCCTCAGTCGTACTGCGGCTATCGCCGAACCACCGCCACCAACTGGCGCTTCAAGCTAGGCCAGTGCATTGTGCATAACGCATCAAGACCAGGACATGCCGTCGCTTGTGCTCACGAGGTAGACACAAGTCGGGGAGACGAGCTCTACGGAGTTCGGTCCTTCGCAGTGGAAGATCCACGGCCCGATCGCCTTATCTTTGGCGCAGCGCTGCTGGACGTCGCACTAGGCCGCAAGCCGTGTCTGGAGTGCTTACTGAGTGAGACGGCGTTGCGTCCAGGTTGGCGGATACTCCCGGAGATGTGCGGAACTAATGCCCATCGAGGAGCGTTTTTCCTCCAGGCAACTAATGGAGGAAATCAATGCTAAGAGGCGGATTACTGTGGCTCCTCGGAATCCCGATTCCCATCATTATCATTCTGTGGCTTTTGGGGTATTTGCATTAGCCCACCGCACCACAATCGATAGAAGCCCGCTTCGGCGGGCTTTCTATTTGCTGAAATTTTGTTGACCGGTCGCCAAGCTCCGTGCTGCTTCCTCGATCGCCTCACGGTCATTGCCCAACCTATCAATTAGGTCTTGGGCTTGGTCGCCCGTAATGCCGGTACGCATCGCCAACGCTTCTACCGTCATGACGTCGGAACTGGCGGGCTCAGCGCGCCGCAGCTTTCTCGCCTTGGCTGATAGCACCGTGGCTCCAACGGCGCTTGGCTCAGTGAATGCCTGCTCAGTTTCCAGTTGGTCCTCGCGCTCGATTTCTGCCTCAGCCTGGTGCCACTGACGTTCGTCAATGCCGTGAACGCCTCCTTCGCGCTCCCAAATTTCGTATGCCCGTTGCTGAACTCTTTGGTGCCGATCGTCGCCCATGGCGATTCCTCCTTGTTGTGATTCCCGTCAACGCGGAGGGGAGCCGATTGATCCGCGTATGGAATGCATTTGTCGTTGCAGGTGTGCGTGTGGCGCGCGAGGAAGCCGCGGCAGCAGCCGATGCGCTCCAGGCGGCTCGCGAGCAGGTTGGCGAAGAACGGGCCGTGCCCGAACCTGTCAGGGACAGACTGGAGTCGGCTTTGTCGGCAAGGACCAGTGGGCACGTAGGCGACACCAAGGCGGCGCGCGAGGCCGCGGATGGCAGCAATTCGATGGCAGGCCGTGATTGCGCGCTCGCATCCATGGTCGGGAGACGCGCAGGCATTGGCCAGGATCGCCGTTCCAAATGCTGCACAGATTGGCGCCTGGAAGGCGCTTGCCGCAGAGGTGGGCAAGGGCAGGGGTGTTCTTTCCGAACGTTTTGCCGAGTACCAGGGCAATCACGATTTGCTTCCGCGCGGCTTAATGCTCTCCGTGCCTCCGTCGATGTCAGCGACGATGACGTGGCGGCCGCCATTTGGCGCGCCCGCGACGAGGCCTGGGTCAGGTTCGAAGGCTATCGCTCGCAGATGGTCATCGACGAAAAACAGCACGCGCATCTACACCCGCAACGGCCATGACTGGACAGCGAAATATCGCGACCTTGTGAAAGGGGCGGCGAAAAAACTTGGCGTCCAGAGTGCGATCATCGACGGCGAGATCATCGTTCTGGACGAGGCCTGGCTGTCCGACTCTGCCGAGTTGCGAAAGGCGATCACCCGCCGCCAGCATGCCTGTATGTCGTCGCCTTCGACCTGCTGCACCACAACGGCCATGATCTACGCGATATGGCGCTCGAGGTAGCGGGAGTGCGCTACGGCCTTTCCCCATTCGGAAACCCCTCCGATATTTTCTACGGTGTTGCGCGTAGTGACCTGTCTCCGTGCCGCAAGACCAGTGGGCAGCGGGAAAATCTGACCCGAACCCGCGCCGACGCCATTTTTGCCCTGCAGGAGGAAATCACACGCCAGGTCGCGGTGGCCATGCAAGTCAAATTTACCAGCGGGGACTACGCGCGGCTGTGGGATGGTCAGACCCGAAGCCTCGCCGCCTGGGAACGCTGCGTCGTCGCCGACGCGCATCACGAGAGGTGGTCCGAAGCCGACAACCGCCGCGCCCGTGACTTGCTGCAGGAAGCGCTAGAGATCGACCCGGACCGCCAAGGTATTGCTCGTTAAGACCTGGTGGTATGACGCGCGCTACTCCATGCAAGGCGATGATCGTGAGTACGCACTGGCTACGGCGGAACGACTCGCAAAGGAGGTGCTGGCGCGGCGCCCGGACACGGCTAATGCCATAATGTTTTTAGGCGGAGTGGCATGGCTTCGCGACCGACACGACGAGGCGATCACGCTATGCCGCCGCGGCGCCAGCCTCAGCCCCAGCGACGCTTGGACGCTCGGCTTCTTCGGCCTCATGTCGGTCTATTCCGGCGACGTGCGGGAAGGGCTGGTCGCACTCGAGCGCGCCGCGCGACTGTCGCCGCAGACCTTCACCTGGATCGATTATCACATCGCCCATGCCCGGGCATGGCTAGGCGATGACGCCGGCGCGCAGGTCAGCCTGCATAGGTATATATCAGCCAATCCGCAGGACACTTGCGGCTATCTGATGCTGGCCGTCATCCACGGATTCGCCGGACGGACGGAAGACGCGCGCCGCGCCGTCGCGGAAGCTGTCGGGCGAAAGGCGGACATCGACCAGGATCAGGTCCGCCGCGCGAACCGTTACCGCGAGCGCGAACGGTTGGAACGGGTGATCGCGGTGCTGAACGCGGCCGGACTTCCCGCCGGAGCAGGGTTTGGCAAGCCAAGTCCAACAACTTAGCCACTCCGTATTCACCGGAGACCTACTGCTGCCGAATCCCGCCAGGAGACTTCGGCGGTCGACCCCCTAGCTGTTTAGCACCGGCAAATTTCCTGCATCTTGATCATGAAATTCTTTAAGATTTTGTCTGGAGGCTTCCCATTGCGCTCTCCAAATAGTCGTAGAACGGAAGCCATAGCTCGCCTTGGTCGGTGCGCTCGACAATGATCTCCGCAGTGCTATCGAGCGTTCGCTCTACGCGCTGTGCATTCACGGAACGGGGTGGTGGTCGAACGCGCGTTCATGCGGAACGATACGGGAAGCCCTTGGTTTTGGCCATAAAAATCTAATGAAATCAACGTTCTTGCCACATGCTCCGGGGCCTCGAACCCCTGAAGGATTTTTCTCGGCCGGTTCGAATATGAGGCGCCGCATCTGCAAAGAGATCGCACACGAATGCTGATTGGCCTTCCATTATTCTCGAACAATGATACAAATCCTCGGACTATAGAACGTAAGTGCCGAGTTATTGTATCAATGCCCGAATCCGCATCCCAACGCCAAATCGCTCGCGCTCTGCTAGCGGCGCGCGGTATCGCGCGTCTAGTCGAACTGCGCGATGCCGGCGTGACTGCCGCTACCGTGAGCCGCATGGAGCAGGACGGCGAGGTGCTCCGACTTGCGCGAGGCCTTTACCAGCTCTCCGACGCACCGCTCGCTGCCAGCCACAGCCTGGCCGAGGCAGCCAAGCGCGTGCCAAAGGGCGTAGTCTGCCTCGTCTCGGCTCTCGCATTCCACGGCCTGACCGATCAGCTCCCGAAGCATGTCTGGATAGCCATAGGCAGAAAGGATTGGGCCCCGAAACCTGATGGCACATCCATTCGAATCGTGCGCTTCACCGAAAGCCTGCTCAATGAAAGCGTCGAAACGCATATCGTCGAGAGCGTGCCGGTAAAGGTGTTCGGCATTGTCAAAACGATCGCGGATTGCTTCCGGTATCGCAACAAGATTGGTCTATCGGTGGCGATCGAGGGACTTCAGGAGGCGCTGCGCCAGCGCAAGGCCACGGCCGGCGAAATCGCCAGGCAGGCTGAGTTTGGCGGCGTCGCCACCGTAATCCGGCCCTATCTCGAGGCACTGACAGCCAATGGCTAAGGAGATCAAGAACGTCGGTGCTTCGGTGCGAGCGCGCTTGCTGCAGCTATCCAAGGCAAACGGGCAAAGCTTCGACATTGTTCTTACCCGCTTCGCCCTTGAGCGGCTGCTATTCCGGCTCAGTCAGTCACGGCATTCCGACCGCTTCGTGCTCAAGGGAGCAATGCTGATGATGGGCTGGTTCGATGATCCGCACCGCGGCACGCGCGACCTGGATCTCCTGGGGTTCGGGGACCCGCGCCCAGAACCGATGCTGGCGATATTCGAGAGATCCTCGCGCACGACGCCGCCGACGGCGTCGAATTCGACGCCGACGAGCTTCGTGTCGATCGAATTCCTGAAGAGCTGGAATATGGTGGGCTGAGGCTGAGGACGACGGCTTCCATTAGTGGCGCTCGGATCAGCCTGACGATCGACATCGGCTTCGGCGATGCGATGGAGCCCGGCGCGGAGATGCTGGACTATCCATCCATGCTGGATTTTCCCATGCCGCGGCTGCGGGCCTATGTGCGGGAGACCGTCATAGCCGAGAAATTCCAGGCGATGGTGGCGCTTGGGCGAGCGAACAGCCGGATGAAGGACTTCTACGATATCTGGATTCTCAGCCGGTCGTTCACCTTTGGGGGCGACAGGCTACCGCGAGCGATTGCCGCCACTTTCGCGCGGCGCGGAACAGCGATACCTCAAGACGCGCCCGATGCGCTGACACCGGCCTTTGGCGAGGATGCTCAGAAGCAGCGACAATGGCGTGCTTTTGTCGCAGACGTCGCCCACGATCCGGGTGATCTGGGAAACGTCGTCGCAGATCTCGCCGAGTTTCTTGATGCCCCACGCCGCCTCAGCGGCGAAGCTTGACCCGCCCCAAGCTGGCATTTGACGCACGAACCCATCGTCAAGGTGGAGGCAATCGAAAAAGCGTACAGCACTTCGACGGTGGTACCGTGAAGGAGATCCGCGTCAAGGATGGCGACGTCGTCAGGAAGGGCGACATCATGCTGAAGCTGGACGACACCAGGGTTCGGTCCGAGTTCAATCTCTATGCCCAGCAATATGCACTGTTGCGCGCAACCGACGCCAGGATCCGGGCCGAACTGGACGGCCGCGAGGTGGTTGCCTTTCCCAAAGACATTCTCAAAGAGCACGAGGACTATCTCAACGATGCAATAGCAAACCAGATCGCCGATCTGGAAAGCCAGCGTGCCTCGATGGCCGGCGCCAAACAGATCCTCGAGCGGCGCATTGCCGAGCTCGAGGAGCAGATACGGGGCAAGCAGTCTCGGGTCGAATCCTACCAGGCCCAGCTGCAATTGACGATCAACGAGAAGGCCAGCCTGTCGAAGCTGCTCAAGGCTGGATTGACGACCCGCCCGCGCATCCTGGAACTGGAAAGGTCAGCCTCGGATCTGCAGGGCCTGATCGACGACAATCTCGGCACAATCGGCGGCAGTCAGCAGAGCAAGGCCGAGCTCGAGAGCCAAATCGCGCAATTGACCAATGAGCGCCGGGCCAAACTGTCGGCCATGCTGATCGATACGCAATCGAACCTTGCCGACCTCGTGCCCAAGATGTTTGCTGCCCAGGCTGGCGTGGACCGCGCCGAAGTGCGCGCGCCTTACGATGGCCAGGTGATGGATCTCAGTGTCTTCTCGATCGGTGCGATCGTGGCGCCGGGCCAGACCATTCTCGACATCGTGCCGACCGAGAATTCACTGATCGTCCAGGCGCAAGTTCGCGTCAAGGATATATCAAACCTGCGACCCGACATGGCCGCCGAAGTTCGTTTTACATCCTACAAGCAGCGTTCGATACCCATAATTCATGGACGCGTCACCCGCATCTCGGAGGATCGAATCACCGACAGCAAGACCGGGTTTTCTTACTATCTTGCCGACGTGGCGGTCGATCCGGTGGAATTGGCCTCAGCCCCACAGATTGCCCTTTATCCGGGCATGCCGGCGTCAGTCATGATCGTTACCGAGCAACGCACCGCACTCGACTACATTCTGGGGCCGCTGGTTGTGTCGATCCATTCCGCGTTTCGTCAGAAATAACGGCATCGCCAATCGATGGGCAATGCACGGGTTTCGATGTCAGGTCTGTAACGGGCACGCGCGTTGACATGCTGACGATGGGGCGCTGACAGTACTTTTCGAGGCGGCTTGACCGCGCCGTGGAATGCAAGGGTGCAAAATCGCCCGATTGGTCCCGATAGTTGGTGAAACCTCAAAACATTTTTTTCGTTGATTTTCCCTTTAAAAAATCAAAAGCGCAATTTTTTGACGGACTGGGCGTCGGCTTCGGCGCGGCAAGCAAGAAAAAACTCAGCTAGATCAATGGCCTAGCTGGCTGGAAATAATTATGGGTTATTGTTTCAAAGCGGCGCGACAGCAAATACCGCAGCGGCCGTCGACCAACTGGTTGAAGGCAAAATGCTACTCGGTCGAAGAGTTCGATCTGATCGGCGTCGTGCGCGAGCCCGGTAAACCCGCCTTCGCGTTGATGGCCGAGCGTGGCACCGGCGCTATGTCGGCTCTGCTTTCATCAACTCCAGCCGGGCCACCCGCGAGCGACTGTGGAAGCGCGTCCAGGAAATGCCGGCCCGGCGCCAAAGGGCATGAAGCGGCCGGCCACGCAACGGGTCAAGCCGGGCATCATTGGCCGCGTGAAGCACTTGCGCGGCGAGGAGGATCTGAGGCACGCATCGCTCCAAACTTCCGGGAGGACGATTGATGGCCGTCGCCAAGAAAGACCAAGAGCGCGTGACGTACGCATGGATGTATGGCGTACAGGCCCGCAAGGACGACAAAGATCGCGTCGTGCCCGAGTTCTAGAAGGAACATGCCGAGGCCTGGCTGCAGGGATTCGACGGGGTTCCGATTGGTGCAGAGATCAAGCCCGTGGCCGCCACGATGGAAGCGGAAGCCGATGAAGAGGCAGTGGGTGAGCCGCCCGAGCAATAACATTTGAGGTTTTTAGGCAAAAATTTCGGGGAAACTTTCACCGGAGTCACCTGTTTTTGGCGCACCGGTTTAATTCCATTTGCAAGAATTCCTGAATATGTTCCGGGTGGGCCTTCTGGCTGGCCGTGAGCAGACTTAAGTCCAACTTCCCAGTCAAACGCTGGAGGGACGGAACTGTCTGGGAAGTTGGAAATTATACCCAAAAATCCAGGATGGCGAGGTCTACGTGTTCAAACATAACGAATTGCTGATGATCGAGGGCGCCTTGGCGGCGATCCTGCCTGTTGCTTTTGGTCTGCTGATTCTATCGTGGGCTTTGTGATCATGTCGTCCTATCCGGAGCCTTCCGCTGCCACAGCCAGCATGCTGCTTGCAATCGCGCCCCTCTTGGCTTGGTTCGGCCGCGCTTTGGATTTCTTGAACTCCGTGAACCAGGAAACCATTTACGTCCCTGAGGTTCTGCATGCGCTCGATTGTCCCTTGGCCGAGCGGACAAATAAGAGCCTGTCCCTGCCTTCAGCGCAGTGGCGGGATTTTTCTGTGGAACTTCGCCGGTAATTGCATGTTGACGAGCGGCGACGGGCTACTCCGGAAGGTGCCAGTCGCAGGCTACGCGGGTAGCGTGGCCGGAGCCCGTCACTGCTTCGTCAGTGGCGGGCTTTTTATTGCAGACCTGCTATTGAGAGGCTCGGCGATGAGGCCGGGCTCCGAATGTGACTGGCTCTATTCGGAATCGTGCTGGGGCTCTTCATGGCGCGAGTGGCTTTTGGCTCGCCGCCGGACCGGTAGCCGCTGACGCCTTATGGCTAATCTATTTCCGGCGTTGAGCCGGCCGGTCGCTCGCAGGGCTAGTCTTTGTCGCGTTGTTGCCTATTCCGAACGCTCACGGCCTGGACAAACGAACGTGCGGCACCATCACAGCAACGCGAACTCCCGTTGGCATGAAGGATGATCTCTGCCGCCTTTGCGGTAAGACCGAATTTGTTGGCAAATTCAACAACCTCATATGGGTCATCGGCGGGCTTGGAAACGAGGTTTCCTCGGAATCTCTGCATCGCAGCGTACCTATTCGTGTTGGTCGGACCGCAGTCGAATACGCTGACCCTCGGCGTACGCCCTGGCGTAGGACTCTACCTCAAATGTGGTAACGTGGGCCTTCCCCGCCCGTACAACGCGGACGAACCACTCTCCCATGTTTTCGATGATTTCAACGGAATCAGGACCGAGATTCTTGGGGTCTTCAGCCATAGCTTTCATCCGTGTGTTGGGCGAAAGCACCTGAGTTGACTTCCAAGCGTCCGAATGCCGGGGGAGGCGGACGACTTGGACATCGTAGGGCCGTTGTTGAATTGCGGTCTACATCATTTGAGGGTGGCGTGGGTACGTCGCCCCTCCCGGAACATTTCCCAAAAGCAAGTTGCTTATCTCAGAGTTTGTCCGGAGCAGATGATGGCGCTGTTTTTCTTCGATATTCGGGATGGAGGTGACACATTCGAGGACGCGGATGGCATTGAGTGCGCCGCCACCCTCAAAGACGTCGAATTCCACGCGGTTTCCGTTCTACCCGACCTCGCAAAGGGAGATGCTACCGGACAGCCCACGCAGGTCGTTCGTGGTCAAAGTCCGTGACGATACCGGCAAGCAGGTATTTCGGGCCTCATTGACCCTTGCTTCGGCCTGGACAGTCGGTGATGTGCGTGCGGAGCCCCAACCCGGTGAGGATCGATGGAACGCCGCGGTGGACCGCGCGAAGTTGCAAGTAGAATTTCTACGGGCGTGAATTTGCTGAAGACGGCATATCATCCCAGATGGAAGGTCTCGATAGTCTACTTTCAGTAGTGCAATCCGACGTTCATCGCCTTCGGGGCCGCCGTTAGTAGGAGACGTTTACTTGAGCGCGCGCGGGATCAACTTTATCGATCGGTGGATGGCGGAACAATTTGCCAAATGCCACTATCGATTTCAGGCTGGATCAGTCTTGAAGTTTGTAGAGTTTGCTCACGATTTTCCAAGCGCCTTCAATCTTGAGGAACGACAGGTAATTGGTAAATTTCATGGTGCCGAACTCGTCTTCAATCTTCGCCGAGGCCGCATCGTCTGTGATGTCGATTGAAGTGAGCGTCCAGTTTGGGTTGTTGTTAGGCGGCAGGCCGGCGCCAACTACCTCGAGAACATAGGCGTCCACACTTAGCCACTCGACCGAGCCCTGGTAGTTGCCTATCACCGACGCAGAAGGATGGAAGGCAGCGCGCAACCCGTCTGCGTCGGCAGTGGACACGGCCAGGACATAGCCCTCAATGACGGCGACGACCAAGCTATCCTCGGTCTGCGGCATCCGATCCTCCTGTTTCATCTCCCGCTTCAGTATCGCGCAACCGGCATCTGGTGCAAGCCGGCTCCATCGGGATGCTATTTGGTAGACCGTGGCGCTGTGAATTTCAGGATGGTCGTTTCCCGCTCCGGCTCCGGCTCCTGCTCCGGCTCCGGCTCCGGCTCCGGCTCCAGCGGCTCGTGCCCCGGCTCCTCGTGATAGAATACCTGACGGAGATCGCGCTGGTCGACCCGCTGTCCGCAGTTCGGGCAATTGTAGAAGTGGCCGTCTGACCGAATGAGGTCGTCTCGGTTGAGAACGCCGGGGATCGGAGGGCCAAGGTCGGATAGCTTCGTCACTTTGCGAGGTCTTTCACGTCAATTCCCTCAACGCTGAAGTCATGCACCGTCGCCTCAGATTCATCGACAACACGGGGCCAATACGGCTGCTAGGCTCGGCGTGAACGGGCCGACCGGCAATTCTTTCGGCCGCTTGTGTCGCATTTTCCTCCTCCAGGGTGTCCGAAGAGAGAACTTCGTCGAGGTATAACTTATCCACCTGATAGACCGGCATTTGCCCTTACCTGTTTTTAAGTGCCTTCGCTTCCCGCTCCAGCGTCTCCCGGCTGTTGCCGTGCTTGCGAATCAAATCCCTGACCTGTTCTGGCGTAATCCCAGCCTTCTCCGCGAAGTACTGGACCTCATAGTCCTCATCGGCAGAGACCTGGTTACGGTCACGAAAGTCCCGCTTGCTCTTATCGTCGGCCATGCTCGCTTCTCCCGGCTAACGTCGATTGAGCGCAACGTCGCCAGGGCCGATTTGTTTCCGGCGACCATCGTTTTGGGTTTTGGAACTATTTTAGCTAAAACTAATTGAATCGCAGTTCGTGAGTCCTGTGCATGCGTTTGGAGTTCATCAGGCCTCTGATGGCGAGCTTGGTGGAGAAGCCGCCGGAGCGCGAGAATTGGATTCACGAGGTCAAGTTCGACGGGTACCGATCGCAAATGATTATCAATGCGACGGCATCAGGAACTACACGCGCAACGGCCATGACTGGACGGCGAAATATCGGGAGACCTGGTCAGGGAAGCGGCGAAGCACGTTATCATCGACGGCGAAATCATCGTGCTCAACGATGCCGGCCTGTCCGACTTCGGCGAACTGCGCAAAGCCATCACGGGCCGGCAGCACAATCCGTTTTTCGTCGCCTTCGATCTGCTGGCAAACGGCCATGATCTGCGCGACATGGCCCTGGAGGAGCGTCGGGAGATACTGGGCAGCAGGATCGAGCCGGGAGGGCGCATCCAATTCAGCGAGCGGCTGCCGGGCGAAGCAAAGGCGATCTTCCACCTGCTTGACCAGGCAGGGCTTGAGGGGATGGTATCGAAGCGGCGCGACAGCATATACCGCAGCGCCCCGGTGACGAACTGGTTGAAGGCGAAATGCTACTCGGTCGACGAATACGAGCTGCTCGGGGTCGAGCGCGAGCTGGCAAGCCTGCCTTCGTCCTGATGGCAGAGCACCGGGCGCTATGTCGGGAGCGCGTTCCTCACCTTGAACCGGCAGATGCGCGAACGCCTTCGGGAACGCGTTCAGCAGTATGCAGGGACGGTTCCGAAGGGCATGAAGCGGCCGGCGACGCAATGGGTCAAGTCTGGCATCATCGGCCGCGTGAAGCATCTGCGGGGCGAGGAAGACCTCCGCCACGCCTCGCTGCAGGATGGAGGGATTAGATGCCCATTAGACGGAAAGCTGTGGACGCCGGGATTTTTGATCGTGCCGAACTGGCCCTGCTGGGGCGGGTTTTCGACCAACTCAAACTCGTCGACGCCCAATCATCCGATGCGCAGGGCCGCTTGGCCTCCCGGATCATTGCCAACTACATGGCCGGGATAAAGGATGAGGCCGAGCTCGTCTCACTGTCGAGGCAGCCGCTGGGGCGTTAGCCGTGGAACCTAATATCGGCACCGGGCTGAAGCTGAGCACGCGCGGAATCAACTTCCTCCACCGATGGATTTCGAGCAATGTCCCGGAAACGTCGAAGTCTGAGGTCGTTTCGATCCACGAACTCACGCACAAGCTGTTTTCCGACGGCCAAAGCGCTGGGGATTAAGCGTGAGGAAATCGATGAAGAGGTCGACAGCATCTACCGCACCTTGTTCGAGTGGATTGTGCATTACGACCCGGCCTGCCCGAATAGCCCTTGCCAACGGGATCTAGGCGAAGAATATAGTCCTCTCGTCGCGTCGACCTTTCTCAATCTCAAGACCCTCGCCGCTCGCGAAAGCGTCCACGTCAACTGCAGCCAACCGCCGTGCTGCAGATCGACCAAACTCGACATTAAAGCACTCATAGACCGCCTTGGGCCTGGCCATGGTTCAATGCATGATGATCTTGCTGGATTGTTCGTCTCATCGCACTGCAAGTCCGCGGGCCGCGATCGGCGCCGGTGTTCTTCACGTACATCTCTGCCTATGGGCGCCAAAATCGGGAGCGGAACCGCGATTGGAAGCCGACTTTCGAGCGGCGATGAAAGTGGCCGGCGCCTCGTTGGGCAGGGGGCGTTGGGGGTAAAGGCACCGGCCAGGCGGAAACATGTGCGCCGCGCCGCACAAATGGCCGATTTATCGGGGCAGCGTCATGGTGTGATCGCGTGAAGAGATCACACCGCGTCCTCACTTCCTCAACCCACGGCCGATCTCTTCCGGGCAGGTTGTGTCGGGTCGCCTCGCCAAGCGTGTTTATCGGATCGTGGATTTTCATTGAACGTCAAGGTAGCAGGTGCGTGAGTCCGAGGGATGCATGAAGCGCGCGCCGTTCGGATTTGCAAAGCCGAGACAGCCATCGCACTGGTTCTGTCTCGAGCATCGCCAACACGGTGATCTATAAACCAAGACGAACGGGCGAATATCCAGACCGCGCAATCGACTGCCAGGAGGCGATGGAACCCGGTTTCCAAGCCATCGTCGATTGCATGATGGAGGCCGGCGGGTCGCGCGGCGAGATCCTGCGGCCACTAAAGCGGCTGATCGCGGCGCACAACATGATCCGGAAAGACAACGCGAGTACGGAAACACAGCTTCCGATTGAGCGAGCTACGATGAAGGCCGGAAAGTCTCTTTAGGAAGCTTCGATTGCTGCCCCATTGCGGCTTCTAGCTTTCTAGGCAGTATACATGATCCACCCTAGAAGAAGGAACAGAGCCGCACTGAACGCAAACAGCGTATAGATCGCGAGGAGTAAAAGTACGGGAAAAAAATCGCTTTGATAGGCTGGCATGATCACACGGATTAGAGGGTTGGCAATTTCAGTATGCAGTACGTCGTCTTTGTCTGCTACAGCTCCGATGCCCGGAATCTTATACTCTTTTATCGCCTCCGGCCGCTCTGACTTCGCAATCGTCTGAGCGCTCTCAGCCGCCTTCAAAGTCCTGTTTGATATATGGGTCGCCACCAACGGATCGCCGGATAGTTCGTCCTGTGCGAGCGGTTTAGCGAACATTTCAGCCGCGCGTGTGCCCATGGGCTAGTAAGCGTCTTCCTGCCTTTAAGTTCCATTGCGGTGACATAGCAGTTCGTAAAGTAGGCCCGCCCTTTGGTTGAGCGCTTCCATGATCGCAGCATGTTGAGAATTGGACCCGGAAATAAGTGCTTGGGCTACGGCGTCTGGCAACCCAGGATCGGGCGCATGATACCATTCGCAGGATTGTTCGCCTCGCCACTCTCATCCGACAATACCCATCGAGAATAGAGGGCCCGCCAGACCACCGAAGCGGGCCCGCGGGTCCTACCAGCACAGGAAGGGACGTAGCTGTGCCGATCCATGACCTGCGGCCGCGCGGAAGATCGGTGCTAGCAACCAGCGTGCCTGACCAACGCTTTTATCCATCTACTTTCTCCCTATTTGGACAAGCAACAACCTCGGCTCTAAGCCGTTCCGCCTAGGCCCCAAAAGGTAAGACCATTCCGTTTTGTTACCGGACTTTGGTCTTCTCCGAGATCAGACTGAAGTCCCGGCAGAGGAACGTTTGTACCGTAGACTTGTTGGATCGCTGGCGCACAGCGGTCCTGCTGTCGCCAGATCACAAGAGGAGAAAATAAATGAGAATAAACCTAACCAGCGCCGCTGCGGCGCTCGTTCTGCTCGCCGGCATTGGCGCAGTGGCGGCCCAGGACGTTATCATCACACCTGAGCAGGACACCGTCGTGCGCGAGTACGTGAAGAAGCAGCCGCTGGCTTCAGTCAAGATTCCGGGAGTGGAACTCAACGTCGGCACGGCTCTGCCGGACACGGTCGAACTCCACGAGGTTCCGAACGTCAAATACCGCTATGTGGTGGTCGACAAACACACAGTCCTCGTCGACCCGGGCACCCGAAAAATTGTGAAGGTCTACGACTGAGCGGATTGCCCTCGCTCCGCCGCCGGCCTGGCGGCGGAGCTGGACGCTAGATCTTACCGGGAGAACGAAGATGATGGATGAAGTCGACACTTCGGTTGCACTCGCCGCCCGACTGGCTCATCTCCAGGCCAGGATACGCGATGCTCGGATCACAGAGGCGGAAATCACTGCATTCCACAAGGTGGCTTCCCTCATGGAGGACTCCAGCGGCCGGATTCACGGCGACGACCTGATCGCTGCGTCCTTTCTCGCCGCCCCGCAAACGTCTTGATTGGACTAGGGCGGCGGACAGCCCCACTGTTCGCCGGGCAACTTCCCGCCGTGCTGATCGAAGAAACTCGGGTTGAGAAGACGACGGAAATGGCTTTGTGCGACGAGCTACGCGACGTCCCGATGGAGTTTCACTGTCCGGCCTGCTCGCTCTGGTCGCGGCCGCAGTTCTCGTACTGGCCTTTGGCGCGCTGCTAGCGTTTTGGATGTTTAGGAATCAATTTTCTAGATGCTGGCCGACAACATTCGTGAAACTGTGACGGCTGATGTCATCTCAGCCGACGAGTTGACCAACCGCCTCTTGAGCGAAGCCAGTGCACTCGGCATCAAGCGGATAGAGATCGACGAGGAGGTCACCAGCCTCTATCGCACCATCCTCGATGTAATCGTGCAGCGCCTAGAACCATTTCCTGGCTTGCCAATTCTCGAAAGGTAGATCCGCCGACCTTGCCCCTTCATGCGCCTGTCGATCAGGACGAAGTCGTTTGCGCCATCGTCCCAAGTCTTCGCCCATTCAAATCACGCTTTCAGAGGCTAGCCAGACGGTTATCCACAGATCGCCAAGATCAATAGAATGCGCCGAGCTTCGTTAAGGTCTCATTAACACTGTGGGATCATCGTTTGCGTGGGTTCAGAGCATCTGGCCCACCTCGCCTACAAAGCCCGCTGCCTCAACCCCTAGCCCCCGCCCAGGCAGCGGGCTCCATCTCGCTGTAGGGCCGACCTTTCAGCTACACTTTTGGCGTCGAGCTGCTATTCGCTGTCGAGCTGCCGATCGTTTTCTGGATTGCTGAGACACTCTCTTTTTTGTCGTCAGAAATCTGGCAAGACCATATGCGTTCATCATTGAGCGGAAGCGCCTGTTAAAAGACCTATCTCCCCGAAGGTTAGGGTCACCGTTTACCAGGGCGAGCGTGTAGGCGAACGTCGCAGCACCGAATACCGTCGAGCAACTCCTCATTAGGGTACATCGACCAGATCAGGTTGAAGACGCGGGAGTTCAAACCGTCGCGGGCCGAAAGGAATGGCGGGGCAGGGGCCACGGCACAGCTTGTGTTCGCAAGATAGCAAGCTCAATCATGGGCAAACATCCTTGAATCCACCGCCCCCGTGTAGACTAGGGAAGCGATGAGCACGAGCAACGCCGTGTCGAGCCGAACAGCGACATTTAAGGAATCGCAGTTGCGCAGGGTCTTCGCGCTTGTCCTGGAACGCGCCGGCTCGCGCTGCCGACTATTTCGTTGGGGTGTTGAATTCCCGGTTTGCCGCATAGTCGATCGCGAAGGTGCGTGCCCGCGGGAGTGCGAACGCCCTGCTTCACGTTGGTTATAGCGACCGTCGTAGTAAGGCCCTTCTCGTCGGTAAGATCCATCTGCGAAGATCGAGCGACTTCCTGTCGAACACCATAGCGATATTGGAATTTCCGAAGGTCGGCTTGTCAGCCAGTTTGATCACGACCTCGGCGCCATTATCTCTGATGCTTTTGATGCGATTGCCAGAGAAATCGACCTGGTCGTCGAGCAGAAGCTTGAGCGGGGTCTTCGAAAGGGCGTAGAGCCGCGATGTCTTGAGCTTCCTGTTATAGACCACCAAGGATTTTCCATCTGCGATCGCGCTGATCCCTGACTGCGCCGCATAGTTGAACCTAATCTTGCCCGACCGCTGGAGAAAAAATTGCCGCTGGTCTTTTGCGCTCCTGGAGGCGCGTGATCGAATGTGATCACGCGCCCTGAGATCAGTATCCGTCCGGGCACCGTGCAACGTAAACCCGGCCATGCCGATCGCGATATCTGCACTGACCGGCTTCGCTGGCGTGCCCGATGACCGCCCCCGCCACTGCTCCGACCGCCCCGCCAACAACCGCTCCTTGCACCGGGTCGCCGGCCACTGCTGCGCCTATGGCTGCGCCACCCAAGCCACCAACGGCAGCGCCTTGTTCGGTGCGGGAGCATGCCGCCAGCGGAATAATTAGACTCAAAATGAGCAGTGTCTTCTTCATTGGTTTTCTCCTGGGGCCATTATTAGCCGAACCTTAAATGCGCCACGGAGTTTTTCGATCCTTCGACCCCGGCCAAGAAGCAACACCTTTATCGGAGCGCGGCACACCAGTGGCCTCAAGCTCCCCGACGGCATCGTTGGCATCGTCGTAATCGTCGAGCGGTCCCGTTTTTTTCATCTTGGGTTCTCGGCTTGTGATCAGTTGCTGCCGGCAACAACGTTGCGTTGTCGAGAGCAATGGCGCGGATCTGCCGCCCTTGTTCGCGGTGCCACGTCGGATACCTTTCGTCTTTCGTCAGGCCGAGCCGTCGGCGTAACCCACCTTTTCAATGGCGCTCTAGGCCTGCTCCTCGATGAAGCTGTTGGCGCCGTACAACGTCGGCGACTGTCCGGGAACCTCACATCGGTGGAAGCGTTGCCAATGCATTGCAAAGGAGAGCGCCATGCCTGACAAATCCGATAACGAAGACGCTAGCAAGCGTTTCGGCAAGAAGCCTGAAGCAGATGCGAGAGGCCAGTCGGAAAAGCGTCACAGGGGCGGAAGCAATGACGGTATCTCAAGCGCCAACCCACGCGTCCTGTCGGGTGAGGAAGACGGTGATGCCACCTTTCCTTTGAAGCGGAAAACGTAGACCGAACCAAATGTCGCTCACGGCGTTGAGTCGCGCGTGCGTGATCATCAGGGGCATTCCATAACAAAGGCCGACCTCCAAGCGCGATTTCGAAGACGAAAGAACCGAGCGGCGACCGCTCGATCGCGAAATCGAACCGGCTTCGATTTGTGATCCAGAAACATGGTGCCACGCGGCTTCATTATGATCTGCGCCTTGATCGGCGACAATATTGCTGGGACTTTGCCCACGTCCCATCTCTCCGCGGGCAAAATGCTTCCGTTGGCGAAGAGAGTCCAGCGAGTTAGCCAGGGCTAATGTGAGGTCGACGGACGATCGCCACGGCCGGAACATTGTTCGCCCCGTGAAGTTCTGAATCGGTCTTGGTTTTAATCCCCGTGGGCCAAGGCCGGAAGCTGCCTCCATTCAGCTTCCACAGCCCGCCTCGGACGGGGGCAAAACTGTCTGGGGCGGGCGTTGCCGCGCAAACTGAGCTAGGGCAAAGGCCCTATCGAGGTCTCTTAGGACAGCCCCCATCGACAAGGCCGATGAGCAGCGGATGGAGGGAATATTCGCTTGCGCTAATATCAAAGTGACGTAAGGTCATGGCCCCGCATCTTGGAGATGCGCAAATGGGGAAGTACGATGAGAGTGGCTATATTTTGCGCGGCAATCGTGATCGCTGCGACAGGGGTCGCTGTTGCCAAGGAGAAGAAGGTGGTGGTCAGTGACGCGGCTGCGCTTTGCTCTACCAAGCATTTGGCCAAGAAGCCGTTGCCAGAGCTGGACTGCGGTTTGACCGGAACGGCCAAATTGCCGGATGGAGCAACGCCGGAAAAGCCGCGCCTCGGATACGACACCAATCCGTGGATCGTAAATGGCTTTTAGGTGAGTGCCAGCAAGAATCCCCTTGCCGCATCGAGATCGACGGCGTCGGCACCTATCCGTTGTCCAATCAAAGGCAAGCGCGGCTCCGGCCTGCTGTCTGTTACATTAATGGCCCAGCGGTTAGATGCTACTAATTGTTTAAAGGTCGGCGATAACGGGATCCTTCGGCAAACGAGCGGACGCATGTGAATGAACACTGCCCAGCGCATCAATTCGTGGATCACCACTCAAAAACCAAAGGCTATATGCGATAGTTGTATCGTGGACGAGTTGAATGTAACCCCAGCTCAAGTCAGTCAGATCACTGGGGCACTTGGAACCACCTCCGACTTCGACCGTGTCAAGGGAATCTGTGATCGCTGCAATCGCGACAGAACCGTTATTCGCGCGACTGACATAGTACTGGCAGGCGAAGGGTTCTCAAATGCTCCGGACACCTAGTGTCGCGGGGGGCGGCGCCCAGTGGATATGCGAAAAAAGGAAATCACCTATTTCCTGAATCCGGGCCATGTCTGGACAGTTATCCACAAGGTCGCCAAGATCGATAAAACGCGCCGAGCTTCGTTAAGTTCTCCCGTTAACATTCTGGGAGCATCGTTTGCGTGGGTTCAGCGCGTCTGGCCCACCCTCGCCAGTTTTGCGCCAGGTGCATGGCTTTGGGTCGCGTTTTGGATCAGAACATGCGTTGGGCCCAAGGCTCAGAGGGCAGTTGCAGGAGACGTAGCCTTTTCGTGTGGACAAGCCATCCATGCCCTTTTGGTCCCGCACGGCCTGCCGCGCACTCTCACAACATGAAGGCGGAATATGCGGAACTGGTCTTGCTGGAGCAGTCGCTCGCGTGCGCGGAGGGTATGAGTCGGCCGTTTTCCGATCGAGTGGGGGACGTTGCTGAGAAGACTGGCGGATCTATCTTGTTCGATATTCGTGTCGACGGCGACATTCAAATTCAGAGGATGGCGGCAATTGAGTATGCAGACGGCACCGTCGCAATCGTCATGGATAAGAACGGACGACTCAGCTCCGCACCGGTAGACGAAGACAACAACCATCTAGTTGTCGAACTAACCGCGTGGAATTCGCTGCCAATGGCAGAGCAGGTCGTTGTTAGCTACAGCGGCGCGGCCGCGAGCCTGCTTGCGAGGCTTCGTAAATCGGGCCGCTTCGACCGGTCCACCTGATTTCTCGAAATCGAACATTCGAAGGGTATGGTTGGGCGAATTCACCCGCTTCGGTTCAAGGGTGGTCCGGGCCCCACCCAATCGCATTCTGCGCCCAATGTCGGTCATTGAAGGCGTCGTGGCCGCCGCCGGAGGACATCGCAAGGTGAGGTCGAAGGTCGACGTAGCGGACGATTGACTTTGTGCCCGCCAAGGCCATCACGCTCGGCTTCCGGTGAAGGTCGTCGCCCACCAGCTTGTTGGAGAATTTTCCGCCCGCGCCATTGGCGCGGCCGGGGACCTCGACCTAAGAAGGGCAGCAATGAGAAGCTGATGATCTTGGCATGACACACCATCGCCCAACAGGAGAGCATGCTACCATCAGGCGAGACGTATCGTCATTAAATGGTCAGCCGTTCACCGAGTTCTTGAGAGCCTTTGCCGGCTGGAAGACGATCTTCCTGGATGCGGCGATCTTGATCGTGGCGCCAGTCGACGGGTTGCGGCCATCACGTGCTGGTTTGTTCTGTACCTTGAACTTGCCGAAGCCGTTGAGGCTGACTTCCTCGCCCTTGGCAGCGGCCTCGGCAATGCTTTTCAACACTTCCTCCACCACCGTTTTCGCTTGGGTCTTCGACAGGCCGTGCGCGTCTGCAAGGCGCTCGGCGATATCTATCGTGTTTACAGCCATTGTTTCCATGCCTCTGCGTTGGTTCAACGGCTGGTCTTATGACACAGGCAGCTCTGCACTGTCATCGCGGCAAGGGAGCCGCTGCAAACCAAGGCTCGAACGGGGAATTTCCACCACTTTTATCGAAAACGTCACGCAGCGCATCACCTCCGGCATCGGACGCCTACCGTGAAACGACCCTTTCCCTGCAATGTTTCACCGTGCGTGAGGGGTGTCCGCAGCGGGTCAATCGGCCAAGCGCGGAGGATCAGGTTTGACGCGGCTATCCTCGCCTGCGGTCTCAAAGCAGACTTGCATCGAATCCCCGTGAGACCGGAAATCGTCACGGGCGGTTTGGAAGCCGCTGCCGCCAGCAATCAATGGGACATGGCTACGATCGGCACTTCTTGCGCACCGCGAACGGCTTCTCCGGGTCAGTCAAGACCCTCAACCTCAATGCCAAGACGGTGAGGTTCCCCGGCCGCCGGCGTCCCAGCTTCCGCAACTTCGCCGGCGCGCCGAGTTCGGGTAGGCAGGCTCGGCGATTCCAGCTTCCCCGATCCGATCTACGCGATCCCGTCGAGGCACGCCAAGGGCGACTTCTCGCTCATCTGGCACCGCCGCACCGAAGCCCCGCCGCAAGGCGGGGCTCGGCTATGTTTAAGTCAAGCTCAGCCCAGGCCTCCGTGAGACGCAGCAGGCCTACGCTTGGCCGGCGCCTTGCGCGCCTTCTTGACCGGCGACTTGATTGCAGCCGCAGTAGTCCTTGCTGCCGCCGCACGCACGACCGCCTTGCGTTTTTCTGCCGCAGCAGGATTGGTGGCTGGTGCTTTGCGCCCAAGTCCAATTGATTTCGCCAGGGCCGACCGGGTCGCCGCATAGTTCGGAGCCACCATCGGGTAGTCGGCCGGCAGGTTCCACTTCTGCCGATATTGGTCGGGGGTCAGGTTAAAGTGCTGAAGATGCCGCCTGAGCGATTTGAACTTTTTTCCGTCCTCCAGGCAGATGAGGAAGTCCGGCGTCACGGACTTCTTGATCGATACTGCCGGTTCTTGCTTGACCACAGGTTCCGTCGCCGGCGTGCCGATACCTTTCAAAGCGGCATGGATATCGCCGATCAATTTCGGCAACTCGCCGACCGGCAGTGGATTGTTCGACACATAGGCGGCAACAATGTCAGCGGCTATGGACACCGTATCCAGCTGGCCGGCTTGTTCGAGAGCACTGGTCATCTAATTTCCTCTTATTGTATCAGACGATTTGGGCGACGTTTGATTCTCCGCCCCGCCAAGGCGAAAAATAGTACATTTCTTTGTAAAATCCACGTCCCTCGCACAACATTATAAAGTAAGCTTCCCTTTCATCGTTCTGACCGGCTGCGGATACCCTCGTCGGTCCGTTGGGAAACATGCTTCGCCGCCATTGCTCCCATGCAAAGCCGGGGCGCAGGCTCGCAGAGCGGCCGACTGCAACACAATGGCCATCAATTCCATCCGGCCCGCACGATCGTGCAAACCCGGCTGCGCCGGCATTGGCCTCATCACTTCCGTGCGCTCTCGCGCCCCCGGAAGGCGAGAGCGACACTAGGCAAGAGGCGATATCCAGCGCCTTCATGGCAAGGACATCGCGTTTTCCGACCGGACTTTGGACCTGCCCGAGTTCAGACTGAAGCCCGGCAGAGGAACTTTTGGTCTAGCGACGGGTTTGGATCGCTGTCGCACAGGCGGTTGCGCTGTTCGCCAGATTTGAAGAGGGGAAAAAGTATGAAAATGCACCTACCCAGCGTTGCTGCGGCGCTTGCCCGCCCAGGAGCAGTGGTGCCACACAGGATGTTGTCCCACGTCAGGAGGACACCGAAATGCGCGAATAGTTGTAGAAGTGACCGCTGGCTTTAGTCTCGATTCCAGGGCAGGGGCTGAACGTGGGCACGGCCGGGCCGGACACGGTCGAGCTCCATGAGTTTGCAACATCACATACTGCGGCGCAGTGGTCGATAACGGGACGGTTCTGACAGGGACCCAGATCTACAACGCGGAGAGCAGTGTGCAAATTGGAGAGATCATCGCCAATATATTCGCCACCGTTCTGCTGCTAGGTATTCTGGCCGTCATCTTCCTAATTTCTGGAAAACCAATCTTCCCCGAGCGAATGGCACGAATGGTGATTATCACGCCCGTGGACACGATTAAAACAGCCGCGTTCAAGGACACACACTTGGAGTTGCCGCCCAATTTTGACGTAGGTATTGTCCAGGCGCGACCAACTGGTCGCTGACGTTCATGATTGGCGGACGTGAAAGCAGAAAAATGAAGCTCGAACGCCTAGCGGCGTCGATACCAAAGCACGAGTTCGAATTTCTGATGAAGCTTGGGCAAATGACGCGGGTGGAAACGTTGGCCCTAATCGAAAAGCACGACGGAGACCGCGCCACAATTTATACCGATCTCGCACGCATCGCCGCACGCCGATAAACAATCGGACAACTCGTGCGTAAGCGCGGTCGAAGCTATTTGCGCGTTGTGCGTCTCAAATCCCTCCGCGCCACCTTATCAGGGTCCTTTCCCGGTCGCGGAACTCGCGCACCATGAGAGCCGCTCAGTGCGGTTTTGCACATTGAGTTTGGAAAGCACCCCGTCGTTATTGCTTTGGCGATTTTTCCAATACAAACCCGACTGACACAAACCCAAGGGAATTTTGGCTTCGGGCCAGATTGGGACTGCGCGTGGCCGGGCAAAGGTGGCCCGGTGTCCGTCGAGTGTTCCAAGACGCAGCCTGCGCCGCTAATCCCAGTTCATCATTGATGCTTCTGCTTGCGAAATCTCATTCCGCAGCTTCCAATCTTGCCAGCGCCCGTTCTCGTCGGGCGATTACGGCGGGATCGTTCATGAAATCCGCCTTCCGGCCGGGCTTGCGGCCACGCTTCACATAGCCATTGCTCTGGCTGCCGTCGGGGATCCCGAACATGTGGTTCGTCTGTCCGGTGCGCCGCGGCCCGCGCTGGCTGCGATGAAGCTCCCGGCCAGCCTGCATCTGAGCGACCAGGTCCAGGGCAGCATCAAGTCGCTCGTTCTCGACAATCTCTGATCTATGACCGAACGCAGCTTGTCGAAGGTTCTGTAGGGTAGGGCGATGCCGTCGTGCATGACCTCGAGGCGAACGTCGGGATAGTCGCAGACCACGACCTTTTTGCGGGCAAGCCGCTTCGCGGTATCGGTCGGATCGAGAATGAACAGCACCTTGTCGTAGCGCAGCGTCAAGGCCTGCGACAGTGTGCGGAATTCCTTGCGACACATGGCGCCGTCTAGGTTCTCGTGATCGGCGAGGGGACGATGCATATCCTTCGGATTGCGTGGCTCCTTGCCGAACCGGGCATTGAAATCGGCGGCGAACTCGGCCGCATAGGCATTCGCAGCTTCGATCGTGCTGATACCGCGCAGGCGCAGTTCCTTCACAAGCCGGTCCTGGAACGTTTGGTTGGCGCGCTCGACGCGACCCTTGGCCTGTGGGTGTTGGCACAGATGATATCGATGTTGAGTTCATAAAGAGCCCGGCCGAACTGTGTCAGGCCAGTCGTTCGATCCTTCTCCGTACCATGCGTCGTGCGAAACACGCCATGCTTGTCGCTGTAGAAGGAGATCGGCTTCCCCACATTGCTGCAAATACGTCTTGGTGGCGATCAGATAGTCGAACGTGTTCTCGGAGCCGGCAAAGCGCAGATGAAGCAGCTTGCCGGTCGCATCGTCGATGAAGACGAGCAGGGCGCATTTGGGCCCACGGTTCTCGAACCACCAGTGATGCGAGCCGTCGATCTGCACCATCTCGCCCAAGCAGTCTCGTCGCCCGCGCGGCTGATGCAGCCGCTGCTTGCGTTCACGGCGCGACGTCCAGATTCCAGCCTCCGTCATCCACTTGCGGAGCGTCTCCTTGCTGACCGCGAGCTGATGCCGTTCGATCAGCTTCTCGCGGGCAAGCGTGGGACCGAAGTCGATGTAGTGTTCGCGGATCAGCTGAAGCACGAAGTCGCGAACACCATCGACAATGCGATTGTTGGAACGCCGGCCACGCGCCTTGTGCCGGAGAGCCGCAGCGCCATCCGCTTGGAACGTCTTCAACAGCCGCTGGACCTGACGAACTGAAACGTCGAGCAGGTTTGCCGCTGCAACGCCTGTCATTCGCTGCTCAAGAACCTTCGACACAACCTCGATACGCCGCAGCTCGCGTTCGCTCATCAGAACCAGTCCCAATCTGCAATCTCCCGCGCTCTCGAACGCGGGGAGATTGGCAAGGCAGGAGCGACATTCCTACTTTGCCAGATCCGGACATTTTAACTTAGCTGCTACAGCAGAAAGTCGCATAAGCTTAATTATGGAACTGACTTTTGTATAATGATCGCAATTGGTTAGCTTACCATCTGTCTGCGGTCGCGCGCGCGACTGCGCTGCCGTCGCAACGTAGTCCTTTTAGCGTTCCCTTCCATGGCGGCTGTTCTGACGCGCTTCTACTTCACGTTCGAGTTCTTGAAGACGTGGAGCCTGCTGCTGAGGACGTCCTCCGGTGGCTTTCGCACCTTCCCGGCCGCGTCTGGGGCGTTCCTGCCGGGCATCTGGTGCGGTCTCGGGCCCGCTTTCGACATAGCCATTGAGAACCGATCCAGATATCCGGTCCACGCGATGATTCAAAACCCCGCGCTCGGCCCCTACGGCAGCACTACTGGACGCCCTGTCGGGCAGACCTGCGGGGAATAGGCCGGTTGATGGGGCATCCATTCCACCGTTCGTCATGTCCCTATCGGTCTTAGGGGACTTGCTGTTTCGGGAAGCCGGGGACCCTGCGAAGTCTTCCGGATCGCTTTCGTATCGCCCGACTCTCACAACCGCTTCGTCCCGTTTTCTCGTTTCGCGACTTTGCAAGGCGACAGGCCAAGTCAGCGCTTTTTCCTGGACGGCGGACTCTCGCTGGCTAATACCGGCATCTCGTTCGCGTTCCATCAGCTTGAGATATTCGCGGCGGATATTGATTACCTCGCGCGCGGCCCTGGCAATCTCGTCGAAATAGGCGCGCTCGGCCGGCTTTACAGAAGACTCCACCGTCGCCAGCACTTCCTCAAAGCGGTTCTCGTAAGTTACAAATTCAGGGCGTGTCATCGCTCGCACGGGGGGACCTCCAGCTCCGACCAATCTCGCCAACTCTACCATATTGGCTTCCAGATTTGTAGGGCTGGCAGAAATCTTGAGTTTCCCGATGTCTATTTGACTCTCCCTAAATGCCGCATGAAGGCGATCGATCTGCGCCGTCGCGAACTCAACCACAGTTTTGTTTGGGTCGGAATGTTTGATTTCCTCCCAGACCTGGACTGCCGCGAGGGCATATCCCACGCTGCGCTCTGAGCGGGACACAAAGTGCCGGTTGGCGCGCTTGCCGTCGTAACGAGCCTGTGCAGCGCTGCTCGTGCCTTTATGTTCGGTACGACCAGCGTAACTCACCGGCATCACCTGGCTTTGCGCATATGCCGGCGGGTTGCAAAATTCGCGCCGGTCCGTCATCTCCATGTCTATGCCACGCTCCTTCGACTTCTGGGCTATCAAAGCGCGCCATTGCCGAAAGACGCGCGGGCTGGTCACGACCCGCTCGCCTGTGTCGGACCGCATGGTCACAATGGCATGGGCATGCACATGCGGCCGCCGACCACCTTGCCTAACCTCCTTCGGATCATCGTCGGGAGCATGCAATGCGAATACATAACGGTGCCCCCCGAACTGCTCTCCCAGGAAATCTCGCACCGCGGCCTGGAACGCCGTTAGATCCGTGCCGGCGCGTGCCGAGACGACCAGATGCATGACGTCCCTGCCCTTGCGGCTGTGCAATTCCCGTCGCCATTTCTTCTGAACGAGATCACCGGCTTCTTCGAAGTCTCCGATGACGCGGCCCGTCTCATCACGAACGCCACCCTGTTGTACGCGCTCGACAAGTTTGCGTATCCGCGCCGTCGCGAACTCCACGCCGTTGCCGTAGCCACTGAATCGGAGGCGGACTTCCGCTTCGCGAGCGACATGGGAATTGGCGATCCTCTCCTGGACGATCGCCGCCGCCCTTTCATCAGCGGTCAGGCGCTCACCGCTTGGGTCGCGCAATACGGCAACGCCCCGAACCTCTAGCTTGTCGGTGTTCTTTTGCTGGACAGCGAGGACAAAGCGTCGCTTGCCAAATCCTGCCCTCAGTACCTCTCGAGCGAATTCGTAGCGGTCGTCTGCGCTCAGGGGCGACGACATGGAAATCTTGACCTCAAACAAACCGATGTCGCGACTGGCTGCTCGGTGGTCGAAGAGGTGTTCCCATTCCGCACGCAATTCAGTCAGAGCCGTTTTACCGAGGATGCGCTCGCCCCTCTCATTTTCCACCGGCAGTTCACCCGAACGCGAGGCGTAACTCACCATGGCCGCTGCCCTGATGCCGCTGCCGTACGAGGCAAGCTTGATCACTGCGAGCTGGCTCCCCCGGGCGAGCGCCGCAAATCGCGCACGCATTGGCTGCTCGCCACCAGCGCCACCCAAAGCAACCGCGCGGCCCTCCCGTCGTGCGCCGCCGTCACAACCACCATCCCTTGGTAGGTGGACTGCACCTCCCCTTCGCGGCCAGTCCCAGTCGAGCTCTTTGTGCTCGCCCATCTGCAACTCGTGGAGAAAAGCCGCCCGCCGACGCTCCCAATCGCGCTCGAAGGCGCCGAGGAAGAATTCCATCAGATCGCTTCACCGCGCCGGGCAGCGCCGGCGTGCTTCGTCATCGCGGCGAATTCGGCCGCCACTGTGACTGCGATCGCGCGGGCATCCTCGATCGCCGCTGCAAGATCCGACGCTGCGAGATGTCGATTACCGTTGAGGGCGCGGGCAAGCTGATTGAGGTTGCCACTTAGGGCGCGCATGTCCTGGACGAGCATCTCCAAGACCGACCGATCTTCCCTGCTCATGAACGGTCGGATGCCGGCGCCTTCGAGGGAGAGCGACCGGATAAAAGCCGAAAGGGAAAGACCAGCTTTTTCCGCGGCGATTTCCACGGCCGAGATTTCATACTCCGAGAATCGGATATGGGCGACCTTTTCCCGTCTGGCGGCCCGCCTGGAACACGATGCGTTTTGCGTTTTCATCTCCGATCTTCCTGCCTCTTTTTCCGGCTGAAAGCCGTCGATCGAGGGCTGGTCCCTCGATCGCCCGGAAAATGTATCACATTTTTCCGTATCCTGCCAATCAAATAGACACCGAAATTATGCAATTCTGGCGCATCTTCCATTTTTCCATGGTCAATCTGACTCTACATTTGTATATTCATCTGAGCCTTGAGTCACATGAATCCCCATCCCTGCAATCGCGGATTCGTGTGTGAGTAGAAACCCATATTTGTAGGAGAAGAGGATGCCGACGGTGATCTCCGCCATCAACGGCAAGGGAGGCGCAGGCAAGACCACCGCTCTCATGAACATCGCTGGCGAGTATGCCCTTCGAGGTCGAACCGTGGCGATGATCGACATGGATGCGCGCAGCAATCTGACCAAGTGGTGGAGCGACTGCCGGGAGAAGGAAGCCCAGGCAGAGCGCGTCGATGTCGTTGGCCACAAGACGGCCAAGGCGGTCGGCACTTATCTGGATCGCGCAGGCGGCGGCTTCGACTACATTCTGATCGACACGCCGGGCGAGGACACGGCGATCGTCGATCCGGTGATTGGATGGTCCGATCTTGTCATCTCGCCGATCCAGGCATCGAAGCGGGAGGTACTCGGCGCGATCGACTGTTTTGAATCCGTCCTGCGCGTCAACCAGGCGCTCGGCCGCGGCTGCCGTCACGGTGTGCTGCGGACGCGTGTCTCGTTGACCGTGCGGCACACCGAACTTTATCGGAAGATCCGGCCGATCATCGAGGACAAGGTCGGAACCTATCTCTTCCGCACCGAAGTGATGGAGCGCAACGTGTACAAGGATATCCCGAACGGCATCGGGACCTTGCAGATGCAGGAACTGACGGAAGCGATCGCGAAGGCACGTCGGGAGACGCAAAGCGTTGTGGAGGAGATCGATGAGTTTTTGGGCGCTGATGGACAGACGGGGGGCGGTCGGTGAGCGGAAAAGAGCATCTATCGCTCGATGAGTTCGTGACCGCTCCCAAAAAGAAGGTGGCTGGCGACGTGCCGGACGCGGGCGCGCCTGAGGCAGATGCTAGGCTGGCGGAGCGTCCGGCCAACAAGGCGGAAGCCGATATCGGTATCCGTCAGGAGGCGAGAAAGGCGCTGCGGCGGGTGAAACTGGAGCGCGTGAAGGGGGAGAACTTTTTCGTCAATGTGAGCCTTGATCGGCGGACCAAGCGCCGGCTGAAGCTGGCATCGTTCAATGCGGAGACATCGATGCAGGCGATCATCGAGGCGGCGATCGTTAAATATCTCGACGAGATTGGCGCGTGATAGTCCGATCAGGTTCCAGCCTCCCGGCTCGCTGTCCAAGGCGACATTTGATAGGAGCGCCTATTTGCTGCTAGACTGATGTCAAATTGGTCCTGATTTCACAGTGGAAGGACCGATGGGGGAGAAGACACGCGTCACAGCGACGTGTTTTTGGGGCAACAGGAGCGGGCAAAAGCCTTCGCCATGGCGATCAAGGACGTCCAGAAATATATCGACGAATGTGGGCTCGTCGAAACCAGCGGCGAAGAATCGGAGAAACCTATCTATCGCAAGCCAGGTTTCGAGGGCATTCGAAGCTTCGGCGAGATGGAGCAGATATTCAGCCAGTTCATCCGCGAACATCGCGACGCGAAGCGCCTCAATCGCGCCCAGGTCGGCATGATGGTCGGGCTGCATGAGACGATTTTCGCGCGCTATGAGCGGGCGTTTTCGAAGCTGCAGGCGACGCGGCTGATCCACCTTTGCGAAATCCTCGACTGTTCGCCGATCGAGATGATCCATGCGGCAGCGCCGCATTTTTTCGGCGAAAGCCGCAAGGAGGCCGACGACAAGCTGAAGCTCATGCTGCGCATTCTGGACATGCCCGCCTCGACCGCATCCAGCCTGCTCAGCATGATCGAAGGTCTGGTGGGGGAAGACAGAAGCTCCGAGCAGCCATCGAGGTAGTGGGCAAAGACGCCGACCGGGACGTCGCGAGAGGGATCGTCGCCGGAGGCCGAGAGAGCGAAGCCGGCTCGGGGAGCGGCGGCACGCCGTAAGTTGTGCCGACCGCCGAAGGTGGCTCACCCAAAGCTGGCGGCACTTCCACACATCAAAATTGTGAATCGATGAGGCCGGACTGATTCATCGAACTCGTTGGACGAGATGGACGTAAGCGGCGAATGTGGCGTCATGCCGACAGATGCCACGACACATCTCCACCGCATCGATCCCGCGTGCAACATGGCGCGGTACTATAGCTTGTCGACAACGCCGAGCCTGTTCGGCGACATCTGTGTTGTACGGGAGTGGGGGACGATCGGACGGCCGGGCCGTATCCGTATCGACCTCTACCAGGAAGCAGAAGAGGCGCACGCGGCTTGCTTGGCGATCGAGCACGCCAAAAGACGACGCGGCTATCATGATGCGTCAGCTAATCGTTGACGATGGGGATGTAATCGGCGGGACTGCAAAAAAAAGAGGCCTGCGCCGGTGCAGGCCTCTTGGCTATCCAGTGATTATTCGAATTGCGGCTTTCGCAGAGGTTCGCCGAGACAGCCGCCGTGGCGTGGCCGGCCGGCGTGTTCCGCCTTGTCGGCGGCGAGTTGCGCGGCGACTTCCTCGGGAAGCGGCGTGAAGTCGTACCCTTTGGCAAAGGCTGCTGCGTGCAGGGCGACAATCGTGTCGAAGTCCCGATCGTATGTGCCGAGCCACAGCGCCGGTTCGTCGGTCTCTTCTTGGGGGAATGCCTGCAGGAAATAGGTTCGCAGCGGCGGGTCGTAGCCGATGATGGCCTCGGGGTCCGAGCGGCCGCGTCCGGTGACGGTGATGGTATAGCGGCTCATCATAGCCTCCTTGTTCCGGTAAGTGAGCTGAATGGGCCGGCCCCTTTCGACGCCGGCCCGCTCGTGGCTGTCACTGGGGGTTGTTCCAGAGGATGACCTTCTTGTTCTCTTCGCCGCCCGGGGCGGGAGCGAGATTGCCGAAGATGACGCCGATCTCGGGAGCTTCCAGTTTGACCGAGAGGTACTCCTCGCCCGAACGCTGGGAGATGCGGTGCCAGCCGGCTCCGATCTCGAAGCCCGTGCGCTTGTTGACGATCCGGTAGTCGGGCGCGTCCTCGCGCGACTTGTTGGTGTTCGGGATGAGGGTGATCGGGGCGTTGACCCGGAGCGTGGCGAAGACGCCTTCCATCGAGCCGTCGGCCTTGGTGGTGAGGTTTGCGATCGTGGTGGCCATGGTAGTTCTCCTTCGGTTGCATCGGGACCATTCCCGATGGCGCCAAAGGAGAGGGCCGTCCTGCTGCGGTCATCGCGGCGAAAATTCTGGAAAATTCTATTTGCCGAAAAAGTGCGGGCAGGCCCTTCCCCTGTCCGCAGACAAAAAACAGAAATCGAATTTTCCTGAATTTACGCCGCGTGTACCCCCAACGGGGGGTTGACCGCACAAAGCAGGCGGTCGTCTACAAAGGCGACATGAAACGGGAATGGCCCCGGATGCGGCAGATGGACAAGAACCCAGGCCGCCATCGCTTGGCCGCAACGCTGTCGGATCGCCGGAACATGCTTGCCTCGCCAGTTGCTCGGGTCATGTCGCCTGCATCGTCAATACCTCGAATCGCAGCACGGCGCGCGAACCGCCTTGCGTGTTCGTGCCGGCACAGCGGTTTTGAGATCGGAGTCGGCTGGCAGCGAAACTTCACACCGCCAGTGGCGATTCGTCGCGGCCAGGTTGGATGACCGTGCAAGAACGGATGTTCGGTACGCTTGCACCCGCTTCAGATGCGAGACGGACCAGGATGATCATCTGCACATGCCCCGCCTTCGCGCTTTGGGCCGGTTTCGAAAGGGGCCGGCTCCGGCCGTTCATCGAAGAGAAGTTGGGGGCTCGGGGCCGGATCAAGCATGTCGGATCGGACCCGCCGGGCTGTATAGGCCGGAGCGCGCGTACATCATCCCGGCAACGCCAGACGCTCGTCCGGCGTCATGCGGGCTTCGGCCTGGCGGCGAATGTCCGAGCCAGCGTGGTGAAGCATGGCGCACCAGTCTTCCACGCTGTAGGTGGTCACCATGCTGCCGCTGGCCAGATCGTAAATGACGCACGGCTTGTTCGCGATGGCGAGCCGAAGCACGTTGACGGCCGTGCCTGGCGATGCGCCATCCCAGACCATCATTCCGAAGTCGGCGCGCCGCGCCATCTCCCGGTCTTTGGCGGCGTGGACCCAGTATTCTTCGGCGCCCTCGGGAGAAGGAACAGGGTAAGCGGCCCAGTCGCCCAGATTGTTGCGGGGTTCCTTGCCGGCATGGAATACCCCGACATGTTCGTAGCCGTAGCCCGCGAGCAGGCCCTGCGCCTCGGCATCGGCTCCGGGTGCATCGCCAATCAGCACGCCGTGCTCGGAGGCGACGATCGCGCCGATGCGAGCGATGGCAGGTTCCGGCAGCTCGAATATCTCGTGTGATCCACCTATGAATATCATCGACATCGTGACTTTCCTTCTCTCCAGCGTCCCCGCCCCGCGCCGGCCGCCCTCTCCCTCTGGCCCTGCGCGAGGGATCGTCACCCGAAGGCCGAGACGGCGAAGCGGCGCGGGGAGCGGCGGACGCCGCGACTAGAGCCCGGCCGGCCACAGGCCGGCGCGCCCGGACCCTGCCGCTGTCGAAGGCGCTACGCGCATGGACCTAGTGGCCTTTGTCGGCCGCCAGAGGCTTACGTCCTGGATCGAGCGCATGAGCACCGACGGATTGTCCCGTGCGGGAATGAAGCCCCAGCTCTGCCAGTAGCGCTCGGCCTCGGCGTCGATCGCCCGCA
>NZ_JBSKBO010000007.1:0-356115 GCF_053714255.1 Mesorhizobium sp. 43Arga
AATAGCTCTCAAGGCTGGAAATGGCAGTCACTCCTCAGTGGACTGCCTTCCCAAAGAATCCCTTCTCAAATCAACTTCAAGCGCAAAATCGTCATATGCGATTCCCCTGCCCACAAGGGGGAGAAGGAAGATCACGCAACTCTCAGCCTCTGGCCGCCTCTTCGATCTTGGCGATGTCGATCTTGCCCATCTGCATCATCGCATTCATCGCCCGGCCGGCCTTGGCCCGGTCGGGATCCTGCAGCAGGCGCGGCAGCTGTTCCGGCACGACCTGCCAGGAAACGCCGAATTTGTCCTTCAGCCAGCCACAGGGTCCTGGTTCGCCGCCATCCTCCGTAAGCCTGGTCCAGAAATGATCGACTTCTGCCTGCGTCTTGCAGTCGATGGACAGGGAGATCGCCTCGGTGAACTTGTATTGTGGTCCGCCATTGAGCGCCAGGAACGGGACACCGTCGAGTTCGAACGAGGCCACCAGAACCTTGCCCTCATCAGCGTGGCCCTTGGGCCAACGAGTCACACTCAGCTCCTTCGAATTCTTGAAGATCGACATGTAGTGGTTCATCGCCTGTTCGGCCTGGCCGTCGAACCACAGGAAGGTGGTGATCTTCTGCATGGTCTTTCTCCTCATTTTCTCTTGGGGATGAAGGAAGGGTCAGGCGGCGCCCTTGGCGGCGGCCTGCAGGGAAGCAAGGTAGGCGTCGAGCTGGGCATAGCTCTCGGCCATGCCGCGGGTCATGCCGGTGCCGAGCGCGCCGTCGCGGGCCGCTTGCGAGACGTAGAGCACCGTCTGCGTCAGCAGCGTTTTTCCAGCCTGTTCGGTGAAGACCACGGTCCCCACGGTTTCGCCACCGGTCCAGTCCTCGTCGAACAGTTCGGTGGCGACGATCCTGGCTGGACGCACGATTTCGCGATAGGCGCCGCTCATGCCCATGCTTCGGCCATCGCGATGCTGCCAGACGTAGCGCGTGGCGCCGCCAACCCTGAGGTCGATTTCACAGATCGCCAGCCGCCAGCCATCGGGGCCGTGCAGCCAGCCCTTCAGCAACTCGGGTATCGTCCAGCAGTCGAAGACCATCGGCCTCGACGCATCGAAGATGCGGGTGATCTGGACCTCGCGGTCGCTGGGCGTGGTCACCGTCAGCGTGGCGACGGTCGAACCGGGCAAGGTTGTGGTGCTCATGATGGTCCTCCTTATGTTTGCCAAAGGACGTGCGGCAGGCCGGTGATCCGACACAGGCAGCGATCTTTTTCGGGCTATTGGTCGGTACTGTCGGGGGCTTTCTCGGCCTTCATCGCGCCGAGCAACGCGTCGAGGCGCTGGAAGTTGCCTTCCCAGATCTTTCGATAACGCTCCAGCCAGTCATTGGCCTCTGCCAGCGGTTTTGCTTCGAGGCGGCACGGCCGGCGCTGCGCGTCGCGGCCACGCGAAATCAGCCCGGCGTTTCCCAGCACTTTGAGGTGCTTGGAAATCGAGGGCTGGCTCATCGCGAAGGGCTCGGCGAGTTCCATCACGGATGCTTCGCCCTGGATGAGCCGGGCCAGGATGGCGCGGCGCGTCGGATCGGCGAGTGCGGCAAAAGTGGCGTCCAGTTGGTTCATCGGATGTCCATAGCCAAAAGGGTATATACCTGATTGGCTATATACAAGCGAGCACCGCTCGTCAACGTCCATCCGGATTTCGTGGCGCATTGCAAAATTGTGGCCAGACCAACCTATGGCGTCTATAACGCCTGCGATCCAGATTCAGCTCCGCCGCGCTCTTCCTCGGCTGCGGCCAGCCACCAAGGAAAAAACATGCCTGCCTATCGCTCCCGCACCACCACCCATGGCCGCAACATGGCCGGCGCCCGCGGCCTTTGGCGCGCCACCGGCATGAAGGATTCGGATTTCGGCAAGCCGATCATCGCCGTGGTAAACTCCTTCACCCAGTTCGTGCCGGGCCATGTCCATTTGAAGGATCTCGGCCAGCTGGTGGCGCGCGAGATCGAGAAAGCCGGGGGCGTCGCCAAGGAGTTCAACACCATCGCCGTCGACGACGGCATCGCCATGGGCCATGACGGCATGCTCTATTCGCTGCCGTCGCGCGAGCTGATCGCCGATTCCGTCGAATACATGGTCAATGCCCACTGCGCCGACGCCATGGTCTGCATCTCCAATTGCGACAAGATCACCCCCGGCATGCTGATGGCCTCGCTGCGCCTCAACATCCCGACCGTGTTCGTTTCCGGCGGGCCGATGGAAGCCGGCAAGGTGGTGCTGGCCGGCAAGACGCAGGCGCTCGACCTGGTCGACGCGATGGTCGCGGCCGCCGACGACAAGATCTCCGACGAGGACGTCAAGGTCATCGAGCGCTCGGCCTGTCCGACCTGCGGCTCCTGCTCGGGCATGTTCACCGCCAATTCCATGAACTGCCTGACCGAGGCGCTGGGCCTGTCGCTGCCGGGCAACGGCTCGACATTGGCGACGCATGCCGACCGCAAGCGGCTGTTCGTCGAGGCCGGCCATCTCGTCGTCGACCTCGCCCAGCGCTATTACGAACAGGATGACGAAACCGCACTGCCGCGCAGCATCGCTTCGAAGGGCGCCTTCGAGAACGCCATGACGCTCGACATCGCCATGGGCGGCTCGACCAACACCGTGCTGCACATCCTGGCCGCCGCCCATGAGGGCGAGGTCGACTTCACCATGGAGGACATCGATCGGCTGTCGCGGCGGGTTCCGGTGCTGTGCAAGGTGGCGCCGGCAAAGTCCGACGTCCACATGGAAGACGTCCACCGTGCCGGCGGCATCATGGCCATCCTCGGCCAGCTCGACAATGCCGGCCTGGTCAACCGCGACCTGCCGACGGTGCACACCGCCAGCCTCGGCGAGGCGCTCGACCATTGGGATATTTCCCGCACCTCCAGCCAGAACGTCCGCGACTTCTTCCTCGCCGCTCCCGGTGGCGTGCCGACACAGGTCGCCTTCAGCCAGGACCGCCGCTGGGACGAGCTCGATCTCGATCGTGAAAAGGGTGTCATCCGTTCGGCGGAAACGCCATTCTCGAAAGATGGCGGTCTTGCCGTGCTGAAAGGCAATCTGGCGCTTGACGGCTGCATCGTGAAGACGGCCGGCGTCGACGAGTCGATCCTGAAGTTCACCGGCCCGGCGCGGGTATTCGAAAGCCAGGATGCTTCGGTCAAGGCAATCCTCTCCAACGAGATCAAGGCCGGCGATGTCGTCGTCATCCGCTATGAGGGGCCGCGCGGCGGCCCCGGCATGCAGGAAATGCTCTATCCGACCAGCTATCTGAAGTCGAAGGGGCTCGGCAAGGCCTGCGCACTGGTCACCGATGGCCGCTTCTCCGGCGGCACGTCGGGCCTGTCGATCGGCCATGCGTCGCCGGAAGCCGCCGAAGGCGGCACGATCGGATTGGTGCAGGAGGGCGACACGATCGAGATCGATATCCCCAACCGCACCATTCGCCTCGCCGTCAGCGACGCCGAACTCGACAGCCGCCGCGCGGCGATGGAAGCCAAGGGCGCCCTGGCCTGGAAGCCGGAGGAAAAGCGCAAGCGGAAGGTGACGACCGCATTGCGCGCCTACGCCGCCTTCGCCACCAGCGCCGACAAGGGCGCGGTGCGGCACGTGCCGGAGTGACCTGCCGAGGCTAGTGATACTGGCCGTACCAAGGCCATTCCGCATTGGGAAGATAGGGCCAATCCGCTCGGGTTGGCAGCAGTCGCTTTGCATCCTCCGCCTGCGACGGTGTCAAGAAGATGCCGAAGAGATCGTTTCCGCCATTAAGCGCAAAGAACCGCACGTCCGAACTGGCGAGTTGGTCGTTGATGATTTTGAAGAATACGTAGGTGGCGGTGCCCCAACTTTTGCGCTCGCTATGCGGCACATCTGGGGCATATATCACGAATTCTTGGGCGGCTGCCCGCACTACATATCGGGTCGCGTACGCGTCGATGCTCTCCTCGATCGCGATCGGGTTTTTCAGATACTGTCGAAGCTCTGGTAAAATCTCATAGTATGCCTTTGCTATCCCTTGCTCAGCTAGGTTCTCCGCGTCGAGCATATGCGCCTTGTCGTAGTCGATAGCCATGGCCGGAGTTTGTACGGGAAAGGTGCCGAACAAAACGCATCGTAGCAAGGACACGAGTCGAGCACCGCGCATAATCGAACTCCGCTATGGCATCAGCTGATATTCATAGAGCTTCTGGTAAAGCCCGCCCTGCGTGAGCAGGGCACGATGCGGCCCGCTCTCCACCACCTGGCCGCCCTCCAGCACCACGATCGTGTCGGCCTGGTGCACGGTCGACAGGCGGTGCGCGATGACGATCGTCGTGCGTCCTTCGGTCAGCTGCTGCAGCGCGTCGCGGAACAGCGCCTCGGATTCAGCGTCGAGCGCGCTGGTCGCCTCGTCCAGAAGCAGGATTTCGGCATTGCGCAGCATGGCGCGCGCGATCGAGATGCGTTGGCGCTGGCCGCCGGACAAGAGGCCGCCATTCTCGCCGACATCGGTCTCGTAGCCCTTCGCCTGCGCCATGATGAAGTCATGCGCGTTGGCGGCCTTGGCCGCGGCAATCACCTCGTTGTCGGTCGCGTCCTGCCGCCCAAGCCGGATATTGTGCATGATGGTGCCGGCAAACAGGAACGTGTCCTGGCTGACATAGGCGATCTTTTTCCGCAGCGAAGCAAGCGTCGCATGGGAAATATCCTGGCCGTCGAGCAGCACCTTGCCGCTGTTCGGGTCATACATGCGCATGATCAGGTTCAGGATCGTCGACTTGCCGCCGCCGGACGGCCCGACCAGCGCCGTCATCTTGCCCGCTTCAAGGGTCAGGTCGAACCGGTCGAGCACTGGCGGCCCGTTCTGGTAGGCGAAGCTGACGGCGTCGAACCGGATCTCGCCCGGTCCGGCCCGAAGCGGCTTTGCATCGGGCGTCTCGGCCAGTGTCAGCGGCTCGTCGGCGAGCTGGAACATCATGCGCACGCCGACAATGCCGCTTTCCAGTGAGATGCGCACGCGCGCGAGGCGCTTTGCCGGCTCATAGGCGAGCAGCAGCGCCGCGATGAACGCCATGATGTTGCCAGGCATCTGGCCACCCTGCAGAACCAGGAGGCCGCTGACCATGACGGCACCGGCGATCGCCAGCCCGGCCAGCGTCTCCATCACCGGGCTGGTCACCGCTTCCAGCGCGGCAATGTTGTTGGCCCGATCCTCGACGTCCGCCACCGCCTTGTACATGCGCTTGCGCATCAGGCTTTCGAGGTTGAAGGATTTGACCACGCGCACACCGACAGCGGTTTCCTGCATCACCTGAATGATCTGGCCAACCGAGCGGAACTCCATGGCGGCGAACTTGCGCACGCGTTTCAGGATGCGGTTGACGCCATAGATGGCCACAGGCCCGGCGACGAAGCAGATCAGCGACAGCACTGGTTGCTGCCAGACCATGACACCAATCAAGGCAAGCAGGGTCACCAGATCGCGCACATAGGAGGTGACGATCAGGTCGAGCACGTTGCGTGCCGCCTGGGCATTGTTGGTCATGCGGGTGATCAGGTCGGATGACGAGGTCGAATGGTAGAATTCGATGCCTTGCGCCAGGATGCGGTCGTAGATCTTGCGCTGCCGGTCGGCGATGATGGCATTGCCGACCCGGCTCATGAAATAGGCCTGGACGAAATTGGCGAGGCCCTTGAGGATGAAGATCCCGGCGACCGCCGCGGCAATCATGTTGACGCGGTCGACCCGCTTGTCGATCACGAATTCATTGGTGATTTCGCGCAGGATCCAGGCGCTGGCGGCGGTCATGCCGGCCACCACCAGCATCGACAGAATCGCCGCGCCATATCCGAACATATGCTCCCGGAACGATTCCTTGACCAGCCTTGCGACGAGGCGCTGGTTTTCCGTCGAGCGGAAGAAACGAAACAAAGGCTGATCCTTGAAGCGGAATGACGAAGGCGGCTTATAGAGGGAGTTGTCGCCGGATGGAACCATTGGCGGCTTCTGCAAAGAAACCGCTGCGTCATGCTGTCTTTTGGGACACGATGGCAAAGTGATTCTTCAGGCGAGATGACAACAGATGGATTTCGACCTTATCGTTCGTGGCGGCACGCTGCCGGATGGCCGGATTGCCGATATCGGCATCAGCGGCGAGACGATCGCCGCGATCGAGCCCAAATTGCAGGGTTCCGCCCGCACCGAGGTCGATGCCAGCGGGAATCTGGTCTCGCCACCCTTTGTCGATCCGCATTTCCACATGGATGCCACGCTGTCCTATGGCATTCCGCGCATCAACGCCTCGGGCACGCTGCTGGAAGGCATTGCGCTATGGGGTGAGCTGAAGCCGCTTTTGACGCATGAAGCAGTGCGCGACCGCGCGCTAGCCTATTGCGACTGGGCGGTATCGATGGGCCTGCTCGCCATCCGCACCCATGTCGACGTCTGCGACGACAGGCTGCTGGCGGTCGAGGCCTTGCTCGACGTCAAGAAAACGATCGCGCCCAATATCGACCTGCAGCTCGTGGCCTTTCCGCAGGACGGTTTCTACCGCTCGCCGAAGGCGCGTGAGAACACCATCCGAGCGCTGGACATGGGCGTCGATATCGTCGGCGGCATTCCGCATTTCGAGCGCAGCATGGCCGACGGCACGCGCTCGGTGACCGAGCTTTGCGAGATCGCGGCCAAACGCGGCCTGATGGTCGACCTGCACTGCGACGAGACCGACGACCCGCTGTCGCGCCACATCGAGCAACTGGCCTATGAAACGCAACGCCTCGGCCTGCAGGGCAGAGTGGCCGGCTCGCACCTTACCTCCATGCATTCGATGGACAATTACTATGTCTCGAAGCTTCTGCCGCTGATCGCCGAGGCCGGCGTTTCCGCTATCCCCAATCCGCTGATCAACATCATGCTGCAGGGCCGCCACGACACCTTCCCGAAGCGCCGCGGCCTGACCCGGGTCAAGGAGATGCAGGCTCTGGGCATCCGTGTCGGCTGGGGCCAGGATTGCGTGCTCGACCCCTGGTATTCGCTGGGCACCGCCGACATGCTCGACGTCGCCTTCATGGGCCTGCACGTCGCGCAGATGTCGAGCCCGGCCGACATGGCGCGGTGCTTCGACATGGTCACCAACGTCAACGCCGCCATCATGGGTCTGGACCATCTCGGCCTCGCCATAGGCAAGCGCGCCAGCCTCGTCGTCCTCGATGCCGGCAATCCGATCGAGGCCCTGCGCCTGCGCGCCGAGCGCATTTGCGTCATCGCCCGGGGCAAGGTGGTGGCGGAACGGACGCGGCAGGATACAAGGCTTTCCATCCCGGGCAGGCCGGCACTGGTCAACCGCAGGCACAAAGCCACGTAGGCCCAGCCGATTCCCGGTTCTGGTCTCGCGTTTTCTCGGATTCTTCTCGTCAAAGCCGCCGCTTGCGTCTACGACGCGACCTAAGCGAGGGAGGAATCGGGATCGGCATGACGCAACCCGTTGCGCAGAGTTCCACGATCAGGAACGTGCTTCTGGCCGGCATTCTTCTGATGCTGGCCGGCGACTTCCTGTTTGCGCTGAACGATGCGATGGGCAAATGGCTGGTCGCCAGTTTCTCCGTCGGCCAGGTGGTGCTGATCCGCTCCATCGGCGCCTTCTTCGTGCTCGGGCCGATGATCGCGCATCAGGGCACCGCCAAGCTGTTTCGCATGGAACGCCCTGAACTGCAGATCTTGCGTGTCGTCATGACCACGCTCGACACCGCGCTCTTCTATGCCGCGGTCGTCTATCTGCCGCTTGCCGACGTCATGAGTTTCTACATGGCGGGGCCGATCTATGTCGCGGCGCTCTCGCACCTGCTGCTCGGCGAAAAGGTCGGCTGGCGCCGTTGGGTGGCCATCCTGCTCGGCTTCTGCGGCGTGGTGATCATGCTGAAGCCCTCCTCGGCCGCGTTCTCGCTATCGTCGAGCTTCGCGCTCGCCGGCAGCATAGCCTTTGCCTTCGCCATCATCCTCAACCGGCGGCTGCGCGGCACCAGCGACACCAATCTGGTGACATGGCAGACGATCGGCACGCTGCTGGTCGGCGGCGTGCTGGCGATCGGCGCCTGGCAGACGCCCTCGGCGCCCGATTTCGGCGCCATGCTGCTGCTCGGCATCGTTTCCTGCAGCGCCCATCTGATGATCACGCGGGCGCTCAAGCTGGCCCCGGCCTCGACACTGGCGCCGCTGCACTACACGCTGCTCCTATGGGCCGTGGTGTTCGGGCTGGTGTTCTTTGGCGACGTTCCCAGTCCGCGCATCCTGATCGGCTCAGGCATCATCGTGCTGGCCGGCCTGTTCATTTTCCACCGCCAAAAGGTGGTCGACACGACTGTTCCGCCCGAAAACGTGCCGAAGGGCGTCAATTGACGCGGCTCCAGAAAGTGTGAAACGGCTTTCCGTCCGCGATTGCGGCCTAACAAAGCATACAGCACGTCACACGCCGCCGTTTCGAAGCTCCGCGTCTAGCGGCCGAAGGCTATCACCCGGAATTGTTGGAGTTTCCGGTCAAAACACCCGGTATTTACATCGATATTTTGCCGTGTACGTTGCCTTTTGAGCACAATACGGGATTGATTCTTGCTTGGGAGAGGCAAGAATCAGCATCTCAAGAAAACTACGATAGAGGGGGCGACAATGGGCAGTTTTTCCATGTGGCATTGGCTGATCGTTTTGATCCTGATCGGCTTGCCGCTGGTGTTTGTTTTAAGAGCAGCGCCAGCCGGTGCGAATCGGTTTGGAGAAATGCCGCCTTCGATGAGTTTCGGTGAAGCCGTTTCAAGCTTCTTTCGAAATTATGCGAATTTTTCTGGCAGGGCCAGCCGCTCGGAATTCTGGTATTCGTACCTCTTCATTTTCATTGTTGGCGTCGTTCTCGTCATAGTCGATGCCATTGTGAAGAACGAAATCATCTCATCGATTTGGAATCTTGCCGTTCTTCTGCCGACATTAGCCATGACCACCCGCCGGCTGCATGACATCAACAGAAGCGGCTGGCATCAACTCCTTGCAGGACTGTTCCCCATCGGCACCATCGCGCTGATCATTTGGTATTGCAAAAAGTCTGACGACACAGTGACGTTGGGTGAAATAGAGCGGGTTTTCAGGTAGACGCGGCAACAAGAATTTGAGCGTTGTGCAGGATCTCTGGAGCTCTGGAGCCGCTCTCATGTAGAGTTACTGGAATTGCTCTAACCTATACGCACGGCCGCCAGGTGCCGTGAAAACTCCGGCGTCTCCATCAACGCCTTGCAGCGGGCGAAGCGGCTGTCGGCATAGGCACGGAAATCGTCGACGGGATTGTCGTTGGCAAGCTGGATCAGCCCCCACAGCGTCCAGAGCAGATCGCACATGGCCTTGTAGATGACAACGCGGCCGCGCTCCGCCGGCCTCGCCTCTCCGCCGAAATAGGCGCGCATCAGCTCTTCGTCCTGGTCCGCATCGAACTTGCCTTCCACGCTGAGGTCGCCGAGATCCCAGAGCGGGTCGTTCATCCCCGAATATTCCCAGTCGACGATCCACATCCGCTCGCCCGTATCGAGGAAGTTCTCGCACAGCGGATCGCAATGGCAGGCGACAAGGGGGAGCGGATGAGCGGCAAGGGCCAGGCGCACGCTGCCGGCCTCGCGCACCACGTCGTGATAGCCGGCAGGCAGGGTGACGTCCTTGGTCGACAGCACCTTGAGATAGTCGTCGATCATCGAAAACAGTTCGAAGCGGAAGGGGAACACCGCACCGGACGCGTGCAGCTTGCGGAAGGCTTCGCCGGCCCGGGCGGGACTGCCCGGTCGTGTCTTGAATTTTTCCGGCGACATCGTCTGCGCGCCGGCGATGTAGCGCGTCACCATGACCCCGGTGGCGAGATCGACATGCAGCACCTCGGGACTGACATCAGCCTTTGCCGCTTCGCGCGCGGCCACCGCTTCGTTGGCGCGGTTGATATATTCCTCGGTGCCTTTGCCTGGAATGCGCAGGCAGAGATCGCCGGCTCTGAACACGAGATTGGTAAGGCCGCCAAGCCGCTCCAGCGGCCCGGTATAGCCGGCCAGCATGGGAATGGCGGCCAGCTTTGCCCGCGCCTCGCCTGTCATCATGCCTGCGCCCCCACGCCGTAATTTCTCGCCGCAACGGTTCCACAATTTTCGCCGTTTGGCTATCATCCCCGCGAGACCCATGGATTGGTGGACAGGATAAAAGTGGCGGACAAAAAACATCAAGGCGCGCTCAGCGCGGCCTACGCAGCCAAGCGCCCGGAAGAGGTGGCCGCACTCTATGATCGCTGGTCGCAGACCTATGACGCCGACATGTCGGCTGCCGGTTATCGTCATCCGACGATCTGTCTGGCTCTGCTGACCCGCCATTTGCCGCGCGGCGCGGCGCCGTTGCTCGATGCCGGCGCGGGCACCGGGCTCATCGGCGAATGGCTCGATATTGCCGGCTATCCTGAAGTCGAGGCGTTGGACATCTCGCAAGGCATGCTGGACCAGGCCGCCCGCAAGGGTGTCTATTCCGCGCTGCATTGCCTCGCGCTCGGCGACACGCTGCCCTTTGCCGACAATGCCTATGCCGGGATCGTCTCCGCCGGTGTCTTCACTTCAGGCCACGTCGGCGTCGAAGGGTTGGATGAGCTGATCCGCATCTGCCAGCCCGGCGGGATCATCGTGCTGACGGTCAAGAACACGCTGTGGGATCAGGGTTTTGCCGCACGCATCGCTGAACTCGAAGCACAAGGCGTCGTCACCCGTGCCGAGGAAACGCGCCCTTACGTCTCGATGCCGGGCGAGGCCGACACCGTGCCCAGCCGCGGTCTCGCTCTGCGCGTGAACTAGGCCTTTACCCTTTCCGCTGTCGGGTCGAACATCGGCTCGAGATGGATTCTGGCCGGCGTCCGCTCCATCGCGACCACCAGTTCGTAGTCGCCCGAGGCGAGGAAATCGTCGCTCACGCCCTCGGCGTTGCGCACATAGCCGTAGCCGATGTTCTTGCCTACCGTGTAGCCATAGCCGCCGCTGGTCAGATAGCCGACCGGCTCGCCATTGCGCAGGATGGTCTCGCGTCCGAGCAGCACGATTTCAGGACTGTCGACTGTGAAGCCGGCAAAGCGCTTCTTCAGCGGCGCGCCGAAAACCGTCTCGAGCGCGCGCCGTCCGACGAAATCGGTGTTCTTCCTGAGCTTGACCGCCCAGCCGAGCCCGGCTTCCTGCGGCGTGTCGTTGGGTGTGATGTCGGCACCCCAGGCGCGGTAGCCCTTTTCCAGCCGCAGCGATTCCAGCGCCCGGTAGCCGACCGGGCGGATGCCGTGCGCCTTCCCGGCCGCCATCAGCGCGTCGAAGACTTCGCCTGTCGCCGCGATCGGCACATGCAGTTCCCAGCCGAGTTCGCCGACATAGGTGACACGCAGCGCCCGAACTGTGTGACCGGCGATGGCGATCTCGCGCACATGGCCGAACGGGAACGAAGCATTCGACACATCCGCATCGGTCACCGCGCAGAGCACGTCGCGAGCCCGTGGTCCCATCAGCGACAGCGTGCCAAAATCCTCGGTGACATCGGTCAGTCTGGCATCGAGGCCCGCGCCTATATGGTCGCTAATCCACGAGGCATCATGCGTACGGAAACCGGTGCCGGTGACGATGTAGAACTTCTCCTCGGCCAGCCGTGCCACGGTCAGGTCGGCCTCGATGCCGCCGCGCGTGTTGAGAAGCTGCGTATAGGTCAGCCTTCCCACCGGCTTGCTGACGTCGTTGGCGCAGATCCAGTCAAGCGCCTTGGCCGCGTCGGGTCCGCTCAATTCGTATTTGGCGAAGGATGACTGGTCGAAGATGCCGACGTTCTCGCGCACATGCCGGTGCTCGTCCCCGACCGCCGAAAACCAGTTCTGCCGGCCCATGGAATAGATGTCACGCGGCTCGACGCCCTGCGGCGCGAACCAGTTCGGCCGCTCCCAGCCGAGCTTCGAGCCGAACACGGCGCGCTGCTGCTTCAGCCTGTCGTAAAGCGGCGAGACGATGCGCGGCCGGCCGCTGGCATATTCCTCATGCGGAAAGCCGATCGTGTAATGCTTGCCGTAAGCCTCCAGCGTGCGCTCGCGCACCCATTGCCGGTCGCGGTGCAGGTTGGAAAAGCGTCTGATGTCGACCACCCACAGGTCGAGCGGCGCCTCGCCGTCGACAACCCACTGCGCCAGCACCCAGCCGGCGCCGCCGCCAGAGGCGATGCCGAACGCGTTGAAGCCAGCGCCGACGAACATGTTGGCGCATTCCGGTGCAGTGCCGAGGATGAAATTGCCGTCCGGCGTGAAGCTCTCCGGCCCGTTGATCATCTGCTTGACGCCGACGGTCTCCAGCGCCGGCACACGCGCGATCGCCTGGCTCATATGCTGCTCGAAATGGTCGTAGTCGTCGTCGAACAGCCGGAATTCCCAGTCATTGGGCACGTCGCCGCCGGGGAGATCGGTCGTCCATGCCTGCGGGTTCGGCTCATAGCCGCCCATCACCAGCCCGCCGACCTCTTCCTTGAAATAGGTGCGCCGGTCGGGGTCGCGCAGCGTCGGCGCGTCCGTCGCTAGGCCATCGATCTTCTCGGTGATGATGTATTGGTGCTTCACCGGCTGCAGCGGCACATTGATGCCGGCCATGGCGCCGACCTGCCGCGCCCATTGTCCCCCGCAGTTTACCACCTTGTCGCAGGCGATGTCGCCTTGATCGGTCTTCACGGCCATGATGCGGCCGCCCTTGATCTCGAAGCCGGTGACACGGACGTTCTCATAGAGCCTGGCGCCATGCATCCGCGCGCCCTTGGCCAGCGACTGCGTGATGTCGGAGGGGCTGGCCTGGCCGTCGGTCGGCAGCCAGGAGGCGCCGACGAGATCGCCGGTTTCCATCAGCGGCCACATCGCCTTGACCTCGGCCGGGGACAAAAGATGCATGTCCATGCCAAAACTCTTCGCCGTCGTCGCCAGCCTTTTGTACTCGGTCCAGCGGTCGGCATTGGTGGCGAGCCGCAGGCAGCCGGTCATTTTCCAGCCGGTGGCAAGGCCGGTTTCGGCCTCCAGCTCCTTGTAGAGGTCGACCGAGTATTTGAGCACGCGGGTGATCGAGGCAGACGAGCGCAATTGCCCGACCAGGCCGGCGGCGTGCCAGGTCGAGCCCGAGGTCAGCTTGCCCTGTTCGAGCAGCACGACGTCGGCCTTGTGGTCGCGCGCCAGATGATAGGCCGTCGAGCAGCCGATGATGCCGCCGCCGATGACGACGATGGCGGCATGGCTGGGCAATGTCATGATTTCAGGATCCCGTATTTTGTCCGGTAGTTTTCCAGCGCCGCGTCGAGCCGCACCAGATTTTCCTCGGTGTAGGCGACGTAGTCGATGCCGGGCGCGTCGAGATAGAGTTCCGACACCATGCTCCACATCGCCTCGCGCAGCAGCGAGGCGCATTGCATGGCGGCGTGCGAGCGGCGGATCGCTTCGTCCGGTTCCTTCATGAAATAGGCGGTCAGGAAGGCGAAGGATTCCGCGTCGCTCATGCCGGCATTCGAGGCGACGCCGGCAAGATCGAACATTGCCGTGTTGAAGCCGGCATATTCGAAATCGATCAGCCACAGCCTGTTGCCGTCATCGAGAATATTAGCGGGCAAAAGATCGTTGTGGCCGAAGACGATCGGCAGCAGTTTCTGCGCCCGCTCCAGCTCGTCAGCCAGCGTCAGCAGGCGCGGCAAGTCGCTGCGCTTGCGGCTGTTGCCTTCCTCGAGCGTGCGCGCATAGTCGCGGATGACGTGGAACACCCAGAACATGAAGCCGGCGCCGGAGACATGGTTCGGCATCTCGCGATGGAAGGATCGCAGCAGAGCCGCCACACGGCCGAGATTGGCGCGCACGTCTTCGGCGAGGAAGGTTCTGGCGCCGAGAAACTGCGTCACCAGGATGCCGGGCTCGGAATAGTGCACGGCAGGCGCGAAGCCGGCGGCATGGGCTGCCCGCGCGGTCATCACCTCGCGCTCGCGGAAGACATGGTGGAAGGGATAGTCCTGGCCGAAGCGCACGACATGCCGTCCGGCAGCGTCGCTGACCACATAATTGGCGTTGCTCAGGCCGCCAGGCAGGGGGGCGATCTCGATGGCGCCGGTCCAGCACGGCAGGGCGCGGATGCGATCTTCGGCAATCACGGGATCATCCCTGGTTCGCTGGCCTGGTTTGCTGGGCTTCGACAAGGCGCCATCGACAGCGCGACGAGAGCGGGGAGAAACGCAAATAATCTCGTCGGTGCGGGACGCCAGGATCGGTATCCCGCACCGCACCGACGAGCCCCTTGGCCAGGATTTTGATCCCGGCATCCGCCCCCGCGGATCTGAAAATTCCTTGCGCCAGACGCGTTCAAGACCGCCTGGCCAGTGAGTTGCGGGTCTGCCATCGCCCTCCCGTTGCAGCTCCTAACCCCTGCTAATGCCTGAATTTCACGCCAGGGTTGCCCGGTTGTCAACAAAAAGATGTGACTTTTTTTGGGTGTTTTGCCCGAAAGCACGGGATGATACCTTTAAAAGTGCTTGAATTACCTTAAAACCGGCCAAAAGACGAAAGCCGGTAAACCAATGGTCCATTCAAAACGCCATGGCGAGATCCTGCGGCTGCTGCAGGAAGAAGGAACCGTCACCATCGCCAGCCTGGCCGATCGGCTGGGTGTTTCATTGGAAACCGTGCGTCGCGACGTCAAGCCACTCACCAGCGACGGTTCGGTTCTGAAGATGCACGGCGCCATCGGCCTGCCGTCGATGGTCGGCGAAGCGCCGTTCGAACGGCGCATGCGCGAGAATGCCGATGCCAAGCGCATCATTGCCCGCATGGTTGCCGCGACCATCCGCGACGGCGAATCGGTCATGCTCGACACCGGCACCACGACCTCGTTCCTGGCCCGGGAACTGCTCGGCCACCGGCGCCTGACGGTCGTCACCAACTCGTCCGACATCGCCCGCACGCTGGCCACCATCAACGGCAACAAGGTCTATATGGCCGGCGGCGAATTGCGCAGCGATTCAGGTGCCGCGTTCGGCACTTCGGCCATCGAGTTCGTCAGCCGCTTCTCGGTCAGCCATGCCGTCATCTCCACCGGCGCCGTCGACGCGGTGACGGGTGTCATGGACTATGATCTGGAAGAGGCCGAATTCGCCCGCATGGTGCTATCGCGCGGCCAACGCTCGCTCGTCATCACCGACCACACCAAATTCGGCCGTCAGGGCCTTGTCCAGGTCTGCGGCTTCGACGGCTTTTCCGAACTCGCCACCGACCGTTCGCCGCCGCACGACATCGCCGCGGCACTGGCGCAGGCCGGCGCCCGGCTCAGCATTGCCGGCGGCGAAGCCGGATTTTAACTGAAGACCAGCGATTGGTGGTCGCGCACGTCGGCCTGACGCGCGTCGTGCCTGGACGGGTTCAGACGGCTCGCTTTAGGCGGGCACAGCGCGAAAACTCATCCGGAAGCAGGCGCCGCTCGGCTGGCCGTCGAGGATATCGATACGCCCGCCATGCAGTTGCATGATTTCCTGCACCAGGTTGAGTCCGAGCCCGGCGCCGTGATCCTGCGGGCGCAGCCGGTAGAAGGGCTCGAAGATCCGTTCGCGCTCGGCTGGCGGTACACCGTCGCCTTCGTCCCGCACCTCGATGACGGCCGGCGCTGAGACGCTGACGGTGATCTTGCCGGCGCGGCCGCCATGCTCGACGGCGTTCTGGACGATGTTGGTCACCGCGCGCTCGATCGCGGTGCGGTCGCCGTTGGCGAAAACCGTTTCCCGTTCCGGCTCGAACGACATCTCGTATCCGGCCGAAAACGCCATCGGCGCGAGATCGACGATGACGCCGCGCGCGATCGCCACGAGATCGACTTTCTCGAAAGGCGAGGTCTGCCGGTCGAGGCGTTGCAGGTCGAGCAACTGGTCGGTCAGCGTCGACAGCCGCGCCGCGTCCTGCAGCAGCCGTGCCCGCTCCGGTGTCGCCGGCAGCGAGGCCAGGCGCGTGTTGAGGATGGCGACCGGTGTCCGGAGCTCGTGGGCGGCGTCGGTCAGGAAGCGCTTGTGGCGCTCATAGCCCTTGTCCAGGCGCGCCAGGGCCGCGTTCACCGCCTTGACCAGCGGCGTGACCTCCTTTGGCACGTCCTTCAGCGGCAGCTGCACGCCGCGCTGGTCGATGTCGATGCGCGCGGCCTCGGCGGCCGCATGGCCAAGACCCGACAGCGCGCCGCGCACCACCCAGGGCGTCGCGAACAGCGTGGCCAGCGCCATCAGCCCGGCGAGCGGCAATATCCCTTGCAGGAAGAATTGCGGCGCCTGTCCCAGCAGGCGCAGCAGCGAAAGCCCGCCCTTGGTGCCGGTGAAGATCTGGACGTTGCCCGCGCCCGTTTCGGTCCAGCGGATCTTTGCATCCGGCGGCGCGCTTTCGCCGATGGAATTGTCGATACGCGCGTCGCTGATCGTGTCCAGCAGTCCGGCGAAGGGCTGGAAGATGGCCGGCACCGTGCCTTCCTGCAACCGCTGCCCTTGCTTGTCGCGGATGATGAACCAGAGGTCGGGTACTTCGGATCGCAGCTTCGTCAGATCCGAGGTCTCGCGCAGCATAAGCTTGCCGCCCGCATCGCGCGCCATGGCATCCGCCAGCACGTCCATCGTGCCGTCCTCATAGTCGTGCGGAATGAGGCCGGTGGCGAGCAACGCGCCGAGAATGCCGACGATGATCAGCGTCAGCATCGCGCATTGCAGCAAGGCGATGCGCAGCACCAGGCTCCATTTGAGTGAACGCGGGCCTTTGAGGCTCATCGCTTGAGGCTCACGTCGTTTCGCGCAGCAGATAGCCGACGCCGCGAATGCCGTTGATCGTCACCCCGGCATCGGCGTCGGCGAGTTTGCGGCGCAAGCGTGAGACATGGGTGTCGAGCGCATTGGACTGGATCTCGTCGTCGAGTCCGAACACCGCTTCCATCAGCGCCTCGCGCTGCACCATGCGGCCGGTGCGCCGCATCAGCGCCTCCAGCACCAGGAGTTCGCGGCGCGGCAGGCTGAGCGGCTCGCCACGGATTGCCGCCTCGCGATGTCCGACATCGAGCACCAGATGGCCGGCGCGGATGAATTGCGACTGCATCGGCGCCGGCCGCCTGAGCAATGCGCGCAAGCGGGCCAGCAATTCCTCGAAGGCGAACGGCTTTGCCAGATAGTCGTCCGCACCCATGTCCAGCCCATCGACCTTGTCGGACGTGTCGCCCCTGGCCGTCAGCACCAAAACCGGCGTGGTGTTCTTCGCCGAGCGCAATCTCGGCACCAGCGACAGCCCGTCGCCGTCCGGCAACTGGCGGTCGAGCAGGATGGCGTCGTAGCTGTCGACGGCAACGAAGCCTTCCGCCTCAAGCAATGTGCAGGCGTGATCGACCACCATGTCGTGGCGCTTCAGCGCGGCACGCAGCGCCGAGACCATTTCGGGCTCGTCTTCGACCAGCAAAATACGCATCCACACTCCCCCGCAACGAGCACATCGCATCGGGCGCTACCGCGCCAACATTGCGCAGACATGGCAAAGCGGAATGGACCGGGGCCGGCAAGTCCTTTCTTTGCACCCGCCCTATTGCGCAATGTCTATGCAATCCAGTCACCGCAAACAGCGCCAGTCGGCTGGAACCGCCCATGCCGGCGTCAAGGCGTCGGGCCCGAACATGCAACAGGTTCGGGTCCGACGCCGAAACGAAATCAAGCGGCCGCGCCAAACTGGTGCCGCGCTGCAGTCCGGATCGAGGTTGGTTATGCCTGCACATGATGCCCTGTCTTTTCTCATGGCGTGGACCGTTGCGCCGTTCAGGATCGGTTCCGTCACGCCGTCCAGTTCCAGCCTGGCCTCCTTGATGACCCGCGACATCGGCCCCGAGACGGGTCCCGTGCTGGAGCTTGGCCCAGGAACTGGCCCATTCACACGGGCGCTGTTGTCGCGCGGGGTGCGGGAGGAGGATTTGACGCTAATCGAATCCGATCCGGATTTTGCGGCACTCCTCATGCGCCGCTTTCCCGCCGCCCGGATTTTCGAGATGGATGCCGTCGGCCTGCGACACCTGTCGCTGTTCCCCGGGCCGATGGCTGGCGCCGCCGTCAGCGGGTTGCCCTTCCGCCTGATTTCGCCGCGCAAGACGCTTGCCATTCTCGAAGGTGTTTTCGCGAACCTTCGCCCGGGCGGGGCGCTCTACCAGTTCACGCTCGGCCGGCGCTGCCCGTTCGATCAGTCGCTGCTCGACCGGCTCGATCTCGAGGTCACGCGGGTCGGCCATACCTTTCGCAATTTCCCGCCGGCGACGGTCTATCGCGTCGCCAGGATCAAGACCCTCGGGACCTATGACTGGCGCTTCGCATGACGGGTCCGTTGTCTGCCATTCTCGGCTTCGGCCTGTTCGGCGTCTTCTGCCTCGCCTTCACCGAGAAGATATTGCCGGTTCCGCCCTCGCATGTGCTGCTGCTGTTCCTCGGCATGACGGCGGCGCCGGATAGTTCAATGCTGGCGATCCTGCTGGCGGTGACGACGCTGGCCTCCTTCGCCGGCTGCCTTGTCTGGTATGGCGTTGGCCGCCGGATCGGATTCGACCGTGCCGACCGGCTGATCGAACGGGTCGGCAGATATGTCTTCCTGCGCCCGGCAACCTACCGCAAGCTTGGCCAGGCCTATCGCCGCAATCATGTACGGGTGTCGGTGCTGGCGCAGTTCATCCCGACGGTGCGCAACTATCTGCCGATCGCGGCGGGCGCGCTTGGTCTGCCGGCGCTGCCCTTCGCGATGGCGACCCTGCTGGGCGCCACAATCTGGAATGCAGGCTTCCTCCTGACCGGCTATCTCTTGCGCGGCAGTGGCCAGGATTCCTTCACGGTGGGCTTGCGCATCATCGTCATTGTCGTGGCGCTGGAGACGGTCTTTATGCTTGCATTGCGCTATGGCCCTGCATGGCGGCGGCGCATCAGGCTGGCGCTCGGCTGAGCACCAGCCTCCGGTCATGGGATAAGTTCCGCCGTCGGCTTTCCTTCGCTCGGCCGCCGGTGTTTAGTCCGGCCATGGCCTTCACCATCCGCCAGTTGCAGTTCTTCATCGCCGTCGCCGAACAAGGCACGGTGTCGGGTGCCGCACAGAACCTCTCCATCTCGCAATCGTCTGTCACCGAAGCGATCAAGGAGCTCGAAAGCGATCTCGGCGTCGAACTGTTCGAGCGCCATCCGCGCGGCCTCAACATCACCCACAAGGGGCATCAATTCCTGCGCCACGCGACCAAGATCCTGGCCGACGTCTCCGATGCGCGCCGCTCTTTCTCCGGCGAACAGGCGGCAGTGGGCGGCCGGCTGCAGCTTGGCGTCACCTCGCTGGTCGCCGGCTATGTGCTGTCGGATCTGCTTGCCCGCTACCGCCGCGCCTATCCGGGCGTCGAGGTCTCGGCCATCGAGGATAATGGCGACTATCTCGAACATCTCTTGATCGGCGGCAAGCTGGATATCGCCGTGATGGTGACCTCCAATTTGCGCGACCGCACGGCGCTGCAGTCGGAAATCCTCGAAGTCTCGGCCTACCGCCTGTGGCTGCCGCTTGGCCATTCGCTCGTCGGCGCCGACATCATCAGCATTGGCGATATCGCCGGCGAGCCGCTGATCATGCTCACCGTCGACGAGATCGAGGAGAACACGGGAAAACTGCTGGCGGCGATCGGCGCCAAGCCGCATGTTGCCTTCCGCACCCGTTCGGTGGAAGCGGTGCGCAGCCTGGTCGCCACCGGCGCCGGCGTGGCGCTGCTGCCCGACCTTGTCTACCGGCCATGGTCGCTCGAAGGCGACCGCATCGAATCGCGCGATATTTCGGGCTCCTTGCCGGTGGTGCAGGTTGGCATGGTCTGGCGGCGCGGCTCCGGCCTGCCGCAGGCGGCGCGCGACTTCATCGGGCTTGCCCAGTCGCAGCGGACGGTCCGCCAGCGCCTCTGATTGGGGAGTACCAATCTATCGGAAAAACCGATATCGTCTTTCTGATAAATGAATTTGCGAAACCGGAATTTTCCAAGCACCTTCGGTTTCAGGGACCCAAGCCGCCAGCAGAGCGGCATCAGGTCCACAGGACGAACTGATACGTTTTCAGTCCGCGCGTGATCTGGCGAAAACCGGAGCGGTTTTGGGGCCATGCGCCAAAATGGGAGATCGATGATGAATTCATTCCTGAAGTCATGCACGGCGCTGACGGTCGCGCTGACCTTCTCCGGTCAGGCCATCGCCCAGGTCAAGGAACTCGGCAAGGGCGAGGGCCAGGTCAACATCGTTGCCTGGCCCGGCTATATCGAGCGCGGTGAGACCGACAAGGGCTATGACTGGGTCACCGCCTTCGAGAAGGAGAGCGGCTGCAAGGTCAACGTCAAGACGGCCAACACGTCGGATGAGATGGTCTCGCTGATGAACGAGGGTGGCTTCGACCTTGTCACGGCTTCCGGCGATGCCTCGCTGCGCCTCGTCGCCGGCAAGCGCGTGCAGCCGATCAACACCGATCTCATCCCAAGTTGGAAGACGGTCGACGACCGGCTGAAGGACGCCCCCTGGTTCACCGTCGATAAGGTGCATTACGGCGTCCCCTATCAGTGGGGACCGAACATCCTGATGTATAACACGGAGGTGTTCAAGGAAGCGCCGAAGAGCTGGAACGTCGTCTTCGAGGAGATGAAGCTGCCGGACGGCAAGTCTAACAAGGGCCGCGTCCAGGCCTATGACGGCCCGATCCACATCGCCGATGCCGCCAACTATCTGATGTTCCACAAGCCGGAACTCGGCATCAAGGATCCCTACGAACTCAACGAGGACCAGTACAAGGCGGCGCTTGAACTGCTGCGTGTCCAGCGCACGCTGGTCGGTCGCTACTGGCATGACGCCGCCATCCAGGTCGACGATTTCCAGAATGAAGGCGTCGTCGCCTCCGGTTCATGGCCGTATCAGGTCAACACGCTGGTCGCCGCCAAGAAGCCGGTTGCCTCGACCGTGCCGGAAGAAGGCGTCACCGGCTGGGCCGACACCACCATGATGGAAGCCGACGCTGCGCATCCAAACTGCGCCTATATGTGGCTCGAACATTCGCTGTCGCCGAAAGTGCAGGGCGATGTCTCGGCCTGGTTCGGATCGCTCCCCGTGGTGCCCGCCGCCTGCAAGGGCAACGAGCTCTTGACCGATGAAGGCTGCAAGACCAACGGCTACGACAATTTCGACAAGATCAAGTTCTGGAAGACGCCGGTCTCGAAATGCGCCACCCAGAACGACCAGTGCGTGCCTTACTACCGCTGGGTGTCGGACTATATCGGCGTCATCGGCGGACGGTGATTTCCCTTACCTCCCCCTTGTGGGGAGGGTCGACGCGCAGCGTCGGGGTGGGCGCTGCCCGGCAGGTCCGCGCCATCACCCCACCCGCGGCTTCGCCGCGACCTCCCCCATCGAGGGGGAGGTGAACTGCCGCGTCGCGCCAATCGGGCGGCAAGAGCCATCTGGACCAAAGACAAACCGGCAACAGACTGACAGCCCATGACATCAGCCGTCTCCTTCCAGAAAGTCTCGCGCCATTTCGGCAGCGTTCGCGCCGTCGACGCGGTCGATCTCGACATTGTGCCGGGCGAGTTCTTCGCCATGCTCGGGCCGTCAGGGTCCGGCAAGACGACATGCCTGCGCCTCATCGCCGGCTTCGAGCAGCCGACTTCGGGTTCGATCTCGATCTTCGGCGAGCGCGCCGAGGGCGTGCCGCCCTATCGCCGCAACGTCAACACCGTCTTTCAGGACTACGCGCTGTTCCCGCATCTCAATGTGCTGGATAACGTCGCCTACGGGTTGATGGTCAAGGGCGTCGGCAAGGCCGGACGGCACAAGGCTGCCGAGGAAGCCCTGTCGCTGGTGCGGCTGCCAGGCTATGGCGCCCGTCGCCCCGGCCAGCTTTCCGGCGGCCAGCGCCAGCGCGTCGCGCTCGCCCGCGCTCTGGTCAACCAGCCCAAGGTGCTGCTGCTTGACGAACCGCTCGGCGCGCTCGACCTGAAACTGCGCGAGAACATGCAGGAGGAACTGAAATCGCTGCAGAAGGCGCTCGGCATCACCTTCGTCTTCGTCACCCATGACCAGGGCGAAGCGCTGTCGATGGCCGACCGCGTAGCCGTCTTCAACGATGGCAGGATCATGCAGATCGGCACGCCGGAGGATATTTATCAGCGACCGAGAACCCGCTTCGTCGCCGATTTCGTCGGCTCCTCCAACGTGCTGCCGCCGGATTTCGTCCAGCGTTATTCCGGCCAGCATCGTTGGGGGAGTCTGCGCCCTGAATCCATTCGCGTCAGCCGCGCCGCAAGCGGCGAAGGCGTCGCCGCCCGCCTGATCTCGACCAACTATCTCGGCGCCACCACCAGGCTGGCGCTCGATGCCGACGGATTGAAGCTGCACGCCGTGGTGCCGGCGGGCACGGCGCTGCCTGCCGAAGGCGAAGCGGTGATGCTCACCTTCAACCGCGAGCACCTGCATCTGATGGATGAGCCGGCATGAGCGTCGACGTCACCATGCCGCGCGCGACGGCCCCTGCCATCCTACCCAGCAGCGGCGGCATGCGCGGCGCGCTGTCGGACCTGTTCTGGCGCCGGCCGCAACTGCTTCTGCTGCTCATGCTTTTGCCGCCGGTGCTGTGGCTTGGCATCGTCTATATCGGCTCGCTCTTCGCGCTGCTGGCACAGAGCTTTTTCTCCATCGACGAGTTCTCCGGCCTCATCAACCGCCAGTTCACGCTCAAGACCTATGGCGACCTGCTGCAGGCCGCCAATCTCGACATCATCCTGCGCACCGTCACCATGGCGGCACTGGTCACGCTGGCCTCGGCCATCGTCGCCTTTCCGATCGCCTACTATGCCGCGCGCTATGCCCGTGGCCGTTGGAAGGCGCTGTTCTATCTCGGCGTCATGCTGCCGCTGTGGTCGAGCTACCTGGTCAAGATCTACGCCTGGAAGCTGATCCTGGCCAAGGAAGGCATCCTCACCTGGCTCTTCGCCAAGCTGCATTTGCTGTGGCTGCTCGATGCCTGGCTATCGTTGCCGGTCGTCGGCGGCAACTCGCTGTCGGTGTCATTCACCGGCACCTTCATCGTCTTCGTCTATGTCTGGCTGCCCTTCATGATCCTCCCTGTCCAGGCGGCCCTCGAGCGCGTGCCCGGCAATCTGGTCGAAGCCTCCTCCGACCTTGGCGCTTCGCCCGGCCAGACCTTCCGCAACGTGCTGTTCCCGCTGGCGCTGCCCGGCATTGTCGCCGGCTCGATCTTCACCTTCTCGCTGACATTGGGCGATTACATCATCCCGCAGATCATCGGCACGTCGCGCCTGTTCATCGGCCAGGCCGTCTATTCGCAGCAGGGCACGGCCGGCAACATCCCGCTCGCCGCCGCCTTCACGGTGGTGCCCATCGTCGTCATGGGCTTCTACCTCTGGGGCGCCAAGCGCATGGGGGCTTTCGATGCGCTCTGACCGTGGCCAGTCGGCTCCGCTCGGCCTGAAGATCGCCGCTGCCTGCGGCCTGCTCTTCCTGCATTTGCCGATCCTGCTGATCTTCGTCTACGCCTTCACCACCGAGGAGAAGAGCTTCGTCTGGCCGCCGCCAGGGCTGACCACGCAATGGTTCGCCGTCACCTGGAACCGGCCTGACGTCTGGGGGGCGCTGTCGCTGTCGGTGCGCGTCGCCGCCATCTCGACGGCGATCGCGCTGGTGCTCGGCACGCTGTGCGCAGCGGCTGTCTCACGGACGAAATTCTTCGGCCGTGAGACCATCTCGCTGCTGGTCATCCTGCCCATCGCGCTGCCCGGCATCATCACCGGCATCGCGCTGCGTTCGGCCTTTTCGCTCGCCGACGTCCCCTTTTCGTTCTGGACGATCGTGCTCGGTCACGCCACTTTCTGCGTGGTTGTCGTCTACAACAACGCGGTCGCCCGTTTCCGCCGCACATCCGGCTCGATGATCGAGGCCTCGATGGATCTCGGCGCCGACGGTTTCCAGACCTTCCGCCATGTCGTGCTGCCCAATATCGCCACCGCGCTGCTTGCCGGCGGCATGCTGGCCTTCGCGCTTTCATTCGATGAAGTCATCGTCACCACCTTCACCGCCGGCCAGCAGCAGACCGTGCCGATCTGGATGCTGGAGGAACTGATCCGCCCGCGCCAGCGCCCGGTCACCAATGTCGTCGCCATGGTCGTCGTGCTGGTGACGCTGCTGCCCATCCTGTTTGCCTATTACCTCACCCGCGACGGCGACCAGATCGCCGGTTCGGGCAAATAACGTCAGTTCGCAAGGGAGAGACCTCCATGGACACCCAGATGCTGATCGGCTCGAAATTCGAGAACGGCGCCGAGACCGAGGAGCCGATCCTCAATCCGAAGACCGGGGCGACCATTCTCAACCTGCCCGAGGCCAGCCAGGCGCAGATCGAGGCAGCGGTGGCGGCCGCCGAGCAAGCGTTCGTCTCGTGGTCGCGCACGACGCCGGCGCAGCGCTCTGCTTATCTCCTCAAGATCGCCGACCGCATTGAGGCCGAGGCCAAGGAGTTCGCCGCTCTCGAGGCGCTGAACTGCGGCAAACCGATCAATGCCGTGCTCAATGACGAGATCCCGGCCATCGTCGACTGCTATCGCTTCTTCGCCGGCGCGGTCCGTTCGATGCCGGGCGTCGTCGCCGGCGAATATCTGCCCGGCCACACCTCGATGGTGCGGCGCGACCCGATCGGCATCGTTGCCTCGATCGCGCCATGGAACTACCCGTTGATGATGATGGCCTGGAAGCTGGCGCCGGCGATCGGCGGCGGCAACACCGTCGTCTTCAAGCCGTCGGAGCAGACGCCGCTGACGACGCTGAAGCTGGCCAGGATCCTGGCCGACATCCTGCCCGAAGGCGTGGTCAATGTCGTGCTCGGCCGCGGCGACAGCGTCGGCAACGCGCTGATCAACCATCCCAAGGTCAACATGATCTCGATCACCGGCGACGTCGCCACCGGCAAGAAGGTGCTGCAGGCGGCCGCCAAATCGGTCAAGCGTACGCATCTCGAACTCGGCGGCAAGGCCCCGGTCATCGTCTTCGACGACGCCGACCTTGGCGCGGTGGTCAACGGACTGCGCGCCTTCGGCTACTACAATGCCGGCCAGGATTGCACCGCCGCCTGTCGCATCTATGCCGGCAAGAAGATCTACGACAAGCTCGTCGCCGATCTGTCCTCTGCGGTCTCGACCATCAGGTACAACCAGCCGGACGATACCGAAAACGAGATCGGCCCGCTGATCTCGCGCCGCCAGCGCGAGCGTGTGTCGAGCTTCGTCGAACGCGCCTCGGAATTGAAGCACATCGAGATCACCACCGGTGGCAGGCCGGGCGAGGGCACCGGCTTCTACTACCAGCCGACCGTCGTCGCCGGCGCGCTGCAGGAGGACGAAATCGTGCGCCGCGAGGTGTTCGGACCGGTCGTCTCGGTGACCCGTTTCACGGAAGTCGACGAGGCGGTGAACTGGGCCAATGACAGCGACTACGGCCTGGCGTCATCGGTGTGGACCAAGGACGTCTCGCGCGCCATGGCGACGGCGGCCCGCCTGCAATATGGCTGCACATGGATCAACACCCATTTCATGCTGACCAACGAGATGCCGCATGGCGGCCTGAAACAGTCCGGCTACGGCAAGGACATGTCGCTCTATGCGCTGGAGGACTATACCGCCGTGCGCCACGTGATGGTGGCGCACGGGTAGTTCGACATCTGCCCTGAATGCAGCGGTGGCGCTGACGCCCCCCTCATCGAAAAGGGTCGTCAGCGTGGCTTGCGGCAGCGAGGCCCGGCGGCTAGTCTAAGCGGCCGTCCTGCCTTGCTCGGCCGATGCCGCCGGTTTGATGTTCTGGTTGACCCGGAAGACATTGAAGGGGTCATAGGTCCGCTTCACCTGGCTCAGCCTCTCGTAATTCGCGCCATAGCTCGCCCGCACGCGCGCTTCGCCTTCGTCATCCATCATGAAATTCACGTAGCCGCCTTCGCCATTGTGGGGATGGATGCTCGACCAGTAATTTTTGGCCCACTTGGTGAGGTCGGCGGCCTTGCCCGGATCGGGGTCGATGGCGGCTATGACCATTGACCAGCTTGCGTCGCGTGCGTTCCAGGCAGTCTCGTCCTTGCTGACGCGGCGCACGGCGCCGTCGATCGGGTAAAGATGCATAAGAGACAATTCGCTCGGCGCGTGGGCGGCCTGTGCGATATGGGTCGCGATGGCTTCGTCGGGAAGAGACTTGACGAAATCGCCCTTCCAATACCATTGCAGGCCTTTGGGAAGCAGCGGGTCGAATAGCGCCTGCAACGCCGGGTATGGCATTACGCCCATCCAGTTGAAGATCGGTGGCGGCAAGATGTCCAGCAGTGGCGCCATCGCCTTGCGTCCGTCTTCCTCGGTGCCATTGTAGCAGGAGATAATGGCGCAGGCGCGCTTGCCCCAATACTCGCGCGGGAAGGGATCGGTCGAGGGGACGGATTTCAGGCCGACAAAGGCGCCAAGATCTTCCGGCGCCGCCGGCAGGTAGTCGCGATAAGCACGCATGACGGCGGCAGCGTCTTTGGCCTCCCAGAACACTGGGCCGCCGAAGATCATGCTCACAGGATGGGCCTGGAACAGGAAGCTGGTTACAACGCCGAAATTGCCGCCGCCGCCGCGCAGCGCCCAGAACAGGTCGGGATTCTCGCTTTTGCTGGCCCTTATCATGCTGCCATCGGCCAACACCAGGTCGGCCTCGACAAGATTGTCGATGGTGAGACCGTATCTGCGCGTCAGATAGCCCGTCCCTCCGCCGAGGGTTAGACCGGCAACCCCCGTGGTCGAGACGATGCCGAATGGAACGGCGAGTTCGAAAGGATGGGTAGCATGGTCCACGTCACCCGACGTGCAGCCGGGCGCGACCCTCACGGTGCGCGTCTTCGGGTCGACATGGATCCCCTTCATCATCGACAGGTCGATGACGAGGCCGTTGTCGCAAATTCCCAATCCGGCTCCGTTGTGCCCTCCGCCGCGCACGGCGATCAGCAGGTCGTTGTCGCGCGCGTACCTCACCGCGGTGATCACGTCGGCGACATCGGCGCACCGGGCAATCAGCAGCGGGTGCTTTTCGATCATGCCGTTGTAGATCTTGCGTGCCTCGTCGTATCCGGCATCGTCTCGCAGGATCAGTTCCCCGCGCAGCCCTTCACGCAGTTTTGCATGGGTTTCGTCGGTCATCGGTTTTCTCCCTTGATTGCGCCAGCACTATGCCGCGTCGGCGCAACGCATCTTGTTGTTTCGTTGTGCCGCCCTCCTCGGGGCGGATGCGTTGGATGGTGCAAAGGAACAGTACATTGCACCGATCCGGTCCCCGCTGCTTCGCCCGAAAGGGCCAATGGGGAATGGCCCAGGAGAGCCATGGCGGCCAGCCGGAAGCCGCCGCTGGGACTATAGGAGCCACGCCTCGTGGCTCTTGCGTCGATCGCATGGTGTATGATCAAGGTGGCCGCCGCCTCGCGGCCACCTTCCATTCGTCGCCCCTCCCAGGGCCGGCCGCGGCTATCCGACATCCAACTATTCGACAATACGGAAAATCTGCCACAGGCTGGTGCCTGACACGACGTAAGGCTCTATCTCCTTGCCCCATTTGGCGTGTGCGTCGATCTTGCCGATCTTGGCGAAGAACGCCTCCAGCTGGGCGAGACTTTCGACCTGGTGGTGAGACTCGACGGTCGCTTCGCGCGCCCCGATCGAGCCGGTCATGATCTGGAACTCGAGATCGGCGAGACCGACCTGTGGGCCGATCTCGCGTTCCCATTTCTTGAGCAGTTCGAGCACGGTCTGCTTGTGTCCGAACCTGGCGTCGATCTGCCATCTGGCGCTGAACATGGCCGCCTCACTCGTCCCAGGCCTGCACGACGGTCTGCCGTGCGATCTGCCCGTTCTTGAGCTCCAGCATCGCCGCGGCGAACACTTTCGTGCCGTCCGGATAGGCGCAGGCCTGGGTAAAGGCCAAGCTGTTGCCGTCTGCGATGGTTGCATCGACCTTGTGGGTCATCGCGCGGCTGCAGATATCGTCCCAGAACGTCGTGATCGCCGCGCGCCCGCGGATTTCGCGTGGCTTGCTCGGCGGGTTGTTGCGGTCGATCACCCGCACCAGCGCGTCGTCTGCATAGAAGCTCGACAGCGTCTTGCCATCGCGGCTCTCGATCGCCTTCTTGATCGCCGCGCCATCCACGGCTTGGGTCTTGGTCAGCATTTTATCCTCCATATGCCCATCTTCACGATCGGGCGGTTGATGCTTTGAGGTGTCGCCCGGCACTCATCGCCGGGTCGGGATCGTCACTGTGACTTGGCCTTTACGGCCGCGAACACGTCGTCGGTCTGTTTCTTGAAGGTCGCGAGATCGACCTGGCTGCCATTGAGCATCGTCGACCAATGGCGCACGATCGCCGCCATCGCGATCGTCTCCTTGATCTCTTCGTCGCTGGCGCCGTTGAGCTTGGCGGCCTCGGTGTGGAAATAGATGCAGTACTGGCAGGGTATCTGCGAGGCCACCGCAAGGCCCATCAGTTCCTTGGTCTTGCCGTCCAAAGCGGTTTTCGGGTTGAGCTGGACGCCCTTGATCTCAGCCCAGGCGCCGGCGATGGCGACGTCAGGCAGTGTCTTGAACATGTCCGGCACCGAGCCGAGCGTCGCCTGGATGTCCTTGTAGGCGGCTGTCGCCGACGCATCCTCGGCCTTTGCGGGAGAGATCGTGAGCAGCGCGCCAATTCCTGCCGCGATCACAAGCGATCTGACATTCAGCTTTGACTTAAGCATTTCATCCTCCGTTCGCAGTGCCCTTCCGGCGATATCCGCCTGGCCTGCATGGGGGAATTGATAGCGCTTACATCCGCCTGGCCGCTTCGCCCGAAAGCGCCATGGCTCTCATGGCCCGTCCGGGCCAGTGTGCCGGACCGAGAATACCGCAGCCGCCGCTCGCGACGGCAGGTCGAGCTTGAGCAATATGTTGGCGACGTGGCGCTTGACCGTGTGTTCGCTCAGCCTGAGCTCGGCTGCAATCGCGGCATTGCTCTTGCCGTCGGCAATCAGGCTCACCACCTCGCTTTCCCTCGCCGTCAGCACGGCCGGTTCGGTCGTTTTGGTCCTGGCGCGGCAGTCAGGCTCCAGATGCTGTTCCGACATTGCCCGCACCAGCGCCATCGGCTCGTCCAGATCGTCCAGCGTGATCCGGCTGGCGTCTTCGAAATGCAGGCCTGAGCCGGTTGCCAGATCAGCGACCAGCCGCGACGCCAGGATATCGCCCCGGCTGGCATGCGCGGCGAGCTGCATCGTCACGCGGGCCGTCAACCCCACTGGCGGCCCGCGCGGTTCGATCTCCCCGACATGCACGCCCTGCGCACTGGCCACACCGATGCCTTGCTGCCTCGCGCAGCGCCGCTGCACAGCGTATGGCGCGCGCCGGTCCATCGAAGCGCGAAATCATCATCTCGCCCTGCGTACCCAGCGCTCGGCCGCCATGGCGCCCGACCAGCAACCGCCAGGTTTCCTGGAAGCGCTCGCTGCGTTCGCTCCACATACGGTCGCCCATACGCGTCGTATCGTAGATGCGCGTCACCAGAAGTGCCGCCAGCACGCGGTCCGCTTCGGCGACGGAGCGCTCGCCGGTCAGGAACTCCTCGATCAGGTCGGCGACCCGGTCGACATCGCCGGTCCAGATCGGATGGTCGCGACCCGGGATCTCGACCAGCCGCGCATTCGGGATTTTCTTGGCCAGGAAGCGGCTGGCGTCTGGATCGACCCGCGCATCGTTGCGGCGATGGATCAGCAGCGTCGGCGCGCTGATCGCCGCCAGCACACCACGTACGTCGATTTCCGCATTCATTCGCGCCAGTGCCGCCGCTGCCGTGGGGCTCGCCGACAGCCGCTCGAAACGCGCCCACCACCGGGTAAAATGCGCGTCGTCGACCCGGCCCGGCGCGAAATTCGGCAAGGTGGCACCGGTGCCCCAGGCCGTCTCGGCCATTGCGATGAAGGCGTTGAGACGTTCGGCCGGCATCACCCATTTGTGGAAATGCGCATAGCCGCCATAGAGCGCCAGCGCACGCGTCCGCTCGGGATAGGTGGCGGCGAACAGCATTGCCATCGGCGCGCCTTCCGAAGCGCCAAGCAGGGCAGCACGACCGCTGCCGGCGGCGTCCATCACCGCGCGCACATCGTCCATACGCGTTTCCAGACTGGGCAGGTTGTGCGCATCGACACGGTCGGAAAGGCCGGTGCCGCGCTTGTCGAACAGGATCAGCCGCGAGAACGCCGAAAGCCGCCGCAAGAGCCTTGTATAGCCCTCGTCTTCCCAATGCAGGTCGAGATTGGAAATGAAGCCCGGGACGAAGACGAGATCAAGCGAGCCCTGGCCGACCACCTGATAGGCGATCCGCACCTCGCCACTGAGGGCATATCGGGTCTCGATCGGCCTCACGAGGTTTTTTCCGCCCGGCCTGACGATTTCTGATCGTCAACCATAGCAGAGCCGTGCCGATAGCGGCAGCTCAAACTTTAGCGAAAGCGAATGTATGCCAGGGCCGCCCGCTGCGGCTACTTTTGTGACGCGGCGACGTCTGCCGGGGAGGGGGTGAGCCCGAGCTTGAGATCGGCCTCGGCTGGCGTGATCGGCCGCTTGATCCTGGCCGATGCAGCCACGACGAGTTCGTCGAAGCCTTCGCCGCTGTCGAGCAGTTCGAAGAACTGCCGCCGCATCCTCGGTTCCCAGAATTTGTTGATGTGCTCGGCGACGCCGGCAACACCTTCCTCGCGCGACTTGGAATGGAAGAAGGCCGCGATCTGGTTGGCCATGCGCACCAGCTTTTCGCTGGTGCTCGTGATGTGGTCTTCGTCATGCGACATGCTGGGCAACTCCCAAAACCACCCGGTCGGGGTGGGTGAAAACATCGAAATCCTCGCCGCGCACCAGCGCCACCAGCGTCATGCCGGCCTCATCGGCCGTGCGGATGGCAAGCGCGGTCGGCGCCGAGACGGCGATGATGAAGGCCGAGCCGATCGCCGCCGTCTTCTGCACCATTTCGACCGACACGCGCGACGTCACCACGACGGCGCCCGACGCGCCGTCGATGCCGGCTTTGGCTAACGCGCCGGCCAGCTTGTCCAGCGCATTGTGGCGGCCGACATCCTCGCGCGCCATCACGACGCCCTTGCCGGGAATATAGAAGCCGGCCGCATGCACCGCTCCGGTCTCGGTGTGAAGCGGCTGCACCTTGGACAAAAGCTTGACCGAGCGGACGATGTCGTCGGCAGCAAGCGTAAGTTTTGACGCACCAACCGCATCGACCGAGCGCATCGCTTCCTCGATCGACTCGATGCCGCAAAGCCCGCAGCCGACGGGGCCGGCCAGCCTGCGCCGGCGCGCCTGGAAACGCGTGTTGGCCTGGTCCTTCAGCCGGATCTGGATATCGATGCCGGCGCCATGATCCTCGACCTCGATCGCTTCGACTTCTTGTGGGTCGGCAATGATGCCTTCCGTCAGTGAGAAGCCGAGCGCGAAATCCTCGAAGTCGGCGGGGCTCGCCATCATCACCGCATGCGTGGTTCCGGCGAAGGAAAACGCCACCGGCGTCTCCTCCGGCACCATGCGGTCGGCAACAGCCGTACCGCTGGCGCGGTGCGCCAGCCGCGATATCTCGGTCGTTGCTTTGCGGCGCGCGGCCAAGACTACTCCGCCGCCTGCAGCGAGGCGATGCGGCGGCTGTTCCTGGCCTGCTCGTCATACTCGCGCTGCCAGTCCGACGGGCCATTGGAGGCACCGACCTGCACTGCCGTCACCTTGTACTCCGGACAGTTGGTCGCCCAGTCCGAGAAGTCGGTGGTGATGACGTTGGCCTGCGTGTCCGGATGATGGAACGTCGTGTAGACCACGCCCGGCGATACCCGGTCGGTGATCAGCGCCCGCAGCGTCGTCTCGCCCGAGCGGCTGGTCAGCCGAACCCAGTCGCCATCGCGCAGGCCGCGGTTCTCGGCATCGTGCGGATGGATCTCCAGCCGGTCTTCCGAGTGCCACATGACGTTGTCGGTGCGCCGCGTCTGCGCGCCGACATTGTACTGGCTGAGGATGCGGCCTGTGGTCAAAAGCAGCGGGAAGCGCGGCCCGGTCCTCTCGTCCGTCGCCACATATTCGGTGCGGATGAACTTGCCCTTGCCGCGCACGAAACCGTCTATATGCATGATCGGCGTGCCAAGCGGCGCTTTCTCGTTGCAGGGCCACTGCACCGAGCCGACGCGGTCGAGCAACTCGAAGGAGACATTGGCGAAGCTCGGCGTCGTCTTGGCGATCTCGTCCATGATCTGCGACGGATGCGTGTAGTTCCAGTCGAGCCCGATCGCGCGGGCAAGCTCCTGCGTTGCTTGCCAATCGGCATAGCGCGCCTTCGGTTCCAGCACCTTGCGCACCATGTTGATGCGGCGCTCGGCATTGGTGAAAGTACCGTCCTTTTCCAGGAATGTGGAACCCGGCAGGAAGACATGCGCGTAGTTCGCCGTCTCGTTGAGGAAGAGATCGTGCACGACCACGCATTCCATGGCGGCGAGACCGCCGGCGACATGCTTGGTGTCGGGATCGGACTGCAATATGTCCTCGCCCTGGATGTAGATGCCCTTGAACGAGCCGTCGACGGCGGCGTCCAGCATGTTGGGGATGCGCAGGCCGGGTTCGTCGTCCAGCTTCACGCCCCACAGGCTCTCATAGATGTCGCGCACGGCTTCGCCGGAGATGTGGCGATAGCCGGGCAGTTCGTGCGGGAACGAACCCATGTCGCACGAGCCCTGCACATTGTTCTGGCCACGCAGCGGGTTCACGCCGACGCCCGGCCGGCCGATATTGCCGGTGGCCATTGCCAGGTTGGCGATGGCCATCACCGTGGTCGAGCCCTGGCTGTGCTCGGTGACGCCGAGGCCGTAATAGATCGCGCCATTGCCGCCCTTGGCATAGAGCCGCGCTGCACCCCGGATCAGCTCCGGGTCGACGCCGGAAAGCTTGCCGACGATTTCAGGGCTGTTCTCCGGCAAGGCGACGAAGGAGGCCCAGTCCTGGAACTCCGTCCAGTCGCAGCGTTCGCGGATGAAGGCTTCGTCGAAAAGCCCTTCAGTGACGATGACATGGGCCAGCGACGTCAGCACCGCCACGTTGGTGCCGGGCTTCAACGGCAGGTGATAGTCGGCCTCGATATGCGCCGACTTGACCATCTCGGTGCGGCGCGGATCGAGCACGATCAGCTTGGCGCCCTGGCGCAGCCGCTTCTTCAGACGCGAGGCGAACACCGGATGGGCAGAAACCGGATTGGCGCCGATGACGACGGCGACGTCGGTGAATTCGACGGAGTCGAAATCCTGCGTGCCGGCCGAGGTGCCATAGGTCTGGCCGAGCCCGTAGCCGGTCGGCGAATGGCAGACGCGGGCGCAGGTGTCGACATTGTTGTTGCGGAAACCCTGCCGCACCAGCTTCTGGACGAGATAGGTCTCCTCATTCGTGCAGCGCGAAGAGGTGATGCCGCCGATCGAGGTTCGGCCGTATTGGTACTGGATCCGGCGGAATTCCTTGGCCGTGTGGGCGATCGCCTCTTCCCAGCTCACTTCGCGCCACGGGTCGGAGATCTTTTCGCGGATCATCGGCGACAGGATGCGGTCCTTGTGCCTGGCGTAGCCATAGGCGAAGCGGCCTTTCACGCAGGAATGGCCGTGGTTCGCCTTGCCGTCCTTGTAAGGCATCATGCGGATGACTTCGTCGTCCTTCACCTCGGCCTTGAATGAGCAGCCGACGCCGCAATAGGCGCAGGTGGTGACGGCCGAGCGTTCCGGCATGCCCTTCTCGAGCACCGTCTTCTCGCGCAGCGCGTCGGTCGGGCAGGCCTGCACGCAGGCACCGCAGGACACGCATTCGGAAGCGATGAAATCCTCATGCATGCCGGCGACCATGCGCGATTCGAAACCGCGGCCCTCGATGGTCAGCGCGAAGGTGCCCTGCACCTCCTCGCACGCCCGCACGCAGCGCGAGCAGACGATGCACTGCGCTGGATCATAGGTGAAATAGGGATTGGATTCGTCGCGGGCGATGTAGTCGACCGCCAGCGAGCCATGGCCGGGCGCGATCCCATCTTCCTTGACGTGGTTGCGGCCCTCGACGCCATAGCGGTTCTCGGTCAAGCCGACCGACTTCGCCACCGTGTCGAATTCGCTGGCGCCGGTGCCGGCCTTCTCGTTCCAGCCGGTCGGATGGTCGGAGACGTAAAGCTCCATGACGCCGCGGCGGATGGCGTCGAGCCGGTCGGACTGTGTGCGCACCACCATGCCTTCACCGACCGGCGTCGTGCAGGAGGCCGGCGTGCCGCCGCGCCCTTCGATCTCGACCAGGCAGACGCGGCACGAACCGAACGAGTCCAGCATGTCGGTGGCACAGAGCTTCGGGATATCGACACCGCCCTCCATCGCGGCGCGCATGATCGAGGTGCCTTCCGGCACGGTGATGCTGCGGCCGTCGACGCTCAGCGTGACCTGCTTTTGCGCCAGCGATTCCGGGGTTCCGTAGTCGATCTCTTCGATCAGCGATGGGAAGTCGGCCTTGATGTTCATCTGCCAGCTCCTATTCAGCAGCCACGCGCGCCGGCGCAGGCTTGAAATCTTCGGGGAAATGCGTGATCGAGCTCATCACCGGGTAGGGCGTGAAGCCGCCCAGCGCGCACAGCGAACCGAACTTCATTGTGTTGCAGAGGTCGGTGACCAGAGCGAGGTTCTTTTCCGGCTCGATGCCGGCGGCAAGCCTGTCGATGGTCTCGATGCCGCGCGTCGAGCCGATGCGGCAGGGCGTGCACTTGCCGCAGCTTTCGATGGCGCAGAACTCCATGGCAAAGCGCGCCTGCTTCAGCATGTCGGCCGTGTCGTCGAACACGGTGACGCCGGCATGGCCGATCAGCCCGTCACGCTTGGCGAATTCCTCGTAGTCGAACGGCGTGTCGAAAAGCGCGCGTGGGAAATAAGCGCCGAGCGGACCGCCGACCTGCACCGCCTTCACCGGACGGCCGGTGGCCGTGCCGCCACCGATGTCGTCGACGATCTCGCCCAGCGTCAGGCCGAAGGCGGTCTCGAACAGGCCGCCCTGCTTGACGTTGCCGGCGATCTGGATCGGGATGGTGCCGCGCGAGCGGCCCATGCCGAAATCCTTGTAGAGGGCGGCGCCCTTGTCCATGATGATCGGCACCGAGGCCAGGCTGATGACGTTGTTGATCACCGTTGGCTTGCCGAACAGGCCCTGGATGGCCGGCAGCGGCGGCTTGGCGCGCACCACGCCGCGCTTGCCTTCCAGGCTGTTCAGCAGCGAGGTTTCCTCGCCGCAGACATAGGCGCCGGCGCCGACGCGGATTTCCATGTCGAAGGCATTGGGCGAACCCAGCACGTTGACGCCGAGCACGCCGGCCTTGCGAGCGATTTCGACGGCCTTGTTCATTGTCGCCACCGCATGCGGATATTCCGAGCGGATATAGACGAAGCCCTTGGTCGCCCCGGTGGCGATGCCGGCGATCGCCATGCCTTCGATCAGCACGAAGGGGTCGCCTTCCATGATCATGCGGTCGGCGAAAGTCGCGCTGTCGCCCTCGTCGGCGTTGCAGACGATGTATTTGCGCTCGGACGTCGTATCCAGCACCGTCTTCCACTTGATGCCGGTCGGGAAGCCGGCGCCGCCGCGGCCGCGCAGGCCTGAGTCCGTAACCTGCTTGACGATCTCGGCCGGCGCCATGGCGACGGCGTTCTGCAAGCCCTTGAGCCCGCCTAGCGACTTGTAGGCATCGAGCGACAGAGGGTCGTTGATGCCGCAGCGGGCGAAGGTCAGCCGCGTCTGCTTGGCGAGGAACGGGATCTTGTCGGGCGCGCCGAGCCAGCGCTTGTGGTGGCCACCGGTGAGGAAGCCGCTGTCGAACAGGCTCTTGACGTCGGAAGGCTTGACCGGTCCGTAGGCGACGCGGCCGTTGGCGGTCGCCACTTCGACCATCGGTTCGAGGAAATAGGCGCCGCGCGAGCCATTGCGCACGATCTTGGCCTCGATGCCACGCTCGGCGAGTTCCGCACGAACGGCCTTGGCGACCTTTTCGGCGCCGAGCGCCAACGCACCGGAATCACCGGGAATGTAGATGCGGGGGATCATGAGCGCACCTCGGCAAGGATCTCGTCGATCTTGTCGTCATCGAGCCGCCCGATCACCTCGCCGTCAAGCATCGCCGACGGCGAACAGGCGCAAAGCCCGAGGCAATAGACCGGCTCGAGTGTAACCGATCCGTCGCGGGTGGTCTCGTGGAAACCGATGCCGAGCAATTGCTTGATTTTGGCGGCGACGGCATCCGAGCCCATCGACTGGCAGGCTTCCGCCTGACAGAGCTTGAGAACATGCCGCCCGGCCGGCCGAGCGCGGAAATCATGATAGAAGGTGACGACGCCGTGCACCTCGGCCCTGGAGAGGTTCAGCCCATCGGCGATAACCGGCAGTGCCGCCTGCGGCACATGGCCGAATTCTTCCTGGATCTCGTGCAGGATCGGCAGCAGCGGGCCTTCGAGGCCTTTCAGCTCTTGGATAATCGCCGCCGTGCGCGATGCGATCTCGGTACTTGCAGGCTGCATCGTCATGCAGCGCCCTCCCTGGTCGGTAGCGTTCTAGCGCTAAGTCGTTACAAAAACAGAGGAAACCAGCGAAATCAATAAAGCTGATCCGTCGCTTGATAGAAATCTTCTATCAAGCCCGCTCAGCCGCCATTCTCTACCCTAGCGATGGGCGCGGAAATCGTCTGCCAGCGCCATTGCCTCGTCCAGCAGCGCCTGCACCAGCGGCGTGTGCGGCTCGCGCGGTGCGGCCACCAGGCCGACCGTGTGGCTGGCGTCGGGCTCGACGATCGGAATGGCCCGGATCGGCTCTGAAAAGCCGAATGTTTCCGCGAGGTTGAGCGGCATGATCGACGACCATTTGCCGGTACGGATGTGCGAGAACAGCACGATCATCGAGTTGGATTCGAGCGTCGGCCGCACCTGCACGCCGGCCTCGGCCAGATGCTGGTCGATGATGCGGCGGTTCTGCATGTCCGGCGTCAACAGGCACAGCGGCAACCGGCTGATCTCGGCCCATGTCACTTTGTCGCGGTCGGAATAGGGGTTTCCGACCGCCGTGATCAGCTGATAGCGCTCGTCGTATAGCGGCACGCTGGTCACCCGCCCAAGCGGCTCATTGTCGAGATAGGTAATGCCGGCGTCGATGTCGAAATTGCCGAGCAGCGACAAGACTTCGATCGAGGTGCGCGACAGCACCGAGAAGGTGACGCCCGGATTTTTCTCGCGAAACGGCGTCGTCAGCCGCGCCACCATGGCGAGCGCGGTCGGGATGGCGGCAATGCGGATGCGTCCGGAAAGGCCGTGGCGCGCCGCGCGCATTTCCTCGCGCATGGTCCGTGAATCGCCGACGATGCGGCGCGCCCAGACCAGCACCTGCTTGCCCTCCGGCGTCAACCCCTGGAACCGCGATCCGCGATTGACCAGCATGACGCCGAGCTGACCCTCAAGCTGCTTGATGCCGGCCGACAGGGTGGGCTGAGTGACTCCGCACGCTTCCGCCGCCCGGCCGAAATGCTCTTCCTTGGCGAGCGCGATAAAGAATTCGAGTTTGTCGATCATGCCAAAGCCTTTTTGGCTCGCCTCGCGAAATCGCGCGGCAGGGCCGTTGATTGATCATCGCGCATGCGGCGGTGAATGGCGACAGCAAGCAATAACCAATTGATAATATTTGGCTTGCCATCATGGTCGATGCGGGTATCGCGGCAGGGGCGCCGAAGATAGGTGGTTCGCATGCTCCAGGAGCATCCGCCGGAAATACCAGCGCCTACCGCCGCCGACCTGCGCGAGGCCGCGCGGCTCCGGGCCGTAGAGCGCTTCGATGTTCTGGACACGCCGCGCGAAGCGTCGTTCGACCGCATCACGCGATTGATCAAGACGGTCTTCGATGTCCCGATCGCCATCGTCTCGGTCATTGACGGGCACCGCCAATGGTACAAGGCCTGCGAGGGGCTGGCGATCAAAGAAGTCGATCGCAAGGTCACATTCTGCCAGTACACGATCCTTCAGGAAGAGCCGCTGATCGTCACCGACGCGACCAAGGATCCCCGTTTCGCCGACAATCCCATGGTCAGGAACGATCCGCATATCCGCTTCTACGCAGGCGTGCCTTTGCGAAGCCGCGACGGCCACAATATCGGCAGTGTCTGCGCGATCGGCTATATCCCGCGGGAATTCAGCGACCGCGACATCGCAATCCTCCAAGATTTTGCCGATCTTGCCATGGATGAGCTGGAGCTGCGCCAGCATGCCTCCAGCGATGCGCTGACCGGCGTGCTGTCGCGGCGGGCCTTCATCGATCAGGGCGGCAAGGCATTTGCGCTTGCGCGGCGCCAGCGCTTCGATTTCTCCTGCATCGTCTTCGATGTCGACCATTTCAAATCGGTTAACGACAATTTCGGCCATGCCGCAGGCGACAAGGTGCTGAGTGGTGTGGGCCGGCAATGCGGTGCCGCCTTGCGCGACGTCGACATATTCGGACGCGTCGGTGGTGAGGAATTCGCGGTACTTCTTTACACCGCTCGCAACGGTGCGCTTGAATCCGCCGAGCGGCTGCGCGGCACCATCGAGGCCATGCGGATCACGCACGGCGCACAAGAGATGCAGGTCACTGCCAGCTTCGGTGTTGCCTCGTTCGATCCGACGACCAGCGGCCTGCCGGAACTGATCGAGCGCGCCGACGCCGCCATGTACCGCTCGAAGCACGCCGGCCGCAATCGGATCACAGCCTGGAATTCCGCCGGGAGTGATCAGCCGCCGTCGCGGCGCAGGGTGCTGAAGGCAGGCCAGATCGTTTTCAACAAACGCATGTCGACCATCGACTGCACGGTCCGCAGTCTCGGCGAGGGCGGCGCCACTATCGACGTATCGAACAGCGCCGACATTCCCGGCCAGTTCGTGCTGACCATCCGCGCGGATAGGTTCGAGACGAAATGCCGGGTCGTCGCCCAGGCTGAAAGGCGTCTGGAACTCGCCTTCGAGTGAAAGGGGCCGCGGCGGTCCGGCTGACGCGAAGCACCGCCGACTATTTGTCCACCAGGTTCAGGATGTTGCCGTCCGGATCCTTGAACCAGGCGACCTTCATGCCGTAGCCGACATGGATGTCGCCCTCCAGCGTCAGGCCGGGCATCTCATAATGTTCGAAAGCGACGCCCTTCGATTTCAGCGATTTGACGACGTTGCCGATTTTGTCACCGACCGTCCAGGTCACCGCCGTGGCCTTGTTGGTTCCGGCGAATTCGGAATGATAGACGTTGATCAGCGTGTCTCCGCTTTTGTAGACGACAAGCTCGCCGCCCATGTCGTCAACCTGCGTGAGGCCTAGCGTGCCTTCATAGAAGGCCTTTGCCTTTGCCAGGTCCTTGACGGCGAGATTGGCCGTTGCGTTGTTGTTTTCGAGCATGACCGTCTCCTTCCGGGATTTTCGTGTCCTCGTTCAGGCAACCGAAATAGGGCACGCGGTCCGTTTGACCATCGGCAATCGGCCGAAGGAGGCGTCATCCGGCAAAATTCGACAGCATTGGTCGTTTTCCGCGGCATGCCGGCAAGCCTTTGCGTCACGGCTTGGTTCTCGCTGGAAACTGCACTATCTGCATTGCCAAACGCCGAGGAAAGATCATGTCCGTTACCAAGGAAATCGTCACCGAGCGCCTGAAGACGGTCAATGGACCGGACTTCACCGGGAACATTGTCGATCTCGGCATGGTTTCGGAGATTTTCATCGCCGATTCGAAAGTGTTCTTCTCGATCACCGTTCCCGCCGCCAGGGCGCAGGAAATGGAACCGCTGCGCGCCGCCGCCGAGCGAGTGGTGAAAGCAATTCCCGGTGTCGCCGGCGCCGTCGTCGCACTGACGGCGGAGAAGAAGGGCGGCGGCATGGAGGCACCGGTGCCCGCGCGCCCCGCACCCAGGCCGGCACCGCCGGCGGTCCCGCAGCGTCCCGCGCCGCAGGCCCCGGCCTCGCACAGCTCGGGTAAGCGCGGCGTGCCCGGCATCGAGGCGATTATCGCGGTTGCCTCGGGCAAAGGCGGTGTCGGCAAGTCGACCACCGCCGTCAATCTGGCGCTTGGCCTCGCCGCCAACGGATTGCGCGTCGGCGTGCTCGACGCCGACATCTATGGCCCGTCCATGCCGAAACTGCTCAACATCCACGGCCGGCCGCAGACGGTCGACGGCAAGATCCTGAAGCCGATGGAGAATTACGGCCTCAAGGTGATGTCGATGGGCTTCCTCGTCGACGAGGAGACGCCGATGATCTGGCGCGGCCCGATGGTGATGTCGGCGCTGACGCAGATGCTGCGCGAGGTCGAATGGGGTCGGCTCGACGTGCTCGTCGTCGACATGCCGCCCGGCACCGGCGACGCACAGCTGACCATGGCGCAGCAGGTGCCGCTGGCCGGCGCCGTCATCGTCTCGACACCGCAGGACCTGGCGCTGATCGATGCCCGCAAGGGGCTGAACATGTTCAAGAAGGTCGACGTGCCGCTGCTCGGCATCGTCGAGAATATGAGCTATTTCATCGCGCCCGACACCGGCAAGCGCTACGACATTTTCGGCCATGGCGGCGCGCGCCGCGAGGCCGAGCGCCTCGGCGTCAGCTTCCTCGGCGAAGTGCAGCTGGAAATGGGCATCCGCGAAAGCTCGGATGCCGGAGCGCCGGTGGTGGTGTCCAAGCCCGATGGCGCCGAGGCCAAAACCTATCGCGATATCGCCGCCAAGGTCTGGGACAGGGTCAATGAAGAACGCGGCGCGGCCGAAGCGGCGGTGCCGAGCATCGTTTTCGAGTGACCTCGCAGCGAAACGGTCAGCCGCCGACCTTCTCGCCGAAGTTGGAAAAGAACTGCCCGGCCAGCTTTTTCGACGTCGACTCGATCAGCCGGCTGCCGAGCTGGGCGATCTTGCCGCCAACCTCGGCTTTGGCTGCGTATTTGAGGATCGTGGCATCCGCTCCATCCTCGGTCAGCGTCACGTCGGCGCCGCCCTTGGCAAAGCCGGCAATGCCGCCCTTGCCTTCGCCCTGGATGGTGTAGGAATGCGGCGGCTTGAGATTTTTCAGTGTCACCTCGCCGTTGAAGGTCGCCTTGATCGGCCCGATTTTCACCACCACAGTGGCCGCCATCTCGGTCGGCGACTTCATCTCGAGGCTCTGGCAGCCGGGAATGGTCGCCTTCAAAACCTCGGCGTCGTTCAGCGCTTCCCAGACTTTTTGCAGGGGTGCGGCAATGCGTTCCTCGCCTTCGATCACCAAAGCCATCAAGAACCTCCCGGAAACAATGGTTCGAAGCCCTAGCGCAGGGGCGCTGTTGTGTCTATCGCACCAAAGTGCGGGTTGGGAACGCGCGTGCCCCTTGCTTGCATTGACGCGTTGTCATATCGATTTGTCATACAAATACGGAGACCGTGATGGCCGGCGCCCCCACCAAGAAGAAAAAATTCCGCTCGCAGGAGTGGTTCGACAATCCCGACAACCCCGGCATGACGGCGCTCTACCTCGAGCGTTACCTGAATTACGGGCTGACGCGTGCCGAGCTGATGTCGGGCAAGCCGTTGATCGGCATCGCACAGACCGGCTCGGATCTGTCGCCATGCAACCGCCACCATATCGAGCTCGCCAAGCGCGTGCGCGAGGGCATCGTCTCGATGGGCGGCATTCCCTTCGAATTCCCCTGCCATCCGATCCAGGAGACCGGCAAGCGCCCGACCGCGGCCCTTGACCGCAACCTTGCCTATCTCGGCCTTGTCGAGGTGCTCTACGGCTACCCGCTTGACGGCGTCGTGCTGACCATCGGTTGCGACAAGACGACGCCGGCGCTGCTCATGGCGGCGGCCACCGTCAACATCCCGGCCATCGCGCTGTCGGTCGGCCCGATGCTCAACGGCTGGCACAAGGGCAAGCGCACCGGCTCTGGCACCATCGTCTGGGAATCGCGCCAGCGCCTGTCGGCTGGCGAGATCGACTATGATGAGTTCATGGATATCGTCGCCTCCTCGGCGCCCTCCACCGGCTACTGCAACACGATGGGCACCGCCACCACGATGAATTCGCTGGCCGAGGCGCTCGGCATGCAGCTGCCGGGCTCGGCCGCCATCCCGGCCCCTTACCGCGAGCGCGGGCAGATCGCCTACGAGACCGGCAAACGCATTGTCGACATGGTGCATGAGGATTTGAAGCCGTCCGACATCATGACGCGCAAGGCCTTCGAGAACGCCATCGTCGTCAATTCGGCGATCGGCGGCTCGACCAACGCGCCGATCCATCTCAACGCCATTGCCCGCCATCTCGGCGTGCCGCTCGACAATGACGACTGGCAGGAGATCGGCCTCAAGGTGCCGCTCATCGTCAATCTGCAGCCGACGGGCGAGTATCTCGGCGAGGATTACCATCATGCCGGCGGCGTCCCGGCCGTGGTGGCCGAGCTGATCAAGGGCGGGCTGTTGCCGCATCCCGATGCCCTGACCGCCAATGGCAAGTCGATCGGCGACAATTGCAAGGCGGCGGTCGTCGAAAACGCCGACGTGATCCGCAGCGTCGACAAGCCGCTGAAGGTCAATGCCGGCTTCATCAACCTCAGCGGCAATCTGTTCGAATCGGCGATCATGAAGACCAGCGGCATCTCGCCGGAATTCCGCGAGCGCTATCTCTCCAACCCGAAGGACCCGGAAGCTTTCGAAGGCAACGCCATGGTCTTCGACGGGCCGGAGGATTACCACGCCCGCATCGACGATCCGGCGCAAGGCATCGACGAACACACGATCCTGTTCATGCGCGGCGCCGGCCCGGTCGGCTATCCCGGTGGCGCCGAGGTCGTCAACATGCAGCCGCCGGCCTACCTCATCAAGAAGGGCATCCATGCGCTGGCCTGCATCGGTGACGGCCGTCAGTCGGGTACGTCCGGCTCGCCGTCGATCCTCAACGCCTCGCCGGAAGCTGCCATTGGCGGCGGACTGGCACTGCTCAAGACAGGCGATCGCGTCCGCATCGACCTGAACAAGGGCACCGCCAACATCCTGGTCAGCGACGAAGAGATCGCCAAGCGGCGCGCGGCGCTGCAGGGCAATGGCGGCTACCACTATCCGCAGCACCAGACGCCGTGGCAGGAAATCCAGCGCGGCATGGTCGACCAGTTCGACCAGGGCATGGTGCTGAAGCCGGCGGTGAAATACCAGGATGTCGCCCACACCAGGGGCGTGCCAAGGGACAATCATTGATTATTCCAAGGGATAGTCATCGATTATTCCCGGCAAAAATCACTGATGTTGGATCGGCGGCTGGCGGCCCGTGCAATCGGGCCGCCAGCCGTCTTTCGTTTTGGCGCGGCGCATCCCGCCCAAGGGTCGAGACTGGTCACGATCCTTGACAAGCGCTCCGAACAAATCCACCATTGTGGGCAAGGGGTGCATCGCGACGACCCCGTGAGGCGTCAGCCCAACGTTCGCGTCCAAGCTTCTCTATCAGGAGGTGGACGCCATGCCGTCAACAACCGCTATCACCGTATCGCAACTGTCCCGTCTGGTCGGCCTGCCGGGAGCCCCAATAATCATCGATGTTCGCATCGATGAGGATTTCGACGCCGATCCGCGCCTGCTGCCGGCCTCGATCCGGCGCGATTTCAAAACCGTTTCGACCTGGGCGCCCGATTTCGCCGGCACACAAGTCTCGGTCGTCTGTCAGAGGGGTCAAAAACTCTCGCAAGGCGTCGCCGCATGGCTGCGCCATGAGGGGGTTCCCGCCGAATCTCTTGAAGGCGGCTTCGAAGCCTGGCGCGAGGCAGACGGGCTCTTGATCAGCACCGACAAATTGCCACCGCGCGACGAAAAGGGCCGCACTGTGTGGGTGACGCGGGCGCGCCCGAAGGTCGACCGCATCGCCTGCCCCTGGCTGATCCGGCGTTTCGTCGATCCTCATGCGGTCTTCCTGTTTGTCGAGGCAGCCGAAGTGCCTGCTGTCGCCGATCGCTTTCGGGCCGTGCCTTTCGACATCGACAATGTGTTCTGGAGCCATCGCGGTGAACACTGCACCTTCGATACGATGATCGAGGAATTCGGGCTGGAATCCGCCGCACTCGACCGCCTTGCCGCGATCGTGCGCGCGGCCGACACCGCAAGGCTCGATCTGGTGCCCCAGGCCGCCGGTTTTCTGGCCGTCTCGCTTGGCCTGTCGCGGATGTTTCGCGACGATCTGGAACAACTGGAAGCAGGCATGCTGCTCTACGATGCGTTCTTCCGCTGGTGCCGCGACGCCACCGAGGAAACGCACAACTGGCCCAGCGCGGGTAAACCGTCATGAGCGCTGTTGCGCCTGCACATCGGTCGGGGAACGTCGAGGCGCCGGCTGTCCCGACCTTTGCCGAGGCCGTCAAGGTCTGGGCGAAGATCGGACTGCTCAGCTTCGGTGGCCCGGCCGGGCAGATCGCCCTGATGCACAGGGAACTGGTCGAGGAACGGCGCTGGATCGGGGAACAGCGTTTCCTGCATGCGTTGAACTACTGCATGCTGTTGCCTGGCCCGGAAGCCCAGCAACTCGCCATTTACATCGGCTGGCTGTTGCACAGGACGATCGGCGGCCTTGTCGCCGGCATCCTGTTCGTTGTGCCCGGCGCGCTTGTCATGCTGATCTTGAGCAGCCTCTACGTGCTCTATGGCGACATTCCGCTCGTCGAGGCGCTTTTCCTCGGAGTGAAGGCGGCGGTGCTTGCCATCGTCATCGAGGCGGTGATCCGGATCGGACGGCGCGCCCTGAAAAACCCGGCCATGGTGTCGATCGCGGTTGCGGCCTTCATCGCCATCTACGCGTTGAATGTGCCGTTCCCGCTCATCATCCTGCTCGCCGGCCTGACAGGATGGCTGGGAGACCGACTCGCACCGGGTCTCTTCTCCGGATCGGCGCACGGCAAGGATGGTGGTCCCGATATCAAGGGCGCCGTCGACCTGATGTTCGAGCGCGGCGAACTGACCCATGTCACACCGACCAGATGGCATGCGCCGCGCACTGTCGCGATCTGGCTGCCGATCTGGCTCGGACCGGTTCTCCTGATCTGGTGGTTCACCGGCTCTGCCAGTGTGTGGACCGAGATTGGCCGGTTCTTCAGTCTGATGGCGGTCGTCACTTTCGGTGGCGCCTATGCGGTGCTGGCCTACGTCGCGCAGGCGGCCGTCCAGTCCTTCGGCTGGCTGGCTCCCGGTGAAATGGTCGATGGGCTTGGGCTTGCCGAAACGACGCCAGGCCCGCTCATCCTGGTGCTGCAGTTTGTCGGCTTCATCGCCGCTTTTCGTCACTCCGGGTCGCTGAACCCGTTGCTTGGCGGATCGCTCGGAGCGCTGCTGACCCTGTGGGTGACCTTCACGCCGTGCTTCTTCTGGATATTCCTTGGCGCGCCCTATATCGAGGCCCTGCGCGGCAACAGGGCCTTGTCGGCTGCGCTCGGCGCGATCACCGCCGCTGTTGTCGGCGTCATCCTGAATCTCGCTTTGTGGTTTGCCTTGCACGTCGTTTTCCGTGAGGTGCACGCGGTGAGCCTCGGCATGAATGTGCCGGTGCTTTCGTCGATCGACTGGCGCGCGGCGCTGCTTTCCTTGGCCGCGATGATCGCCATCCTGAAGCTGAAGATCGGCATGCTGCCGACGCTCGCCGGATCGGCTCTTGCTGGCGTGTTGCTGCAGGCGGTGGGTGGCTAGATCTCCGCCTGCCTTTGTATTCCGCTTGCCGACCACCTAAGTGGTCGGAAACGGATTGGAACATCATGGCGCAACGACGCTCTTCCCTCGGCTTTCTCGGCATGTTCGGCCGCTCGGGCGATCTGAGGCAGCTCGACGCCGCCTTGCGCGGCGCCGACCTGCATCCCGCCCTCGTGCCGGAGGGCGTGAAACTCACAATCGTCAATCTGATGAAGGATCGCTGGCCCGACGAGCCGCCGCCACAGGCCTATCCGGATGTGGCGCGGCTGTTCAGCTATTGCATTGCCGGTCCGGAAACCTTTGAGAGCTCGCAAGGCCTGCAGCAGCGGCAGGACGTCGAACGCCGCATCGAGGCCGCTGTGGAAGCCGGCGACAGTTTCGACGCGCAGATCGTGCTGATGGCACTGCATGCCAAGCTGATCAATGCCGATGTCGTCGAGCGTTTTGCGCTGGGCGCCGACTGACTGATCAGACGAGAGGCTCAGCCGCCCATATTGGCGCGCGGCAGCTTGATCATGTCGCCGAAGCGGGCACGCAGTTTGTCGTCGAGCAACTTCGGCACATGGCGCGGGAAGCGTTCGGCAAGGATGCGCTTCTTCTCGATGATGGCGCGCTGCAATATGTCGGGCCGGCCCTTCTCGTTCCATTCCTTCGGCGAAAACCGGTCGCCGACGGCCGGGTAGAAATACTCCGTCTGCATCAGCCGCAGCGTCTGCTCGTTGCCGAGATAGTGACCAGGCCCATTCAGGCAGACTTCGGCGATGGTGTCGATCGACAGCGCTTCGTCTGTCACCTCGATGCCGCGCACGCAGCGCAGGCAATGGCCGAGCATGTCATTGTCGATGATCAGGCTTTCCAGGCAGAAGCCGAGCAGCGAGGCATGCATGCCGGCCGATTCATACACGAGGTTCAAGCCCGCAAGGCCGGCCATCACGTCGGTGATGCCCTTTTCGTAGCCGGACTGGATGTCGGGCAGTTTCGAATCCGTCATGCCGGCGGCCGAGCCGCCCGGCAGATCGTAGAATTGCGCCATCTGCGCGCAGGCCGCGGTCAGTACCGCCTGTTCGGCCGACCCGCCCGACATGGCGCCGGTCCGCAGGTCCGACACGAACGGCCAGGTGCCGAAGATGGCCGGATGTCCCGGCTTGATGGCGTTGACATAGACCAGGCCGGCCAGCACTTCGGCCACGGCCTGCACCACGGCGCCGGCAATCGCCGCCGGAGCGGTCGCGCCGGCCTGGCCGGCCGACAAAAGCAGGATCGGGATGCCGCCCTCGACACAGGCCTCGAGCACGCCGCAGGCATCCTCGGCGAATTTCATCGGCGGCACGACGAAGCAGTTGGAGTTCGACACGAATGGCCGGGCGCGGAAATTTTCCTCGCCGCCGGCAATGGCATAGAGCATTTCCAGTGCCGGCTGCACGTTCTCGCGCACCGTGAACGAGGTGCCGACATGCTTGGACGTGCCCATCACGCAGGCATAGAGCGTGTTGAAGTCCATTTCGAGCGGATCGGGAATGTCGCGCGGCACCATCGGCCGCTGGAAGAAATGGATGTTGTCGAGCCCGTCGACGATGCGGGCGGCGTCATAGATGTCCTGCAGCAGCGATTCGCGATATTCGCGCTTCTCGACATCGACAAGATGAACGGCGGCGCCGGCCGTGCCGTAGTGCACGCGCTTGCCCTGGATCACCATATCGTGTTTCGGGTCCTGGCCGTGCAAGGTGAAATTGCGTGCTGCCTTCTTGATGGTCTCGAGCACCAGCGCGCGCGGGAAACGGATGCGGCCGTCATCGCCATAAGTGGCGCCGGCCTTGGTCAGTGCCTCGATGCAGGAGGGGATGGCATTGGCGAAACCGACCGTCTCCAGCAGCGTCAGCACCGCCTCGTGGATGCGCTCCTGGTCGTTGCCGCGCAACGGTCCGTAGCTGCCGCCCTCGAGGCCTGCGCGCACCGGCCTGATGTCGTCGGCGAGCGGCGCTGCCCGCATCGCGCGGCGCGCTTCGCGTCCACCGGAGCGGCGCGAGCGCTGATCCGCCGCCGCTTCCTGCTTTTCAAGAACCACTGACATGGAAGCACTCCACCTTTTCTCGGAAACAGGGCGGCGGTTGGTCCACCATCGGCTGCTTCTTCCCCTTTGTGCCACGACTATGCCGCCGGCATTGGCACAGACCATGGGCCAGCCGGTGTGGTTGCATATGCCAGCGCTAAAGGAAATGGAGCCGCGATTGTGCGGCTCCGGTCAAAGGATCAGGTAAGTGGATCAGGCGGCGGCAGGCCTGCGTCCGGCAGCGGTGGCCAGTTCCCGGATCCCGGGCTCGATATGCTGCAGCGCGATCGAGGAAATGCCCAACCGCATGAAACGCGAAGGCTTTTCGGTGCGGTCGAAGAAGCGGTCCCCCGGTTCGATGATCACGCTGCGCGAGGCCGCGGCCTCAGCTAAACCGCGGGAATCGGTGCCGCGCGGTCCTTCCAGCCAGAGCGACGTGCCGCCGGCGGAGTCGGTCGAGCGCCATTCCGGCAGGAAAGCGGAAATCGCATGGACCAGCCGCTTGCGCCGCTCGTCGAAGGCGCTCGAAAGACGCCGCACCAATGCCTCGTGATGGCCGAGCGACAGGAAGAGCGCCACGGCGCGCTGGTTGTTGGCCGGCGGATGGCGCAGCATGAAGCGGCGCAGTGCCCTCAGCTCCGAGATTAGTCCAGCCGAGGCGACGATGTAGCCAAGCCGCAGGCCGGGAGCCAGCGTCTTCGACATCGAGCCGACATAGACGACGCGACCGGAACGATCGAGGCTCTTCAGTGCCTGCTGCGGCGCCTCGTCGAGAAGCTGGCTGTCATAGCCGTCCTCGATGATGATCTGGTTGTGCCGGTTGGCACGCGCCAGGAGATCCTGCCGCCGCTCGGCCGACAACGGCACCATGGTCGGGCAATGATGGCTGGGCGTGACGAAGACGAAGCCGGAATCATTGGGGATAGAAGAGGTTACGATGCCGGACTGGTCGACCGGCACCGGCTGGATGTCGGCGCCCGCAAGCCGGAAGATCGAGCGTGCGTCGGGGTAGCCCGGGTCTTCCATCGCCACCTTCGAGCCCTTGGTCATCAGCAGCGACGCCAGCATGTAGAGCGCGTTCTGGGCGCCAAGCGTGACGATGATCTCGTCGGGATTGGCGAAGATGCCGCGCCTGGGCAAGAGCCGCGCCTGGATCTGCTCGATCAGCAGCGGATCGTCGCGATCGACCATGTCGGACGCCCAGTTGCGGATTTCGAGCACGGCCAGCGCCATGCGGTTGCACTCGCGCCATTCGGCGGTCGGGAACAACGCAGGATCGAACTGGCCGTAGACGAAGGGGTAGGACGACTTGATCCAGTTCTCGTGCTTGGCCGGCGGCGGCATGTCGCTGGCGGCGATCTGCCGGCGCGCCTTCCAGTCGATCTCGTTGGCCTGGTCGGGCGCCTTCTGGTGCGGCTTGGCGGGAGTTGCCAGCACGTCGGGATTGACGAAATGGCCGCGCCGCTCGCGCGCCACCAGGAAGCCCTGGTCGACGAGCTGCTGGAAGGCCAGAACCACCGTCCCGCGTGCGACGCCCAGCTTCTCGGCCAGGATGCGGCAGGAGGGAAGCGGCATCGAAGCGGCGATCTGACGGTCGAGAATGGCGGCCACGATGGCCTGGCGGATCTGCGCCTGCAGGGTTTGGCCGGATTCGGCCGAAATCCGGAACAGGCCGGACCATATGGCCGTGTCGTTGCGCTGTGGCATGGGAAATCTTCCTCGGATGGCCAGCAATTTTCGTTTGGCTGGACCAGTCGAGTGTATGGGTGGCACAAGGGGTTGCGCCAATCAATTTTTCTGATCGTTGGGATTTATGCCAGTGATCCTTCAGCCAAAATCGGGCTCCGTGGCCGCCCGCAGTGACACATTGTGTCATCGCATCGTGATGCGATGCGGCATCGCCGCGTATTGACCGCACGGAATTCGGCTCAATAGGTTTGTCGCGACGACACGCGCCGGAAACATCCGGTCTGATAAAATACGTCGAAAAACGCCAGGAGCTCCCCGCCAGTGGATAAATCAGCCTTCCAGAAACAGCTTGCCGCCTTGCGCGATCATCGCTCGGCGGCACCTGCCAGCATGCGCCAGGCCTTCGCCGCCGATCCACAGCGTTTCCAGACATTCTCCGCCACCGACGGCGACCTTTTGGTCGACTGGTCGAAATGCGCCGTCGACGCAACCACCATGGACCTGCTGGAAAAGCTCGCCGCTGCTGCCGATCTCGAGGGCCGCCGCGCCGCCATGTTCGCCGGCAAGAAGATCAACATCACCGAAGACCGCGCCGTGCTGCACACGGCGCTGCGCAATCTCAGCGGCAAGGGCGTCACGGTGGATGGCCAGGACGTCAAGGCCGACGTCCTTTCCGTGCTCGACGCGATGGGCGCCTTCGCCGATGCCATCCGCTCCGGCAAGGCGCTAGGTGCCACCGGCAAGAAGATCACCGACATCGTCAACATCGGCATTGGCGGCTCCGACCTCGGCCCGGCCATGGCGACGCTGGCGCTGGCGCCTTATCATGACGGGCCGCGCGCGCACTACGTCTCCAACATCGACGGCGCCCATATTCATGACACGCTGAAGGGCCTGTCCGCCGAAACCACGCTGTTCATCGTAGCCTCCAAGACCTTCACCACGGTCGAGACGATGACCAATGCGCAGACGGCGCGCGACTGGGTTCAGAAGGCGCTCGGCAAGCAGGCGGTCGGCAAGCATTTCGCTGCCGTCTCGACCGCGCTCGACCTGGTGGCCAAGTTCGGCATCGAGCAGGACCGCGTCTTTGGTTTCTGGGACTGGGTCGGCGGCCGCTATTCGGTCTGGGGCGCGATCGGCCTGCCCGTCATGATCGCCGTTGGTCCGAGGAATTTTCGCGCCTTCCTCGATGGCGCGCACGAGATGGACGAGCATTTCCGCACCGCGCCGCTCGCCGGGAATCTGCCTGCGCTTCTCGGGCTGGTCGGCTGGTGGCATCGCGTGATCTGCGGCTATCCGGCCCGCGCGGTCATCCCCTATGACCAGCGCCTGTCCCGGCTGCCGGCCTATCTGCAGCAGCTCGACATGGAATCGAATGGCAAGGGCGTCACCCTCGACGGCACGCCGGTGCCGACGCCGACCGGGCCGCTGGTCTGGGGCGAGCCGGGCACCAATGGCCAGCACGCCTTCTTCCAGCTCTTGCACCAGGGCACCGACTTCATCCCGGTCGAGTTCCTTGCCGCGGCCGTCGGCCATGAGCCGGAGCTCAAGCACCAGCATGATTTGCTGCTCGCCAATTGCCTGGCGCAGTCGGAAGCGCTGATGAAGGGCCGCACGCTGGACGAGGCGCGCGCGCAGATGCTGGCCAAGGGCATGAAGCCGGCCGATGTCGACAAGATTGCGCCGCATCGTGTCTTCTCCGGCAACCGGCCTTCGGTGACCATCCTCTATCGCAAGCTCGACCCGCGCACTTTCGGGCGGCTGATCGCGCTCTATGAACACCGCGTCTTCGTCGAGGGCACGCTGTTCAACATCAATTCCTTCGACCAGTGGGGCGTCGAACTCGGCAAGGAACTGGCGACCGGCCTGCTGCCTGTCGTGGAAGGCAAGGAAAGCGCCGCAAACCGGGACGCCTCGACCAGAGGCCTTGTGGAACGCATCCACCAATTGCGTGGTTCGGAGTGACTGATTTGGCAGACATCAAGGGGATATTGTTCGACAAGGACGGGACACTTGTCGACTTCAACGCGACCTGGCTCGGCGTCGCCGACTTCATGGCCATGGACGCCTCCGACGGCGACCGCTGGAAGGCCGATAGGCTGCTTGCGGCCGCTGGCTTCGATTTCGCCAGCCGCCGCTTCAAGCCCGATTCGATCTTTGCCTCGGGCACCAATATGGATGTCGTCGAGCTGTGGTTCCCGCGTCTGTCCGACGAAGACCAGATGCTGGCCGTCGCCCGCTTCAACGAAATCACTTCGGTGCAGGGCTCGGCGATGGCGGTGGCGCTGCCAGGCATCGTCGATACGCTGGCAACACTGCACAAAAGATCCTACCGGCTTGGCGTCGCCACCAATGATTCCACCAGCGGCGCGGAAAAGACCTTGGTCACGCTGGGCGTAGCCCAGCTGTTCGATGCTGCGTATGGTTATGACGCGGTGGCCAATCCCAAACCAGCGCCCGACACCATCCAGGCCTTTTGCGACCTCACCGGCCTGAAGCCGGCTGAGATCGCCATGGTCGGCGACAACCGCCACGATCTCGAAATGGCGCGTGCCGGCGGCTGCGGCCTGGCGGTGGGCGTGCTCTCCGGCACCGGCACGCGCGAATCGCTGGCCGGCATTGCCGATGTCGTTCTCGATTCCGTTGCCGACCTGCCGGACTTCCTGTCGGCCCGGGTCAAGGAGACGGTTTGATCGCTCCCGCCAGCTCGGGTGCGGTCTCGGCCCCGAAACGAAAGACGCCGCTCGGCTTCAGCGCGGCGCCTTTTGCGTCGCCGAAATCCGGCACCAGATATTCGGCGAGCAGGCGCAGTCGGGACAGCGGCAGGTCATGGCGACGGGGATCGCCGACCAATACATCGATGCCGGCTGCCAGGCAGCGGTCGAGGAACGGGATAACCCGTAGGGCGACCTCACGGCCGTAGAACACGTCGCCTGCAAGCACGAGGTCGACGGCCGGCGGCGGGCCCATGGCGACATCCCGATCGACAATAGTGATCTTGACCCGGTTGGCCTCCGCGTTGAGACCGATCGCGGCGACGCCGTTGCGGTCGATTTCGGCGGCGGTCACCTCGCTTGCGCCGGCCTTGGCGGCAGCGATGCCGACAATGCCTGAACCTGCCCCGAGGTCCAGCACGCGGCGGCCCGCCACCGTCTTCGGATGGTTGAGGATGTGGCGTGCCAGCGCCGCACCACCTGCCCAGGCATAGGCCCAATAGGGCGGCTGCGGGTCCGGCGCATCGTCGTCCGCATCAATATCGTCTTCAGGGTCGACGAGGCGTCTCAACCCGCTGCCGGGGTGGGCGGTGTAGAACCGGATTTCTGGAAGCGCCGGCACCGGCACAAGGCGCATGTTCACCTTGATGAAATCCGCTGGATCGAGGCGCGGGTGGCGGCTGGGCAAATCATTACCCGGCGCCTCGCCGCCGACGGAATCTTCCCCGACTAAAGCGCGCTGCGCCTCAGCTCTTTGTTTTGATGCATGCCGTTCTCCCAAAACCGAGGTCACTTTTGGGCGACATGCATCAGGCGCGCAATGCCCGCCGCAGGATCTTGCCGACCGGCGTCTTCGGCAATTCGGTCCTGAACTCGATGTATTTAGGCCGCTTGTATCCGGTCAGGTTCTCGCGGCAAAAAGCGGTGATGGCTTCCACGGTCAGGGCTGGATCCTTCTTGACGATGAACAGCTTCGGTACTTCGCCCGAATGCTCATCCGGCACGCCGATCGCCGCGACTTCGAGCACGCCTGGATGCATCGCCACGACCTCCTCGAGTTCGTTTGGATAGACGTTGAAGCCCGAGACCAGAATCATGTCCTTCTTGCGGTCGACGATCTTGGTGTAGCCGCGCTCGTCCATGAAGCCCATGTCGCCGGACTTGAAGTAGCCGTCCTTGGTCATCACCTTGGCGGTCTCCTCAGGCCGGTTCCAGTAACCCGCCATCACCTGCGGTCCCCTGATGCAGATTTCGCCGACCTCGCCGAGCGGCAAATTGTTGCCGTCGTCGTCGCGGATGGCGATTTCCGTCGAGGGCAGCGGCAGGCCGATCGTGCCGGTGAAGTCGCCGGAACTGAACTTGTTGGCGGTGGCCACCGGCGAGGTTTCCGAGAGGCCGTAGCCTTCAGTGACAGGGCAACCGGTCAACGCCTTCCAGCGTTCGGCGACGCCCTTCTGCACCGCCATGCCGCCGCCAAGCGTCAGCACCAGCGGCTTGAAGTCGAGTTTGCGGAAGTCCTCATTGTTGAGCAGCGCGTTGAACAGCGTGTTGAGGCCGGGAAAGATGTGGACCGGATACTTCTGCAGTTCCTTGACGAAGCCCGGAATATCGCGCGGATTGGGAATGAGCACGTTGCGGGCGCCTTGCTGCATGCCCATCAGCGCGTTCACCGTCAGCGCGAAGATATGGTAGAGCGGCAGCGCGCAGATGAAGTTCGGGTGCGCCGGTTTCGGCTTGATCGTATAGGCGTCTTCCATCCACTGCGCGTTCTGCACGACGTTGGACAGCACATTGCTGTGCAGCAGCGTGGCGCCCTTCGACACGCCCGTGGTGCCGCCGGTATATTGCAGGAAGGCGACATCGTCGGCTGCAACCTTGGCCGGCTTGAAGCCAAGGCCGGCGCCGGCCTTCATCGCCGCGTTGAACTTGACATGCCCGGGCAGCGACCATGCCGGCACCATCTTCTTCACGCGGCGCACGACGAAGTTGACGATCGTGCCCTTGAGGCCGCCGAGCATGTCGCCCATGGCCGCCACCACGACATGCTTGACCGCGGTCCTGGCGATCACCGCCTGCAAGGTGTTGGCGAAGTTCTCCAGGATGACGATGGCTTGTGCGCCGGAATCCTTGAGCTGGTGCTCCAGCTCGCGCGGCGTGTACAGCGGATTGATGTTCACCACGACATAGCCGGCGCGCAGGATGCCCATCATCGCCACCGGATACTGCAGAACGTTGGGCATCATCACGGCGACGCGCGCACCCTTTTGCAGCCCCTTCGATTGCAGATAGGCACCGAAGGCCGCCGACAGCTGCTCGACATCGGCGTAGCTGATGGATTTGTCCATGCAGGTGAAGGCCGGCTGGGCGGAAAACTGCTTGCAGGCGGCGACCAGGAAATCGCCGATCGAACTGTAGGGCAATGCCCCGATCTCGGCCTGGACATTTTTCGGATAGCTCTTGAGCCACGGCTTTTCGGGCAGGCCGGCGGCAAGTTCCGTGAGCGCCTTCGGCAGCCGCTTGGTGGCAGTTGTCGCCGGTTTCGATGACGGCGCTGCCTTTGCTGGCGATGCGGCCTTCGTTGTCCCGGTCTTTGCGGGAGAAGCCTTTGCGGGAGTCTTCGTCGCTGAGGTCTTCGCCGGGGCGGGTTTCGCCGCCGGCTTCCCGACGGCCTTGGCTGTGGTCGCCTTTGCCACCGGTGCCGTCTTGGCAGGCTTTGCGCCTCTGCCGGCGGTCGAGGTCTTGACGCCAGCTTTACCTGGACCGTCGGCGGCGGCTGGTTTCGAGCCTGCCTTTGCCGACGCTTTCACCGGCGCCTTTGATGCTTTTGCCACCCGTTCCTCCTCGACAATTCCTGTTCGCCCGTTTCGGTCGCCTATGCCGCGCCCGCCTCCGAATTGACAGAGACGTCCTCCTTGCCGTCAGCATGTCCATCTATGTATTGCCTCTATCGGCGGCGGTGCAAGTCTTGCCCTTGCGGCAAGGCGCCGAAAGATTTGCCGTCGAAAATCTTTCCCGCCGGCGACACTTGGAACCGGCATCTTTCCGTATCGATGATCGGACGAAGGCGAACGCGGCGTCCATGTCGTGAGATCCCAGATCAATAAAAAAATGCGGTCGTTAATAATCTCGTGAATGGAAAAAACTGCTAATTTTTTCTGCTCCTTAGCAAAATCGCGGATTTTTTTCCTGCTTCCCGAGGGGTAAGCAAACGGGGTGTTCCAAAGCCGGAAAAACGGTGCTTATATGCGCGCTTCGCGAGCCTGCTAGAGGGGCTTGGAAGAACATCAGGGAGTGCTCAATGAAAAAGAAACTCGCTTTTGCGGCCGCGTTGCTGGCCGCAAGCGTCCTGGGCGGCATGGCCAATGCAAAGACGCTCGTCTATTGCTCGGAAGCATCGCCCGCCAATTTCGATCCGGGTACCACGACCGGCGGCAACGACTTCGATGCTTCGTCGCGCACCGTCTATTCGCGTCTGGTTGAATTCAAGCATGGCGGCACCGAGGTCGAGCCCGGCCTTGCCGACAAGTGGGAGATTTCCGACGACGGCCTGGTCTACACCTTCCACCTGCATCCGGGCGTGAAGTTCCAGACCACCGACTATTTCAAGCCGACGCGTGATCTCAACGCCGACGACGTCGTCTTCTCCTTCGATCGCCAGTTCAACAAGGAAAACCCCTGGAACGGCGACAAGTATCTGCCGAACCTGACCTGGGACTATTACACCGGCATGGACATGCCGAAATACGTCGCCAAGTGGGAAAAGGTCGATGACCTGACCGTTAAGCTGACGCTGACCGAGCCGAACGCGCCGATGCTGGCCAACCTCGGCATGGACTTCGCCTCGATCGTGTCGAAGGAATATGCCGACCAACTGGCGAAGTCCGGCAAGATGGCCGATTTCTCCACCAAGCCGATCGGCACCGGCCCGTTCCAGTTCGTCGACTACCAGCTGGATTCCGTCATCCGCTACGCGGCCCACCCGGATTATTTCAAGGGCAAGGAAAAGATCGACGATCTCGTCTTCGCCATCACGCCTGACGCCACCGCCCGCACCCAGAAAGTGCTTGCCGGCGAATGTGACATCGCGCCCTATCCGAACCCGGCCGACATCGCCACCATCAAGGCCAATAAGGACGTGACCCTGATGGATCAGGCCGGCCTGAACATCGGCTATATGAGCTACAACACCACCATCCCGCCGCTCGACAAGCCTGAGGTGCGCCATGCGCTCAACCAGGCGATCGACCGGGAAGCGCTGATCAAGTCGCTGTTCCAGGACGCCGGCGCAACGCCCGCGGAAAACCTGATCCCGCCGACCATGTGGTCGTGGAACAAGGATGTGAAGACCGACGCCTACAATCCGGAAGCGGCCAAGAAGGTGCTGGCCGACGCCGGTCTGAAGGAAATTCAACTCTGGGCATCCGACCGCGTTCGCCCGTACAACCCGAACTTCCAGCGCGCCGCCGAACTGATCCAGGCCGACTGGGCCAAGGTCGGCGTCAAGGCCGAGATCGTCAACTACGAGTGGACCAAGTATCGCTCGGAAGGCAAGAAGAAGGACCGTCCCGGTGCGTTCCAGATCGGCTGGACCGGCGACAATGGCGATCCGGACAACTTCTTCGCCACCCTGTTCGCCTGCTCGGCCATCGGCGTCTCGAACTACTCGAGCTGGTGCGACAAGGACTTCGAGGATCTGATCCAGAAGGCCAAGAAGACCAGCGACCAGGCCGAGCGCACCAAACTCTATGAGCAGGCGCAGGTGATCTTCGCCAAGGAAGCGCCCGCCTTCCTGCTGGTCCACAGCCAAGTCTATGCGGTCGTGCGCAACAATGTCAGCGGTTTCAAGATGGATCCGCTCGGCATTCACCGCTTCGACGGCGTTGACAAGGCCGAATAAGACTATAGAGCGGGGCGGCGCAATGAAGCGCCGCCCCCTACATCATGCTAAAATATATCCTCCACCGAATTGCACTTTTGATCCCGACGCTTGTCGGCATCACGATCTGCGCCTTCGCGTTCGTCCGGCTGCTGCCCGGCGATCCCATCCTTGCCATGGCCGGCGAACACGGCGTGGCGCCGGCGCGTTACGAAGAGCTCAAGGAGCAATTCGGCTACAATCTGCCGATCTGGCAGCAATACACGCGCTATGTCGGTGAGGTCGTGACCGGCGATTTCGGCGTCTCGATTTCGTCCAAGCGCCCGGTGCTCGAGGAGTTCAAGACGCTCTTCCCGGCGACGCTGGAACTGTCATTCTTCGCCATGATTTTCGCCATGGTGCTCGGCATCCCGGCCGGCATCTTCGCGGCCGTCAAGCGCGGTTCGTGGTTCGACCAGTCGCTGATGGGCACGGCGCTCGTCGGCTACTCCATGCCGATCTTCTGGTGGGGCCTGCTGCTCATCATCTTTTTCTCCGGCTATCTCGGCTGGACACCGGTCAATGGCCGCATCGACCTGCAGTATTTCTTCAAGCCGATCACTGGCTTCATGACCATCGACACCTTGCTCTACGGCAAGTGGGATGCATTTCGCTCGGTATTGCGCCATCTGGTGCTGCCGACAATTGTGCTCGGCACCATTCCGCTGGCTGTGATAGCGCGCCAGACGCGGTCCGCCATGCTCGAGGTGCTGGGCGAGGACTATGTACGGACGGCCCGAGCCAAAGGGCTTTCGTCGGCCCGGGTCATCGGCGTGCATGCTCTGCGCAATGCACTCATCCCGGTGGTCACCACCATCGGCCTGCAGGTTAGTACGCTGCTCGCTGGCGCCATCCTTACCGAGACGATCTTCTCCTGGCCCGGCATCGGCAGGTGGATGGTCGAATCCATATCCAAGCGCGACTATGTTGTCGTGCAGTCTGGCCTGCTGTTGATTGCCCTTATCGTCATGGCCGTGAACCTGATCGTCGACGTGCTTTATGCCGTCATCAATCCACGCATAAGGGCGGCGTGATGAGCCAGTCGACCGAAATCGCCCCGATGGCCGCCGGCAACCCGGATCGCCTCACCGGTCTCAGGACCTTCTGGTTTTATTTCTCGGTGAACCGCGGCGCCGTTATCGGCCTGTTCGTCTTCATTCTGCTGGTGCTGGCGGCGCTGTTTGCGCCGCTGCTGGCTCCCTATGCACCCGACGTCCAGGACAAGACCGCATTCCTGCGGCCTCCGGCCTGGCAGGCCGGAGGCTCGACGCAATATCTGCTTGGCACCGATCCGGTCGGGCGCGACATCCTATCGCGCCTGCTCTATGGCGCGCGCTTCTCGCTTTTGATCGGCGCGGTCGTCGTCTCGCTGGCGCTCGCTGGCGGCATCACGCTCGGCCTGCTGGCCGGCTATTTCCGCGGCTGGGTCGACGTGGCGATCATGCGCGTCATGGACCTCATTCTAGCTTTCCCGTCGCTGTTGCTGGCGCTGGTGATGGTCACCATCCTCGGCCCTGGCCTGTTCAACGCGATGCTGGCCATCGCGCTTGTCCTGCAGCCGCATTTCGCGCGGCTGGTGCGTGCCGCGGTGATGTCCGAAAAGAGCCGCGAATATGTCGTGGCGGCAAAGGTCGCCGGCGCCGGGCATCTCAGGCTGATGCTTCGCACCATCCTGCCCAACTGCCTGGGACCGCTGATCGTCCAGGGCACGCTGTCGTTCTCCAATGCCATCCTCGAGGCGGCCGCCCTCGGCTTCCTCGGCCTGGGCGCCCAGCCGCCGACGCCGGAATGGGGCACCATGCTTGCTACGGCGCGCGAATTCATCCTGCGCGCCTGGTGGGTGGTGACGTTCCCGGGTCTCGCCATCCTGATCACCGTGCTTGCCATCAATCTGATCGGCGACGGCCTGCGCGATGCGCTCGACCCGAAACTGAGGAGGTCGTGATGGCGCTGCTCGACATCCAGAATCTCGTCGTCGAATTCCAGACCGCATCCGGTTCCTTCCGCGCCGTCGACGGCGTGTCGCTGCATGTCGACGAGCGCGAAGTGCTGGCGATCGTCGGCGAATCCGGCTCCGGCAAGTCGGTGTCGATGCTGGCGGTGATGGGCCTTTTGCCATGGACCGCCAAGGTCACAGCAGACCGCATGAGCTTCAATGGCCGCGATCTCCTGAAGCTGAGCCCGGCCGAGCGGCGCAAGATCGTCGGCAAGGACATGTCGATGATCTTCCAGGAGCCGATGGCGAGCCTCAATCCGTGCTTCACGATTGGCTTCCAGATCGAGGAAGTGCTGCGCTTCCACATGGGCATGGACAAGGCCCAGCGCCGGGCACGCGCCATCGAATTGTTGAAGCAGGTCGGCATTGCCGATCCGGCGGAGCGGCTGAACTCGTTCCCGCACCAGATGTCGGGCGGCCAGTGCCAGCGCGTCATGATCGCCATCGCCATCGCCTGCAATCCGAAGCTTTTGATCGCGGACGAGCCGACGACGGCATTGGACGTCACCATCCAGAAGCAGATCCTCGATCTCCTGGTCTCGCTGCAGGCCAAATACGGCATGGGCCTGATCATGATCACCCACAATATGGGCGTGGTGGCGGAAACCGCCGACCGCGTCATCGTCCAGTACAAGGGCCGCAAGATGGAAGAGGCCGACGTGCTGTCGCTATTTGAATCGCCGAAGAGCAATTACACGCGCGCGTTGCTTTCGGCGCTACCGGAAAATGCCGTCGGCGATCGCTTGCCGACCGTCTCCGACATGCTGTTCGAGCCGGCGCCCTCGGGAGCCAGCGCATGACCATTGTTGTCGAAGGCAAGAACATCAAGCGCGACTACCATGTCGGCGGCGGGCTGGTCCGCAGCGCGCGCACCGTGCATGCGGTGAAGGGCGTGTCCTTCAGTGTCGAGAAGGGCAAGACGCTCGCCATCGTCGGCGAATCGGGCTGCGGCAAGTCGACGCTCGCGCGCATCATCACGCTGATCGATCCGGCGACGTCGGGCGAACTGTTCATCGACGGCAACAAGGTCGACATCGCCAGGGGCGGGTTGACCAAGGAGATGCGCCGCAAGGTGCAGATCGTTTTCCAGAATCCCTATGGCTCGCTCAACCCGCGCCAGAAGATCGGCGACGTGCTGGGAGAACCGCTGCTCATCAACACCGACAAGCCGGCCGAGGAACGGCGCGACCTCGCCATGAAGATGCTGAAGAAGGTCGGTCTCGGACCCGAGCACTACAACCGCTACCCGCACATGTTCTCGGGCGGCCAGCGCCAGCGCATTGCCATTGCCCGCGCGCTGATGCTGAACCCCAGCCTGCTGGTGCTGGACGAGCCGGTCTCGGCGCTCGACCTCTCGGTTCAGGCGCAGGTGCTCAACCTGCTCGCCGACCTGCAGGACGAGTTCCAGCTGACCTATGTCTTCATCAGCCACGACCTGTCCGTCGTGCGCTACATCGCCGACGACGTGATGGTGATGTATTTCGGCGAAGCGGTCGAATATGGCTCGCGCGACGAGGTCTTTTCAGACCCCAAGCACGCCTACACCAAGACGCTGTTCGCCGCGACGCCGCGCGCCGACGTGGCAAGCATCAAGGCGAGGCTGGCCAAGAAGAAGGCGGCTTAAAGCCGGGCGGCGCCCCTAAGGTCCGTGTGGGGGTAAGCCCAACCTACGACAACTTTGCGATAATCGCGCGCAATGCCTCGCCGAATTTGTGCACTTCCTCGACCGTGTTGTAATGCACCAGCGAGGCGCGGATGGCGCCGCTGTCCATCGACAAATTGAGGCGCTTCATCAGCCGCGGCGCGTACATGTGGCCGTCGCGGATGCCGATCTGCATCTCGGCCATCTCCTCGACGATCCGCTGCGGTGACAGTCTCCCGATGTTGAAGCAGAAGGTCGGCACGCGCTCGTTGATGCGGGCCTCGTCGGCGACGCCATAGATGGTCGCGCCGCAACCTTTTAGCGCGGCGAGCATCTCGCGCGCCAAAAGCAGCTCATAGTCGCGGATGGCGCCCATGCCGGCGACGATGTTTTCGCGCCGCGAGCGGTTGTTGGAGGGGGCCAGATTGCGGCCGATCAGTTCCAGATACTGCACGGCCGCATCCATGCCCGAGACATTCTCGTAGATGAAGGTGCCGGCCTCGACCTTGTAGGGCGGCTCGTCGGGGATGAAGTCCTCCCGGAAAGTCGGCAGCCGCTTCAGCGTGTCGAAGCGGCCCCAGAGAAAACCCATGTGCGGCGAGAAATTCTTGTAGCCGGAGCAGACGAGATAGTCGCAATCCCATGCCTGCACGTCGATCAGCCCGTGCGGACCGTAATGCACGCAGTCGAGGAACACTTCCGCGCCGGCCGCATGCGCGATCTCGGCGACCGACGCAACATCGACGATCGAGCCGATCGAATGCGCCGTCACCGTGCAGGCGACGAGGCGGGTGCGGTCGGAAACCAGCGGGCGCAGATCATCGACATGCAGATTACCGTCCTCGCGCATACGCCACCACTTGAACTTGGCGCCGGCGGATTCCAGTGCCAGCCAGGTGGCGATGTTGGCGTCGTGGTCCATGTCGGTGATGACGATCTCGTCTCGCTCCGAAAGCATCTGGCCGATACCGAGGCTGACAAGGCGGATGAACGAGGTGGCGTTCATGCCGAAGCAGATTTCCGCCGGGCTATGGGCATTGATCAGCAGCGCCACGCTTGTCCGCGCGTCGGCGACGGACTGGTCGACGGTGACGCTGCGGCCATAGCGGCCACCGCGCTGCACATTGTGCGAAACCAGATGGTTGGTCACCGCGTCGAGCACGCTCTGCGGGATCTGCGCGCCGGCGGCATTGTCCATGAAGATGAAATCGCCGGCCCGTTGCAAGGCGGGAAACATGGTGCGGATGGTGTCGACGGGGAACGCTGAGGCGTTCGCATTATCGGTTTGATGCTTGTTCACGGGCAGGCTCCTACGAAGAATTGGGCGGGTGTTGATCGGTGGCGGGTCAGCGCGCTTTCTCGGTCTTGAAGCGGTCTTCAAGCAGGCTGACAAGACGCACCATCGGCCAGAGGAAGATGAGATAGACCAGTGCTGCGCCGATCAGCGGCGAGGGGTTGGCATAGAGCGACTGCGCGTTGGTCGCTTCCTTCAGGAGTTCCGGCAACGCCACGGTCGAGGCGAGCGAAGTGTCCTTAAACATCGAGACGCAATTGCTGGTCATCGGCGGGATGACCACGCGGATCGCCTGCGGCAGCACCACCTTGCGCAAGGTCAAAAGGAACGGCAGGCCAAGCGCCTGCGACGCCTCGAACTGGCCTTTCGGAATGCTCTCGATGCCGGAGCGGAACACTTCCGCCGAATAGGCCGACATGATGAAGGCGAAGGCCGTCACGGCGGACGCCCAGGACGACAGGCGGATGCCGAGGAAGGGCAGCGCGTAGTAGATCAGGATCAGCACCACCAGCACCGGCAGCGCGCGGAAAATGTCGGTGTAGCCGACCGCCAGCCAGCGCAGCGGCTTGGGCGCATAGAGCCGCACAAGGCTGATCAGCAGGCCGATGGGGATGCCGATGCCGATGCTCAGAATGCCGAGCAGCAGCGTGTTCAGGAAGCCGCGCAGCAGCGCCGGCAGGCTGGACATGATGACGTCGGGATTGAAGAAGGTGTCGATCAGCGACATGGGAGCGTTCCCGAACCCCGGAGCAAAGGGTGTTCAAAGTTAAAACCAATCGACCCTCGCTTATGGCGAGACGGTCTGTGCGGCAGCGGCGCCGGAGCAGGAAATGAATCGTGCCGGCCTGGAAAGCCGGCACGATTTCAGTGCATCTGCGCTCAGGCCTTCGGCAGCGGCATTTCCTTGACGGTCGAGGATTCGGCTGGCGCGTCGCTGCCGAACCACTTCTTGTGGATCGCGGCCAGCGTGCCGTCCTTCTTCATCGCGGTCAGCGCTTCGTTGAGCTTGCCGAGCAGCGGATGGTCCTTGGTCATCATCAGACCGTACTGTTCGCCGGTCTTGATGCGCTGCTTGACCTTCAGATCCTTCATCTTGGTGAAGGAGTATTCCATGCCCGGAATGTCGCTGACGGCGGCGTCGACGCGGCCGGCGCTGAGGTCGAGCAGCAGGTTCTGCTGCGTGTCATAGCCCTTGACATCGCTGAAGCCGTCGGCTTCCTGATGCGCCTTGACCCAGCTCTCGCCGGTCGAACCCGACAGCACGCCGACGATCTTGCCCTTGAGATCGGCTTCGGTGTTGATGGCGCTGTCGGTCTTGGTGGCAATGCCCATGTCGGAATCATAATAGGGCTGGGTGAAAGACTGCGACTTCAGCCGCTCGGGCGTGATGGTGATCGACGAGATGGCGACGTCGATGCGCTTCGACGTGGTGGCCGCGAACAGCGCCTGGAAGCCGAGATCGGCGATATCGGTGGTCATGCCGATGCGCTTGGCCGCTTCGTTGACGATGTCGACTTCAAAACCCTCGAAGGTGCCGCTCTCGTTCTTATACTCGAAGGGCGGATTGGTCGGGTAGGCGCCGACATTGAGCACATCCGCGGCGTAAGCCGTGGCGGGGCCGGCGGCGATGCCGATAGCGGCGGCAAGCAGGATGAGATTGCGACGTGTCAGGTTCATTTGGTGTTCCCTCTGGGGTATCCCCTCTGGTTGTTGATCGGGCGGGCTCGCCCCGCACGGTTTCTTGCCGTCCCACCTCCCAGCGGGGCGTCAATTCATGGCAGCGACCTGCGCGCGCGGTTGGCGATGGTCTCTGTATGCGGATCACGGATTTGGCCGCGCACGCCGTCGAAAGCGGAGCGCGCGCTGGATGATGACTGGGGCGGCATGAACGACAAGGACTGAAACCCCCGAAGCACCACGATGGACTGGCCGGCAACCCCTGCGGCACGGCCGTCGTCATCGATCTTGAATGCTTATCCAAAGTGGGACGCATTTCAAGGCGAAAGTTTTAAGCTTAAAAAGCTTGGCGTGCGTGTTGCTCCGGCGATACGCCTTTTGTCCGGCCGCGCCTGTCTATGCCAATTCGTCGCGCGCCGCGGCAGCGTTGGCCGCGGCGCCGGCGCCCAGAAACATCGTGTCGCTGGCCAGCACGAAGAAGCTCGCGCCGATGGCTGCCCATCGGTCGATGGCCTGTGGGCTGGCGCAAAATATGCCTGATGTCTTTCCATGTGCGATCGTGGCAGCAATGATCGTCCGGATCGCTACGTTGAGCTTGTCGGCGCCTTGCGGTCCGATCGCGTCGATCGACACCGAAAGGTCGCCGGGGCCGACGAAGATCACGTCGACGCCGTCGACGGCCGCGATCGCTTCGATGTTGGCGAGCCCGTCCGCTGTCTCGACCTGGACCGCGACCACGGTTCTGTCGTTGGCGCCGGCAAGATATTCGGGAATGCGATAGCCATAGCCGGCGGCCCGGCCGGGTCCGACGCCGCGCTCGCCCAGCGACGGATAGCGCGAGGCTTTGACCGCCATCGCCGCCTGCGCGGCAGTCGAGACGCGCGGCACCAGAACGCCTTGCGCGCCGCTATCCAGTGCCGCCTGGATGGCTTCCGGCGCATGGCCGGGAACCCGCACCATCGCCGGCACGCGATGGACGTCGGCCGCGCGCACCATGGTCTCGATCATGTCGCGCGAAATCTGCGCGTGCTCCCAGTCGATGCAGAGGAAGTCGAGGCCCGACAGCGCCATCACTTCGACCGCGACCGGATGCGGAATGGCGGCAAACGAACCGACGAGGTTTGCCTTGCCGATGCATTTCTGGCGAAATTCGCTCATGCCGATCCCCGTTTTCATCTGGCCCAAACTCATATCCGCAAACGGGGGCGAGGCGAAGCTATTTCAGGCTTGAAATATTTTGACGCCGGCCTAGCGTGTGGCCTCCCGCCGCGAGTTCCCGAGATGATCAAAGCGCATCCCCTGCACGGCCCGAACAAACTGAAGCTCGGCGTCTTCTCGACCAACGCCGATGGCGGGCTTGCCATCACCGACGTGCCGGAACGCTGGACGGCAAGCTGGCAGGACAATCTCACGGCGGCTGAGATTGCCGACCGCGCCGGGCTGGAGTTCATGCTGCCCATCGCCCGCTGGCGCGGCTTTGGCGGCCGCAACAAGGTGCGCGAATGGTCGTTCGAAACCTTCACCTGGGCGGCTGCTCTGGCGGTAGCCACCGACCAGATCGGCCTGTTCATGACCGTGCACGTGCCGTTGGTGCATCCGCTCTATGCCGCCAAGGCGCTGGCGACGGTCGACCACATCAGCCAGGGCCGGGCCGGCCTCAACATCGTCTGCGGCTGGAACCCGAAGGAATTCGGCATGTTCGGCACGCCGCTGGTCGAGAAAGGTTACGACCAGGCAGCCGAGTGGATCGAGATTCTTGAGAGGCTCTATGCGTCGGCCGAGCCGCTCGATTATGAAGGCACCTATTATCGCCTGAAGGAAGCGGTGAGCCGGCCGGCCAGTCTGCAGCTTCCGCGCCCGGTGACGATGAATGCCGCTTTCGGTGGTCCGGGCCGCGACTTCGCCGCCGCCCGCTGCGATTATCTGTTCACGACCTTTTCCGAAATGAGCGATGCCGGCAAGCACGTCGCCGACATCCACGAACGGGCCGACAAGGTCGGCCGCGATGTCGGCGTCTACACCGTGGCGCATGTCGTCTGCCGCCCGACCATGGAGGAGGCGCAAGCCTATTACACGCGCTACGCGGTCGATCTGGCCGACCATGACGCGGTCGATGCCCATATGGCCGGCAAGAAGGAATTCTCGCAGTCGCACGACCCGCACGCCTATGACCGCTACCGGCAGCGTTTCGCCGGCGGCGCCGGCACCTATCCCTTGATCGGAACGCCGGAGACGATCGCCGCCGACATGGCCGCCATTGCCGGGCACGGCTATCAGGGCATCGCGCTCTCCTTCGTCAACTACACCAGGGAACTGCCCTATTTCTGCGACCACGTGCTGCCGATTTTGAGGAAGGCGGGACTTCGGCTCTGGTAGAGTCGTGTGCAGGCTTGATCGGTTGGCCTGTTAGCAGCCAGGGATCTCATCGTTCGAGATTGGCAGAAGCTCCGCAACTTCGTCATCCACGGGCGGAGCGGGAGCGCAGCGGCGTCGCGGAGACCCTGGGATCCATTCCGTGACCTTGATGGAGGGTACAGCGGAGCAGAATTCTGCACCGTCGCGGCGCATAAGAGTCCCGGCATGGATCCCTTAGGCTGCGGAGCACCTCCAGGGGTCTGCGCCGCGTCGCTTCGCTCCTTGCTCCGCCCGTGGATGACGAAGCGGTGGGCGTTCATTCCGGGATAACGGCTGTGGCCTGGATCTCCACCTTGGCGCGGTCCTCGATCAGCGCCATCACCTGCATGGCGGCCATCGCCGGGAAATGCCGGCCGATCACCTCGCGATATGCCTCGCCGATACCCCTGAGATTGGCGAGGTATTCGGCCTTGTCGGTGAAATACCAGGTCATCGAAGTGATGTGCTGCGGTCCCGCGCCGGCCTCCGCCAGCACCGCCACGATGTTCTCAAGCGTCTGCCGCACCTGGCCGACAAAGTCGTCGGTTTCGAACTGGCACTGTCCGTTCCAGCCGACCTGTCCGCCGACAAAGATGAGCCGCCCGCGCGCCGCCACGCCATTGGCGTAACCGACCGGTTTGGCCCAGCCTCCCGGCTGCAGAATCTCATGCATTTCAAGCCTCCCGGTATTCTAAGAACCAAGTCTCAAAATCGAATACTCTTCAATTTCCCGTCGTCAGGCCGCGCCCATCACTTGCCGCGCGATCACCACTTTCTGCACGTCGGAGGCACCCTCATAGATGCGCAGCGCGCGGATCTCGCGATACAGGCTCTCAACGATATGGCCTTTGCGGACGCCGTCGCCGCCATGCAGCTGCACCGCCTTGTCGATCACCTCCTGCGCCTTGTCGGTGGCGAACAGTTTGGCCATCGCAGCCTCGCGGGTGACCCGCGCGGCTCCCATGTCCTTGGTCCAGGCGGCGCGATAGACGAGAAGTGCCGCCGCATCGACGTCGAGCGCCATGTCGGCGATGTGGCCCTGCACCATCTGCAATTCGGCCATGGGTGCGCCGAACAGTTTGCGCTCGGCCACTCTGCTGATGCTCTCATCGAGCGCCCGGCGGGCAAATCCAAGCGCCGCCGCGCCGACGGTCGAGCGGAACACGTCGAGCACCGACATGGCGATGCGGAAGCCATCGCCTGATTTGCCGATCAGCGCCGAGGCCGGCAGGCGGACCTGATCGAAGGACAGCCGCGCCAGCGGATGCGGCGCGATCACTTCGAGGCGTTCGGCGATGCCGAGGCCCTTGGCGTCACCCGGTACGATAAAGGCGGAAAGCCCCTTGGCGCCCGGCGCCTCGCCGGTGCGGGCAAAGACGATGTAGAGATCGGCGATGCCGCCATTGGAGATCCAGGTCTTCTCGCCGGTGAGCACATAGCTGTCGCCGTCGCGGGTCGCCGTCATCTCGGTGTTGGCGACATCCGATCCGGAGCGCGGCTCCGACAGGGCGAAGGCCGAGATCGCCTTGCCGGCCCGCGTCTTCGCCAGCCATTGGTGCTGCTCCGCCGTGCCGAACAGGCTGAGCGCGCCTGTGCCCAGCCCCTGCATGGCAAAGGCGAAATCGGCGAGCCCGTCATGGCGCGCGAGCGTCTCGCGCGTGATGCACAAAGTGCGGACATCGAGCGGTCCGGGATTGGCGGTGTCGACAGCTGTCGGCTTCAGCCAGCCGTCACGGCCGAGTTTTTGCACCAACTCGCGGCAAGCAGCATCGACGTCATGATGATCGACAGGGAGGTTCTTCTGGCACCACGCTTCCAGGCTCTCGGCCAGTTTGCGGTGGCGGTCTTCGAAGAACGGCCAGTTGAGGAAACTCTTGTCAGCCATCAATTCCCCTCGAACACCGGCTTTTCCTTGGCCACGAATGCCTTGTAGGCGCGTTCGAAATCGCGCGTCTGCATGCAGATCGCTTGTGCCTGCGCTTCCGCCTCGATCGCCTGGTCGAGACCCATCGACCATTCCTGGTTGAGCTGCGTCTTGGTGATGCCGTGGGCGAAGGTCGGGCCTGAGACGATGCGTGCTGCCATGTCGAGTGCATCCGCCTCGAGTGAGGCCGCATCGACCAGCCTGTTGTAAAACCCCCAGCGCTCACCCTCGGCGGCCGTCATGGTGCGGCCCGTATAGAGCAGTTCGGCGGCGCGGCCCTGGCCGATGATGCGCGGCAGGATCGCGCAGGCGCCCATGTCGCAGCCGGCAAGGCCGACGCGGGTGAAAAGGAACGCGGTCTTGGCCTCCGGCGTGGCGATACGGATGTCGGAGCTCATGGCGATGATCGCGCCCGCGCCGACCGCGACGCCGTCGACGGCCGCGATGATCGGCCTGCCGCAATTCAGCATCGCCTTGACGAAATCGCCGGTCATGCGGGTGAAGGCCAGAAGCTGCTTCATGTCCATCTTGACCAGCGGGCCGATAATGTCATGAACATCGCCGCCGGAGCAGAAATTGCCGCCATTGGAGAGAAACACCACGGCGTCGACATCGTCGGCATAGACGAGGTCGCGGAACGTGTCGCGGAGTTCCGCATAGCTGTCGAAGGTCAGCGGGTTCTTGCGCTCGGGCCGGTCGAGCCGGACCTTGGCGATCCTGCCCTCGACCTCCCACAGGAAATGCTTCGGCTTCAGCCCAGCCATCCCGGTCATTCGCGTCCCTCCCAGTTGCTGCGAAACGAGGTCAGCATGCCGGTCAGCCGGCGGGCATCCTCCTCGCTGACCTTGCCCAGCAATTCACCGATCCAGCCCTCATGGGCGGCAGCGATGGTGGCAAAGGATTTGGTGCCCTCCTCCGTCAGCCGCACCATCGAAGTGCGGCGGTCGCCATTGCGGCGGGCACGAGCGACCAGCCCTTCGGAAACCAGCCGGTCGACAATGCCGGTGACGTTGCCGTTGGAGACCAGCAGGAAGCGCGACAGGTCGCTCATCAGCATGCCTTCCGGCACGCGGTACAGCGCCGCCATCACGTCGAAGCGCGGCAGGGTCGTATCGAATTCTTTCTTCAGGCGCTCGCGCAGTTCGGCCTCGATCGTGCGCGAGGCGCGCAGCAGCCTGATCCACAGACGCAGTCGGTCCTTGCCGGGTCCCGACGGTGCGGGCAGGGGGCCGGCTACCATGTTTCGCCTCCTGAGATGGAAATCGCCTGTCCGGTGATCGATGCCGCCGCATCGCCGCATAGCCACAGCACGGCGGCGGCGACTTCCTGCGGCTGGATGAAACGGCCTTGCGGATTGGTCGAGACAAGGCTCGTCCGCGCCTCGCCGGCCGAGCGTCCGGTCTTTTCAATGATGCGCTGGATGGATTCTTCCAGCATGTCGGTCTCGACGAAACCCGGGCACACAGCGTTGACGGTGACGCCGGATTTCGCGGTTTCCGCCGCCAGCGCCCGCATCAGCCCGACGACGCCATGCTTGGCCGCCACGTAAGGCGCGACATAGGCATAGCCTTTCAATCCGGCCGTCGAGGCGATGAACACGATCCGCCCTGTCTTCCGCGCGGCCATGCCGGCCAGCGCGGGCTTCACCGTCAGGAAGGCGCCGGTCAAATTGACGTCGAGCGTCTTCTGCCAATCGGCCAGCGTGGTCTTGTACGCCGGCGTGCTGCCGGCCATGCCGGCATTGGCAATGACGATGTCGAAGGCGCCGCGCTCCGCTTCCGCCGTCTGGTGGAGCGTGGCCATGGAGGCCTCATTCGTGACATCGGCGGCAATGCCGAAGATACGGCCGCTTTCGCCGGCCACCTTCGCGAGTTCCGCCTCGCGGCGGCCGCAGATGGTCACGTCGATACCCGCACTGGCCAGTGCCAGCGCGATGGCCCGGCCGACACCGGAGCCACCGCCGGTAACCAGCGCATGCTTGCCGGAGATCGCTGGTGCTGCCGTCATACTTTCAGCCCCGCGGCTGCGTCACGCTCGGCCAACCGGTAGATCTGGTCGCGCCCGGGCAGATAGGGATCCGGCCATTTCACACCCCGGTCGCCGAGCGTCACCGCCGCATGCAGCGTCCAGTAGGGATCGGCCAGATGCGGCCGTGCCAGCGCCACCAGATCGGCGCGGCCGGCCATCAGGATCGAATTGACATGGTCCGGCTCGTAGATGTTGCCGACCGCCATTGTCGCCATGCCGACCTCGTTACGGATGCGGTCGGAAAACGGCGTCTGGAACATGCGGCCGTAGACCGGCTTCGCCGACACCGATGTCTGCCCGGCCGAAACGTCGCAGATGTCGACGCCGGCTTCGTGCAGCAGCCGCGCGATTTCGACCGCGTCGGCGGGTGTGACGCCTTCGATGCCGACCCAGTCATTGGCCGAAATGCGCATCGAAATCGGCTTTTGTGCCGGCCAGGCGGCGCGCACCGCGCGGAAGACCTCGAGGGGATAGCGCATGCGGTTTTCCAGAGAACCGCCATATTCATCCGTGCGCCGGTTGGTGACCGGTGTGATGAAGGACGACAGGAGATAGCCATGCGCGGCGTGGATCTCGAGCATGTCGAAGCCGCAACGATCGGCCATCTCGGCCGAGGCCACGAACTGGTCGCGCACCAGATCCATGTCGGCGCGGTCCATCGCCTTCGGCACCTGGTTCTCGGGCGACCATGCGACAGCCGATGCCGCCATGACAGGCCAGTTGCCCGAGGCCAGCGGCACGTCGGTGCCTTCCCAGCCGAGCCGGGTCGAGCCTTTGGCGCCGGAATGCCCGATCTGGGCGCAGATCTTGGCTTCGGTCTCGGAGTGCACGAAATCGACCAGCCGCTTCCAGGCGACCTCGTGTTCGGGCGCGTAGAAGCCGGGACAGCCGGGCGTGATCCGGCCTTCCGGGCTGACACAGGTCATCTCGATATAGACGAGCCCCGCGCCGCCCTTGGCGCGCTCGGCATAGTGCGTGAAATGCCAGTCGGTCGGGCAGCCGTCGACGGCCTTGTACTGCGCCATCGGCGAAACGACGACGCGGTTTTGCAGCTTCATGTCGCGCAGCTTGAACGGCGCGAACATCGGCGCCCGGCGCAGCCTGTTGCCGCCGGCACCCGCCTGGCGCTGGAACCATTCCTCCGCGCCGCCCAGCCATTCGGCATCGCGCAGCCTCAAATTCTCGTGGCTGATGCGCTGCGACCGCGTCAGCAGCGAATAGTTGAACTGCACCGGATCAAGACCGAGATAGCGCTCGACCTCCTCGAACCATTCGAGCGAATTGCGCGCCGCCGATTGCAGCTTCAGCACCTCTGTGCGCCGCGCATCCTCATATTTGCGGAAGGCGGCGTCGAGGTCCGGCTCGGTTTCCACATACTCGGCCAGCGCCACCGCACTTTCCAGGGCGAGTTTGGTGCCGGAGCCGATCGAGAAATGCGCCGATGCCGCCGCATCGCCCATCAGCGCCAGATTCCTGTAGGACCAGCGCTCGCACAGCACGCGCGGGAAATTGATCCAGGCCGAGCCCCTGATGTGGTTGGCATTGGTCATCAGCGCATGGCCGCCGAGATGCTTGGCGAAAATGCGCTCGCACACCGCGATCGATTCCTGCTGCGACATCGCGCCGAAGCCGAAGGCAGCCCAGGTCTGCCCGCTGCATTCGACGATGAAGGTCGCGGTCTCGCTGTCGAACTGGTAGGCGTGCGCCCACACCCAGCCATGCTCGGTCTTCTCGAAGATGAAGGTGAAGGCGTCGTCGAATTTCTGGTTGGTGCCGAGCCACACGAACTTGCATTTGCGGGTGTCGATGTCCGGCTTGAAGATGTCGACAAAGGTGTTGCGCGCCCTGGAATTCAGCCCGTCGGCGGCGACGACCAGGTCATGGGTCTCCATGTAAGGCTTGGGATCGGCGATATCGGTCTCGAACATCAGCTTGACGCCGAGTTCGCGGGCGCGGCGCTGCAGCAGGATCAGCAACCGCTTGCGGCCGATGCCGCAAAAGCCATGGCCCGACGAGACCGTGCGCACGCCGTCATGGATGACGGCGATGTCGTCCCAATAGGCAAAATGCTTCTTGATCCAGACGGCGCTGACAGGGTCGTTCTTGGCGAGGTTATCGAGCGTTTCGGCCGACAGCACGACGCCCCAGCCGAACGTGTCGTCGGCGCGGTTGCGCTCGAACACCGTCACATCGTGCGTGGCGTCCCTGAGTTTCATCGATATGGCAAAGTAGAGTCCGGCTGGGCCGCCGCCGAGAACCGCAACCTTCATCTGTGCGATCTCCTCTTCGCTCGCTGCCTTGTGAGTATCGCGCCGGCGACAGGATATTTCAAGCTTAAAGTTTTATGTCGAAATCGTTGTGCCGATGCCGGGCAGCGCGCTTGCGTGTCGGTCCGCAAGCGCGCGCCAAAGCATCAGTTCTCCGGGTTCTTTGGGCTCCACAGCACCGTCTCGGCCTCGGCGACGGCAGGAGCGTCCAGCCAGCCGGCGTCGATTTCCGGTAGCGGAATGGCTGCGATGAGGTCGCGCGTGTAGGCCTGCGTGGGATTGTCGAACAAGGCGTCGGTAGCGCTGGCCTCGACGATCGTGCCTTCGCGCATGACAAGGACTTGCCGGCACAGCCGCCGGATGACCGAAAGATCGTGGCTGATGAAGGCGACGGTCAAGCCCATCTCCGCGGCCAGCTTTTCCAGAAGGGTGAGGATCTGCGCCTGCGTCGACACGTCGAGACCGGAGACGATCTCGTCGGCCAGCACGAATTTCGGCGACAGCGCCAGGGCTCGTGCAATGCCGACACGCTGGCGCTGGCCGCCCGACAGTTCGTGGCGGTAGCGGCTGGCAAAGCTCTGCGGCAGCCCGACCCGCTGCAACGCCTCCGCGACTCTGGTCGTCAGATTGTCACCAAGCCCGTTCTGCTTCAGCGGCGCGGCGATGATGCTGGCGATGGTGCGGCGCGGATTGAGCGACGACATCGGATCCTGGAAGATCATCTGCAGGTCACGGCGCAGCGGCCGCAACTCCGCCTCCGGCAGATGGGTGATGTCGCGGCCGTCGAAGCTGATGCTGCCGGCGCTCGGCTCCAGCAGCCTGACCAGCGCGCGGCCAAGCGTCGACTTGCCAGACCCGGATTCGCCGACAATGCCGGTCACCGACCCCCTTGCCAGGTCGAAGTCGAGCCCTTTCAGGATCTCGGCCAAAGGTGCGCGGCCGATCAGCGGCTTGCGCGTCATGTCGGGCAGGGCGACCTTCAGCCCGCGCACGGAAAACAGCGGCTCAGCCATGCGGCCGTCTCCAGGCCTGATCGGCCGCGGCGATCTCGGCGGCAAGTCCCGCCAGCACCGCCTCGTCCACTGGCTTCAGCGAGGCGAAAGGGTCGGTGTAGCGCGGCGTCGCCGCCATCAGCGCCCGCGTATAGGGGTGTTGAGGGGCGGCGAAGAGCGCGGCCGAGTCGGCTTCCTCGACCACCTTGCCGGCGTAGAGCACCGAGACCTTCTGGCTGATCTTGGCGACGACGCCGAGATCATGGGTGACGAACAGGATCGCGGTGCCGTGCTCGCGCTGCAACGCGGCGATCAGGCGCAAGATCTGCTTCTGCACGGTGACGTCGAGCGCCGTGGTCGGTTCGTCGGCGACGATCAGCCGGGGTTCAGCGGCGAAGGCGGCGGCGATCAGCACACGCTGGCGCATGCCACCGGAGAGTTCATGCGGATAGCTCTTCAGCACGCGCTCGGGGTCGCGGATCTGCACCTCATCCAGCAACTGCCGGATGCGTGTATCGGCCTTCTCGCCGCTCCAGCCGAGAATGCGCACCAGCCGGTCGGTCATCTGCGCGCCGATGCGGCGCGACGGGTTGAGCGCGGTCAGCGGATCCTGCGGGATCAGCGCCGTGCGTGCGCCCACCAGCGTGCGCCTTGCCTTGGGCTGAAGCCTGCCGAGGTCTTCGCCCTCGAGCAGCATGTCGCCTTCGACGATGCGCACGCTCGACGGCAGCACGCCGAGCACCGCCTTGCCGATCATCGTCTTGCCGGCGCCGCTCTCGCCGACCAGCGCGCGGACCTCACCGGGCTGCACGCAGAGCGACACCGAGCGCAGCACGCGCTGGCCGTTCGGCAGCACGGCGCTGAGGTTGGCGATGTCGAGACAGGCGCTCATCGCAGCACCGGATCGAAACGCGCCTTCAGCGCTTCTCCGAACTGGCTGAACGACAGCACGGTGAGAATCAGCGTGATCAGCGGAAACACCAGCACCCACCAGGCCTGGTGGATCGACAGCCGGCCCTCGGCGATGATGCTGCCCCAGGTCGGATCGTCGGTCGAGATCGACAGATTGACGAAGGACAGGATCGCCTCGACGATAACGGCGATGCCCATCTCCAGGGACAGCAGCGCCACGATCGACGGTACCACGTTGGGCAGCACTTCACGCAGCATGATGCCGATGCGGCCATAGCCGGCGATGCGGGCATTCTCGACATAGTCCATGCGCGACTGGCCCATCGCCTCGGCGCGGATCACCCGGCAGAAGCGTGTCCAGTCGATGATCGCGATGGCAAGGATGACGGAGCTGAGGCCGGTGCCGAGCACGGCCACCAGCAGGATGGCGAACAGCACCGGCGGAAAGGCCATCCAGATATCGACGACGCGCGAGATGATGCGGTCCGCCCAACCGCCGAAATAGCCCGCGATCAGCCCGAGCGTCGAGCCGACGAGGCAGGCGGCGATGGCCGCCGCGAAAGCGACGACGAAGGCGATACGGCCGCCGAAGATCAGCCGGGACAACAGATCGCGGCCGAGGCTGTCGGTGCCCAGCCAATAGCCGGGCTCGGCGCCATCGAGCCAGAAGGGCGGCAGCCGCTCCAGCATCAGATCCTGCGCCAGCGGATCCTGCGGCGCGACCAGCGGCGCGAAGATCGCCGCCAGCAGCGCCAGCAGCAACCAGCCGCCGGCGAGCCACAGCCTGGGGCTCAGTCCGCGTCTCGAGGCCCTATCCATGGCGCAGCCTCGGATTGAGCAGCGCGTACATCATGTCGACCACGAGATTGATCAGCACGAACAGCAGCGCGAAGACCAGCACGATGCCCTGGATCAGCGGCAGGTCGCGGTTGATGACGGCATCGATCGCCATGTTGCCGAGGCCCTCATAGGAAAACAGTCGCTCGACGATGACCGTGCCGCCGATGAGGAAGGTGAACTGCACGCCGACCAGCGTCAGCGTCGGCAGTGCCGCGTTCTTCAGCGCCTCGCGCAGGATGACCTCCGTCTCGGAAAAACCCTTGACCCGCGCCAGCACGACGTAGTCGAGATCGAGCACTTCCTTCAGCGACTGCTTCAGCAACTGCGAGATGATCGCCGCCAACGGCAGTGCCAGCGCCACCGCCGGCATCAGCATGTGTTTCAAGAGGTCCCAGGTCAGGTCGAAGCGCAGCCGCAGCAGGCTTTCGAAGAAATAGAACTGGGTGACGAAGGGCAGGTCGAGCTGCGGCGACACGCGGCCGGAAATATCGAAGATCGGTACCAGCACGCCGAACAAAAGGATCAGCACCAGGCCCCAAAGGAAATCGGGAATGGAGAGTGCCGCACCGCCGGCGATGTCGATGCCGGCTTCGACCGCCGTGCCGCGTTCGCGCGCGCCGAGAACGGCCGTCGTGCCGCCAAGCGCCACCGCCATGATCAGCGCGACGATGGCCAGCTCCAGCGTCGCCGGCAGCCGGTTGAAGACGAGGCCAAGCACGTCCTGCCGCAGCGAAATCGAGGTGCCGAAATCGCCCCGGACAACGCCGGACAGCCAGATGAAGAATTGCTGCACGATGGTCTTGTCGAGCCCGTAGAGCGCGCGCAGCCGGGCGATGTCATCATCCGTCGCGCCTGGCGGCAGCATCATCGCGATCGGATCGCCGGGCGCGACGCGGATCACGACGAAGACTACGACGGCCACGCCGAACAGCGTGATCAGCATCGTCAGAAGACGGATCAGAAATCGTTGCAGCAGCATGTAAATCTTTGCACGAGCCTGCTGGCTCGTATGCCTGATAGAAAAATGCGCGCCGTCCCTATGGACGGCGCGCGGCAATTCCAGGCCGATATCAGGCCGGGGTCATCAGGGCCGGCAGCAGCGCACCGGAAATGTGCTGCACGACATTGACCTTCCTCGAGTGCACGATCGGCTGTGCGTACTGGATGAGCGGCAGCACATAGGCCTCTTCGGCAATGTACTTGTCGACCGCTTTCCAGCCGGCGATGCGCTTGGCCTCGTCCTTTTCGCCCCACAGCGGGCCGATCTTGGCGTCGAGGTCGTCGGTCTTCCAGGACGAGTGCGGCGAGGGCCCGAACATGGCGAAACCGGTCGAGGTGGTCGGATCGCCGATGGAATTGCCCCAGTTGTAGAACGCCGCCGGCGCCAGCTTGTGCGCGGCGCGCAGCTCATAGTGCTTGGCGATCTCGTAGACCTCGATCTCGGCCTCGATGCCGACCTTGCGCCACATGCCGACGATCGCCTGCACCATCTCGTAGTCCTTGGGCTTGAAGCCCTTGGTCGTCTGGATGGTGAACTTTGCCGGCTTCTTGGTCGAATAACCGGAGGCGGCAAGCAATTCCTTGGCCTTTTCCGGATTGTGCTCGACCTTGATCGACGGATCGTAGGCGGCGTATTCCGGCGTTTCCAGCGTGTCGATCGGCTGGCCGTAGCCGCGCAGCAACCGCTTGACCAGAAGCTCCTTGTCCACCGCCATGACGGCCGCCTGGCGGACATTCTTGTCGAGCATGGCGTCCTTGTTGTTGAAGAAGATCATGCCGATGTCGGAGACATTCTTGATCGAGCCGGCCAGTCCGTCCTTGGCGATCAGCCGGTCATATTCCTCGTAAGGGATTTCGAGCGTCACCTGCGAGGAGCCGGATTCTATCTCGGCGACGCGGCTCGCCGCGTCGGTGACGAACTTGATTGTCACATTCTCGAAAGCCGGCTTGCTGCCCCAGTAGTGCGGATTGGCCTTCAGCCGCAGGAAGGCATTGCGCTCGAATTTTTCCACCATGTAGGGGCCGGTGCCGATCGGCGCCTTCTCGAAACCTTCAGCGCCGACCTTCTCGTAATAGGCCTTCGGCAGGATGTAGCCGGTCAGGAACGACATCCATTTGAAATAGACCGGGTCGAACTGCACCACGTCGCCTGATATCTTGTTGCCGTCGATCTTGAAGTTGTTGACGTTCTTCCAGACGAACTGGATCGGGTTGCCGGTCTTTTCGTCGCCCGCGCGCTGCAGCGACCAGACGACGTCCTCGGGCGTGAAGGGCGAGCCGTCGTGCCATTTCACGCCTTCGCGCACCGTCATCATCACCTTGGTGCGGTCGTCGTTCCAGCCCCATTCGGTGAGCAGGCCGGGCGCGAAGGACAGGTCGGGCTTTTGCGGGATGATCTGGTCGAACACCGACTGGTAGAGGCCCTGGATCGTCGGATTGACAGCCGAAGGTCCGGTTGTCGGATCCCAGGACGGCAGGTTGACATTGTAGGCGATGGTCAGTTCGCCGGCCGCCGCCTTGGCTATTTCGGGCAGGCCAACTGCGGCCACGCCAAGTGCCGCGGCACTGTATCCCAGCAATTCGCGTCTGTTGATTTTCATGGTCGTTCCCCTTGTTGGTTATTGTCTTTGCGCGGCAATTCCGTTCGTTGGTTCCGGCTTCGTGGGCAGCAGCGCCTTGCCTCTCGTCGCCTCGATAAAATCGTCGGAGCCTACCTCCCGCCAAGCTGTTGCGCGAGCATGAAACCCGAGGCCGCACCGGTGCCGGCCCCTGGCCATGTCGCGGCTCCCGTCAGATGCAGATTGCCGACCGGCGTGTTCCAGCCGGCATAGCCACGCGCCGGGCGGAACAGAAAGTTCTGCGCCAGATGATGGCTGCCGCAGACCTGGTCGCCGCCGACAAGGTTCGGGTTCTCGCGCTCGAGGTCGATGGGCGAGAATACGGCGCGGCCGAGGATTTTGCTCCGCAGGCCGGGCGCATAGGTCTCGATGATGTTGAGCACGCGCTCGGCGTAGGCGTCCTTGACCTGATCCCAATGCGCGGGCGCGATCTTGGCAGATGCATCGCCTGTTATCTCGGCGGGCAGCATGCGCACCTGCACCCACAGGACATGCTTGCCCTGCGGCGCGCGTGAGGGATCGATCGCGGTGGGCTGGCCGACGACCAGTACCGGGTCGTCCGGCAGCATCCCGGCCATTGCCTGCTGATAGGTGCGCGACATGGCGTCGAGCGACGGCGACAGATGCACATAGGCGAACTGCCGGAGTTCAGACCCGGCGCGCCAGTCCGGCAGGTCGTCCAGCGCCAGGTGGATCATCATAGTGCCCGGCGCGTACCGGAACTTTTTCATCGCCGTGTCGAAGCCGGCATTGCCGGAACCGCCGGGCAGCAGCCTGCCGGACAGCGCCTTGGGCGCGACGCCGGCGATGATGGCCCTGGTCGCGGTATACGTTTCAGCTGAAGCCAGCCGCACCCCGGTCGCCTTGCCGTTGGAAACCGTGATCTCCGCCACTTCGGCGCCGGTGACGATCTTGCCGCCGGCAGATGTCACCATGCCGGCCAGCGCCCGGATGATGGTGTCGGCGCCGCCCTTGCCCAGCACCATGCCGAAACTCTGGTTGGCCATCGATTCCAGGTAGGGGAACACCGCACCGCCGGCGATGTCAGGGGCGAAGTCGAGATGCATGCCCCAGGTGGCGAGCGTCGCTTGCACATGCGGTGACTCGAAAGTCTCCTCCAGCCACGCGCGGGGCGAGGACAGCAACAGCCTTCCCATGTCGAGCGCGCCGGCGATACCCTTCTTGCGCCACAGGTTCCACGCCGTGCCGGCAAGAGCGCGGGCGCTCATCGGTGAGCCCAGCAGCCGGAACAGATGCTCGGCCTCGGCGGGGAACGCCGCAACCAGCTTGCGCCATGCCGCGGCATCGGCGGTGGAGAAAGCGGCCATGCGCGTGGCCGTCTTTTCCAGATCGCTGCTGACGCCTAACCAGCGTCCGTCCGGAAAGGCGCTGGCGAAACAGTCGGCGACCGGAGCGAATTCCAGCCCCTGCGCTTTCAATTCATTTGCATATTTCCGGTGGAAGGCAGAGCCGGCAAACAGGCTCAGATTCATCGCGCCGAAATCGTGGCGGAAGCCGGGAAGGGTGAATTCACGGGTCTGAACGGTGCCGCCGATTGTGGAATTGCGCTCGAAAATCCCGATTTTCCAGCCTTTGAGCGCCAGATGCGCGGCGCATGCCAGACTGTTGTGGCCCGCCCCGACAAAGATGGCGTCGAACTCGCTCACGCCCCGTTCCCATTTCCTTTATGCTTAAAGATAATTGCAGATGCATATGTTTTCGTCTAGTAGGATATTAAGGGCCGAGACGAGCCTTGATTGTCACCAGAAAGAGGGAACAGAAGACCATGGACACCCAAAAACTCCTCGGCGAAGTCGCCGGCCAGTTGCTGTCAGGCGCCATCAAGGTGATTGACCTCTCCGCGCAGCTCGGGCCCGACACGCCGCTGATCAAGCTGCCGCCGGAGCTCGCCGTCGACACGCCGAAGGTCGAGATCCATTCGATCTCCCGCTATGACAAGAACGGTCCGTGGTGGGCATGGAACTGGCTGAAGCTCGGCGAGCATTCGGGCACCCATTTCGATGCGCCGCAGCATTGGATCACCGGCAAGGACTATCCGGACGGCGCCACCGACACCATTCCGGCGCAGAACTTCGTCGGCCCGGTCAATGTCATCGACTGCTCCAAGGAAGCCGCCGCCGACCACGATTTCCTGCTCACCGTCGACCACATCAAGGCGTGGGAAGCCAAGCACGGCGCCATCAACGCCGGCGAGTGGGTGGTGATGCGCACCGACTGGTACAAGCGCAATGGCTCGGAAGCCGAGTTCCTCAATGCCAACGAGACCGGTCCACATACGCCCGGTCCGACGGCCGAAGCCATCCAGTACCTGATAGCCAAGGACATCAAGGGCTGGGGCTCGGAGACGATCGGCACCGATGCCGGCAAGGCGGGTGGCATGGAGCCGCCGTTCCCGGCGCACACGCTGATGCACAAGGCCAATCGCTATGGGCTTGCCAGCCTCTGCAATCTCGACCAGCTGCCGCCGAAGGGCGCGATCCTGATCGCGGCACCGCTGAAGATCGAGCACGGCACCGGCAGCCCGATCCGCGCACTGGCGCTGGTGTCGGGGCAGTAAGGAGATCTTCGGGAGAAGATCATGCAGGTTGGCGAGGCGATAGGGAGGCAGGTTGGCGGCGCTCGCGCTTTACGGCGCCGTAGAGGGCGGACCTCGCAAGCCTGTCCGCTGCCCACAGGGAACCACCAATGAAAGCGCCAGATCACATCATCGTCGGCAGCGGCATCAACGCGCTGGTCTGCGCGGCGATGCTTGGCGGCAAGGGTGCTGATGTGCTTGTCCTCGAACGCAACGACCGCATCGGCGGCTGCATGCGCACCGAGGAGATCACTGCGCCCGGCTTCGTCCATGACGTGATGGCGACGACCTTCGTGCTGTTCATCACCTCGCCGGCTTTTGCGGCGCTGGGCGGCGATCTCGCGCGGCACGGGCTGGAGTTCTGCCACACCGGCACGCCGACCGGTGTGCTGCGGCCGGACGGCAGCCATGCGGTGCTAAGCACCGACCGCGCCGCCAATGTCGCCGCCCTCAATGCGATCGCGGCGGGTGATGGCGACCGGCACGCCGACGATGTCGGCGGCATCGAACGCAATGCCGGCCTGCTGTTCGGCCTGCTGGGCGGCAGCCTGTGGTCCTACCCGACCGCAAAGCTGCTGGCCGGCGCTGCCTGGCGGCGCGGCTCGCGTGGCCTTTCGGCCTTCCTCGGCGAGGCGTTGGCGCCGGCGCGCGGTTGGCTGGAAAGCACCTACCAGTCCGAAATCACCCGCGCCCTCTGGGCGCCCTGGGTGCTGCATGCCGGACTTGGACCGGAAGATGCTTTCTCCGGCCAGATCGCCAAGGTAATCGCCTTCGCGCTCGAAGCCGCGGGCGCCCCGATCGTCAAGGGCGGGGCGAAGAATCTGCTGTCGGCCTTCGAGGCGCTGATCACCGAGCGCGGCGGCGTCATCGCCACCGAAGCGGATGTTGCCTCCGTCATCCTGGCTGGTGGTCGCGCCACCGGTGTGCGGCTGGCCTCGGGCGAAACGGTTCATGCGAAGAAGAGCGTCATCTGCTCGGTCACGCCGACGCAGCTTTATGGCCGGCTGCTCGGTGGCGAGGCGCCCAGGGACGACGTCGAGGCAACGCGGAAATACCGCTATGGCAAAGGCAATTTCCAGGTCCACTACGCCCTCGACAGGCCGCCGGCATGGCGCGGCGAAGGGCTGGGCAAGGTGGCCTTGCTGCATTTGACGCCGGGCCTGGATGGTGTGTCGAAAGCCTGCAACGAGGCGGTGCGCGGCTTGCTGCCGGAAGTGCCGACCATCTGCGTCGGCCAGCCGCATGCGCTCGACCTGTCACGCTGCCCGCAAGGCAAGGCGATCCTGTGGCTGCAACTGCCCGAAGCGCCGCGCCACATCAAGGGCGATGCCGCCGGCAAGCTGCGGGCCCCAGCTGACGGGCAGTGGACCGACCCGATGCGCGAGGCCTATGCCGACCGCGCTGAAGCGATCCTCGCCAGCCATATCGATGGCCTCAAGGACAGTGTCATCGCGCGCCGAGCCTATTCGCCGGCCGACCTTGAAGCGATGAACATCAATCTTGTCGGCGGCGATCCGTATGGGGGGTCATCGACCGTCGACCAGTCCTTCCTGTGGCGACCGTTCAAGACCAGCCGTAACCACCAGACCGGCATCAAGAACCTCTACCATATCGGCGCCTCGACCCATCCGGGCGCGGGTCTTGGCGGCGGCTCCGGCTTTCTCCTGGCGGGGAGGCTGTGATGGAGCAGAAGGTGACAGAAAAGCGCCAGCGCATTTCGACGCTCGGCCAGATCGGCCTGCAGCAATTCGCGCCCTATCTGATGAACCGCATCATGGGCCGCTACAATGCCACCTTGCGCGATGATTTTCGCAAGCAAGGCTTGACCATTCCGCAGGTGCGCACACTGGCCGTGCTGTCGGTCACCGATGGCGTCACCGTCAACGACCTCTCAGTCTACACCGTCATCGAGCAGTCGACCTTGAGCCGCACGCTCGACACGCTGGAGGGGCAAGGCTTCGTGCGGCGCGAGCAGGGCGTCACCGACAGCCGCATCCGCCATGTCTTCCTGACCGACGACGGCCGCGCAGAGTTCACCCGCGCCTGGCCGGCCATGCATGACGCCTTCGAGGCGATGTTCGACGATATCGACGATACCGAATATGCAGCACTGATCGCCACGCTTTTGAAGATGCTCAAGAACATTCGCAAGCACGACATCTGATGCATGTCGCCCAAAAGTGGATCCGGTTTTGGGGAAACGACATGCATAAAAAAGGACTCTAGACCTACGCGCCGCCGATGCCGGCGGTAACGGAAGGAGCAGAAAAATGGCCGAACGGTCTTTTGCCAAGGAAGTCGAAAAGCTGCGGCTCGGCGCCGGCGCGGAATTCGCGGGCGAGGGCATCCTCGCCATCACCAAGGCGCTGCTGCAATGCGGCGTCGGCTATGTTGGCGGCTACCAGGGCGCGCCGATCAGCCATCTGATGGACGTGCTGGCCGACGCGCAGGATATTCTGGGCGAACTTGGGGTGCATTTCGAGGCGAGCGCCTCGGAAGCCACCGCCACCGCCATGCTGGCCGCCTCGGTGCACTATCCCATCCGTGGTGCGGCCACCTTCAAGTCGACCGTCGGCACCAATGTCGCCTCCGATGCGCTCGCCAACCTGGCCTCCGGCGGCGTCACCGGCGGCGCGCTGATCATCGTCGGCGAGGACTATGGCGAGGGCTCTTCGATCATGCAGGAGCGCAGCCATGCCTTCGCCATGAAGAGCCAGGTCTGGCTGCTCGACCCGCGCCCCAACCTGCCGTCGATCGTCAAGGCGGTGGAGGACGGCTTCGAACTGTCCGAGGTCTCCAACACGCCTGTCATGCTGCAGGTGCGCATCCGCTGCTGCCATGTCCACGGCCACTTCATCGCCAAGGACAACAAGCGCCCGCCGATGACGGTCGCCGATGCGCTGGAGGCGCCGCGCCGCGACACCGGCCGCATCGTGCTGCCGCCGGCCTCCTTCCTGCATGAGAAGGAGAAGGTGGCGAAGCGCTGGCCGGCGGCCGTCGATTTCATCGCCAAGAACAAGATCAACGAGTTCTTCGGTTCGGACCACGGCTCGGTCGGCATCGTCATGCAGGGCGGCATGTACAATTCCGTCATCCGCGCCTTGCAGCGTCTCGGCCTTGCCGACACCTATGGCGAGACGGACGTGCCGCTCTACGTGCTCAACGCCGTCTATCCCTTGATCGATGACGAGTTCCTGTCCTTCTGCGAGGGCAAGCAGGCGGTGCTGGTCGTTGAGGAAGGACAGCCCAACTACATCGAACAGGCTTTCGCGGCGATGCTGCACAAGGCCGGGCGCGGCACGAGGCTGGTCGGCAAGGAATATCTGCCGATGGCCGGCGAATATACCGGCCAGGTCATGCTCGACGGCATTGGTACCTTCCTGCGCGCCGAGGCGCCGCATCTGCTCCCAGGTGAGGTGCGCGCGCCCAACAAGGTAGGCGACGGCATCGACACCGCGGACCTGATCAACGTCGTCCCGGGCCGTCCGCCGGGCTTCTGCATCGGCTGCCCGGAACGACCGATCTTTGCCGCGACAAAGCTGGTCGAGCAGGAACTCGGCAAGCACCACATCGCTTCCGATATCGGCTGCCACCTGTTCTCGATCATGCCGCCCTTCGAACTCGGCGCCACAACCATGGGCTATGGGCTGGGGCCGGCTTCCGCCTCGGCGTTCAATTCGCCCGATGCCAACCGCCGCTCGATCTCCTTCGTCGGCGATGGCGGCTTCTGGCACAACGGCCTGACCTCTTCGATCGGCAATGCCGTCTTCAACAAGAATGACGGCGTCATCGTCATCGTCGACAATTTCTATTCGGCCGCCACAGGCGGGCAGGACATCCTGTCATCGCGCGCGGGCAACAAGACCAAGTCGACGAAGCATCCGATCACCGAAGCGGTGAAGGGCATGGGCGTCAAATGGCTGCGCCATGTCGACCGCACCTACGATGTCCGCAAGATGCAGGACACGCTGCGCGAGGCGCTGACGACGGAGGAGAAGGGACCGAAGGTCATCGTTGCTTCCTCCGAATGCATGCTCAACCGCCAGCGCCGCGAAAAGCCGCTGGTCGACAAGGCGATCAAGGGCGGCGAGCGAGTGGTAAAGCCGAAGTTTGGCGTCGACGAGGACATCTGCACCGGCGACCACGCCTGCATGCGGCTGTCGGGCTGTCCGTCGCTGTCGGTAAAATCGCTCGACGATCCGCTGCGCGACGATCCCGTGGCATCGATCGACCAGAACTGCGTCGGCTGCGGCAATTGCGGCGAGGTCGCCGATGCTGCGGTGCTCTGCCCATCCTTCTACCGCGCCGATGTCGTGCACAATCCGAGCCGCTGGGATCGCTTCCTGGAAAGCGCGCGTCGTGCCGTGATCAGCCTGTTGCAGCGCCGCCGCGAAAGCCGGCGCCTGACCTTCGCCGATGCTTGACGCTGTCCCGCCATTCCGCGCCAAGGTCGGCGCCCAGGACGATGAGCCCGTCATCAAGCTCGCCGTGCTGGCGGTCGGCGGCCAGGGCGGCGGCGTGCTGGCCGACTGGATCACCGATGTCGCCGAGCGCAATGGCTATGTCGCGCAATCGACCTCGGTCGCCGGCGTGGCGCAACGCACCGGTGCCACCATCTACTATGTCGAAATGGCCCGTGACACCGGCCGGCTGCCGGTCTTCGCGCTGTCGCCCTCGCAAGGCGATGTCGACATATTGATCGCCGCCGAACTGATGGAAGCCGGCCGCGCCATTATCCGCGGTTTCGTCACGCCCGAGCGCACCACGCTGATCGCTTCCTCGCACCGCATCGCCGCGGTATCAGAGAAGATTGAGCCTGGCGACGGCCGGGCCTCGTCTTCCAAGGTGCACGCGACGGCGGAAGCCGCGTCCAAGCGCTTCATCGCTTTCGACATGGAAAAGATCGCCGCCGACAATGGTTCGATGATTTCGGCCAGCCTGCTCGGCGCGCTGGCCGGATCCGATGCGCTGCCGTTCACCCGCGAAAGCTATGAGCAGGCGATCGGTGCCGGCGGCCGTGGCGTCAAGGCCAGCCTTGCCGCCTTCGGCGCCGCCTATGACCGCGCGCGTGGCACGGCGGCACCTGCGCCGAAACCGGCAGAGCGGGCCAATGTCGAATCCGCCGAGGGGCGCGTGAGCGGCCCGCAAAACCTGCTCCAGGGCTGGCAGGCGCTTGCTGCCCGCATTGACCTGATGCCCCTGGCGGTGCGCGACATGGCGCTGCGCGGCTTGCGAAAGGTCGTCGACTATCAGGACATCGCCTATGGGCGTGAATATCTCGACCGGCTGGACAAGGCGGTCGCGCTGGATAGTGCAGACCATTCCTATGCGCTGTCCATCGCCGGCGCCAAGCATCTCGCCAATGCCCTGTGCTACGACGACATGATCCGCGTCGCCGACCTGAAAACACGCTCGACGCGTGACAGGCGCGTGCGCATGGAAGTCGGCGTCAAGGACGATTCGATCCTGCAGGTCACCGAATATTTTCATCCGCGCATCGAGGAGTTCTGTGGCACGCTGCCGGCAGGGCTGGGCAGCTATATCGAAAGCCGGCCGAAGCTTGCCGCCTTCCTTGACCGCCGCATCAACCATGGCCGCCGCATCCGCACGGACAGCTTTGCCGGCTTCGCCGCTTTGTGGTTCATCGGCGGCCTGCGCCGCTGGCGCCGCGGCCTGCTGCGCCACAAGGTCGAGATGACCCATCTCGATCGCTGGTACGCGCTGGCGCTCGGCCATGTGCCGGAGGACTATGCGCTCGCCGTCGAAATCCTCAACTGCCGCCGGCTGATCAAGGGCTACAGCGACACCCATATCCGGGCACAGTCGAAATTCGACCGCGTGCTCTCCGCGCTTCCCATGCTTAAGGGCCGCGACGATGCCGCCGACTGGATCCGCCGCCTGCGCGAGGCGGCGCTGAAGGACGAGAAAGGCGACATGCTCGACGGCGCGCTGAAGACAGTGGCGACGCTCTGAGCCAGCCCGGGGTCGCCTGACACACCGACAGATATCCCCCGCTATCGATCCGTTCAAAGAGTCTTGAACGCCGTTCATTTTTTGCTTGAACAATGTTCAAAGCGTGGTAGGATGCGTTTATGAACGATGTTCATTTCTGATGAACCGAAAGCCTCGGTATGGACATCAGGCACAGCAAGGAAGTTTAACCGGCTCAAGACTATCATCGAAATCGAAACAGCGCCTGCAACCCGCAGGGACTGCCGGCACACAGCGGCAGGGTTCCGCCAAATGGAAATCGCCATGAACACGCATCTGATGTTGTCCCGGCGCTTTGCGCCTCTGTTCTGGACGCAGTTCCTGTCCGCCTTCAACGACAATTTCCTCAAGAACACACTGGTGTTCCTGATCCTCTTCACGCTGGCCGCCGATCAGGCCGCCTCGCTGGTCACTTTGGCGGGCGCCGTCTTCATGGCGCCCTTCCTGTTGTTGTCGGCGCTTGGCGGCGAGATCGCCGACCGCTTCGACAAGGCCCTCATCGCCCGGCGGCTGAAATTCGCCGAGATCGCCGCGGCGGCCGTCTCTGTCGCCGGCATCGCGCTGTCTTCGATCCCGGTGCTGATGACGGCGCTGCTGATGTTCGGCATCATCTCGGCGCTGTTCGGGCCGATCAAATACGGCATCCTGCCCGATCACCTCGAGCGCAAGGAACTGCCCAAGGCCAACGCCTGGATAGAGTCGGCCACGTTTGCCGCCATCCTCGGCGGCACCATCGTCGGCGGCGTCGTGTCGGCCGACGGCATCGGCGTCACGGTGTTCGGACCGATCATGATGGCCTTGGCCGTCGGCTGCTGGTTCGTCAGCCGCTACATTCCGCCCACCGGTTCGGCAGCACCTGACCTTGTCATCGACAAGAACATCTTCCGCTCGACCTGGCGCCAGGTCAGCGAATTGCGCGCCGACATGCGCATCTGGCGCGCCGGACTGATGACCTCCTGGTTCTGGCTGATCGGCGCCATCGTGCTTTCGATCCTGCCGACCTTGATCAAGGATTCGCTCGGCGGCAACGAGATCGCCGTCACCGTCTATCTCGCGGTGTTTGCCGTCTCGATCGCCGTCGGCTCGGCGATTGCCGCATGGATGTCGCAGGGGCGTATCGTGCTTCTGCCTGCGCCGGTCGGCACGGCGCTGCTGGCGCTGTTCGGCCTGCATTTGGCCTGGACCATATGGAGCATGCAGCCTTCGCCGAAGGCGCAAACCCTTGCCCTGTTCTTCGCCGGGCCAAACACCATCCGCGTGGCGATCGACCTCGCCGCCATGGCCATCGCCAGCGCCTTCCTCGTGGTGCCGACCTTCGCCGCCGTGCAGGCCTGGTCGCCGGAAGCGCGCCGCGCCCGTGTCGTCGCCGCCGTCAGCATCGTCAATGCCGGCTTCATGACCGTTGGTGGCATTATCGTCGCCGTGATCCAGACGAAAGTTTCCACCGGCGGCATCCTGTTTGGCCTCGCCGCCGCCAACGCCATCGCCGCCTGGCTGATGCTGAAATTCCTGCCGACCAACGCCTTCCGCGATTTCGTCTCCATCCTGTTCCGCGCCTTCCTGCGCCTGGAGGTCGAGGGCATGGAGAACCTCAAGGCGGCCGGCAAGGCGCCGATCCTGGCGCTCAACCATGTCAGCTTCCTCGACGGTCCGCTGGCGCTGACGCTGACCGATGAGGAGCCGGTCTTCGCCATCGACTACGCCATAGCCCAGGCCTGGTGGATGAAGCCGTTCATGAAGCTCGCCCGCGCTTTGCCACTCAACCCGGCCAAGCCGATGTCGACCCGCGCGCTGATCAAGATCGTGCAGGGTGGCGATCCGCTGGTCATCTTCCCCGAAGGCCGCATCACCGTGACCGGCGGGCTGATGAAGGTCTATGACGGCGCCGCCATGGTGGCGGACAAGACCGGCTCGATGGTTGTGCCGATCCGCATCGACGGGCTGGAGAAAAGCCCGTTCTCGCGGCTGACGTCGCAGCATGTGCGCCGCCGGCTGTTCCCGAAGGTCAAGGTGACCATACTGGAGCCGGTCAAGCTGCAGGTGCCGCCGGAACTGAAGGGCCGCAAGCGCCGCGCCGCGGCGGGTTCGGCACTCTACCAGGTCATGTCGGATCTCGTCCTCCGCACTCAGGACATCGACAAGACGGTGCTGGAAAAGATCATCCTGACGGCGAATGAACGCGGCATGAAACGGCTCGCCGTGCAGGATCCGGTCACCCGCTCGCTGAGCTATGGCAAGCTGCTGACCGCGGCCGCCGTGCTTGGCGAGAAATTCCAGAACCTTTATGCCGATCAGCAGACGCTCGGCATCATGCTGCCCAACGCCAACGGCTCTTGCGCGACGCTGCTTGGCGTGATGTCGGCCGGCAAGGTGCCGGCGATGATCAACTTCACCGCGGGCGCCGCCAACATCCTGTCTGCCTGCAAGGCGGCCGAGGTGCGCACGGTGCTCACGTCCCGCGCGTTTGTAGAACAGGCAAAGCTCGGCGCGGTGGTCGAGGAGATCGGTCGCTCGGTCGACATCGTCTGGCTCGACGATCTGCGCAAGACCATCGGTCTCAAGGACAAGCTGCTCGGCCTGTTGCGCAAGTCGACGCCACGCGCGCCGCGCAAGCCTGACGATCCGGCGGTGATTCTGTTCACCTCAGGCTCCGAAGGCACGCCGAAGGGCGTCGTGCTGACCCACCGCAACATACTGGCCAATGCCGCGCAGGCGGCCTCGCGCATCGACTTCCACTCGGGCGACAAGGTGTTCAACGTTTTGCCGATCTTCCATTCCTTCGGCATGACGGCCGGCACGGTGCTGCCGCTGATCTCGGGCGTGCCGATCTTCTTCTACCCGTCGCCGCTGCACTACCGCATCGTGCCGGAACTGATCTACGCATCCAACGCGACGATCATCTTCGGCACCGATACGTTCCTCGGCGGCTATGCGCGCACCGCGCATCCCTATGACTTCCGCTCGATACGCTATTGTTTTGCCGGCGCGGAACCGGTCAAGGCGTCCACGCGCATGACCTATATGGAAAAGTTCGGCGTGCGCATCCTGGAAGGCTATGGCGTCACCGAGACCGCGCCGGTGATCTCCATCAACACGCCGATGTACAACCGCTCCGGCACCGTCGGCAAAATCATGCCCGGCATGGAGTATCGCCTCGATCCGGTGCCCGGTGTCGACGATGGCGGCCGGCTGCATGTCCGCGGACCCAACGTGATGGCGGGCTATCTGCGCGCCGAGAAGCCGGGTGTGCTCGAACCGCTGCCGGATGGCTGGCACGACACCGGCGATGTCGTTTCGATCGACGAAGGGGGATTCATCGCCATTCGCGGCCGCGCCAAGCGTTTCGCCAAGATCGGCGGCGAGATGATCTCGCTCGCGGCCGTCGAGGCGCTGGCGGGTGAAGTGTGGAATGGCTCGTTGTCGGCCGTCGCTTCCGTGCCGGATGCGCGCAAGGGCGAGAAGCTCATTCTCATCACCGAGGCTCCCGGCGCCACACGTGCCGAGTTCCTGGCCTTCGCCAAGGCGAATGGCGCCATGGACCTGATGGTTCCCGCCGAAGTGCGCGTCGTCCCGAAAGTGCCGGTGCTCGGCTCCGGCAAGCTCGACTTCGCCGGCGTGACCAAACTGGTGCGGGATGCGTCGGCCGCCAAGGTCGAGGCCGCCTGATCGAGGCCGCGAAACGATCCCACGCTGAAAGTCGCGGCATCGGTTGGCGAGCGCTCAGCCCGCTAACGGATATGTGATTGGACCACTCACCCGGCATTCAGCCGGGCGAGTGGTATGTTGTCCTCGGGAATGTCAACCATGGAGGTCATATCATGCTCACCAGATACATTCTGCCGATTGCCGTCGCCGCAGGCACATTGATGCTGTCGAGCGTCGGCTCGCAGGCCTTGCCCATGGCCAAGCCGAGCGCCGGTTTGTTGCCAATCGAAAGCGTCGGCTGGAGATGCGGCCCCGGCTGGCACATGAACCGGTGGGGAAATTGTGTGCCCAACCGTCGTCGCGTGATAATAGTGCGGCCGGGACATTGGCGGTATCATCACCACCATCGCTGGCACCGCCGCTGGTGATCACGGAGCGGATCGACGTGGCGCCCGGTCCGAAGTGGCGTGGGCGGCTCCCCAAAAAGGTGGCGCCTCCTGTGGCGCCATCTTTATTTCTCACACGACGAGATCCGGCATAGGCTTCACTGCCGCCGACTCCGGAAAAACCTTGTCGCCGAGCACGGCTGCCGAAAGACCGAACTGGTCGGCGAGCAGGCCCTTCAACACCGCCCTGACATCGCTGGTCGGCGCGAGATCGCGCTGTTCATAGAGCTGAGCCGGCTTCAATCCCGGCCAGTCGGCGACGACGCGGCCGCCCTTGATCGCGCCGCCGGCGAGCAGCACCACCGTGCCTGTGCCGTGATCGGTGCCGACCGTGCCATTGATCTGCGCCGTGCGCCCGAATTCGGTGATGGCGACGATCGCCGTGTCCTTCCAGCGGTCGCCGAGGCCTTTCTCGAATTCCTCGAAGGCGCCGTCGAGGCCGCCGAGCAGCCTGGCGAGTCGGCCGGTCGCGCCGCCTTCGTTGACATGCGTGTCCCAGCCGTCGAAGGCAAGCGCCGCAACACGCGGCCCGTCATCGGCCGCGATCAGCCTGGCGGCACCCTGCGCGGCCTGCCGCATGCCGGCGCCGCTGTCGAGGCCGCCCCTCGGCTTCATCGCTCCGTCCTTCGGCCTCATCACATTGCCGCCGATCTGGTCGTCGAGCGCCATGCGGTCGGCATCGAGTCCCTTTTGCAGGGCCACCGCCAGCACCGGATCGCGATGCTGATAGAGATCGAGGACCCGCGCCGCGAGGTCGCCGGCCGGCGCCGGCAGCGATTGCGGCGCCCAGCCGAGCACGGGAGCGGCACCGCGGATCACCAGCGGCGTCGATGGTCCGACGGCCAGTCCGCCGAGCGTCGCCACGCGGTCGCCCGCCGGCACGCTCTCCAGCGCCCGGTTGAGCCATCCGGTGGCGACGTGACCCGGCCCGGCAAATCCACTTTCCAGCACGTCCTGGCCGTCGAAATGCGAGCGCTCGCGATAGCCGGTCGCGGCCGCATGCACCACCGCGGCTTGCTTGTCCCTGAACAGCCGCGCGAAGACCGGCATTGCCGGATTGACCGCGAAGAAACCATCGAGCGGCAGCGCCGCATGCGGGCCGGCGAGCGACAGAGCGATGTCGCCATGCAGGCCGGCATAGTCGGGATCGCCGACCGGACCGACCGCCGACAGGCCGTCGAGCGCGCCGCGCAGCACGATGACGATCAGGCGCGGGTCGCGATTGTCGGCGGCGCGGGCGAAGCGCGGCAGATAGGCCCAGGCAAACAGCGCGCCGCCGGTCATCAGTACGGCGCGGCGGGACGGATGAGGGATTTCACACAGCAGGCTCATGACTTGGTCTCCATGTCGGCGCCGGACCTGTCGCGCGCGCTATCGTCTCTGGAATTCGGGCGCCATCAGCAGCAGCGCCAGGCCTTGCTGCCTGGATTCGGCGCGGGCGACCGCTTGCCGCGTTTCCGGCGAGGCGGAAGGACCGATGACGGCGTCGAGCATGTCGTTGGGATTGCCGATATCCTTGACCTGTCGGGCCGCCTGCCAGGCGATGTCGAGGCGGATCTTCATGCCTTCGGCCGAGGCCCAGCTGGCCGCCTGGTCGGAAAAGCCGTTCGGCCCCGGCGGCTGCCAGAGCGGTTCGCCGAGCGCATTGAGCCAGTTGAGCGACTGGCCGGGATCGGTTGCCGGACCCGGACCGGCCGCCCGGCGGATGGCGGTGATATAGTCGAAGGGCGAGCGCATCTTGGCCAGCGGCGTCGACCAGGCCTCCGGCATGTCGATGAGGGTCGCCGCCAATGCCCGGAGATTGCCGTCGGTCTTGGTAAAAACCTTGGCCAGGCGCGCGACCGCCGCCGGCGGCGGGTCGTCGGCTATGAAATGACGGGCGAGTTGCGTGGCGATGTGCTGCGCCGTCGCCGGATGGCTGGCGATATCGTTGAGCGCTGCCTCGGCCTGGCCCATGCCGCCGGCCGGATAGGTCTTGCCCAGCAGCACCGCATCCCCCGGCTCATGCGCATTGGGGTTGAAGGCGGAACTGCCCGGTTCGCCAAGCCGACCTTCGCGTCCGGCCATCGTCCAGCCGGTCAGGATGCGCGCGAAGCTGGTGACGTCGGCCTGGGTATAGCCGCTGCCGACGCCCAGCGTGTGCAGTTCCATGATCTCGCGGGCGAGGTTCTCGTTGAGGCCACGCCGGCGGTTCTTGCCGGCGCGGGAGTCGGGTCCGATCGACTGCTGGTTGTCGAGATAGAAGAGCATCGCCGGATGCCGCTCCACCGCCATCAGCATGTCGGCGAAACGGCCGAGCACGAACGGGCGGATGGCTTCGCGTTCGAAGGCTCCGGCGCTTGCCCGCACGATGTTGTCCTTCGCCACGGAGACACAGAAATGGTTCGACCAGAAATACACCAGGCGTTCGACAAAGCCGGCCTCGACCCGCAACGCCTTGTCGAAGCGCGCCTGGGCTTCGGCGCGAAACAGCGTGGCCTCGATTGGCGGCGCGGGCTTGGCCGGAGGCCCGGGCGGCGGAACAGGTGGGGCAGGCGCAACCTGTTCCGGCGTGGCCTGGGCGCTCGCCATTGCTGGCTGCGCCGTGGTTGCGGCCATGCGCTCGCGGTCGAGCTTGCGTTGGAAGTTTGCCGCCATGCTGGCCTGGATGGCCGGCGTGCTGCCCGGCAGGCTTGCATAGGCCGGATCGTCGAGCGGGATCAGGGCGATGTCGGGTTGCCGCAGTTCCGCCTTCAGATAGCCGCGCGGGTCGTGGATCACCCTGTCGCGGTCGCCGGGCCTTGCCCCGAGCCCGAAGCGGTTGAAAGCGACGAGCACTGGATCTGGGGCTGCATCGGGCGGGGAATTGGAGGCCGGGATAGCCAAGTCAGCTCTCCATTGCTGGGGCTTCCCGTGCACGGCGCCGGAAGCCCGTTCGAGCCGTTTCGTGCCTGTTCAACTGAGGTCGTGGGGCCGACGAAGTTGTCGGCCCCCGAGGCCTTACCAGCGATGCCAGCGGTGCCAGTGACGGTGCGGATGCCACCCGTAGAAGGCCGGGCGATGCCAGTAATAGTAGCGGGGGTAGACCACGACGCGGTTCGGGACGCAGCGTCCCCAGGGATTGGGATGCCAGCCAGGCCCGCAACCCCACGCGACGTGCTCGACCAGCGCCGGGGCGGCAAGCGGCGCCAGCGGCATCGCCGAGGATGCCGCGACGGTAGCCGCCGTTCCGGTGACCGCGAGAGCGGCGGTGACCGCGTATTTTGTCAGATAGTTCATGACCATGCTCCGAAATTGTCCGAGGTTGAAAACCTGTCGGCGCCAGATGGCCCGGCAGACCTTGCCCTTCATTTCGTTAAACGGGCGCCGTCGGCATTTTCCGTCGGTCGTCACGGGGTTTTTTTTGGCGATGTCGACGGCTGCGGCCCGGCGCGCCTTGAGAGTCCTTCCGCCAGCAGGCTGCGATCCTCGGCCGAGCCTGCCGCCGCAAACGCGATGATGCGCTGCTCCAGCCGCGTGCGCACGGTGACGTCGGCATTGCGGGCCCGTTCCAGGGCGGCCGCCAGGGCCGCCGTGTCGAGGACGGGCTGCCGCAGCAAATCCGCTGCATCGCGCCTGGCCTGCTGGCCGTCGAGGATGATTTCGCGCGACTCTTGGCGGACTTCGCGCAGCGCCTTGCGGAACATCGTGCGCTGCTGGTCCGGAAGCCGGCCGCCTGCCGCCTCCAGCGAATAGCCCTGGGCCGGCTTGCCGCGTTTCATCCAGACAGCCCCGCCGGCAAGCGCACCGGCCAGGAAGACATTCAGCACCACTGATGCGATAAGGAGATTGCGGCTGGTGCTCATAGGTCTTCCTCGATCGTGTCGGGCCCCGCATCACCGAACGCCGTCGCATTGGCGTCGAGCACATAATGGTCGGGCTGAACTTCGGGCGTGACGACGGTCACCAGGGCCAGTCCGGCGATAGCGCCGGCCAGCCCAATGCCGGCGAGCCCCAGCCCCAGCCACCAGAAGCGCTGACGCCGGCGCTGGACGACGTACCGGTCAGCGGTCAGCAGGATCGTGTCGTGCAGCGCCTTGCCGGGGTGCTCGACGCCATAACTGTCGAGCAGGGCGTCGAGCGTGTCGGCCCGTCGCGAAATGGCCTGGCCTGTCTCGCTTGAAGCAAAGGCGGCTGCCGCTTCGCGCTCCGCTTGCGGCCAGCGCCGCAGATTGCCGCCATAGGCTTCGGCCAGCGCCGCGAAACGCCTGGCGTCCATTGCCGGGCCGTCCTCGATATCTTCAGCCATCTTTCTTCCCCTTGCCCCTTGGTGCCGCGTGCCCACGCGGGTTGGAAACGAGGCCAACCGGCGCCCGCCTGACGCCCGCAAGGCACGGTGAATGTCCGCCATTCATGGTCGCGCTCCTTTCAGTCATGGACGCCGTCCCTCGCCAAAATCATCTGCAAGGCCCGCCGGCCGCGCGAAAGCAGGCTCTCCAGCGCATCGACGCTGATCTCCAATGTCGCGGCCGCCTCTATGTTGGACATCTCCTGATAGTAGACCAGGATGATCGCCTCGCGCTGGCGTGGCGCGATCGCCTGCAGGGCCTGCTCGACCCGATGTGGCTCTTCGCGAGCGTCGGGAAGCCGGGCAGGGTCGGCCACGTCCGGCAAATCGTCGGTCACCAGTTCGCGGCGCCGGCGCAGCCGGTCGTAGCAGAGGTTGAGGGTCACCCGGTGGATCCAGCTGTCGAAGCGTGCATTGCCACGCCGCCAGCTCGAGGCGTGGCGCCAGATGCGCATGAAGGTCTCCTGCGCGACATCCTCGGCCTCCGCCGCGTCGCCCAACATGCGCACGGCAAGCGAAAGGATGCGCGGCAATTTGCGCGCGACGAGCGTCTGCACGGCCGCCGGGTCGCCGGCACCGACCCGACGAACCAGCTCCTCGTCCGGATCCGCGCTCATCGGCTGGCGCACTCCCGATATCCATCACGCGTCATGGCCTCTTGGTCATTGCTCCGGCTTGGGAGCGGATTTGTGGCTTGGCATCTCGTCGGCCGTCAGAACGCCGTCGCCATTCTTGTCCAGTCTGGCAAAGCGCGTGGCGAAGAACGCATCGAGCTCGGCGCGGTCGATGAAGCCGTCATGGTTCGAATCGATGCGCGCGAAGGATTTGGCGGCATCGCCCTTGATGTTGCGCTTGGCCTGGAAGGCTTCCCACTCCAGCAGGCTGATCTTGCCGTCACCATCCGTGTCGGCGGCCATGATCGCCTTCTCCCGCCGCTTCTGGAACTTGGCCAGCGTGATGTCGGACTTGGCCCTTGGCGTGGCTGGGGCGGCAGCCGGCGGCGTGGTGCCAGGAGACGTGGCAGCAGGGGGCTGCGTCTGGGCGAGGGCTGCAACGGTCAGCAGGCTCAAGGCAGTGGCAAGGATCGAACGGCGTATCATGCTTAGGCGTCTCCGGTTTGCGCGTCGGCCACGGCCCATGCCATGGTCACGCTTCAACCGTTAAACGCCGCGACGACGGAAATCCGTCGGTTGCCTGTGCCGATCATCTGATTCGGCGACGCCGCCCCGGTGCTGGTACCAAAAGCAGCGGCCATGACACCCCATCCGGCGTCATCCCAATTCACGCCGGCCGGCCACCGCCCCTGGCAAACGGCTACGCCGATGGGTCGGCGACCACCAGCTGGTCCGGCTTGAAGCCCGCATGCTGCGGAATCCAGACATCGCCCTCGCGGTTGAACCAATGGCACAGATACATGCCGGAAGCGGCGCCGTCGCTGACCGTCATCTTCGGCCCTCCCGACTTCAGCTTGACGACGTCTCCGGTCTTGAAAGTGTTAGGCATTTTGGACCTCCCATGCTGAGGCCCGCGAGTTTCCCACCAAAGCTGAGTCTCGACAATGGCGGATATGGGGAGCCATTGCACGATCCACCGCACGGGCGGTGGTCAAGTACAGAATGCGCCATCGGAGGCAGCTGGAAGGGAAGGAACTGGTGCCGCTTAGGTGACTCGAACACCTGACCCCATCATTACGAATTCTGTGGTAGCCTTTCCTGTGGGCAATCGCTGGCTACCGATCGCCCCGGTCAGCGTGCCGGTTTCAGTCGCCTTTACAGGGCTTTGATTGGTAGCGATAATATCGGGAACAATTGACACCTATCGCGCCAGTGAGTGTCCCGATCTGTGTCCCAAAGCCAGGAGGACGCGATGGCGGTGGCGCTGACGCAAAAGAAAATCGACGCCCTGGCGACGAAGCGGCCGCCGGCGAAGCTGGAAATCGCCGACGGCGGGCAGGCCGGGCTCTATCTGGTCGTCGGCCCACGGGTGATGAAGTGGATCATCCGCTACAGGGTTGCATCCCAGAACGTGAAATTAGCCATCGGCGACTATGGCCAGGAGCGTCCGGCACTCGGCCTGCATGACGCCAGGAAGGCCGCTCAAGCCAAACTTCGGGAAGTTACAGAGGGGCGCGATCCACGATCGGACGGCAGCAGTGGGCTGCGTCGCCGGAACCTCACCGTCGAGGAGGCCTTCGGCGAATTCATCGACCGGCACGCAAAAGCAAAGAACAAGGCCAGCACCGTCCATGAAAACGAGGGCTTTATCGAGCGGGAGGTAAAGCCGCGGTGGCGCGGCCGAAAAATCCAGAGCATCTCGCGGCACGACATCGTCGACCTTGTCGACATGATCGCGCATGGCAGGCGATCTCCCGAGGGAAGTGTTTCGGTGCCGGGCAGACCCCAGTCGGCTGTTCGCGTTCGCGCTCTGCTCTCGAAGGCCTTCTCATGGTTCGCAGCGAAGTCGATCGTCGTCGACAATCCGTTCCGCGACGTCGAGGTGCCGGCGCCGCCGACGGCCCGAGACCGGGTGTTGTCCGATGACGAAATTAGGTGGCTCTGGCAGGCAACGGCCGTAGTGGGCTGGCCCTTCGGCGAGCTGGCGCAATTGCTGCTGCTCACCGCCCAGCGGCGCGACGAGGTGGCCGCCGGATCTTGGGCGGAGGTCACACTGGAGGGCGACGACCCGCTGTGGTCGATTCCCCCAGAGCGCACCAAGAACGGCCGGCGCCAAAACCTGCCGCTCACGCCACAGGTCGCGCGCATCCTGCAGGCGCTTCCTCGCCTGAAAGCGAAAGACGGAGAGGATGGTCGGTTCATCCTCTCGACGACGGGCGATTCGCCGATCTCGGGGTACAGCCGCGCGAAGAAGAAGATCGACGAGACGATGCTGGCAATCGCCCGCAAGGAGACCGGAGACCTGGCGCTCACGCTCGATCCGTGGACGCTACATGATCTCCGCCGGACCGCCGCGTCGGGCATGGCGCGGCTCGGCGTCGCGGTCCACATCGTCGAGGCGGTTCTAAATCACAAGTCCGGCAAGATCTCGGGCGTGGCGGCGATCTACAACCGTCACGACTACGCGCGCGAGAAGCGCGAGGCGCTCACTGCCTGGGCGAACCTAGTCGACAGCATCATCGCGCCGCGTGAGGCAGCGAACGTCGTGCCCATGAGGCGTCAGTGAGCGGCAGAATCAAAGGTGAGCGATGAAAAGATTTGGACGTGTCCAAATCTCACCCCAATAGGTTATCCACAGGCACTGTAACCATATTGGTTACATCTAGATCGCGGATGTAACCGTAATGGTTACACTGGTGCCAAGCCCGTTGCATTTTCTGTTTTCGATAGAGAAAGATTGACCTCAGTGACAACTGAGGTGCCATCGATATGGAGAAGACAACGAAAAAGTGGCTCGGCGCCAGGCAGGTCCGTGCCCGATACAACAACATCGGCGAGATGGCGCTCTGGCGCTGGGTCAACGACCCGGAATCGAAGTTTCCCAGGCCCGTGAAGATCTGCGGTCGCCGCTATTGGGATGAGGCTGACCTCGATCGCTACGATGAGAGCCTCAAGGCGGCGGCAGCATGATGCAGACCGACCTCGATCCCGATCTCCTGGTGCAAGAGGCCGCGCGCTGGATTGTTGAGACGCCGAAGGCCAAGCGGCCGCGCGCCGTTGTCATCGAGGTCCGCGACCGGTTTCCGCCGCTTGATGCCGTCGGCGCATGTGCTGCGGTCAAGCTGGCGAATGCCATCCGAGCAGGAGGCGCCGATGCAGCGCCCTGAAAAGCGAAAACCCGCCGCGGGTCAGGCGACGGGCTTTCAAAATATCGAATTGCTTCCCGGCAAAGTCGACAGCGCCGACGATAGCCTCAACCCCGGTCGGCTGCAAGCGTTGCGCCTCCATCAACGGTTTAATCTCTCGTGGGCGCTGGCTCGCGCCATCGCCGAGCACGTCGTGGGGAGGGCGCTATGAAGCTCTCAGAAATGGTCGTCGACCCGCGCGTCGCGGCCTTCCTGGCGCGCGGCGAGCGCGACGTCATTCCTGCCACCCGCGAGATCGTCGTCGAGCGTGTTCCAGACGGCGCCCCGTTTCTCGTGCAGATGACCGACGAGGCTCCGGACGGCTGGTTCATCGTCGAGATGACCGATGAGGCCGGCAACGAGTTGCTATGTCACCTGTGGGAATGCGCCGAGCTCGCCTTTGCCGATGCAGAGGCGATGAAAGACGCTTGGGGCCCGGCCGTGATCCGCGACAAGACGGGTTCCCCGCAGCCCGGCAGCGATGCCTAGATGTCGAAGCCAGTCTATGCGGCATTGCCGGCGCGTGCCCTCGGCGACAAGGAACTGACAGCGGAGCATTTCCGCGTTCTCGGCGCCGTGGCAGCTCACGATCGCCTCGGGGCCAATGGCACAGGCTGCTACGCCGGTCACCCACGGCTGGCAGGTGTGGCCGGGTGTCACCTCAAAAGCCTCTCGCGAGCGCTAGCTGCGCTCGAGTCGCGCGGCTACATCACGGTGCACAAACATCCCATGAATGGCCGACTACGCGTCTATCGCGTCGTCTACAACGAACTGGATGGCGCGTACTTCAAGAACGTAGGTAACGAGAATGCTACCGATCAACAACCGGAACCTGATCCCTGGGCCGATGCAAACGCCATGCGCAAGGCTGCGCAGGCCTCGAAGATAGGTAACAGCCTTGCTCCGAACGGGGCGGCAATAGGTAACAAGGATTTCGAAAAGATTCTACGAAATCAATGAGATGCCTGCGTAAATATATTCAGTTGAAACTGAAATACATCCAGATGAATCTGAAAGACATTCCGCCAAGCAGCACCCGAGAAAGTAGAATAGGTTGCAAAATTGCTACCGATGAAACGGGCTTTAGACGGAGCAACTTGCACACCTTGCACACTAGCGCGCGTGCGCGCGCGAGGCGGCCACGTTGCCGCCTAGCCGAGCTTGATCAGCTTCAACGCGCCGAGCAGAGAGACGATCGGCCAGGTCCAGCGCCAGAGAATGAACTGGGCGACCTGCAGATGCCAGATCAGGTTCGCCCGGCGCCGGCCATGCCGGGGAAGCCAGCTCTTGAGGTAGAGTTCTTCCATATTGATGATGATCTCGTCGCTGGTGTCGGCCGGCAGCATGGCTGAAAGCCAGAAGGAGGACGGTGGCGCCACCTCGGAAGGGACATGCGGGGGCTGCTGGGTAGTCTCGTTGATGTCTTTGAGCAAACAGACCGCAACGCGATCTGCCAACATCTCTGCACTCTCGAGTTCAGGCGTGGGCTCTAGCAATCTCAGGCGAGCATTTTCCCGCGCGGCCGATACGACCTCTTCGCGTATTGCGTAGGCCACCGGCTGAACGACTAGTTTAAACCTCACCGCCTTTCCAAAGCGGAAATGTGCTCGGTTTTTGTCATCGGCACCGTCATGCGTGGACAAGATCTTGCCCTCCAAGGGCGACGAATGCACGAGCGCATTCGGTGACAGCTCGGCGACCCTCGCCGGTGACGGTGAAGAGCCGCTTGGCGCGGCCGCCGCTCTCGTCCTTCTGGGCAGAAACCATCCCTTTCTCGACAAGGCGATTGAGGGTGATGAACGTGGCCGCGAACTGGGGCGCGCTGGTAACGGTCTCATCCAGGGCATTCTGCACCTTTGCTGCATGGGACGCCGGACCGGCGCGGATGAGCGCCAGCAGCGTCAACTCTTCGAGTTGACCAATCATAGGGGCGAGTTTCCTAGCTGATACAGTTACGATAGTTGTCCCGTCATCTCGCTAGCGAGTTAACGGAGTTCAGTTAACGGTGTTAACGTACTATCGAGGGATGCGGACGTCAAGGCTACGGCCAGTTGATCGGGAGTGTTCGGACTTCGCGGCAGCGTGCTCTCGGCAGAAGTTCGCATAGGCCGCTGCAACGCGCGCCCGCGCTTCCGGTGTCCTCGATGCCACTCGATCCTCGAAACCGTCCTGCTGGCGCCGCGCGGCGCGCCGGCGGGCTTCCTGAATGAACTGAGCCTGATTCATCGGTGCCTCCTCCCTGGCGTGTCAGGTGTAACCAATATGGTAGCACATCATCTAAAGATATGTGCTCCACGTGAAACATTCCCAGATTCTCCGGGGCTTTCGGCGAAAAACCGTTGCCTGTAAATAGACATAGGACACAAATCAGGCCACTATCGCTTGTGACGGCACTCGAAAAGGCCCGCTGTGAAGCGCGCCGATCCCGCGAAGGACGCCATGGACCAGCCAATCAAATCCGGCGATATCCGCCAACGCCTTGAAGCGAACGCCCAGCGCCTGGGCGAACTTCGCGAGGCGCTTAGGCCGTATGCCCTGACGGCCATGACCGGCGACAAGGCGGCCGCCAAGAAAGTCGCCGAGATCGCTGACGAGGAGCGCACGCTTCGAAGCGAGGTCACCACGTTCGAAGTCGCACTCGAGGAAGCGCTCCGGCTCGAAGAGGAAGCGGCAAAGCTTGCCATGGAGGAAGACCGCCAGCGACGCATGGCGGAGGCTCGGCGCATCGGCGAGCAGATCGTCGAAGCTGCCCGTCGGTTCGATGTCCTCGCTGCAGAAATGGGAGCGGTGCTCCGCCGCCGGCAAGAGCTGGCGCGCGAGGTTTGGCAAACGGGCATGGTTCCGGATGGGTATTCGCATGCCATGCGCCGCCCGCACCTCATCGCTTCAGCACTGGCCCACGCGGGCCTCGGGGAGTTTGGCGTCGTCAACGGCTCGGGTACCAGGGCACGCACGCTCGAGCAGGCAGACGCTGGCTACTTTGGTGCACGGATTGGCGGCGCGCCTTCGGCGCCTGACGAGGACGACGTCGACGAGTCGGCAGGCCCGACCGACGCCGAGGTCGAAACGCTCAGGAAGGCTGGCCTATGACCGCCATGAGTTTCAACGAAGCCCTCCAAAAGGAGAGCATCGAAAAGCGGAAGCAGCGCATCAACGCCGCGATCGAGATCGAAAAGGCCGCGGCCGCTGACCGGGCGGCGTTCGCGAAGATCATCAAACGCGCCGGAGACCCGGCGGAAACGGGGGAAGTTGCAATGGATCCTCACCATGCTTTCGATGCCGCCGTCGCCGCGATCCAGAAGCGGGACAACTGCCGACCCCTCGACGCCATCATGAAGGCGATGAGCGAGCACCCTGACCTCGCCGAGGCCTCCGCCAAGGCGCCGGTGGTGGCCCCTGTCGAAAAGCGCGCCGACGACGCGCGTTCAGCGGCGATCGCGAAGAGCGAGAAATCGCTCGACGACATCGCCAAGAACATGCAGCGCCCCGGCGAGAGCTTCGCCAAGGCGTACGAACGCATGCTTAGCGAGCGGCCGGAGCTCTACACACAGCACCTGGCCACGACGCAGCCGGCTTACGGCTACCTCGCCGAGAAGGCCTAGCAACAATGGCCTGGACGCCCTCGATCCTGGTGTCCCGGCTTCCAATCGCGCGGCGGGGTGACTCGAGATCGGCCTGCCAGCGCGGTCCCCAGGCAAGGCCTGGCGGAGCAGTCGGCGGACTCCGAAAAATCACCGACAGGCGGCGGACCTGGCAGAAGACCTCCATCTTCTATTCCCGGGGCGCGGTCGCGGTCCTGATGGAGCTAAATGACCGGGCCTCGGTCAGGACACTCCAACTCCATGGAGAAGGAAAACAAGCTGGGCGGCGCTCGCCCGCCGCCCAGCAAGTGGCCATTGAGGAGGCCTGAAAATGCCAGAACAAGCCGGCTCCGTCGTAGTCTCCATCGGCGGCAACCTTGCGCCGCTCGAGGCCGCATTCGCCAAGGCCAGGCAGATGGCCGACCTGTTCGACCAGCAGGTGTCGAAGAAGCTCGGCAACACCGGCGCTTCCGAGGCTGGACTGTCGAAAATCGCCGCTCTGATCGAGCAGACCAACGCCATGCTGGCCAAGATGACCGGCACGGTCACGACGGCCGACGCGTCGATGAACAAGTTCGGGGCCGACGCCGAGAAGGCGAGTGCTGCGGTCGACGATGTGAAGGCCAGCGCTGCGAGCGCGGCACCCGCCGTCGGCAAGCTCTCCAGCGAATTCAACAGCGCTGCCTCCTCGATCCAGCGCGCGGTGTCGGCAAACCAGCAATTCACGGCTTCCAACCGGGCACTCGCCGCAGCGTCCAATCTGAAACTCGCCGATGGCACGGCGGCCTCGACCGCGGAGATGCAGGCCTATGCCGTCGCCCTCGACGATATCAGGGCGAAATACAATCCGCTCTTTGCGGTGACGCGCCAGTATCTCACGCTCAAGGACGAACTGCGCATCGCGACCCAGCTTGGCGCGCTCTCCGAAACAGAGGCAGGTGCTGCACTCTCCAGGAACCGCCAGGAGACGCTTGCGGCCATCGGCGTGCTGAAAGGCCACACCGATGCCGTGAAGGGCCACGGTGCGGCCGCAGGGCTCGGCGCTTCGCAGATGATGGCGCTTACCCATGCCGTGCGCAGCTTCACCGAACAGATTGCGTTGGGGGCATCTCCGCTCCAGGCGTTGACAGCGCAGATGAACCATTTGAGCTATGTCGCTTCCGGTCCCGGCGGCGTGAGAGGCGCTCTGACAGCGATCGGCGAAATGGCAGTCAACTTCGCCGGAAAATTCGCCAAGGTCGGCCTTATCGTCACTGGCGCGATCGGCGGCTTCCTCGAAATCAGGAATGCCGCTAGTGAGGCGGAACGGCGAACCGTCGGATTCGGCGAGACCTTTGTCGCGCTGATCGATGTGATCAAGAACAACGCCGTTGGCCAGGCCATCTCGGCCGTCTGGGCGCCGATCAGTTATGCTCTCGACAAGCTTGGATCTGCGGCGGTCGATATCGGCGAGGTCATCATTAACTCTTTCGTGGCGACCTACCACGACGTTGAGTTCATCTGGAGCCAGTTCCCCAACATGCTCGGGAACGTCTTCGTCTCGGCTGCGAATTTCGGCATCGACGCGCTCAACCTCCTGGTTAAGAAGACCAGCGATTCCATTGACAGCATCAGCTCTGCACTGAACCGGTTCGGCGCGAGCATCCCGCTGCTCCTGGCCCCAAAGGATGCGATCGAGAAGATCGCAAACCCGTACGCCGAAACGATCGCAAAGGCCAACGCCGACAATATCGCCCGCACGATGGCCGACATGCAGGGGCACCCGCTGCGCGACTTCGCCAAGGATGTGGTCGACAGGATCCAGACCAATCACGCGCTGGAAGGCTTGGACGCGCTTGCCAATGTCGACTTCGGCAAGTCGATCGGCGGCGCGACCGGGCTTGGCAACGCCATCGGCGGCATCGGCTCCAACGCCAGCGGCGTGACGGTCACGATCGGCGGCATGGCGCAGCAGGTGATAAACGTCACCAAGGCCTTTGAGGACGCCAAGCGCGCGCAGCTCGGCCAACTGGTTTCGGCGCAGCAGAACCTCGTCCAGATGAAGCAGCAGGCCACCGAGCTTCAACAGACGCTCGCCGCTGCCGGCCAGAAGTCGGTCAGCGACGTGTTCGGCTCGTTCTTCAGCAACACGTCCGGGGCTCGGCAGGCCATCGCGGATGCCGCTTCGGGCATCGACAACCTGTTCAAGCAGTGGGACGCAGGTCGGGAATCGGCGAAAGCCCTCAACGCCGATATCGAGAAAATCCGCCAGACGATGCTCGCCATGGGCGGCGATCCGAAGGCGATCAATGCCTTCATCGACTCGGTGGTCAATGGCCAGCTGCAGGTCCGCCAGCTGAACTCCAACGTCAAGGACCTGTCGACCAGCATTCGCACGATCCCGAACAAGACCGTCACCATCACGGTCAAGACGCAGCAGGTCGGGTCGGGCACGCAATCGCTTTACGATGTGCCTGGCGGGCAGGTGGGCGTGACGCGCTATGGCGGGGTTAGCGGCCAGCAGTCAGGCCCATCCATGTCGGCCTATTCGGTGCCCAGCACTGGGTACGGTAGCCAAGGCGGCTATGACGGTGGCGGAACGTCGACTGTTGGCGTCACGCGCTTCAGCAGCGCCGGTAGCGGCGGTCCTGCTGGCGGTAGCACCTACACGAGCTACGGCGGCTGGCAGATGACCGCCCCGCCGGGAGGCTTCACGAAAGGCGTGATCCCGCCAGGATTTGCGGAGGACGACATGCCTCCCGGCTTCAACAGCGGTGGCATGATCCATCCCGGCGATACGCAGCAAGTGTCGTTCTTCAAGAGCCCTGACGAAACGGTTGGCATCTTCACGCCGGGCCAGATGGACGCGCTTGCCAATCCGCAATCGGGCTTCACCGGCACCCAGCCGACAGCCAACGACAATCGGGGCTGGACCGTCCTGATGAACATCGAAGCCTCGACGCGGAAAACCGCGCAGCTTCTCGACGATATCAACACCAGGGGGGCCTCGGTCGCAAGCAGCGGCGGCTCGTCGGGCGCTTCGGGCACGATGACCAAGATCGGCAACGATCTCTATGATTCCAATGGGCTGAACGCTGGCGGCCATACCGCTGATCAGGTGGCCGCCTACACCAGCATTTTGAAGTCCGCCATGTCGAATTACTCGGCGATCGGCGGTATGGGCCTTGTTGGCTATGGAGCGAATGGCCTCGCCGCCACCCCGCAGCAGATCGCGGCCAATCTTGCTTATAAGGGCGGGTCGCCAGTCGGCATTCCATCCGGTTCGTTCGCCGCCGGCCCGTCGGCGCCCACGGTCCTGCGCGGCGGCGACCCCTACAACGCCATGCTGAACGGGTTGACCCCCGGCACGGCGCAATATGCCCAGGTCTACGCCCAGGCGCTCGCTGCTTCGAACAAGGCGCATGGCTTCAACTCCGGCGGCATGATCGCACCCGGCGACAGCCAGGAAGTCCGGTTCTTCAAATCGCCCGAGGAAACCGTGGCGATCTTCACGCCGCAGCAGATGTCGGCTCTGAGGGGTGAAAACCAGAACCAGAAGGCGGCGGCTAACGACAGCCGGCCGATCAGCTTCAACATACCAATCACGGTGCAGGGCGGGAGTGGTCAGGTCAGCAATGACAGCATTGCCGAGATAGAGCGCCGGTTCTCGCTGGCGCTCCGGAAAGGACTGAGGTCGCTCAATGGTCGATAGAACGCTCCCGAAGCCGCCACCCGAGTTCGCTGCCCTGGTTGAGGGCAGCCGCAATGGATTCAGAGCGCAGTTCGGGAGCTTCCAAGACGCGCAGATCTCTGCCTACGCCATCGGAGCATCGGCTGATGGCAGCCATCTCGCCTTCCAGTTCATCATGCCCGACGGCTCGGTCCATAGGTTCACACTACGCGCTGAGTGGGTGCCGCAGCTCGCGATCGAGGTCGCAGGTGCGACCGACGACATGAATGAGCGGCGAGTCGCTGCGGCGCTCGCGACGGCAGAAATGAAGGGCCACGCCTGATGCTACCACATATGCTTTCAGGGGCCTCTGTACGTGGCCGCGCCATAGTGGTCGGAGGGAATACGGGCGATGCTGATGGCGGCTTTGTCGAGCCTCCGGTCGTCACCACCACGGCCTCGGGCAACACCACGGTTAAGGGCAAGGTCAAGCCCGGCTCATTCGGCAAGTTCGTCGTGCCGCTGGCGACGGTGACGGCCGGTCGGCAATACACATTCCGCTACACGCCGCAGTTTTCACAGCTCGCCCAGCAGGGCAAGCTTGCCATGGTCGGCTTCGGCTTCAAGACCAACAATGATTTCCACATCGTCGGCCTGCGCGCAGCTGCCGACCGGTTGGTCGTGGTCATCGTCACCGGCGAGAGCGTCGGCAACTACACGACGACCGGCGTCTCTGTCGGCGGTACCGCATTGTCTCTCTGGAGTCCCGGCCGCATCCAACTCTTCACCACGATCGTTACCTATTTCGAGATCTACTATGGCATCGTCGCCAGCGGCGCGGCGCCAAACATCGTGATGACCACAAATGCCGAGAGGGCAAATTTCGACGTCTACTGCTGCTCGGGGCTGAACTCCACGCCGGTTGATCAGGTCTCGAAGACCTCCGCCTCTGGCACAAGCTGCGCCATCAATGACATCGAGACCAAGGTCGGCGGCGCGTTGATCGCGGGCGTTGCTGCGCAAGGCACGGGAGCGAATGTGACAGAAGGTTGGACCGGCGCTGGCAGTGTGGTGGAGGACTCCGATCAATCTGCTTCGATGTCGAACACCTCGACGGCAGCGGCTCACATCGCGACGACCGCCGCAACCACGACTGACGATTTCACCTTCACCTTGTCGGCTTCAAAGACCTTCGTCGGCGGGGCGATCAGCTTCGGGCCTTGATCGGGCCGGCGAAGGGGGAGGACCGCTTACGTCGGCTTTGTTCTTTCGAGTGTATCCGCCCACTCGGCACCGGTCCGGTAGTCTCCGGGAAAGTAGGTATGGATTTCCCGCATCGGCATTTTCAGATGCATCTCTCGATAAGCTCGCCAATGGTGATGGCTGAAGAACGTAATGTCAGTGAGCCCTTGGTCGGGTGGGTCAGAATCGAAGGCTAGAATGTAGCCGAAGGGCGGAAAGCTGATCTCGGCGAAGGTGTGCGAAGGCCCTCCTCCCAAGCTCAACATCCCTGTAATCCCTGCCTGCCGCGTCTTCGAAGAGCGAGGGTCGGTCATGAAGCAAAACAGTCGCAACTTCGAATCGAAACCGATCGCATCGCGATCTAGCACGTACTTCCGAAGCGAAGGGTTAGCTTCGAACATGCCTGGCCCGCATGCGCTGGCAAACATACACGCAATCTGCTTCGCCACCGCGCCTGGGAAGATCCGAAAGGGGAGCGCCAATGAACTGCCGCCCGCTAGGCGGAACTCCATGCCTTGCATGCTCCATTCGACGTAGTGCCGGACATACCACGCGCCAGTGTCGTTGTTGCACCGCTGGCAAAGTGTGTAGCGCCCGGCGCCTCGACGGCTGGTCCGATGCCTCATCTCAGAGGGATGGGCAAGTTCGCCTGTAAGCCGGCCATTGTCAAAGTAGTGATTAATGTCAGAGAACCGCATGCTGCCCTTGTTGAACGCCGCCTCTGGCGGAACGTGTTCAAAGGTCAGCCGATCCTCAACGCCGCAGACCGCACACTTGCCGAAATGGATTTCCTTCTTGGGCATTGCAGCGCGCAAGCCTTCAATTGCTCGGAGCGCGTTCTCTCTTATGCATCTTGCAGAGCACCATGTATCTCGGATCACTTCCGGCTAAGCTCGATATAGGGTCGGGAAGGGTGAGGATTTGCGAACCGAAGTCGCAATATTTGGCAATCACTTCGGCGACATCTCTGCCGCCGGCACCCGTGATCTTGGCGATATCTCCGTCGTGACAATTGCCGGCGGTGATCCCGAGGGAAAGCATTTCGCACGATCGTTCTTCGGCCGCTGCTGCACCGCAAAATACAGCCAGCGAAGCAATTGTGTACGCGATACGGTGCATCCCAACCTCCCAAGTCGTGCCCTGCCGTATACTTGCGCGACTGCGACACGGGCGCAAGCCGGGCAAAATTGGCGACGATGTCGCCAATTTGGTTACATCGCGGACACGCTATTTGGGGAGATAGCCATTTTCCTTGAGCCACTCTCGAAGCAGGCGGCGCACGACTTCCGGGCGCGATGTCTCTTGAAGCGCCGCGGCGGCCTCGTCGAGCGCGGCAAGCATCTGGGGCTGCAGGCGAACGCCAATCAGCGTCCCCTTGCCGGTCGGTGCAGGGCCACGCTTTTTCCGTGTTAACACAGTTGTTGACTGCTTCATAAAAACCGTGTTAACACAATAGCAGGCCGGTTAGGAAGAGCCAACTTCCAGACCGGCCCTAACCGAAACGAACCTTGATGGAGGCTCGCATGGCTTACCTTCGTATATCACTATCGCTCATCGCGAAAAACCCGGACGTCGCGGCCTTCCTGTCGCGCGGCGAGCGCGATCCCGACGCCGAGCCGGTCATCGTCCCGGTTCGCTTTCCTCGGCCGCCCTTCAAGGACGGCGCCGCTGCGCGCCGCGAACTGGAGTGCGTGTCATGAAGGCCGTCGTCGCGATAATAAAGTCCGCAGTCGCGGCTGGGCCGATCGACCCGTTGTTGGCGGCCATCAACCTCTACCAGTTCGCTGGCGAGGCTTACGACGACATGCCGGAAGACCTGACCGAGGAGCAGGAGGCCGAGGCCTTCAGCCGTCTCTGCGCCGACCCAGACGCCGTCCTCAGCGCCTGGGGCAAGCCCGCGACGACGCACGAGGGCGCTGTGGCGGCGTTACGCCTCGCTCTGCAAGAGCTCGAGGCTGAAGGCGAGCCGATCGTGAAAAGCTTGGTGGCGGCGGCGCTCGGGTACTTCGGAGGCCGCACATGAGCACTCCCGTACTAGGGGAGTGCTCTACCACTGAGAAGGCCGTCAGGACGGCCGAGGCGTGCGTCGCTCTCTTGCTCGAAGGACTCGGGCCGGAGGCCGGCGCGCGCGTCGCTGCGGCCGCGCTGCTGCCCGAAGTGCTCATGTCAGCCGAGCCGCCCGAAAATTGGTCCGGGCGCTTCGCGGCGCGCGGCATCCGCATGTCAGCCCGGACCCTGCGCGAGAAGGCGATCGCCGCCGGCCTCTGCTACCATGTCGACAAGCAGGTGCTGATCTCTCCGCGCCAACTCGACCAGCTCTTCCTGTGGGGAAAAAAATGCCGCTCACCATCTACAAGCGAGGCCGCATCTGGTGGCTCACCGGCTCCGTCAACAATCGCGACGGCAAGTCGAGAGTTCATGAAAGCACAGGCACGGCTGACGAAGCCGAAGCCACGAGGATCCGCATAAGGCGCGAGGCCGACGCCGCCGAGGCCATCCATGCCGATCCCAAGTCGCTCTATACGTTCGCCGCGGCGGTGAACCTCTACCTCGACGCCGGCAAGGACGAGCGCTTCATTGGCCCGCTGCTCGAGCATTTCGCCGATACGCGGATTTCGGCCATGACCGGCGACAGCGTGCGCGCCGCGGCGAAGGCGCTTTATCCCGGAGCCGCCTACACAACCTGGAATCGGCAGGTGGTGACGCCGGCGAAGGCGATCATCAACCATGCCGCCAACGCGGGCAAATGCTACGCGATCACCATCAAAGGCTTCAGCAAGCGCGACCGCGACGCGCGCCGGCCGGACACGCCGCCGCGCCAAGCCGTCGACCGCAGTTACATCGATGCCTTCCGGGCACATTGCGAGGTGCCGCGAATCGGCACGCTTATGCTTCTGCTGTTCCAGACCGGCGCCCGCATCGGCGACGCCGTGCGGCTTGAATGGCGCGACGTCGACCTCGACGAAAAGCGCGTGACGTTTCGAGAAATGAAGAACGGCGACGACGGCACGGCCGACCTCACTGACGAACTGGCGCTCGAGTTGCGGAGCATGCGCGCCGCCGCAGTGGTGGTGGCCGGAGGCGGCTCGATCGACGCCGATCGCGTCTTCGGCTTCAGCCACCGGTTCGGGCTCTACAGGGTCATTCGCAGCACGTGCCAGAAGGCCGGCATTCCGTACCTGGGCACCCACCAGCCAGGCCGCCACAGCTTCGCTACCGAGATGATCGTGCGGCACGGCGTCGACGTCGCCACCACGGCCGCCAAGGGCCGCTGGAAGTCCAAGCAACTGCTGATCTCGACCTACGTGCACGAGGAACGTGACCGAACCGTCATCGACCGGGTATTCGGCGGCGCTCGAGAGCAATCTTGATCTGTCGAGCCTCTGCTAAAGATCGAGGTGGCCGCCTTCGCTGGCCAGCTTCTGGAGCTCGTCCGCGATTTCTAAAATCAGCGTCTCGCCCTCCGCGATCGAACCCACGGGCTGTTCTTGCGCAATAGACCTGTCGGGATGGCGCATCACGACCTTATAAGGCTTGTCCGCCTCAGGTGTTGGAACCACTTCGCCAGTCATTTTGGCCACGCAAATATCTCCATCCGCTCTCAAAACACGCACATAGTGGTGGGTGTGGGTTCCTACAAGCGCGCAGCCGCCATTGACTATATCAGCGCGGGCCGAATGATGGCATATTTGCCTGACCTTACCTGACGGAATGGCAGAGACCCATGGCGACGGCGAAGCTCCCAGAAGCGGCGAAAGCCCTTGTAGTGCAACGGCTCGCAGCCTTCGACTCGCCTTCGGATGTCGTCGAGGTGGTCAAGAAAGAGTTCGGGATCTCGGTAAGCCGCCAGAGCGTCGAGTTTTTCGACCCAACGAAGCGTGCCGGCAAGAACCTGGCGCCGAAATGGCGGGCGATCTTCGAGCAGGCTCGCGAGGCATTCCTCAGAGAGACGGCCACCATCGGCATCAGCCATCGTGTGGTTCGGCTTCGCGCACTCCAGCGCATGGCCGACAAAGCCGAGGAGATGGGGAACAGTGAAATGGTGCTGAAGATCCTCCGCCAGGCGGCGGAAGAGGTAGGCGGCATGTACACCAGCCGGCGTGAGTATACCGGGTTGACGCCGGCCGTTGTCGCGATCTTGCCGAAAGCTTAGAGGGCCAACTCGCGCCGCTCGTGACTGGCGACGTCCCCGGTGAGCGCTTTTATCCTGGCCGTGTCGAAAGCGTCGAGTTCGCTCTCCAGCCAGAACCGGCGACGGCCGCGCCAGTGCGGCTGAGGAAAGCCGCTCCTCCGGTCGTCGAGCCGGCGGTCGAGAGTGGTGTCGGAAATCCGATATCGCCTGCACACCGCGCCGGTATCGAGCTCGCGCCTCGGTTTCGTGACCCAACTTGCCATCGAGCCGGCTCCATGGCGCCGGAGAAAAGGCCAACCGTGCGGAACGGTTTTGGAAGGCCGACGCGGCTTTAGAGTGATAGGAATTCCCCGCCGAATGTCCAGCGGCCATGGAAGCCGTGTGGGCCTTTCCAAAGGCTTTGCGATAAAAGCCGCTGTAGTCGGCGCCCATAAGCCTGCATCAAGAACTGGTAGCCAGCCCAAATTGCAGCCGACATCGCCGGCTCGGGCTCAGATTCCTCAACCGAGAGTGCGCAGGGATATCGCGCCCACGATTCGAGTCCTTGCTCGAACGCCGCCAGCGCCCCGCGGTGCCGCGTCTTGTATGGAATGAGAGCCGACTGGGCATGAAGCCCTGTCAATGAATGCGATCGAAGATTCTTCGCGAGCTTGCCGTTCGAAATCCAGTGCGGATGTTCGTAGACCAGGAAAGCTTTGATCGCGTTCTCAAGCGCAAATCCTCCGAGTAAAAACACCGCCTTGTTGGATTCGTCCCACTGCCCGATTACCCGACCCTCGCCATCGCGCTGAATGAGCAAGCCCTTTGGCTCCTTGCTGGCGAGCGCGATCGCCTGGTGATGCAGGCTATCGGCCGCGAGCAACCAACTGTGAGGGTTGGCATTCATGGCGAACTCGTAATTGACGTCCCGCTCACGACGCTTCGCCAACATGCATTTGTGTCCCGAAATGTGTCTCGCTTAGCGATTCGCAAGGTGAAAACGAGGAGGGCAGCGCTCTGAAATCCTTGGGAAGCTTGGTGCCGCTTAGGTGACTCGAACACCTGACCCCATCATTACGAATGATGTGCTCTACCAACTGAGCTAAAGCGGCCCAGGAGGCCAAAGCCTCCAAGATGGGCTGGGTGATAGACTCAACCGGCCGCGAATTCAAGATGCGACTTGGCAAATCATGCAAGAGCGCCCGCCACGGTCGAAACCAGGGGTTCGCGTCTCCCCGCGCGCGAGAATTGCCGGCATGTTCCGATTTTGTTTGCCGGAATGTCGCCAAGATGGACTTTGGACGGCTCGTCGAGGCAGAATGCGGCCGTCCGCCCGTTGATTGATTGGTCGCCTACGGCTAACCATCACGGAAGTTTGGGCAATTTGCAGAGGGATCCCGCTTGGACGCGATCGAAAAAGCGATCCGGAACGCCTTGGAAAAGGGCAATGCCGAGGACCGCGCGTTCCGCGAGAGGGTCTATCGGTCGGCCTTTGCCGCGCTTGACCGTGCGCTCCAGGCCAATCCCGGCGTGACCGTGGAAGTCGCCATCAAGCGCCGCAAGGCGATTCAGGCGACAATCACCGAAATCGAATCCGAATTCCTTCCGGCCGTGCCCGATGTCGGCCTGGAGGTCGAAGCCCCGGCGGCCGAGCCCGCGGCCACCGCGGCGCCCGCCATCGAGATCGGCGACAAGGCGCCATCGCCCGCCGTCACCGTCGACAGTCCCGCGCAGCCGGCGTCCGACGCACCGCGCTCGCGCGTGCTGCCGGTCGTTCCCGACATCATGCCGGACGCGACGCTTCCCGGCGTGCCGGCCATCGACATGTCCGCTCCCGCCGCGCCCGGTGCCGCCACGGAAGTGGCGCCCGATCGCGATGAGCGGCGCATTCGCGGACGGCGCCTGCCGCTGACCGCCATTTTCTTCACCGTGACCTTGCTTGCGGCGATCGGCATCGGCGTGTTCTTCGCTATCCAGACCGGCGTGTTCAAGACGGCGGCGCAGCTCGATACTGCGCCGCCCGAGGCGCCGCCAACCGTCGAAGGCGACGATTTCACCCCCGCCGACGGCGCCAACGCGCCGGCCAAGCCTGGCGCCGCGGACCAGTCGCGCAGCTGGATCAATGTGTTCTCGCCGGCAGACCCGACGCATGTCGCCGCCCCGTCGGACGCCAAGGCCTCGGTGATGAAAGACGACACCGGTCCGTTCCTGCGCATCCAGTCCGGCCCCTCCGGTTCGGCGATCGCTTTCGATGTCGGGCAGGGCGTGCTGGAGAAGCTCGCCGGCAAGCACGCCGTGTTCGACATCATCGCGCGTGCCGAGGACGGCAAGGACACGCAGATTTCCGTCGACTGCAATTTCGGCGAGCTCGGCGATTGCGGCCGCAAGCGCTACGCGGTCGGCCAGCAGCGCAACGAATATCTGTTCGACGTGCAGTTCCCCAACAAGCATCCGGGCTCGGCCGGAACCATCGCCGTCAACTCCGATTTCGACAAGCAAGGCAAGGCGGTCGACATCTACGAGATCCGCGTCTCGATCGAGCCGTAAGAATATCGGCCGCGGTCTAGCGATCGAGCAGCGCTTGCAGTGTCTCGATGCGGTCGGCTTCGTTGGCCGGCTTGTCCCAGCGCAACCGTGAAATGCGTGGAAAGCGCATGGCGACGCCGGATTTGTGCCGGGTCGAGCGGTTGAGCCCCTCGAAGGCAACCTCCAGCACCAGCCCGTTGTCGCGGTCCGCCCGCACCGAACGCACCGGCCCGAAACGCTCGACCGTGTTGTCCCGGACATATTTGTCGATCTGCTTCAGCTCCTCGTCGGTGAAGCCGAAATAGGCCTTGCCGACCGGCACGAGTTCCTCCTCGCCCTCGGCTCCGGACCAGACGCCGAACGTGTAGTCGGAGTAGAAACTCGAGCGCTTGCCATGACCGCGCTGGGCATACATCAGCACCGCGTCCACTGTGTGCGGATCGCGCTTCCACTTGAACCACGGGCCTTTCGGCCGGCCGGCGACATAGGGCGAATCCCAGCGTTTCAGCATCACGCCCTCGATGATGGGGTGCGGCGGCGCGCGGCGCAAATCCTCCAGCGCCTGCCAGTCCGCGAAGGCGACGAAGGGCGACAGGTCGAAACGGCCGGGGTCGAGCGTTTTCACGAAGGCTTCGAGGCGGCCACGCCGCTCGCGGAACGGCAATGCGCGAAGGTCTTCGTCGCCGAGCTGGAGGAGGTCGTAGCAACGCATGAAGGCCGGATATTGCTGCTGCATCTTCGGCGTCACCGTCTTGCGGTTCAGCCGCTGCTGCAGGTCCGAGAATGTTCCCGTCGCCTCCCGCGGATCGCCGACCAGCAATTCGCCGTCCAGCGTCGCGGAAAAGTGCATGGCGTCGGCGAGGTCGGGAAAAGCGCCGGAGACATCGTCGCCGGTGCGCGAATAGAGCCGGCGGACGCCTCCTTCCGCCACCGCCTGGACGCGGATGCCGTCCCATTTCCATTCGGCGGCGTAATCCGCCGGATCGAGCTTTTCGAGATCGCCGTCGCCAACCGGATTGGACAGCATCACCGGGCGGAACAAAGCCATCGCCGTGTTGCGGGGTTTTTCGGCTTTGCCTTCCAGCCAGGCGAACAACGCCGTATAGGGCGGCGACAACCCGTGCCAAAGCTCCTCGATTTCGGCGACGTCGACCTTGCCGAAATCCGCCAGCGCCTGTTTGGCGAGCCGCGCCGAGACGCCGATGCGCAGGCCACCGGTGACCAGCTTGATGATGGCGAACCGTGCCGAGATGCCGGCGCTGTCGAGCAAGCTGGCCAGCACTTTCGGTCCATCGGAGCGGCTGGCCGCCTGCAGCTTTGCCACGACCTCGCCGAGTGTCGGTTCGCGGTTGGGGATCTTGCCCGGCATCTGCGGCCAGACCAGCGACACCGTTTCGGCGAGATCGCCGACATAGTCGTAGGAATAGCCGAACAGCACGGGATCCATGCGTTCGGTGACCAGCATGCGCAGCATAGCCGGCTTGACCGCGGCTATTTTGAGATCGCCGGTGATGGCGGCCAGCGCTAGCCCGCGATCCGGGTCCTCGACGGTCCGGAAGTAGTCGACCAGCAGCGTCAGCTTGCCGTTGCGCGATGGCGTCAGCACCAGGCGGTCGAGAAGTTCGGCGAAGCGGTTCATGATGGTATAAACCACGCCAAGGATGGAGGTTCGCGCTCTACGGGCTCGGAGGTGGTGATTGGCGGGCAATACTGCATCAATCGCCCTCGTCCTCATAGCCCACCAGATGCAGCGGTCGGGCGGCGATGCCTTCCAGTTCGCACCAGCGCACCAGCGCTTCCTCGCGGCCATGCGTCACCCAGATTTCCTCGGCGCCGGTCTCCTTGATGGTGGCGGTGAGTTCGTCCCAGTCGGCATGGTCCGAGATGATCAGCGGCAGTTCGACGCCGCCTTGCTTGGCGCGCTGGCGGATGCGCATCCAGCCCGACGCGAAGCACGAGATCGGATCGGGAAAGCGCCGCGCCCAGCGGTCGGCGAAGGCCGATGGCGGGCCGACGACAATGGCGCCGGCAAAGTCATCCTTGCCGCTCTCGACCGTTGCCGGCTCGAGGACACCCAGGTCGATACCCTGGCCCTGATAGTATTCGCTGAGCCTGGCCAGCGCGCCATGGATGTAGAGCGGCCTGTCGTAGCCGGCATCGCGCAACAGCCGCATCACCCTCTGCGCCTTGCCCAGCGCGTAGGCGCCGACCAGATGCGAGCGCTCCGGAAACTGCGCCGCCGACTTCAGCAGGCGGGCGATCTCTTCCGTGTCGGGTGGATGGCGAAACACCGGCAGGCCGAAGGTGGCCTCGGTGATGAAGACGTCGCAGCGGATCGGTTCGAACGGCGCGCAAGTCGCATCCCTTTGCCGTTTGTAATCGCCGGAGGCGACGATGCGCGTGCCCTGATGCTCGACGGATATCTGCGCCGAACCCAGAACATGGCCGGCCGGATGGAAGCTGACGCTGACGTCGTTCAGAGCGATCGTCTCGCCGACCCGTGCGGCTTGCGTCGTTCCGGCAAAGTCCTCGCCGTAGCGCAGGCCCATAATATCGAGCGTCTGCTGCGTCGCCAGCACCGAGCGGTGGCCGGAGCGTGCATGGTCGGAATGGCCGTGCGTGATCAGCGCCCGGTCCACCGGCCGCACCGGGTCGATGAAGAAATCGCCCGGCGGGCAGTAAAGGCCTTCGGGCCGGGGATGAAGCAGGTCGCTGGCGCGCATGGCCCCCAAGATAGGATATAATTCCGCGGCGGGAAGCCTGTCGTCGCAGACTGCTGACTCTCCTGGGCAAAGGGCGCTCAATTCGGTTCAGCTTCCGCATCCTTTGCTCTACAGAGATGGCGGCCCGGCTGCCACCCGCCGGCGGAACCGTCATCATAAAACCGCTTCAGACCTCGTCCTTCGATTTGAACGCCGATCGCCGTGCCGACTATGCCGAGATGCTCTTTGCCTCCGGCGACCGCACAGCCGCGGCCGAGCTGCTGCTCGGCGCATTGGAGCTGGCGCCGCAATGGGCAATGGGCTGGTTCCGCCTCGGCGAGATGCAGGAGGCATCAGGCAGGCTCGACCTGGCGGCGCAGGCCTGGACGATGTCGCTGAAACTGGATCCGGCGGATCGGCAGGGCGCGGCCCTCAAACTGCAGCTGATCGGCAAGGCCCCGGTTGCCGCCGCGCCGCCCAGCGCTTTTGTCGAAACGCTGTTCGACCACTATGCCGAGACATTCGAGGAGATGCTGGTCGGCAAGCTCGACTACCGCTTGCCCGAATTCCTCGAGCAGATGATTCGCAAGGCAAGGCCGGGTCGTTTCCGCCTGGCGCTCGACCTGGGTTGCGGAACCGGGCTGATGGGCGAGAAGCTGAGGCCGATCGTCGAGCGGCTGGAAGGGGTCGATATCTCGGCCGGGATGCTGAAGAAGGCGCGGGCAAAAGGCATCTACGACACGCTGACAAAAGCGGATCTGCAGGGGTTTTCCCATTCAGGCGAGAAGCCCGATCTGGTGACATCGGCCGATGTCCTGATCTACATCGGCGCGCTCGATGGTCTGGTGGGCACCGTTGCCAGCCTGCTGGCCGAAGGCGGCCTGTTTGCCTTCTCCGTCGAGACCCTGGCAGACGACGGCGATTTCGCGCTGCAGACCTCGCGGCGCTACGCCCATTCGGAAGGCTATGTCAGGCGGACACTCGAGGCCAAAGGGCTTGCGGTGATGGCGCTGGAGCCAACCACCATCCGGCAGGATCGCCGCGAGCCCGTCAAAGGGCTGGGCGTTGTGGCGTGGAAGCCTCATGCCGTTTGAACTGCGCATGACCATCATCTTTCTGCTGCGAAAAAGTCCGATTTGCGTGCGCGACTGATATTTGCGATCTGGTCGCATCAGGGCAGGATATCGGGAGGAGCATATCGGATGCGCTGGAACATGATGATCTTGGCATCTTGCCTGGCAACAGCCGGTTGCGTCGGCAATTCGATGTCCGAGCGGCAGGACGCCAACATAGAATCCTCCCTGCAATATGACACCGTCCCGTGCGACCAGTTGCTGGCACAGCGCAATGGCCTGGCGCAGCAATACAACCTTCCGGTGACCGTGAAGCCGACCTTCTCCAATCCGGCCATGGGTTTCGGTCCGTTCACGCCCGACATGCGCTCCAAGGCCAAGCGCGACAGCGACAAGGCGTCGGGCGAGATCGATGCCATGAACCGGTCGATCGAGCGCCGCGACTGCGGCAAGCCGGACAATCAGAAGAAGAAGTTCGCTTTGCCTAGCTGAAGATAGAAGCGGCAGCTATCCGACGAGAGCGACCGCCGGCAGCATGCTTGCGTCCGCGTAGGGGACGATCGATGAAACTCTCGGACCTCGGCGTCCGCATCTGCATTCTGGGGCCGTCCAACAGCGGCAAGTCGACCCTGGCCGACGCGATTGCCCGCAAGCGTGGCCTGGAGCCCGTTCACCTCGATTTGCTGCATCATCTGCCGAACACCGACTGGAAGCCGCGTCCAAAAGCCGAATTCATCGCCTTGCATGATGCCGCGATCGCCGGCGAGCGCTGGGTGATGGACGGAAATTACTCGATCTGCATGCCGCAGCGTTTCCGGCGGGCGACTGGACTGATCCTCTTGGAGATCTCCACGCCGGCAAGCCTGCTGCGTTATTTTAGGCGAAGCTGGTTTGAGAAGAACAGGCGCGGTGCCCTGGAGGGCGGACGCGACAGCGTCAAATGGGACATGATCCACCATATTGCCGTGACCACGCCGAAAAACCGCCGGAGATACCAGGCGATGTTCGACGAGCTCGACCTGCCAAAACTGCAGCTGTCCTCGGTGCGAGCAATCAAGCAGTGCTTCAGGCACTGGGACCTGGCTATGTAGGGATCCTGGCTAATATCCGGCCTTTCGGTCGACCAGGTTTTCGAGCTTCTCGCCGCGCTCGAAGGCGTCCATCTGGCGCAGCATGGTTGGCGCCAGATGCATGGGATCGGAGGTCGCCGCGGCGTGCGGCGTCACGAACACTTTCGGATGGTTCCACAGCGGGCTGGTCTTCGGCAACGGCTCGACCTCGAACACGTCGAGGCTCGCCTCCTTCAGCGTGCCGTCATCCAGTGCCCGCACGATGTCGGCATCCTTCTGCAGGCGGCCACGCCCGGCGTTGATCAGCACCGAACCGCCGAGGCCGTTGCGTTTGCGCAATTCCTTCAGCACGCCGTAGTTGATGATGCCTTGCGTGTCTGGCGTCAGCGGCAAAAGCACGACAAGGATATCGGTGGCCTTGAGGAAGGGGATCAACCCGGCCTCGCCGGAATAGGTCGCCACCCCTTGCATCGGCCGCTCGGTGCGTGACCAGCCATTGACCGCGAAGCCGAGCGACAGCAGCACCGAGGCCGCGGCGCGACCGAGATTGCCGAGCCCCATAATGCCGACGGATATGTCGCCGGCCGGCCGCTGCGGCGGCTCGTGCCAGATCTTCTTTTGCTGCTGCTGCCGGTAGAGCAGGCCCTGGCGATGATGATCGAGCACCCGCCAGACGACATATTCGGTCATGTATTGCGTGAGGTTGTCGGCGACGACCTTGATGATCGGCACGTCGGGCAGGCCGGGATCGGCGAAAATATGGTCGACGCCGGCGCCGATGGAGAAGATGGCGCGCAGGTTGGGCAGTGAAGACAACAAATTGGGCTTCTGCTTCCACACCACCGCATAGGTGATCGACGGATCCTTGGCCCCGTCCGGCTCCAGCACCACCTCGCGCTCGGCCGACAGAAGCTCGCGCCAGCGCTGCGGGTGAAAGCCGGTGACGGCAAGCAGGATGCGGCCTTTTTCCATCGCGGTTCGTCTAGTCCCTCTTTACGCTTATTACTCGCTGACGATGCCGACCGGCGCCGTCTCTATCTTGAAGGCGGCCGAGATCAGTGCCCGAGTATAGTCGGTTTGCGGATTTTCAAAAATCTGCTGGGAAGGGCCGGCTTCGACGATCTGGCCATTGCGCATGACGATAACGTCGTTGGCGAGCGCCCGGATGACCTTGAGGTCGTGGCTGATGAATAGATAGGCGAGGTCGTGCTTGGCCTGCAGATTGCGCAGGAGGTCGACGACCTGCGCCTGCACGCTCATGTCGAGTGCCGATGTCGGCTCGTCCAGCATGACGAAGCGCGGGTTGAGCACCATGGCGCGCGCGATCGCCACACGCTGGCGCTGGCCGCCGGAGAACTCGTGCGGATAGCGGTTGCGGGTCGCCGGATCGAGGCCGACCTCTTTCAGCACGTCCGCGACCTTGTCGTCGCGTTCATCGGGCGACAGTTTCGGCTCGTGGATCTTCAAGCCTTCCTCGATGATCTCGGCGATCGACATGCGCGGGCTGAGCGAACCGAACGGATCCTGGAAGACGATCTGCAATTCGCGCCTGAGCGGCCGCATGGCGTTGAAGGTGAGCTGGTTGATGTCGCGGCCGTTGAACCGGATGGTCCCAGTCGACGAGATCATGCGTGCCAGCGCCAGGCCGAGTGTCGTCTTGCCGGAGCCGGATTCGCCGACCACGCCCAGCGTCTGGCCGGCGCGCACGGTGACATCGATGCCGTCGACCGCCTTCACATGGTCGACCGTGCGGCGGAAGAAGCCCTGCTTGATCGGAAACCAGACCTTGATGTCCTTGCCGGTCATCACTGGCTTGGCGCCGGCGTTGGCGGCCGGCGGCTTGCCTTTCGGCTCGGCTGCCAGCAGGTGGCGCGTATAGGGGTGCTGCGGGTTGGCGAAGATGTCCTTGGTCGGTCCAGTCTCGACGATCTTGCCCTTGGTCATCACGCAGACCCGGTCGGCGATCTTGCGCACGATGCCGAGATCGTGGGTGATGAACAGCATCGACATGCCTTTGCGGCTTTTGAGGCCCGCCAGCAGTTCGAGGATCTGCGCCTGCACGGTGACGTCGAGCGCCGTCGTCGGCTCGTCGGCGATCAGCAGTTCCGGTTCGTTGGCCAGCGCCATGGCGATCATGACGCGCTGGCGCTGGCCGCCGGACAGCTGGTGCGGATAGGCATCGAGCCGTTTCTGCGGATCGCGGATGCCGACCTCGTTGAGCAGCGCCAGCGTGCGCGCCTTGGCCAGGCGGTCGGCCATGCCCTGATGCAGTTTCAGGATCTCGACGATCTGCTGCTCGATCGTGTGCAGCGGATTGAGCGAGGTCATCGGCTCCTGGAAGATCATGGTGATCTTGTTGCCGCGCACCTGCCGCAACTGCTTTTCGCTCATCGCCAGCAGGTCGGCGCCCTGGAACAGGATCTTTCCCGAGGGGTGACTGGCGCTGGGGTAGGGCAGCAGCTTCAGCACCGACAGTGCCGACACCGACTTGCCAGAGCCGGATTCGCCGACCAGCGCCACCGTCTCGCCCTTGGCGATGTCGAAGGAAATGTGGTCGACGGCGACAGACTGGCCGCCGCCCTGGCTGAAGGCGACGCTGAGGTCCTGGACGCTGAGCAGAGGCGCTTTGCTCATTTGAACGTCTTGCGCGGATCGAAGGCGTCGCGCGTCGCCTCGCCGACAAAGACCAGCAGCGACAGCATCAGCGAGATGACGACGAAGCCGGAAATGCCGAGCCACGGCGCATTGAGGTTGCGCTGCGCCTGCTTCAGCAATTCGCCGAGCGAGGCGGACCCCGGCGGCAGGCCGAAGCCGAGATAGTCGAGCGAGGTCAGCGTCGAGATCGAGCCCGAGAGCAGGAAGGGCAGGAAGGTCAATGTCGCCACCATGGCATTGGGCAACAGATGCCGGAACATGATGGTGCGGTTGGGCACGCCGAGCGCACGCGCGGCGTTGACATATTCGAAGTTGCGGGCCCGCAGGAACTCGGCCCGCACGACGCCGACCAGCGCCACCCAGGAGAACAACAGCATCAGCCCAAGCAGGATGAAGAAGCCCGGCGGCAGGATGGCGGCGACGATGAGCAAGAGATAGAGCACCGGGATCGCCGACCAGATTTCGATGAAGCGCTGGAACAGCAGGTCCGTCCAGCCACCGAAATAGCCTTGCAAGGCGCCGGCGCCGACGCCGATCAGGGCCGAGCCGGCGGTCAGGATCAGCCCGAACAGGACGGAGATGCGGAAGCCGTAGATGACGCGCGCCAAGACGTCGCGCGCCTGGTCGTCGGTGCCGAGCCAGTTCCAGTTGCCGACGATGCAGGCGGGGTCGGCAGCCCCTTGCGGATACTGGTTGCAGCGCTTCGTGGCGTCATACTGCCAGGACGGCCTGGCCGGTGCTGCTTCCGGAATGGCGTTGTTGACGGTCTGGTAGGAATAGCGGATCGGCGGCCAGATCATCCAGCCATTGGCGTTGATCTCGTCCTGGATCACCGGATCGCGATAATCGGTGACGGCATAGAAGCCGCCGAACTTTTCCTCGGGATAGGCGACCAGCACCGGAAACAGGATCTCGCCCTTGTAGGAAGCGATGATCGGCTTGTCGTTGGCGATGAATTCGGCAAACAGCGACAGCACGAACAGGACGAGGAAAATCCACAACGACCAGTAGCCGCGCCGGTTGGCTTTGAAATTCTGCAGGCGGCGCTTGTTGAGCGGCGACAGGAACGGCCGTGGCATCCGCTCCGGCACCACGCCGGCAGTGACGCTTGCCTCCGACATCAGACGTCTCTCCGCTCGAAATCGATTCGCGGATCGACCCAGGTGTAGATGAGGTCGGACAGCAGTCCGACGAACAGGCCGAGAAGCGAGAAGATATAGAGGTTGGCGAACACCACCGGATAGTCGCGCTCCACCACCGAGCGGAAGCCGAGCAGGCCGAGGCCATCGAGCGAAAAGATGTTCTCGATCAGCAGCGAGCCGGTGAAGAAGGCCGAGATGAAGGCGCCGGGAAAGCCGGCAATGACGATCAGCATGGCATTGCGGAAGACATGGCCGTAGAGCACTTGTCGCTCCGACAGGCCCTTGGCCCGCGCCGTCACCACATACTGCTTGCGGATTTCCTCCAGGAACGAGTTCTTGGTCAAAAGCGTCGTCGTGGCGAAGGCCGACAACACCAGCGCCGTCAGCGGCAGGGTCATGTGCCAGAAATAGTCGGCGATCTTGCCTGGCCAGGACAACTGATCCCAATTGTCCGAGACGATGCCGCGCAACGGGAACCAGTCCCAGAAGGATCCGCCGGCGAACAGCACCATCAACATGATACCGAACAGGAAGCCCGGAATGGCATAGCCGACGATGACGACGCCGCTGGTCCAGACGTCGAAAGGCGTGCCGTCCTTGACCGCCTTGCGGATGCCGAGCGGGATGGAAATCAGATAGGACAAGAGCGTGATCCAGAGCCCGATCGAAATCGACACCGGCATCTTTTCGAGGATCAGGTCGAGCACCGAGATGTCGCGGAAGTAGCTGTTGCCGAAATCGAACCGGATATAGTTCCACAGCATCATGCCGAAGCGCTCGAGCGGCGGCTTGTCGAAGCCGAACTGCTTCTCCAGCTTCTTGATGAATTCCGGATCGAGCCCCTGCGCGCCGCGATATTTCGAGCTGACGTCGCCGGCGACGTCGAAATTGGTACCGCCCGCATCACCGCCGCCACCGCCGAGGCGGTCGCTGCCGCCCTGATTGGTCAGCTTGGCGATGACCTGCTCGACCGGGCCACCCGGCGCGAACTGGATGACGGCGAAGGAGATCGCCATGATGCCGAACAGGGTCGGGATCATCAAAAGGATGCGGCGCAGTATATAGGCGCCCATCAGGCTTCCTGCCCTCTGCGGACCGATATCTCAGCCTTTGCCAATTTTTGCCGCCTTGCCCTTATCGAACCACCACAGCGTCTCGACCGGAAAGCCGAAATCGGGCTTCTGCTCGACAAAGCCGAACATGTCCCAATAGGCGACGCGGTGATTCGCCAGATAGTATGTTGGAATCCAGTCTAGCCGCGCGCGCAAGACCCGGTCGAGCGCTCTGAGCGCGGTGACGAGGTCTGTTCGGCTGCGGGCCTTGCCGGCCGCCACGATCAGCGCGTCGATGGCCTTGCTTTCAGTACCCGGATAATTGCGCTGCCCCGGCGTGTTCGCCATGCGGGAATCGTAGAGCATCTCCAGGCTGTCGGCCGTGGGCGTTGCTCCGATCGACCAATGGAGGAGGTTGAGGTCGAAATCGAAATCACTCTGCCGCTGTTCATATTGCGCCGAATCGACCTGCCGGATCGAAGCATCGATCCCGATCGCCTTCATGTTCTCGGACCACGGGGTGAAAATGCGAACGATGCCATCGTCCTCCGCCAGCATTTCCACCCGCAGCCGTTCGCCCTTGTCGTTGACGACGAAACTGCCCGTGCGTTTCCAGCCGGCTTCGGCAAGCAGTTTCGAAGCCGCGCTCAGCAGCTTGCGGTCATGACCTGAACCGTCCGAGAGAGGCTGCGTTACCGCTTCACCGAAGACCTCTGGCGGCAACTCGGCCCGTAGTGGCTCCAGCAGGGCCAATTCCCCTGGTGAGGGCAGGCCCTCGGCCTTGTAGTCCGACCGTTCGAAATTCGATTGCGATCGCTCGTAAGAGCCGTAAAACAGCGCGCGCTTCATCCATTCGAAATCGAAGCAGTTGGCGATCGCCCGCCGCACACGCTCATCGCGGAATTGCGGACGGCGTTGGTTCAGCGCGACGCCCTGCATGTCCGGCGTCTTCTCGCCGGGAAATTCCCGTTTGATGACCTTGCCCTCGTTCAACACCGGAAAATCGTATCCGGTCGCCCAAACACGCGAGGTGAATTCCTCGCGAAAATGCGTGTCGCCTTTCTTGAAGGCCTCGAATGCCGCCTGCCGGTCGAGATAGAAGTCGATGCGGATGCGGTCGAAATTGTACTGGCCGCGGTTCACCGCAAGATCGCGGCCCCAATAATCGGCGACGCGCTCATATTCGACGGTCTGTCCGGCGACCACGCGTCCAATCTTGTAGGGGCCCGAGCCAAGCGGCGGTGTCATGGTCGAGGCATCGAACTCATTGGCCGTGTAATAGGCCTTGGACACGATCGGCATGCCCACGACCGCCAGGATGTTTTGCGCCGACTGTTCGCCATTGAAGGTCAGGTCAAGGGTGACGGGATCGACCGCGACCGCATCGGTCATGTACCGCAACGCCTTGGAAAGGTTCGGGTGACCCTTGTCTTTGTAGAGCTTCAACGCGAAGGCGACGTCTTCAGCGGTCAGCGGCGAGCCGTCGTGGAAGCGCGCCTGCGGACGAAGCACGAAGCGGAAACCGTTGCGATCCGCCGACAAGGTGACGGACTTGGCAAGCAGGCCGTAGACCGTATCCGGCTCATCGGCCGCGCTTGCCATCAGGGAATCGAAACAGAGTTCGGCACGCGGCGGCGCCTCTCCCTTCAACACCAGGAAATTCAGCGTGTTAAAAGTCAGGAAGCTCTGATTGAGGGTTGCGTTGGGCGGCGCAAAATTCATCTGGCCGCCCTTGGGCGCGTCCGGATTGACATAGTCGAAATGCGCAAAATCCGGTCTGTATTTGAGATCGCCGAAGGCCGACAGGCCGTGCAATTTCACGCCGGTCGCAATGTCGGCAAAGGCTTTGCCCGGCAGCAGCGCGGTGGCAGCGGCCGCCGCGCCGAGAACGAGAAAATCGCGACGGGCGAGGACCATCAATTGCCGCCCTTGTACTTGGCCGCCAGCGCCTTCTCCTTGTCGAGGTCGATCCACCAGGAATCGATGTCGGCACCAACATAGGCGGGCTGCTTGTCTGGAAAGCCGAACTTGTCCCAATAGGCCAGCCAGACCGCGGACCGGTGATATTGCGGTACGACGTTGAAGTTCCACAGCAGGATACGGTCAAGCGCGTGAGTGGCGGCGACAAGGTCGTCGCGATCGGTGGCGAAGATAATTCGGTCGACCAGCGCGTCGACGATCGGGTCCTTGATGCCCATCAGATTGCGCGAACCGGGCGCGTCGGCGGCTTTTGAAGTCCAGAAGTCGCGTTGCTCGTTGCCTGGGGAATCCGACTGCTGGAGAATCCCCGTGACGACATCGAAATCGAAATTGTTGACGCGGTTGATGTACTGCGTCTGGTCGATGATGCGCAACGTGGCGTCGACACCGATCTTGCGCAAATTGGCGATGTAGGGACTGGCGATCACCTGGTCGGTGTCATTCCAGCCCAGGATCTCGAACTTGAACGGAGCGCCTGTCTTGGCGTTGACCATCTTGCCGCCCTTGATCACCCAGCCTGCCTTGGCGAAGAGGTCGACCGCCTGTTTCAGGTACTTTCGCTCGGCTTGCGGTGAATCGTAGACCGGCAGCTTGAACTCCTGGGTGAAGAGTTCTGGCGGCAGCTTGTCGCGGTATTTTTCCAGGATTTCCAGTTCCCTGCCTTGCGGCAGCCCGCTTGACGCTAGCTCGGTACCCTGAAAATAGCTCGACGTGCGGGTGTTGAAGCCGAAGAACAAGGTGCGATTCATGCTCTCGAAATCGAATGGGATGGTCAGCGCCTCGCGGACCAGCCGGTCTTGGAACAGCGGCCTTCGCTGGTTGAGGACAAAGCCCTGCATCGCCTGTGGCGACTGGGTCTGGAAGTCCTTTTTGATGACGTCACCGGCCTGGATGGCTGGGAAATTATAGGCGGTTGCCCATTTGCGGGAGCTGTACTCGCGGTTGATGTCTTCCAATCCGCCCTTGGTGAAGGCCAGCCAGGCGGCATTGTCGTCGAGGATATAGGTGTATCGGCGTGTGTCGAAATTCTCGCGGCCGATCTTCACCGGCAGCTTGGCCGCCCAATAGTCCGGCACGCGCTGCCAGACGATTTCCGAGCCCGGCTTGAAGCTGGCGATCTTGTAGGCCGCCGATCCCAGCGGGATTTCCAGCGTCGGCTTGGTGACGTCGCGCTTCTTGCCGCTGGCATCGGTGCCTTCCCACCAGTGTTTAGGCAGCACGGCGAGGTCGCCGATGATCTTCGGCAGTTCCCGATTGCCCTTCTGGTTGAAATGGAACTCGACCTCGCGGTCGGAGATCGCGACCGCGTCGGTGACGTTCTCGAAATAGCGGCTGTATTGCGGGCTGTTGGCCTTCAGCACCTGGAACGACCAGATCACGTCGTCGACGGTGATCGGCTGGCCGTCATGCCATTTCGCGCGCGGGTCGAGCCGGTAGGTGGCCGAGGAATAGTCGGCCGGATATTTGTAAGCGTCGGCGATCAGCGGGTGGCTGGTGCTGCCCTCATCCGTCGCCTGCTCCATCAGCGTGTCGTAAAGCAGGCCGCCGCCGAAGCCGACGAGCCCCGCCGCCGGCGATCCCTGAACGATGTACGGATTGAAGCTGTCATAGGTGCCGAGCAGCACCGAATTCAACGTGCCGCCCTTGGGCGCGTTCGGGTTGACGTAGTCGTAATGCTGAAAATTGTCGCCATACTTGGAATCGCCGATCAGCGATGAGGTGGTCCGCCACTCGTCGGCCTGAGTCGCATGTAATCCGGCCACGAGAAGGGCTGCCGCCAGCAACGACTTGAGAAGCGTTCGGCCAACCGTCATGCACTATCCTCTTCGTGATGCCTCTCTCCGGACCATCCAGAAAGGGCAATCTAGATGATTTGGCGCTCCTGAAAACCGCCATGCGCGGCTTTGTCGCCGCATATGCGTTTTTCCTAACGAAAAAGCCGGGCAGAACCCGGCTTTTCTATGAACGCTTCCATGACAATTTGGTTATTTGGCCGGCGCGGCTGGTGCTGCCGGAGCCGCGGGCGCGGCAGGCTTGGCCGGTGCGGCGCCGTCGGCAGGCTTGGCGGGCGCGCTGGCGTCGGCGGCGGCGCCCGGTGCCGGCAGCGGCTTGGGATTGTCCGACAGCGTGCGCAGATAGGCGATGACGTTGGCGCGGTCCTCGTCCTTGGGCAGGCCGGCGAAGCCCATCGCCGTGCCCTTCACGAATTTCTTCGGCGAGGTGATGAAGTGGTTGATGTTGTCGTAGGTCCACTTCTCGGTGCCGCCCTTGGAAAATTCCTTCATGCCGGCCGAATAGGCGAAGCCTTCATGTTCGGCGACAGGACGGTCGACGAGGTCCCACAGATCGGGGCCGACCTTGTTGGGGCCGCCCTTTTCACCGGAATGGCAGGCCTGGCATTTCTTGAAGACGGCAGCGCCCGCCTCGACATTGGCGGTCTGCAGCAGATCGGCGATCGGCTTGGCTGCGGCGGCCGGCGCGGCCGGGCCGCCTTCGGCGGGCTCCGCGGCCTCGATGGCAAAACCGGGCTTTTCAGGAGCCGGCGAGGCAAACAGCGCGTCAGATACCAGGCCGACCGAGAAAACGACGAAAACGGTTCCGAGCAATCCGGCGAGCAGTTTGTTGACTTCGTTGGAATCCATACGCCCCTTGCTCCCTTTTCCGGCGGACCGAACCGTCCACTCCGTCCGTCGGTATCGAGACCTGCCCTCCAGAGCCGGTCAAATCGGGCGGAAACTAGGTCTTTTGCTCGGGCGTTGCAACACCTATAAGGGCGCTGCCAGTGAGACCTTTTGCCACTTTTCCCCTCCTCTTTTCGAACGCCTTGCCATAGCGATGTCCACCCTGATCCTGATACCGGCCCGCATGGCCTCCACCCGCCTGCCGGGCAAGCCGCTGGCCGACATATCCGGCGCCCCGATGATCGTCCATGTCGCCCGCCGCGCGGCCGAAGCAGGCCTCGGCCGGGTGGTGGTGGCGACCGACACGCAAAGCGTCGCCGAAGCGGTGCGCGCGCATGGTTTCGAGGCGGTGATGACGCGCATCAAGCACGAATCCGGCTCCGACCGCATTCACGAGGCGCTGGCCGCGCTTGATCCAGGACGCAAGGTCGAAACGATCGTCAATGTCCAGGGCGACCTGCCGACCATCGATCCCGGCATCATCGCCGCCTCGCTCAGGCCGTTCGAGGACGCGGCGGTGGATATCGCCACGCTTGGCGTCGAGATCGTCCGCGAAGAGGAAAAGACCAACCCGAACGTCGTCAAAATCGTCGGTTCGCCGCTGTCAGCCACGCGGCTGAGGGCGCTCTATTTCACCCGCGCCACCGCACCTTGGGGCGACGGGCCGCTCTATCACCATGTCGGTCTCTACGCCTATCGGCGCTCGGCGCTCGAACGCTTCGTCGCGCTGAAACCGTCGCCGCTGGAGCGCCGCGAGCGGCTGGAGCAGTTGCGGGCGCTGGAAGCCGGCATGCGCATCGATGCCGAGATCGTCCGGTCGCTGCCGCTCGGCGTCGACACGCCGCAAGACCTTGAGCGCGCCCGAACCATCCTTTCCAACTGAGAACTCCCTCTTCGACACCCGTGAATCGAGATCTGGCCCATGCCTGAAAAGACCAACAGAATATCCTTCCAGGGCGAGCCGGGCGCCAATTCCGACACCGCCTGCCGCAACGTCTATCCCTCGATGGAACCGTTGCCGTGCCCGACCTTCGAGGATGCCTTCAACGCGGTCGAGACCGGCAAGGCCGACCTCGCCATGATCCCGATCGAAAACACCATCGCCGGTCGCGTCGCAGACATTCACCATCTGCTGCCGGAATCGCGGATGCACATCGTCGGCGAATATTTCCTGCCAATCCATTTCCAGTTGATGGTGCTGCCCGGCGTCAAGCGCGACGAGATCAAGACCGTGCACAGCCACATCCACGCGCTTGGCCAGTGCCGCAAATACATCCGCAAGAACGGCTGGAAGGCGGTCGTCGCCGGCGATACGGCGGGTGCGGCCAAGATGATCTCCGAGGTCAAGGACCGCACCATGGCCGCGCTGTCGCCGGCGCTGGCCGCGACGCTCTACGGGCTCGATATCATCGAGGAAAATGTCGAAGACACCGATTCCAACGTCACCCGCTTCGTCGTCCTGACCAAGAGCAAGCAATGGGCCGAGCGGCCGTCTGCCGACACCAAGATGATGACCACCTTCATCTTCCGCGTCCGCAACGTGCCGGCCGCGCTCTATAAGGCCATGGGCGGTTTCGCCACCAACGGCATCAACATGACCAAGCTGGAGAGCTACCAGCTTGGCGCATTCACGGCGACGCTGTTCTACGCCGACATCGAGGGCCATCCCGACGACCCGCTGGTCAAGCTGGCGCTGGACGAGCTTCGCTTCTTCTCCCGCGAGGTGCGGATACTGGGCGTCTACCCGGCCAGCGAGTCGCGTGAGCAGTGGAAAGTGGCGGATTAGTGCATGTAGCCCGTTGGGGACGAGGACATGCATGAAACGATGACTTAAAAACCTACGCCTGGATGTCCCACGGATTTACCAGGGCTACCCCCATTCCCTCGAAATCGCCAATGTTGCGCGTCACCAGCGTCATCCGCCGGGTAAAGGCCGTGGCTGCGTTATAGGCGTCATTGATCGGTTTGGGATTGGGCACATGCCATTGTGCCGCCTGAACGGCCGCTGCGTCGTCCAGCGGCAAGATTCGACCGGAAAATGTTGTGACAACCGCATTTTCCAACCAATTGCGCAGCACTTTGCCAGCAACGGCATCATGGTGTTCCACCAGTCTTACGCCAATCTCCAGTTCGTGCAGGACTACGGACGAAATGAAGGTTTCGGCAGGGTCGACGGTTTCGTTCCAGAGCACGACATTGGGATGCGCCCTGCCACTCGATACCTTTCGCAATTCGGACACGACATTGGTATCGAGCAACAGCATCAGGACAGGTCTACTGGTCGGGCATGTTCCGTGCGGGGCGGGAGCGGCAAGTCAAGGTCACCTGCTTCCGGTGTGGCCAGCATGTCACCGAGCGACCGCGTTTTACCAGTGAGCCGTTTATATTCATCGAACGACAAGAGGACATGCACTGGCCGCCCTCTGTCGGTGATGATAACGGGGCCGTCCTTGGCAGCACGTTTTGCGCGGCCAAGATCCTGGTTGAGTTCGCGACCTGAAAGCGTGGTGATCATATCAATTTCACAAATGTGGTTACGTAACCACATTTAGTCTGTTCGAGCAGGAATTGCAAGGTTGAGCGTGCGAAAGGCTATCCATCGCAAGTCTCCGATAGGGTTGCGCCCGCCTTGCTGGGAACGCCATGGCGCTTGCTGTTGTTCGACGACGGCTTGCGCTTAAATCACCGCGCCCAGCGGCACATAGTCGATCTCGAGAAATTTCTCGACCTCCGGGATCCAGCGGTCGCGCACGAAGGCGACATGGTCGGGGTGGTCGTTGTATCTGGTGTAGGCGGCCTGGTCGGCGAACTCCATCGAGAAGCCGAAATGATAGTCGTTCTTGGGGCTGATCTGCCGCAACTGTTCGAAATGCGTGACGCCCCGGATCGCCGAGAGGATCTTCTTGGCGTCGACCAGGAACCGCTTTTCCTCGAGCGAGTGCGGTGCGTGCTTCAGCGTGAAGACGACGGTGTGACGGATCATTTGTCTCTCCTGCAATGACTTTCGGTATTGGCTATTCGCTGTCGACCCATGCGCGGATGAGGTGGTGCGCGATCGCCCCTTTCGGCGGTGTGACCAGATTGTCGGCATGCTCCCTGGCCAGCATCAGGCGCACCTCGTCGCGGCCGAACCAGCGGCAGTCCTCCAACTCGTTGAGATCGGCCTGGATGTCCTCATTGAGCGGCTCGCCGAAGCAGCCGATCATCAGCGAATAGGGAAACGGCCAGGGCTGGCTGGCGTGGTAGACGACGCGGCCGAGCCGGATGCCGGCCTCCTCCAGCGTTTCGCGGCGCACCGCGGCCTCGATCGTCTCGCCCGGTTCGATGAAGCCGGCCAGCGCCGAATACATGCCTGGCGCGAAATGCCGGCCGCGCCCGAGCAGGCATTTTTCCCGCGTCGCCGTCAACATGATCGCCACCGGGTCGGTGCGCGGAAAATGCTCGGTACCGCAATTCGGGCAATGGCGCTTGTAGCCGCCGGCCCGCATTTCGGATTGCGTGCCGCACTTGCTGCAGAAACGATGGCTGGCGTGCCAGGCGAGCAGGGCAGCCCCTTGCGCCATCGCGCCGGCGGCCGCTTCGTCGATCAGTCCTTGCATGTAGACCGAGCGGTAGTCGATCGCCTTGACGGTCTCGGGCAGCTGTTCGGCCTCGATTGCGACAGGCAGCGCCAGCACCGGCCCCTGTTCGGAAAAGCCGAGCAGCACAGCCCCGGCGAAGGACGGCTTGAAGGGCTCGCTCCCGGCGGCGTCGAACCAGGGATCGAGACTGCCGCTTGTTCCAAGCTTCAGGTGGAGCCGGCCGCCATTCATCAAAAGCAGCCGCGTCGTCGGATCCGCCAGCGCCTTGTCGACCGAATCGTCGGCTCGATTCTCGGATTGCCGGTCGATCGTGTTGCCGGCAAAGCCGACGAACTGGCTCGGCTCGCGCAAAGGCGCGTCAAACAGGCGGAAGCTCATGCGGACTCTGATGCTTTGGGATGGACATGTTTTGAAATGCGCGTGTTTGGACTAAACACCGGGGAAGGCTTATAGCGCCGCCCTTATCGTTTCGGCAAACCGGCGCAGGTCGGAATGTTGATAGGGCTCGCGCAGGCCATACCCCCAGACCGGGCCGGGCCAGCCGGGATCGCCTTCGGACCGTGCGACGATATGGATATGCAGTTGGCGCACGATATTGCCGAGCGCGCCGGTGTTGATCTTGGCGCAGCCGCTGACTTTCTTCAGCGCCTGCGCCACCATATTGGTCTCGAAGGTCAGCATCGCCTGGTCGAGCGGCGTCATGTCGTGGATTTCTTCCGCGCCCGGCCGCTGCGGCACCAAGACCAGCCACGGCCAGCGGCGGTCATTCATTACGCGCAATTCGCACAGCCCAAGCCACATCAACTGCTCGCTGTCCGCCTCCAGCCGGGCATCCAGCGTGAATCCGGCCTTTAGGCCCGGCAGCATCGGCGTTTCCCCTTGCTTTTCTTGGTTTCCTCGAACCATGAACGCTAGAGCGGCTGCATCGGGGCTGCAAGCGAATCTCTTGTGTGATGGCGCCGATTTGCCTGCGCACTTGCATTTCGTCGCGCAATTGCCGATATGGACAGCGGGAGGTTGGTGGTGGACGATCCACTCGCCAACCGGGTCAGGTCCGGAAGGAAGCAGCCCTAACGAGCCCGGAACGGGTCATTGTTCCAGCCTCCCACCTCATCGGGCCACCTCGCGACATTGACGACGCATTGCAGCGCGGGCGAGACTATGCGCAGGAATGGCGCCCTGGGGCGCGGCCTTTTGGAGCTTAACGGGCGAATGAGCGAAGCCGGAAATTCGGGGCCAAAAAACCCGGAGAATGGAAAGGCCGCCGCCTACCGCGTGCTGGCGCGCAAATACCGTCCGTCGAATTTTTCCGAGCTGGTCGGCCAGGAGCCGATGGTGCGCACCCTCACCAACGCCTTCGCCACCGGCCGCATTGCCCAGGCCTGGATGCTGACCGGCGTGCGCGGTGTCGGCAAGACCACCACGGCGCGCATCCTGGCGCGGGCGCTGAACTACAACACCGCGGCCATCGACCAGCCCTCCGTCGACCTCGCCGTGCTCGGCGAGCATTGCCAGGCGATCATGGAAGGCCGTCATGTCGACGTCATCGAGATGGACGCCGCCTCGCACACCGGCATCGACGATATCAGGGACATCATCGAGCGCGTGCGCTACGCGCCGGTGTCGGCCCGCTACAAGGTCTACATCATCGACGAGGTGCACATGCTGTCGACGCCGGCCTTCAACGGCCTGCTGAAAACGCTGGAAGAGCCGCCGCCACACGTCAAATTCATCTTCGCCACCACCGAAATCCGCAAGGTTCCAATCACGGTCCTGTCGCGCTGCCAGCGCTTTGACCTCAGGCGCATCGACGCCGGCGCGCTCGTCGCGCATCTCTCTTCGATCGCCGCCAAGGAAGGCATTTCGGTCGACGACGACGCGCTGGCGATGATCGCGCGCGCGGCCGAAGGGTCGGCTCGCGATTCGCTCTCCATCCTCGACCAGGCGATCGCGCATGGCGCCGGCGCCGTCGGCGCCGAGGCGGTGCGGGCCATGCTGGGGCTGGCCGACCGCGCCCGCATCGTCGACCTGTTCGAACATGTGATGAAGGGCGACGTCGCGGCGGCACTCGCCGAATTCCGCGCGCAATACGACACCGGCGCCGATCCGGCCGCCGTGCTGACCGATCTTGCCGAGTTCAACCATCTCGTCACCCGGTTGCGTTTCGTGCCGACCGCCATGGACGATGCATCGCTGTCGCAGGACGAGCGCCAACGCGGCGCCGATTTCGCCAAAGCGCTGTCGGTCCGCGTGCTGTCGCGGACCTGGCAGATGCTGCTCAAGGGCATTCCCGAGGTGCAGTCCTCCAACCGGCCGGTCAGTGCCGCCGAAATGGTGCTGATCCGGCTGGCGCATGCCGCCGACCTGCCGACGCTGGACGAGGCGCTGCGATCCCTGGACGGGGCAACAACAGTTCAAAATGGCGCATCGCGTCCGAACGGGGCACCCGCTAGCCCCGGCAATGGCGGCGGAGCCAGTGCGGTGGCGCAGGCGCGCATGCCATCCGGGTCCGGTGGGGCGCAGACCATGCGGCTGGTCGAGGCCACGCCCGCGCCGGCCGCCTTCGTCGCGCCGCCCGCGCCGGTGTCCGAGCCGCAGCAAGTGCCGGTCAGGTCGCTGGCCGACATTGTTGCCCTTGCCGACGCGCAGCGCGACATCGCCTTCAAGGTGCTGGTCAAGCGCTGCATTCGTCCCGTCCGCTTCGAGCCCGGCCGCATCGACGTCAGCCTGACCGACGATGCGCCCAAGCTGCTGCTCAACGATTTGACGACGAAACTGCGCGCCTGGACCGGCCGCAACTGGTTGGTGTCGCTATCGAAGGAAGAGGGCGGCCAGACACTGGCCGAAATGGAATCGACCAAGCGCGAAAACGCCTTCCTCGATGCCAAGAGCGATCCGACGGTCGCCGCCATACTGGCGCGCTTTCCCGGCGCCAAGATCATCGACGTGCGCATTCCCGACGCGCCGGAGGCAGACGCGACCGAAGCCGAAGTGCCGGTCGAGCCGCCGGCGGATGACGACGAGACCTGATAAACCAAGACAAGGATCGGACCATGAAAGATCTTCTCGGCCTGATGGGCAAGGCGAAGGAAATGCAGGCCAAGTTCCAGGCCATGCAGGATGAGATCGCCACGGTCGAATCCGTCGGCCAGGCTGGCGGTGGCCTGGTCAGCGTTACCTTGAGCGGCAAGTTTGAGATGAAGGTGCTGAAGATCGACCCTTCTCTGTTCAAAGAGGATGAGGTCGAGATCCTCGAGGACCTGATTCTCGCCGCCCACAATGACGCAAAGGCCAAGGTCGAGCAGATCATGCAGGAAAAGACCAAGGCGCTGACATCAGGCCTGCCGATCCCGCCGGGAATGAAGCTGCCGTTCTGATACGTCTCGCCCAAGGCCGTGCGGCGGTTTTGGGTAACGACATGCGTGAAAGTAGACCTCAGCGGCGATGCGCCCATGACCGAAGAGCCGTCCGAAAGACTGATCGAGCAGCGTATCCGCAACAGGATCTACGAGATTCTGGAAGTTCTCGCCGATTGCGATGCCGGCGTCGATATTGTCGGCATCAAGGGCTACTTCTACCTGTTCGAGGATTTCGTGCACCGCCCCTCGATCGAGGCCGGCACGTCGGCGCTTTCGAAGGACGAGCGCTCTGTCGTGCTGGAGATCGCCGAATTCCTCGAGGCGGCCTCCGAAACAAATCCCGATTTCACCAAGGCCGAATTCATCGACAGCGACTGGCCGGGAAAGATCGCGCCGGCGGCCAGGGACGCGCGGGCACTGTTCCTCAGGCGCGGCCTGTTTTCGGAGAAGGTCGAGGAGCTTGAGCCTGGCCAGGCGGCGGCGATTTCGGCTGGGCGGTAGCGATTCCCGGAAAAACGGGACGAAGATTTGCCCTCGGCAATTGCGGCGAAACCAAGAGAGAGCGGTCATCGCTTTTGTGAAATGACGGCCCGATCTATCTGGAAAGCCTCGAAATTGTGCCTTTTCAGCAACAGTTCGTTGTTAATAACGTTTTGGCCATCATTTTGCCCGAAAGTGTCTCATTCTTGCCGCAGCCTGGGGGCGGGCATTGAAGTGAGAGGGTAGCCTGTTGATCGTCACGCGATGGAAGACGCCGCTGTTGCTCGGCGTCATCACGTCTCCCCTGTTTTTGGCCGCCTGCAGCCAGACCACTTCGCACGGCATGTCCGTTGCAGGCCTGACCGATGCCATTACGCCAAGTTTCCTGACGTCGCGCGCCTCCAGCCACTCGCCGAAGGACAGGGAGTGCCTGGAACGGGCAATGTTCTTTGAATCCAACCGGTCGAGCCGCGACGGCATGATCGCCGTCGGCACGGTGGTGATGAACCGGCTGCGCTCCGGCAACCATGGCAGCACCATCTGCCAGGTGGTGGGCGAGCCGGGACAGTTCGCGCCGGGCGTCATGACCAGGCCGATGAATTCGCGCGCAATGCCCGATGTCGAGGAAGCGGCCGACGCCGTGCTCAAGGGTGAGCGCAAGGCCAAGCTGAAGAACACGATGTATTTCCACACCGCCGGCCTGCGCTTCCCCTACAAGAACATGCACTACACCATGGTCGCCGGCGGCAATGCCTTCTACGAGAAGCGTGGCCGCAACTGGCAGCCGCTGCCGGATGAGCCGATGGTTGCCTCCGTGGCGCCGGAAACCGTGAAGCCGGCCGCGCCGGTGACGATGGTTGCCTCGGCCGAACCGGTGCGCCCGGCCAAAACGTCCCGCACCGCTCCGGCGCAGCAGGTCTATATGACCGCCGCCGCGGAACCGGCCCGTCAACCCAAAACCAAGACCGCCCCGGCTCAAGATATCTATGTGACCGCTGCCGTGGCCCCCACGGCAAAGTCGGCGCGCGTAACCGTGAAGCCGACAATGGTCGCGATGCAGGAGCCGATGGAAGAACCGGATGCTTCCCGTTTCGGCGGAACCTTGAACACCCGCGTCATCTCCTCGGTTCAGGGTGCGCCGCAAGAGGCGGCGATGGGGTTCCAGTCGACGCCCGAGAATACCGACGCCATTGGCGCGATGATCGCCAGCCAGTCTCGACCGCTCGAGATCAACTGATTGCCACGGCTTCGCTTGGCAGCATGGCGACCATGCGCGAACGCAGGATGTTCCAAAGCGCTCTGAAAAATCCTAGATCAGAGCAATGTCCAAGCGAATCGCCGGTCCCGAGATCGAACGCCTGATCCAGCTCCTGGCCAAGGTGCCGGGGCTCGGGCCCCGTTCGGCCAGGCGCGCGGCGCTGCATCTGATCAAGAAGAAGGAACAGCTGTTGTCGCCGCTTGCCGCTGCCATGGCCGAGGCGGCCGACAAGGTGCGCATCTGTTCCACTTGCGGCAATGTCGACACATCGGACCCTTGCATGATCTGCACCGATCCGCGCCGCGACGCCGCCACGCTGATCGTGGTCGAGGACGTCTCGGATCTCTGGGCGCTGGAGCGGGCAGCGGCGATGAATGTGCGCTACCATGTGCTGGGTGGCACGCTGTCGCCGCTCGACGGTGTCGGCCCCGACCAGCTCAACATCCGCTCGTTGATAGACCGCGTCGCCGGCGGCGAGGTCAAGGAGATCATCCTGGCGGTCAACGCAACGGTCGAGGGCCAGACCACCGCGCACTACCTCACCGACCAGCTGTCCGGCTTCGATATCAAGGTGACAAGGCTGGCGCATGGCGTGCCGGTCGGCGGTGAACTCGACTATCTCGACGAGGGCACGCTCGCCGCCGCACTGCGCTCGCGGACGGCGTTTTGACGCAATTGGCGGGGGCCGAGATGACCGCATTCCTTCGCACAATCACCTTCGCCCTTATCGCGACGCTTTTCGCCGTCCTCCTCGCTGCCCCCGCCTCTGCCGCCAAGATCGACGACCAGTTCCGCGCCTGGCTGCAGAACGACCTCTGGCCGCAGGCCAAAACCAAAGGCATATCCAAGCCGACCTTCGATGCCGCCTTCGACGGCATAAAGCCCAATCTGAAGCTGCCCGACCTTGTCATGCCCGGCGAGCAGCCGAAGACGCCGCAGAAGCAGCATCAGGCCGAATTCGGCTCGCCCGGCGCCTATTTCGCCGAGAAAACGGTTCGTGCGGTGACGTCAGGCGGCCGCGCGCGCGAAGCCACGAACGCCAAAACGCTCGCCGCCATCGAAAAGCGCTATGGTGTGCCCGGCGAGATCCTTATGGCGATCTGGGGCCGCGAGACCGGCTTCGGCGCGGCAAAGATGCCTTACGATGCCTTCGAGGTGCTGGGCACCAAGGCGTTCATGTCGACGAAGCAGGATTTCTTCCGCACCGAGCTTTTGGCCGCGCTGGAAATCGTCCAACGCGGCCTCGCCCCGGTCGGCGCGATGAAATCGTCCTGGGCTGGTGCGCTTGGCCAGCCGCAATTCATGCCGACCTCCTTTCTCAAGCATGCCGTGGATTTCGACGGCGATGGACGCGTCGACATCTGGAACTCGACGCCCGACGTGCTCGCCTCGATCGCCAATTATCTCGTCCACTATGGCTGGGTGAGGGGACGCGGCTGGGGGTTCGAGGTGACCGTGCCCGAAAGCGTCTCCTGCTCGCTGGAAGGTCCCGATCAGGGCAAGAAGATCTCTGAGTGGGCTGCTATGGGCATCAAGCGCGTCGGCGGCAAGCCGTTTCCGGCGAGCGAGCTGAAGGCGGAAGGCTTCCTGCTGATGCCGGCCGGCCGCAGCGGGCCGGCTTTCATCGCCACTCCCAATTTCTATGTGCTGAAGGAATACAACACCAGCGACCTCTATGCGCTGTTCATCGGCCATGGCGCCGACCGCATTGTGCATGGCGACCAGAATTTTTCCGGCAGTTGGGGTCCGGTCGGCGATCTCCACCGCTCCGACATCGCCGCCCTGCAACGCGCGCTGGAAGCCAAGGGCTATGATGTCGGCAGCGCCGACGGCCTGCCCGGCTTCAAGACCCGCCGCTCGATCGGCAAGTGGCAGGCCAAGAACGGCCAGGCCGCGACCTGCTTTCCCGATGCCGGCCTGGTCGCCGCGCTGAAATAGCTGAAAAATTAGCAGATTTTTCTCGTTTGGCTGCCTTGATCGGCCAGCCCGTGCGTCGACGCGCCAGCCGCCATTCTGCTCCAATCGGCTGCCGAATAAATGCTCGTTGCCCGGCACGAGACCACTGGATATGCTGTTGACCAATTGGACAAAAACCACGACGGTAAGGGGCTAAAGGGCTGCCGTTTGGCCCTGACAAGAATTCTGCAACCCTGAGCCGGGAACTCAGGTCAACAACCAACAAAACAGGGAACAATCACTATGATGATGGAAAAGTTTGCTCTTCGCTCGCGCGCCTTGCTAGCGGGCGCGGCGATGTCCGCGCTGCTCGTTGGCGCAGCGCCCGCCTTCGCGGTCACACCCGCCGACACGCTGGTCGAGGGCTTCGCCATCGACGACATCATCTCCATGGATCCGGGCGAGGCGTTCGAACTGTCGACCGCCGAAGTCACCGGCAACACCTATGATCTGCTGGTCCGCCTCGACCTCGGCGACACCTCCAAGGTCAAGCCGGATCTCGCAGAGAGCTGGACCGTCTCCGACGACGGCCTGACCTATACGTTCAAACTCAAGCCAGGCCTCAAATTCGCCTCGGGCAACCCGATCACCGCGGCCGACGTCGCCTATTCGTTCGAACGCGCCGTCAAGCTGGACAAGAGCCCGGCCTTCATCATCGATCAGTTCGGCATCAGCGGCGACAACGTCACCGAAAAGGCCAAGGCAATCGACGACACCACCTTCCAGTTCACCGTCGACAAGGCCTATGCGCCGAGCTTCGTGCTGAACTGCCTGTCGGCCACGGTCGCTTCCGTTGTTGACGCCAAGCTGGTCAAGGAGCATGTCGCCGCAGTGACGCCGAGCGCCGACTACAAATGGGACAACGACTTCGGCAATGCCTGGCTGAAGACCGGCTATGCCGGCTCCGGCGCCTACAAGCTGCGCGAATGGCGCGCCAACGAAGCCGTCGTCATGGAGCGCAACGACAATTATCACGGTGAAAAGGCCAAGCTCGCCCGCGTCATCTACCGCAACATGAAGGAAAGCTCGGCCCAGCGCCTGGCGCTCGAAGCCGGTGACATCGACGTTGCCCGCAACCTTGAGCCGAACGACCTCGACGCCATCGCCAAGAACGCCGATCTCACCACCACCAGCGCGCCGAAGGGCACGGTCTACTACATCAGCCTCAACCAGAAGAACCCGAACCTCGCCAAGCCCGAGGTTCGCCAGGCCTTCAAATACCTGGTCGACTACGATGCGCTGAGCTCGACCATCCTCAAGGGTATCGGCGAAATCCACCAGTCATTCCTGCCCAAGGGCGATCTCGGCGCCATCGACACCAATCCCTTCAAGCTCGATGTCGCCAAGGCCAAGGAATTGCTGGCCAAGGCCGGCCTGGCCGACGGCTTCAGCGTCACCATGGATGTACGCACGGGCCAGCCGATCACCGGCATGGCGGAATCGATCCAGCAGACGCTCGGCCAGGCCGGCATCAAGCTGGAGATCATTCCAGGTGACGGCAAGCAGACGCTGACCAAATACCGCGCCCGCAACCACGACATCTACATCGGCCAGTGGGGCCAGGACTATTTCGATCCGAACTCCAACGCCCAGACCTTTGCCTCGAATCCCGACAATTCGGATGCCGGCAAGTCGCACACGCTCGCCTGGCGCAATTCCTGGGATATTCCGGACCTGACCAAGGAAACCGAAGCGGCACTGCTGGAGAAGGATGCGGGCAAGCGGGCTGATATGTACAAGGATTTGCAGCAGAAGATCCTCGACACGAGCCCCTTCGTCATCATCCATCAGCAATTGGAAGTGGCCGGGCTGCGCAAGAACCTCAAGGGCTTCGCACTCGGTCCGAGCTTCGACAGCAACTTCGTCGGCCCGGTCTCGAAAGAATAAAGCCGACGGACGCGCCGCATGAGCGCGATTGAAAACGAGAGCGGGCGCGGCAGCGCCCGCGCGGTCGCCATCGCGTCGGCGATCGGCCGCTTCCTGGTCATCGCGGTCACGACCTATCTGGGTCTGCTCGCGGTGACGTTCTTTATCGGCCGTGTCATCCCGATCGATCCGGTGCTGGCGGTGCTCGGGGATCGGGCGCCTCTCAATGTCGTGGAGCGCACGCGCCGCGAGATGGGCCTCGACCTGCCGCTGATCGAACAGTTCTACATCTATGTGAAAAATGCCCTGAACGGCGATTTCGGCACATCGGTGCTGACCACCAATCCGGTCATGACCGATATTCGCCGTGCGCTGCCGGCAACGACGGAACTGGCCACGCTGGGGACACTGATTGGCGCGCTGTTCGGCGTACCGCTCGGCGTGCTGGCCGCGGTCAGGCGCGGCAGCATTATCGACCAGATCGTGCGCGTCATTGGCCTGATCGGCTATTCGGTGCCGATCTTCTGGCTCGGCCTTCTGGGCTTGGTGCTGTTCTACGCCAAATTGCAATGGGTGGCCTTTCCGGCCCGGCTCGATGTCGTCTACGAATACACCTTCACGCCGATCACCGGTTTCTACCTTCTCGATTCGGCGATGCAGGGTCAGTGGGATGTCTTCTGGGATGCCTTCCGCCACATCATCCTGCCGGCCTCGCTGCTGGGCTATTTCTCGCTCGCCTATATCAGCCGCATGACGCGCTCGTTCATGCTCAACGAACTCGCCCAGGAATACATCGTCGCCGCGCGCGCCAAGGGCCTGTCGGAAACCCGCATCATCTGGGGCCACGCGCTGCGCAACGCAGCGGTGCCGATGGTGACGGTGATCGCGCTCTCCTATGCCGGCCTTCTCGAAGGCTCGGTGCTGACCGAGACCGTCTTCTCCTGGCCAGGCATCGGCCTCTACATCACCAACTCGCTGCAGAACGCCGACATGAACGCCGTGCTCGGCGGCACCATCGTCATCGGTTCGGTGTTCATCGGCATCAACCTCCTGTCGGATCTTCTTTACCGCGTGCTCGACCCGAGGACGAAGACAGGATGAGCAGAGCTATCCCACCTTCGGGCTCGGCTGCGGCCAATCACCCCCACTCCGGCCCTTCGGGCCACCTCTCCCCCTGCCCGGGGGACAGGAAAGCCCTGTCGCACGCTTGGCGCCTTTCCTCTCCCCGGTCGAACGGGGGAGAGGTGGTCTGCGGAGCAGACCGGAGTGGGGGTCGACAGCTTCAAGAGGCATCATCATGACCGCCTCCGACATCCGCCCCTTCTCTCGTCGCGACTGGTTGCTCAGTGAGCGCCCGGCTTCGCGCATGCAGGCAAGGCTTGGCCGCGCCTATGTCGCGTGGCGGCGTTTCTCCGCCAACCGGCTGGCGTTCGTCGGCCTGCTGATCATCATCGCCTTGCTGGTCATCGCCGCCCTTGCCGGCGTGCTGGCGCCCTATTCGCCGACCTTCGGTGATCTCAAGAATTCCCGGCTGCTGGCGCCCAGCGCCGGGCACTGGTTCGGCACCGACGACCTCGGCCGCGATATCCTTTCGCGCATCCTCTACGGCTCGCGCTGGACGCTCTATGTCGTCATCCTGGTCGCCATTATCGCCGCCCCCATCGGCCTGCTGGTCGGCACCGTCGCTGGTTACGCCGGCGGCTGGACCGATGCCATCCTGATGCGCATCACCGACATCTTCCTCGCCTTCCCCAAGCTGGTTCTGGCGCTGGCCTTTGTCGCTGCCCTCGGCCCCGGCATCGAGAACGCGGTGCTGGCTATAGCCATCACCTCCTGGCCGCCTTACGCGCGAATTGCCCGCGCGGAGACGCTGACGGTGCGCAATTCCGATTACATCAAGGCGGTGCAATTGATGGGCGCCTCACCCTTCCGCATCGTACTGCGCCACATCATGCCGCTTTGCATCTCCTCGCTGATCGTGCGCGTGACGCTCGACATGGCCGGCATCATCCTGACTGCCGCCGGACTTGGCTTCCTCGGCCTCGGCGCCCAGCCGCCGCTGCCCGAATGGGGCACCATGATTGCGTCGGGCCGCCGCTTCATCCTTGACCAGTGGTGGGTGGCCGGCGCGCCCGGCTTCGCCATCCTCGTCGTCAGCCTCGGCTTCAACCTGCTTGGCGACGGCTTGCGCGATGCCCTCGATCCCCGGAGCGGTGACCAATGAGCGGCACGCTGCTTGAGGTCGATGATCTTCGGGTCGATTTTCCGACCCGCACCGGCCTGGTCCAGGCCGTGCGTGGCGTTTCCTTCACGCTCGGCCGCGAGCGGTTGGGCATTGTCGGCGAAAGCGGATCCGGCAAGTCGCAGACCGGCCGCGCCATCATGGGCCTGACGCCGCCGCAGGCCCGGATATCCGCGAGGAAACTGGCCTTCGACGGCATTGACCTGCTCGGCATTTCGGCGCGCCAGCGCCGCGCATTGCGGGGCAACCGCATCGCCATGATCCTGCAGGATCCGAAATATTCGCTCGACCCGGTGATGAGCATCGGCAGGCAGATCGTCGAGACGCTGCGCACGCATGAGAAGGTGTCCAAACCCGAGGCGCGTGAACGCGCGCTGGCCATGCTGGAAGCGGTGCAGATCCGCGATCCCAAACGCGTCTTCGACCTGCACCCGCACGAAGTGTCAGGTGGCATGGGCCAGCGCGCCATGATCGCCATGATGCTCATCGCCGGGCCGGAAATGATGATCGCCGACGAGCCGACCTCGGCGCTCGACGTCACCGTGCAACTCGACGTGCTCGGCATCCTCGATAAATTGGTCAGCGATCGCGGCATGGGCCTGATCTTCATTTCGCATGACCTGCGCCTGGTCTCGTCCTTCTGCGATCGCGTCATCGTCATGTATGCCGGCAAGGTGGTCGAGCAGCTCAAGGCCTCCGAACTCGGCCAGGCCCAGCATCCTTACACGCGCGGCCTGCTCAACTGCATGCCCAGAATCGGCTTCGAGCGCCACCCGCTGCCGGTACTCGACCGCAAGCCGGAGTGGGCGGCATGACAGCAGCGATCGCCGTCGACGGGCTGGAAGTGATCTTCGACCGGTTTCGCGCGCTGAAAGGCGTCAGCCTCGAAGTCAGGTCGGGCGAATCCTTCGGCCTGGTCGGCGAGAGCGGTTCCGGCAAATCGACGCTGCTCAGGGCAATCGCCGGCCTTGCGCCGGTCGCTGCAGGTAGTATCACGGTCAACGGCAAGACGCTCGGCGCGCGCCGCGACAAGGCCTTTTATCGCGAAGTGCAGATGGTCTTCCAGGATCCTTATGGCTCGCTGCACCCGCGCCAGACCGTCGACCGCCTGCTGCAGGAGCCGCTTGCCATCCATGGCTTTGCCGATGGCGAAAAGCGCATCGAGCGGGCGCTCGACGAGGTCGGCCTTGGCGACGGCTTTCGTTTCCGCTACGCGCATCAATTGTCGGGCGGCCAGCGCCAGCGCGTGGCGATCGCACGTGCGCTGATCCTCGAGCCATCCATCCTGCTGCTCGACGAGCCGACCTCGGCGCTCGATGCCTCGGTGCAGGCCGAAGTGCTCAATCTGCTGGAAGAGGTCCGCCGACGGCGCAAGCTGACCTTCCTGATGGTCAGCCACGACCTCGCCATCATCACCCATATGTGCGAGCGGCTGATGGTGATGCAAAGCGGCGAGGCGGTCGAGAACCTCACGGCGGCCCAACTTGTCGCGCACCGCGTGACAGAGGATTATACGCGCAATCTGCTCAGGGCGAGTGAGGGGTTTGTGCGAGCTTAGCTGGACGTTCGACGTCGAGTCCTGGAACCGACCTTACCTCACGTCTCTGCAGCAGCCGCCTTGTCCTGCCCCTGCTTCGGCTCCTTGATCCGGAACCACGTCACATAAAGCGCCGGCAGGAACAGCAGCGTGATGGCGGTACCCGCGATGATGCCGCCCATCATCGCATAGGCCATCGGGCCCCAGAACACTTCGCGCGCGATCGGGATGAGCGCCAGGCTGGCGGCGGCGGCCGTCAGCGCGATCGGCCGCATGCGGTGTTCGGTGGCCTCGATAACGGCCGCCCAGCGGTCCTTGCCCTCGGCGACGAGGTCCTCGATCTGCACGATCAGGATGACCGAGTTGCGGATGAGGATGCCGATCAGCGCCAGCACGCCGAGAATGGCGACGAACCCGAGCGGCGCCCCGCTCGGCACCAGGGCCGCGACCACGCCGATCAGCCCGAGAGGCGCCACCGCCACCACTAGGAACAGGCGCTGGAAGCTCTGCAACTGGATCATCAGGATGGTGGCCATGACGAACAGCATCAGCGGCACCACCGCCGCGATCGGCCCCTGGCTCTTGGCGCTTTCCTCGACCGAGCCGGCGGTCTCGACCGAATAGCGCGGCGGCAGCTTGGCGATGAAGGCATCGACCGACGGCTTCAACTCGTTGACCACGGTCGCCGGCAGCGTATCGCCGACCAGTCCGGCGCGCACGGTGATCGTGGGAATGCGGTCACGCCGCCATACCGTCGGCTGCTCCAGCTCGTAGCGGAAGTTGGCCACCGCAGCGAGAGGGATCGCCTCGCCGGTGCTGGTCGGCAGCTGCAAGTTCTGCAGCGTCCCGATCGAGCCGCGTTCGGCATCGCGTGAGCGCGCCACGACATTGATCAGATAGGTGGCGTCGCGCACCTGCGTGATGGTGGCGCCGCCGACCGTGCTGTTGAGCGCGCTGGCGATGTCGGAGGAGGTGATGCCGAGCTGGCGCGCCTTGTCCTGCAGCACGTCGACCCTCAGCACGCGCTGCGGCTCGTTCCAGTCGAAAGTGGGTGCTGCCAACCTCGGATTGGCCGAGATGAGGCCTGCGAACTGCTGTGCCAGCTCGCGCACCGTCTGGATGTCGGGACCGCCGACGCGATACTGCACCGGACGGCCGACGGGCGGCCCGAGTTCGAGCAATTTGACGAAGGCGTCGGTGCCGACGAACTCCTCGCGCAGCAGCTTCTCCAGCGCCGGCTTGACCCGGTTGCGGGCTTCGAGGCTCTTGGTGACGATCACGGTTTGGCCGAAATAAGGGTTGGCCGGCTGCACGTCGTAGGCCAGCACGAAGCGCACCGCGCCCTCGCCGATATAGGATGAGAAATGGTCGATGTCGGGATTGCCGACCAGCGCCCGCTGCTCGAAGCGCTCCATCTGGTCGCGCGTCTCGGCGATCGAGGAATTCTGCGGCAGGTTCCAGTCAACGATCAGCTCGGGCCGGTCGGAGGGCGGGAAGAACTGCTGCTGGACGAGACCGAAGCCGGCGATCGAGGCGGCAAACAACAGCACCGTGGCGATGATGGTCAGCCAGTGGTGGCGCACCGAGCCGACAAGCACGCTCCGGAACAGCGAAGTGAGGCGCCCAGGCTGGTCGTGGTGCTTCGTCTTCATCGTCGCCGGCAAGATGGTGACGCCGAGCAGCGGCGCGAACAGCACCGCCACGATCCATGACACCAGAAGCGATACGGCGATGACGACGAACAGCGTGAAGGTGTATTCGCCGGCCGCACTCGAGTTGAGGCCGATCGGGATGAAGCCGGCGACGGTCACCAGCGTACCGGTCAGCATCGGAAAGGCGGTCGACGTGTAGACATAGGTTGCCGCCTTGCGCAGATTGTCGCCGACCTCCAGCCGCGCCACCATCATCTCGACGGCGATCATGGCGTCGTCGACCAAAAGGCCGAGCGCGATGATCAGCGCGCCGAGTGAAATGCGCTGCAGCGATATGCCGAGATAGGCCATGACCGTGAAGGTGATGGCCAGCACCAGCGGGATCGACAGTGCCACGACAAAGCCGGCGCGCATGCCCAGGCTGATGAACGATACCGCGAGCACGATGGCCACCGCTTCGAACAGCGCGCGTGTAAAGCCCGAAACCGCCTCCTCGACGATGACGGGCTGGTCGGCCACCAGGTGCACGCCGACACCGATCGGCAGGTCCGCCAGCACCTTGTTCATCTCCTTGTGCAGCGCCTCGCCGAACTGCAGCAGATTGGCGTTGGGCCTCATGCCGATGGCCAGCGCGATCGCGTCCTGACCGTTGAAGCGGAACAGCGCCGTCGGCGGATCGGTATAGCCGCGGGTGATCGTCGCCACATCGCTCAGCCGGAAGAAGCGGTCGTTGACGCGCAGATTGATGGCACGCAGGCTGTCCTCGGAGGTGAACTGGCCGCCGACGCGCACGCTGATGCGCTCCGGTCCGGACTGGATGACGCCGGACGGCGTGATCGCGTTCTGCGCCTGCAGGCTTGCCACGATCGCCTGCTGGTTGAGGCCGAGAGCGGCGATCTGGCGGGTGGAGAATTCGAGATAGATGGCTTCGTCCTGCGCGCCGACGAGATCGACCTTGCCGGCATTCGGCACGGTCAGGATCTTGGTGCGGACATCCTCGACATAGTCGCGCAATTGGCGCGGCGTCAGCCCGTCAGAAGTGAAGGCGTAGATGTTGCCGTAGACATCGCCGAAGCGGTCGTTGAAGAACGGCCCCTGCACACCTTGCGGAAACTGCGCCTTGATGTCGTTGACCATGTTGCGCACCTGAAGCCAGTTCGGCACGACATCGCGCGCCCTGGTGGTGTCCTTCAGGTTGACGAAGATGACGGTCTGACCGGCGGTGGTGATGGATCTGGTGAAGTCGAGGCTATCGAGCTCTTCGAGCTTCTTCTCGATGCGGTCGGTGACCTGCTGCAAGGTCTCCTTGACCGACGCGCCCGGCCAGTTGGCCTGGATGATCATCGTCTTGATGGTGAAGTTGGGGTCTTCCTCACGGCCGAGATTGAGGTAGGAGAAGATGCCGGCCACGACGAAGACCAGCATGAAATACCAGACCATGGAGCGGTGGCTGAGCGCCCAGTCGGAGAGATTGAAGCCCTTCATCAGACGCCACCCTCCGGCACTTTGACCTTCTGGCCTTCGATCAGGCTGTGGACGCCCGCGGTGACGACGCGCATGCCGGCGTCAAGCCCTTCAGCCACCGTAAAAGTGCCACCATTCTTCGACGCGACCTTGATGTCGCGCGTGCTCACGCTCGATGTCTGCGGATCGACGATCCAAACCTTGTCGGAACCGTTCTTTTCCAGCAGCGCCGACATGGGCAGTTCGATCGTCGGCGCCACCTCGGTCACGCGGGTCGCCGTAACCGTCGAGCCGAGCCGAAAGGCCTGTGGCGGATCGGTGAGCGTCAGCTTGACGCGCCGGGTGCGGGTCGAGCCCTCGGCCTGCGGCGCGATCTCGCGCAGCTTGGCCTGGGTCTCGATCGTCGGCAGCGATTGCAGGATGACCTGGAATGGCGTGCCAACCGTCAGATCCCCGGTCAACTGATCGGGAATGTCGACCACGGCTTCGCGCAGATCCGAGCGCGCCACGGTGACGACCGTGTGGCCGGCCGAGACGGTCTGTCCGACCTCGGCGCCGACCGCGGTGACGACGCCGTCGAAATCAGAGAACAGCCTGGCATAGCCAAGCTGCTCCTGCGATTTGGCAAGCGAAGCCTTGGCTCGCTCGACATTGGCTTCCGCCGCCTTGCGTGCCTGCTGCGCGGCATCGAAGACGGCCTGCGAGGCGTTGGCCGAGGCAAGCAGCTGGCGCTGGCGCTCCTCGCTGGCGGCAGCATTTGCGAACTGGGCCTCGGCATTGGAGAGCTCGGCCCTGGCCGCTTGCACCGCCAGCTCCAGCGCGGTCGGGTCGAGTGCTGCGATCGTGGTGCCCTTGCTGACGATGTCGCCGACCTTGACGTCGCGCGAGACGACCCGGCCAAGCAGGCGGAAGGCAAGGTCGGCGCTGATCTGCGGCTCGACCGAGCCGGCAAAGCCGAAGGTTTGCGTCGTGCGCGGCTCGACCACGACCGACAGCACCGGCCGGATGATCTCCGGCGGCTTTTCCTCCGACTTCGAGCAGCCGGCAAGCGCGCCAAGCGCGAACAGGCCAAGCATGATGGACCGGTTCATTGGGCCGCCCCCGATATCTCGACCGTCTGGCCGGGACTGAGCAACTGCCCGCCTGCGGTCACGACGCTTTGGCCTTCGTTCAGCCCGTTGGCGATGACGACCGTGCCTGAATCGAAAGCCAGCACCTCGACCGGCGTCGTCGTCACCGCCTTGGTGGAGGGGTCGACGATCCAGACCGCCGGTTTGCCGGCGCTGGATGTCAGCGCCTGCCAGGGCAGCAGGATCGCCTTCGCCGGCTTGGCGCCGACCGAGCCGATGACGGCCGCCCCCAGCGGCATGCCGGCGGGCGTGTCGGCAATGCCGACCTTGACCCGGATCGAACCGGAGGCCTGGTCGACCACCGGCGAGATTTCGCGCACTTTGCCTGTCGCCCTGACCTGGGGATCGGACAACAGCGTGATCGTCACCGCCGGCGAGGCCGGCGTCCTGGCGACCAGCGTCTCCTGCACGTTGAAGACGGCGTCGCGGTCGCCGTCCTCGGCGACGGTGAAGACGGTTTGCGCCGCCTGCACCACCTGGCCGGTTTCGACCTGGCGGGCGGTGATGACGCCGGGTGCGCCCGCCTTGAGCTCGGTGAAGGACAGGTTCTGCTGGGCATTGGCGAATGCGCTCCGCGCGGCATCGACGCTGCCTTGCGCCACTTTCATCGCCTGGTCGGCGGCGTCATAGTCGCGCCTGGTGGTGAAGCCCTGGGCAAGCAGCGTCTTCTGCCGCTCGAAGGCGGCGGCGGACTGGGTCAGCTGCGCTTGTGCCGCATCGAGATCGGCCTGTGCGGAACGCAGGTCGGATTGCTGCTCCTGCGGATCGATGCGTGCAAGCACCGCGCCCTGGTCGACATGCTGGCCGACATCGACAAGCCGCTCGGCAATGCGGCCGCCGACCCGGAACGACAGATTGTTCAGCGTGCGCGCCGCGATCACGCCTGTCAGCGAGGTTCTCGGCGCATAGTCGGCCATCGCCACCGTTTCGGTGCGCACCATGATCGGCAGTCTCTTGTCTGCCGCTTCCTGCTTCTGGCAGCCGGCCAGCAGCAATGCGGTTGCGCAGGCGCACATTGCCGAGGCGATTGGAAATGACAAAAGGCTGGAGGTTCTGACGGATGGCGGCGAGACGGACGATGTCGCGTTCCTGCTCATGGGCTCCCCCAAGCCGCGGGTCGCTCGCTGATCGCGATGCCTCGCGGCTGTCAGGAGGATAATCGATCCCCGAAAAAAGGAAACCGGTCTCGTACGCGTATCGCCCGACTGGTTGAGGGCGGGATCTTCCCGTCGCAGGCCCAATCGGCCGCCGGTGGTGCCGACTTGAGGAAAACATGAAATAAGGTCAGAAGACATCTGATCAACGAGGACGGGCGCCGGCCCGATGAAGGATATCATGAAGAATTCAGCCATTTCCGAACGCAAAAACCAGTCGATCTCGCGCGGCGTCGGCATGACCACGCAAATCTATGCCGACCGGGCCGAAAATTCGGAAATCTGGGATGTCGAAGGCCGCCGCTACATCGACTTTTCCTCGGGCATCGCCGTCGTCAACACCGGCCACCGCCATCCCAGGGTGATCGAAGCGGTCAAGGCGCAGCTCGACCGTTTCACCCACACCTGCCACCAGGTTGTCCCCTATGAGAGCTATGTGCGGCTGGCCGAACGGCTGAACGCCATGCTGCCCGGCAAGTTCGAGAAGAAGACCATCTTCGTCACCACGGGCGCCGAGGCGGTCGAGAACGCCATCAAGATCGCCCGCAACGCCACCGGACGCCCGGCCGTCATCGCCTTCGCCGGCGGCTTCCATGGCCGCACCTTCATGGGCATGGCGCTGACCGGCAAGGTCGTGCCCTACAAGGTCGGCTTTGGCGCCATGCCCGGCGACGTCTATCACGCGCCGTTCCCGGTGCCGCTGCATGGCGTGTCGGTTGCCGATTCGCTGGCCGCACTCGACCGGCTGTTCAAGGCCGATGTCGATCCGGCCCGCGTCGCCGCCATCATCGTCGAGCCGGTTCAGGGCGAGGGCGGTTTCTACGAGGCGCCGCGCGAATTCTTGACCGCGCTGCGCAAGCTCTGCGACCAGCACGGCATGCTGCTCATCGCTGACGAGGTGCAGACCGGCTTTGCCCGGACTGGCAAGATGTTCGCGATGGATCACCACGAAGTCGCGGCCGACATCACCACCATGGCCAAGAGCCTGGCCGGGGGCTTCCCGTTGTCGGCCGTTACCGGCCGCGCCGAGATCATGGATGCGCCTGGCCCCGGCGGCCTCGGCGGCACCTATGGCGGCAGCCCGATCGGCGTCGCCGCGGCACACGCGGTTCTCGACGTGATCGCGGACGAAAAGCTCTGCGACCGCGCCAACACGCTGGGCGCGCGGCTGAAGCAGCGCCTGCAGTCGATCCGCGACGACGTGCCCGAGATCGTCGATATCAGGGGCCTCGGCTTCATGAACGCGGTCGAGTTCAACGACGTCAAGAAGGGCCTGCCCTCGGCCGAGATCGCCAACGCCATCCGGCTGAAGGCGCTCGACAAGGGTCTGATCCTGCTGACCTGCGGCGTCTACGGCAACGTCATCCGCTTCCTCGCACCGATCACCATCCAGGACGAGGTCATGAACGAGGCGCTCGACATTCTGGAAAGCTCGATCCGCGAAGTCTGCGCTGCCTAGCGTTCGACCCCCCACCCCGCTGCTTTGCAGCGACCCTCCCCCCAAGGGGGAGGGTAATACGTGCCGTCAGGAGCTTGGATTCTGTAGCCAGGCGGGAATGTCCCGCTTGGCATGCAGCACCCGCCACACATCGATATGGTCGGGCTGCTCAAGATAGAAGATCAGATATGGATAGCGCTTGAGTTGCATAGTGCGCAGACCAGGCAATCCAATGTCGTAGGCAAACCTAAGAGAGCCAGATCCCGGATGGCTCGCTATCAATCTGTAGGCGTTTTGAAGCTCCTCGACGTAGCCCAATGCCACGTGCGAACCAACTTCACGCACATAGAAGTCAACAGCATCCTCGATATCCCGCAGAGCAAGGTTTCGAGGAATAATCGCCTTTGTAGCCACTTAAATTATTGGCCCTGCGCCCGTTTTCGCAGCGCGGCAAAATAGTCATCATCAACGGGAGCACCTGGCGCCGATGACGCGCCCTCAAGGAGGAGACCGCGCAGAAGTTGACGGTCCTGATCGTGGCGGATTAATTCACGCACATACTCGCTGCTCGTGCCATAGCCGCGATCCGTCACTTGCTGATCGACAAAGTGCTTCAAGCTGTCGGGCAGTGAGATATTCATAGTGCTCATTCAGCCATTTTATGGGCTATGGCAAAAATTGGCAACCCTATGCTCTGGCCTTGGCTGGCTCCATGCTCTGAAAGGCAGCGAGAGCCGCTTTCAGCCCTTCGGGACCCATGGCCACCGTCTCCGGCGCCGGCGAGAAGCCGGCGCCGAGCATCTTGCGGCCAAGCATGTGGTCGCCGGGGCGGTTGACGGATTCGATGCCGAGCAACCGGTCGCCGGCATAGTGGTAGATCGAGAACTTGTTGTCGGGCAGGTCGCCCAGCACGACATGGCTGTCGCCGCCGGCGGTCAGCCCGACCATCTGCAATTTCATGTCGCCAATGTCGGACCAGAACCATGGCACCGCCGAATAGGCATCCGCGTGACCGGTGATCGTGCGCGCCGCGAGCCGCGCCTGATCCGTGGCGTTCTGCACCGATTCCAGCCGCACGTCACCGCCGGTGAGCCAGTGCCGGTAGGAGGCGGCGTCACCGATGGCGAGAATGTCGGGCACCGAACTGCGCATCTGGTGATCGACACGGATGCCGTTGGCGATGGTGAGGCCGGCGTCCTGCGCCAGTTCGACATTGGGCACGGCGCCGATGCCGACGATGACCATGCGCGCCGGCAGGATTTCGCCCGACGAGGTGATCGCGGCCGTGACATGGCCGTTTTCGCCTTCGAGCCTTGAAATCGAGGTGCCGGTGAGGATGCGCACGCCTGTCGCCTCCAGCCGCTGACGGACATGGCTCGCCACCACAGGGGCAACGGCGCGGCCGAGCAGCCGGTCGACCGCTTCCACAACCGTCACCGTGCGGCCGGCCGCGCGCAGCGTCGCGGCGATCTCCAGCCCGATGAAGCCGCCACCGAGGATGACGACATCTTCGCTCCGTGTGCTCAGGTCGCGGATTTGCCGGGCATCGGCCAGCGAACGCAACGACAAAACGCCGGACAGATCCGAGCCAGGCAGCGGCAGGAGACGCGGGCGCGATCCGGTCGCCAGGATCAGATGGTCGAAGGCAAGCGCGCCACCGCCTGATATCTCCAGGCTGCGGCGGCCCGCATCGATGCGCTCGATCCGCACGCCCGGCCGGTAGTCGATGGCGCTGCCGGTATAGAAGGCCTCACCCCGAAGCGGCTGCGGTTTGGCCTCGGCGTCCTTGATGAAGGTCTTCGACAGCGGTGGCTTGTGGTAGGGCAGTTCGTTCTCGTCACCGATGAGGATCACCGGTCCGTCATAGCCGTCCTCGCGCAGACTGGCGGCCGCTTGCACGCCCGCATGACCCGCACCGACAATGACCACGCCGTTCTTCATCGCGTCCCAAATCCTGATTCGATCCTAGGATCTCTCGGCAGGTGGCAATTGTCTGGCGCCGCCACAAGAGAGCGTTTGCGGGTCGCACCCGGAACGGCGGCTGTCAATCGTACAGTTCGACGGCAAAGCCGGTGCAGCCGAGACGTAAAGTTGACTGCTGTAGTTTAGAATAATTCTAAACTATTGTTTCAATTGGCTTTTCCCGTAGATTTTCGTTGACTTCCATCGGCGCCGAAGCTTTATGGCAGCCTGCGTATTGGCGCATCCCTTTGATGTCTGGGCCTTGAACCCGTTCGATTGGAGGCATTTTGGTGTCTTTCTTCCCCCAACCGCGCAATAGCGCGGCAAATCTCGGCGCTTTTGGCAACGACGTGGCCCTGCGCCGGTCGCCGCGCGCGCCGCTTTTGGAATTTCCCAGAAACTGGAGAGTGATAATGACAGCACGATATGGCGGCAGGCTGGCGGCGATTGGTGCCACGGCGCTGCTGACGGCGGCGGTGTTCGTGCTGCCTGCCAAGGCGGAAACGGACGCGAAAGTGGTCATCAAGACCTATTCCGATATCGCGCTTGCCAAATATGAGGATTCGCTGACCACGGCGCAGGCTCTCGACAAGGCCGTCGATGCGCTGCTGGCCAAGCCGTCGGCGGAAACGCTCAATGTCGCCCGCGACGCCTGGAAGGCCGCGCGCGTGCCCTACCAGCAGACCGAGGTCTATCGCTTCGGCAACAAGATCGTCGACGACTGGGAAGGCGAGGTGAATTCCTGGCCACTGGACGAGGGCCTGATCGACTATGTCGCCAAGAGCTACGGCACGGAATCGGACACGAATTCGCTCTATACGGCAAATGTGATCGCCAACAAGGAAATCGGGATCAACGGCAAGAAGGTCGACGCTTCGAAGCTTTCGCCTGAATTCCTCTCCGGCACGTTGCAGCAAGCCGGCGGCGTCGAGGCCAATGTCGCCACCGGCTATCACGCCATAGAATTCCTGCTTTGGGGCCAGGATCTGCATGGCACCGGCCCGGGTGCTGGCGAGCGCCCTTACACCGACTACGACCTCAAGAACTGCACCGGCGGCAATTGCGACCGCCGTGCCGAATATCTGAAGTCCGCCACCGCCCTTCTGGTTTCAGACCTGCAGAAGATGGTCAACGACTGGAAGGAAGACGGGGCCGCGCGCAAGAACCTCGTCGATGGCGAGCCGAACACGGCGATCTCGGTCATCTTTACCGGCATGGGCTCGCTATCCTACGGCGAACTGGCAGGTGAACGCATGAAACTCGGCTTGCTGCTACATGATCCGGAGGAGGAGCAGGACTGCTTCTCCGACAACACCTACAATTCGCATCTCTATGACGCGATCGGCATCCGCGCCGCCTACCTGGCCAGCTACACGCGCCTAGACAGCACCGTCGTTTCCGGACCTTCGGTGCACGACATGGTCAAGGCGGCCGATCCGGCGATCGACAAGGAGCTGTCCGACAAGCTCGACGTCACCGTCGCCAGGATGGAGGCGATCAAGGCGCGGGCGGAAGCTGGCGAGGCCTATGACCAGCAGATCGCCGAGGGCAACGCGGCGGGCAACGCCACCGTGCAGGCGGCGATCGACGCGCTGATCGATCAGACCAAATCGATCGAACGCGCCGTCGGCTCGCTGAAACTCAACGCCATCGCCTTCGAGGGCTCCGACAGCCTCGACGCACCCGACAAGGTGTTCAAGTAAGCGCCGAAACTGGAGCCCGGTCCGAAGCTGATAATCGGCTTCGGAATGGGTTCCGGGACCAGAACAAGCCACACGGCGCGGGAGACGCCGTCAGCCATCCGAGCACTGTAAATGCTGATCTGCCACTGCAACATCATCACCGAGAAGGAGATCGAACAGACGATCGTCGGGCTGCTGGACCTGGACCCCTGGCAACTCATCGTGCCGGCCAAGGTCTATCACGCGATGCAAAAGCGTGGCCGCTGTTGCGGCTGTTTCCCAAATGTGGTCGAAACGATCATTCGGGTTACCGAAAATTACCACGCCCGCTCGGAGGCAAGCAGCGTGGATATCGTTTCACATCTGGATCGCGTCAGAGGCCTGCGCGTCCAATACGGGAGCAGAACCCATGAAAGGCGAAAGTCTGATCATCGAGCGGCTTAACGAGGCTCTTTTCCTGGAGCTTGGAGCCGTCAATCAATATTGGGTGCATTTCCGTCTGTTGGAGGATTGGGGGTACACGAAGCTGGCCAAGAAGGAGCGGGCCGAATCGATCGAGGAGATGCACCACGCCGACAGGCTCATCGCCCGGATCATCTTCCTTGAAGGCCATCCGAACCTGCAGTCCGTGGCGCCGCTGCGCATCGGGCAGAACGTCAAGGAAGTGCTCGAATCCGACCTTGCCGGCGAATATGACGCGCGCACTGCCTACAAGCGTTCGCGCGAAATCTGCCATGAGATAGGCGACTACGTGACGATGAAACTGTTTGAGGATCTGCTGGCTGACGAGGAAGGTCATATAGACTTCCTTGAGACGCAGCTCGACCTGCTCGCCTCGATCGGCGAGGAGAAGTACGGCCAGCTCAACGCCGACCCGGCCAACGAGGCGGAGTAAAGGCATGCGGGAATGCGGCGCCTGCTAGAATTCTTGCGCCGCTCGCGGCGGGCCGTCGGCTCGCCGTTTCGCCAGAAAAAACCCGCCGGACTGGCCCGTCGGCGCTGCGCCATAATCTTGTTGACGCTGACGTCGTCCGCGCTTGCCGGTGAGCTTCAGCCGGCCGGGCTCGCCACCACGCGCAGCGACCTCGACCAGAAAGACCAGGCGCGCGTTACCGCCGTCACCAGGCCGACCACGGATTTCTCCAAACCCGAGCCGTTCGAGTTGATGCAAGGCGGCGCCGGCACCCGGAAGGACGTCAGCCGCGATTCCTTCTCGCAATCGTCGGCCAACATCACCTTTGAGGAAGAGGGCACTTTCAGCCTCGGCAACGCTTTGTTCCGCAAGAACTGGGTGTCGTCGCCATCTTCGACGCAGGCATCGGATGGGCTTGGTCCGCTGTTCAACGAACGCGCCTGCCAGAACTGCCATCTGAAGGACGGCCGCGGTCGCCCGCCGCAAGGCGATACCGGCACCACCTCGATGTTCCTGCGGCTGGCGCGCGACGCTAGCAACGCCGAGGAAAAGGCAGCCCTCGCCGACCGCGAACTGCTCAACTTCCCCGACCCGGTCTATGGAACGCAGTTGCAGGAACTGGCCGTGCCCGGCTTGCTCGGCGAAGGCCGGATGCGCGTCGACTATCAGGAACGGCAAGTGACGCTGGCGGACGGCACGATGGTTTCCCTGCGCAAGCCCGGCTATTCCGTCACCGGTCTCGCCTATGGGCCGCTTGATTCGCGCACCACGCTGTCGCCGCGTCTGACGCCGCCAATGATCGGCCTTGGCCTGATCGAGCAGATTGCGCCGGCTGACATTCTTACTCATGCCGATCCGGAAGACCGCGACAATGACGGCATCTCTGGCAAGCCGAACATCGTGCGTGATGGGCAGAGTGGCAAGCTGACGCTTGGCCGTTTCGGCTGGAAGGCGCAGACCGCGACGATCCGTCAGCAGGCGGCGGACGCCTTTGCCGGCGACATTGGCATCTCGACGCCGGAAGAACCAAAACACTGGGGCGATTGCACCGCCGCTGAGGCAAAATGCCTGGCCATGCCGAATGGCGTGCAGGCACGCCTCGGTCCGGTCGAGGCGCCGCCGCCGGTGATGGATCTCGTCACCTTCTATTCGCAGAGCCTGGCCGTGCCGGCGCGCCGCGATCTCGCCGCGCCTGACGTGCTCGCCGGCAAGAAGCTCTTCTACGAGATCGGCTGCGTTTCCTGCCACACACCGAAATTCGTCACCCGCCGCGACGCGCCTGACAAGGCGCAGGCCTTCCAACTGATCTGGCCCTATTCCGACTTCCTGCTGCACGACATGGGACCCGACATGGCCGACGGCCAGGCGGTGGGCGACGCGACGGGCAGCGAATGGCGCACCCCCCCGCTGTGGGGTATCGGCCTCACCGAAACCGTCAACGGCAATTCCTTCTTTCTGCATGATGGCCGCGCGCGCAGCCTGACCGAGGCGATCTTGTGGCATGGTGGTGAGGCGCAGAAGGCGCGCGACCGCTTTGCCGCCGCCAACGCCGCCGAGCGTGACGCGCTGGTCAAATTCGTGGAGTCACTGTGATGCTGAAACGCTCTGCATTGGTTTTCGTTCTTCCGCTGGCTCTGCTCGGTGTTTTCCCGGCCTCGGCGGCGGTGAAAGCCTCCGACATTATCCAGCGGGCGATCGACGGCTTCGTCCGCCCGGCCTATGCCGACCTGCACCAGCATGCCGAAACCTTGACGCAAGCGATGCGCAAGCTCTGCGAAGCGCCCTCGCAAGGGGAACTCGATGCGGCGCGGGCCGAGTTTTCGGCCACGGTCTATGCCTGGTCATCGGCCGAGATCATCGGTTTCGGGCCGATCAAGGAGAACAACCGGCTGGAGCGCACGCTCTACTGGCCGGATCGCAAGAGCATTGGCCTGAAACAGGTGCAGGCGGCGTTGGCGGACAAGGATCCGACCGCCACCGATCCGAAGCAACTGGCCGGCAAGAGCGTCGCCATGCAGGGGCTAGGCGCGCTGGAATTCGTGCTTTTCGGCGACGGTGCCGATGTGCTGGCGGGCAAGGACGATCCCTATCGCTGCGCCTATGGCGCGGCGGTTGCCGGCAATATCGAAACCATGGCCGGCGAGGTCAGCTCGGCCTGGAACAGGCCTGACGGCTTTGCCGCGCTTTGGGCCAATCCGGGGCCGCAGAACGCGCTCTACCGCGACGGCAATGAGGCGGTGACGGAACTGGTCGGTGTCTTCATCAACGAGCTGGAGATGGTGAGGGATGTCCGCCTGAAAGGGTTCCTTGGCGGCAAGCCGGATGCGGACAAGCCGAAACAGGCGATCTACTGGCGCTCGCAAAACACCGCCAATGCGCTGGCAGGAAATCTCGCCGGCATCGACGTGCTGTTCCAAGCCTCGAAGCTTGGCGACGCGCTGCCGCCCGATGCGCGCTGGATGGCGGAATCGATCCATATCCAGCTGGTCAACGCCGTCGCCACCGCGAAATCCATTCAGGGTCCGATCGACAAGACGCTCGCCGACCCGGCGCTACGCGAAAAGCTTGAGCATTTCGCGCTGATCACCTCCAGCCTGTCGACCCTGATCGGCACCCGGCTGACCGCCGAATTCGGTCTGACCGCCGGCTTTTCCTCGCTGGATGGAGACTGATCCTTGAAGACGCCGCTGATCGATCGTCGGGATTTCCTCAGAGCCGCCGGCATAGGTTTCGCTGCCGCGATGGCGCCGTCGGCCTGGGCAAACACGCTTGCCGCCGACGCAGTCTTCGCCACCGCTTTCGTCAAGCGCGACGGCGGTTTTGGTGCCGCCATCCTCTCCGAGGCCGGCAAGGTGCTGCATGCGATCGACCTGCCCGACCGCGGCCATGACGTCACTTTCGATCCCCTGTCGAAGCGCTCGGTGGTCTTCGCCCGCCAGCCGGGCACCTTCGCCGTCGTTTTCGATCATTCGGGCCGCGACGCGCCGCAAACCATCGCCAGCATCACCGGCCGGCATTTCTTCGGCCACGGCGTGTTCTCGCCCGACGGCGCACTGCTCTATGCCACCGAGAACGATTTCGACAATGCGGCCGGCGTCGTCGGCGTCTACGATGCGCGGGCGAAATTCAGTCGCCTCGGCGAATTCCCGACCTATGGCGTAGGCCCACACGAACTCCTGCTCATGGGCGACGGCCGGACGATCGCGGTCGCCAATGGCGGCATCGAGACCCATCCGGACTATGGCCGGGCCGAGCTCAACATCGCCACCATGAAGCCGTCCTATGTGCTCATCGACCGCGTCACCGGTGACCTGATCGAAAAGCATGAATTGCCTGCTTCCCTGCACCAGCTGTCGATCCGTCACATGGATACCGACCCGTCCGGCACCGTCTGGTTTGGCTGCCAGTACCGGGGACCGGGCACCGACCGTCCGCTGCTGGTCGGCCGCGCCCTGCGCGGCAAGGAGTTGCAGCTTCTCGACATGCCGCAGGACGTGCTGTCCGGCTTCCGCAACTATATCGGCTCGGTTGCCGCCAATGCGACAGCCGCCACCGTCGCCGTCTCGTCGCCGGAAGGCAATTCGCTTGTGGTGATCGATGCGGCCAGCGGCCGGATCGTCTCGTCCAGCGCACTGGTCGAGGTCTGTGGCCTGGCGCCGGACGGATCGGGCTTCATGGCCACCACGGGCGCCGGGGAGATTATTGAGGGCGGCGGTGCGACGCGGTCAGAACCGGACTATGTCTGGGACAACCACATGCTGCGCATCGAGCAGGTCTGAAAGCGCGGCGGCGGAACCGAAGCCGCTTAACAAATTATGCTTGCGGTGGCGCGCCCTGGCGGGCACAGGGAAGTTGTTTTTCGGAACCGGTCGTTTCATGAAAGTGCTTGCCATCGACTGTGCCGCCAGCCTCTGCGCCGCCTGCGTCTACGACGCGGCGGCCGGGCGGGAGCTTGGCCGCTCGGTGCTCGATCTCGGCAAGGGTCATGCCGAGCACCTGATGGCCGTCATCGCCGAGGCGCTGAACGCCGCCGCAACCGACTATTCCGGCCTTGCCGCCATTGCCGTTTCCGTCGGCCCGGGTTCCTTCACCGGCCTGCGGGTCGGTGTGTCCACGGCGCGTGGCCTGGCGCTGGCGCTGAAGATTCCGGCGGTCGGCGTGACGACGCTCGAAGCGCTGGCGGCCGAGGCCGCAGTGGCATTTCCCGGCCGCGACGTGCTGGTGGCGCTCGATGCCGGTCGCGAGGAGATCCACGCAGCGTTATACGACAAAGCGTTAGTTTTAACTTACGGTCCGGCGGTGACCATACTTGCAGACGCCGTGGCCATGGCGACGGAACAGTCTTTGGTGCTGGCCGGTACAGCAGCCGCACAGATCGCGGCCTCGGCCGCGCGCACCTTCGACATCGGCCCTCGCACGGCCACAGCCGACATTGCCACATATGCACGTCTGGGGGTCGCCAAAGGCGAGGGCGAAAGGCCGAAACCGCTTTATCTGCGCGGCGCGGATGCAAAGCCGCAAGCCGGATTTATTCTTTCGAGGCAACAAAATTAATGCGCATACCTTTTCTCCAGCCGCGCCGCCGGGACTATGCTCTCGAGCCGCTCAGGATCACCGACAGCCCGGCTGTGTCGTTGCTGCACCGTGAGGATTTTGTCCGCCCGTGGACCGATGGCGAGTTCGCCGCCCTGCTCGAACAGGACACCGTGTTCGGTTACGCCGCGCGCGAGACCGGGCAGGGCGCCAAGCCGCCTGTCGGCTTCGTGCTGGCCCGTCTGGCCGCCGGCGAGGGCGAGATCCTGACGGTCGCGGTGGCACGCTCGCACCGCCGCCAAGGACTGGGCTGGCAGCTGATGGATGCGGTGCTGCGCGAACTGCACGCGCAGCGCGCTGAAGCGCTGTTCCTGGAGGTCGACGAGACCAATGTCGCCGCGATCGCCCTCTACCGCCGGCTGGGGTTCCGCGAGGTTGGCAAGCGCCCGGATTACTACAAGTCGCCCGATCGCGGGCCGACCGGCGCGCTTGTCATGCGCCGCGATCTTCGCTAGCCAGGCGCCGCATGACCCCGAAAATCGGTTCCGATTTTCGGAAAGGATCATGCGCCACAATTAGAGTGTTACAGCGTCCTTTGTGCGTCCAAGAGGACGCGCGGCGCTGTAATGGCAGGGCCAGGACAGCATGATCGGAAAAATCAGGATTTTCCTGGCCCTGGGCCTCGTCGTCGCCGGTTCGCTGGTCCTGGTGCCACTGCAGATACTGTCGATGAAGACCGGCTGGTGGCCGGAAACCGTCATTCTCAAGATCTGGCACAGGCTGATCCTCAGGGCGCTCGGCATGCGCGTCCATGTCAAGGGAACGCTGTCCGACAAACGCCCCTTGCTGGTGGCTTCGAATCACATCTCCTGGACCGATATCATGGTGCTGGGCTCTTTTGCCGATGTGAAGTTCATCGCCAGGGCCGATATGGAAGGCTGGCCGCTGATCGGCATGCTGTCGAAACTGCAGCGCACCGTCTTCATCGAGCGCGAACGCAAGCGCTCCGCGGGCGACCAGGCAAGCGAGATCGCCAATCGCATGGCCAAGGGCGATGCCATGGTGCTGTTTGCCGAGGGGTCGACCGGTGACGGCAATGCCGTCCTGCCCTTCAAGAGCACGCTCTTCGGCGCCGCCTCGATGGCGATTTCGGAGGGCGCGGCCGAGCAGGTATTCATCCAGCCGGTGGCGATCGCCTATACACGCCTGCACGGCGTGCCGCTCGGCCGCCGCCACCGGCCGATGTCGGCCTGGATCGGCGACGAGGACCTGATGCCGCATCTCAAGGTGCTGATGGCGGAAGGCGCGCTCGACGTCGAGGTGCATTTCGGCGCGCCGATCGCCTTTGCCAAGGGCTCGAACCGCAAGGAAACGGCCAGGCTGATGGAAAACCAGGTGCGCGAGATGATGCAGGCGGCACTCGCCGATCCGCGCCCGAGCCGCTAGAGCCGGGCCGTTCGCCTATGGGCACACGCCGAGAATCGTCTGTTTTTTGTCACGGAAAGGCGCTAGAAGCCGCCGGATGGACTTGAACACGATCGAAAGCGACGACATCGGCAGCGTGGCCGGAGAGCCGGCAGTGCGCGGCACGGCAGCGAAAAAGGTCTTCATCAAGACCTATGGCTGTCAGATGAACGTCTATGATTCACAGCGCATGGGCGATGCGCTGGCCGCCGACGGCTACACCGCGACCGAGGCCATCGACGAGGCAGATCTGGTGCTGCTCAACACCTGCCATATCAGGGAGAAGGCGGCCGAAAAGGTCTATTCCGAGCTCGGCCGCATCCGCGACATGAAGGCGGAGCGCGCCATTGCCGGCCGCGAACTGCTGATCGGCGTCGCCGGCTGCGTGGCGCAGGCCGAGGGCGCTGAGATCATTCGCCGTTCGCCGGCCGTCGATCTGGTCATCGGGCCGCAGACCTATCACCGTCTGCCCGACGTGCTGGCGAGGGTGCGCGGCGGCGAGAAGATCGTCGAGACCGACTACGCCATCGAAGACAAGTTCGACCATCTGCCGCAGCCAAAGCGCGCCGAGGTCGTCAAGCGCGGCGTCACCGCCTTCCTCACCGTGCAGGAAGGCTGCGACAAGTTCTGCACCTTCTGCGTGGTGCCCTATACAAGAGGCTCGGAAGTGTCGCGGCCGGTGGCGCAGATCGTCGCCGAGGCCGAACGTCTGGCCGAAGCCGGCGTGCGCGAGGTGACGCTGCTTGGCCAGAACGTCAATGCCTGGCATGGCCAGGGTGACAATGGCGAGGAATGGGGCCTTGGCCGCCTGCTGTTCCGGCTGGCCGAAATCCCCGGCCTGGCGCGGCTGCGCTACACCACCAGCCACCCGCGCGACATGGACGACGAACTGATATCGGCCCACCGCGACCTGCGGTCGCTGATGCCCTATCTGCATCTGCCGGTGCAATCGGGGTCCGACCGCATCTTGAAGGCGATGAACCGCAGGCATACCGCCAGGGATTATCTGGCCCTGCTTGACCGCATCCGCGCTGCGCGGCCCGATATCGCTTTGTCCGGTGACTTCATCGTTGGCTTCCCCGGCGAGACGGAGGCCGATTTCGAGGCGACCATGGAACTGGTGCGCCAGGTGAACTACGCTTCGGCCTTTTCGTTCAAATATTCGCCACGCCCCGGCACGCCGGGCGCTGAAATGGCCGACCATGTGCCGGAAACGGTCAAGGACGAGCGCTTGCAACGGCTGCAGGCGCTGCTGTTGAAGCAGCAGCAGGACTTCGGTTCGAGCCTGGTCGGGAGCACCATCGACACGCTGATCGAGAAGCCCGGCCGGCAGGCCGGCCAGAAGGTCGGCCGCTCACCTTGGCTGCAGCCGGTTATTGTTGATGAAAAGGCCGGCGAAATCGGTGACATTATCCAGGTGCGAATCACGAAGACGGGCTACAATAGCCTGTTCGCCGAATTGGCCTGATGGTCTCGGCAGATGAGGAGAGACGGTTGAGCGCAGCAGAGCTGAAGAACCTGCCCCCGGTACCGGCATCTGGGGCTTCTGACATGGCGCACATCGTTCTGACTTTCGACAACAACAAGCTTGCCAGCGCCCTTTACGGTCAGTTCGACGAAAACCTCGCCCGGCTCGAGCAGAAGCTCGGCGTCGACATCCGCTCGCGCGGCAACCAGTTGACCATAAAGGGGTCGGCTTCGGCCGCCGAACAGGCGCGCCGCGCCTTGGACAACCTCTACGGCATCCTGCAGAAGGGCGTCGATATCGGCCAGTCCGACGTCGATGGCGCCGTACGCATGGCGGTCGCCGCCGACGACCAGCTGACGCTCCCGACACTGGAGCGCAAGGGCAAGGTCTCCGCCGCCCAGATCGCCACCCGCAAGAAGACCATCTATGCCCGTTCGCTGAACCAGGACGCCTATATGCGGGCGCTGGAGCGGTCGGAGCTGGTGTTCGGCATCGGTCCGGCCGGCACCGGCAAGACCTATCTGGCGGTGGCGCATGCGGCGATGCTGCTCGAGCGCGGCATGGTCGAGCGCATCATCCTGTCGCGGCCGGCCGTCGAAGCCGGCGAGCGGCTGGGCTTCCTGCCCGGCGACATGAAGGAAAAGGTCGATCCCTATCTGCGGCCGCTCTATGACGCGCTCTACGACATGATGCCGGCCGACAAGGTCGAGCGCGCCATTGCCGCCGAAGTCATTGAAATCGCACCGCTCGCCTTCATGCGTGGCCGCACGCTGGCGCATGCCGCGGTCATCCTCGACGAGGCGCAGAACACCACGCCGATGCAGATGAAGATGTTCCTGACGCGTCTTGGCGAGAATTCGCGCATGATCGTCACCGGCGATCCGACGCAGATCGACCTTCCCCCGAGCACCAAATCGGGCCTGGTCGAAGCCTTGCGTGTCCTCGACGGCGTGGCAGGCGCGGTCACCGTGCGCTTCAACGATGTCGACGTCGTCCGCCATCCGCTGGTGGCGGAAATCGTCAGGGCCTATGACCGCGACGCCAAATTGGCGCGCGGCCTCGGCGCCGAGAATTGATCTTGACGATGCGGCTTCATGCCTGAGGACAATTTATCCGGCGACGGGGGCCTCCCCGTCGACATCGATATATCGGTCGAAGCGGGCGATTGGCCCGATGAGGCAAGCCTGACGCGGCTGGTCCTTCGCGCGGTTGGCGCTGCTTTCGCCGAGACCGGCGTGACGGGCCGTTCCGAACTCAGTGTCGTTTTTTCCGACGACGCCCATATCCGGACCCTCAATGCCGAATGGCGCGGCAAGGACAAACCCACCAACGTCTTGTCTTTCCCGGCTTTTCCGTTTGTACAAGGCGGTCCACTGCCGCCGATGCTGGGCGATATCGTGCTCGCCGCCGAGACGGTTTCCCGCGAGGCGGCACTGGAAGACAAGCCCGTGCAGAACCATATCACCCATCTCGTCATCCACGGCCTGCTGCATTTGCTGGGCCATGATCACGAGACCGACGCGGAGGCCGAGGAGATGGAGGCCATCGAACGCGCAGCGCTCGCAAGGCTTGCCATTCCCGATCCCTACGCGTAACTACATCTGACAATTGACCGGACGACGATGAACGACAAACCAGAGACTGCCGCCCCCCCCGACGCCGGCAGTGCGCCCAAGGCTTCCGATACGTCGGAAGAGGGATCAAGTCCGAGTACTGGTACCGGCAGCGCAGCCAGCGAGCCTTCGCCTGCCGGACCCTCCCTGTTCGATCGTGTTTTGGGCCTTTTCAGGCAACGCAACGGCACCAGCCTGCGCGAGGAAATCGCCGGCGCGCTGGCCGAGACTGCGAGCGATGCCGGCGCCTTCTCGCCTGGCGAACGCGCCATGCTCAACAACATCCTGCGCCTGCGCGAAGTGCGCGTCGAGGATGTCATGGTGCCGCGCGCCGATATCGAGGCGGTCGAGATCACCACGACGCTCGGCGACCTCCTGGGCACCTTCGAACAATCCGGCCATTCCCGCATGCCGGTCTATTCCGAGACGCTCGATGACCCGCGCGGCATGGTCCATATCCGCGACGTGCTGGCCCACATCACCAAGCTCGCGCGCGTCAAGAAGGGCCGCACGACCAGGAAGACGCCTGTCGCCACGCAGCTCGATCTTGCCCAGGTCGACCTCGCGCGCACCATTGGCGAGCTCAATCTGATCCGCCAGGTTCTGTTCGTGCCGCCCTCGATGCTTGCTTCCGACCTGATGGGCCGCATGCAGACGACGCGCACGCAGATGGCGCTGGTCATCGACGAGTATGGCGGCACCGATGGGCTTGTCTCGCTCGAGGACATTGTCGAAATGGTCGTCGGCGACATCGAGGACGAGCATGACGACGACGAGCCGATGATCACCCAGGCCGGCGACGGGGTCTTCATCGTCGACGGCAAGGCCGAGATCGACGAGGTCGCCAAGATGATCGGCGAGGATTTCGCCGCCGGCGAACATGGCGAATATGTCGACACGATCGGCGGCATGATCTTCAACACGCTCGGCCGCGTGCCGGCGCGGGGCGAGGTGGTGCAGGCCATCCCAGGCTTCGAGTTCCATGTCCTCGATGCCGATCCGCGCCGCGTCAAGCGCGTGCGCATCGTGCAAAGCCAGAAGGGCGAACGCCGCCGGCGCGCCACCGCGCGCACCGAACAGGCCTGAGTTTTCCGCTCGCCCGATGACGATCGACGACCCGTTCAAGCATTCAAGTCTGGGGTCCGGTGTCTTCTACAGGGATCCGCGCGCCGCGCTGGCGTGGCTCGAAGCGGCTTTCGGCTTTGAGCGCAGCATGCTGCTTAGCGACGCCGACGGCAACCTCGTCCACGCCGAAATGCGGTTCGGCGATTGCTATATCATCGTCGATTCCGAATGGAGCGACTATGTCGCGAGCCCGGCTTCGGTCTCGGGCAAGAACACGCAGTCGGTCTATGTCAGGCTGAAGGGTGGCCTGAATGCGCATTGCGAGCAGGCGCGGGCGGCCGGCGCCGATATTATCCAGGAGCCGACGGACCAGTTCTACGGCGAACGCCAGTATCGGGCCCGCGATCCCGAGGGCCATGTCTGGACCTTCACCCAGCCCATCCGTTGCGTTTCCCGCGAAGAGGCCGAGCGATTGAGCGGCCTGCGCATCGACGGCTGGCACCGGTAATGCATGTCGCCCAAAAGCGACCTCGGCTTGGGCGAACGACATGCATAAAAACAAAGACCTGAAGTGCGTCGCATGAATCCGCTTCAACGCGACGCGCTTAAGGACGCGATCGGATCGTTGCAGCCGACAGGCCGGCGTTTGGAGCCCGGGCCGCGGCCTGATAAATCTTGCGTCCTGATTCGCGCGACTCGGAAGTATGCATGGAGCGCCTGGCCGGCCGGATAATTCTGCTTTGGGGTTGGCGGCGTGCGCTCGTGGCCTTTCTTGCCGGAGCGCTGGCGGTGCTCGGACAGGCGCCCTACGATTTCTTCGCCGCCTGCTTCATCTCGTTTCCGCTGCTGGTCTGGCTGCTTGACGGCGCGACCGGCGAAGCTTCAGGCAGCCTTTTCAGACGCTTGCGGCCGGCCTTCGCCGTCGGCTGGTGGTTCGGCTTCGGCTATTTCCTCGCCGGTCTCTGGTGGATCGGCTCGGCCCTGCTGGTCGAGGCTGATGACTTTGCCTGGGCGCTTCCCTTCGCGGTGGTCGGCATTCCCTTCGCGCTCGCCTTTTTCTACGGCTTCGCGACGATGGTCGCCCGGCTTCTATGGAGCGGCGATATCGGCCGCATCGCGGCCCTTGCCTTCAGCTTCGGGCTGACGGAGTGGCTGCGCGGCTTTCTGTTCACCGGTTTTCCCTGGAATGCCATTGGCTACGCGGCAATGCCCGTGCCCCTCCTCATGCAGAGCGTGTCGGTGACCGGCATGATCGGCATGAACGTGCTTGCCGTGTTCCTCTTTTCATTGCCGGCGCTGCTGGCGGCGCGCCGGCATCTGCGCCTGGGCGCGGCATTGTTCGTGCTGCTTGCATCAGCCCATGTCGGTTTCGGCTACATCAGGCTTGCCGCTCCTGAAAAACCGGCCGAGCGCAGCCTCGATGTCCGCATTGTCCAACCGGCGGTCGACCTCAGTGAAAAATGGAATGCCTCGGTGCGCGACCGCATCTTCGCAACCTTGCTCGGCCTGTCCGCCAAGGCGCCGGACCCCGGCCACGGCAAGCCACAACTCATACTCTGGCCGGAAACCTCGGTGCCGTTCCTCTTCACCGAACGCCCCGACGCGCTGACGGCGCTGGGCGACATGCTGGCCGATGGCCAGATGCTGATCGCCGGCGTCGTTCGCGAGGAAGGCGGCTCGGCGGCCGGCACCGATAGCCGCTATTACAATTCCGTGGTGGCGATCAACGACAGGGGCGAAATCACTGACGCCGTCGACAAGGTCCATCTGGTGCCGTTTGGCGAGTACCTGCCTTTCGCCGACCTGCTCAACCGTTTCGGCATCGCGCAGCTTGTCGCCGGACCGGTGACGTTCGCCGCCGGCAACGAGCGCCACGCCATCACACTGCCGGGCGGCATCCGTGCCCTGCCTTTTGTCTGTTACGAGGTGATCTTTCCCGATCTTGTGGCAGTTGACGCAACGTCAGCGCAGCTTATTGTGAACGTTACCAATGATGCTTGGTTCGGGGACACACCGGGACCGTATCAGCATTTCAGGCAGGCCCAGGTTCGCGCGGTGGAGAATGGATTGCCCTTGCTGCGTGCTGCCAACAACGGCATCTCGGCCGTCGTCGATCCACATGGACGCATCGTCGATGCGTTGGCGATCGACGCGCGCGGCGCCATCGATGTGAAGGTGCCGATTGCCGGACAGACGGTCGTTTCCTCGGGCCAGCGACGCATTAACGGAATGCTGATCATGTTGCTGTTTGCGCTTGTAGGAGCGCTGTTGAACGTAAGGCAAAGGCTACGGGTGAATTGACAGTCGACACATTAGAAACTCATACTGTACCGCCTGAAAATTTCTCGAAGCCGGTGGATCGTTCTGTTGGGGCAGTCGCCCCCGGCTTTTTTTGGACGGGAAAAAATCACAAAGCCGAAAAAATTCGGCGAGGAAAAAATGACAGAAGAAAACAAGAAGAAACCCAATCCCATCGACATCCACGTTGGAAGCCGCGTCCGGCTTCGCCGCAACATGCTCGGAATGAGCCAGGAAAAGCTGGGCGAAAATCTCGGCATCACATTTCAACAGATCCAGAAATATGAAAAGGGCACCAACCGCGTCGGCGCCAGCCGGCTACAGGCGATAGCCTCGATACTCGGCGTGCCCGTCGCCTTCTTCTTTGAGGATGCGCCGGGCCAGGAAGTGGCGGCCGGCCGCGGCTTTTCCGAGGATGCGTCAATGGCTTTCGCCGTCGAGTTCTGTGGCAGTCCCGAAGGCCTTCAGCTCAACCGGGCCTTCGTTAAGATCGCCGACGTCAAGGTGCGCCGCAGGATCATCGACCTGGTGAAGTCGCTCGCAGCGGACGACCTGGACTGACCCTCGATACGCCTCGAACCGGCGGCATTCGCCGCCGGTGGCACAAGATATATCGACATCGACAGTCGTGCCAGAATGGCGGCAACGCTTGACGAGCGGCGCTTTGCCCCGCTAACACGTGGCGCGCCAAAATCGGCAGCCTGCCGATCGTTTTTCAAGAGGGGACACCCGTGACGCGGCAGAACTACTTCTTTACCTCGGAATCCGTTGCCGAGGGCCATCCCGACAAAGTCTGTGACCGGATCTCCGACGAGATAGTCGATCTGGTCTACCGTGAAGCCAAGAAAACCGGCATGGATCCATGGAAGGTCCGTGTTGCCTGTGAGACGCTCGCGACCACCAACCGCGTCGTCATCGCCGGCGAAGTGCGCGTCCCCGAGACGCTGCTGAAGAAGGACAAGGCCGGCAACATCCTCAAGGATGCCGCGGGCCACCCGGTCGTGAACCCGGCAAAATTCAAATCCGTCGCCCGCAAGGCGATCCGAGAGATCGGCTACGAGCAGGCCGGCTTCCACTGGAAGACGGCCAAGATCGAGGTTCTCCTGCATGGCCAGTCGCCAGACATCGGCCAGGGCGTCGACAACGCCGCCGACCGCCAGGGCGAGGAAGGTGCCGGCGATCAGGGCATCATGTTCGGCTATGCCTGCCGTGAGACGCCGGACCTGATGCCGGCGCCGATCTACTACAGCCACAAGATCCTCGAACTGCTGGCCGCCGCCCGTCACGAAAACAACGGCGAGGCCGGCAAGCTCGGCCCGGACGCCAAGAGCCAGGTCACCGTCCGCTACGTCGACGGCAAGGCAGCAGAGGCGACGCAGATCGTCCTGTCGACCCAGCATCTCGACGCGACCTGGGACTCCAAGAAGGTCCGCAAGGTCGTCGAACCCTATATCCGTGAGGCGCTTGGTGATCTCAAGATCGCCGAGGATTGCATGTGGTACATCAACCCGACCGGCAAGTTCGTCATTGGCGGCCCGGACGGTGACGCCGGCCTCACCGGCCGCAAGATCATCGTCGACACCTATGGCGGCGCGGCACCGCATGGCGGCGGCGCCTTCTCGGGCAAGGACACGACCAAGGTCGACCGTTCGGCAGCCTATGCGGCGCGCTATCTGGCCAAGAATGTCGTGGCCGCCAAGCTTGCCGACCGCTGCACCATCCAGCTCTCCTATGCCATCGGCGTCGCCCAGCCTCTGTCGGTCTATGTCGACCTGCACGGCACCGGCAAGGTCGACGAGGCAAAGCTCGAGGATGCGCTGCGCACGGTGATGGACCTGTCGCCGTCGGGCATCCGCCGTCATCTCGACCTCAACAAGCCGATCTACGCCAAGACGTCGTCTTATGGCCATTTCGGCCGCAAGGCCGGCCGTGACGGGTCTTTCTCTTGGGAAAAGACCGATCTCGCCAAAGCGCTCAAGGATGCTGTCGCGGCCTGAGCGCCACGACAGACCTGCGCCGCCAGATGAGCCCGCAAGACCGGCCAAGCCGTATGACCGAAGCCTTTTTCGGTCGTCGGCGCGGCAAGCCCGTCCGTCCGCAGCAGGCGGCGGCCCTGGAAAGCGGGCTTGACGCCTACCGGCTCGATCTGACGGCCCATGCGCCGTCGGATCTGCGCACTCTGTTCGAGACTGAAGTTTCGACCGTCCGGCTCGAGATCGGCTTTGGCGGGGGCGAGCATCTGCTGCACCGCGCCATCGAGGCGCCGACAACAGGCTTCATCGGTGTCGAGCCGTTCGTCAACGGCATGGCCAAGATGATGATGGCGGTGCGAGCAAGGCCGCTGACCAATTTGCGGGTCCATGACGACGACGCCACCCGGCTGCTCGACTGGCTGCCGCCGGCCTCGCTCGACGGCATCGATCTTCTCTATCCAGATCCGTGGCCGAAGAAAAAGCACTGGAAGCGGCGTTTCGTCAGCCCGGTCAATCTCGAGCGTTTCGTGCGGGTCCTGAAACCGGGCTCAAAATTCCGCTTCGCGTCCGATATCGATACCTATGTAAACTGGACCTTGCTGCATTGCCGGGCGCACGGCGCCTTCGCATGGCAGGCAGCCGAAGCTGCCGACTGGCACCGCCCCTATGAGGGCTGGCCGGGCACGCGTTACGAGGCGAAAGCCATTCGCGAGGGCCGGCGGCCTGCCTATCTGACCTTTGTCAGGAAGTAGGCGCGCGCGCCTCGCCAGATTTTTAGAAACGGCCGATTCTGTTGAAGATGGCCGGATCCATGCCGAGCTTGCGCAAATCGTCGGCACGCGGCTTGCGGCCGGCTTCCACGGCGCGCGACGCGGCAACCGCGCCGCCAAATGCGGTGAAGATGTCGCCCAAGGCGGAAAATAGTCTGCGATTGCTCATGGTCTTGCCCTTTCGCGCGCCACCGCGCGCTGCTTCTGTTCGTGTCGTGGCTAACAAATAAGAGCGCGCCGCCGGCTCTCACAGGGGGATTGGCGCATGGTGGCCATGCGCCTGGAGCAATGCTGATGCTGTCAGGGCTTTTGCCGAACCGGCACGGCGGGCTTGAAACACCGGCCATGTTCGTTTATATCAGCATCAAATTCTTGGTCGGTATGACGAAGAGTGGGTCCACCCGGTCCCGCTCTTTTTTATTACCTGCCGAAAGGTTCGAAACGACAGGTACTTGATGACTGCAACGGCAAGCGAAGGTGACGACCGCATCATCCGCGAAAGCGGCATCGATGCGCGCATTGCGCTGATCGTCCAGCCGGTGCTGCGCGGCATCGGCTTTCGCCTCGTGCGGGTGCATCTGTCCGGCCAGAACGGGCTGACGCTGCAGATCATGGCCGAACGCGAGGACGGCACCATGACCGTCGAGGATTGCGAAGAGGTCAGCCGCGCTGTGTCGCCGGCGCTCGATGTCGATGATCCGATCGAAAAGGCCTATCATCTCGAAGTGTCTTCGCCCGGCATCGACCGGCCGTTGGTGCGCAAATCGGATTTCGTGACCTGGACCGGTCATCTGGTGAAGATGGAAACATCGGTCATCGTCGCCGACCGCAAGCGCTTCAAGGGCAAGATCGCCGAGGCGGGTGAGAACGACGTGCTGATCGAGCGCGACAAGGCGGCCTATGGCGAGGAACCGACGGTGCGTGTGCCTTACGACGCCATTGCCGAAACCCGGCTGATCCTGACCGACGACCTCATCCGCGATGCGTTGTCGAAGGACAACAGGGCGCGCAAGGAAGCCAAGAAACGCCGCGGCGAACCGGATGACGACGTGCCCGAGGGTGCGGAAGCGAACGCCACGGAAGAACACGAACAGCAAAGTTGATTGAGCTGCCGGGTCCAAAGGTCCGGCTAACAGGCTCGGGAGAAAAACATGGTTGTAAGCGCCAACAGACTTGAACTGCTGCAGATTGCCGACGCGGTCGCACGTGAAAAGTCGATCGACAAGTCGATCGTCATCGCCGCCATGGCCGATGCGATCCAGAAGGCGGCGCGTTCGCGTTACGGCCAGGAGACCAACATCCGCGCCGACATCAACCCGAACACCGGTGAGATGAAGCTGCAGCGGCTGATGGAAGTGGTCGAAAAAGTCGACGACTATGCCACCCAGATCGCCATTTCCTCGGCCCGCGAGCGCAATCCCGACGCCCAGCTTGGCGACTTCATCGCCGAACAGCTGCCGCCGATGGATTTCGGCCGCATCGCCGCCCAGTCGGCCAAGCAGGTCATCGTGCAGAAAGTGCGCGAGGCCGAGCGCGACCGCCAGTATGACGAATACAAGGACCGCATCGGCGAGATCGTCAACGGCACCGTCAAGCGTGTCGAATACGGCAATGTCATCGTCGATCTCGGCCGTGGCGAGGCGATCATCCGCCGCGACGAGCTGATTCCGCGCGAGAACTACAAGTATGGCGACCGCGTCCGCGCCTATGTCTATGACGTGCGCCGCGAGCAGCGCGGCCCGCAGATCTTCCTGTCGCGCACGCATCCGCAGTTCATGGCCAAGCTGTTCACCATGGAAGTGCCGGAAATCTATGACGGCATCATCGAGATCAAGTCGGTCGCCCGCGACCCGGGCTCGCGCGCCAAGATCGCCGTCATCTCGCGTGATAGTTCGATCGATCCGGTCGGCGCCTGCGTCGGTATGCGCGGCAGCCGCGTCCAGGCCGTCGTCGGCGAATTGCAGGGCGAGAAGATCGACATCATTCCGTGGTCGCCTTCGGCCGCCTCCTTCATCGTCAATGCGCTGCAGCCGGCGGAAGTCGCCAAGGTCGTGCTCGACGAGGACGCCGAGCGCATCGAAGTGGTGGTTCCAGACGATCAGCTGTCGCTGGCCATCGGCCGCCGCGGCCAGAACGTACGTCTCGCCTCGCAGCTCACCGGCTGGGATATCGACATCCTGACCGAGGCCGAGGAATCCGAGCGCCGCCAGAAGGAATTCGTCGAGCGTTCGGCGCTGTTCATGGAAGCCCTCGATGTCGACGAGATGGTCGGCCAGGTGCTGGCCTCTGAGGGCTTCACCAGCGTCGAGGAAGTCGCCTATGTCGACGCCGGCGAAATCGCCTCGATCGACGGCTTTGACGACGATACCGCTTCCGAAATCCAGACCCGCGCCCGCGAGTACCTCGAAAAGATCGAGGCCGAGCATGACGAGAAGCGCAAGGCGCTGGGCGTCAAGGACGAGCTGCGCGAAATCCCCGGCATCACCACCGCCATGATGGTGACGCTCGGCGAGGACGGTGTGAAGACGATCGAGGATTTCGCCGGCTATGCCGCCGACGACCTGACCGGCTGGAAGGAACGCAAGGACGGTGAGACCAAGGTCTATCCGGGCGTGCTGGCCAATCACGGTGTTTCGCGCGCCGACGCCGAACAGATGGTGCTCAATGCCCGTCTCAAGGCCGGCTGGATTTCCGAGGACGAGCTTGCGGCCGAAGAAGCATCGGCTGACGAAGCCGTTGGTGCGTGAGGTGAAACCGCATCGCACACAACCCGCCCTTGGACGAGATGAACGATCGCACCTGCATCGTTACCCGCAAGCAGGCCGAACCGAATGAACTGATCCGGTTCGTCGTCGGCCCGGATTCGGCCGTCGTTCCCGATCTCAAGAGAAATCTGCCTGGCCGCGGTTGCTGGGTGAGCGCCGACCGCCTACATATCGACAAGGCGGCGGCCAAGAACCTTTTTGCGCGCGCCTTCAAGGCACAGGTGGTCGTGCCGCCGGATCTTGGCGGCATGGTCGATGGGTTGCTTTCCAGATCCGCTCTGGGCATGTTGGGTCTCGCTCGCAAGGCAGGCGCAATTTCTCTTGGTGCCACCAAGGTTGAGAGTGCCGTGCGCGGTGGGCTTGCGCTTTTCGTGCTCCACGCGACCGAAGCGTCGGATGATGGCGTACGCAAGATCAGCCAGGCGCGGCGGGCGACCGTCCATATTGGCGGCCCTTCCATCCTTGCCTACAAACTTTTCTCCGAGGCCGAGTTGAGCTTGGCATTGGGGGGTACAAATGTGATACATGCTGCCGTCCTCGCGGGAGACGCGGGTAGGGCGGTCCAGAAGCGCATGGTTGCGCTCGACCGGTATCGGGGCGGTACCCCGGACGATCTGGCAATGCTTGCGGCCGTTGCTGACGAAGATGAGGCCGCAGAGGATATGGAATGAGCGATACGAAATCGGGCGACGACAAGACGTTGAGTGTTACACCGAAGAAGACCTTGACGCTGAAGCGCCCCGGCATGGAACAGGGCACCGTGCGCCAGAACTTCTCGCATGGCCGTACCAAGTCGGTCGTGGTCGAGACCAAGAAGCGCAAATTCTCCCTGCCCGGCGACAAGCCGGAGCCGGTGGCCGCTGCCCCTGTGCCCGTCTTCACGCCGAAACCGCCGGTGGCCGCGGCCCCTGTCGTGCAGGAAGCGCCGAAGGCCGCGCCTCCACCTCCCCCGCGGGCTCCGGTCGAGCGCAGCGGCATGGTGTTGAACGAACTGTCGCGCAGCGAAATGGAAGCCCGCCGCAGGGCGCTGGAAGGATCCAAGGTCCGTGAGGTCGAAGACCGTCAGCGCGCCGCCGAGGAAGCCAAGCGCCGGGCCGAGGACGAAGAGCGCCGCAAGCGTGAGCGCGAGGAATCCGCGCGCCGCCAGGCCGAGGAAGAGGCGCGTCTGCAGGCCGAGGCCGAATCGCGCCGCCGCGCCGAGGAAGAGGCCCGCCGCCGCGCGCCGCTGGCCGCGGAGCTGGCAACGGCGGACGAAGAAGAAGAGGTCAAGCCGAAGCGGGTTGGCGCCGGCGCGCCTGTGCGTCGCCTGGTCACGCCCGAAGTGGCACGTCCGGCCAAGCCGACCAAGGGTGAGGAAGATCGTCGCCGTGGCAAGCTGACGCTGAATTCCGCTCTTTCCGACGAGGATGCGCGGGCCCGTTCGCTGTCGTCGATGCGTCGCCGCCAGGAGAAGTTCAAGCGCGCGATGCACAATGAGCCGCGCGAGAAAGTCATGCGCGAAGTGATCCTGCCCGAGACCATCACCATCCAGGAACTGGCGCAGCGCATGTCCGAACGTGCGGTCGATGTGGTCAAGTTCTTCATGAAGCAGGGCCAGATCCTGAAGCCGGGCGACGTCATCGACGCCGACACGGCCGAGCTGGTCGCCACCGAATTCGGCCACACGGTCCGCCGCGTTGCCGAGTCCGACATCGAGGAAGGCCTGTTCGACATCGCCGACAATGCCGAGGACCTGGTGCCGCGTCCGCCGGTCGTGACCATCATGGGCCACGTCGACCACGGCAAGACCTCGCTGCTCGATGCCATCCGCAATGCCAATGTCGTCTCTGGCGAGGCCGGCGGCATCACCCAGCATATCGGTGCCTATCAGGTCGAGAAGAACGGTCAGAAGATCACCTTTATCGACACGCCCGGCCACGCCGCCTTCACGGCGATGCGTGCCCGCGGCGCCCAAGCCACCGACATCGCCATCCTGGTGGTGGCGGCCGACGACAGCGTCATGCCGCAGACGATCGAATCGATCAGCCACGCCAAGGCGGCCGGCGTTCCGATTATCGTGGCCATCAACAAGATCGACAAGCACGACGCCGATCCGCAGAAGGTCCGCTCCGAACTGCTGCGCCATGAGGTCTTCGTCGAATCGATGGGCGGTGAAGTACTTGACGTCGAAGTGTCGGCGACCAAGGGCATCAATCTCGACAAGCTGCTTGAGGCGATCCTGCTGCAGGCCGAAATCCTCGACCTGAAGGCCAATCCGGACCGGACCGCCGAGGGTGTCGTCATCGAAGCGCAGCTCGACAAGGGCCGTGGCCCGGTGGCCACCGTGCTGGTGCAGACCGGCACCTTGATGCCGGGCGACATCCTCGTCGCCGGCAACGAATGGGGCCGCGTGCGCGCGCTGGTCAATGATCGCGGCGAGCAGATCAAGGAAGCGCCGCCGGCGATGCCGGTCGAGGTGCTCGGCCTTCAGGGAACCCCGCTGGCTGGCGACCGCTTCGCGGTGGTCAACAACGAGGCCCGCGCCCGCGAGATCACCGAATATCGCCAGCGTCTGGCGCGTGAGAAGGCGGTGGCCAAGCATGCCGGCCAGCGCGGCTCGCTCGAACAGATGATGTCGCAGTTGCAGACGAGCGGGCTGAAGGAATTCCCGCTGGTCATCAAGGGCGACGTGCAGGGTTCGATCGAGGCAATCAACGCGGCACTCGACAAGCTTGGCACCGACGAGGTGCGTGCGCGCATCGTACATGCCGGCGCCGGCGCCATCACCGAAAGCGACGTCTCGCTGGCGGAAACGTCTGGTGCGGCGATCATCGGCTTCAACGTCCGTGCGAACGCACAGGCACGTGCCGCCGCTGCGGCCGCGGGCATCGAAATCCGCTACTACTCGATCATTTACAACCTCGTGGATGATGTGAAGGCGGCTTTGTCGGGCCTGCTGTCGCCGGAGCGTCGCGAGACCTTCATCGGCAATGCCGAGATCCTCGAGATCTTCGACATCACCAAGGTCGGCAAGATCGCCGGCTGCCGTGTCACCGAAGGCAAGGTCGAGCGTGGCGCGGGCGTGCGCCTGATCCGCGACAACGTCGTCATCCACGAAGGCACGCTGAAGACGCTGAAGCGCTTCAAGGACGAGGTTTCGGAAGTCCCCGGCGGCCAGGAGTGCGGCATGGCCTTCCAGAACTACGAGGACATGCGCGTCGGCGACATCATCGAATGCTTCCGCGTCGAGATGGTGACCCGGACACTCTGAGTTCGCGTGACTTGTCGGTACCGGGCGGTGGTCGAAAGACCGCCGCCCAAAGCCTGTTGAGAATGACCCATTTGAGACATGTGGCACGGTCCTATCCCGCGCCCCACGCTTTCAGGATTGAGAAAAATGCCCCGTTCCACCACATCCGGCCCATCCCAGCGCATGCTGCGCGTTGGCGAACAGGTGCGCCACGCGCTCTCCGAAACCTTGCAGCGCCGCGAGATCCTCGACCCGTTGATTGAGAATTCGGTCGTTTCCGTCTCGGAAGTGCGCATGTCGCCCGATCTCAAGATCGCCACGGCCTTTGTTTCTCCGCTCGGCGCCAAGGATGCAGACGCCGTGATCGAAGCGCTCAACAAGCATGCGAAATTCGTTCGAGGCCGCGTCTCCGGCGCGCTGCGGCAAATGAAGTACATGCCGGAATTCCGCTTCCGGCTCGACACCTCTTTCGACAATTTCGCCAGGATCAACGATCTGCTGAAGTCGCCCGAAGTGGCCCGCGATCTTGGTTCCGACGATCACAGTGAAGACGACGACAAGGCCAAATACGACAAGGCCAGAGACGACAAGGCCAGAGACGACAAGGCCAGAGACGACAAGGACAGCGAATAATGGGGCGCCGCGGCAAGAAGAAGGGCCGGCCGGTCTCCGGCTGGGTGGTGCTGGACAAGCCGGTCGGCATGGGCTCGACCGAGGCCGTGTCCAAGATCAAATGGCTGTTCCAGGCGGAAAAGGCCGGCCATGCCGGCACGCTCGATCCGCTGGCTTCCGGCATGCTGCCGATCGCGCTCGGCGAAGCCACCAAGACCGTTCCCTATGTGCAGGACGGTGCCAAGATCTACCGCTTCACCGTCACCTGGGGGCAGGAGCGCTCGACCGACGATCTTGAAGGGCCGGTGACGAAGAGCTCAGACCTCCGTCCGGCGGAAGCCGAGGTCAAGGCGCTGCTGCCGAAATACACCGGCGTCATCATGCAGACGCCGCCCCAATTCTCGGCCATCAAGATCGCGGGCGAACGCGCCTACGACCTCGCCCGCGAAGGCGAGACGGTCGACATCCCCGCGCGAGAGATCGAAATCGGCCGCCTCGACATCGTCGAGCACCACGCCGACCACACCGTTTTCGAGGTCGAATGCGGCAAGGGCACCTATGTGCGCTCGCTGGCCCGTGACATGGGCCGCGACCTCGGCTGCTTCGGCCATATCAGCGATTTGCGCCGGGTCGAGGTCGAGCCGTTCACATCGGAGGATTTCGTCACCATCGCAGAGCTGGAAGCGGCCCGTTTCGGTGCGCAAGGCGAGGACAAGCCGGAGCCTGCCGACGACGCCGATGCGATTGACGTGCCGGTGGACTTTGGCGCGATCGACGCGCTTCTGGTCGACACCTCAGCGGCCCTCGACTGCCTGCCGCAGATCGCCATCAGCGACGATGCGGCGACCAAGATCCGCCTCGGCAATCCGGTCATCATTCGCGGCCGCGACGCGCCCGTCGAGGCGGAGGAAGCCTGTGCCACGGCCCGTGGCAAGCTGGTTGCCATCGGCGCGATCGAACAAGGCATGTTCAAGCCCAAGCGGGTCTTTGCCGGGTGACGGCTCTCGTCTAACTTCACGTCGATTCTACGATCGAGGGGCAGATGGCAAAGGCCGATGCGGTGAAGAAGCGAGCGCCGGTGAAGACGCGGCGGCCGCCGGTTGGCGCCTCGCCGGGCACGCTGATCGCCGATCCGGCGGCGCGGCGCAGCGAGCTTAGGCTGACGCTGATTTCGCCCGAAAAATTCAAGACCATCGACAATGCCAGCATCGATGATCTCAATGTCCATTGCGAACGCTGGCCGGTCGTCTGGCTGGACTGCACCGGGCTCGCCAACATCCCGCTGATCGAGGAGATCGGCCGGATCTTCAACCTGCATCCGCTGGCCCTGGAGGATGTCGTCAACACTGGCCAGCGGCCGAAGGTCGATTTCTTCGAGGACCACGCCTTCGTCGTCGTGCGCATGATCGACGATGTCACATCCCATCGCTACGAGCAGATCGCCGTGTTCTTCGGCAAGAATTTCGTCGTCACTTTCCAGGAACGCGAGGGCGATCCGTTCGATCCGGTACGCAAGCGTATCGGGAGTTCGGCGCCCAACCGCCTGCGCACACGCGGCGCCGACTATCTGGCCTACGCGCTGATCGACGCCATCGTCGACAGCTATTTCCCGCCGATCGAGGCGGCCGGCGACCTGGTCGACGGTATCGAGGACGAGATGCTGCATTCAACGCACAAGCATCAGATGCGGCAACTGCACGAATTGCGGCGCGACGCCAATGTACTGAAAGGCGTGCTGTGGCCGATGCGTGATGCGCTGGCGACGCTGATCCGCAACGACGTGCCCTATGTCAAAGCCGAGACCAAGGTTTTTCTCAATGACACGCTCGACCATTCGCTCAGGCTGATCGAACTGGTCGAGACCCAGCGCGACATGCTGACCGGGCTGATCGAGATGCATCTGTCGCTGAGCCAGGCGCGCACCAACGACGTCATCTCCTATCTCACCATCGTCTCTGTCATCTTCATGCCGCTCACCTTTCTGGTCGGCGTCTGGGGCATGAATTTCAGTCCGGATGCCTCGCCATGGAACATGCCGGAGCTGCGGTCCTACTATGGTTATCCGGCGGCGCTCGTCTTCATGCTGCTTGTCGCGGTCGGCCTGATTGCCTTCTTCAAATGGAAAAAATGGCTTTGATGGCGATAAAACTCGGCATTTGGGGCTGAAAAGCCGGCTTGGTGAATTGGGCTGGTGTTTTGCCGGGAATTGCACTATATGCGCCGCAGCATAGCGCCACGACGCTTTGCCTGCACCGGCCCCTGCTGGACGACATCCCGGCTGAGGGCGACCCGTTTCCTCAAACAGATAAGGAAAAACACGATGTCGATTACTGCCGAGCGCAAGAAGGAATTGATGGGTGAATTCGCGACCGCCAAGGGCGATACCGGGTCTCCGGAAGTCCAGGTGGCCATCCTTTCCGAGCGCATCAAGAACCTGACCGACCACTTCAAGGACCACAAGAAGGATAACCATTCCCGCCGTGGTCTGCTCGCTCTCGTGTCCCAGCGCCGCAGCCTGCTTGATTACCTCAAGCGCAAGGACGACGCGCGCTATCAGACACTGATCGAGAAGCTCGGTCTGCGCCGTTGACGAATTGACCGGCGGGCTCTCTCAAGGAGTCCGCCGGTCGCGCATTCGAGCCCAGGACCAATCCGATCTCGAATGCAGGACTGGAGCGCCGCGCACCCCATCGGGATGCCGGACGGACGCTCCGAAAAGTTGAATTGCGCATGACGCGTTCCGCAAGCCGTGGGTTTCGGGGTCATGCGCAGGCCGGTCGATCGATTGGCCATATCCGGCTTAGAGCGCGCAGAGGGCCATTCTAAGCCACCCATGGACGGTCATGGGGCAGGATTGCAGGACGCTCGTTTGGCCACCGTGCCGATAAACCCGAGCCTCCCGTTGTCTTGCCCGTGGCTGCCCGAGAAAGGAAGCCAGAGGAAAGGGCACCCGCGCACGCTGAAACGGCGCGGCCCTTCCTCATACAAAGGACAAGACATGTTCAATCAGCACAAAGTGGAAATCGAATGGGGCGGTCGCCCGCTCATCCTCGAAACCGGCAAGATCGCCCGTCAGGCTGACGGCGCTGTGCTCGCCACCTACGGCGAGACCAAGGTTCTGGCCACCGTCGTTTCGATGAAGGAGCCCAAGCCCGGCCTCGATTTCTTTCCGCTGACCGTCAACTACCAGGAAAAGACCTATGCCGCCGGCAAGATCCCGGGCGGCTATTTCAAGCGGGAAGGCCGTCCGAGCGAAAAGGAAACGCTGGTTTCGCGCCTCATCGACCGCCCGATCCGTCCGCTCTTCGCCGACGGCTACAAGAACGACACCCAGATCGTCGTCACCGTCGTCCAGCACGATCTCGAAAATGACCCGGACATCCTGTCGATCGTCGCCACCTCGGCCGCTCTGACCCTGTCGGGCGTTCCCTTCATGGGTCCGGTCGGCGGCGCGCGCGTCGGCTACATCAACGGCGAATACGTGCTGAACCCGCACATCGACGAAATGCAGGAATCCAAGCTCGACCTCGTCGTCGCCGGCACCGCCGACGCCGTGCTGATGGTTGAGTCGGAAGCCAAGGAACTTGGCGAAGAGCTGATGCTCGGCGCCGTCATGTTCGGCCACAAGGGCTTCCAGCCGGTCATCGACGCCATCATCAAGCTGGCTGAAGTTGCCGCCAAGGAGCCACGTGACTTCACCGCGCCGGACTATTCCGCGCTCGAAGGCGAGATGCTGAAGATCGTCGGCGACGAGCTCAGCAATGCCTACAAGATCACCGACAAGCAGCAGCGCTATGCCGCCGTCGACGCCGTCAAGGCGAAGGTCAAGGCAGCCTTTGCTCCGGCCGAAGGCGAGGAGCCCAAATACACCTCCGAGCAGATCGGCTCGGTTTTCAAGGAACTCCAGGCCAAGGTCGTGCGCTGGAACATCCTTGACACCGGCTCGCGCATCGACGGCCGCGACCTGAAGACGGTCCGCAGGATCGTTTCGGAAGTCGGCGTCCTGCCGCGCACCCATGGCTCGGCGCTGTTCACCCGCGGCGAGACCCAGGCGCTGGTCGTTGCCACGCTCGGCACCGGCGAAGATGAGCAATATGTCGATTCGCTGACCGGCATGTACAAGGAGAAGTTCCTCCTTCACTACAACTTCCCTCCCTATTCCGTCGGTGAGACCGGCCGCATGGGTTCGCCGGGCCGCCGCGAAATCGGCCACGGCAAGCTCGCCTGGCGCGCCATCCGGCCGATGCTGCCGAGCGCCGACCAGTTCCCCTACACGCTGCGCGTCGTCTCTGAGATCACCGAGTCCAACGGCTCGTCCTCGATGGCCACCGTCTGCGGCACCTCGTTGGCGCTGATGGATGCCGGCGTGCCGCTGGCGAAGCCCGTTGCCGGTATCGCCATGGGCCTGATCAAGGAAGGCGAGCGGTTCGCCGTGCTCTCCGACATCCTGGGCGACGAGGATCACCTCGGCGATATGGACTTCAAGGTCGCCGGCACCGCCAACGGCATCACCTCGCTGCAGATGGACATCAAGATCGAGGGCATCACCGAGGAGATCATGAAGATCGCGCTGGACCAGGCCAAGGATGGCCGCCAGCATATCCTCGGTGAAATGGCGCATGCCCTGACCGGCGCACGCCCTGAACTGGGCGAGTTCGCACCGCGCATCGAGGTCATGCACATCCCGACCGACAAGATCCGCGACGTCATCGGTTCGGGCGGCAAGGTCATCCGCGAGATCGTCGAAAAGACCGGCGCCAAGATCAACATCGAGGACGACGGCACGGTGAAGATCGCTTCCTCGAACGCCAAGGAGATCGAGGCGGCGAAGAAGTGGATCCACACCATCGTCGCCGAGCCGGAAGTCGGCGAGATCTACGAAGGCACCGTCGTCAAGACCGCCGACTTCGGCGCTTTCGTCAACTTCTTCGGTCCGCGTGACGGCCTCGTCCACATCTCGCAGCTCGCCAATGAGCGCGTCGCCAAGACCTCCGACGTCGTCAAGGAAGGCGACAAGGTCTGGGTCAAGTTGATGGGGTTCGACGAGCGCGGCAAGGTGCGCCTGTCCATGAAGGTCGTCGACCAGGCCACCGGCAAGGAAATCGTGCGCGACAAGAAGGCCGAAGGCGAAGAAGACGCCGCCTGAGCGATCTGACAGAAAAATCGAAGCGGGCGCGGCTTATGTCGCGCCCGTTTTTGTTTGGAGCAGTTCCAGGAAAAATGTGAAGCGCTTTCCTTTGGGAATTGCGTAAGACTCTGGGAGCACTTCTATGGCCGCTGAAGCGCTGAAGACGCTTTTCCATCCGTTTGAGGTCGAGGCTCTCTCCTTGCCGCGAAAGGGCGAGCGCGTCCTCTTCCTTGGTGCCGAGCCCGGCCTGCGCTTGCCGTCGGGTTTCGAGGCCACGCTGCACCTCGTACAGGGCTTCCGGCCATATTTCCGCGCTTTGCAGGCGGCGGGCTTTACCGTCACGCCGCAAACCGAGGGTGACGGTTTTGAGGCCGCCCTGGTGCTTGCGGGCCGCCACCGCGGCCAGAACGAACTGCGTATCGCCGAGGCCCTCGAGCGCGTGACGCCGGGCGGACTTGTCGTCATCGCCGGCGGCAAGGACGACGGCATTGCAAGCCTGCGCAAGCGCGTCGACGAGCTCGTGCCGCTCGACGGTCATATGCCGAAATATCATGGCATCGCCTTCTGGCTGCGCCGTCCGGTGGATGTGCAGGCCGCCGCCACACTTCGCGCCGCCAATCCGGCTTTGCTGATCGAGGAGCGGTTCCACACCGCGCCCGGCATGTTCTCTTTCGACCGCGTCGATGCGGGTTCGAAACTGCTGGTCGACAACCTGCCCGGTGACCTTCGCGGCCATGCGGCCGATTTCTGCGCCGGCTGGGGTTATGTCGCGGCTGAGATGGCTGCCCGCTCGTCAGGCCTGTCGGGCCTCGATCTCTATGAGGCCGATTTCGATGCGCTGGAGGCATCCAAGGGCAACCTCGCCAGCACAGTCGCGCAAGGCTTCTTCTGGACGGATCTGCTCGCCGAGCCTGTCGAGCGCCGCTACGACGTCATTGCCATGAACCCGCCCTTCCACCGCAGCCGTGCGGCCGAGCCGGAGATCGGCGCCGGCATGATCCGCGCGGCAGCCAAGGCGTTGAAGGCCGGTGGCAGGCTGTTCATGGTCGCCAACCGTCAGCTTCCCTATGAGCCCGTGCTGTCGGCCGCCTTTGCCAGCCACGCGGAGCTTGCCCGCGACGGCATGTTCAAGGTGTTTTCCGCTCGGCGCTGATTTGCTCAATGCAGGTTGGCGACGCGCCGGACCTCGTCGATGGCGTGCTCGTCGCCAAGCCTGATCTTGAGCGGCGCCGGCCGGCCGAACAGGTAACCCTGCACCACCTCGCAGCCGGCGGCCCGCAACAGCGTCGCCTGGCTCTCGGTCTCGACGCCTTCGGCGATGATGCTGACGCCGAGCGCGCGCGAAAGCCCGACGATGGTCGAGACGACAGCGCCTGAGCTGGAATCGGTATCGATGCGGCTGACGAAGGAACGGTCGATCTTCAGCTTGCCGAACGAGAAGTCGATGAGGTAGCTGAGGTTCGAATAGCCGGTGCCGAAATCGTCGACGGCAACGGAGATGCCCATTTCAGCAAGCTCTTTCAGGATGGCGGCCGCGCGGTCGCGATCCTGCATCATCGCCGTCTCGGTGACTTCCAGCTCAAGCCGCGACGGCTTGATGCCGGTGGCCCGCATCGTGTCGCGCACGATGCCGACGAAGTCCTTGGTCATGAACTGGACCGGCGAGATGTTGACGGCGACGAAACAGTCGTCCGGCAAATGGCGGGCGTCGCTGCAAGCCTTGCGCAGAACCCATTCGCCGATCGGGTTGATCATGCCGGTTTCCTCGGCGATCTGGATGAACTCCATGGGAGGGATCATGCCGCGTTCGGGATGGTTCCAGCGGATGAGCGCCTCGTAGCCGATGATGCGGCCGCTCGGCAGGTCGAGCTGCGGCTGATAGTGGAGGTCGAAGTCTCCGCGCTCGAAGGCGGTGTGCAGTTCGGATTCCACCCATTGGCGATGATCGGCGACGCGCCCCATCTCGCTATCGAACACCGACCAGTTGCCGACCCCGCCGGCGCGCGCATTCTGCAGCGCCAGATTGGAGCGGCGCAGGATAAGGACCGGATCGACGCCATCCTTGGGCATGGCCACGATGCCCACCGACAGGCTCACCGATTGCTGATGGGTGCTCAGTTCATAGGGCTCCATCATTTCGTCGATGAGCCTTTCGACCATGCTTTCCATCGTTCCATGGATCTGATGATCCGCAAGCAGCACCGCGAACTCGCCGGCGCCGATGCGCCCGATCAGGGCGCGCGCGGGCACGCAGGCCTGCAGCCGCCTGGTGAAGGCGCGGATCAACTCGTCGCCCTGCGTATAGCCGATCGCGTCGTTGATCTGCTTGAACCGGTCGATGTCGATGTCGATCAGGAACACCGGTTCTCCGGTCCGGCTTGTCGCGCATGCCGCCTCGGCGATCTTGCCGACCATCGCTGGGCGTGCCAGCAGTCCCGTCAGCTTGTCGAAATGAGTTTCGTTGAAGACGAAATCCGCCGATTCATCGACGCCGGCGAAGAACGACATGGCCGCCACCGACGCCGCCAGCGCGCAAAGTGCGGCCATGATCGCGACCATCATGTCTATCGATATGCCGGCAAACCCGTCGCCGAGGCCGTGCTTCAGCCCCCAGATGCCAAGGACAAAACTGCCAATGCCCGAACTTGCTATGGTGAGCAGTCGGAACACCGGTGTTCGCTTCGGGTTGCTGATGGCAGTCATTCAAAGGTCCCCGGATCGCGGGACTCCATAGCGGAAATCCTCTTAAAATGAGTTTCCGCGAATGTATCCAATTTTACTGGAGAAGATTATTTTCTTTACTGGAAAAGGGCCATTTCTCCGAAAACGGTTACCCAAAGCGTGTCGCTTTGATCCGTCTCAGGGCCAGTTAGCCATCCGTCTGCTTCAACTCGTCGAGCGTCGGCATCGAGACGATGTGATAGCCGGAATCGACATAGTGGATTTCGCCAGTGACGCCCGAGGCAAGGTCGGACAGCAAATAAAGCGCCGAGCCGCCGACCTCGTCGATGGTCACGGTGCGGCGCAACGGCGAGTTGCGCTGCTGGTAGGAGAACATGTGACGGGCGTCCGAAATGCCGGCGCCGGCGAGCGTGCGCACCGGGCCCGCCGAGATGCCATTCACCCGGATGCCGCGCGGACCGTAGTCGTTGGCAAGGTAGCGCACGCTCGCCTCGAGGCCGGCCTTGGCGACGCCCATGACATTGTAGTTCGGCATGACGCGGACCGAACCGGCATAGGTCAGCGTGATCATCGAGCCGCCTTCCGTCATCAGTGCCGCGGCGTTGCGGGCCACTTCGGTGAAGGAATAGCAGGAGATCACCATGGTGCGGACGAAATTGTCCCGGCTCGTGTCGGCGTAGAGGCCCTTCAACTCATTCTTGTCGGAAAAGCCGATGGCGTGGACGACGAAATCCAGTCCGCCCCATTCCTTGCCGAGCGTCTCGAACGTGGCGGCGACCGAAGCGCTGTCCTCGACATCGCAGGGAACGACCAGCGCGGCGCCGAGCCTGTCAGCGAGCGGCTTGACCCGGCGGCCGAAGGCGTCGCCCTGATAGGTGAAGGCGAGCTCCGCCCCATGTTCGGACAATTTCTTGGCGATGCCCCAGGCGATCGAATGATCGTTGGCGACACCCATGACAAGCCCGCGCTTGCCCTTCATCAATCCGTCCATGGCAGGCAATCCCCCTAGAAAACCGCTGGCCTTATGCGGAATAGCGCTGGAAAACGAGCGTTGCGTTGGTGCCACCGAAACCGAAAGAATTTGACAGGACGGTGTCGATCTTGGCGTCGTCGATGCGCTTGCGCACGATCGGCATGCCCTCGAATTCGGGGTCGAGGGTCTCGATATGGGCGCTTTCGCCGATGAAGCCGCCTTGCATCATCAGGATGGAATAGATCGACTCCTGCACGCCGGCCGCGCCCAGCGAATGGCCGGTCAGCGATTTCGTGGAGGTGATGAACGGCATCTTGTCGCCGAACACCTCGCGGATAGCGCCCATTTCCTTGGAATCCCCGACCGGCGTCGAGGTGCCGTGGGTGTTGATGTAGTCGACCGGCGTGGAAACCGTCGCCAGCGCCTGGCGCATGCAGCGGACCGCGCCTTCGCCGGACGGGGCCACCATGTCGTAGCCGTCCGAGGTCGCGCCGTAGCCGACGATCTCGGCGTAGATCTTGGCGCCGCGCGCCTTGGCATGCTCGAGCTCCTCCAGCACCAGCACGCCGGCGCCACCGGCGATGACGAAGCCGTCGCGATTGACGTCATAGGCGCGGGAAGCAGCCGAGGCCCTGTCGTTGAACTTCGACGACATGGCGCCCATGGCGTCGAACAGGTCCGACATCGTCCAGTCGAGATCCTCGTGGCCGCCGGCAAAGACCATGTCCTGCTTACCCCATTGGATCAGCTCATAGCCATTGCCGATGCAATGCGCCGAGGTCGAGCAGGCCGATGAGATCGAATAGTTGACGCCGTGGATCTTGAACCAGGTGGCCAGCGTTGCCGACGCGGTCGACGACATCGCCTTCGGCACCGCGAAGGGGCCGATGCGCTTGGGGCTGCCGTTCTTCAGCGTGGTTTCGGCCGCCTCGACGATGGTGCGGGTGGAGGGGCCGCCCGAGCCCATGACGATGCCGGTGCGCTCACTGGTGATGTCGCTTTCGCCGAGGCCCGCATCGGCGATCGCCTGGTCCATGGCGACATGGTTCCAGGCAGCACCTTGGCTCAGGAAGCGCATCGCGCGGCGGTCGATCATGGCGGAGGGGTCGAGTGTCGGTGCGCCCCAGACCTGGCAGCGGAAGCCGTGCTCGGCAAAGGAATCGGAAAAGCTGATGCCGGACCTGGCATCATGCAGCGAGGTCTGCACCTCGTTGGCATTGTTGCCGATCGACGACACGATGCCGAGGCCTGTGACTACGACACGTCTCATTCGCAACTCCTTCCAGGGATGCTGGCCAGTGGGTCGGCCAAGGGTGCGGTCAAGCGACCGCCGACTGCTTGGACAGACCGACCTTCAGGTCCGTCGCCGCATATATGGGCTCGCCATCCGCCTTCATCCAGCCATCGGCGATGCCCAGCACCAACCGGCCGCGCATGACGCGCTTGAAATCCACGCCATACTCGACCTTCTTGACCGATGGCGTGACCATGCCCTTGAACTTGACCTCACCGGTCGACAGTGCCATTCCCTTGCCGGGTTCGCCGAGCCAGCCAAGGTAGAAGCCGGTCAACTGCCACAAGGCGTCCAGACCGAGGCATCCTGGCATGATCGGATTGCCGATGAAATGGCAGGCAAAGAACCACAGGTCCGGCTTGATGTCGAACTCCGCACGGATGAAGCCCTTGTCGAAGGCGCCGCCGGTCTCGCTGATCTCGGTGATACGGTCGAACATCAGCATCGGCGGATAGGGCAGCTGGGCATTGCTTTCTCCGAACAGCTCGCCGCGGGCACAGGCCAGCAATTCTTCGTAGTCGTAGCTGGATTTACCCGCCATCAATCTCGTCCCCATATCGTCCGGGCGGTAGCGCGCCCTTGTCGTTGGTGTCCTAACACAATCTGTTTCAGGCCGGAAACCGGCGCTTGCGCTTAACCCGCCAGTCTGCCCGGGTCAATGCGCGCTATTGATCGCATTCGGACGACAGAATATATGTCAACAGGGGTCCGGTTTCGGCAGACATTCATTTTTTTGCCATTCTGGGCGTGTCTTGAAGCGGGACTGTTGGCTTGGAAGACCAGATGGACCGGGGCTGCCGGAAGGAAAATGTCGCTGTGGACAAGCGGGTACGTGAAGCCGGCTTGAGGCCGACGCGGCAGCGCATTGCGCTGGCCGACCTGCTTTTCGCCAAGGGCGATCGCCATCTCTCGGCCGAGGAACTGCACGAGGAGGCGCTGGCCGCCGGCGTGCCTGTGTCGCTGGCCACGGTCTACAACGCTCTCCACCAGTTCACCCAGGCGGGGCTGCTGCGCATCCTCGCCGTCGAGGGTGCCAAGACCTATTTCGACACCAACACCTCCGACCACCATCATTTCTATATCGAAGGCGAAAATCGGATTTTCGACATCGCCAACGGTCCGGTGGCGGTTACCAACCTGCCGGATCCGCCCGAGGGCATGGAAATCGCCAATGTCGATATCGTGGTGAGGCTGCGCCCCAAGCGCCACGAATGACCGGCGAGGCCAAGACAATCGGCCCGGCCGGGAATGATCTCTCAGGCCAGAGTAATCTGTCCGGCCAGAATAATCTGTCCGGGATGAAGCCCCTCGACGTGACAATCCGGCTTGAATGGGCTGTCGTGGCCGCCGTTGCGATCGTCTTCTACGCTTGGTCAGGCGTTTCCTGGTGGCTCTTTGGATTGCTCATCCTGGCACCGGACCTGTCAATGTTCGGCTATCTCGGCGGGCCGCGCATCGGTGCCATCGCCTACAACGCCTTGCACATCCTCATCGTACCGGTGCTGCTGCTGCTCGTCGGATACCTGTCCGGTCATGCGGTCGCGATCGCGGTCGCACTGATCTGGATCGCCCATATCGCCATCGACCGTGCGCTGGGCTACGGCCTGAAACTGTCAACCGGTTTTCAGGACACCCATCTTGGCCGTATCGGACGCAAGCGGGACGACCTCAGTCCTTGACCCGCTCGCCGGGATAGGCGCCCCAGACCGCGGCCTGGGCGAGCCAGCCGGTGTGGCCTTCAAGCGTCATTTCGCACCACTGGCCGTCGCAGGACTTGATCGTGCCCATGACGCCGGGCTCGACGATCGCCACCACTCGGGCATCCTTGTCGGGACTTTTCATAAGGTTGATCTGGGCGCCCTTGCCGCGTTGCCACGGCGCGATGATCGCCGTGCGCCGGCCCGACAGCAGCGACTGGTTGATCCAGCCCTCGGAGCCATCGGCGTCGCGCACGCGGCGCCACGTGTCGAATTCCTGGACGACCTCCATCGGCAGGCCGGCCTTAAGATACATCCAGTCGACCGAGTAGTTGGCGCCGGGGCCGACGCGCGAATTGACGCGGCCGGACTTCAGGCTGACGAATCGCGGCAGCGGCAGGCCGCTCGGCCCGAGCGTGACGGCGCTCTGGGCGGGCGCGGCCGCGCTCTGCGCCGCGGCAAGCGGGGAATAGAGGAGAGCGCCGAGAAATGCCGCGCTGAGGGCCAGGCGAAGCGACGCGAAACCAGACACTTTCGTTCCTTTCGGCGCCGGCCCGGTGGCCTTGGCACCCCTTTTTCTTTGTCTTCGGCGGCACCGCTTGTTACATGGGTAAATCGGCTACCGCGACCGGCTTTCAGTTTCGCCGGTCTTGGTTAAAGAGGTCTCAACGAGGGAAACAATGGTAGGCAAAAAGAAGCCTCTCGTGGTCATCACGCGAAAGCTGCCCGACCCGGTCGAGACCCGCATGCGCGAGCTGTTCGACGCCAGGCTGAATGTCGAGGACAGGCCGATGACGCAGCCGGAGCTGGTCGCCGCGGTCAAGGAAGCCGACGTGCTGGTGCCGACGGTGACTGACCAGATCGACGCGGCGCTGATCGCCCAGGCCGGCGACAACCTCAAGCTGATCGCCAATTTCGGCAACGGCGTCGACAAGATCGACGTGGCCGCGGCCGCCAAAAGGGGCATCACCGTCACCAACACGCCCAATGTGCTGACGGAAGATACCGCCGACATGACCATGGCGCTGATGCTGGCGGTGCCGCGCCGGCTCGCGGAGGGCGCCAATGTGCTCACCGGCGACAAGAAATGGGCCGGTTGGTCGCCGACCTGGATGCTTGGCCGCCGCATCTGGGGCAAGCGGCTCGGCATTGTCGGCATGGGCCGCATCGGCACGGCCGTCGCGCGGCGGGCCAAGGCTTTCGGCCTTTCCATCCACTATCACAACCGCCATCGCGTTTTGACGGCGGTCGAGGACGGGCTGGAGGCGACCTATTGGGAGAGCCTCGACCAGATGCTGGCCCGCATGGACATCATCTCCATCAATTGTCCGTCGACACCCGCGACCTTCCATCTTCTGTCGGCGCGGCGCTTGGCGCTGCTGCAGCCCACGGCCTATGTCGTCAACACCGCGCGTGGCGACATCATAGACGAGGAAGCGCTGGTCAAGCTGATCCAGGACGGCAAGATCGCCGGCGCCGGCCTTGACGTCTACGAGCACGAGCCGGCGCTCAATGCCAAGCTGCTCAAGCTCGCCGCCCGGCACAAGGTCGTGCTTTTGCCGCATATGGGCTCGGCCACACTCGAGGGCCGCATCGACATGGGCGAGAAGGTCATCATCAACATCCGCGCCTTCGTCGACGGTCACCGCCCGCCGGATCGCGTGCTGCCGCTCAGAACCTGACTGTATCGCGGCGGCGCGCTCCCTGTCGGTTCTCGAATGCAAGCCAAGGCTTACGAAAGAGCCTTGCGCATGGTGATCGAGGTCGGCCTGGCGTAGCCCTCATGCGCCGTCCGGCTGGTTTCGTGAAAGCCGAGGCGGGCAAAGGCGGCGTGGTTTCCGGTGAGCTCGATGCGCGTCTGCAGCTCCAGCGCCGCCTTGCCTCGGTCGAGCGCGAGACATTCGACCGCCCGCATCAGCTGCCGGCCAATGCCTCGCCCCTGGCTGTCCGGGGCGACGGCGAGCTTGCCGACGTAAAAGTCGCCAGCCCTTTCCTGGGCAAAGACGCAGCCGACGATCCTGTCGTCATCGAGAGCCACGAAACCGGTCTCGCGCAAGGCCTTGTCGCGCAGCGTGTCGACGGTGAGCAGGTGAGCCGAGGACGGTGGGTCGATGACGCCATCCATGAAGGCGAAGGCATGCATGATCAAGGCGAGCACCTCGTCCCAGCGGTCGAAATCGGCCGGAATGCGGTCGATTGTAAGGGGTATGGTCCGCTCCAAGGTCAGCGCCTGCCGTAGCGGATCGTTTCGAAGCGTGCGGCGAGCGCATCGTAGAGCAGCAGCCGGCCGACCAGCGGCTCGCCAATGGCGGTGATCAGCTTGATCGCCTCCATCGCCTGCAGCGTGCCGACGACGCCGGTCAGCGCGCCAAGCACCCCGGCCTCGGCGCAGGACGGCACAAGGCCCGGCGGTGGGGCTTCGGGAAAGAGATCGCGATACCCAGGGTTCGGCTTGCCATCCTTGCCGACCTCGAAAGGCTTCAGCACCGTCACCGAACCGTCGAAGCGGCCGACGGCGGCATGTACCAGGGGTTTACGCGCGCTCGCACAGGCGTCGGCGACCGTATAACGGGTCTCGAAATTATCGGAACCGTCGACCACGATGTCATAGCGGGCGACGAGGTCAGGGGCGTTGTCCGCGCTCAGCCGGAACGTGTGCGTCTCGACCGCGGTGTTGGGATTGATGCGGGCGATTGCCGCCCTGGCGCTATCGGTTTTCAGCTTGCCGACCGTATCGGTGTCGTGGATGACCTGGCGCTGCAAATTGGACAGCGACACGGTGTCGTCGTCGACAACGCCGAGCGTGCCGACGCCGGCCGCCGCGAGGTATTCGAGCACCGGCGCGCCCAGCCCGCCGGCGCCGATCACCAGGACGCGCGCCTGCTTGAGCTTCTGTTGGCCCGCACCGCCGACCTCCGGCAGCACGATGTGGCGGGCATAGCGTTCGATCTCGTCGGCGGTGAGCGCAGTGGTCATATCAGGACAATACAGCGGCCGAAAAACCTTGTCAGGCGTCTTCGGTTGGCCCAACCGTGCCATGGTCGACGGTCAGGAACTGCGCGCGCCCCCTGAGGCTGGAAAACAGCGCGGCATCGGTCCCCGTCATGAAGGCCTGGCAGTTCAACTCCTCGAGGATCGAGAACAAAGCTGCCCGCCGCCCGCCGTCGAGATGGGCGGCGATCTCGTCCAGCAGCAGGATCGGCGTCATACCGGACATCTCGCCGGTCAGCCGCGCGTGCGAGAGCACGATGCCGACCAGCAAGGCTTTCTGCTCGCCGGTCGAACAAAGCTCGGCCGGCATCGCCTTGGGCCGATGCCGCACCAGGAGATCGGAACGGTGTGGGCCTTCGAGCGTTCGCCCCGCGGCGCGATCGCGATCACGGCCACCGGCAAGCGCGCGGCGGAACCGCTCCTCGACATCGACCGCCGGCGCTCTGGAGACCTCGGCTTCCAGATCGCCCGAAAGGCTGATGTCGGCCTGCGGGAACGGCCCCGTGTCGGGCAGCCTGTCGATCATGGCGGCGAGCAGGCGCACCAGTTCGGCGCGCGCCGCCGCAATGGCGACGCCGGTTTCGGCCATCTGCGTCTCGATCGCCTCGAACCAGCGATCATCCCGGGATCCATCCGTAAGCAAGCGGTTACGGCCACGCATCGCCTTTTCGTAATCGAGGGCACGCTGGCCGTGGCCGGGATCGATCGCCAGCACCAGCCGGTCGAGAAAGCGCCGGCGATCCGCGGCCGGTCCGGTGAACAGCGCATCCATGGCCGGCGTCAGCCAAACCACGCGCAGCCATTCCAGCATGTCTTCGGCCGATCGGGCGGTCGCGCCGTTGATGCGAACCCGCCTGCCGCCTTCGCCCTCACCAACCGAAATGCCCGTGCCGATCTCGACCTGGCCGTCGGGCCCGTCGAGCCGGGCATGCAGCGCAAAGCCGCCATCACCGCCTTCGCGTGCGACATCGGCGTAAGGGGCACGGCGCAGGCCACGCCCGGGCGTCAGAAAGGAAATCGCCTCGAGGAGGTTGGTTTTGCCGGCGCCATTGTCGCCGGAAAACACGACGGCGCCCGGGGCGAGATCGATCGCCAGCGCCGCATAGTTGCGGAAATTAGTAAGTATAAGCTTACTTATATGAGTCTGTGCCGGCAACCGCTATCCGCCCGTAGAAGTGCCGCAACCATTGTTCTTGCCGCCGGTCCTGCCGCAGAGCCGGACCGATGATGCAGCGCCGGCTACACCCGCATCGGCATCAGCACGTAAAGCGCGGTCTCGTCGGCCATGTCGTGGATCAGCGTCGGCGAACCGGCGTCGGCCAGCATGAACTTGGCTTCCGTGCCGGTGAGCTGGGCGGCGACATCGAGCAGATATTTGGCGTTGAAGCCGATCTCGATCGGGTCGGACGAGTAATCGGCCGCCAGTTCCTCGGTGGCGCTGCCGGAATCCGGGTTGTTGACCGCAAGCGTCACCTGGCCTTCGCTGATCGAAAGCTTCACCGCGCGGCCACGTTCGGAGGAAATAGTCGAGACGCGATCGACCGCTGCGGCAAAGCTCTGGCGGTCGAGGATCAGCTTCTTGTCGTTGCCGGTCGGAATGACCCGCTGATAATCGGGGAAGGTGCCGTCGATCAGCTTCGAGGTCAGGACCACGCTGCCGATGGTGAAGCGGATCTTGGTATCGGACAGTTCGGTGGTCACGGCGACATCCGGATCGTCGACCAGCTTCTGCAGCTCGCTCACCGTCTTGCGCGGAATGATGATGCCCGGCATGCCTTCGGAACCCGCCGGCGCGTCGATTTCGGCGCGCGCCAGGCGGTGGCCGTCGGTTGCCACCGAGCGCAGCTTCAGCTTGCCGCCGACTTCATGCGTGTGCAGGTAGATGCCGTTGAGATAATAGCGCGTCTCCTCGGTGGAAATGGCGAACTGCGTCTTCTCGATCAGACCCTTCAGGGCAACCGAGTCGAGCCGGAAGATATGCGAGAAGGATCCGGCCGAAAGTTCGGGGAAATCGGATTGCGGCAGGCACTGCAGGCGGAAGCTCGAGCGGCCCGACGTCACCGTCATGGCATTGCCGTCCTCGTCCGTCTTCAGCATCACCTCGGCGCCGTCCGATAGCTTGCGCACGATGTCGTAGAGCAGATGCGCGGGAACCGTCGTCGCTCCGCCACGCTCCACCTTGGCGGGCGTTGCTTCCGTCACCTCCAGGTCGAGATCGGTGGCCTTCATTTCCAGGCTGGCGCCTTCGGCACTGAGCAGCACATTGGACAGGATCGGTATCGTGTTGCGCCGTTCGACCACACGGTGGACGTGGTTGAGCGACTTCAGGAGATTTGACCGTTCCAGGATAACACGCATGACGAAACAGGCTCGCTTGAAAGGATGAGCGGGTCTCCGGCTGGCGTCGCCCCGCGAAAGGTCTGAACAGGCTCAGAATCTGCGTAAACTGACAGGAAAAAGCCAGCAAACGCAAGCCCGCGACACCGGTTCGGGCCGGCTGCGCGGGCTTTCTGGGGATAAACGCCGCCAAGACCGTCAGCCGGTGTGCTGAATCCGGAATCCGGATCGTCGCCAGCCGATTCCGCGAGCCTATTTCGGGCTCACTGCCGGGCAGGCAAGCCGTTGAATTCTAGCGCAGTTCCGGCTTGCCTGTCCTGGGTCGGTCAGGCCTGGTCGTTGATCAGCCGCCGCAACAGCTCGAGTTCCTGGGCCAGCGTGTTGTCGTTGCCGGAAAGGTCCTCGATCTTGCGCACGGCGTGCAGAACCGTGGTGTGGTCACGGCCGCCGAAGCGCCGTCCGATTTCGGGCAGGGAGCGCGGTGTCATCACCTTCGACAGGTACATGGCGACCTGCCGCGGCTTGACGATGGTGCGCGTGCGCCGGTTGGACAGCAATTCGGTCTTTGACACATTGTAGTGGCGCGCCACGATGCGCTGGATATCCTCGATCCGGACCCGCTTCGGCTCGCCGGTGCGATAGATGTGGCCGAGGATCTCGTCGATACGATCGATGGTGATCTGCGGCTCGAACGACTGCCGGAACAGCAGCTGATTGAAAGCGCCCTCCAGTTCGCGTCCGCTGCCGGTCACGGTGCGGGCGACGTGATTGAGGATCTCGTCGGAAATGCCGAGCGATGCGTCGTCGATCCTGGCCGTGGCCAGGCGCAGTTTGAGCATGCCGAGGCGCATGGCGAAATCGGGAGCCGACATTTCAAGCGCGACGCCGCCATTGAGGCGCGAGCGGACACGCGGCTCGAGCGATTCCAGCTCCGACGGCGGCCGGTCGGCGGCGACAACGACCTGCTTGGCGCTGTCGAGCAGCATGTTGATCAAATGGCAGAATTCATGCTGGATCGATTTGCCCTGCAGGAACTGCATGTCGTCGATGATCAGAAGGTCGATGTCGCGCAGCTGCTCCTTGAGCGTCAGCGCGTTGTTGTCGCGGATCGCCGTGGCGAAGCGCCACATGAAATATTCCGCGGTGAGATAGACGACGCGGGACTTCGGGTTCTGCTTTAGCGATTCCGCCGCGATGGCCTGCAAGAGGTGGGTCTTGCCGAGCCCGACGGTCGCGTGCAGGAAAAGCGGATTGAAGCGCACGGCGCTCGACTGCGATTCCGCCACGGCCTTGGCGGCGGCGAAGGCCACCCGGTTCGACGGCCCCTCGATGAAGGAGCCGAACGTGTAGCGCGGATCAAGCGGTGACCCCAGCACATTGTGGCGGAACTCGCTCTCGACCGCCGCACCCGGGCGCGGCACGGGAGGCCGTTCCACCCTGCCGGGGCTCACGGTCCCGGCGGCCAGTGCCGTCTGCGTCTGGCGTGTCATCTTGCGCGCCGGCGCCAACTCCGGTTCGGCATGGCTGCGCCCCTGACGGGTGGCCGTGCGCACCACGATCTCGATCTTGAGGAGGTCGGCATCCTCCTGCTTCCACAGTTCGGAGATGAGGTCGAGATAGTGGCCATTGATCCACGAGCGCAGGAACGCGGTGGGGACCGAGATGCGGACAATGCCCTTGGACGCTTCCGCGACCTTCATGCGGCCGAACCAGCTCGAATAGACTTCAGCTCCCAGACGCGCCTTCAACTGGGTCTTGACCCGGTCGAACTTCTGTTCCGCGTCGCTGGAGACCGCCATCTCGTTTGCTCCGATCAAAGTTCCAGGAAATGGGAGGTCGCCCGTAAGCTCCCTTTCGATGCCGCTCTGCATGATCGAGTTCCTTGCCTTTCTGTACCTGTTTTTTCGCTGGGGATGCGCCTCCTGCATCCTTGTTTCCAGCGACTTTGTCTTCGCTACGATGCCCTTTGCCGCCGCAGGCAAAGAACGTCGCCACTATCCGGAGGGAACCGGTGCCGGCCCATGGAAGCCAGTCCGCGTTGGGTATTTCAGGGCAATACAACGTCGTCCGGCGAAAAACGCCGGCGCGCTGTCAACCTGCCATGTCTCGTTACGCCAGTCCCCTACCGTATCGAAAAAGAGCAAACCAAAGCCGTTCGCGGACTTGATCCGCGTCGCAAATCCCGCCAATTTAAGCTGGCTGCGTCAGGCTGGGTTGAGGGCCAGAGGCCCGCCCCTTTCGATGGATCGACATTACCGAAATCGCTGTGGATAGGGCAAGGCCACGTCTAACGGATTTTTAAGGAATCTGGTTACCTCCGGCGCCTTCGGGCGCCATGCCGCAGCGGCGTATTTTGACAAAGCCATTGTGATTCAAACCCTTTTCCGGCGAATATGAAAAAGCCGGGCCGATAGGAAATATTCTGAAATAATTCGCTTGACAGCCAGTTGTCCTCCCATCCCCTTGGGGTGTTGTGGACAGGCTGTGGATGACCATGGGTAAGTGTCTGAAAAATATTGCCTATTTCTGATAGCCAGGAATTTTCTGGGCGACATTTTTCAAGCATGTCAACCATCGGCGGGCATGCATATGCCGGCAAAGCATTTCGAAGTCTGGGATCTGCTTTGGGCGCCGTTTCCGGGCATTCTTTTCAAGTACTTGCCGGCAAACGAAAAAAACCCGGCGCGATCGGCCGGGTTTAGACAAGCTAGTCTGTATAGCGATGTTAGGCCGACAGCACCTTGAGCCGTGCGGCCAGACGCGACACCTTACGGGACGCTGTGTTCTTGTGGATGACGCCCTTGGTCGCGGCACGCATCAACTCAGGCTCGGCTGCCTTGAAGGCGGCCTGCGCGGCTGCCTTGTCGCCGGAGGCGAGCGCCTCCTCGACCTGGCGGACATAGGTACGCACGCGCGAGCGGCGGTTCTTGTTGATCGCCGCGCGGCGGGCGATCTTGCGCGTTGCCTTTTTGGCCGAGGATGTGTTGGCCATGATGCCTCTCTTCTGATCTGGTCGGCGCACGCGGCATGCCGCAGGGCGCAAAAAACAAACGGGCAGCCACAGGGCCGCCTCGGTTGGTGCGGCTTATAGTTCAGCTTTTCCGGCGCGTCAACGCCGCCTGGCGTTCTTTTTGGCCCGCGCCACAGGGTTTCGATCGCGGGCGGGCAAGACTCTATCGATTGGCGAAATTAGGCTTCCGCTTTTCGGCGAAGGCCGCCATGCCTTCCTTCTGGTCTTCGAGTGCGAAAAGCGAGTGGAACAGACGACGTTCGAACCGCAATCCCTCGGCCAGCGTCGTCTCAAAGGAGCGGTTGACGGCTTCCTTCGCCATCATCACCGAGGGCAGCGAGAAATCGGCTATCTTGGCCGCCGCCTTGACCGCTTCCTCGACAAGCTCGGCGGCGGGCACGACCCGCGACACCAGGCCTGAGCGCTCGGCTTCCGCTGCATCCATCATCCGTCCGGTCAGGCACATATCCATCGCCTTCGACTTGCCGACAAACCGGGTCAGGCGTTGCGACCCGCCCATCCCGGGAATGACGCCGAGCGTGATTTCGGGCTGGCCGAATTTGGCCGTGTCGGCGGCAATGATGAAGTCGCACATCATTGCCAGTTCGCATCCGCCGCCGAGCGCATAGCCGGCCACCGCGGCGATAACGGGTTTCCGCACCCGCGTCAGGTCTTCCCAGCCGACGAACAGGTCCTGCAGATAGGCATCCGCAAAGGAGATTGCCTGCATCTCCTTGATGTCGGCGCCGGCGGCAAAGGCCTTGTCGGAACCTGTAATGACCACGGCGCCGATGCCGGCGTCGGCATCGAAGTCTTTCACGGCCGCGACCAGTTCGGCGAGAAGCTGAAGGTTCAGCGCATTGAGCGCCTTTGGCCGGTTCAGCGTGACCAGTCCGACCTTGCCACGCGTCTCGGTGATGATCGTTTCATAGGCCATGGCTGCTTCTCCTCGCTTGCGTCGGTCTAACTCAGCTCTGACACGTCCGGCAATAGAAGGTCGAGCGTCCGCTCTGCACGACGCGCTCGATATGTCCGCCGCAGCCGGGCTTCGGGCAGGGCTCGCCCTCACGGTCGTAGACGGCGAAGGAATGCTGGAAATAGCCCAGCGATCCATCGGTGTGCATATAGTCGCGCAGCGAAGACCCGCCGGCGGCGATGGCATCCGATATGACCGAACGGATCGCCTCGGCCAGGCGTTCGCTTTGTTGTCTGGCCTTCTTGCCCGGCTTGGCGATGGTGCCCGCCTCGCGCAAGGGCGACAGACCGGCGCGCCAAAGCGCCTCCGAGACATAGATATTGCCAAGTCCCGCGATCAGCTTCTGGTCAAGAAGTGCTGCCTTCAGCGGCGATCCGCGGCCTTTCAGCAACGAGGCGAGCAGCACGCCGTCCAGCGTATTGCCCGTGGGCTCGACGCCCAGTCCGGCGAGCATCGGATGCGTCTCCGGCGATCCTTCCGCAAACAGCATGAAACCGAAGCGGCGCGGGTCGTTGAAGATCACGCGGGACCGGGTGCCGTCGGCGGCGACGACATCGAACACGACATGGTCGTGCGTCGTGCTTTTCGAGCGCTCGTGGTGAAACACACCAGGTGTCCCGCCGTCTTCGTCGGTCTCGATGCGAAAGGAGCCCGACATGCCGAGATGGCAGATCAGCACCGGGCCGTCCTGCACATGCATGGTCAGATATTTGGCCCGGCGACCGAGCGCCGTGATGGTCTTGCCGGTCAGCCTTTCCGAAAACCGGTCGGGAAAGGGAAACCGCAGGTCTGGCCGACGCGCCTCGACCCTGGTCAGACGGGCACCTTCCAGAACCGGCTGCAGGCCACGCCGGACCGTTTCGACTTCGGGCAATTCAGGCATGGCCGCCAATCATCGCACGGAAAGAAGTGCCGTGGCGGCCGGGCGCCAGCCTGAGGTGTTCGGCGACGGTCTCGCCGATATCGGCGAATGTCGTTCTCAGTCCGATGTCGCCACCTGCCAGACCCGGCCCCATGCCGATCACCGGGATGCGTTCACGCGTGTGATCGGTCCCTCGCCAGGTCGGATCATTGCCATGGTCGGCCGTCAGGATGAGAAGGTCGCCTTGCCGCAGCCTCGCCAATGCTTCCGGCAGCCTCCGGTCGAAGGCCTCGAGCGCGGCGGCATAGCCGGCGACATCGCGGCGATGGCCGAATTCGGTATCGAAATCGACGAAATTGGCGAAAACGAGATCGCCGTCGCCGGCATCCTCCATCGCACCAAGCGCCTTGTCGAACATGGCCATGTTGCCTGCGGCCTTGCGCACTTCCGAAATCCCGCGATGGGCGAAGATGTCGCCGATCTTGCCGACGGCGATGACGCGGCTTCCCCGTGCCGTCAGCCGGTCAAGCAAGGTCGGCTCCGGCGGTGGCACGGCATAGTCATGGCGATTGTAGGTCCGCTGGAAGGTGGCGGCGGTCTCGCCGACGAACGGCCGTGCGATCACGCGCCCGATTCTGAGCGGATCAACCAGCCGGCGCACCACCTGACAGAATTCATAAAGCCGATCCAACCCGAAATGGACTTCATGCGCGGCGATCTGCAGGACCGAGTCGACGGAGGTGTAGCAGATTGGCTTGCCGGTGCGGATGTGTTCCTCGCCGAACCGTTCGATGATCTCCGTGCCCGGTGCATGGCAATTGCCGAGAATGCCTGGAACCTCGCCCTCGCGGATCATCGCCGCGGTCAGATCAGCCGGAAAGGCGGGAACCGAATCCGGGAAGTAACCCCAGTCGAAACGCACCGGCAGTCCGGCGATCTCCCAGTGGCCGGAGGGTGTGTCCTTGCCGCTCGAAACTTCCTGCGCCGCGCCATGGAAGGCATTGGCGACCAGATCCGTTCCGAAATGGGCAAAACCCAACCCTGTCGCCGTCTCCGCTGCCTTGCCAAGCCCGAGCGATGCCATGTGCGGGACAAACAGCGGCCCTTGTCGAAGCCGCTCGCGATCCGCGCGCCCTTCGGCGCAAGCTTCGGCGATATGCGCAAGCGTGTTGGCGCCGGCGTCGCCATAACGTTCGGCGTCGGACGCACCACCGATGCCGAAAGAGTCCAGGACGAAGAGGAAAGCGCGCGCCATCGGGTCATTGTTGCCAGTTCGGACGCCCAGACATAGGGTTCCAAGGCGGCATTGGCAATTCGGAAACCAAACGGCAACGGCTTGGCGCGATAGTTCAGTCCATGTCGCCCGAAAAGTGCACGGCGGTTTTGGGGTAACGACATGGACAAACCCAGAGTCCATGTCGCCCGAAAGTGCACGGCGGTTTTGGGGCAACGACGGCAGGCACAATCCGAGATGTAAGGCGTCACGACGCACGGGCTTGGGCATGGATCGAAGGAAACGCAGGACGGTCTTGTCATGAAAGCCGCGCTGAAGGCATGTGCGGCCCTTGTGGCCATGCATGGTGCGCTCTGCTGTGGTCCGGCGCGGGCCGACTGGCGCGACGATATCGGCACATTCCGCGTCGGCATCGTCGCCGAGCCCGGCGCCGGCAACACCGTTCCGGGGCTGGCGCTGTTGACGCAATCCTTTACCAATGCGCTTGGCATGAAGGTGGAGTTCGTCGTTGCGCGCGATTACGCGGCACTGATCGAGGCGCAGGCCAACGCCCGGATCGAGTATGCCATCTATTCGGCGACGGCCTATGCGACGGCGCTGCAGCGTTGTGGATGCATCGAGCCGCTTGTGGCTCCGGTCGATTCCGATGGTGCGGCCGGCATCCGCTCAGTGCTGCTGACGCGGGACGGCAAGCTGTCAGGCCTGGCGGCGATGGAGACGCACCGCATCGCCATGCCGCCGCCGGACAGCGTCGGGGGCTCGCTTTTGCCGCTGGCGGAGCTGGCCGCCGAACACTCGGAGATCGCCGGGGATGCCCCGTTTCTGATCCATGCCGATACGGCGTCCGCTGCGGAAACCATGCTTGTCGACGGCCATGCCGATGCCACGTTCGGCTGGGTGAGGGCAGCGGCCGACGGCCAGCCGCTGCTGTCCGGCGGCACGCAGGCCAGGCTCGAAGCGGCCGGCCTTTCGCCGTCGGCTCTCCAGGTGGTGTGGATGTCGAGCCTGCTGCGATACGGTCCCCATGCCGTGCGCAGCGATCTCGACCCGGAAGCCAGGCGCCGCCTGACCGTGTTCCTCACCAACCTCAAATCGACGACGCCGGATGTCTACGATCTCCTGGAATCGAAGCACTCCGGCGGCTTTCTGACCGTGGCCCCAAAGGACTACGCGACGGCGCAAGCCATCGTGCGCCTGCTGTCGGTCGATGGTGGCCAACAGTAAAAGTCTTCAGCAATCGCCGCAGGGGATGGTCAGGCTTCTGCGCGGACGCAGATAGTAGGTCTCGCCCATCGGAATCGTCGTGGTGAGGGATTTGGTCAGTCCAAGCTTTTGTTGGGTGCTCGTCGTCCAGCCGATGATCGGCGTATAGCTCAGATTGCTGTCGACACGGATGAGGAAGGTGCCGGCCACCTTGAGCGTTGCCGGAACCGTTGTGGCCGTGCCCGCGGTGGCCGCCGCACTATAGACGCCACTGGCAACCTGGCGCGACCACACCACCAGGACCTTGGGCGGTGTATCGGTGGTGACCTGTATTGCCGTGATGGTGATGTTCGGCGTCGAGCGGTTGTAGGGCTGAATGGTCGAGGTGCCGATTTTCATGATGGCGTCGAGATCCGCCTTGACGATGGTCGGCTGTTGCGTGACGAGATCGGCAACCATGCTGCCGATGCGGCTCACCTTCTTGCTGGTCTCGATGGCCTGCGAAGCCTCCATGGTCATGAAGTACATGATCAGCAGGATCGGAACGATAAGAGCGAACTCGACCGCCGCGACGCCCTTGCGATTGGACCAGAATCCGATCGCTCTGCTCCAGGACTCCGCAATTTTCAGATGTGCCCCCGCACGCATCATGGCATTTGCCTTTTTGTTGTTGGTCGTTCCGAACTCAATTGTCGAACGGCTCGTTCTGCCAGGTCACCGACGCAAAATGCAGCGTCCTGCCACCACTCAGATTGGCCATGGACTTGGCCATCAGATCGGTCATGACAGGCCATTTGTAGAAGACCCGCAGCATGTTCTTCGATTCCGCCAGGCCAGGCGTGTTTGCGAAAGTCTGTGAGCTCGTGCCTTGCATCAGCACGACATCGCCGTTCTGGATCTTGAAGGTCGCGGTGGCCGCGTCCGCGAAAGTCGGATACTCCCGAAGATCCACGAGCAGCTGTTGCGGGCAATCCGCGGAGACGATGATCTGCAGCTTGCCGCAGATCAGGGTCGTCAATTTGTTCCCGGCGACATCGGCCGGCCGCAGCTGGCCGGTGCGCAACTGGCGCGCGACATCGTCGGTGATGTTGGCCATCACCTCCTGGCCGGCAAACGAGATGCAGCTTTCGAGGATGGCGAATACGAGGAGGGCGAACGGCAATGCAAGTATCGAGAATTCGATGGCCGTGCTGCCGCGGCGATTGCGAACGAAGCGCGTCAGAAAACCGGCGCGCTCCGCCTTGTGCTGACCTGTCGAGCCGAATTCGTTGCCCATATCCTGTTCCTGCCACCCCTGGACGGTTCGGACAGGTATTAGCGCAAACCAATTGAGGCCCGGTTTGAATGATCGTTAAACTCGGCGCGGGCGCCTTAACCGGCCGGTAACCTGGAGGGGCTGCCGGGGCCGCGCGACCTATTTGCTTGCGCTCATCTCGGCCTCGGAGGATTTTTCAGCCTCGCTCTTGTAGGAGCTTTCGCAATAGGGCGTGCAGGACATGGTCTGGACCTCGGCACGCCGATAAATGCGAACCGACGAGGCTGCCTGCCGCACCACGGTAACCTGCGCGTCGACGATCGGGCTGCCCTCCTGGTCGAGAACGACGAGATTGGTGACACCGAAACCCTTGCCGGTGAGCACGATCGTCGAGGCGTCCTGGACGGAGGCATCGGCGATTGCCGGGTTGCCGACGACGATCGTGTCGGCGGGGCGCGACAACTTCACGATCTTGGCCTGATTCATCGTGACTTCAATATCGGCGGCGGCCCTGGCCGGCGTGATCAAGCTGGTGGCGGCAAGAAGCACGGCAATCAGGATTGAGGATCTCTGCACGGCCATCGATGCGCTCCCGCAAGCAAACTGTTCAACGGAACATGAACGAGATTGGTGAACCAACGGTTAAGTCGGCTTGCCGGCGCCGGATGTGGCGATCGGCGTGGCTGTACACATTGGTGGATCCACGCCGGTCGCCGGCTCTCCCAAAGCCCTTGCCTTTTGCGGAATTGGCTTGGGAAACAGTACATTAGCCAGCGCTTAGCGTCGAGTTAACCACGCATTCCGTTCGAGCCGGGAAAGGAATCGGTAAGGCTGTTTATTAAGCCGATCGAAAGAGCTTCTCCCTAGATTGGCAGCATCCGATCAACCATCACAGAAGTTGACGGAAGTGCTGTAACACGTGGAGTAGGAGCTCTCGAATGTCTAACCTTTTTGCACGTTTCGTGAAGGACGAATCCGGCGCGACCGCTATCGAATATGGTCTGATCGCCGCCCTCATCGCGCTCGCCATCATCACCGGCGCCGGCGCCCTCGGCAATGCAATCAATTCCAAGTTCTCCAACATCGGAAACACCCTGAACACCAGCGGCAGCTAATCTGCTTATTGCTGAACGTTCAGATTATCTTTCGGACAGGGGCCGCCCACATGGGCGGCCCCTGTTTATTGTTGCTTGTCGATGTCGCTGCCGACCGCGTCGTCCATCTCAAGCCTCATCAATCGTTAATCGATCCACTCTAGATTGAGCCTGTGAACAATAGGCATGGCGCCGATGCTTGAAGCCCTGATCTTCGTGGTCTTTCCGTTCTGCATGCTGTTTGCAGCGATCTCCGACATGCTGTCCATGACAATTGCCAATCGCGTGTCGGTGCTGCTTGTCGTCGTCTTCGCGCTGGTCGCGCCGCTGACAGGCATGGAATGGGCAGCCTATGGTTGGCATTTCGCCGCCGGCGCCCTGGTCCTTGCCGTGACGTTCGGCCTGTTCGCAATGGGTGGCATGGGTGGCGGTGACGCCAAGCTGCTGGCCGCAACGGCCGTGTGGATGGGGTTGAACATCCATCTCGTCGAATACCTTGTTGTCTCGACACTGATCGGCGGCCTGCTGACGATCGCCATCCTGCTTTACCGGAAGTCGCCGCTGGCGGTTATGACCGGCCGCAATCCGTTCCTGCGCCATTTCGCGGAAGAGTCGGTAGGGATCCCCTACGGGATCGCGCTCGGCCTTGGCGGGCTGCTGACCTATCCGGATTCGCCTTTGATGGTGTGGGCATTGGCCAGCCTTGCGAGCTGAACACGATCTGATTTCCGTTCCTTGACCGCATTGCCCGACCGGCTTGAAAAGAGCCAAGGCCGGGGCCTCTTTAACCCGTGGCGGCGCGATCCGTCTAATTTATGTAAACGTTAAATTAATCACGATCGTAAGCATTGCATTAACCTTGTTTTGACGATTGCCGCTGCAAAGTCCGGCTTGGCTACGTGGTTTGCCAAGGGCGAGGTTCGGACAGATGCCAGCATCCCGACTTATTATTCTGAGCGTGGCGGTGGCCGCGGCGGGTGGTGCTGGCTATGTGGCGAAAAACATGGTCGCCGCGCCGCCGCCCCAGATCGTGGTCGATTCCGGCCCCCAGGCTCCCGCCGTAGCCCTGCAGGATGTGCTTGTGCTCTCGGGCGATGTCGCGATGGGCAACGCGCTTCAGAACAACATCTCCTGGCAATCCTGGCCGGCTGACGGCGTCAACGCCAATTTCATCACCAAGGCCAATGCTCCCGACGCCCTGGAGAAATTGAAGACGTCGATCGCGCGTGTGCCGATGTATGCGGGCGAGCCGGTGCGGCGTTCCAAGCTGATCGGCGAGGGGCAGAGCTTCATGTCGTCCATCCTGCCTTCCGGGATGCGGGCGGTCGCCACGACCATATCGGCCGACACTTCGGCCGGCGGCTTCATCCTTCCAAACGATTTCGTCGACGTCATCATGACCCGCAGGGCGGATGCCAACAGCGGCAGCACCGGCTTCAACACCGAAACCATCCTCAAGAACATCCGCGTCCTGGCGATCGACCAGACGATCCAGGAAGACGAGGAGGGCAAGAAGACCAGGGTAGGCCAGACCGCCACGCTGGAGCTGACGCCCAAGCAGGCGGAGATCATCACCGTCGCCCAGCAGATGGCGGATCGCCTGACGCTGGCGTTGCGCGCGGTCGCGGACACCCAGGAAAAGAATGTGGGCGAGGCCGACTATCTCGTTTCCGGCAATGGCCGCAAGGGAACGGTGAGACTGATCAAGTCGGGCGAAGTTTCCGAAGTAGGGGCAAGGAAATGAGGCTAAGCGGTAAACTCCCGGCAATCGTGGCCGCGGCATTCGGCCTGCTGCTCGTCGGGACGAATGTGCAGGGCGTCGTCGAGGCGAAGAGCACGCAGGTGACGGCCACCACGGCCTCGCAGCGCGTCAAGCTTGGCCTCAACAAATCGGTGGTCATAGACCTGCCGAGCGATGCCTATGACATTCTTGTCGCCAACCCGACCGTTGCCGATGCGGTGACCCGCACCGCAAGGCGTATCTATCTGTTCGGCAAATCGGTCGGCGAGACCAATATTTTCGTCTTCGGTCCGAACGGCGAACAGATCGCCAGCCTGGACCTGGCCGTCGAACGCGACGTCGCCGGCCTGGAGGACTATATCAAGCGTTTCCTTCCGACCTCGTCCGTCAAGGTGGAATTGCTGAACGACAACGTCGTCTTGACCGGAATGGTCGATACGCCGCTGGACGCGAAGCGGGCGGTCGACCTGGCGACGATCTTCGTCTCCGGCGGTGAAGCAACGACCGGGCAGTATTCGCAGACCGCGGCCGGCGGCTCGGCCCAAGGCGGCGTCGACATCAACAACCCCGACCAGGAACGACGCGTCTCGAAGATCGTCAATCTTCTGCAGATCATCGGCGACGACCAGGTTACGCTCAAGGTGACGGTCGCCGAAGTCAGCCGCTCTGTGATGAAGCAGCTCGGCGTCAATATGATCGCCAGCGGCAACAGCAACGGTATCAGCTGGAATGCGCTGGGCTCGCAGAATTACGGTTTGGGCAAACCGCTATCACAGTACTCAGGCTTTGGCCTTGGCAACTCAACCTCGCCCTTTCAGGCCTACATAAATGCGATGGAACAGTCGGGAGTCATGAAAACCCTGGCTGAACCGACGCTGACGGCGGTGTCGGGTGAGAAGGCGACATTCAAGGTCGGCGGTGAGTTCAACATCATTACCCAGCGCTCACAGAACGTTTCACAGGATAACCAGACCGGCCAGATTACATACACCAACCAGCAGATCGAATACGGCATTGGCCTCGAGTTCCAGCCTGTTGTGCTGTCGGCCGGCCGGATCAGCCTCAAGGTCAGGACCTCGGTGTCGGAGCCAACGACGGAAGGCGCCACCACGGTTGAAGGTGCGGGCAACTTGCCTGGAACCACACTGTTGTCGATCCGCAAGCGCCTGGCTGACACCACGATCGAGTTGCCTTCCGGCGGCTCCATGATGATTGCGGGTCTGGTCCGCGACGACGTGCGTCAGGCGGTCTCCGGACTGCCAGGTCTCGCCAAGATCCCGGTCCTTGGCACCTTGTTCCGCAGCAGGGACTTCGTGCGCAACGAAAGCGAGCTGGTGATTTTCATCACGCCCTATCTGGCGAAGCCGGTGGCCCGCAACGATCTCGCCAAGCCGGACGACAATTTCAACCCTGCCAGCGACGGTGCCGCCAATTTCCTTGGCAAGGTCAATCGCGTCTACGGCACCATGCAGACCGACAAGCCCAACGGCCGGTACCATGGCGTTGTCGGCTACATCTACAAGTGAATGGGGAAGCGGACATGTCTCAGTCAGCGTTGAAGACAAGGACCATCGCCACGACGATGCGCGCCAGCCGTTCGCGGACCGGCCTGCGGGTGTTGTCGGTTCTGGCGGTAGCGATGACCGCTCTGCTGGCCGGATGCGCTCAGCGCGACAGCATCACCGTCGGCGCCATTCCGGACGACTATCGCACCAACCATCCGATCGTCATCGCGGAGAAGAACCAGAAGATCGACCTGCCCGTCGGCGCCGGCGACCGCGGCATGACCGGTTCGCAGCGCGACACGCTGCTGGGTTTCCTCGACGGCTATGACAAGAGTGCCGCGCCGACATTGACCATCCAGATTCCGAGCGGATCGGCCAACGAGGTCGCCGCGACGGCGGCCGGCCGTGATTTCGCCAGGCTCGCGGTTGCCAGCGGTGTCAAGCGCAACCGGATCGTCGTTACCTCCTATCAGGCCGGCTCGAGTGAGACATCGGCCCCGGTTCGCGTCTCGTATATCGCGGTGAGAGCCCAGACCGACAAATGCGGACGCTGGCCCGAGGATCTGCTCGATACGGCGGAAAACAAGCACTACGCCGACTTCGGCTGCTCCTATCAGAACAATCTGGCTGCCCAGATGGCTAATCCGTCCGACCTGCTCGGGCCGCGCAAGCAGACCACCATCGACGCGGAAAATCGTGGCGCGGTGATCGATGTGTATCGCACCAGGGGCATTTCGGGTGAATTCCTGGGCAATTCGGAAGTGACCTACTAAGCCACCTTCGGGAAAGTCAGGGAAAGAAAAGGCCACGGAAAGAGCATGACCATGAGCAACCTTGCCTATGACGCCACCGTGGACGGCGGTGATACATCGCCGCAGGACATCGCCGCGATGCAGGCGTTGCGGCCGGTTCCGCGCATCTCGATCCAGGCATTCTGCGAGACCGAGGGCGTTGCCAATCCGGTCGAGCGCGCCGGCGAGGACCGCCGTATGACCAAGGCGCATCTCAAGGTCCATATGGGCGGCGTTCCCACGGCAATCGAGTTCTATCAGTCGGCACCGACCCCGAACCTGATCTTGCTGGAGTCACGCAGCGAACCCAAGCAATTGCTGGAGCAACTCGCCCAGCTCTCGGAATACTGCGACCCATCCTCGAAAGTGGTGGTGATCGGCCATTACAATGATGTCGGTCTTTATCGCGAGCTCATCCGCTCCGGCATCTCCGAATATGTCATCGCGCCCGTGTCGATGGCCGACATCGTCAGTGTCGTATCGTCGATTTTCGTCGATCCGGAGGCTGAACCGATCGGCCGTTCGATCGCCTTTGTCGGCGCCAAGGGCGGCGTCGGCTCTTCCACCATCGCCCACAATGTCGCCTGGGCAATGTCCTCGCTGTTCAAATCCGAAGTCGTCGTCGCCGACCTCGATCTTGCCTTCGGCACGGCCAACATCAATTTCGACCAGGATCCGGCACAGGGCATCGCCGAAGCGGTGTTCTCGCCCGAACGCGTCGACGAAGTCTATCTCGACCGGCTGCTGACGCAGTGCGCCGAGCACCTGTCGTTGCTCGCCGCGCCCTCGACGCTGGAACGCGTCTACGACTTCGATCCCGATGCCTTTGCGCAGCTTGTCGATACCGCGCAGCGCAGCGTGCCGCTTCTGGTCCTGGACGTCCCCCATGTCTGGACGGGCTGGGCCAAGAACACGCTGGTCAAGGCCGACGACATCGTCATCACCGCGACGCCGGAACTGGCCAATCTGCGCAACACCAAGAACATGGTCGACATGCTCAAGCGGCTTCGCCCCAACGATCCGCCACCGAAGCTGATCATCAACCAGGCCGGCGTCCCCAAGCGGCCGGAAATTTCGCCGACCGATTTCGCCGAGCCGCTCGGCCTGACTCCGATGTCGGTCATTGGCTTCGATCCATTGCTGTTCGGCAATGCCGCCAATAACGGGCGCATGCTCGGCGAGATGGATGCCAAGAACCCGGTTGTCGCGACCATCAACGAGATTGCCCACGTGCTGACCGGGCGAAGCGAAATCCGCACGAAAAAGAAGGCTGGTCTGGGCAGCCTGCTCGGCAAGCTCTCGCGCAACAAGAAGTAGTCGATCATGTTCGGTAAAAGAGGCAACGACGACGGCAACCGGTTCACGCCGGAATTCCGCCAGCCGGCACCGGCGCCGACCGCCCCGCCGCCCGCGGGTTCGGCGGACACGGCGGTTCTTGCCCGGCCCGCGGCACCACCCCAGCCAAGCGCGCCTGTGGTGCCGCCGGCTCGCCGCGCCGTCGAGGCGCCGCCCATCGCGCCGGAGGCAAGGCGACCCCAGCGCGAAAAGAGCGAAACCTACTACGACACCAAGAGCCAGGTTTTCTCGGCGCTCATCGACACGATCGACCTGTCGCAGCTCGCCAAGCTCGACCCGGAGACCGCGCGCGAGGAAATCCGCGACATTGTCAACGACATCATCGCGATCAAGAATTTCGCGATGTCGATCGCCGAGCAGGAGGAATTGCTCGAGGACATCTGCAACGACGTGCTTGGCTATGGGCCGCTCGAGCCATTGCTCGCCCGCGACGACATCGCCGACATCATGGTCAATGGCTCCAAGAACGTCTACATCGAAGTCAATGGCAAGGTCGAGCAGACCGGCATTCGCTTTCGCGACAACCAGCAGCTTCTCAACATCTGCCAGCGCATCGTCAGTCAGGTCGGCCGCCGAGTCGATGAATCCAGCCCGATCTGCGACGCCCGCCTTCCCGACGGCTCCCGCGTCAACGTCATCGCTCCGCCGCTCGCCATCGACGGCACCGCACTCACCATCCGCAAATTCAAGAAGGACAAGCTGACGCTCGATCAGTTGGTCAAGTTCGGTGCCATCTCGCCGCAGGGCGCCGAGGTACTCAAGATCATCGGTCGTGTTCGCTGCAACATCGTCATCTCGGGCGGCACCGGCTCCGGCAAGACGACGCTGCTCAACTGCCTGACCAACTACATCGATCGCGACGAACGCGTCATCACCTGCGAGGACTCAGCCGAACTGCAACTGCAGCAGCCGCATGTGGTGCGCCTGGAAACCCGTCCGCCCAACCTCGAAGGCGAGGGCGAGGTGACGATGCGCGACCTGGTCAAGAACTGCCTGCGCATGCGGCCAGAGCGCATCATCGTCGGCGAGGTGCGCGGACCCGAGGTGTTCGACCTTCTGCAGGCGATGAACACCGGCCATGACGGCTCGATGGGAACGATCCACTCGAACAGCCCGCGCGAATGCCTGAACCGTATCGAATCCATGATCGCCATGGGTGGTTATTCGCTGCCGCAGAAAACCGTGCGGGAAATCGTCGTCGGTTCCATCGACGTGATCATCCAGGCGGCGCGCCTGCGCGACGGATCGCGTCGCATCACTCACATCACCGAGGTGATCGGGATGGAAGGCGACGTCATCATCACCCAGGACATCGTCCTCTACAACATCAAGGGCGAGGACGCCAATGGCAGGCTGCTGGGCGAGCACGTCTCGACCGGCATCGGCCGCCCGCATTTCTGGGACCGGGCTCGCTACTACGGCGAGGAGCAGCGCCTCGCCGTTGCGCTAGAGGCAATGGAGAAGCGCGCTGACTGATGCGTTGAGGGTTCTGGTCGATGTTTGGAATTGACGGCACCGTACTGGCGTTTGTCGTACTCGCCGGCTTCAGCGCCGGCGCGGTCGCCTATGCATTCCTGTTCACCCAGATCAGCAATGAGAAACAGGCAGGCAAGCGGCTGGAGACGATCAAGGCCGCCGAGACGGACCGGTCCATCATCAAGGCCACCCGCGACCGCGCGACGGATGCGGCCAAGCGCCGAAAATCCGTGCAGGATTCGCTGAAGGAACTCGATGAGAAGCAGAAGACCAAGGACAGCGCCATCAAGAAGCCGCCGCTGAAGGCGCAACTCCGGCAGGCCGGGATGAAAGTCTCGATCGAGCGCTTCTACATCTATTCCGCCATATGCGGTCTGGCGCTGACGGTGGTCGCATTCGTGGTCGGCGCGCCGATGCTGGTCTTGCCTGGTGTGCTGTTGGCTGGCGCGCTCGGCCTGCCGCGCTGGTTCGTATCGTTTCGCCGCACGCGCCGGGTCAAGGCATTCCTCAACGAATTTCCAAACGCGCTCGACATCATCGTGCGAGCGGTCAAATCCGGCCTGCCGCTGAACGATGCGGTGCGCCTGATCGCCAACGAATCCCCCGAGCCGGTGAAGATGGAGTTTCGCCGTATCGTCGATTCGCAGCAGATGGGCATTTCGATCCCCGACGCGGCCTTGCGCATGCCCGAAACCATGCCGTGCACCGAGGCGAGTTTCTTCGGCATCGTCATCCAGATACAGTCGCAGGCCGGCGGCAATCTTTCCGAGGCGCTGGGCAACCTTTCGCGCGTCCTTCGTGATCGCAAGAAGATGAAAGCCAAGGTGCAGGCGCTGTCCATGGAGGCGAAGGCGTCCGCCGCCATCATCGGCGCGCTGCCCTTCATCGTTGCCTTTCTCGTCTATCTTTCCAGTCCCGACTATCTGATGCCGCTGTTCAACACCAGCGTTGGCAATCTGATACTGGGTTGTGCCGCTGTCTGGATGTCGATCGGCATCCTGGTCATGCGCAAGATGATGAACTTTGAAGTCTAGGGCCGTGGCATGACCGAACAAGTCATCAAATCACTGACGGACCCCAGCCTGCTGATCGCGCTGCTGGTCGGCATCGCCGTCTTCGCGACGGTCTTTACATTGCTGCCGGCATTCGGCGGAAACCAGCTCAAGTCGCGCATGAAGTCGGTCGCGCTGGAGCGCGACGAGCTTCGCGCCAAGCAGCGCGCCCGGCTCGCCAGCGAGGCCGATCGCCGCCGCAAGGGCCTGCGCGAGCAACAGTCGGTCGGCATGCGCAACATCGTCGATCGGCTCGACCTGCGGCGCGCACTGGCCGACGAGAGCACCTTGCAGAAGCTCAAGGTCGCCGGCTTTCGCGGCCAGAACCCGCTGACGCGGTTTCTCTTCTTCCGCTTGGTGCTGCCTTTTGTCGGCTTCGCGCTGGGTCTGGTTTACATATTCGTGCTTGGAGGATTGCCCGACAAACCCCTGGTCATCCGGCTGTTCGTCTGCATCCTGGTCGCCTATGGCGGCTTCTACGCGCCGGTCGTCTACGTCAATAATCGCGCCACCAAGCGGAAGCAGTCGATCCAGATGGCGTGGCCGGACGCGCTGGACCTGATGCTGATCTGCGTTGAGTCGGGCATGTCGGTGGAGGCAGCGCTGCGCAAGGTCGCCGATGAGATCGGCGCTCAGTCGGTGGCTCTGGCGGAAGAATTCATCCTGACCAACGCCGAGCTCTCCTATCTGCAGGAACGCAAGCAGGCCTATGAGAATCTTGCGAACCGTACCGGTCTGGAATCGGTCAAATCGGTGTCGCAGGCGCTCGTCCAGGCCGAACGCTACGGCACGCCCGTGGCGCACGCATTGCGCGTGCTTGCCGCTGAAAGCCGGGACCAGCGCATGAATGCCGCCGAAAAGAAGGCCGCCGCCTTGCCGCCCAAGCTCACCGTGCCGATGATCCTGTTCTTCCTGCCGGTGCTTTTCGCCATCATCCTGGGCCCTGCCGGCATCCAGGTCAGCCAGCGCGGCATCTTCGGCGATCATTCGGGATCGTCATCATCGGCCAAGTAGCGGCGAGGCACGCCAAGAAAACGAAGAGGCCGCGCTGAGTTCAGCGCGGCTCTTTGTCCAATTGGGAGCCTTTGCAGCTCGTCGCCTCAGTTGGTTGCAGCCTTCGACTTGTCCTGATCCTTGAGCTGTCTCCAGGCATTCTGCTGCGCAAGCATCTGCCTGAGATAAGCGACATTGGCCTGCGCCTGCTCGGGCGAAAGCTCCTGCGAGGCGATTTTCTCGGCTTCGTCGAAGCGGCCCTGCAGGCCGACGACCAGCGCCAGGTTTTGGCGGACGCGGCTGTCGGCATTGGGCTGCTGGGCGGCCGAACGCATATAGGTTTCCGCTGTGCGCAGATCTCCTTCCAGCACGTAGGACATGCCGAGATTGGAGAGAATCGAGGGCTCGTTCGGCTTGAGCTCGAGCGCCTTGCGGTAAAGCTGGCGCGCATCGTCCTTCTGGCCGAGCTGGTCAAGGATGGCCGCTTCCGCCGACACCAGTTTCCAGTCGGGATATTCCGGCGTCTGTGCACGGCGCACGGCGTCGAGCGCTGCTTCGAACTGACCATTGGCGGCCAGTGCCTTGCCATAGGCGGCGAGCACGTCACGATCCTTTGGGTAGGCGATCGCCAGTTTGCGCATCACGGCAAGCGACTGGTCGGCATCGCCGTCCATCTGCAGCGCGGCCGCGAAGTTGGTTGCGATTCGCTTGTCGTTGGGATTCCTGGAGTAGGACTGGCCGAGGGCAGCCGTGGCATTGTGCACTTCTCCCGCCGACATGCTGTCCAGCGGCTTGCCGCTGGTACGACCGATCGAGCCGGTCGTCATCCTGCTGGTTCCGCACCCGGCGACGGCAGCCGCGAGCGCCAGCATGAGGGCCGTGGTGACGAACCGTTTTCCCCTGGCATTCACTGTGCGGTTTGTCGGCATCGACACCTAAGCCTCCATTCATACGCGCGGCCATTGCGTGGCCATCTTCCCTCCCGAAGAAATATTCTGTTAACCCTAACGGAGGGTTAAGAAGCGCCGACTCGCGAAGGGTCGGCAGGAGAGAACATCGAATGCCTGTCGAACTCGTCGAGACGAAATTGCAAGGTGCGCTGCCGGTGCATCTGGTGGCCCGTGACGGCCTGGAGGCCGTGGGCCTTGCGCCATCTGCCGTCGCATGGGCCAAGGCCAACGGCTTTTCCGGCGAGGCGGGCAGGACCCTCGCCGTGCCCGGCGAAAACGGCGCGCTTGCCGGCGCGCTGTTCGGCATCGGCGACGGGGAGGGCGCGCTCGCGCTCGGTGCACTGTCGAAAACCCTGCCGGAAGGCGACTGGCATTTCGCCTCCATTCCCGCCGAGCCGGAACTCGCGGCAATCGCGCTGGCGCTAGGAGGCTATGTCTTTACCCGTTACGGCAAGAAGCCGGGCAAGGCGCTGCGTTTCGACGTGCCGGCCGGTGTCGACGCGGCGCGCGTTCGCCGCATCGCCGATGGCGTCTTCCTGGCCCGTGATCTGGTCAACACACCGACCAGCGACATGGGGCCGGATGATCTGGAGAAGGCGGCGCGCACGCTGGCCGCGGCTCACAAGGCCGAAGTCTCCGTCATCAAGGGCGACGAGCTGCTGGCGCGGAACTTCCCGATGATCCACGCGGTCGGCCGTGCTTCGACCGGCGCGCCGCGCCTGATCGACATGATCTGGGGGCAACCGGGGGCGCCTAAGGTGACGCTGGTCGGCAAGGGCGTCTGCTTCGACACAGGCGGTCTCGACATCAAGCCGTCATCCGGCATGCTCTTGATGAAGAAGGACATGGGCGGTGCCGCCAATGTGCTTGGTCTGGCCTCGATGATCATGGCCGCCGGGCTGAACGTGCGGCTGCGCGTGCTGATCCCCGCGGTCGAGAACTCGATTGCCGGCAACGCTTTTCGACCCGGCGACGTGTTGACGAGCCGCAAGGGCATCAGTGTCGAGATCGGCAACACCGACGCCGAAGGCAGGCTCGTGCTCGGCGACGCGCTGGCGCTGGCCGATGACGAGGAGCCGCAGCTGCTGGTCGACATGGCGACACTGACCGGAGCGGCCCGCGTCGCGCTTGGCCCCGATCTGCCGCCTTTCTATACCAGCGACGAGGCGCTGGCCTTAGACCTCGCCACGGCGTCGCTGGCGGTCGAGGATCCGCTGTGGCGCATGCCATTGTGGCGGCCCTACGACGCGAAACTGTCGTCGAAGATCGCCGACATCAACAATGTCACCACGGATGGTTTCGCCGGTTCGATCACGGCGGCGCTGTTCCTCAAGCGCTTTGTCGAGAAGACGGCGAGCTGGGCGCATTTCGACATCTTTGCCTGGAACCCCGCCGACCGTGCGTACGGCCCCCCCGGCGGCGAGGCGCAAGGCATTCGTGCGCTCGAGCGGATCATCTCGACGCGCTTTGGCTGATGGGTGGCAGCAAGCAGAGCCGGCAAATCGCTGAAAACTGAAACGGAACCGAAACAATTTGCCGTCATGCTGGCGCGATGTCGATTGCGATGCGCCCGAGCCAGGCCTTGCGACTGTGGCAGCAGGTCATGCTGTCGCAGGTGCGCGACGACGCGCCAGACCTGACCATGCGCCAGACGGCGATCCTGTTCACCATCTATCTCGATCCGCCTCCGCACACGGTGCGCGGGCTGGCCGCCCGCCTCAATGTCACCAAGCCGGTGATCACCCGCGCGCTCGACACCATGGGCGCGCTGAAGCTGGTGTCGCGCCATCGCGACGAACTCGACAAGCGCAACGTGCTGATCAAGCGCACGGTCGAGGGCGCGCTCTTTGTCGAGCGCTTCGGCGATGGTATTATCGCCAGGGCCTATGAACTGCCGATCTGACCGTTTGCCCGTACAACAGGGTTGCCGATTTTGACTGCTCACGATTCCCGTCTCCACGCCTTCCGTTCCGACCTTGCCGACGCAAGGCTGAAAGGCGAGGTTTCCGCTGAGCGTTTTGTCGCCGGCCGGCCGGCGCGGATTTCGGCCTCGGTGGCCGACATCCGCAAGGCGCCGCGTGCGGATGCCGGCATCAACACACAAGCCCTGTTCGGCGACGATGTGCTGGTTTTCGAGGATGCCGAAGGCTGGGCCTGGATCCAGGCCGAACGCGATGGCTATGTCGGCTATGTCGCGGCAACTGAGCTAGGCGGACGGGACCACGCGCCCACCCATATCGTCTCGGTGCCTCGCACCTTCCTCTATCCAGGTCCGGATCTGCGCTTTCCGATTGCAGGACAGCTGTCGATGGGATCGACGGTGACGGTGACGGGCGCCGCCGAGACGCGCGGCACGCACTATGCTGTCCTGCCGTCAGGCAAAGCGATCATCGCTGGCCACCTCAGGCCAATTGGCGAAATTGCCGCCGACTATGTCGGGGTCGCCGAAACGTTTCTTGGCACACCCTATCTGTGGGGCGGCGTATCCGGCTTCGGCATCGACTGTTCCGGCCTGGTGCAACTGGCGATGCGCATGACGGGCGAAAATGTGCTGCGCGATTCCGACATGCAGGCGTCAAGCATCGGCGAGCCGCTCGAACCGGGTCCGGATTATGCCGGATTGCGCCGGGGCGACCTCGTCTTCTGGAAAGGCCATGTCGCCGTCATGACCGATGCCGAGACCATGATCCATGCCAACGGCCACACCATGCTGGTCTCGCGCGAAGGGCTGAAAGACGCCATCGCCCGGATAGGTTATCTCTATGGCGGGCCGACCGGGTTTCGCAGGCCGTGATCTTTCCTTCTCCCCGTAAACGGGGCGAGGAATGCTACGATCCCCTTTTGTTCCGATTTTGCTTGGCGATTGCCCGTGGCCGCGCTACCTCTGGCGCGTGACAGTTGAGCCGCGCCTTGCCGAGCAGAATGCCGCCATTGCCCTGCCCGAGCCGTTCCTCAGATGGTTTGGGGAAAAGGGCTGGTCGCCGCGCGCCCATCAGATCGAATTGCTGGCGAAGGCCCAAAGCGGCCAATCGGTGCTTTTGATCGCGCCGACCGGGGCCGGCAAGACGTTGGCCGGTTTCCTGCCGTCGCTGACTGAACTGGCCGTCAGGCCAAGGCGAAAGCCGGGGCAGGCGCATCGCGGCATCCACACGCTCTACATCTCGCCGCTCAAGGCGCTGGCCGTCGACATCGAGCGCAATCTCGGCAAGCCGGTCGAGGAGATCGGTCTGCCGATCAGCATCGAGACGCGCACCGGCGATACGCCTTCCCACAAGCGCCAGCGCCAGAAGCTGGCGCCGCCGGATATTCTGCTGACCACGCCCGAGCAACTCGCGTTGCTGATCGCGGCCGGCGATGCCAGACGTTTCTTCGAAGATTTGCGCTATGTCGTGCTCGACGAATTGCATTCTCTGGTGACGTCGAAACGCGGCCATCTCTTGGCGCTCGGCCTGGCGCGGCTGCGCAGCTTTGTGCCCGGCCTGCAGACAATCGGCCTGTCGGCTACGGTGGCCGAACCGGACGAATTGCGGCGCTGGCTGGTGAGCCAGAATCCACCCGGCGACATGTCCGAATTGATCGTCGTCACGGGCGGCGCGAAGCCTGAGATTTCCATCCTCGATTCCGAAGAGCACGTGCCGTGGGCAGGGCATTCGGCCCGCTATGCCACGCCGGAGATTTATCGCGAGATCAAGCGCCACAAGACGACGCTGCTGTTCGTCAACACCCGCAGCCAGGCGGAACTATTGTTCCAGGAATTGTGGCGGGTCAACGAGGATACCTTACCGATCGCGCTTCATCATGGCTCACTCGATGTCGCCCAGCGACGGCGCGTCGAAAAGGCGATGGGCGAGAACGCGCTTCGCGCCATTGTCGCCACCTCGACGCTCGATCTCGGCATCGACTGGGGTGATGTCGACCTGGTCGTGCATGTCGGCGCGCCGAAGGGGGCGAGCCGGCTGGCGCAGCGCATCGGCCGCGCCAACCACCGCATGGACGAACCGTCCAAGGCGATCCTCATTCCCGCCAATCGCTTCGAGGTGCTGGAATGCCGGGCCGCGCTCGACGCCAACTATCTTGGCGCACAGGATACACCGCCGCTGGTCGATGGCGGCCTCGATGTGCTGGCGCAACATGTGCTCGGCTGCGCCTGTGGCGCAGCCTTCCGCGCCGATGATCTGTTCGAGGAAGTGCGAACGGCGGCACCCTATGCCAGCCTCGATCGGCCGACCTTCGACCGCGTTATCGATTTCGTCGCCACCGGCGGTTACGCGCTGAAGAACTATGAGCGTTACGCCCGGATCCGCCTGAACAAGGATGGACTATGGCGGGTTTCCAATCCGCGCGTTGCCCAGCAATACAGGCTTAATGTCGGTACTATCATCGAAGTGCCGGCGCTTAACGTGCGTTACGTCAAGGCTGGCAGCAAAGGCTCGGCCACGCGCGGCGGCAGCGTTCTCGGCAAGATCGAGGAGGCTTTCCTCGAAACGCTGACGCACGGCGACACCTTCATGTTTGCCGGCAAGGTGCTGCGCTTCGAAGGCATTCGCGAGAACGAATGCTTCGTGTCGAACGCGCCCGGCAGCGATGCCAAGGTGCCCTACTATGGTGGCGGCAAGTTTCCGCTTTCGACCTATCTCGCCGAACAGGTCCGCATCATGCTGGACGATCCGCAACGCTGGAAGAAGCTGCCCGAGCAGGTGGCCGACTGGCTGAGATTCCAGGCCGACAAGTCGGTGCTGCCCAAACGCGATGACCTGCTGATCGAGACCTTTCCGCGCGGCAACCGCCATTATCTGGTCGCCTATCCCTTCGAAGGCAGGCTGGCCCACCAGACGCTCGGCATGCTGCTCACCCGCCGACTCGACAGGGCAGGCGCAAGGCCGCTCGGCTTCGTCGCCACCGACTATGCGCTGGCCATATGGTCGCTGGGTGACATGGGCGCGATGTTCAAAGCTCGAAAACCGTCGCTCGGTGCACTGTTCGATCAGGACATGCTGGGCGATGATCTAGAAGCCTGGCTGGCCGACAGCTGGCTGCTCAAGCGCACCTTCCGCAACTGCGCGCTGATTTCGGGACTGATCGAGAAACGCCATCCGGGTCAGGAGAAAAGCGGCCGTCAGGTCACCGTGTCGACCGACCTCATCTACGACGTGCTGCGCAGCCACGAACCGGACCATATCTTGCTTCAGGCGACACGCGCCGATGCTGCGGCCGGTTTGCTCGATGTCAGCAGACTTGCCGACATGCTCTCGCGCATCCAGGGTCGAATCATGCATAAGGATCTGGAGCAGATTTCGCCACTGGCCGTGCCCATAATGCTCGAGATCGGCAAGATGCCCGTGAATGGCGAAGCCGATGAGACCTTGCTGATGGACGCGGCGACGCTGGTCGAGGAGGCCATGGGGCCGGAAATGGTCGAGGAATGAATTTTTCGCTGGCACGCGCATCGCTGGTTGCCGAGGCCGACCTGGTCGCCGTCGCCGGCGAGAGCGCGGTCTGCGATCCGCGCGGCGTGCTCTATTTTCCCGAGATCAGGCTGCTGGCGGTCTCCGATCTGCATCTGGAAAAAGGCTCGTCGCTGGCAAGGCGCGGCACGCTGATCCCGCCCTATGACACCGGCGCGACCTTGCTCAGACTGCAGGCGGTCATATCGGACTACCAGCCGTCGATCGTCATCAGCCTGGGCGACTCCTTTCACGATGGCGGCGGCGCCGAACGCATGCATGCGAGTTTTCGCGAGCGGCTGGAAGCGCTGATGGCAGGCCGCGACTGGTTCTGGGTCGCCGGCAATCACGATCCGGAAGCGCCGGCCGATCTTCCTGGTGAAACGGTGCGGGAACTGGCCATCGGTTCGCTGCTGTTCCGGCATGAGCCGTCCAAGGTGCGCGTCGAGGGCGAGATTGCAGGCCATCTCCATCCCTGCGCGCGCATCGTTCAGCGCGGCCGTTCGGTGCGGAGGCGCTGCTTTGCCGGCGACGGCGGTCGCATGATCATGCCGGCCTTCGGCGCCTATACCGGCTCGCTCAACGTGCTCGACCGCGCCTATGCCGGGCTGTTCCGGCTGGAATCGCTGATGGCCTATATGCTTGGCGCCGACCGCATCTTCGCCATCTCCCGCTCGATGCTGCGGCCGGGCTGACCTCAACGTCCGTAGTACAGGGTCACCGTGTGCTTCGCCTCGGCGAAGAACAGCCAACGCTCGACCAGCATGCCGGCGAACTGGACGATCGCGGCGAGCACCGACGGCACTGCCGCATAGGGCCAGGGCAAGGCAAAGGTTGCGGCGAGCAGCAGGACGGGCAGGGCGAAGGCCAATGCCTGTGTGAGCATGCGTAGCTTCGCACCGTGCTTGCGCGCGATGCGAAAACCCATTTCCTTGAGCAGGTAGTTTTCCTCGGTATGCGGCCATTCCAGCGACCGCACGGTGCCACCGGCCAGTCCGGTCGCGGTGTTGGCGGTGGCCGCAATCTCGAGCCGGTCATTGTGCCGCCAGGTCGCGCGCTTCCAGCCCCAGCCGGCAAGAGTGGCGAGCAGCGACAATACCAGCATGGCCATCGATCCGATGCCGAAGCCCTGCAGCAGCGCGTTCAACAGAACGCTGCCGGTCATGGCCGCGAAAATCAGATAGGCCGGCAAAGTATAGCGGCTGTGCCACTGGGCGATTGGTTTCAGCGACGCGTAGATCATCCCTGTTGTGCAGACGGTGACCACCGCACCGATGGCGGCCAGCAATCCGGCAATGGCCACCCAGCCGCCCGTGCGGCCAAAGAACATCCAGCCGATGCCGAACAGTCCCGCCGGGATGAAGGTGATGACGGAGGCCAAGCCTTCGCGCGACAGCCAGGAACTGCGCCATTGCGAGAACGCCCGCCAGGCGCGCTCCGGCCTGCCGAGATGCCCGGTCGACGACAGCAGTCCCGCCGCGATCAGGCCGAGCGCCAGCCCCAGGCCGACGAGGCCGAGCCAGAAGTCGGCGGGGACGATCTGCAACCCACCCAGCACGCCAAGCAGTGCGAGCAGGCCGTAGCCGGCCCCCGTGGCGGTGGTGAAGAAGACAACGGAAAAGGCTGGATGCATGGTCAGTTCGAAAGCATGCGATCGACCCAGCCGAGGAAGCCGCCTTCGGCCCGCACCGGCTCCAGCGCCTTTGCCGGCACCGATGCGGCGCGTTGCGTATGAGCGCGCGGCGGCAGATATTTGTTGGTCGGGTGGTAGCCGAGCTCCGGCATCAGGTCGACGCCGCCGCGCTCCGCCACCAGTTGCGAGACTGCGGACAGGGGATCGCCGAGATCGCCGAAATGCCGGGCGCTTGTCGGGCAAGCCGCGACGCAGGCCGGCACACGGTCTTCTTCGGCCAGATTTGCGTTGTAGATGCGGTCGACGCAGAGCGTGCATTTCTTCATCACGCCGACATCGGTGTCGAATTCACGCGCGCCATAGGGGCAGGCCCAGCTGCATAATTTGCAGCCGATGCATTTGTCCTCGTCGACCAGCACGATGCCGTCCGAGGCGCGCTTGTAGGAGGCGCCGGTCGGGCAGACGGTGACGCAGGCCGGCGTCTCGCAATGCAGGCAGGAGCGCGGGAAGTTGACCGTGCGCCCGCCCATCTCTGTCGTGTGTTCGTAACTGTGCACGCGGTTGAACCAGACGCCGTCGGCATGGCCGCCATAGGGGTCGATGTCGGTCAGCGGCGCCATGTGGCCACCAGTGTTCCATTCCTTGCAGGCGGTGACGCAGGCCTGGCAGCCGACGCAGGTGTCGAGATCGATGACGAGACCGAGTTTCTTGCCGGTATGGGCGGGGAGGCAAGTCATTCGGCGGCCTCTCTTGCCCGCCGGAATTCGGCGCCGAAACTCAGCTTGTCGGGCGAAGGCTCGAAATGCGGCGGTTGGCTGAAACGCTCGAATTGCGGCTCGGTGAAGCCGGTTTCCTCATCAGCGCATTTGACGATGCGCACGCGCAGGTCGAACCACGCGGCCTGGCCGGTGACCGGATCGGAGTTCGAATAGCGTTTGCCCTGCGCGTCGGCCGAGGTCTGGTCGCCGATGATATGGTTGAGCAGGAAGCCGCGATTGCTCTCGGCGGCATCGTCCTTGAGGCCCCAGCTGCCGCGCCTTTTGCCGATCGCGTTCCAGGTCCAGACCGTGCTTTCGTTCACCCCGTCGACCAGCTTGATCTGCCCCTTCACCCGGCCATTGATGCTTTCGATCCACACCCAGTCGTCATCGACGAGGCCGAGGCCGGCGCCGGTGCGGTGATGCACGAACAGCCGGTTCTGGCTGGTGATCTGCCGCAGCCACGCATTCTGCGCCCCCCAGGAATGATACATGTGCATCGGTCGCTGCGTCAGCGCGTGCAGCGGGTATTTTTCGACGTCGACCACCGCTTCCTCGAAGGGCACGTGCCAGAACGGCAGCGGATCCATATAGGTCTCGATGCGCTGGCGCTCGGCTTCCGGCGGCAGGACACGGCCATGGCCGCGCGCGGCGAGCCGAAAGCGCTGCAACGGCTCGGAATAGAGCTGGAAGATGATCGGGTCCGCCTTCGGGATGAAACCCATCTGCACCGCGAAATCGAGATAGGAGCGGTTGGCCATCTTGTAGTAGCGCTGGTCGTCGGCGAAGTCGTGATGCCAGAAGCCGCCATTGTCGATGTAGCGTTGCAACTGGTCCGGATTGGCCTCGCCCCTGCCGATCGACGTCCCGTCCTTGCCGCGCCAGCCGGCCAGCGGTCCGATGCCCGGTGTGCGCTCGTGGTTGACGATATAGTCGGCATAGTCGGCATATCTGGCCGATCCGTCCTCATCGACGAAACCGGGCAGGCCGAGCCGGGCGCCCAACTCGATCAGCACCGACTGAAACGGCCTGACGTCGCGGTCCGGCTCGACGACGGGATGGCGGATGGCATCGCCCGGCCCGTCGGCATGGCTGATCGGCCGGTCGAGCAGGCTGATGCAATCATGCCGTTCGAGATAGGTCGTATCCGGCAGTACGAGGTCGGCGAACGGCACTGTCTCGGAATAGTACGCATCGGAATAGATGATGAAGGGGATCTTGTAGTTGCCTGCCTCGTCATGGTCGGTCAGCATACGCATCGTCTCGACCGTGTTCATCGAGGAATTCCACGCCATGTTCGACATGTACATCATCAGCGTGTCGATCGGGTAAGGATCGCCCGCCCAGGCATTGCGGATGACGGTGTGCATCAGGCCGTGGGCGGCGAGCGGCGCGTCCCAGGAATAGGCCTTGTCGATGCGGGTCGGCGTGCCGTCTTCATCGACCAGCAGGTCGTCCGGCCCGCAGACGAAACCAAGCGGCATGCCGTCCAGCGGCGTCATCGGCTTGACGGTCTTGCCGGCGGGTTTCGGGCCTGGTGGCGCCGACCGGGGATAGGGCGGCTTGAAGCGGAAGCCGCCGGGAACATCGATCGTGCCCAGAAGCACTTGCAACAAGTGGATGGCGCGGCAGGAGTGAAAACCGTTCGAATGGGCCGAAATACCGCGCATGGCATGCATCGAAACCGGCCGGCCCTTGATCGTCTCGTGCCGGCGCCCGGCCCAGTCGGTCCACGCCACCGGCAGTTCAATCGCCTCTTCGAAGGCGACATGGGCGAGCTCGGCGGCGATCCGGCGGATCGTATCGGCCGGAATGCCGCAACGCTCAGCGACCGCATCCGGCGCGTAGCTGTCATCGAGATAGCGGTCGGCGATCAATTGGAACACCGGCGTGCAGCGGCGGCCGCCGATTTCGAAGCTGCCGGTCAGCGCCGGCTTTGCTTCCGGCTCGGTCGCCTTGACGGCGGTTTTCGCCATCCTGTCCCAGGCAAGTGGATCGCCGTCGGCGTCCCTGACGAAAAGCCCGTCGTCAGCGGCGCCAGGCTCCTGCACGACGAGGACATGGGCGTTGGTGTAGCGGAGCAAATAATCAAGATCGACGCGGCCGGCCTTCAGCAATTCGTGGATGAGCGCGAAGACGAACAGGCCGTCGGTACCTGGGCGGATGCCGATCCAGTCGTCGGCAATCGCATTGTAGCCGGTGCGGCACGGGTTGATCGACACCACCTTGGCGCCGCGCGCCTTAAGCTTGCCCAGCCCGATCTTGATCGGGTTGGAATCATGGTCCTCGGCGACGCCGAACAGCATGAAGTATCTTGTGTTGTCCCAGTCAGGCTCGCCGAACTCCCAGAACGAGCCGCCGATCGAATAGAGCCCGCCGGCCGCCATGTTGACCGAACAGAAGCCGCCATGGGCGGCGAAATTCGGCGTGCCGAATTGGCTTGCCCACCAGCCGGTCAGCGACTGCGACTGGTCGCGGCCGGTGAAGAAGGCGAGTTTTTTCGGATCGGTGCGGCGAACTGCCGAGAGCCGCTCTGTCGCGATCGAGAACGCTTCTTCCCACTCGATTTCGCGGAACGCGCCGGAGCCGCGCGGCCCGCTGCGCAGCAGCGGCTTCTTCAGCCGGGCGGGGCTGTAATGCTGCATGATGCCGGAACTGCCCTTGCCGCAGATCACGCCGCGATTGACCGGATGGTCCTTGTTGCCGTTGATGTAGCGGACCTTGCCGTCCTTGATATGCACGTCGATGCCGCAGCGGCAGGCGCACATATAGCAGGTCGTCTTGGCGATCCTGTCGGAAATGCCAGGCGAGGTGTCGACGCCGTCGCCTTCATCGGGCGCGCGCGTGTCGGCAAGCGGGCGTTGCGATGGTGCCGAATTCGCGCCGCGCGGCGATGGACGCCTCATGATCCGGATGTGCCCGCGCGACCGGCTGATTTGGCTCGAGTCTTCGGCCCGGGGCCGCGCATGTAATGCTCTTCCGGGTGATAGCGATTACCGGCCAGCCGTCTGCGGATGCCGCGGGTCCAATGCGCGAGAAGGGACTTGAACCGCCCGATCATTTTATTCTCTGCCATCCGCTGGCGAATTTTTTCTAACGTCGCGTGAAAATGTAGAATGAAGCTATCGATCCGTCTAATCAGTTGTTCTTGTAAATTCGATCGGTATTGGTTCTTAATGTCATCATGACCCTGGATCAGTTGCGCATTTTCGTCGCCGTCGCCGAGCGCGGCCACATGACCAAGGCGGCGGAGCTTCTGGGCATTTCCCAGTCGGCGGCATCGGCCGCCATCCGCGCGCTTGAAGAGCAGCACGGCGTCCATCTGTTCAACCGCGTCGGCCGCAACATCGAGCTTGCCCAGACCGGCCACCGGTTCCTGCCGGAAGCCAAGGCCGTGCTGGAGCGGGCCGCCGCCGCGCGCAATGTGCTGGAACATGTCTCGCAGACGGTCGCCGGCAGCCTCTCCATCGCCGCCAGTCTGACCATCGCCAGCTACTGGCTGCCGCGAAGGCTGGCCTCCTTCCACGAGGCCTACCCCGCGGTCCGGCTGAGCGTCAGCATCGGCAACACAAGGCAGGTCGAGGCCAGCGTGCTGGATGGAACCGCCGATCTCGGCCTTGTCGAGGGGCGCACTGAATCCGACATATTGCGCCGCGCCAAGGTCGACACCGACCGGTTGATGCTGGTGGTCGCTGCGTCACATCCCGAGATCGTCGAAACCGCACCGGGCCGTCCCGACATCAAGGGCCTGCGCTGGATCATCCGCGAAGGCGGTTCGGGCACACGCGAAGTGCTGGAGGATCTGGCGCGGCGCGAAGGGATTTCGCTTGCCGATTTGCAGGTGTTCCTGGTGCTGCCCAGCAATGAGGCGGTTCGCCAGGCGGTCGAGGCGGGCGCCGGCGCCACCATCATTTCGGAGCTCGTCGTCGGACGCGCCGTTGCCGAAGGCAGCCTGCGCTCCGTGCCGCTCGAACTGCCGAAACGCGACTTTGCCATGATCACGCACCGCGATCGCCAGGCGAGCCTGGCCCAGATGGCGCTCAAGGCGCATTTGGGTGCGTCAGCAAACCATGGTGAGGGGACCCGGTCAGCCGAACTTGCGCTGGGCATCCAAGGCCAGGCCAAGCCCGACCGAGCCGAACATGTCGCCGTCGATGACGGAAGCCTGCGGCACCAGTGACAGGATTTCCCGTCTTGCCAGCGGGATCGCGGTCGAGCCGCCGGTCAGGAACACCGCGGTGATGTCGGATGGCTTGACCGCAGCGTCGCGCATGGTCTCAGCCACCGTTGCGGTGACCCGCTCGATGTCCCGGGCGATGGTGGCGTCCAGCCCGTCACGCGTGATTTCGGCGGCGAACTCCACGTCGGATAGCCTCACCGCGACTTCGGCCGATGACAGGTCGGTCAACTGTATCTTGGCCTTTTCCACCAATGCCGCCAGCGCGTGCCCATAGCGGTGCTCGACGATGTGGATGAAGCGGTCGACCAGATCGGCGCGCGCTGCCTCGTAGCGGATCTGGCGCAGATGCGTCATCGCCTTGGCGGTGTAGACCAGGTTGATGCGCTGCCATGTCGCCAGATCGATGAAGTAGCTGGCCGGCAGATTGCGCTTGCCGTCCTTGGTCGGGGTCAAATAGCCGAGCTGCGGCATGACATGGGCGATGCTGAGCAGACGGTCGAAATCCGTACCGCCAATATGGACGCCCCGGCTGGCCAGGATATCGTCCTTGCGGTCTGGCAACCGGGCACGCTCCGGCGAGACGCGCACGACTGAGAAGTCAGACGTGCCGCCGCCCATGTCGATGATCAGCGCCAGCTCTTCGCGCGTCACCCTCTGCTCATAGTCGAGCGCCGCGGCAATCGGCTCGAACTGGAAGGCGATGTGCTTGAAGCCCTGTGCGTGCGCGGCCTTTTCCAGGTCGCTCTGCGCGTTCGCGTCGGCCTGCGGATCGTCATCGACGAACTGCACCGGACGGCCGAGCACCACGGTCTCGACCAGATCGCCGCCATCTTCTTCAAGCTTCTTCCTGAGATGCCCGAAGAATAGGCCGATGATCTCCATGAAGCCGATCGAGCGCGCCTTGATGCGTGTCTTCTCATGGGCCAGCGAGCTGCCCAGCACGCTCTTCAGCGAGCGCATCAGCCGGCCTTCCACGCTGTCGGTGTAGTTGGCGATGGCCTGACGGCCAAAACAGATGCGGCCGTCCTCGAAATTGAAGAACACCGCGCTGGGCAGCGTGACCTGGCCGCCTTCAAGCGCGACGAGGTGGGGTTGCCCGTTGCGGACCACGCCGACCGTGGAGTTCGAAGTGCCGAAATCGATACCGGCGAATGCTGGTCGCAAAGCAGCCTCCTGTCATTGGCGGCAGACAGCGGATCCGCGCCCGCGGGAGAAGCGTGCGCTGTGGTTCCGGACGACCGGACCGCTCTGCCGAATTGAATTGTGCGTGCTTGCCCGTTGGGCGGGGAGGTGCGGTCTATAGCATGGCGCGGGAAAGGGAAACCCCCTTTTGGACGTCTCAGTCCTTGCGGAAGATCAGCCTGCCGAGCCAGCCCGTCAGCATGGCCAGCGATATGGCGAAGACACCATAAAGAAAGGAATAATTGTGCGCGACACGGAAGATCGACTGCTCGAAGCCGGATTTGCGGATTTCGAGCTGGGCCGAGCTCTCCTTGATGAACACGCCCCTCTTGAACAGGAACGCGCGCGCCTTGTGGGTGCCGACCGGAACATTCGGCGCCAGCCTGACGGTGGCGCGAAACAGGTTCTGCGACAGGAATTGCACGCCGCCGACATTCTCGCTGTAGAGGCCGGTCGCCGCCTTGCGCTCGCGCAGGGCCGCGGTGAATTCCTCGATGGTTGCCGGGCTGTCGCCGGCGTCGGCGGGCTGCATATAGAGGTTGGAGGCGCCGAGCGACAGCTGCCTGTAGCTGTTGGGTTCGGTGATGTCCTGCAGCGGCCGCGTCGTCGCCACCGAATAGGACATCGGCACGTTCTCGAAGGTTTCGGAGGCCAGATTGACCCAGACGCCGAGCACCCGGTCCTTGCGGCGCACCACCACCGATCGTGGCGGCCCCTCGAGCACGACGATGACATCGTATCTGCCTTGACGGGCAACCAGCGGGTCGGGATTTTCCAGCGAGCCGAAGATGGTCAGGTCGGCGCCGGAAAAGCCGGCGGTGATCGAGACGTTGTCGGTGGAGAGTCCGATCTGGATGCCTTCCACCAATGGTGTCTGTGCCTTTGCCGGCACGGCGGCCGCAAGCAACGACAGGAGAATGGCGGTTGCGAACGCTTTCGGACCCGTCATCAGTTGAGGCCCGCGGCGGACAGCGAAAAGAGATTGGGCGGGGTGACGAAGAGATCGATGGCGAGCCGGATCGCCACCGCCAACACCAGGAGCGCCAGCAACGCCCTGAGCTGCTCGCCGCGCAGCCTCTGGCCGGCCTTGGCGCCATATTGCGCGCCGGCGACGCCGCCCGCCATCAAAAGGAAGGCCAGCACGACGTCGACCGTCTGGTTGGTGGTGGCGTGGACCAGCGTCGTGTAGGCGGAGGTGAAGATGATCTGAAACAGCGAGGTGCCGATAACGACGTTGGTCGGCACTTTGAGCAGATAGATCAGCGCCGGCACCATGATGAAGCCGCCGCCGACACCCATGATCGACGACAGGAAGCCGATGCCAGCGCCAAGGCCAAGCACCGGAATCACACTGACGAACAGTTTCGACGCCCTGAAGCGCATCTTCAGCGGCAGCCGGTGGATCCAGTTGTGCTGGCCGGATTTCTTCAGCACCGGCGCGGCACCGCTGCGTGTGGCCCGCAGCGCATTGATGCTTTCGACCAGCATCAGCCCGCCGACCGTGCCGAGCAGCACGACATAAAGCAGCGAGATGAACAGGTCGAGCTGGCCAAGCCGGCGCAGGAAGGCGAAGACGTAGATACCGGCGGTGGAGCCGATGATGCCGCCAGCCAGGAGCACGCCGCCGAGCTTGAAGTCGAGCGTGCCTCGCTTCATGTGCGAAAGCACGCCGGAGACGGAAGAGGCGATGACCTGGTTGGCGCCGGTGGCGACCGCGATCGCCGGGGGGATGTTGTAGAAGATCAGGAGCGGCGTGATCAGGAACCCGCCGCCGACGCCGAACATGCCCGACAGGAAGCCCACCGCGGCGCCCATGGCCAGCAGCACGAAGACGTTGACGGAAATTTCCGCAATCGGGAGATAGATGCCCACCCGTCAGTCTCGATCAGTTTGCCTGTCGGCGAATACAGCCGTTCTGGGCAGTCTCGCACCGAAAAGCCAATTTTTCCTTGCGCCAGCGCGGCGGCGGGGTCAAACCCCGCCGCCGCGCTGAAACAAAAAATATCTCAATCAGTTAACAGGCAAATGTGTGGCAAGAGCGTCGTGGAAACGACGCTTCGCTGTTATTTGCGCGCCAGCAGCGCCCGCACCAGTTTTTCATCGACCGCGCCGGTCGCCGGCAGCTTGTTGTCGGTCTGGAAGGCGATGATCGCGTTCTTGGTCTTTTCGCCCATGACGCCGTCGGCGCCGCCGGCGTCATAGCCGTTCTTGTTGAGGATAAGCTGGATGTTCTTGACCGCCTTCTTCATGTCGATGCCGGCGGTCGTCTGCGGCGTGCCTTCCTGCCAGGATTCGGGAATGTCGGCCGAATTGGTCGCCGCATTGAGCGGCTTGGCCTTCCACAGTTCGGTCGCGGCGCGCGCCCGCTCGAGCTGCTCGGGCCGCAGCGCATTGGCGATCTCGTCGCGCTTGGCGGCCGCGTCCTTGTCGCCGGTCTTGGCGACGAGCGCGAACCATTTGTAGGATTCCTCGAGGTTCTGCTTCATGCCGACGCCCTTGGCGGCGAGGATGCCGAGATTGAACTGGCTGTCCTTGACGCCGAGATCGGCGGCCTCCTGGAACCAGTGCGCGGCCGATTCATTGTCGGTCACGCCATCGGCGGCCATGGCGAACAGCACGGCCAGATTGTGCATGGCGCTGGCATTGCCCTGCTCGGCGGCCAGCTGGTACCAGGTCTTCGACTTCTTGATGTCGCGGGCCACGCCGATGCCCTTCTCATAGAAATTGCCGATGCGGTATTCGGCCGGTGCGAAACCGAGTTCCGCCGATTTTTCGTACCATTTGGCGGCTGCCGCCATGTCTTCCTTGACGCCGCGCGATTCCGCGTAGCGCGAGCCGATCTCGAACAGCGCCTTGGCGTCGCCACCGGCGGCGGCATCGCGCAGCGCGGCCGGGCCGGCATCGGCCGGAATGTCGAACTTGTTCGCGGCTGCCGTCTTGGAAGCATCTGCCGGCGCAACGGCGCCGGTCGTGTCTTTGGCAATGGTCTCGTTGGCCGCCGTTGGCATGGCCGCGGGCGGCTGCGTATCGGCATTTGTCGCTTGCGCACCGCCGGCGACAGCAGCCGGCTCGGAAGCCGTCGCATCCATCGGCGTCGTGGCAATTGGCGCCGGAGCTACTGAAGCCATCGCGTCTGAAGCGGCGGCGCTTGGGCCGGAAGAGGCGGCCGAAGCGGCCGGCGGTGCTGCGGGCTCTGCAACCGGCGCCGTATTCGCCATCGCGTCCGTGTCCGATGGCATCGCCAGGGCGGTCTGCGCCGCCATGTCGCCCTTGGTCGGTGGCGCGGATGCTTCGGCTTGCCTGACGGCGCGGGCCGGTGGGTTGTCCGGTGCTGCTGGCTGGGTTTGCGTCTTCGGTTGGCTCGCCGTGTCGACGGATGCCGTCTGCACGGGCTGCGCGGCAACGATCGGTGCGGCGTCGTTGCTTGCCACCTGAGCGGGATCCGAGAGGAACGCCTTGCCGAGCTGCAGGCCGGCAAGCGCCAGCATGATCGCCGCCGCCGCCATCAGGATCGGCTTGCGCCGCGCCTTGAGCAGATCGCCGATCCTGAGCGCCTTCACCGGGCCTTTCACCGTCGACTGGCGCTTCAGGGCGTCGGCCTCCGCGGCGGCCGCCTGCGCCGCGCGCCGCGCGGCTGCTATGAAATCCGATTTCGCAGCGTCGCTTTCGCCAAGCTTTGCCGGCTGGCCACGCTCGTCGCGAACCCGCTTCATGATGGCATTGAGGTCAGGCGCGCCGGAGCCTGGCTCCAGCGGGCGGTTGGCCATTTTCGGGTCGAGCGGCTCGTCAAGATCGACAGTCGGAATATCGCCGCTCGGCGCCGAACCGGCCAGCGGCGGGACGTCCGTCGCCGCCTTCTTGCCCTTGAAGGCGCGGGCCAGCCCGCCGAACATCGATTTGCGGCCTGCCGGCTGGTCCTTCTCGGCGATGGTGTCGGAACCGAGTGCGGCCATGGCGGCGGCGGCAGCCGCTTCCGCCGGCGTGCGCGTGCCCTCGTTACGCATTATCGCCGCGGCCCGGCCGTCGAGATCGGCCATGTCGCCGGTCAGCGGCATCGGCTCGTCAATATCCAGGGACGGTGCCTCGACAGCCATCTTGGCGGTCCGCGCACGGCGCTTGCCGATAGCCTCGTCCTGGCCCAGAAGCTCGCTCACCGCTTCGGACGGTTCGCTGGTCTCCAGCGAACCCAACCTGTCGACGATCTTGAGCAAAGTATCGTGGATAGCCTCGAAAGTTCGCGAATTGCGTTCGTCTGAGCGCCGCGTCAGCGTTTCCAGAGTCTTCAGGTCCTGGGCAAGTCCGGAAACGGCCGTCGTGTTGGCGGTCGAACCGGCCAGCGAACGCACCGCGTTCTCGGCCGCTTCGCGTGCCGCGCCGAGGATGGAATCGCGGGTGCCGGCCAGCGCCTTCTCGATCTCGTCGAGGCGCGGGCTGATGTCCTCGAATTCCGGCAGCGGCGTGCTGGGCCTGGACAGATGGGCGGACAGGCCGGCGACCTGCGCCTCCAGGCTGCGGATCAGAGCCGGATCGATGCCGGCCACCTGGGCCGCCGATGCATCGAGCCTGCTGGAAATGTCCTCGAGCCGGCTTTCCAGTCCTCGGATTGCCGCTTCGCCTGCAGGATCGGCGGCGCGCGTCTCCATGCGCGTGGCGAGCGCGGTGAAGCGGGCGTCGATGGCTTCCATGATGCCGGCACTGTCGATCTGCGGCGCGAGGCGCTGGTCGAGCCGGTCGGCAACCTCGTCGAGACGACGCTCGAGATCGCGAAACAGCATGTTGCCCTGTTCGATGGCATCGCCTTGGCGGCGTTCCATCATGCCGGACAGCACGTCGAAGCGCTGCTCAAGCCCGTGGAAGATGTAGTCTGCGTCGGGCATGGCCGGCGCCTGGTCGATCTTGTCGGCGATGAGCGTGATCTGCTTGGCCAGCCGTTCCATCGCCTGTTCGGGTAAATTGGCGCGGCCGGCGAGTTCGTCGACGCGGCTCGACAGCGTGCTCAGGCGATCCATGACCGCATTGCCGGGGCGATCCTGCGCCACTTCCTCGATCTGCCGGGCGAGCGAGTCGATGCGCTTCTCGATGCGGTCGAAGGCTTCGTGGTCGACCGAATTGGCCTGTGCCGCGACGGTCGAGGCAACGATGGCCCGGGATATCTCGTCCAGCCGTTCGTCGATCATGGCAAGCGTGTCACCGCCGCGATTGTCCTGCTGGCCCGCGAAGTGTTCGACGGCGCCGGCCAGCGTGCGCACCTTTTCCTCGAGCGAGCGCAGCGACAGCGATTCCGGCAGATTGTTGACGGCGTTGCTGATCTGCTCCAGCCGGTCGGTCAGGGCCGCAAGGGCGGGGTCGTCGGAGCGCTTGCGCTGGTCGGCGTCGACGCGGTCTTCGAAAGCCGTCCAGCGGCGGTCGAAATCGTCCCAGCGGCGGTCGACCTTCTGCACGCTCTCCTCGCGCGCCAGCGTGTCGAGCGCAGCCTTGACCTGCTCGAGCTCCAGCCGCAGCATGTTGACGCTTCTGTCGTCGCTTTTCTCCGACAGCGACTTGATGGCGCCGGAAAGCCGTTCGAATTCGACGCCGAGTTCGGCGCTGCCCTTGCCCGCTGTGCCGGGCCTGGCGTTCGCCTGGAAGGCGCGATCGATATCCTTGCGCAGCGCATCGAATTCGCGCTGCAGACCCGCCGTCATCTGGTGGCGCAATTCCTCGCGCAAGCCGCGCAATTCGCCGGCGATCTTTCCGACCATGGCGACGCTGTCTTCCTGGCCGCGCACGCGGTCGATGTCACGGGCGATGGCCTGGTAGTTCTGGTCGAAGCTGGGGCCCGGCGCCGGGGTCTGCGGGCGCGCCGCCGGCCGCGGATCCTCATACCAGCGCTGCTGAGCGGTCGGCTGGGCGGCGGGATAACGCGGGTCGACTGCGGGATAGCGCGGCTCGGTGGCTGGATAGCGCGGGTCGGCGCCGTATTGGCGCGGAGCGGGACGGGCCGTCACCTCCTCGCGGGTCTGCCCCAGCCGCTGTTCCAGCGTCTCCAGCGAGCGGTTCAGTTGCTCGAGCGTGGTCTGCGGCTTGCGCTGCCTGCCGGCGTTGAGTGTGTCGAGATAGGACCGCTTGCTGTTCATCGGTGCGTCCGTCTTTCAGATTGGCCGGCTTGCGACCAGCTCCCCAAGTCCCTGCCGGAACGAAGGCGACCGCGCTTCCACGGTGGAAGACAAGCTTCCCGGGGTTCACCCGCGCTCCGAAAAACCGTGAAAAATTCGATACAGGATAACCACGGGTAGCCGACGCGCCCACATTTCCCCCAACGTGGTAAACAACGCGTTAACCAAGCTTAAGAAGTTCGAAGGAAGTTCGCGGCCGCTGCCGCGGTGCGGCATAAAGCACCTTCACAGAACGCCCCTTGCGTCATGAGACGGCTATCGGTATAGAATTGACGTAGACGTAAAAGGCGCATTGATTGTGCTGTTTGCGATTTTGTTTGTCGAAACCACGGCCGGAAGCACGCCCCCGCTTCCAGTCAGGCGACGCATGGTCCAGGACCGCGACGCCACCAGACGGGGAAAGCCAGTGACCATGAAGCTTATCTCGGCCGGCGAGACCGCGGCCAATACCAATAATGTATCCGTCGAAGCGGGCGAGGACCTCGCCCGCATCGGCGAAATGGCCAAGAAATACGGCGTGACGCTGCGCACGCTGCGTTTCTACGAAGACAAGGGCCTGCTCAACCCGCAGCGCGACGGCTCCACTCGTCTCTACACGCGCCGCGACAAGGCCCGGCTGAAGCTGATCCTGCTCGGCCGCAAGGTCGGGTTTTCGCTGCGCGACGTCAAGCAGATGATGGATCTCTACGATCCGACCGGTTCCAACACCAAGCAGCTGCGGCTGGCGCTGGACAAGTCGGAGAAGCAGCTCGCCCGCCTGCAGAAGCAGCGGGCGCTGATCGACGACGCCATCAATGAGCTCTCGGGCTCGATGTCGGCGGTGCGCCAGATGTTGACCGAACGCACGGCGCAGGCGAGCGTCGCGAGCTAAGCAAGTCTGCTGAATTTCTGACGATCAAAAGCCGCGCGACTCTGCCGCGCGGCTTTTTCATTGCCTTGCATCTTCCTCTCTGGCCCCTCGGCGCTGGCTTGCATGACGTCGCGCCGCTAGGCTCACCAAGCAGGGGCAGGGCAGAAATCTTGTCGCATCGAAAAAATTGACGTTTACGCAAACGTCAATTTTTGCTATCCCGGCTTCAACACGGGTCCGCATGCCGCCCTGACATGAATTCGGGGGCTTTCGGACTAGGTCCGCAGGGTGGAGAAAAGGCATGCCGACATACAGGGCTCCGGTCCAGGATACGCTGTTCGTACTCAACGACGTGCTGGGCTATCAGCGCTATTCGAACCTTCCCGGATTTGCCGACGCCACGCCCGACGTGCTGGAAGCGATCCTCGCCGAAGGCGCCAAGCTTGCTGAAAACGTCATGCATCCGCTCAACCGTGTCGGCGACATGGAAGGCTGTGTGCGTCACGACGACGGCTCGGTGACGACGCCCAAAGGTTTCAAGGAGGCCTTCGACCAGTATCGCGAGGGCGGCTGGATGGGTCTGGCGGCGCCGGTCGAGTTCGGCGGCCAGGGCCTGCCCTATGCCGTGCACACCGCCGTCGCCGAATACATGGTCTCGGCCAACATGTCGCTGATGATGTATCCGGGCCTGACCCAAGGCGCGATCGCGGCGATCATCACCCACGGCACCGACGAGCAGAAGTCCAAATGGCTGCCGAAGATGGTCGAGGGTTCCTGGACCGGCACCATGAATCTGACCGAGCCGCATTGCGGCACCGATCTCGGCCTGCTGCGCACCAAGGCGGTGCCGAACGGCAACGGCACCTACAAGATCTCAGGCCAGAAGATCTTCATCTCGGCCGGCGAGCACGACATGTCGGACAACATCGTCCATCTCGTGCTGGCCCGTATCGAGGGCGCGCCGGAAGGCGTCAAGGGCATCTCGCTGTTCATCGTGCCGAAGCTCAAGCTCGATGCTTCGGGCAATCCGGGCGAACGCAACACGCTCTCCTGCGGCTCGATCGAGGAGAAGATGGGCATCCACGGCAATTCGACCTGCGTCATGAACTATGATGAGGCCGAAGGCACGCTGCTCGGCGAGGAGAATGGCGGCCTCAAGGCGATGTTCACGATGATGAACGAGGCCCGCCTCGGAGTCGGCCTGCAGGGGCTTTCGCTGTCGGAGATCGCCTACCAGAACGCCGTCGCCTACGCCAAGGACCGTTTGCAGGGCCGTTCGCTGTCGGGCGCCAAGGCGCCGGACAAGAAGGCCGACCCGATCATCGTCCATCCCGACATCCGCCGCTCGCTGATGACCATGAAGGCCTTCAACGAGGCCGGCCGCGCGCTGGCGCTATGGACTGCGATCAAGTCCGACATCGCGCACCGCTCCGCCGACGACAAGGATCGGCAGGCCGCCGACGACTATACCGGCCTGATGACGCCGGTGGTCAAGGGCTTGCTCACCGACAAGGGTTTTGACCACGCCGTCATGGCCCAGCAGGTGTTCGGCGGCCACGGCTACATCGAAGAGCACGGCATGAGCCAGTTCGTGCGCGATGCCCGCATCGCCATGATCTATGAGGGCGCCAACGGCATCCAGGCGCTCGACCTCGTCGGCCGCAAGCTCGGCCTGAATGGCGGCCGCGCCATCCAGGCTTTCTTCAAGGAGGTCGGCGAGTTCTGCGAGGAGAACCGCGCCGACGAGAAGATGGCGCCCTTCACCAAGGGGTTGAAGAAGGGCCTCAACGATCTGCAGGCGGCGACCATGTGGCTGGTGCAGAACGGCATGGCCAAGCCCGACAATGCCGGCGCGGCCTCGACCGACTACATGCATCTCTTCGGCCTTGTGGCGCTGGGCTACATGTGGGCGCAGATGGCCAAGGCGGCTCAGGGCAAGACCGGCGCCAACGGCTCCCAGCCTTTCTACGACAACAAGGTGGTGACGGCGCGCTTCTTCATGGAGCGGATCATGCCGGAGACGTCGGCCCATCTCGCCCGTATTTCGAGTGGTGCGGACACGCTGATGGCCCTGCCGGCGGAAGCGTTCTAAAGATGGTTGCCCTCTCCCTCTAGGGGAGGGTCGGTTGAGGCCAGGGTGACGTGCCCCGACCTGAGTTCTGACGATGCGCTCTGGGAGGAGTACCATATCCACATGACCAACCCCGCCGAGATCCTTGGCCTTCCCAAGCCCGCCTGGGCGGCGGACGAGGTCGGCATGCTCTATGACATGGCATCCCGCTTCATGTCGGAGGAGATCGCGCCGCGCTACGACGAGTTCGAGAAGAACGAGATGGTCGACCGCGAGAGCTGGCGCAAGGCCGGCGCCGCCGGCCTGCTCTGCGCCTCGATGCCGGAGGAATATGGCGGCTCCGGCGGCACCTTCGCGCATGAGAGCGCCATCATCGAGGCGATCGGCCATGTCGGCGTCGACGGTTTCGGCATCGGCCTGCACAATTCGATCGTCGCGCCTTACATCCTCCACTACGGCTCCGAGGAGCAGAAGAAGAAGTGGCTGCCGAAGCTCGCCACCGGCGAATTGATCGGCGCCATCGCCATGACCGAGCCGGGCGCCGGCTCCGACCTGCAAGGCGTCAAGACGCGGGCCGAGAAGGACGGCAACCAGTACAGGATCAATGGTTCCAAGACCTTCATCACCAACGGCCAACTGGCCAACTTCATCATCGTCGTCACCAAGACCGATCCGGAAAAGGGCGCCAAGGGCACCTCGCTGATCGTCGTCGAGACCGACGAGGTCGAAGGTTTTGAGCGCGGCCGCAACCTCGACAAGATCGGCCTGAAGGCCAACGACACGTCGGAACTGTTCTTCAACGACGTGCGCGTCCCGACCGCCAATCTGCTCGGCCACGAAGAAGGGCAGGGCTTTATCCAGCTGATGCAGCAATTGCCGCAGGAGCGGTTGCAGATCGGCACAGGCGCCATCGCCATGATCGAGCGGGCGCTGGCGCTGACCATCGAGTACGTCAAGGAACGCAAGGCCTTCGGCAAGGCGATCATCGACTTCCAGAACACCCAGTTCAAGCTGGCCGAACTCAAGACCGAGGCGACCATCGGCCGTGTCTTCTACAATGACTGCGTCACCCGCCACATCAATGGCGGGCTCGATCCGGTGACGGCCTCGATGGCCAAGTACTGGTTGAGCGACCTGCAGGGCAAAGTCGTCGACGAATGCCTTCAATTGCATGGCGGCTATGGCTACATGAATGAATACCCGATCGCCCGCATGTTCCGCGACGCTCGCGTCCAGCGCATCTACGGCGGCACCAACGAGATCATGAAATTGCTGATCGGCCGCTCGCTCTGAAAGCGGCGTCGGCAAACCCAAGGAGCACGAAAATGGCCGAAGCTTACGTCTATGACGCCGTGCGCACGCCGCGCGGCAAGGGCAAGAAGGACGGATCGCTGCACGAGGTGCCGGCGGTGCGGCTTGCCGCCAAGACGCTGGAAGCGTTGCGCGACCGCAATGGGCTGGATACCGGCACCGTCGACGACATCATCTTCGGCTGCGTCGATCCGGTCGGCGAGGCGGGTTCGGTCATTCCGCGCGCCGCCGCCTTCGAGGCCGGCTATGACACCAAGGCGCCCGGCATGCAGATCTCGCGCTTTTGCGCCTCAGGGCTCGACGCCATCAATTTCGGCGCCGCCAAGATCGCGCAGGGCGCCGACGAGATCGTCATCGCCGGCGGTGTCGAATCCATGTCGCGCGTCGGCATGGGTGCCTCCGGCGGTGCCTGGTTCATGGACCCTTCGGTCGGCCTGCCCGGCTGGTTCGTGCCGCAAGGCATCTCGGCCGACCTGATCGCCACCAAATACGGTTTCTCCCGTGACGACGTCGACGCCTATGCGGTCGAGAGCCAGAAGCGCGCCGCCAAATCCTGGGCCGACGGCCGCTTCAAGAATTCGGTGATCCCGATCAAGGACCAGAACGGCCTGACCATCCTCGACCATGACGAGCACATGCGGCCTTCGACCGACATGCAGTCACTGGCCTCGCTCAACCCATCCTTCGTCATGCCCGGCGAAATGGGCGGCTTCGATGCGGTTGCGGTGCAGAAGCACCCCGAGGTGGAAGAGGTCAACCACGTCCACCACGCCGGCAACTCGTCCGGCATCGTCGACGGCGCGGCAGCCGTGCTGCTCGGCTCAAAGAAGGCGGGGAAAGCAATGGGGCTGAAGCCTCGCGCGCGCATCCGCACCTTCGCCAATATCGGTTCCGAGCCGGTGCTGATGCTGACCGGCCCGGTCGACGTCACCGAGAAGCTCCTCAAGCGCGCCAAGATGAAGCTGTCGGACATCGATCTGTTCGAGCTCAACGAGGCCTTTGCGTCGGTGGTGCTGCGTTACATGCAGGCCTTCGATATCGAGCACGACAAGATCAACGTCAATGGCGGCGCCATCGCCATGGGCCATCCGCTCGGCGCCACCGGCGCGATGATCTTCGGCACGGTGCTGGACGAACTCGAGCGCCGCGACCTCAACACCGCGCTGGTGACGCTGTGCATCGGTGCCGGTATGGGCACCGCAACGATCATCGAACGCGTCTGATGGGGAGAGAAACAATGAGCTACACCAATTTCACCCTCGACATCGACGCCGACGGCATTGCGCTGGTCACCTGGAACATGCCGGACCGCTCGATGAACGTCTTCACCGAGGAGGTGATGAACGAACTCGACAAGATCATCGACCAGGTGGTGGCCGACGCCGGCACCAAGGGCGCGGTGATCACCTCGGGCAAGGACAGCTTCTCCGGCGGCGCCGATCTCACCATGCTGCAGCAGATGCTTGCTGTGTTCGCCAGGGAAAAGACCAAGGACCCGGAGAAGGCGGCGAAGCTTTTGTTCGACAATGCCGGCCGTATGGGCGGCCTGTGGCGCAAGCTCGAAACATCAGGCAAGCCCTGGGTATCGGCGATCAACGGCACCTGCATGGGCGGCGCCTTCGAATTGTCGCTAGCCTGCCACGGTCGCGTCGCCGCTGATTCAGACAAGGTCAAGATGGCCTTGCCGGAAGTCAAGGTCGGCATCTTCCCCGGCGCCGGCGGCACCCAGCGGGTGCCGCGGCTGACCGACCAGCAGCAGGCGCTGCAGATGCTGACCTCCGGCCAGAATCTCTCGCCGCAGAAGGCGAAGGCCATGGGTCTGATCCACGAGATCGCCGAGCCGGCCAAGCTGATCGAGACTGCAAAGGCCATGATCAGGAACGGTCTGAAAGCCGTCCAGCCGTGGGACGAGAAGGGCTTCAAGCTGCCCGGCGGTCAGATCTATTCGCCGGCCGGCTTCAACCTGTGGCCGCCGGCCATCGCCATTCTGCGTCGCGAGACCTATGGCAATTACCCGGCGGCCGCCGCCATCCTGAAATGCGTCTATGAAGGCCTGTTGGTGCCATTCGACACCGCGCTCAGGATCGAACAGCGCTATTTCACCGAGATCATGCAGACCAGGGAAGCGGCGGCGATGATCCACTCGCTGTTCGTGTCGCTGCAGGAACTGAACAAGGGCGCCCGCCGCCCGGCCGGCGTGCCGGATACCAAATTCAAGAAGATCGGCATTCTCGGCGCCGGCTTCATGGGCGCCGGCATTGCCTATGTGACGGCCAAGGCCGGTATTCCGGTGGTGCTGCTCGACCGCGACAGGGAGTCGGCCGAAAAGGGCAAGGCGCATTCGGACAGCCTGGTCTCGGATCAGGTCAAGAAGGGCCGCGCCAAGCCGGAGGAGAAAGACAAGCTCCTGTCGCTGATCAAGCCGACGGCCGACTATGCCGATCTTGCCGGCTGCGACCTCGTGGTCGAGGCGGTGTTCGAGGATTCGGCCGTCAAGAAGGCCGCCACCGAACAGGCGGAGGCCGTGTTGAAGTCTTCCGCGATCTTCGCCTCAAACACCTCGACCATTCCGATCACCTCGCTGGCGAAGAATTCGGCCCGGCCGAAGAATTTTGTCGGCATCCACTTCTTCTCGCCGGTCGACAAGATGATGCTGGTCGAGATCATTTTGGGCAAGAAGACCGGCGACAAGGCGTTGGCCACCGCGATCGACTTTGTCCGCGCCATCAAGAAGACGCCGATCGTCGTCAACGATACGCGCGGCTTCTACGTCAACCGCTGCGTGCTGCGCTACATGTCGGAAGCCTACAAGATGCTGATCGAGGGCGTGCCCGCTCCGATGATCGAGAATGCGGCGAAGGCCGCCGGCATGCCGGTTGGTCCGCTGGCGCTGACTGACGAGACGGCGATCGACCTCGCCCAGAAGATCATGAAGCAGACCATCAAGGATCTCGGCGACAAGGCCGTCGATCCCAAGCAGATGGCGCTGATCAACACCATGGTCGACGACCATGGCCGCTTCGGCCGCAAGAACGGCAAGGGTTTCTACGATTATCCGGCTAAGCCTGCCAAGAAGAAGCTGTGGCCGGACCTTAAGGACCTCTATCCGCAGCTTGCGCCCGAGAAGGTCGACTATGAGGAACTGCAGCAGCGGCTGCTTGTCACCGTCGCGCTGGAAGCGGCGCGGGTGATGGAGGAGGGCATCGTCACCGATCCGCGCGAGGCCGATGTCGGCTCGATCCTGGCCTTCGGCTTCGCGCCTTACACTGGCGGCGCGCTGTCCTACATCGACGGCATCGGCGCCAAGCGCTTCGTCAAGATCGCCAAGGATTTGCAGAAGAAATACGGCGCCGAATTCAAGGCGCCCAAGCTGCTACTCGACATGGCCGAGAAGGGCGAAACCTTCTACCAGCGCTTCGACCCCTACACCAAGGGCGATGTGAAACAGGCCGCCTGACGAAAGACCATGTACGTTTGGGCGCGCATGGCGCGCATGCTGGCCACGGCGCGCAGCCGTGGCCCCTATATGATGGGCGGTGAAAGCCGGCTGGCTTTTCGCTGCCTGCCGACCGACATCGATTTCAACATCCACCTCAACAATGCGCGCTACATGATGCTGGCCGATCTCGGCCGCATCGACCTGTTCGTCCGTGCCGGCCTGATCGCACTGGCGCGCAAGAATGGCTGGGCGCCGATGATGGGCGGGCTGCAGGCGGTCTATGCGCGAGAGATCAGGCTGTGGCGCCGCTTCGAAGTGGTGTCGTCGATCGAAACCTGGGAAGGCAGCCAGGTCATCGGCAGGCACCGTTTCGTCCTTGACAATGGCGAAACGGCCGCCTTGATCCTGACGACCGCCGGCGTCTACGACCGCAAGGTCCGCCGCTTCGTCGATATTGACGAGGTCGTCGCCGCGCTTGGTCGCTCGGTGAACCCGCGTCCGCCAACCGAGGCTGAGCGGATTTTCATGACGTCGCACCAGGGGCTGCGCGGCCTGACCAAAGGGACCGGCTGACCTGCGGAGATCATCATTTCCGCGGCCTTCACGAAGGTGTGCCGCTGGAATGCGTCCGGTGGACAAACCGGGATGCAGAGACTAGAAGGGAAAGGCATTTTTTCCTGTCTGGAAGGAGAGCACGACATGCTCTCGCACGACCGCGTCTGGGCCGCCATCGATGCTCTTGCCGAGCGTTATTCGCTTTCGGCGTCAGGTCTGGCAAGGCGCGCGGGCCTCGATTCGACCGCCTTCAACAAGTCGAAACGCCTGTCCTCGGATGGCCGGCCGCGCTGGCCTTCGACCGAATCACTGGCCAAGATCATCGAGGCGACGGGTGCCTCGCTCGACGAATTCACCGGGCTGATCGAAGGCCGCATGGCAGCCGCGCCCGCCCACAGGCGTTCCGTGCCGCTGCTCGGATTCGCCCAAGCCGGCGCCGGCGGCTTCTTCGACGATGCCGGCTTTCCGGCCGGGCAGGGCTGGGATCTGGTCGAACTGCCGGCGCAATCGACCGAAAGCTCCTATGCCCTGCAGGTGCAAGGCGATTCCATGCTGCCGCTCTATCGCAATGGCGACGTCCTCATCGTCGAGCCGGGCGCGGTCACCCGCAAGGGCGATCGCGTCGTCGTCAAGACCACGTCGGGCGAGGTGATGGCCAAGGTGCTCGAGCGCCAGACCGTCAAGTCGATCGCGCTGGTTTCGCTCAATCCCGATCATCCCGACCGCGACATTCCCATGCGCGAGGTCGAATGGGTGGCGCGGATTGTCTGGGCAAGCCAGTAGGTCGGGCTGGTGCGGCTTCCTCATCTCATTGTGGCGGTTGTGATGGTCCCGGTGATGGCGGCCCTGGTCGTCGCCGGCGGCCGTACGCTGAAAGGAAGCCAAAGCACTGTCGCGGTGGATCAGATCGATCCCGGCGTGGACACGCTCCCGCAAGCAGCTACTGATGCCGGGCCTGACGAGCCGGCCACGTCAGCCATTCCCGCGCCCGCTCCGCCCGCGCCAAAGCCGGCGGTGCATTCGCGGGCGATCGATCCGGATGTCGTCGCGCCGCCGGAAATGCCCGCAGGCGACCTCGAGCGGGTCGAGCCGCGCGAGCCGCTGAGCAAGCTGGCGCTGGCCATGCCACCCAAGCCGAAGATGCCCGATGACTGGAACGGTACGAAGCTGTTCCAGCCGGTCGCGACGGCCGCCGGCATGATCGAGGCGAAGGGCTATTCGGTCGCGATCTCCGGCATCGATGTCGTCGGGCAGGACGAGACCTGCACCGCCGACGGCAAGCCCTGGCCGTGCGGCATTCGTGCGCGCACGGCGTTCCGCGCCTTTCTGCGCGGCCGCGCCGTGGTCTGCACGGTGCCGCCCGAAGGCGGACGCGACCGCGTCGCGGCGCAATGCCGGATCGGCAAGCAGGACGTCGGCCAATGGCTGGTCAACAATGGCTGGGCGCGCGCCGCCAAGGGCGGACCCTATATCGAGGCCGGTGAAAAGGCGCAAAGCGCCAAGAAGGGTATTTTCGGGTCGGCGCCGAACCTTGGCGGCATCTCAGCGGTGCCGCCCGCGCCAGCCCCGGCGCCTCAGGCGCCGGGTTCGATCCTGGAAGAGGTCGACGGCGCCCTCAAGCCAGCTGACCAGCCAGCGCCTGCTGAATGAGCGCGCGGGTCTCGGCGACGCCGTAGAGCGCGGCGAACGAACCGAAGCGCGGGCCGCGTTCTTGGCCGATAAGCACCTGGTAGATCATCTGGAAGAAGGCGCCAGACACGCCCGGGCCGCCTTCCGGGCTCTGCTTGGAGTGATCCTGATAGCGTTCGATCTTGCGCGCCACGTTGAGCGAAGCATTCTGGATCGCCTCGCCGCCGGCATCCGCCGGCAATGCGCCAAGTGCCGCGTCCAGGGCCTCGAGCGCTTCGCGCTCGACCTCGTCGGCCGCACGGAAGGTCTTCGTCGGCCGCACGAAATCGTCGAAATAGCGGATCGCATGGCCGACCAGCTGGTCGAGCTCGGGGTGCGTCTTCGGCGTCACATTGACCGTATGGCGCGAGATGAAGCCCCACAGCACGTCCTTGTTCTGCGCATTGGAGGCGCTGACTAGGTTGAGCAGCAACGAGAACGGCACCGGCATGTCGATATCAGGCGGGTTGCCGTCATGCATGTGCCAGACCGGATTGCCCAGCCGCTCCTTCCAGTCCTGCCTGGGGTAGGCGGCCAGGAAGACGTAGTATTCGTCCACCGCCCTCGGAATGACGTCGAAATAGAGCTTCTTGGCCTGCCGCGGCCGCTGATACATGTAGAGCCCAAGGCTTTCGGTCGGCGCATAGGTCAGCCATTCGTCGATGGTCAGGCCGTTGCCCTTCGACTTCGAGATCTTCTGGCCGTTTTCGTCCAGGAACAGTTCGTAGACGAAATGCTCCGGTGCGCGCCCGCCCAATATGTTGCAGATGCGGTCATAGACCACCGCGTTGGTCTGGTGGTCCTTACCAAACATCTCGAAATCGACGCCAAGCGCTGCCCAGCGCATGCCGAAATCCGGCTTCCACTGCAGCTTCACCCGGCCCCCGGTGATCGAAAGCGTGGTCTCGGTGCCTTCATCGTCGAAAGTGATGGTACCGGCCTTGGCGTCGACATGCTTCATCGGCACGTAAAGCACACGGCCGCTCTTCGGGGAAATCGGCAGGAACGGACTGTAGGTCGCCTGCCGCTCCGGCCCGAGCGTCGGCAGCATCACCGCCATGATCTTGTCGTAGCGTTCGGCGGCGCGCAGCAGCATCGTGTCGAAACGGCCTGATTTGTAATACTGCGTCGCGCTGGCGAATTCATAGTCGAAGCCGAACGTGTCGAGGAAGCGGCAGAGCATCGCATTGTTGTGGTCGGCGAAGCTCGCATAGTCGCCGCCGAACGGATTGGGAACTGAAGACAGCGGCTTGTGCAGATGCGGTTCCAGCGCTGCGCGATCCGGCACGCTGTCGGGGATCTTACGCATGCCGTCCATGTCGTCGGAGAAGCACAGCAGCTTGGTGGCGACCTTGTCCTGCGTCAGCACGCGGAACGCATGGCGTACCATCGAGGTGCGCGCCACCTCGCCGAACGTGCCGATATGCGGCAGGCCGGACGGACCGTAGCCGGTCTCGAACAGGATCGTTTCGGGAAAGTCGCTGCCTTTGTAGCGCTCGATGATCTTTTTGGCTTCCTCGAACGGCCATGCCTTGCTCTCGGCCGCCGCCGCCAGCAGTTCGGGGTTGAGATCGATTATGTTTGATCCCGCCATTGTCCTGTTTTCCAAAGTGTTCGCCTGCCAGATTGCTCGCTGGTCGGCCGCAGGTGTCGATTTTCAATCGGTCCTCTAGGCGCGCATGGCCGGAGCGTCAACGCGTGGGGCGCTTTTTCCTTGCGGCGCAGATGGCACCTACCTACGTTCGAAACCCGTTCAAGGAGTAAAGAATGCCGTCGCCGACCCCGCATGAAGCCCTGATCTACCTGATGGTCATCACCTCGGCGTCCGACCGTGACATGACCGATGTCGAACTGGCCCGCATCGGCGACGTTGTCCGCTCGTGGCCGGTGTTCGAGGATTTCAAGCAGGACCGGCTGGTTCCTGTCGCCCAGGCTTGTCAGAAGCTGCTGCAGGCAAAGGACGGCCTGGAAGGGGTTCTGGCCCAAATTGCCGAAGCCCTGCCGGAGCGCTTGCGCGACACCGCCTATGCCGCCGCCTTCGAAGTGGCCGCCGTCGATCTAGAAATGCGTCTGGAGGAAGTTCGGGTGCTGCAGTTGATCCGTCGCAAGCTCGATCTCGATACGCTGACCGTAGCCGCCATCGGCCGCGCGGCCAAGGCGCGGCTGCGCACGCTCACCTGAGCAGATTTGGAAAAAGCTGACCGGTACCGGATCAGAAAAAACTGACCGGGAAATAACGCAGGTAGAATTCGGCGAAGGTGCCCTTCATCGAAATCTCCTGCAGCGCGTAGTCGAGTGCGGCTGCCAGCGCCGGATTGTCCGCCCTTGTGGCGATAGCCATGCCCGTGCCCAGATATTCGGGCGCCAGATAAGGACCGCCGGCAAAACGGCAGCACCCGGCTGCATCCGAGCCGCCCAGCCAGAAGGCGAAACGCATGCCGTCACCGAAGGCGGCATCGATCTTCCCCGCCTTGAGATCGCTGTAGAGGGCCTCGGCTCCGTCGAAGGAGACGATTTGGACCGTGTTGAAGTAGTCGCGCAGCATGCGCTCATGCGCCGAGCCGGCGAGAACGCCGACGCGCTTGCTGCGCAGCTTGTCGAAGATCGGTTCGGCAAACGCCTTGTTCTTCGGCGTGATGAAGCGCGCCGGAAACTGCAGATAGGAGCGCGAGAAGGCGTATGTCTGGCGCGATTGCGGCGTCGCGGCGATGCCGGCGATGATCGCTTCGCCTTCGCCTTTCTCGAGTGCCCCTTCAAGCTCGGCCCAGGGCAATGCCTGGATCTGGCATTTGTCGGCAATGCCGAGTTCGGCGCAGATGGCGCGCGCCAGGTCGATATGGAAACCGGACAGCTTTCCCGCGCCATCGAGGAAATTGAAGGGCGGAAAATCGGTGGTCGTCAGGAATCGCAGCCGTGGCAGTGCCGAGAGGTCGGGCTTCGGCAACCGTTCCTTGGCGTCCCACAACACTGGTACCTGCGGTTCGGCCGCGCGCGCCCCGGGAGCCAATGGCAGCGCCGCGATCAGCAGCGACGCCAGGACCGGGAACCTCCATTGGAACGCCACGACAGAACTCCGCTGCACTCGTGTTTGCACCGGTTTTGGTACGAAAATAGTACAGGCACAATGGTTTTTGATTTCAACGCGCCAATTTCAGGCTATGCTTTAGGACGTTTGCAGACAGCGGTGGCTGCCTTGGTTGGGGGACCAGGGTCGAGAACCACAACCGAGAATGTGCGCGTTGCAATCCGTGGTCGGTGGCCAAATGCAGACAACGCATGGACCATTGATCTCAATGCATGAGGCAACATGGGGTTGATGTTGCGATGGGTCAATTCGATCGTACGCTGGAATACATAGACCAACTGCAACACGCCGGAACGGCGGCGGCGGTTTGCGAGAAACTGTTGGGCATTACGTCGGATTTTGGTCTGACCGCGCTGATGGCGGGAACCGTTCCGCAGCCAGGCACGCCGAGCGGGCAGCAGAAGCAGCACGTGCTCCTTTGCGACTGGCCTGTCGAATGGCTGGAGCGCTACGTGGCGCGCAACTATGTCGATCACGATCCTGTGGTCAGCCACATGAAGCAGTTGCAGGCGCCATTCCAGTGGCGCGAAGCCGCCCAGGGCATTAGCTTCGACAAGAGCAGCGGCGAGGTGATGGGCGATGCCGGCGCCTTCAAGCTGCGCGACGGCCTGGCCTTCCCGCTGATCACGCTGGATGGCCAGATCGTCATGGTGTCGCTGGGTGGCGAAGCCGTGCAGCTGTCGGAGGCCGAGTTCGGCCTGGTGTCCCTCGTCTCGACCTATGCCGTTGGCCGCGCCATGCAACTCCACACCATGGCGACCAAGACCATCGACCATATCGAACTGACCCCGCGCGAGCGCGAGTGCCTGCAATGGGCCGCCGTCGGCAAATCGGAATGGGAGATTTCGCAAATCCTCGGCATCTCCGAACACACGTCGGAGAAACATCTTCTTAACGCCAAAAGCAAACTCGGTGCCGTCAACCGGGTCCAGGCGGTCGCCGAAGCGATAAGGCGGGGCTACATTAGCTAGGTCGGCCGTGCCGACCTAGAATTTCTTGCCTACGTGATCACGCAATTTTCTCGTTGAAGCACGGCCGTATCTTCCTCTTAAACCCAGGAGACGACGGCATGCTTTTTTGTCTTACAACTCAGGAATTGATGGAACGTCCCGATCTTTGGGAAGCCGTCCATCGCCTGCGCCACCATATATTTGTCGAAGAGATGGGGTGGGAGGACCTGCGGCGCCCGGACGGATTCGAGGTCGACCAGTTCGACCATGACGAGGCGGTGCACCAGATCGTCCTCAGAGGCAACGAAGTCGCGGGCTATCAACGGATGTTACCGACCACGCGGCCTCATCTGCTGACCGAGGTCTTGACCGACCTTTCCGAAGGAACGCCGCCATCAGGACCCAACATCTGGGAATTGACACGCTATGCGGTGGCTCCCGGCTTTCGCGATGGCCGTCGCGGCGTCTCGACCGTCGGCACCGAATTGATTGCCGGCTTCGTCGAGTGGGGGCTGAAGCGCGGCGTCGACAAGGTGATCATCGAGTTCGAACCGATGTGGGTGTTGCGCGCCTTGCAACTGCATTTCCTCGCGACGCCGCTGGGCTATCAGCGCACCTATGGCAATCAGCAGGTCGTGGCGACCCTGCTTTCCTTCAACGAGCACACGCTGGACGTGGTGCGTTCGCGCCGCAATCACCACGCTCCCGTCCTGGCGCGGGGATATCCCGACATGTTCGGCCAAAGGAGGGCGTCATGAGGTTGGAGACGGCCATGAACCCGCACCCGCAACCGGAACTGCGCAACCACACGCTGATCGTCACCGTGTCGTCGAATGACGGCCGGCCGGTGCTCGACAGAAGAGCCTATGAAAGCCTTGCCAGGACATTCCACGAAGCCGCCGACAATGACGAGGTGCGTGTCGTCGTGCTGCGCGGCCTGGCAGGCTGCTTCTGCCTTGGCGGCGACTTTTCCGAATTCCTCGACGCCACCAAGCATCAGAAGCTGATCGCCGCCGTCACCGATATGTTCCGCACGCTGGCGACGTTCCCCAAGCCCATCCTGGCCTGCGTCGACGGCGATGCCGTCGGCGTCGGCTGCACCATCTTGTTCCACTGCGACATGGTGATCGCCTCGAATGAAAGCACGTTCCGGGTGCCGTTCGTCGATTTCGGCCTGGTGCCGGATGCGGCGACCAGCATCCTGGCGCCGCAGAAGCTCGGTTATGCCGGCGCCTTCCGCTTCTTCTGTCTCGGCGACACGCTCCACGCCGAAGACGCGAGGGCACTCGGCCTCGTCGCCGAGATCGTGCATGACGGCGTGGAGGAGGCGACACTCGGCCGCGCCAGGCAGCTCGCCAAGAAGCCGGTTGCCGCCCTGCTGCAGACCCGCGGCCTGCTCAAGGGCAACACCGGCGCGCTGTGCGACCGCATCGACCAGGAGATATCGCTGTTCCAGCAGGCGTTGCAGGACGACACCACGCTGCGGCGCCTGCAGCGGATCGCCCGGCTCGCGGCCTGAGCAAGCCGTCAAGCGTCACGCGCCGCGCTGCCCTGTGGCTGCGCGGCGCGAGAAGGCCTAACCTTCCTTGCCGAGGAATGACGGCCCTTCGCCGATGATCTTCTTGTCTTCCTTGCCGACGATATCGAGATCGCGCCCCTCATAGGGCAGCGACAACAGCATACGCCGCATCACCGCCAGCCGGGCGCGGCGCTTGTCATTGGCCCGTACGATGATCCAGGGCGCGAATTCCTTGTGGGTGCGCTCGAACATGCTGTCGCGTGCCTTGGTGTAATCGTCCCATTTGGTGATGCCTGCGACATCGATGGGCGAGAACTTCCAGTTTTTCAGCGGGCTGTAGCGGCGATCGTGAAAACGCTCGAGCTGCGTTTCCCGGCCGATATTCAGCCAGAATTTGAAGAAGTGGATGTCATCGTTGACGATCATCCGTTCGAAATGCGGCGTCTCGTCGAGAAACTTCTCATGCTGTTCGGGTGTGCAGAAGCCCATCACCGGCTCGACGCCGGCGCGGTTGTACCAGGAACGGTCGAAGGTGACGAATTCGCCCGCCGTCGGGAAATGGTCGGCATAACGCTGGTAGTACCATTGCCCCTGTTCGGTGGGGGTCGGCTTGGTCAGGGCCACGTTACGCGCCGTGCGCGGATTGAGATACTGGCGCACCACGAAGATCGTGCCGCCCTTGCCGGCGGCGTCGCGGCCCTCGAACAACGCCATCACCCGCTTGCCGGTCGCCTGCAGCCATGCCTGCGCCTTGACCAGCTCGATCTGCAATTTCTCGAGCGCCTCGTCATACTCGTCGCTTTTCATTTTCTTGTCATAGGGGTAGCCGCCCGCGGTCAGCTTGTTGTCCTCGACCCAGTCCGGAAGCTTGGGATTTTCGATGTCGAACTCCCGCTCCTTGCCGTCGATCCTGATCTTCAGCGGACCTGACGTCGGTGTTGCTGGATTTTCCTTGGCTTTTTTCATCGAGACGAACCCTTTTCAGCTTGCGGACTCATGCTATTGGGAGCCTCCATGCCGGTCTAGCATGAAGTTGCCATGCGGCCGGACAGCGCCCGAAAGGGCTATAGGACGCGCGGATGGCTGAGCAAAGCGCAGAGCAGGCAAGTGTGGCGCAAGCCATGGCCATCCGGCTGTGGAGCAGTCGCTGGGTGCTCGTCGCTGGCGTTATCGGTATGCTGATCGCTTTTGCCTTCGCGGGGATCTCCGCCTATGTACTGGTGCCGGCGCTGCTTCTGCTGTTCGCTGCCGCGCTGTTGCCGGCCACCGGCCTGCGCCAGTCCGGCGAGAATTCCGCCGCGATCGAGGCGATCGGGCTGCAGCGCCTGTCGGGCGAATATCTGGCGGCGGCCGTCGCCGACCCGCTGATCATTTTCGACCGCTCCGCCACCATCGTCCACGCCAACGCCGCCGCCTTTGCCGCTTTCGGCGGTATCGCGCCGGGCCTGTCGCTGCCACTAAAATTCCGGGCTCCGGAAATGCAAACCCTGCTCGACAGCGTGCTGTCGGGCACGATCGCTTCCGATGTAATCGACTATACCGAGAAGCTGCCGGTCGAACGGGCCTACCGGGTCAGCGCGTCCTCGGTCGGGCACGGCACCGACCTCTATGTGCTGGTGTTCAAGGACCAGAGCGAAACACGCAGGATCGACCGCATGCGCGCCGATTTCATCGCCAATGCCAGCCATGAATTGCGCACCCCGCTCGCCTCGATCGCCGGTTTCATCGAAACACTGCGTGGACCGGCCCGCAACGATCCGGCGGCACGCGAGCAATTCCTGCAGATCATGCAGAACCAGACCGGCCGCATGGCGCGCCTGATCGATGATCTCCTGTCGTTGTCCCGGCTGGAGATGAAGCCCTATCTGAAGCCCGGAACCGAGGTCGACCTGCGTCAGACCGTCGACAGCGTCATCGATTCACTGGCCCCGCTTGCCCGCGAAAACAACGTCGTCATCGAGCGCGATTTCGCCAAGGGATCTCTCAATGTGCCGGGCGATCGCGATGAGCTGTTTCAGGTTTTCGAGAACCTGCTGGAAAACGCCTGCAAATACGGCCAGTCCGGCGGCCGCGTCGTGGTGTCGATCGCTCACGCCGATGACGGTTCCGAACCCGGCATCGACGTCACCATCCGGGATTTCGGCCCCGGCATTCCTGAGGAGCACATTCCGCGCATCACCGAGCGCTTCTATCGCATCGACGTCGAGACCAGCCGGACCCAGAAAGGCACCGGCCTTGGCCTGTCCATCGTCAAGCACATCCTGACGCGCCACAATGCCAGGCTGACGATCAAATCCGAGGTCGGCAAGGGCGCCGCCTTCGCGGTTCATTTGCCGACGCACTGATACTGCCCTAGTTTTCCCTGGAACCGTTTCTTTTTTCTGTCATCCGGCTAGCGTATCAGCGGGGATTCGAGGAAACGACTCAAGATCAAGAACCCGTGGGAAGGCATTTCATCCATGCAGTCCGTGCACATAATGAGCGCCTATGACGAGGAGCTGAAATATCTGTCGAAGCGTATCGCGGCAATGGGCGGCCATGCCGAACGCATGGTCGAGCAGGCGGTCGCCGCTCTCGTCAATGCCGATCCGGGGCTGGCCCAGAAGGTCATTAACGACGATGCGGTGCTGGATGACGGGCAGCGCGAGATCGACGACAAGGCGATCATCATCATCGCCAAGCGCCAGCCGATGGCGACGGACCTGCGCGAGATCGTCGGCGCCATCCGCATTTCGGCCGACCTCGAACGGGTCGGCGATCTCGGCAAGAACGTCGCCAAGCGGGTGGTCGCCGTCACCGACGGCCGCCAGCCGACCAGCCTGTTCCGCGGCCTGGAGGCCCTGGCCAATCTGGCGCTGACCCAGCTCAAGGAAGTTCTTGACGTCTACGCATCGCGCTCGGTCGACAAGATCGGCTTCGTGCGCGACCGCGACGACCAGATCGACGCCATGTACACGTCGCTGTTCCGCGAATTGCTGACCTACATGATGGAAGATCCGCGCAACATCACACCCTGCACGCATCTTCTGTTCTGCGCCAAGAACATTGAGCGCATCGGCGATCATGCCACCAACATCGCCGAGACCATCTATTACATCGTCACCGGTGACCAGATGCCGGCCGAGCGGCCGAAGGGCGACAAGACGGACAAGATCAGCGTTTCGGCGGCGCTCCCGGCAAAATGAACGTTCATCCTCTCGAACGCTAGATCGTATTGCGCTAAACTATCCCGGCGTTAAGCTTCTCAGGCCTTGATAAGGTCCTGCTTTCAGGAGGCTGCGATGGAATATGTCCGAGAGTTCAAGCCCGCGGCGCCGACATCAGGCATTATCGCCTCCAGTGTCTACACGGCCGGGCGGCGCATCGCCGACATTCCGATCGAGGAAGCCGGCGAATGGGCCAAGAAATCGGGACATGTCGTCTGGATCGGGCTGCTCGAACCGGATCGCGAACTTCTGTTGCGTGTTCAGGCGCAATTCCATCTGCATGAGCTGGCGATCGAGGATGCCGAGCATCCGCACCAGCGGCCGAAGATCGAACAATATGGCGATGCGCTGTTCATCGTCGCCCGAACAGCGCAATTGATCGAAGGACGGGTCACTTTCGGCGAGACGCATCTGTTCGTCGGCTCGGGCTATATCGTCAGCGTCAGGCACGGCCCGTCGACCTCCTACGCCGCCGTGCGTCAGCACTGGGAAAGCTGTCCGCATTCGCTGGCCAAGGGCGAGGATTTCGTCCTCTATGCCATTCTCGATTTTATCGTCGACAACTACATGCCGGTGCTCGAGCAGATCGAGGACGAGGTCGAGGTGATCGAGGACAGGGTGCTTTTGAAGCCGATGACCGGTCCCGATATTGAGCGGCTCTACATGCTGCGCCGCGATCTGCTGCGGCTGCGCAATGCGGCGCTTCCGCTGGTGGAGGTCTGCCGTCGCCTGACCAGCGCCGATCTGCCGCAGATCCATTCAGCCATGCACCCGCTGTTTCGCGACGTGACCGACCACATCCGCACCGTCCAGGAAAAGGTCGACAGTCTGCGGGAGGTGCTGGCCTTCGCCTTCGAGGCGAGCCTGCTGGTCGGTCAGAGCCAGGAAACGGCGATTTCCAAGAAACTTGCTTCCTGGGCGGCCATACTGGCCGTGCCCACGGCATTCGCCGGCATCTACGGCATGAATTTCACCGACATGCCGGAACTGAAGATGGAATATGGCTACCCCATCGTTCTGGCCACCATTGCGACGATCTGCGCGTTTCTCTACTGGCGATTTCGCAAGAATGGTTGGCTGTGAGAGTAGGCAGTAGGCAGTGGGCAGTAGGGTAAAAGCGTCTCGCGAGCGCGGCTCAGAGCATGTTGCCCTAGTGCCTAATCCCTACTGCCCATTCCCTTATCTATTCCGCCGCCGCTCCGCCGCCGGCTGGAACGCCACGCGGGCATGGTATTTGCAGTAAGGCCCCGTTTCGGCGGCCTCGTTGCCGCAGAAGTTGAAGTCCTCCGACAGCGGATCGCCGTTCGGCCATTTGCAGGTGCGCTCGGTCAGTTCGACGAGTTGCAGATGCCGTGAGATCGGTACCACGACATTCTCGACTGGGCGGATATAGTGCCGCGCCACCGGTTCGGCGTCGAATTGCGTCTGAAGGGCGGTCGCGCCGATCGATGTCGTGACGTGACGCGCCGTGCTCGCGGCGCGCGCCACCGATTTCTGAACGGTCGAGCCTTGTGTCGTCTTCTTCTGGCGTGCCGGCGTCGCCGTTGCGCGGCCGCGGCCCGACAGCTTCAGACGGTGCACCTTGCCGATGACGGCATTTCGGCTCACCCCTCCAAGCTGGGCAGCAATCTGGCTTGCGCTCAGACCCTCCGACCACAATTTTCTGAGAAGTTCGACCCGCTCGTCAGTCCAGTTCATGAGACCGCGCTCCTGCTAAGCGTGCGGCAATCAGAATCCATTCCCGACCCAGCACCACTGCTGGGGCAGACACCACATATATCTGGTGATTAGGTCCGCCGCACGAAATCTAGTTATTTCTCGACTACAATTACCTTATGCGCTGACTCGGTGACAAGAGTCCCAAGGGCAACACGAATCGGTTTTTTCGGTTTTCCCCAACTTGCCCGGTCGCTGATGAGCCGGCGTCGCGTCAGGGGGCTTGCCGCGTGCCACTACGCGACGTTTTCGTTGACTTCATGGCCGAAAAACACGATAAGCCGCACAAGGCCGCCGCTTTGGCGGCTTTTTTGATTTTCCGGTACCGGAGACGCATATAATGAGCGGTTCGGCGCTTTACGAGACCTTTGCTCGCGCCCCCCTGGCTTTCGACCACGGGGAAGGCACCTGGCTGGTTACCGACAAGGGCGAGCGATATCTCGATTTCGCCGGCGGCATCGCGGTCAATTCGCTCGGCCACAGCCATCCGCATCTGGTCGCGGCGCTGACCGAGCAGGCGGCAAAGCTGTGGCACGTCTCCAATCTCTATGAAATCCCCGGACAGAGCCGGCTCGGCCAGCGCCTGGTCGATGCCACCTTCGCCGACAAGGTGTTCTTCACCAATTCCGGCGCCGAGGCCCTGGAATGCGCGATCAAGACGGCGCGACGCTACCATTTCGTCAAGGGCAATCCTCAGCGCTTCCGCGTCATCACCTTCGAAGGCGCCTTCCATGGCCGCACGCTGGCCACCATCGCGGCCGGTGGCCAGTACAAATACCTTGAAGGCTTCGGTCCCAAGGTCGAAGGCTTCGACCAGGTCGGCTTCGACGACATCGATGCCGCCGAGAAGGCGATCACGCCGGAAACCGCCGCGATCCTGATCGAACCGGTGCAGGGCGAGGGTGGTATCCGCCCGGTCCCGACACAGTCGCTGAAGCGGCTGCGGCAGCTTTGCGACCAGCACGGCCTGTTGTTGATCTATGACGAGGTCCAGTGCGGCATCGGCCGCACCGGAAAACTGTTCGCGCATGAATGGTCAGGTGTTGCGCCCGACATCATGGCGATCGCCAAGGGCATTGGCGGCGGCTTCCCGATGGGCGCTTGCCTCGCAACCGATGAAGCAGCTGTCGGCATGACGGCTGGCGTGCACGGCACCACCTTCGGCGGCAATCCGCTGGCGATGGCGGTCGGCAATGCCGTGCTCGACGTGGTGCTGGAAGAGGGCTTCCTCGAGGACGTCCAGCGCAAGGCATTGCTGATGAAGCAAGGCCTGGCGGCGATCGCCGACGAGTTTCCCGATGTCATCGAAGACATCCGGGGCAGCGGCCTCATGCTTGGCCTCAAATGCGCCATGCCCAACACCAAGGTGCACATGGCGCTGCGCGACCAGCATTTGCTAGCGGTTCCGGCAGGCGACAACGTCATTCGCCTGCTGCCGCCGCTCACCGTCACCGACGCCGAGATCCACGAAGCGCTCAACCGCATCCGTGCCGGTGCCAAAGGCCTGGCGGATGCCATCGCCGTGGCCGCCGCGAAGTAATTCCGGAATATTGCTGATGTCAGTTCGCCATTTCACCGATCTTTCCACCGTTTCCGAGGGCGACCTGCGCTTCATGCTCGACGACGCGGTGGTGCGAAAGGCGCGCCTCAAGGCCGGCGAGCGCACCAGGCCGCTCGAAGGCAAGGTGCTGGCGATGATCTTCGACAAGCCGTCGACGCGCACGCGCGTCTCCTTCGACGTCGGCATGCGCCAGCTTGGCGGCGAGACCATCATGCTGACCGGCACCGAGATGCAGCTCGGCCGCTCCGAAACCATTGCCGACACCGCCAAGGTCCTGTCACGCTATGTCGACGCGATCATGATCCGCACCACCTCGCATGAGCGGCTGCTGGAATTGACCGAGAACGCCACGGTGCCGGTGATCAATGGACTGACGGATGACACCCATCCGTGCCAGCTGATGGCCGACATCATGACCTTCGAGGAGCATCGCGGTCCGGTGGCCGGCAAGACCATCGCCTGGACCGGCGACGGCAACAATGTGTTGCATTCGCTGCTTGAAGCCTCGGCGCGGTTCCGCTTCAACCTCAACGTCGCCGTGCCCGAGGGCAGCGAGCCGGCGCAGAAGCATATCGACTGGTCCAAGGCGCATGGCGGCAAGCTGCATTTCACCCGCTCGCCCGAGGAAGCCGTCGACCAGGCCGACTGCGTCGTCACCGATTGCTGGGTGTCGATGGGTCAGGAGCACCGCGCCCGCGGCCACAACGTGTTCTCGCCCTACCAGGTCAATGCCAAGCTGATGGCGCATGCCAAGCCGGATGCGCTGTTCATGCACTGCCTGCCGGCGCATCGCGGCGAGGAAGTGACCGACGAGGTTATCGACGGACCCCATTCGGTGGTCTTTGACGAGGCCGAGAACCGGCTCCACGCCCAGAAAGCGGTGCTTGCCTGGTGTCTTGGGGCTTGAGGTGTCTTGGGGGCTTGACGTGTCCTGGGGGCTTGAGGTGGCTTGGGGGCTTGAGGTGGCTTGGGGTTTGAAAGGTCTGGGCGCTTGATCTGCGGGGGCGCGATGCCTATCTGCGCCGCATCACGCAAATCAAGCGCGTTTGGACGCATGCACCCCAGCGGGCGGCATGGCCGCGCCCTGGAGCTTTGTCATGTTGGAAACGCATCAAGTGACTGAACATCACCCCAAACTCGGCGAGTTCGGCTATGCCGGCGACGACCATGTCGTGCCGTTCGAGGTCGGCCCGCTCGACGTGCGCGGCCGTACCGTGCAGCTCGGGCCGATGCTCGACGCCATTCTCAGCCGCCACGACTATCCCGAGCCGGTCGCCCGCCTGCTGGCGGAAGCCTGTGTGCTGACGGTGCTGCTCGGCACCTCGCTCAAATTCGAGGGCAAGTTCATCCTGCAGACCCGCACCGATGGGCCGGTCGACATGCTGGTGGCGGATTTCAGCACGCCGTCGGCGCTGCGCGCCTATGCGCGCTTCGATGCCGACAGGCTCGAGGCTTTGGTCGCGGCAGGTGAGACATCGCAGCAGACGCTGCTCGGCAGCGGCGTGCTGGCGCTGACCATCGACCAGGGCGCCCATACGCAGCGCTATCAGGGTATCGTCCAGCTCGATGGCGAAACCCTGGAAGACGCGGCGCGCACCTATTTCCGCCAGTCAGAACAGATCCCGACGGATATCAGGCTCTCGGTCGCCAAGCTTTTGACGCCCAGCGTCGGCGGCGCGCGCGAGCAGTGGCGCGCCGGCGGCATCCTGGCGCAGTTCCTGCCGCAGTCGCCTGAGCGCATGCGCGTTCCGGACCTGCACGGCGGCGACGGCGATCCGCGCGACGAGATCCACGATCCCACGGACAATTCCTGGCAGGAATTGCTGGCGCTGCTCGGCACGATCGAGCCGACCGAACTGATCGACCCGACGATCGGCGCTGAACGGCTGCTCTATCGCCTGTTCCACGAGCATGGCGTGCGCGTCTTTGGCGGCGTCCCCGTCGCCGACCAGTGCTCATGCTCCAGGGACAAGATCCGCGGCATCCTCGAGGGCTTCTCCGCGCAGGAGATCAAGGACAGCACCGAAGATGGCGGCATCCACGTCGCCTGCGAATTCTGCTCGAAGCAGTACGACTTCGACCCGGCGGAATTCGCGGCGGCTCAGTGAGGCAATCCCTTCTCCCCGTAAAACGGGGAGAAGGACGCTAATTCACCGTCCGCCTGGTCCCCGGCAGATCCAGCGAAAATGCCGGGATGGCGATGTCGAAGGTCTCGCCGCGCTTGTTGCGCATCGTGTAGTGCCCGACCATGATGCCTGACGGCGTCGAGAGCGGGCAGCCGGACGTGTATTGATAGCTGTCGCCGGGATTGAGTTCGGGCTGGTCGCCGACGACGCCCGGGCCGCGCACTTCCTCGACCCGGCCGGCGCCGTCGGTGATGTGCCAGTAGCGCGACAGAAGCTGCACGAATTCGTCCGACTGGTTGTCGATCGTTATCTGATAGCCCCAGACATAACGGTTCTCGGATGGATCCGAGCGATCCTCGAGGTAGAACGGCCTGACCTGCACTTCGATGTTGCGCGTGACGGCGCGGTACATAAGCGGCTCCAAAACAATCCGATACCTTTCGGCGCTCCCGGCGGGCAGGTCAACGTGGGCGTCTTGTCGCGCCTCGTCTTGAAACGCAGGTGCCGGCAAAGAATGTCATTTAAGTGACACATGACAATGGTGGTGTGCACGAACCGGGCGACTCGGCCCTCTGTCGAACTGTTGAAAACGGCCACGATGCGGGCCGTCGCTTCTGGAGTGACCAGATCTCGATGGAACTCGCTCTCATAGCCGCTTCGCTTTCGATTGCTCTTATCCTTTCAAATGCCGTCAGCATCCTGCTTGCCGCGTCACAGCTGAAACGGCGCACCACGATCGCGCGGCCAGCCGGCAAATCGCCGCCAGTATCGATCGTCATACCGTCGCGCGGCGTCGAGCCGTTCACGCAGGAGACGCTGGAGCGCGCCTTCTCGCTCGACTGGCCGCGCTACGAGCTGATCTTCTGTGTTGCCCATGGCGACGACCCGGTGGTCAGGTTGATCCGCGCTGCTATTGGCCGCTTTCCAAAAGCGCCGGCGCGGCTGTTGATCGGCGACGACCGCGTCAGCGCCAATCCCAAGCTCAACAATTGCGTCAAGGGCTGGGAAGCCGCGTGTCACAACTGGGTCGTCCTGGCCGACTCCAACGTGCTGATGCCGAGAGACTACATCCAGCATCTGATGGCGGCGTGGCGGCCGGATACCGGCCTTGTCTGCTCGACGCCGATCGGTTCGCGGGCGGAGGGCTTCTGGGCCGAGGTCGAATGCGCCTTCCTCAACACGCTGCAGGCCCGCTGGCAGTATGCCGGCGAGGCGCTCGGCCTTGGCTTTGCCCAGGGCAAGAGCATGTTGTGGAACAAGCCGATGCTGGATACCAATGGCGGCATCCGCGCGCTGGCCGGTGAAATCGCCGAGGACGCCGCCGCGACCAAGCTGGTCAATGGGCTTGGCCTGCGCGTCAATCTTGTCGCGGCACCCTTCGAGCAGCCGCTTGGCCGGCGCACGCTTGACGCGATCTGGTCACGCCAGGCGCGCTGGGCGCGCCTGCGCCGCGTCACCTTCCCGCTGTTCTTCGCGCCGGAAATCCTGACTGGCGCGGTGGTGCCGCTGGCGCTTGCGCTGGTTGCGGCGGCAAGCGCCGGCTTCAGCCTGCCGCTGACGGCAATCGCCGTCCTGGCGGCTTTCTACCTTCCGGAATGTGCCCTGGCCTGGTCCAAGGGCTGGCCCCTGTCGCCGCGCATGGTCGCGGCGATGATTGCGCGGGACTTGATGCTTCCCGCCATGTGGGCGCGCGGCTGGCTCGGCGGCGCCGTCGACTGGCGCGGCAATGCCATGACCATCGGCACCAAGGCGGCCGAACTGGAAGAAACGCCGTCGCGCGCCTGATCGCGGCGCCGACGACGCTGCCTCGACGACTCCCTATTTGGCGGCCTTCAGCGCCTGAGCGATATCTTCCAGAAGGTCGTCGGTGTCCTCCAGGCCGACCGACAGCCTGAGCGTTCCCGGCCCAATGCCGAGTTCGGTGCGCGCCTCGTCGCTCAGATTCTTGTGCGTCGTCGTCGCCGGATGGGTGATCAGGCTTTTGGCGTCACCGAGATTGTTGGAGATCAGCACGATGTCGAGCGCGTTCTGCAAGGCAAAGGCCGCCTGCTTGCCGCCCTTGACGTCGAGGCAGATCAGCGTCGAGCCCCCCGACATCTGCCTCTTGACGATCTCGGCCTGCGGATGGTCGGCGCGGCCGGGATAGATGACGCGGGCGATCTGCGGCTGCTCGGCCAGGAAATCCGCGATCTTGCCGGCGCTCTCCGTCTGCTGGCGCACGCGCACCGGCAGCGTCTCCAGACCCTTCAGCAGCGTCCAGGCGTTGAAGGGCGACAGGCTGGGGCCTGTGTGACGGAAATAATCATGCAAATTCTCGTCGATCCACTTCTTGTCCGAAAGGATCACGCCGCCAAGACAGCGGCCCTGGCCATCGATGTGCTTGGTCGCCGAATAGACGACGATATGCGCGCCGAGCTGCAACGGCTTCTGCTGGAGAGGCGTGGCGAAGACATTGTCGACGACAAGCCGCGCGCCGATCGAGTTGGCGAGCGCGGCCACGGCGGCGATGTCGACCACTTCCAGCGTCGGGTTGGTTGGGCTTTCCAGGAAGAACAGTTTTGTGTTGAGCCTCGCCGCCTTTTCCCAGTTGGCGATGTCGGTGCCGTCGACCAGCGTCGCCTCGATGCCGTAGCGCGGCGCCAGCGTCTCGACCACCCAGCGGCAGGAGCCGAACAGCGCGCGCGCCGCCACGATGTGGTCACCGGCCTTGACGCTGCAAAGAAGGGCCGCCGTCACTGCCGCCATGCCCGATGCCGTGGCGCGTGCGTCCTCGGCGCCTTCCAGCGCGCACATGCGCTTTTCGAACATGTCGACGGTCGGATTGGCGTAACGCGAATAGATGAAGCCGGGTTCCTCGCCCTTGAAGCGGGCTTCGGCGGCTTGCGCCGTTTGATAGACATAGCCCTGGGTCAGGTACATCGCCTCGGAGGTCTCGCCGAAGCCGGAACGCAGGGTTCCGCCATGCACGAGGGCTGTCTGAGGCTTCCAGTTGCGCTTCTTGCTGCTCATAGCTTTGTTCCAGACACAAAAAAACCGGCCGCGAAAGTCGCAACCGGTCCATACGGCCTCGCGGCCAACGGTCCTTTAGCGACTTGTTTAACGTGGCTGCAAGCCGACCGGCCAAATCACCACGGGATAACGACCCTTTAGACCCGTACCACGCTTGCGTCAATTGCCGGCTTCATTAAGAGGTTTGTACCAGGCAGGTTCCGCAAGACTGTTCGATGTTTTGCGGCGAGAATCTGTTGGCAGGAAATTCGTCTGGCCTAGGAGCGGAGCCTTGCGGCAGACAGGCATTCTTCCCGATCAGGACATCTCGGCGCTGTTCCAGTCCGGCGCGCTGAAGTCGCCGCGCGCGCTCGACGCCGACCAGATCCAGCCAGCCAGCCTCGATCTCAGGCTCGGCGACAGGGCCTGGCGGGTGCGGGCGTCCTTCCTGCCGGGTCCGGATCATCGGGTCGCCGACAAACTCGATCGGCTGAAGCTGCATGAGTTCAGCCTCGCCGACGGCGCGGTGCTGGAAACGGGCTGTGTTTACATCGTGCCGCTGCTGGAAAGCCTTGCGCTGCCCCCAGCTGTGTCCGCTTCGGCCAATCCGAAGAGTTCGACCGGGCGGCTCGACATCTTCACCCGTGTCATGACCGACCGTGGCCACGAGTTCGACAAGATCGCCGCCGGCTACAACGGTCCGCTCTACCTGGAAGTCAGCCCGCGCACCTTCCCGATCGTCGTGCGCACCGGTTCGCGCCTGTCGCAGATCCGCTTCCGCACCGGCAACGCGCTGCTCTCGGAAGCCGAATTGCATGAATTGCATCGCGCGCAGATGCTGGTCGCCACCGAGCCGCCGAATATTTCGGGCGGCGGTATCGCGCTGTCGATCGATCTCAAGGGCGATGGTGACGGGCTGGTCGGCTATCGCGGCAAGCATCACACCGGCCTTGTCGATGTCGACAAGCGCGCCGCGCAGGATGTCGTCGATTTCTGGGAACCGATCCACAAGAGCGGCGCCGGCGAGCTGGTGCTCGATCCCGACGAATTCTACATCCTCGTCAGCCAGGAAGCGGTGCATGTACCGCCGCTCTACGCCGCCGAGATGACGCCCTTCGACCCGCTGGTCGGCGAATTCCGCGTCCATTATGCCGGCTTCTTCGATCCGGGCTTCGGCCATTCGGCGGCCGGTGGCACCGGCAGCCGGGCGGTGCTTGAAGTGCGCAGCCACGAAGTGCCGTTCATCCTCGACCATGGCCAGATCGTCGGCCGGCTGGTCTACGAGCACATGCTGAAGCGGCCGCAGGCGCTCTACGGCACCGATCTCGGCTCCAACTACCAGGCACAGGGCCTGAAGCTCTCCAAGCATTTCCGCGCCGCGCGCTGAACCCCGATTGCCGCCAGGCAAGATACTTGCCCTCGACGCGATCGTCGCCGACGGCACTTACAAGAAGATCCAGGCGAAGTATTTCGACTTCGATATTTATTGAGGCTGAAGCTGCTGATCTCCCCACAAGGGGGAGATCACGCTCTCAAAGCGCCTTCACCGCCACCTTCACCGGCTTCTCAAGCTCGAGCGGGTTGCGCAGCGGCAGGCCGAAATCCCCGGCCTCGATCTCGAACACGTCGCCGGCCTCGGTCTTGACGCCGTCGGCGAAGGACAGGGTCGCGGTGCCGAACATATGCACATGCACGTCACCCGGCTGGCGGAACGCCGAATATTTGAAATGATGGTGTTCGAGATTGGCGATGGTGTGCGACATGTTCGCTTCGCCCGACAGGAACGGCTTTTCCCACAGCGTCTCGCCGTCGCGCACGATCCGCGAGGTGCCGCGGATGTCGGCAGGCAGGTCGCCGATCAGGATCTCCGGTCCGAACGAGGCGTTACGCAGCTTGGAATGGGCGAGGAAGAGATAGTTCACCCGCTCGGTCACGTGGTCGGAAAACTCGTTCGACAGCGTGAAGCCGACGCGGAAGGGGGCGCCGTCATCGCCGATGACATAGATGCCGGCGATTTCGGGTTCCTCGCCGGCGTCCTTGGCGAAGGCCGGTGACAGGAGTGCGGCACCCGGCGCCACGGCCATCGTGCCGTTGCCCTTGTAGAACCATTCCGGCTGCACGCCGACCTGGCCCTTGGCGGGCTTGCCACCCTCCAGCCCCATGCGGAACATCTTCATGGAATCGGTAAGCTGCTCCTCGCCATCGGCGCTGAGCTTCTTGTGCATGGAATCGCGCGTCGCGGCCGAGCCGAGATGGGTCAGGCCGGTGCCTGTGAGATGCAGATGCGCCGGATCGGGGTGATTGATCGGCGACAACAGCCGCCCTTTCTTGTAGGCGGCATCGAGATCGACCGTCTCGCCGAGCCCCTTGCGCTCGATCAGGGTGGCCAGCCCGACGCCGGTGCGGGCCGCCTCCATCGCCAGCGAATAGACGCTGCGGGCGCCGTTGATGATCCGGGTCCTGCCGCCATTGCGGGCAACGACGCGGATGGTCTCGGCGTCATCGAGAATCTGCGAGATCAGCATGATCAATCCTCTCTCATGTGCCTTGGCATGGCTGCCGCCGCGGCAAACCTTCCCAAGCGCGGCTGGGACGTCGCCCATGCCACGGGTGAAATTCTCCGTTCGGATTGCGCTCGCGGGGCCTGGTTCCTTGAGGGAACTTCTTCGCACCGGCTGGTTGCCGGCAGCGCCGCGATGTGACCCGTATGCCTTCCTTGTTGCCTCGCTGGAGCGGTTCAGCTTTGAGTGGTCGATCCGCTCCCGGTATTTTGTTTCCGCGCAATTCCTGTAGGAAAACCGCGACGCGCTTTTCCTGGAATTGCCCCTGTCAGGCCTTGTTCTTGTTGTAGACGTCGAAGATCACGGCGCCGAGCAGGACCAGGCCTTTGACCACCTGCTGCCAGTCGACATTGACGCCCATGATCGACATGCCGTTGTTCATCACGCCCATGATGAAGCCGCCGACCACCGCGCCGATGACTTGGCCGACGCCGCCCATCGCCGAGGCGCCGCCGATGAAGACGGCAGCGATAACGTCGAGCTCTGAGCCCAGACCGGCCGCCGGCACGGCCTGGCCAAGGCGAGCCGCGATGATCAGGCCGCCCAGCGCCGACAGCACGCCCATATTGATGAACACCAGCAGTGTCAGCCGCTCGGTGTTGATGCCCGACAGCTGCGCGGCCTTGGGATTGCCGCCCATCGCGTAGATGCGGCGGCCGATGGTCATGCGCTTGGTGACGAAGACGAACAGCGAGATCAGCACGCCCATGACGAGCAGCACCACCGGCAGGCCCCTGTAACTGGCGAACTCATAGACCAGGAACAGCGCCAGCGCGCTGGCGACCAGCGTCTTGACGACGAACAGCGGGAACGGCTCGGCCTCATAGCCGTGGCGCTCGCGCTTGCGTCGCGTCCTCACGCCGAAATAGGCATAGGCCACCACGGCGATCAGGCCGAGCACGATCGTCGTCATGTGCAGCGTCAGGCCGCTGCCCACGATGGTCTTGCCGGCGGCGTTCACCGTCGGCGGGATCAGCGTCAGCGGGCCGATAAGGTCCGGGATGAAGCCGGAGCTCAGCGCCTTGAAGCCATCCGGAAGTGGGCCCACCGAGGAACCGCCGCCCAGCAGTGCCTGGCAGATGCCGCGGAAGATCAGCATGCCGGCCAGTGTCACGATGAAGCTCGGTATCCGGTGATAGGCGATCCAATAGCCTTGCGCCGCACCGATCAGGCCGCCCACGACCAGGCAGACGATCGAAACCACCAGTGGATTGCTGAGCGGTCCCAGCTGCCAGATGACCATCATGTTTGCCGCCAGCGCGCCGATGAAACCGGCGACCGAGCCGACGCTGAGGTCGATATAGCCGGAAACGATGACCAGCAGCATGCCCAGCGCCATCACGATGATGAACGAGTTCTGCTGCACCAGATTGCTGAGGTTGACCGGCTTGAACAGCGTTCCCGACGTGGTGAACTGGAAGAACAGCATGATGACGATCAGCGCGATGATGAGACCGTATTCGCGCAGGTTCGTCGTCAGCGCCGAGACGGCAATGCGTGGACGCTGGTCCTCGGCGATGTTGCCCTGCGGGGCGGGGGCGCTGTCGGTGCTCATGCTGCTTTTCCTTCTCCGCGAACGATGGCGCGCATTATTTTTTCCTGGCTTGCGTCCGCCGCGGGCATTTCGCCGACGATGCGGCCTTCGTTCATGACGTAGATGCGGTCGGTGATGCCGAGCAATTCCGGCATTTCCGACGAGATGACCACGATCGCCTTACCCTCCGAGGCAAGACGCGCGATGATCGTGTAGATTTCGTATTTGGCGCCGACATCGATGCCGCGCGTCGGCTCGTCCAGGATCAGCAGGTCCGGATCGGCGAACAGCCATTTCGACAGCACCACTTTCTGCTGGTTGCCGCCCGAAAGATTGCCGGTCATCTGATAGACGCTCGAAGCGCGGATGTTGGTCTTCTTGCGATAGTCGTTGGCGACGGCGAGCTCGCGCAGATCGTCGATCACGCTGTGACGCGACACGCCGCCGAGATTGGCAAGCGTTATGTTATGCTTGATATGGTCGATCAGGTTGAGACCATAGGTCTTGCGGTCCTCGGTCACGTAGGCGATGCCATGTTCGACCGCCTTGCTGACGGATGAGACATCGATCGGCTTGCCTTTGAGCAGCACCTCGCCCGTGATGCGGCGGCCATAGGAACGGCCGAATAGGCTCATGGCGAATTCGGTGCGGCCGGCGCCCATCAGCCCGGCTATGCCGACCACCTCGCCCTTGCGCACGTTGATGTCGATGCCCTTGATCACCTGCCGCTCGGCATGGATCGGGTGATAGACCGACCAGTTCTTCACTTCGAAGACGACCTCGCCGATCTTTGGTTCGCGCGGCGGATAGCGGTCGTCGAGCGAGCGGCCGACCATCGAGGTGATGATGCGGTCCTCCGAAATGTCCTTCCTGGCCAGCGTCTCGATGGTGCGCCCGTCACGGATCACGGTAACCTTGTCGGCGACACGGTTCACCTCGTTGAGCTTGTGCGAGATCAGGATCGAGGTCATGCCTTGCCGCTTGAATTCGAGCAAGAGGTCGAGCAGCGCCTGGCTGTCCTTTTCGCTGAGCGATGCGGTCGGCTCGTCGAGGATCAGGAGCTTGACTTCCTTGCTCAGCGCCTTGGCGATCTCGACCAGCTGCTGCTTGCCGACGCCGATATTGGTGATCAGCGTCTTGGGGTCTTCCTTGAGGCCTACCTTCTTCAACAGCGCGCTGGTGCGCGCCTCGTTGGCGTCCCAGTCGATCACGCCATATTTGGCGTGTTCGTTGCCGAGGAAGATGTTTTCGGCAATCGACAGCATCGGCACCAGCGCAAGCTCCTGGTGGATGATGACGATGCCCTTGTGTTCGCTGTCATGGATGCCTTTGAACTGGCATTCCTGGCCTTGAAAGATGATCTGGCCGTCATAGGTGCCCGCGGGATAGACGCCCGACAGCACCTTCATCAACGTCGACTTGCCGGCGCCGTTCTCGCCGACCACGGCGTGGATTTCGCCTTCCTCGACACTGAGGTTGACATTCGACAGCGCCTTCACGCCGGGAAACGTCTTGGTGATGTCGCGCATCTCCAAAATCGTCGAGGTCATAAGGGCAAGCTCCCAGACTTTCTTGTTTTTACGCAATTCCCAAGGGGAAAGCGCTACGCTTTCTTCCCGGGAAAAGCGCTACGCACTTTTCCTGGAACTGCTCTAGGCCGGCAGTAACAATACCGGGGTCGCTTGTGAACGAAAAGGGGCCCTGCGTCGCGCAGGACCCCAGATTTTATAACAGAGATTACTTCAGGTCTTCGGCCTTGATGTAGCCGGAGTCGACGACCAGCTTCTGGTAGTTCGTCTTGTCGACCTCATGCGGCGTCAACAGGATCGAGGGAACGACCTTGACGTCGTTGTTGTAGGTCTTGGTGTCGAGGCCGTCGGGCTTGCCGCCCGACAGCACCTTGTCGACCAGACCGACAGTGGCCTTGGCCAGGTCGCGTGTGTCCTTGAACACGGTCGAGTACTGCTCGCCCGTGATGATCAGCTTGACCGAGGCGGTCTCGGCGTCCTGACCGGTCACAATAGGCCAGGGCTGAGCGGCAGTGCCGTAGCCCACGGCGCGCAGCGAGGCGGTGATGCCGCGCGACAGGCCGTCATAGGGAGACAGAACGCCATCGACGCGGCTGCCGTCCGAATAGTTGGCGGAGAGCAGGTTGTCCATGCGCGCCTGGGCGGTGGCGGCGAGCCAGCGCAGCGTGCCGACCTTGTCCATGCCCATCTGGCCGGACTTGATCTTGATCGAGCCGTCATCGATCAGCGGCTGCAGGACGGAAATCGCACCGTTGTAAAAGAAGAACGCGTTGTTGTCGTCGGGCGAGCCGCCGAACAGTTCGACGTTCCACGGCTTGGTGTTCGGGAAGCGCTCCTTGAGGCCCTTGACTAGCGAATTCGCCTGGATCACGCCGACGCCGAAATTGTCGAATGTGGTGTAATAGTCGACATTGCCGGTCTTCTTGATCAGGCGGTCATAAGCGACGACGACGACGCCCGCGTCAGCGGCCTTCTGCAGCGCATCCGACAGGGTGGTGCCGTCGATCGAGGCGATGATCAGCGCCTTCGGGCCCTTGGTGATTTCGTTTTCCAGCTGGCTGAGCTGGTTGGGGATGTCGTCCTGCGCATATTGCAGGTCGACGGTGTAGCCGAGAGCCTCGAGCTGGGACTTGACGGCGTCGCCGTCATTGATCCAGCGCTGCGAAGTCTTGGTCGGCATCAGCACGCCGACGAGACCCTTGTCGGCCGCGTGCGCCGAGTAGGTCATGGCAGCGATGCCAAGCGCCGCGACTGCGGCCAGTGTCTTGATGATTTTCACGTAACTCTCCCTGGTTGATGGACGCAGCACCCCGGGGGTCGCGGGCCGCGCAATCGTGCAGAAGCGCCAAGGCACTGCTGCCGTCATATCGATCTCCGGTATCCTCCCATGGCCCCGAGCCGCTTATTTCAATCGATACGATTTTATCGTCGGCGACCGTTGCGTCTCGGAACGCGCTGACGTTGCCGTCCTTTTGCCATAACTGTCAAATGCGATCTTTGATGGTTGCTATACCGCAAGTGGTATATGTTATGACGCGTGACGGGTTGCTGGCAAATGCCGGCCGACCGCGAGCGGAGGCAGGGAAAATTATGGCGGTGCTACGGAATCCGGCTGCGGGTTCAAATGATTACAACGAGACCCCAGGCGATGGCGAAACCCTGCTGCGCAGCGGACTCAGCCTGCGTCATATGCGCATGATCGTCGCGCTCGATGATCACGGTCGCGTGAGCGCGGCCGCGCAGGTGATGAACATTTCACAGCCGGCGGCATCGCGCATGATTGCCGAGATGGAGGCGGTGCTCGAAGTCAAGCTGTGCGAGAGGCTGCCGCGCGGCATCACGCTGACGCCCTACGGCAAGGCGCTGGCAAGGCGTGGGCGTTCGATCCTGCTGGAGATGCGCGAGGTCGATCGCGAGATTTCCGAGCTCAAGGCGGGCAAGGGCGGTTCCGTGTTTCTTGGTGCCGTGACGGCGCCGGCGATCGAACTGGCGGTGCCGGCGATCCGCGAAATCCGCCGCATCTATCCGCGCATCGAAATCACCATGCAGGTCGAGACCTCGAATGTGCTGGCGCGCGAACTGATCGCCACGCGCCACGATTTCATCATTGCGCGCATCCCCGACGATCTCAATCCGCGGCTGTTCGAATCGCGTGTCATTGGCGTCGAGAAAGCCTGTCTGATCGTGCGTCGTGGCCACCCGCTGACCAGGGGCAGCGTGGTGCGGCTGGAAGACACCGCCGCCTATGACTGGGTTTTCCAGTCGGGCGGCTCGCCCTTGCGTCAGGCGATGGAGAGCAATTTCCTCAATCGCAACATCGCGCTGCCGGACCGGATCCTCAACACCAGTTCGCTGCTCCTGACGCTGGTCATGGTCGCGCAGTCCGACGCCATCGCGCCGGTCTCGGTGCAGGTGGCGAAATTCATCCAGAACCCCGACGGACTCGCCGGCGCCATCGATGTCGTCCAGACCGAATTCGACATCGAGGTCAGGCCCTACAGCCTGATCACGGTTAGGAATCGCGCGCTGTCGCCGGCCGCCAAGATGCTCCACGATTTCATCCTGCGCGAAGTGGGGTGATGGAACCAGAAGTGCAGTCGCGCGTTCAGGCCAATCGGCATGCTCGCTGGAGTTGTTTTGGGCAAGGGAACGAGGTGCCGATGTCAACAACTCGGGAGGTTTTGATGGAACGTCGGTTGTTTCTCACAGGGATGCTGGGCGTTGCGGGGGCCGTGGCGTTTGCGGGCATAGTCGGACCCCGCCGCGCGGTTGCCGGTATTCCTCAGGGCAACGGAATTCTAGATCAACTGGACAAGCCGGACCCGGCGGTCTTCGAAGGCGATGAAGACGTCGAGGTGGAAAAGGTCTCACGCCGTGGTGGGGGTCGTCGCTACTATCACCGAGGAAGACGGCGGCACCGCGGCTGGAGACGGGTTTGCCGTCAGTACTGGCGCCATGGCCGCCGTCGTGTGCGTTGCTGGCGCGAGCGGGTCTGGTGGTGACGAATCGTTGACGAAAAGGCCGGCTACCGCGGCGTGGCCGGTGTCGTCATTGCGCGGCTATCGAAAGCCTGCATCTTACAATCGGTGCCGGTTGGCACCGATCACTCGTCTGTGACGAAATTGACCGCTGACATCCGGCAGACGCCAGCCCTAATTGGTCAGCGCCATCCGAGTTCGACGTTGGTTATGTGCCTTGCCGCTATCCGCTCCTTTAACGCGCTTATCCTCATCGCCAATTCTGGCGAAAAGCGCTCGTGTGTCTCGGCGACGATCAGGTCTATTTTTGTCTCAAGCCCAGCATCAAGAATAGCCTCCAATACCTCGGCCTCTGTTCCTTCGATGTCAAGTTTAAGGATGGAAACCTTCCGCGGCAGTGCATTGATGTAGGCCACGAGGTCGACAACTTCGACGCTCGTTACGGCTTCAGCGTGCACGTCGCGCCGATCAAGCGATGACCATTCTGTTTGATAGACGGCACCTTTTCTGACGGCTGCGGTTTGAAAGAAAGGTGCGTGGCCGGCTTTCGCGCCGACCGCCTTGTTTTCAATGGTCACCTTGTCGTTGCCGGAGAACCTGTTTTGAAGAATCGCCAGCGCTGTCGGATCCGGCTCAAATGCGATCACTCGCATTCCCTGGCCTAGAAAATATGCCGTTACATCGCCGACATTGGCACCCGCATCGATAATGAGAGAATTGGCGGGGAGACGCCGCATCAGAGATATGAGCTTGAAGCATGCCCGATTAAGCGAGTGGCGGCTACGGCGCTTGTATTTCCTGTAACCATGCCATCTCAACCACATCTCAAAAAAGCTGCTTGGAAACGCAAACATATTCGTGATCTACCCGTTTTTATTTTGGGTAAACTAAGGGGCCGCCTAGGCGCACAGCGTCAACTTTCTCTGTCGATAGGAAATTCCTGTTACGCAAGTACCAGAAAATGCGCGTCGCCTCTGAATGGATTCTGTCGGCCATTCGCTTGTCTACATGGGGCCTGGGAGCAAGTTGGATCAAGCTCAAAGGTCCCTCAGTCCCAACGACAGCCCCTTGGGCGCAGAGAGCCGGCATCAATTGGTAGATCGTGTTGCGCGCGGCCGTCATCTGATTTGGGCTGAAAAGGGCGACGTCGACTGCTGCCCTGAAGCGTTCCGTGTTTCTGAGCAGGCCGTAGGCGGCACTTCTAGAAATCGCGTAGCCGCACGAACCTAAGTGTTGCCCGAGAAGCCGCCTTGCCGAGTATCCGTTTTTGACGGGGATGTGCCGGCTCCCGAGCCTTACTCGGCTGAGGAATGTTTCCAGCTTGATGATATCGGCATTTGGCGGAATCCAGCTATCATCAGCCAGAACGCTACCCGCGTCCGGGCTAAAAACAACGTCGTCCTCGAATACCGCGACATACTCGTCGGGACCGTCCGCGATGCTTTTCCAGCAGCGGCGGTGACTGAGAAAGCAACAGATTTCCGTTTCAGTCAGCGGCGGCGCGGTAAACGGAACCCCGTTCATTGCGTCGATACCGGCAACGCGCTCGAAATCAATGCCAATACGAGAAAATTCCGCTCGAGCCGAGGCCAGCCGATCAACTGATCGGTCAAGATTAATCACCAAGCATTTCATTGTCGCCCCCGCGACCAACAACTAAACTATCGGTAGCCTATACTTCCATAGCTAGTCAGGCGGCCCACCAATTGGGCAGCAATAGCAGCATGGTCATGAGAGTACCAGTCAGGCGCCTTTAATTTTCCCCCACCTTCCTCCACCCTGCGCAAAAACTGTGAGGAAGAGTCATGGGGCGCAATTGCGCCCGGGCACAAGCTGGAGCGGGTAGCGGGAATCGAACCCGCGCGTTCAGCTTGGGAAGCTGACAGGCTACCATTACATCATACCCGCGCGTGCCCTCGTTACCATGAGGTTCGGCCCTCGGGCAATCGCAAAGCGATCCCGCGAACAAACGCTTTCGCGCCTCCCTCAGCGCTGGCGCGCTTGCTATTTTGCCTTGGCGACCTTGTTGCTGGCGGCAAAGCTTGGCCAGTATTTCGAGATGGCGAGCGTCGCGCCGGCGGACGAGAAATGACCGTAGTCGAAGTACAGGAACTGCCTGGTGCCGGCGTCGGCGTAGGAGCAGCCGGCTGCGTCGCACAGATAGGCCAGCGGGTCGATGAAAGTCGCCCCTTTGACGAATGGCAGTACCTGCTTGTTGATGTCCGGATCCATGGCCATCGGCCAGGATGTGTTCGCGACGTGCTCCCGTCTTGCGAAGAAAGCGATTTTCTGGACGTCGGCGATGAACTCCGGAGACTGGCCGATGACATAGACCTTGACGCCCATGTCGCGCAGCCGGTCGACCGTCTTCTGCAGACCGTCGAAGCCCCTTGCCTGGTAGTCGGTCCATCTGCCGCTCAGGATCACCGCCTGGATGTTGGCATCGCGGATGATCGACAGCGCCCGTTCGTTGAAGCGCGTGCAGGCCGGCCGGGCATAGGAGAAGTAGCTCAGATTGGGCGGGCAGCCGGCATAGGTATACTGGATGACGTTGGCCTGGATTTTCTGCGCATTGGCTTCCAGCCCCGATACGTAGTGCGCGGCGAAGGAATCGCCCCACAGCAGCACATTGGTGGGAAAGCCATGCGTTCGGGTGCAGTCGGCGAGGTTCCAGTTCTCGATCCGGCTCGCGCCCTCGTTGAAACAGACGCCATTGCGCCAGTCACCCACCAGGACCCGTTCCGTCGAGAAGTCCGGGAAGCGTTGCGGAAAACCCTTGCCCAGCGCGCCGGCCAAGCCGCCGACGCACAGCAGGGCGATCGCCGTCGCCGAGAAGGCGAAGATGGGCAGAGGGGCGGTGAAGGCCCGCTTCTGGCGGAAGGGCTGCTCGACATATTTCCACGAGAACGTCGCCAGCGCGACGCTGGCCACGATCATCGCCATGATCGTCGGCACGCCGATGGCTTTGAGCGAGAGATAGTGGACGAACGAATTGATCGGCCAGTGAACGAGATAGAGCGAATAGGAGATAAGGCCGATCCACACCAGCGGTGTCAGCCGCAGCACTTGCGTGGCGACAGGGACCGACCTGTCCGCATGGGGCTGGCCGGCATAGATGAGCAGCGCCGTTCCGATGCAGGGAAACAGGGCATTGTAGCCCGGAAAGGGATCGCTCTCCGAAATCGTCAGGAAGCCGAAGGTGATCAGGCCAAAACCGGCCAGCCCGATCAGTTCAGTCAGCGGACGGCTGGCAAGCGCCGGCGGCTTTCTCAGCATCAGCATGGCGCCCAGCGCCAGTTCCCAGATGCGCGTCGGCAAGAGGTAGAAGCCGGCGGTCGGCGCCAGCGTGGTTGCCATGACCGCCAGGGCAAAACTGCCTATGGCAATCGGCAGCAATATCGTCAGCCAGCGCTTCGAGGCGTATCGGTAGATCAGATAGACGAGGATCGGCGCGAAGATGTAGTACTGCTCCTCGACCGAAAGCGACCATGTGTGCAAAAGCGGCCGCAGTTCCGCGTCGATGGAGAAATAGTTGGTCGTCTTCCAGAAATAGATGTTCGACCAGAAGGTCGAGGCCGCGATTACGCTAAGGCTGTACTCATGGAGATCCGACGGCAGCAGGATGAACCAGGCAGCGATACTGGCGAGCAGGATGACGAAGGTCAGCGCCGGCAGGATGCGCCGCGCGCGGCGCCAGTAAAAGCGGCCGATCGAGAACTGGCCGCGCTCGAGATCGTCGAGCAGGCTGCCGCTGATCAGATAGCCCGATATGACGAAGAAGATATCGACACCGGTGAAGCCGCCGGGAATGGCGGATACGCCGAAGTGGAAGAGCACGACGGGCAGCACCGCAATGGCTCGCAGGCCATCAATATCGCGCCTGTAGTTCATTCGGCGGGTCCGTAGGCCGTGGCCCGTAGCAGCCGGGCGGCGGAACCTGACATGCTCCTCATGCGGCGATGTCCCCGTCGTTCGAAAAATCGTGGCTCGTGGTTTCACGGACTGTGCTCTGCAACACAAGTTTGCTGCACTGCAACATCCATGTCAAGGCAGATGCCAGACCGTCGAACGCGGACGGAACCGGTTTCGTCCGGACGCTGTAAGTCAGGCGCCGGGAGGCAGGTAGATCACGGCGTCGTCGTCCGCATAGGCTCGCTTCCAGCCCAACTCCGCGAAGAAGGGGATGCGGGTATCGTCGGCCGTCAGGAGTGCCCAGCCGATGGCGTATTTCTTCAGCTGCGCCTCGAGCAGCGGTTTTCCGTCGCTGTGTCCCGTCGCGTCGTCGGCTTTCGTGAAGCCGCCCAGGAACAACTGGTCCGTCCTGCCGTCGACGAAGGTCTTGATGCCGTGGAAAATCAGCGTGCCGCCGAAATTATAGGAATTCAGCACGTTGCCGGAAAGCTGGTGATCCCTTGCATATGCGAGGGCGCCGCTGGCCGCTGTCTTCGGGCTCGGCGACACCTGGTAGGCACTGCCGAGGATGAAGACCGCACCGACCAGCAGGACAGCCATTGCGCCGCAGATCGCGTAAAACCGGCTGGCGAAGAGTTTTTCCAGTCCGTCACGCTTTTCCGCCAGCCAGGTCGTGGTTGAGATCGAGGGGTATTGCCGGGCGACCTCGACCGCGATCACCAGGGGGATCAGCAGGAAGGGCAGATATACAAACCGCAGATGGGTGAGATAGACATGCAAGGCGAAGACGATGAACACCGCCTTGGCCCAGCCGATCCGCAGCCTCGATACCAAAAGTCCAAAAAGCGCCAACAGCATCACCGCTTCCTGGAAGATCTGCTCCTGCGCGTTGAACGCCCGCCATTCCAGGATGAGTGGCACCGCCTCGTTGCCATAGGCCACTGTGAACGTCGCCAGGATGGCCTTCACCCCGTAAGGATGCATCAGGCTGACCACTGGGCAGAGCAGGCCGAAAGCAACCCATTTTGCCAGGAGAGCGGGTTTCGACAGACCCGAGCGCGCCAGGAGATCGAGCCCGGCAAAGGCAGCGATGACGAAGCTCAGGGTGAACGTGGCATGAAGGTTGGCCCACAAGACCACAAGCACCAGCAGCCACAAAGGCGGGGCTCTCTCGTCTTGCGCGGCGCGAAACAGCATTGCCGTCCAGACGACGATGATCGGCAAGGTGAAGATGTGTGGACGGGCCGTATAGATCGGGGCGATCAGCAAAGCCGCGGCGAAGGCCAGCGCTATCGCCAGTGTCGGCTTTAGCCATGCGCTGAGGAACCATCCCGTCAGGAAGACCGTCAGGCTGATCGTGGCGATGATCAGTGTGACGACGCCATTCCAGCCGCCGGCACGGTAGGCGAGGGCCAGAAAGACCTGCCCCAGCCATTCCTTGGCGATCCAGGGCTGACCGGCGAACGTATAGGAATAGGGGTCGACGACGGGAAACGTCCGGTTTCCCAGAAAGTCCAATCCGACTTTCACTTGCCACCAACTGTCGGGATCCTGAAGCATCGCGCTGGCACTGGTGGCAAGCCAATAGGCCACCAGGCAAGCGCAGAGAAGGCAAAGTATCAGCCTGCTGCGTTGCGCGTCCCCGAGCGACGGCGTCGCCGTCGCGATTGCAGCGGCCTGGTTCATGTCACGGCTCCGGGTGGCGGCTTCGCCGCCACGATTGCTGTGGCCTGGCTCATTTCGCGGCTCCAGGTGACGGTGTCGCCTTCGCGACTGCGATGAGGCCGGCAGACATGGCGGCGCCAAAGCGCTGCATCCGCGAGAGATCAGACGGAAGAGCCGACCGCATCCTGCCCATGCCGTTCCCGTTGCATCCGCTCGACCTTTGCCTCAGCCACGCGCGGCTCTTTTCGCCATCTCCTGCAGGCGATGGACGGGCAGGTCGCTGCCCTTGGCCGGCAGGTCGCGCGAAACGATTTCGTTGACGAAGTAGAGCGGCCGCCGCTTCGTCTCCATGTACATGCGGCCGAGATACTCGCCGAAAATGCCCAACACCAGAAGCTGGACGCTGCCCAGGATCAGCATGATCGCCGCAAGGCTCGTCCAGCCGGGCACTACGTTGCCCCTGGACCATTCAAACAGCGTATAGCCGAGCACGACCAGGCCGAGCAGGCCGAACATCATCCCCAGCAGCGAGGCAAACCGCAACGGCACGATCGAGAAGCTGGTCATTGCGTCGACCGCCAGAAGAACCATCTTCTTCAGCGGATAGTGGGTGGTGCCGGCAAAGCGCCGGTGCCTTTCATAGGGGAAGGCTACCTGCCTCAGCCCGATCCAGCTCACCATGCCGCGAATGAACCTGTAGCGTTCGGGCATCGCGTTCAGATGGTCGAGGGCCCGGCGGCTCATCAGCCGGAAGTCTCCGGAATCCGGTGCGATCTCGACATCGACCATCCGGCCGAGCAGGCGGTAGAACATCGAGGCGGAAGCCAGCTTGAACCAGCCTTCGCCGTCGCGCTTGACCCTCTGGCCGTAGACGACATCGAAGCCTTCATCCATCTTCGCCATCATCGCGCCGAGCAATTCGGGTGGATCCTGGAGGTCGGCGTCGAGAATGAGGATGCGCTCGCCGCGGCAGAACTCCAGCCCCGCGCTCAAGGCGATCTGGTGGCCGTAATTGCGGGCAAGGTCGATGGCGACCACATGGTCGTCCTTTTCGGCCAGTTCGAAAATGGCCTCGCGTGTGCCGTCGGTCGCCCCGTCGATGACAAGCACGATCTCGTAGGAAGGGCTTTGCTCGAGGCATACGGCGCTGACGCGTCGATGAAGTTCGGCCACGCCGTCGCGCTCATTGTAGCATGGCACGACAACCGACAGCTTGACCGCGCGGTGCGCGCCGATTTTTCCCGTTCCCACCAAAGCCTGGCTCCCGCTCTTGCAATGGCAATAGCGGCAATTGGTTAGAAAACAGATAAATCGCAGGGAAGGACTGGCGGCCGGCCGCCATGGGCTCGGCACGTCACGAAAGCACCGGTAACTCCATGCGGATGCGGGCGCCGCGCCATGAGCCCATCAAGATGCGGATCGTCCCGTCATGCAGCAGCGCGATCTGCCGGGCGAGATTCAGTCCCAGCCCCGCGCCGCGCGACTGCGGCTGCAAGCGGTAGAAGGGCTCGAACACGTTCTCGCGCTCTTCCGCCGGAATTCCCGGCCCTTCGTCGCGGACCTCGACGCCACCGGTCCCGTCGATGGCGATCGTGATCGTGCCGCTGCCGCCGCCATGCTCGATTGCGTTGCGCACGAGGTTGGCGAGCGCCCGCTCGATCTGCAGGACATTGATCTCTACTCGGGCCTTGGTTGGCGACGGCTCGAAGGCAAGGTCATAGCCAGCCTCGATGGCGAGCGGTGCGAAGTCGGCCGCCACCCGGCTGACGAGATCGTCGAGATCGACGATCTGGCGCTGGTCCGACGGGCGGTCGAGCAACTGATGGTCGAGCAGTTGCTGGGCAAGATGCGACAGGCGTTCGATGTCATGCAGCAGCCGCGCGCTCTGCGGCTCCTGTTTCAGCAATTCGGCCCGCGTACGAAGGATGGCGATCGGCGTGCGCAGTTCATGCGCCGCGTCGGTGAGGAAGCGATTGTGGCGGTCGTAGCCCTGAGCGAGGCGGGCAAGCGCCTCGTTGAAGGCGTGCACGAGCGGCGCGATTTCCTGCGGCACCTGCTTGACCGGCAGTTGCATGGCGCGGGTGCCGATATCGATGCGCGCCGCCTGGCGGACCGTTTCGACAAGACCGGCGAAGGAGCGGCGCACCACGGCCGGCGTCGTCACCAGCGTCGTCGTGCCCATGACGAGGATGATGGGCAAAAGCAGGATCGCGACGACGAGCGCGAGCGCCGGCAGCGCGCGCTCCCAGTTCCTGCTGCCGTCCGGATTGCGCGCGACTTCGACGGTGGCCGAGATGTTGATCTCGAGGCCATCTGTCTGTTGGCGCGACGACTGCGTCGCGGCGATGATCTGCACCGTGCCGGCCCTCGTCGAAGCGTTTTCGATATAGGCTTCCGGCCGCATGTCCTTGTCGGAGAACCCGATCGTGGCGTGATCGGCCCCGTCAAGCAACTCGCCGAAGCTCTTGGTGTAGATGTCGGGTATCTTGCCGGCACGGACGCTCCCGCCGCTGCCGTCGCGAACGATGTACCAGACATTGGGGAAGCTCTCGCGAAACGCCGTGAGTTCCTCCGTTTCACGCACGATCAGCCTGCCGTCCTTGTCCCGGTCGACCGCATCCTTGACGGCCGCGACGGCGGCCTCATTGTCGATCAAAAGACGCGGATTGGCGATCCAAAGGGCTGCCGCGCAAAGCACGATGAAGATGAGCAGCGTGGCCGCCTGCAGCAGGATCAGCCGCCGGACCAGGACCCATTGCAGCGAGCCTGGCCGGCCCTTCTTCTTCACGAGACCGCCCGCAAGAGATAGCCGAGATTGCGGATCGCCCGGATCTCGATGCCGGCGGAGACATCGTCGAGCTTGCGGCGTAGTCGCGAAATATGCGCATCGAGCGCGTTGGAGCCGATCTCGTCGTCGAGCGCGTATACGGCCTCTTCCAGCGCGCCGCGCATGATGGTCCGGCCCGGCCGGCGGATCAGCGTTTCAAGCACCAGCCTTTCGCGCCGCGGCAGATCGAGCGCCTGATCCTCGATCAGCGCCTCGCGATGGCGGAAATCATAGGTGAGGCGGCCGACCATTGTCTGGTTGGCGCGCGAGGTGAACGAGCGCCGGTGCAAGGCGTGAAGCCGCGCGACGAGTTCCACCGTGGCGAAGGGCTTGACCATGTAATCGTCGGCGCCGGCATCGAGCCCGGCGACCCGGTCGTCCAACCCGCTCATCGCCGTCAGTGCGATGACAGGCACATCCAGATGCAAGGCACGCAGGCGCGGTATGAGGCTGAGACCGTCGCCATCCGGCAGCCGGCGGTCCAGCACTACCGCGTCGTGATAGCCCAGGCGGGCCATTGCCTCGGCATCGGCCAATGTCGCGGCATGGTCGACGATGATGTCCACACGCTCAAGAGCGGCCTTCAGCACGGAGGCCATTTCCGGTTCGTCCTCGATCAACAGGACGCGCATGAATATTCTCCTTTATCCCGCGGCCGGTCGGGGTCTGCGGCCGCGGCACTTCATTCGCATTCCAGCTTTGGCTGGCGGAAATTGGTGATGAACCAGCGACCGCCGGAAGCGCGGGCATAGAATGTGTAGAAGCATTCCTGACGCTCGATATAGCCGGGCGTCTCGGTCTCTTCGTAGACGGTTCCGTGTTTTGTCTCGCGAACCTCGCCGCTGGATGTCCCGGAAACCGCCGACGTTGACACCTTGCGCCACTGATAGGCGCGTTCGCCCTGGCCAAGATCGACGATGGCGGTTGGCGGACCATAATCGAGGACGACCGATTCGACCGGCTGCCCGACATAGTTCTTCATGATATCGGAGGCACAACCCGCGAGCGCGATTGCGATGGAGATGGCCTTCAAGGCCCGTGTCAGGAGGCTGGCGCCACGCGTGGACATATCGGATTCCATGGTGAAAATTCACGCGCGGACCTAGATCGCGAAGATTGCATCGACATTACAGCGCGGCGCGGAAAGCGGGCATCGTGGAAAAAGCCACTGTCCTGTGCGGTGCATATGGAGACACCGGATCGCGCGATGCAGAGCGGCATCGCGCAATCCGGTTCGCTCGTTCTAGAACCGGTAATTGATGCCGGCCTTCAGTTCATGGCTGCCGATCGTTGCCTTCGACGTGCCAAGAGCCGATGTCGTCTCGACCCCGGGGGTGCGGACATAGTCGTACTCGACCTTGGCGGACAGCCCGCCGGCGAAGCCCTGCTCGATGCCGGCGCCCAGGAGGTAGCCGACCTTCCATCCGTCGGTGCTGCTGACGTTGTCGCTTTTGTCGAATTTGGTCAGGGCCACACCGCCGGTGCCAAACAGCAGCGTCTGGTCGAAGCTCAATCCAGCCTTGGCCTTGGCGGCGCCGCGCCATTTCTCCTTGATCTTGCCGCCCTGGACGTCGTGTTCGGCGCCGCCGAGATAAGAGCCTTCGATCTCGGCGCCGAGAACGGTGGGACCCATCTGCTGGTTGTAGCCGGCCTGGACACCGCCGCTGAAGCCATTGCGGCCTGCAAACGGGTTTGGCATTCCGGTGAACGCCGTGCCGCCATGGACGCCGACATAGGCGCCGCTCCACTGAAAGGCGGGCGGGTCGTTGTAGGTGGGTGAAAGGTCGGCGGCCATCGCCGGCCCGAGAAGGCAAAAGGCGAGGCCAGCCGCCGTCAGGACGATCTTTACGCGAGAGGACACAGCATTACTCCAACACAAACGCGCATCCAGCAATCGACACGCAGGTTAACTCCTGGGGAACTTGGCCGTTGCGGCGGCCGGGCTCCGGTTCGGTGTCTTTCAGGGATGGCTGCACGGTCCCGAAACTGGCGTTCGCCAGCTGTGGTAGGGGTCGGAGCGGCGCGCAACCAGTCACCTGAAAGACGCCGACTGTCTCGCAGGTGAAAATTGCACGCACATTGCGCAAAATTGGAAAATGACGATTTTGTGCTTTATTTTCAACAAATTAGAATGATCTTGTTTACCCATATTTAAGAATTGCGGGCCGTCCGAAGCTCGGAGTCTCGATCTCCTGCTCCGGGCTTTCTCGGCATAAACCGCACTGGCTTGATGGAAGGCCGCCAAGCACGTATCTCTGGGCCGTGCCCGTGAGTCCGGGCATCTCAATCTGGAGACGACCTTGTCCACACTGACGCGCTTCCTCGGCGACTCGCCGCTCAGGGTGATCCTGAAGCTGCTGGTGGTGTCGTTCCTCGTCGGCCTTGTCATGAATGCCTTCGGCTGGTTGCCGATGGATGTCTTCTACGGCATCCAGAAGTTCTTCATCGACCTCTGGAACCTGGGCTTCCACGCCATTGACCGCTTCCTCGGCTACATCCTGCTTGGTGCCGCGATCGTCGTGCCGGCTTTCATCCTGCTCAGGATCGCCAACTATCGGAAGTGACTTTTAGCGCAATCTAGGTGTGGGCCGAGGCGACCTCGAACAGGATGGCGTGCCGTGCGGCAAGGGCCGGCACGTCCGTGGAGTAGCCGCCGCCGATGACGCCGCAGACCGGCACGCCGAGCGCACGAAAATGGCCGATGACCATCTCGTCGCGGCCGCGCAGGCCGTCATTGGAAAGCGCCAGCCTGCCAAGCCGGTCCTCGGCATGGACGTCGACGCCGGCATTGTAGAAAACGATGTCCCAGCGCGCCCGGGCCGCCAGCTCCGGCAGGATCGTGGCCAGCCTCCGGAGATAGGCGGCATCGCCCGTGCCGTCGGGAAGCGCGATATCGAGATCGGAAGCGATCTTGCGCACGGGATAGTTGCGCTCGCCATGCATGGAGAAGGTGAACACACCTGGCTCGTCGCTCAGAATGTCCGCCGTACCGTCGCCCTGATGCACATCGAGATCGACGACCAGGATATTTTGCGCGGCACCCTCGTCGAGCAGCACCAGCGAGGCGACGGCGACGTCGTTGAACGTGCAGAAGCCGGCACCTTGCGCGCGCCGTGCATGATGGCTGCCGCCGGCGGTGTTGCAGGCGATGCCATGGCGCAAGGCGAGCCGCGCCGACAGGATCGTGCCGCCGGTGGCAAGCTGCGCGCGCAGCGAAACGCGCGGGCCGACCGGAAAGCCGATCTCGCGTTCGATTTTTTCCGGCACCGAACAGCTGATGACCTGGTCGACATAGTCGGTCGCATGGGCAAGCCTCAGCCTTGACGCCGGTGCCGGGTCCGCGGTGTTGAGCGCGCCAGGGCTGGCCAGGCCGCGTGCGCGCAAAGCCTCCATCAGCAGCGGGTACTTGCTCATCGGGAAGCGATGGTTGGCGGCAAAGCCGGCGTCGTAGTCGGGGTGGTGGACGATCTGCAGGGGCATGAACGGAATCCGGCGGCTTCGCGCCAGACCGGGATTTCGGTTGGCCATCGCGGGAAGAATGATTGCGCAGTGGCCGGAAAATGGGGCACATCGGCTCTTCGATCAAGCCGCAAATCAGCAAGGCAGCAATCCCTTGGACAAGGGCGCAACTCGAGCCGACGCCAGATCTTTTGTCGTCACCAACCGTTCCGTGCTCGCCATAGCGGTGCCGATGACGCTCGCCTACCTGACCACGCCGATGCTCGGCCTGGTCGACACGGCTGTTGTCGGCCAGTTCGGCGACGCGGCTCTTCTCGGCGGCCTTGCGGCGGGCGCGCTTGTTTTCGACGTCGTCTTCACCAGCTTCAATTTCCTGCGTTCGGGCACCACCGGCCTCGTCGCCCAGGCTTTCGGGCGTGGCGACGCGCTCGAGGAACAGGCGGTGTTCTGGCGCGCCGTGCTGATCGCGGTCGTTGCCGGGATCGTGCTGGCGGCGCTTTCGCCGCTGATCGCCATCGGCGGCCAGTGGTTCATGGGCGCCGAACCGCGCGTCAGCGAGGCGATGGGCGTCTACATCAGGATCAGGCTGCTTGCCGCACCGTTCTCGCTGATCAATTACGCCATTCTCGGCTATGTGTTGGGGCGTGGCGAGGGCGGGCTCGGCCTTGTGCTGCAACTGGTGCTCAACGGCATCAACATCGCGCTCTGCTTCCTGCTTGGCCTGGAGCTTGGCTGGGGCGTTGCCGGCGTCGCCTGGGCGACCGTCACGGGCGAATTCCTGGCCATGCTGCTGGGTCTCGCCATCGTGGTCCGCCGCTTCCGCGCGACCCCGCCCTTGCCGCGCCATCGGCTGCTCGACGCGGCCGCCTTCCTGCGCATGCTGTCGCTCAACCGCGACATCATGATCCGCTCGTTCTCGCTGCTTGCCGCCTTCGCGCTGTTCACCCGCCAGGGCGCGCAGTTTGGCACGGTGACGCTGGCTGCCAATGCGGTGTTGATGAACTTCTTCCTTGTCGCCGGCTATTTCCTCGACGGATTCGCCACCGCGGCCGAACAGCTCGCCGGCCGCGCCGTCGGCGCGCGCGCCGAACAGCCCTTCCGGCAGGCGGTGCGGCTGACCCTGTTCTGGGGGTTAGGACTGGCCGGCGGCGCGACCCTGGCGCTGCTGTCGGCCGGCGCCAATCTGGTCGCCATCGTCACGACGTCGCCGGAGGTGCGCTCCATGGCCGACATCTATTTGCCCTGGGCGGCGTTCACCGCGCTGAGCGGGGTGCTGGCGTTCCAGATGGATGGCGTCTTCATCGGTGCGACCTGGTCACGCGACATGCGCAACATGATGTTGCTATCGTTCCTGGTCTTTACCCTCGCGCTGCTGACACTGGCGCCTGCCTTCGGCAATCATGGCCTGTGGGCGGCGCTGCACGTTTTCCTGCTGGCGCGCGGCTTCAGCCTGCTCACGATTTTGCGGCTGCGGGTGCGGACGGCGTTCAGCTGAGCGGCTTGGACGCCCACCGATCGAGGCGGCTGTCGCGCAATTCGCCAATGGACTTCAACCGCTCCGTCTCGCAAAAGCGTGCCATGCCGGCGACGATACGGCCCGGCAGCGCGGGCCCGGCATAGATCATGCCGGTGTAGAGTTGCACCAGATCCGCACCCGCACGGATTTTCTCCAGCGCGGTCTCGGTGGAATCGACGCCGCCGACCCCGATGATGGCGATGCCCGGTCCGAGCAGCTTGCGCATTTTCGCCAGCACGATGGTCGAACGCTCGAACAGCGGTTTTCCCGAAAGCCCGCCGGTTTCGCGTGCGACGTCGCCGCTGCGCAGTGGCGGCCGCGAAATGGTGGTGTTGGAGACGATGATGCCGTCGATCCGTTTTTCCACGACCTCAGCGGCGATGTCTTCCAGCTCGGCCTCGACCAGATCCGGAGCGATCTTGAGGAAAATGGGCGGCTGGGCTGCGGCTGACGCACGCGCGGCCATGACGCGCGACAGAAGCTCGCCGAGCTGCTCGCGCGCCTGCATGTTGCGCAAGCCAGGCGTGTTGGGGGAGGAGATGTTCACGGTCAAATAGCTGGCGTAGCGCGCGAACCGGCCAATGCCGCGCTCATAGTCGCCGATGCGATCGGTGCTGTCCTTGTTGGCCCCGATATTGACGCCGACAATGCCGGGGCGCCCCTTGCGCGCGGCAAGGCGTTTTTCGGCCGCGGCATGGCCTTCATTGTTGAAGCCCAGCCGGTTGATCACCGCTTCGTCGGCCGTCAGCCGGAAGATGCGCGGCTTCGGGTTGCCGGCCTGCGGCAGCGGCGTGACGGTGCCGACCTCGGCAAAGCCGAAGCCGAGGCCGAGCAGCGCGTCCGGCACCTCGGCATTCTTGTCGTAGCCGGCCGCCATGCCGAGCGGGTTGGGGAAATCGAGACCGCAGAGGCTGACCTTCAGCCTGACGTCGCGCACCGTTCGCGCGCCGGCTGGCAGGCCGCAGCGCAGTGCCGCGATCGACAGGCCGTGCGCGGTTTCCGGATCGAAGGTGAACAGCAGCTTCTGGCCGAGCCGGTCGAGCACGCTCATTGCCCCTCCAGCGGCGGGAACTGATGTGCGCCATCGGCACCAAGAGGCAGCGGCCGCACCCATTTTACGGCATTCAGCTCCAGCACCCCGTAAAGATGCGGAAACAGCGCGTCGCCGCGCGAGACCTCGTATTTCAGCGCCTCGCCCAGGCTGGCGTCGTCGATGGCGACCAGCAGAAGATCTGCCTGGCCGGAAAAATGCTTTGCCGCGGTTTCCCGAACCTGCGCTGCCGTGGAGAAATGGATGAAGCCGTCGGCGACGTCGATCGGCGCGCCGGTGAAGCGGCCACTGGCTTCGGCCTCGCGCCAAAGCGCTTGCGGGGTTATCTTGTAGATAAACTGAGACATGGTTGCGCTATAGTCCGAACCAGTCGTGCGGGGAAGGCCACGCCAAGGGTCTTCCCCATTTCCGGCGCAAACATGCGATATTTCAGGCCTTGGCCATGGAGGACAACATGCGTCTGCAACACATCTTGATCCCCGCCGCGCTGGTTTCACTGGTCGCGGTATCAGCTTATTCGGAAGAAACCGATCGCTACCGGCTGGAAAAATCCGCCAACGGCTATGTCCGCATGGACACGCAGACCGGCGCGATGTCGATCTGCGAGGAACGCTCGGGCCAGCTCGTCTGCAAGGTGGCGGCCGACGAACGCGCCGCTTTCGAGGACGAAATCGACCGCCTGCAGACCTCGATGAAGGCAATGGACGAGCGCGTCACCAGGCTGGAGAATTCGCTCTCCGCCCGCCTCGAATCGAAACTGCCGAGTGAGGAGGATTTCAACAAGACGATGAGCTATATGGAGCGCTTCCTGAAGGGCTTCATGGGTATCGTCAAGGATATGGACAAGGACAGTGGCGGCGGCGCCCAGCTCAATTCGCAGAAGACCTGATCTTGTGAAGTAGGGAAAACGCGGCGCGCTGGTTTTGCCGCTTGAAAACAGCGCGCGGCCTCTCATAATCGTCCGGCTGGTCCCGAAAAGTTTAAAAATCATCGACGGGATTCGGGGAGGAACATTTGCCGTCAGGCTATTCTTTCGTCATCGCCGACGATCACCCGCTGTTTCGCGGTGCGCTGCGCGAGGCACTTGCCGGCATCGGCAATGTCGCCGCCATCCACGAGGCCGGCGATTTCGAAAGCGCCAAGGCGCTGGTCGTGGCCAATGAGGATGTCGATCTGGTGCTGCTCGATCTGTCGATGCCGGGCGCCAGCGGCCTCTCCGGCCTGATTTCGCTGCGCGGCATTCATCCGGCGGTGCCGCTGATCGTGGTCTCGGCGCATGACGATCCGGCGACCATCCGGCGCGCGCTCGATCTCGGCGCATCCGGCTTCATCTCCAAATCGGCCAGCATGGAGGAAATCCGCAACGCCGTGCAATCGGTGCTGGCCGGCGACATCGCGGCGCCCGTCGGCGTCGATCTCGGTGTCGAGCGCGATCCCGAAATATCGGACCTGATCAAGCGGCTGCAGGCGCTGACGCCGCAGCAGACACGCGTGCTCGGCATGCTGGCCGAAGGCTTGCTCAACAAGCAGATCGCCTATGAGCTCGGCGTTTCCGAGGCGACCATCAAGGCGCATGTCTCGGCCATCCTGCAGAAGCTCGGCGTCGACAGCCGCACCCAGGCGGTGATCCTTTTGTCCAAGATCGGCACTGACCCGTTGCAGACCAGCTGAGTTTCTGCGCCGCCCGTTCAATCGGGACACTGAACCTGTGTCCGCACCGGCCGGGCGTTGAAGCTTAGGAAGCTGATGGCGGCCATGATCCAGACGCCGACGCCGCCATAGAGCATCACCCGGCCAAAGCCGTTGCGCAGCGCATCGTGGACAACGGAATCAGCAAGACCGGGGTTGGGATTTCCGGCCGCGATCCCGTCGGCGAACAGAAGCAGCTGGCTGGCGTCGAGGTCGGGCAGCGTCGTGCTTAGATGCGCCAGCACGCCGCTTGCCAGGATGAAGCCCATCACCGCTATGTTCACCGCCAGCGAAACCATGCGTGCGCTCATGTCGATGCCCGACGCCATGCCTGCCCGGTCGCTCGAAACGGAGCCCGTCGTCGTGTTGGTGACGGGTGTGTTGGTGATGCCAAGACCGGCTCCGGCGATCAGGCAGCCGGGCAACATCGTCAGCCAATCCGGCCGCGCGGCGGCGCTGCCGAATTTCATCAGGATGAAACCGACGCCGATGATGGCAAGCCCGGCCGGAATGATGATGCCGGGCTGGTAGCGCAGCGACAGCCGCTCCGCCAGGGGCGGCATGACGAGCGTCGGCAGCGTGTAGGCAAGCAAGGCAAGACCTGTGGAGACGCTGTCATAACCGAGCCCGGCATGGAACCAGATCGGCAGATAGATCATGAACGGCCAGTAGGAGAAGTTCATTGCGGCCGAGCCGACGATGGCGCCCGAAAACGGCCGGATCCGGAAGACCGAGAAATCGAACATTGGCCGCTTGCTGATCCGTTCGGCGATGAGGAAGGCGACGAAGCTCGCGACCGAGATGCCGAGGATCGTCAGCGCGGCCGGGCTGGCGAAACCGAGGTCCGATCCCTGCGTGATGTAGAAGACCAGGCAGAAGACCGTCGGCGACAGTGTCACGATGCCAGCCAGGTCGAGCTTGCCCGCCTGCGGATCCTTCGATTCGTGGACGCCGGTCCAGGCCAGCACGAACGCCAAGGCCGCTGCCGGCACGTGGATGAGGAACACCCATTCCCAGCTCGATGCCGCGACGATGCCACCGCCGATGATGGGTCCGAAGCCGAGGCCGATACCGAAGATGACGCCCCACCAGCCCCAGGCGACGGCGCGCTCGCGCCCTTCCCTGAATTCGTGCGACAGGACTGCGAGCTGGCAGATCAGCATCGCGCCGCCGCTCAAACCCTGCAGGAACCTGGCGACGATCAAGGTCGAGACGTCGTCCGCCAGGCCGCAGATCAGCGAAGTCAGGCCGAAGGCGGCGATGGAGACCAGGAAGACGCGCTTGCGTCCATAGCGGTCCGCGATGGTGCCGACCGCCATCAGCACGGTGGTGACCGCGATCGTGTAAGCGTTCATCACCCATTGCAATTGCCTGAAGTCGGCATGCAGCTCTTGCTCCAATGTCGGCAGGATGGTGGGAATGCTTGAAATCTCCAGTCCGAACATCAGGCACGCCAGGCAGGCGGCGGATAGAACGACGATACCTCGACGGGTCAGGGCAGTGGGCATGATCAAACCTTTCGACTTCTCAGGCAGGACGACCCGGTATGACGGTCGTCGCGCCCAACCCAAGCTAGGGCAGGCTTGATCATTTTAGAATTGCATGGTTGGATATTTCAGAGACAACAAAACGAGATAACTGACATGACGCTGGACGTAGATGCGGTGAAAGCTTTCGTCGCCGTCGCCGAGTTGCGCAGTTTTACACGCGCGGCCGAGGCGCTTGGCAGCACGCAAGGGGCGATCAGCGTCAAGCTGAAGCGGCTGGAGGATCGGGTGGGGCAGAAGCTGATCGAGCGGACGCCGCGATTGGTGCGCCTTTCAGCGCGGGGTGCGGTGTTCCTCGAACCGGCGCGCGAACTGCTTGCCGCGCACGACCGTGCCGTCGCCAGTCTCGCCGCTGTTCGCCGCCACTTTCGGCTGGGCATTGCCACACATGTCGGCGGTGCCGAAGTGCCGACCTTGCTGGCGCGCCTCAATGCGCATGATCCGGCCTTGACCATCGAGGTGCGGCTCGACGATACGCGCGAGTTGATCGCTGCGTTCGATCGTGGCGACCTCGATGCCGCGATTGTCCGGCGCGAGGACGACCGCCGCGACGGCGAGGTACTGGCGCCCGAACATTTCGGCTGGTACGCCACGCCGGATTTCGTCTACCGCGCCGGCGAGCCGCTACGGCTGGCCGCCTCCGCGCCATCGTGCAGCATCCGCGACGTCATCACCGGCACGCTCGATGCGGTTGGAATACCGTGGACGCAGGTTTTCCTCGGCTGCGGTTCCTTCGCCGTTGCCGAAGCCGTTTCCGCCGGCCTCGCCGCCGGGGCCTTCTCCTCTCGCCTGGTTCCACCCGGCACCATCGAGGTCAGCCGCAAATTCGGCCTGCCGCCGCTGCCGGCGTCGGAGATCATGCTCTTGTCCACGCTCTCGGACGCTCAATCGCGCGATGCGTTGCGCACCCTTGCCATGGCGTTTCGCGAGCATCGTCCGTTGCCGGCGGCCAACGGCGCGAAGCCCCGGTTCCGTAATTCGCAGATGGTCGACAACCCCGTCTGAGGCTGCCGACCATCTGCGCGATGACGCCGGACGAAATATCTCAGCGATAGTTTTCGACGGCTGCGCCCAGTTGCGACGCGGCATCATCCTCGGTCGGCCGCGAAGGGCGCCGCGCCCGGCCGATAGCGGTACCAAGGCCGAGCGATGCGATCACCACCAGCGGAATGCCGGCGATCCAGGGCAGGCGCGGCGCCAGCGCGTAGAGCGCGGTGCCGATCGAAGGCCCCAGCGAGTCCTTGAGGTCGACCGCCACCGATGAGGCCGCCATGTAGGCGGCGCGCCGTGCGGGCGGCGCCAGCGCGTTGACGGCGGTCGGTACCAGCGGCCCGACCAGCATCTGCGCGATCGAGCACAGGCTGACGGCTCCGATCAGTGTCACCATCGCCGGCGAGGCGGCCAGCAGCGCAAAGGCGAGGATCGTCGCCAGGCCGGCACCGACCGTCAGCCACAGCGCCGATCGTGACTCGACCACGCGGCTGACCAGCATCTGCAGGCCGACCGTCAGGGCGGCGGCATAGGCGAACAGCGCGCCGACGCCGGATGGCGTCAGCGTCCCGGCATCTTGCGCGTAGAGCGGGATCACCGCCTCGATCCAGTTGCCGGCGACCTCGAACAGAACGACCCAAAGCAGCAGCTTCGCCAGCCGGCCGTCGCGGAACGCTGGCAGCAGCGCGGACAGGCCCTCCTCTTCATCGTCCTCGCAGTCGGGATGATCGTCGCCCGTGACGCGGCCAATGCCGCTCGTCTCGTTCAGGGCGAAGAGCATCACGATGCCGCCCAGCACAAGCATCGTGCCGCCGGCGAGAAACACGCTGTGCAGCGACACGAGCGCCAGCAGGGCGCCACAGGCCGGCCCGAGAATCTGCCCGGCGCATGAACTCACGCGCGCCAGGCTGAACCAGCGCGGATGGGCGGATGGCGGGGTCACGTCGGCGATCGCGGTCAAAATCGTCGGATGAAGCACCGATTCGCACATGCCGGTCGCAAGCAGGACGATCGCGGTAGCAGCGACGCCATGCACGAAGAACAGGGCCAGGAAGCCCGCCCCGACGCCAAGGGACGAGGCGATCAGCACCGGCCGCCGGCCGATCCGGTCGGCGATGCCGCCGATCAGCGGCGCCGCCAGCAGCTCGCCGCCGGCATAGCAGCCGAACAGCAGGCCGATCGCGCCAACGGGAATGCCCGCCTCGCTGCTCGCCCAGAGCGGAAAGAAAGGCATCAGCGCGCCATCGGCGAAACCCGCGCAGAAGAAGAGCAGAAGCCCCAAAAGGGCTGGGCGCGGGGCCGCGCGCCAGGAGGAAGGAAGCGTGTTGATCATGGCGTCACCTGCGCATGAAGGCCCGACTACCGTCGACGGCCCGGGGTTTGCGCGTTGGTTGACGTAAACGCCTACGGTCGCCCGGAGCGACATGGAGGTTTGAGCCGCGTGGTTGAACGCCCTGCGGCGATGGGACTGTTCAGCCGAGCCGCACGGACAGTTCGACGTCCTCACCGAACCGCGTGGACATGTAGCCCGATGCCGGTGAGCGCACCCGTTCCAGATATTCGGGCGAGAAATCGGCATTGTCGGCGATGACCAGCGCGCCTGGCCTGAGCCGGCTCTCGACCAGGCTGAGGATCTCCGGATAGATCGCCTTGGCGCCGTCGAGCAGCAAAAGGTCGATGGTCTCGGGCAGATCGGCGCTCAGCGTTTCAAGCGCGTCGCCCTCCCGGATCTCCACCAGATCGATGAGGCCGCCCTCGGTCAGATTGGCCTTGGCCCGCATCACCTTGGACGGCTCGAATTCGGTGGTGATCAGGCGGCCGCCGCCATTGTCGCGCAGCGCTGCCGCAAGATAGAGCTCGAGATGCCGAACGAGGTGCCGAACTCGATGATGATGCGCGCGCCGCTGCTGCGCGCCAGCATGTAGAGCAGCGTGCCGGTCTCCGGCGAGATCGCCAGCCAGAGGTCCTTCAGCCGTCCATAGAAATCGACATATTCGGTCTTGCTGTTGAGCAGGCGCGCCCGCTCCTCATGCGAGAGTGCGGCCACCGCCGGACTGGTCGCGGCATTGGCTTCTTCGTACAGGCGGGCGAGCAGGGAAGCCAGCGGGGCATCGGTCAGCGTCGTCATGGAAGTCTCCGGTCGAAATGGCTGCGTCCTTGTGTTGTGCCGAAAAATACGAATAATCCTTCAGGTTTCCAATTCGCATTGCCGAGCCGAGACATGACTGGACGCTCAAGCCCTTTGATTTCCTCACGAAAACAGCCCAAACAGGCTCGCGCCACGGACCTTGTCGCGGCGATTTTGCAAGCCGCTGTTCAGGTTTTGGAGAAAGAAGGCGCGCAGCGTTTCACCACCACGCGCGTGGCGGAAAAGGCCGGGGTGAGCGTCGGCTCGCTCTATCAGTATTTCCCCAATAAGGCGGCACTTCTGTTCCGCCTGCAGAGCGACGAATGGCAGCAAACGACCGACCTGCTGTGCCGTATTCTCCAGGAGGTCGAGAAGCCGCCTCTCGAACGGCTGCGCATCCTGGTGCATGCCTTTGTCCGCTCGGAATGTGAAGAAGCGGCAGTGCGTGGCGCGCTCGACGACGCGGCGCCGCTTTATCGAGACGCGCCCGAGGCACAAGAGGCGAGGGCTTCGGCGGAGCGCACGGTCGAGATATTCATGCAGGAGACACTGCCCGAGGCCGCGGATGCCACCCGAGCCCTGGCCGGCGAACTGGTCATGACGATGCTCAGTGCGGCGGGACGGGATTTTTCGGCAAGTCCGCGAACGCCGGCGGAGATCGAGACCTATTCCGACGCGATAGCCGATATGTTCAGCGCCTACCTCAGGAGCCTGGGGCACAGGGCCTGAGATCGCCAGCCGGCCGCCCTGTTGGCGTCATTCTGCCGCCGATGCCAGCGGCCTGACCCTGGCCATCATCGAGCGCAGCACCGCCGGTTTCAGCGGCTTGTTGATCACCGCAATGTCGAGCCCGGCTGCCGCCGCCCGCACCTCGTTGGACCGGTCGGCGGTGACCAGCACGGCGGCCAGGTCGTCGCCATGGGTCGCACGCAGTCGGGCGATGATGTCCAGGCCGGTTTCGCCGTCGAGATGATAGTCGGCAAGCACGATATCAGGGCGGTGTGGCGCGGCGTTCTCTAGATCCCGTGAGCCGGACACTGTGTCGACCTTGCATCCCCAGCCTTCGAGCAACAGCTGCATGCCCTCGAGGATGCGGGCATCATTGTCGATACAGAGCACATGCAGCCCGGCGAGCGAAGCCGCGGCACGCGCGGGAGCCTTGGTTTCGACCTCGCGTCGCGGCTCCTGCACCGCCGCGACCGGCAGGATGACGGAAAAGCGCGTGCCCTTGCCCGGATTGGAGAAGATGCGGATTTCCAGGCGCAGCACCCGGGCGATGCGGTCGACGATGGAGAGGCCAAGGCCGAGACCTTCGGCTTCGCGCGCGCCTTCATCGAGCCGGGTGAACTCATGGAAGACCGTATTCAGCTTCTCGCCGGCAATGCCGATGCCGGTATCGATCACCTGGATCTCCGCCAGGTCGCCGCGCCGCCGCACGCCGACCAGGATGCGGCCCCTGCGCGTGTATTTGATGGCGTTGGAAACGAGGTTCTGGATCAGCCGGCGCAACAGATTGCGATCGGTCACCACCGTCAATGAAGACGGCATGATCGTCAGGCCGAGCTTTTTCTCTGCCGCCATGGGCCGGAAGTCATTGCCGATCTGACGCAGCAGCCCGTCGAGGTTGAAGGCGGTATCGTCCGGCTTCATCGCGCCGGCATCGAGGCGCGAAATGTCAAGCACGGCGCCGAGAATCGTCTCGACCGATTCCAGCGAGGATTCGATATTGACCGCCGCCTTGCCGGCCGGTCCCTTGCCGGCCTTCTCGATCAGCGACGAGCAATAGAGCCGGGCGGCGTTCAGCGGCTGCAGGATGTCGTGGCCGGCGGCGGCGAGGAAGCGCGTCTTGCCGAGATTGGCCTCCTCGGCCAGCATCTGCGCCTGCGCCAGTTCCTCATTGACCCGGGTCAACTCCTCGTTGACCCCAGTCAGCTCGATGGTGCGGGTTTTCACGCGCTGCTCCAGCGATTCATTGGCGCGCTTCAGCGCCAGATCCTGCTCTACGCGTCCGGAAATGTCGGCATAAGTGGCGACGATGCCGCCATCCGGCATCTCATTGGAGCGCAGTTCCAGGATGCGGCCGCTGGTCTTCAGCTCCATCTGCCAGGGGCTGACGAAGCTGGTCAGCCGGTTGAGCATCGTCACCCGCTGGTCGGCGGGGATGTCGCCGCGCTCGGCGAGATGACGCAGGATCTGATCGAGCGAGACGCCGACCTGGCCCATCTCGTCGGGCAGGTCGAACAGCGCCCGGTACTGGCGGTTCCAGCAGATCAGCCGGAAATCGCGGTCGAAGACGGTGATGCCTTGCTCCATCTGGTCGAGCGCGATCTGCAACAGGTCGCGGTTGTGCTGCAGCGCCTCGGTGGCGTCGTCGAGCAGACGGAAGGCATCCCGGGATTCGCGGTCATGGCGCCGGAACAGCAGCGACAGGATCAGCCGCGCCGAGGAGGAGCCGACGGCGCTGGCCAAAAGCTGCTCGGAGAAGCGGATGACGTCCATGCTCGCCTGCTCCTTGCCGTGCAGCGAGGCGCCATTGGTCTTCTCGAACGACTGGAAGGAGCGCTCGGTGCGCTCGACGCCGAGGTAGCGCGCGATCGTGTCCTTGAGGTCGTTGACGGTGATGGCCGTGCGGAAGCGGCGCAGGCTCGGCATCGGGCCGGCATCCCTTGGCACGAAGATCGATGCCTGGATGCGCTCCAGCGGCACCGACGCGCGCGACAGCGAGCCAAGCACGAAGAACAGCGTGTTGATCGACAGGCTCCACAACACGCCGTGGTTCAGCGGCTCGGCCACCGTACCGAACAGGGCTTGCGGGCGCAGCGCCTCGAAGCCGAAGAGCCCGTGCACGACGATGTCAGTGTCGGGCGCGACAAGCGAGGGCAGGAGCAGTGTGTAGCCCCAGACGATGATGCCAGCGACCATGCCGAGCGCGGCACCCCTGCCATTGGCGCCGCGCCAGATCAGCCCGCCGATCAGCGCCGGCGCGAACTGCGCGATGGCCGCGAAGGACATCAGCCCGATCGACGACAGCCGCGCTGAGTTGGTGCTCTCGCGATAGTAGAGGAACGCGATAAACAACAGGATGAAGATCGCCCCGCGTCGCACATTGAGAATGAGCGTCGACCAGTCCTCGTTCTCGGAGGTCGAGGTCTTGAGCAGGCGGCGCACGAACAGCGGAATGACGAGGTCGTTGGAGATCATGATCGACAGCGCCACGCTTTCGACGATCACCATGGCCGTTGCCGCCGAAAGCCCGCCGATGAAGGCCGCCATGGCCAGCACATCATGGCCGCTGAACAGGGGCAGCGACAGCACGTAGAGATCGCTGCTGGTGCCGGTGCCGACCAGCGACAAGCCGGCAAAGGCGATCGGCAGCACGAACAGGTTGATCGCCACCAGATAGAGCGGAAACACCCAGGTCGCGGTGCGCAGTTCGGCCTCGCCGCGGTTCTCGACGATGGTGACGTAGAACTGCCGCGGCAGCATGACGATGGCAAAGCCGCTCAAGCTGGTCAGCACCAGCCAGGTGGCTAGCGAGGTGTTGTAGCCCATCGCCTGGCGCACTTGTGCGTTCTGCGCCAGCTTGGCGAACATGTCGCCCGGGCCGCCGAAGATCAGGAAGGTGACCATCAGGCCGATCGCCAGGAAGGCGGCGAGCTTGACCACGGTTTCGACCGCCACCGCCAGCACCAGACCGTCCTGGTGCTCGGTGGCGTCGGCATGGCGGGTGCCGAACAGCACGGCAAACAGCGCTAGCAGCATGGCGACGACCAGCGAGATATCACTGACGAACGGATCGAAGGAGGGCGGCGATCCCGTATAGTGCTCGACCATCAGGCTGACCGAGCCGGAAATCGCCTTCAGCTGCAGCGCGATATAGGGCACCGCCCCGATGGTGGCGATCAGCGTGGCGATCGCCGCGACGGTGAAGCTCTTGCCGTAGCGCGCGCCGAGGAAGTCGGCGATCGAGGTGATCTTCTCGGTCTTGGCCAGCCGCACGATGCGGTTGAGCAGCGGAAAGCCGAACACGAACACCAGCACCGGGCCGGTATAGATGCCGAGGAATTCGAGGCCGCGCTCGGAGGAGAGCCCGACCGAGCCGAAGAAGGTCCACGAGGTGCAGTAGATGGCCAGGCTCAGCGCGTAGATGAACGGCCGTGCCCGGCCCGGCCCGGAGACGGCCGAGCGGCGGTCGCCCAGGCTGGCGATGGCGAACAGCAGCGTCACATAGGCGATCGCGATGATGACGATGAACAAGCCCTGCACGCCTGGAATTTCCTCCTTTGCCGTCTTTTTATCCGGCTTGTCCGAACGCAATCACAGCTTGGCGCCGGAGTCCATTGCGGCTTTGGGCGCATGAAGCGCATGATTTCTGCAGGTTAACGCAAGGGAGGGAGAAAGCGGTTGCTTTCTCCTTTTTGCCCATGTTGCAACTTCAGGTTTTTGTTATGTTGTCGCCGGGTCGATGCCGCAAGGACGGAACGGCAGCGCGGCCGGTCATGACACGGAGGGTGGAATGCTGAAAGAATTCCAGGAATTCATTTCCAAGGGCAATGTGATGGACTTGGCCGTCGGCGTCATCATCGGCGCTGCCTTCGGCAAGATCGTCACTTCGCTCGTCGACGACGTCATCATGCCGATCGTCGGTGCGATCTTCGGCGGACTGGACTTCAATAACTATTACGTAGGACTGTCCTCGGCCGTCAACGCCACCTCCCTCGCCGAGGCCAAGAAACAAGGCGCTGTTTTTGCCTATGGCAGCTTCATCACCGCGGTGCTGAACTTTCTCATCCTCGCCTTCATCATTTTCCTGATGGTCAAGGCGGTGAACAATTTGCGCAAGCGGCTTGAGGCAGAAAAGCCGGCGGCACCCGCTGCGCCGCCGCCCGCCGATGTCGCGCTGCTCACCGAAATCCGCGATCTGCTCGCCAAGCGGTAATTCAGCCAGCCATTGCTGGACCAAAACCCCGGTCGTTCGCGGCTGGGGTTTTCTGTTTTCGTATCTGCTAAAGAGCGGCAAGCCTAGAGCAATTCCAGGAAAAGTGTGAAACGGTTTTCCGTCCGGAATTGCGTTAAAACAAAGAGTTAGAGCGGTTTGCCGTTTCCGTGAAACGGTGAACTGCTCTAAAGGAAAACGGATCTGTCCATGAGTCTGATCGATAGCTTTCGCGCTGAAGCCCGCGCCGCACCGGAAAGTGGCATTGTCGCCGTCGTCAACTACGGCCGCCTGCGCGAGGGCTTGATCCCGCTCTGGGCCGGCGAGGGCGACCTGCCGACACCCGCCTTCATCACCGATGCCGCGTCGAAGGCGCTGGCCGGCGGCGAGACGTTCTACACCTGGCAGAGGGGCATCCCCGATCTAAGGCAGGCGCTGGCACGCTACTACGCCAGGCACTTCGGCAAGACCTTCCCGGAGGAACAATTCATCGTCACCGGATCCGGCATGCATGCCATCCAGATGTCGCTTACCGCGCTCGCCGGCGCCGGCGACGAGGTGATCTATCTGTCGCCCGCCTGGCCGAATTTCGACGCTGCCGCCGCCCTGTCGGGAGCCGTTCCGGTGCCGGTCACGCTCGATCATTCCGGCAATGGCTGGTCTTGCGACGTCGAGAAGATCGCCGCGGCGATCACGCCGCGCACCAAGGCGCTGTTCATCAACACGCCGTCGAACCCGACCGGCTGGACCGCCGATCACGAGACCTTGCAAGCGATCCTCGACCTCGCGCGCGCCAGGAACGTCTGGATCATCGCCGACGAGATCTATTCGCTGTTCCACTATGGCCACGGCCGCGCGCCGTCCTTCCTCGACATCGCGACGGAGGAAGACCGCATTCTGTTCGTCAACTCCTTTTCCAAGAACTGGGCGATGACCGGCTGGCGCGTCGGCTGGATCAAGACGCATCCGAGCCTGCAGCAGGTGTTCGAGAACCTGATCCAATACTCGAATTCCGGCGTTGCCCAGTTCATGCAGCGCGGCGCGGTCGCGGCCCTTGACGAGGGCGATGGTTTCGTCGCCGAGCAGGTCGAGCGGGCGAGGAAGGCGCGCGACCTGGTCTGCGGCATTCTCGGCGCCACCGGCCGCGCTGGCTTTACCGTGCCGCAGGGCGCGTTCTACCTGTTCTTCACTGTCGACGGCATCACCGATTCCCGCACCGCCGCCTTCGACATCGTCGACAAGGCCAATGTCGGCCTGGCGCCCGGCACCGCCTTCGGTCCCGGCGGCGAAGCCTTCCTACGGCTATGCTTCCACCGCCGCCTCGACCAGGTCGAGGAAGCCGCGCACCGGCTGGCGAAATGGATGAAAACTATTTAGCCAGCCCGCGTCGACTGGCAGTCGAGCCGCGTTTCAGCCGCCTGACTTGGGTACCAGCAGCGGAACGATCCGGTCGCTCTTGGCCACGGCGGGTCGTCCTGCCGCGCCATAGGGGATGCCGAGGGCGTCCCATGTCTCGACCAGCGCGTCCTGTAGTCCAGCGATCAGCGCATCGGAATGGAACGGCGTCGGCGTGATGCGCAGCCGCTCGGTGCCGCGCGGCACGGTCGGGTAGTTGATCGGCTGGATGTAGATGCCGTGCACGCCGAGCAGGCGGTCGCTGGCCATCTTGCAGAGCTCCGGATCGCCGACCAGGACCGGCACGATATGAGTTGGCGAGTCCATCACCGGCAGGCCGGCCGCCGACAGGATCTGCTTGGTCCGCGCTGCCTGCCGCTGCTGGGCGTCACGCTCGGCCTGCGAGTGCTTGAGATGGCGGATCGAGGTGGTGGCCGCGGCGGCGATCGCCGGCGGCAGCGCCGTGGTGAAGATGAAGCCCGGCGCATAGGAGCGCACCGCGTCGATCACCGCACTGGTGCCGGTGATGTAGCCGCCCAGCGTGCCGAACGCCTTGGCGAGCGTGCCTTCGATGATGTCGATGCGGTCGGCCAGGCCCTCGCGCTCGGTGATGCCGCCGCCGCGCGGACCGTACATGCCGACAGCATGGACCTCGTCGATATAGGTCATGGCATTGTAGCGCTCGGCGAGTTCGACGATCTCCCGGATCGGCGCGATGTCGCCATCCATCGAATAGACGCTTTCGAAGACGATCAGCTTGGCGCGTTCGCGCCCCGCCGCCTGAAGCAGGCTTTCCAGATGCGCGACGTCATTGTGGCGGAAGATCTTCTTCTCGGCGCCGGAGCGCCGCACGCCTTCGATCATCGAGGCGTGGTTCAGTTCGTCCGAGATGATCAGGCAGTTGGGCAAAAGCCGCGCGATCGTCGAGATCGAGGCTTCGTTGGAGACGAAGCCGGAGGTGAAGACCAGGGCCGCGTCCTTGCCGTGCAGGTCGGCCAGTTCATGCTCGAGCTCGACCAGCGGGTTGGAGGTGCCGGAAATGTTGCGGGTGCCGCCGGCGCCCGAGCCCATCTTGCCGGCCGCATCCTGGAACGCGGCGATAACGTCCGGGTGCTGGCCCATGCCGAGATAGTCGTTGGAGCACCAGACGGTAATTTCCTCGGCGCGGCCATTAGAGCGCCATATGGCGCGCGGAAACTTGCCCGCGATGCGCTCGAGGTCGGCGAAGACACGATAGCGACGCTCCGCGTGGAGCTGGTCGATCGCTTCTTCGAAGAACCGCTGGTAGTTCATATCGTCTTCCCAATTTTGCGCGGGATCATAATCATTGGCCTATTGGTCGTCCACCGGGCCGTTTTGGTCAAAATGCCACGCCCCGCACCTGTTCCTAACGATGGCGGATCGTGGCCTATTCCCACTCCACGACACACACTGTGGATCACTTTTGTTTCAGCACGATGCCACATTTGGTGAACGCCGGTTACCAAGGGTTCTAATGGCCATGCGGCAGGCTTTCCAGTAAGGCGGTGTTTGAGACAGTTTCCGATAAATCTTGAGATGCGAGGATGCGGATGACGGTTTTGGTGACAGGCGGTGCCGGCTATATCGGCAGCCACATGGTCTGGGAATTGCTGGATGCGGGCGAAAGCGTGGTGGTGCTCGACCGCCTTTCCACCGGTTTCGAATGGGCGGTGGCGCCGGAGGCAAAGCTCGTCGTCGGTGATGTCGCCGACAAGGAATTGGTCGGTTCGATCATCAGAGACGATCACGTCGACGCGATCATCCATTTCGCCGGTTCCATCGTCGTCCCCGAATCGGTCGCCGACCCGCTCGCCTACTACGAGAACAACACCTCAAAGACCCGCACGCTGATCGAAACCGCGGTCCGCGAGGGTGTACCACATTTCATCTTTTCCTCGACCGCCGCCGTCTATGGCGGCGCGGGGCTGGAGCCGGTGCGCGAGGATGCCCGCCTGGCGCCGGAATCGCCCTATGGCCTGTCCAAGCTGATGAGCGAGTGGATGTTGCGCGATGCCGGCCTCGCGCACGACATCCGCTACACGGCGCTGCGCTATTTCAACGTCGCCGGTGCCGATCCCAAAGGCCGCACCGGCCAGTCGACGCCGGGCGCCACGCATCTCATCAAGGTCGCCTGCGAGACCGCGCTCGGCAAGCGGCCTTTCATGCAGGTGTTCGGCACCGATTACCCGACGCCGGACGGCACCTGCATGCGCGACTATATCCATGTCAGCGACCTGGCAGCCGCGCATCGTCTTGCCCTGCAGCGGCTGCGCGCCGGGGGACAGAGCCTCGTCGCCAATTGCGGCTACAGCCATGGTTATTCGGTGCTTGAGGTTATTGAGAGCGTTCGGCGCGCCTTTGGCCGCGATTTCGAGGTGAAGATGGGCGACCGGCGTCCTGGCGATGCCGCTGCGGTGGTTGCCAATTCGGACCTTGCCCGGGCGGAACTCGGCTGGACGCCGCAGCGCGACGATCTCGACCAGATCGTTGCCGACGCGCTCGCCTGGGAACGCATCCTGACCAGCAAGAACTCCGCCCGCGGCTGAGCCAACCCTCAGGGCTCGCAAGGCGCGCGGTGACGCGCTATGGAAGCAGTCGCGACCCGGCGTGGAGGCGCTGCGTCGCGAAGACCTTTGGGGGATGGCATGAAGATAACGGTGCTCGGCGCCGGCGTTGTCGGTACGGCTGCGGCCTATTACCTGGCCGCTGACGGCCACGAGGTCACCGTGATCGAGCGCCATGCTGCGCCCGCGCGCGGCACCAGCCAGTCCAACGCCGGCCTGGTTTCTCCAGGCGACGCCACCGCCTGGGCCTCGCCGGCGGCGCTGAAGACGTTTTTGCGCGGGCTCTACAATCATGATCTCGGGATCAAGGTCAGGCTGCGCTTCGATCCCTATTTCCTCGCCTGGAGTCTGCGTTTCCTGCGCCAATGCACGGTGGCCCGCCTGCGCGCCAACAGCCAGGTCAAGCTGCGCCTGGCGCTCTATTCGCGCGACTGCATCAACGCCGTCTCGGCCGACACCGGCATCCACTATGACGAGCGCAAGAAAGGCATCCTCTATTTCTTCCGCTCGCACCACAGTCTCGACACCGGCACCGACAATTACCGCTATCTGGCCGAACACGGCCTGCCGATCGAGATTGTCGGCCGCGACCGGCTGGTCGAGCTCGAGCCGGGCCTTGCCGGGGTGAAGGAAAAGATCGCCGGCGGCGTCTATTCGCCGATCGACCAGACCGGCGATTCCCGGCAGTTCGTGGAAAAGCTCGCCGCCCATGCCGCCGAAAACCTTGGCGTGAAATTCCTCTACGGCACGACGGTCGAGGGTCTCGACATAGAAGGCGACCGCGTGCGGGCGGTGATGACCTCGGCCGGACCGGTGACGGGTGACGCCGTCGTCATCTCGATGGGGCCGGAAAGCGGCCTGCTCGGCCGCCGCTACGGCATCGACCTGCCCGTCTATCCGGTGAAGGGCTATACCGCGACCATTCCGCTGGAAGACGAGAGCAAGGGGCCGACCATGGGCGGCGCCGACGAGGACCAGCTGATGGCCTATTCGAGGCTAGGCAACCGGTTGCGGCTGGCTTCGACCGCCGAATTCACCGGCTTCGACCGAACCCATAAGCCAAGCGACTTTGCCACCATGTTCAGGACCGCCAGGGATCTTTTCCCCGGCGCCTTCGACGAGAAGAAGGCGGAGCTCTGGGCGGGCCTCAGGCCAATGATGCCGGGCTCCGTGCCGGTCATAGGCCAGGCACGCTACAAGAACCTCTATCTCGACACCGGCCACGGCCATGTCGGCTGGACCATGGCCTGCGGCTCGGGCAAGTTCCTGGCCGACCTCGTCGCCGGCCGCAAGCCGGAGATCGATCCGCAAGGGTTGGTCTACACCAATTGACGGAGAATTAATCGTCGTGTCGGCACCGGGTCCATTCACCTTGTTCCCATTCGGCAAGCCAGCCGCATTCAAGTTCGCCAACCTGCGCCAGATTTGTCTTGTCTGTCGGTCAGATGGCTGAGACCGACGACTTCAAAATCTCCACAGTCCGCAGGATGATCATGCTCGCCGCACGTCAGTTGCCACTCGCCGTCGGAATGACGAATGACCAATGTCGCAGGTCTCTCCGATCGAAAGACGTGGCCACATACAATTGCTCTGGCTTCCTGCATTGGGAACACCAACTACGCTATGTTTGACCGCATGACAGCTTCTACACTCTGAGTAAAAAATGCCCGGCCCGCAAGTCGCCATCGACCTTGGCCGTATCGAGCGGAACGCCCGCACCATCGTCGAGCGCTGCGCTTTGTCCGGCATCAAGGTGTTCGGTGTCACCAAGGGCATGTGCGGCATGCCGCAAGTGGCGCGCGCCATGCTGCGCGGCGGCGTCGCCGGCATTGCCGAATCGCGCTTCGAAAACATCCGCCGGCTGCGCGACAGCGGCATCAACGCGCCGATCATGCTGCTACGCAGTCCACCCATGGCGCGCATTGAGGAGGTGGTGCGCACCGTCGACATCAGCCTGCAATCGGAACTCGGCACCATCCGCGAGATCTCGCGCATCGCCGAGCGCATGGGCCGCGTCCACGACATCATGCTGATGATCGATCTCGGGGACCTACGCGAAGGCATCTGGCCGAGCGACCTGATCCCCACCGTCGAGCGGATCCTCGAGTTCAAGGGCGTGCGCGTCGCCGGCATCGGCACCAATCTCGGCTGTTTCGGTGCGATCATGCCGACGCCGGAGAATCTCGGCCAACTCGTCGCCCACGCCTACAAGACCGAGCGTCTGTCGGGCAAAAGCCTCGACTGGATCTCCGGCGGCGCCTCGTCGTCGTTGACGCTGCTCCTCGATGGCAAACTGCCCACCGGCATCAACAATCTCCGGGTCGGTGAGGCGATCCTGCAAGGCGGCGTCGAAACCTTTCGCGATGTGCCATGGGCCGAACTCGAGCCTGATGCCTGCCGCCTGACCAGCGACATCATCGAAGTCAAGTTGAAGCCGTCGCGGCCGATCGGCGAGTCCGGCTACGACGCTTTCGGCAACCAGCCGGTCTTTCCCGACGAGGGCGACAGGCTGCGCGCCATCGCCAATATCGGCCGCGAGGACGTTCTGATCGAAGGGCTGATGCCGATCGCCAAGGGGATCAGGGTGCTCGGCGCCTCCAGCGACCATCTGCTGCTCGACGTGCAGGACGCCGACCCGCCCCCCGCCGTCGGCGACCGCGTCGCCTTCCGCATGAGCTACGGCGCCATGCTGCTGGCGATGACGTCGGAATATGTCGAAAAGGCCCCGATGCACGACGTCGCCGATTTTTCCGACCGCAAGATGGTGTCGATCTCGGCCGAACAGGCGGCCGCCGGCATTCTTGCCCAGGAGGGGACCGGTGCCCGGCTGGAGGCGATGAATTTCGACGTCGTGGAACTCGCCGATGTTGAGCGGCCGCCCTCCGGGCTGATCCGACTGAGTGCTGGCGCCGATCGCCGCATCGCCCACAAGGCGCTGACGGCGACGGCGCGCGCGACGCACTCCTTCGGCCTGATCTGGATCGATTCCATCGCCGCGCTGATGCCGGAAGGCGAAGAGGGCATCGACCTGCCGGAAGGCTCTGTGCTGGCCCGGACCCTCGGCCTCGATCACAAGGCCGGCGCGCTGCAGCCGCAACTGTCGCCGGAAAATGTCGTCATTATCGGCCTGCGCCATGCCGACCCGGCCGAGGCACGGGTGCTGAAGGGTTCACGCGTGTCGGCCTTCACCATGGCCGATATCGACGCCATGGGCATGCGCGACCTTATGCATGAGGCGATCCGCATCGCCACGTCGGGCACGCAAGGCTTTCATCTCAGCTATTCTCCGACAGCGACCGAATTCGCCGGCTGGGCGGCCGGTTCCGGCGGCCTGACCGTGCGCGAAACGCACCAGGCGATGGAGGCGATCGCGCTGTCCGGCGGCCTGCTGTCGATGGATGTTTCGGGCCTGACTAAGGATATGGAGCCCAGGATCGGCGCTGACACCGTGAACTTCGTCATGTCGGCATTCGGCAAGCGGATCCTGTGATCAGCCCCGTGCTTCGACCGCTGCGCGCCACGCGCTGACATAGGCTGCCCAGGCCGGGTCGGTCGGCGGTTCCACTCGCTCGCCTTTGCCATGCGCCGTGACCTGATCGGACGCCAGCAGCGCCGCGCCGATGCTGGTTCCCGTGGCGGCTTCGGAGGCGACGACGGCGCGGCCTGTGCTTGCGGCCAGCATACCGACAAACAGCTGGTTGCGGGCGAATGGTCCTTCGACAGTGGTCGGGCCGTCGGCGCCGATCAGCTCGAGGCATGTCGCCGTCATTAGCGCCAGATAGAACGAGATGGCGGCGAACCGCTCTCCCTTGCCGATGCCGTCGGCATCAAGCCATGCCGCCGCATGGTGCGGGAAGGGTCCCGATCCCTGCTGGGTCGAAGGCAGAAGCAATGTCTTGTTCGCCAGCACCGCGAGCACTTCGCTGCCGCTACAATCCTGCGGTTTGTCCGCAGTCAGCAGCGAAAACTCGCGCCCGCCCATGAAGCGCGCCGACGGCACGGGGTCGCCCAGCGCATTGACATTGACCAGCGTATCGCGCGCCGCATCCAGCGCAATCTGTCTGCCGCCCACCGCCATCGACACCACCCAGGTCCCGGTCGACACGACCGAGAAGGGCGGCGCGTCGGACAGGAGATGCGGCAGCAGCGAGGCGTTGGAATCGTGCAGGCCGCAGAACACCGGCGTTTGCGGATCAAGCCGGGGTCGGGCGGCAAGCGCTGGCAGGATCGGGCCGAGGCGGTCCCTGGCTGGCCGCACCGGCGCCATCAGCTCGCGCCAACCCAGGCTATCGACCAATGACGAAAAATCAGCATGCCATGGGTTCCACAGATCGGTGTGACAACCAAGCGACGTCACTTCGTTGGTGGCAACCCCAGTGAGGCGTAAAGCCCAGTATTGTGGGTACATCAGAATGGCGGCCGCATGCGCGAACGCTGCCGGAAAGCGCTTCTGTTGCCAAAAGAACTGTGCGCCGAGATTGAGGCCTAGCGGCAGGCGCGGCGTGCCGGTCTCGGCGAAAGGCGGACGGATCGCGTCATAGTCCGCCGCCAGCCTGTCTGGGCCATCGAACTCGTAGTCGAGCACCGGCAGCACCAGTTCGCCAGCGGCGTCGACCAGCGCACCCGTCGCGCCATGGGTGGTGATCGAGATGGCATCGATGTGGCGTTCGCGGTTGAGATCGGCAAGGCTGTCGAGGATGAACGTCCACAACGCCTCGACATCGTGATGCGGGTAAGGTGCCTGCAGCACCGGCGCGTTGGCCATCCGGCGCAGCGCGACCTCCCTCAACGCGGCGAGATCGACCAGCGCCACTTTGGCGTTGGTCTTGCCGATGTCGATGACGGCGATATGGCGAAGTGCGCTCATTCCATATGGAACACGGTTTCCAGCGGCACGGCCACCGGCTCATTATCCGGCTTCGTTTCCATGATGTCGGCCATGTCTGCCCACCACCGCTGCATCACTGGATGCTTCGGCAGATCGTCCATGCCGTGATCGTCGCGCCGCCACAGCACTCCGAACAGGATGTTGGTCTCTTCGTCGAGATGGATCGAGTAGTCGGATACGCCGGCCTGTTTCAAGAGCGTGACCAGCGCCGGCCAGATCTCGTCATGGCGCTTCCTGTACTCGGCCTTCATGCCCGGCTTGAGCTTCATCTTGAACGCGTATTTCTCAGGCATCAGCCTCCTCCGCGCAGCCGCCGCCAGACGATCGGCAGCGCGATAACGATGATCAACAGCAGGCCGATGAAGATCGACATGACGATGCCGGGCACGTTGAGCAGGCCAAGCCCGAAGGTCACCAGCCCCATGATGAAGGCGGCGAGCACGACGCCGACAATGCTGCCGGCGCCGCCCAGAATGCTGACGCCGCCGAGCACCACCATGGTGATGACTTCCAGCTCATAGCCCTGCGCGATCGACGGCCGTGTCGAGCCGAGGCGTGAGGTGATCAGCACCGAGGCGATGCCCGACATCAGCCCGGTCAGGCAGAACAGGATGAACTTGATACGCCCGACGCGCACGCCGGAAAACTGCGCCGCGACCGGATTGTTGCCGATGGCGAAGACGCGGCGGCCGAAGCTCGTGCGGTGCAGGAGGAACCAGTAGATGACCGCCGCGATGAGGAAAAGCACCAGCTCGAACGACACCACCCACCAGAGATAGCCCTGGCCGAAGAAGGCGAAGCTCGAGGGATAACCCTTATAGGCCTGGTCGCCGAGGATGATGAAGGCGATGCCGCGAAACAGGCTCATCGTGCCGATGGTGACAACGATCGACGGCAGGCCGAGCCGCGTCACCAGCAGCCCGTTGAAGGCCCCACAGCCGAGCCCGACGACGATGCCGATCAGCACCAGCACCGGCGTGCCCGCACCTGCCTGCACCGCCATGCCCATCATGGTCGAGGCGAGCGCTATTATTGCGGCCACCGACAGATCGATCTCGCCCGAAATGATCAGCAACGCCATGGCGAAGGCGATCAGGCCCTTCTCGGTGAAATTAAAGGTGAGATCGGACAGCGAATAGGGATCGAGGAAATAGGGCGAGGCGAAGCTGTTGATGGCGAAGATGGCGACGGCCACCACGACCAGCAGCGCCTCCCACGAAAAGATCGCCGAGCGAAACGGCTTGTCGAGCCGGTCGGGGATGTGGCGCGGGGCAGGGATGTCGGTCATGCCGCCTCCGGCTTTCTCAGGATGATGCGGCCTTGCTGGCGTTCGCCGCGCGCGTTGAGCACGACGGCCAGGATGATGGCGCTGCCTGAAATCGCCATCTGCCAGAAGGGTGAGATGTTGATGACCGGCAGCGCGTTGGAGATGATGCCGAGGAACAGCGCGCCCAACACCGCGCCGCCGACCGAGCCGATGCCGCCGGCGATCGAGATGCCGCCAATGACGCAGGCGGCGATGATGTTGAGCTCATAGCCGTTGGCGACTTCGACCGAGGCGATGACGTAGCGCGAGATCCAGAGGTAGCCGGCAAGCCCGCCGATCATGCCGGAGATGCAGAAGACAATGAATTTCGTGCGGCCGACATCGATGCCGGTATAGACCGACGCCGTCGGGTTGACGCCAATGGCATAGATCGAGCGGCCGAGTGCGGTGCGTGTCATCAGGATGAAGAACAGCGCGATGACCAGTATGGCGATCCACGACAGCACCGGAATGCCGAGGAAGGCGGCGCGCTGGAAGCCGATGAACTCCGGGCTCATCTTGTCGGCATTGACCCAGGCGCCGCCGGACAGGACAAAGGTGGCGCCGCGATAGATGGTCAGCGTGCCCAAAGTAACCACGATCGAGGGGATGTTCAGCCGCCATACCAGAAGGCCGTTGACAGCGCCGAGCACCAGCCCGATGGCGAGTGCGATGACGATCAGCAGCGGGATCGGGATCGCCGGGTGTGCTGCGTTCAGCATCGCCACCACCATGCCGGTGAAGCAGAGATTGGAGGCCATCGACAGGTCGATCGAGCGGGTCAGGATGACCACCATCTGGCCGAGCGCCAGGATCATCAGGATCGAGGTGTCGTTGAACACCTGACGCAGATTGCCGGGGTCGGCAAAGGCCGGGAAGCGTGTCGAGATCAGGCCGATCAAAACGATGATGGCCGCGGCCAGCCAGATCTCGCGGTATTTGAGCAAGGCCTTCATGCCGCGATCCCCGCCGCCATCCGCACCAGCGTCTCGGCGTCCAGCCCCTTATTGTCATAGACCGCCGCGACGAGCCCCTCGCGCATGACGACGACGCGGTCGGACATGCCGAGAATTTCAGGCAGTTCCGATGACACCATGATCACCGACAGGCCTTGCGCGACAAGCTCTGCCATGAAGCCGTGCACGGCGGCCTTGGAACCGATGTCGATGCCCTTGGTCGGCTCGTCCAGGATGATCACCTTGGGCGCGGTCGCCAGCCATTTGGCGATGACGATCTTCTGCTGATTGCCGCCCGACAGCGTGCCGACATCCTGACTGAGCGATGAGGCCCTCAGATCAAGCCGCTCGGTGTAGGAGCGGGCGAGCGAAAACTCTTCGGCCAGCCGCAGCAAGCCCGACTTGGAGGTGCGCTTGAGCGAGGGCAGCGAGACGTTCTGGAAGATCGGCAGGCCGATCACCACGCCCTGCTTGCCGCGCTCTTCAGGCACATAGACGATGCCGGCCTCGATCGAATCCGCCGCCGATTTCGGCGCGATCACCTTGCCTTCCAGCGTGATCGTCCCGCCTGACGTACGGGTAATGCCTGAAATCGCCTGCATGACCTCGCTGCGCCCCGCGCCGACAAGGCCGTAGAAGCCGAGGATTTCGCCCTTGTGCAGATCGAAGCGGACATCGTTGAACTCGGTCGGGTGCGACAGGCCGGCGACCGACAGCACCGGCGCGCCGATCTCGGCCTTGCGCTGCGGGAAGATATGATCGACCGAGCGGCCGACCATCGTGCGCACGATCTGGCTCTGGCCGGCATCCTTGATCAGGCCTTCGCCGACCATCTCGCCGTCGCGGAACACCGTGTAGCGGTCGGCGATCCGGTAGATCTCGTCGAACTTGTGGCTGATGAACAGGATCGCCTTGCCTTCCTCCTTGAGGAATTCGATGAGCAGGAACAGCTCCTCGATCTCCTTCATCGAAAGGGCTGCCGTCGGCTCGTCCATGATGACGATCTGCGCGTCGATCGACATGGCGCGCGCCACCGCGACCAGGTGCTTGTTGGCGATGCCGAGGTCCTTCAGACGCGCATCGGCGTCGATATGGCCAGCATGCATGGTGGCAAGCACTTCGCGGGCATTCATGCGCATCGTGCGCCAGTCGATGGTGCCTAGCCGTGTGCGCGGCGCGTGGCCGAGAAAGATGTTTTCGGCGACGCTCAGATCGTCGAACAGGACGGTTTCCTGATGGATGGCGGTGACGCCATGGCCGAAGGCGGCATGCGCGCTGGGCAAGGTGACGGCCTGGCCGTCAATGCTGATCGTGCCCGAATCCGGCTGGTAGATGCCGGTCATGATTTTGACCAGCGTCGACTTGCCGGCGCCGTTCTCGCCGATCAGTGCCGTCACCTGGCCGGGGTAGAGCGACAGGCTGACATTGTGCAGCGCGCGCACGCCGGGAAAGCTTTTCGAGATGCCGGACAGCGACAGGCGTGGCGCGGAGGCCGCGGGCCTCTCCTTCACCGTGCCGTGCTGGGCTGTCGTGTCCATGGTCGTATCAAGCCCTGAAAGTAGGTCCGTTTAAAATCGCGGCGGGACGTGAGCCCCGCCGCGGCAGCCGAGGGTTCCGGATCAATAGATCTTGGAGAACTTCTCGATGTTGGTCTTGTCGAACTGGAAGGGCGGAGCCATCGCAGCCGAGTTGGTATCGTCGAGCGTGACCTTGCCGACGCGGCCGATCGACAGCGTCGCACCGGGCTTGGCCTCTTCCTTCTTCACCGCCAGGTCGTGGGCGAGGTAGACGGCGGAGTAGCCGAGGTCGATCGGGTTCCACAGCGCGACCGCCTGGCTGGCGCCGTTGTCGATGAACTTCTTGAACTCGGACGGCAGCGCCAGGCCGGTGACATTGACCTTGCCGATCAGCTTCTCGTCGGTGACGACCTGGGCGGCGGCGACGACGCCGACGGTGGTCGGCGCGATGATCGCCTTGAGGTTCGGATAGGACTTCAACAGGCCCTTGGCTTCATCGGTGCTCTTGGCTGAATCGTCATCGCCATAGACGGTGGCGACGAGCTTGATCTTGGGGAACTTCTCCGGCAGCACCTTCTTGGCCGCGTCGATCCAGGCGTTCTGGTTGGTCGCGGTCGAGGAGGCCGAGAGGATGGCGACATCGCCGCCTTCCGGCAGATAGTCGGCGGCAAGCTTGATGATGGTCTCGCCGATCAGGCCGGTGTCGGACGGGTTGAGGTGAAGCTGGCGGCCTTCCTTGGCAACGCCCGAATCCCACGAGATGACGGTGATGCCGCGCTCCATGGCCTTCTTCAGCACGGGCACCAGTGCGTCGGCGTCATTGGCCGAAATGGCGATGGCGTTGACCTTCTGCGCGATCAGCGAATTGACCACTTCGATCTGCGCTTCGGCGGTCGCCTTGGTCGGGCCGGTATAGATGATGTCGACATCGCCGAGTTCCTTGGCCGCCTCTTCGGCGCCCTTGTTGGCGGCGTCGAAGAAGCCGTTGCCGAGCGATTTCACCACCAGTGCGATCTTGACGTTCTCGGCATAGGCGGCATTCACGAACATCGCGGCCGAGAATGCGGCCGTCACCATCAATTTCTTCAAAAAGCTCATCGCATATCCTCCCTTGAGCGTTGCATTCCATCGCCGCTGCGGGCGTGAGGTGTCTCAGGCCTGCAGTGAAGATTCTTCCTTTGCCGTCTTGCGGGCGACGATCAGCGTCACACCAGCGGTCTCCAACATCTTGGCTTCGCGATCCTCGATGCCGTCATCGGTGATGACGGTGGCGATGCGCGACAGCCCGCATAGGATCAGGCTGGAGCGTTTGCGGAATTTCGAGGAATCGACCAGCACCACCAACTCGTCTGCCTGGTCGATCAGCTTCTGCTCCGCCTGGATCAGCAGCGGATCGCCTTCCATCAGGCCGAGCGGGCCCAGCCCTTGCGCGCCCATGAACATGCGGCGCGCATAGAAATTGCGCGTCACGTCATTGTCGAAGGGCGACAGGATGATGTTCTGCTCGCGATAGATGGTGCCGCCCGACAGCATCACCGTGTTCTTCGAGTGCTTGAGCAGATGCTCGGCGATCGGGAACGAATTGGTGAAGATCGGCATGCGCCGCCCGGTCAGAAAATGCACCATCTGGAAGGTGGTGGTGCCGCCATTGATTATGATCGGCGCGCCATCCCCGCACAATTCGACCGCCTCGCGAGCGATCGCCCGCTTCTGCGAAGCGTTGATCGTTTCGTTGACGGAAAAGGGCCGGCCGGCCAGGCCGATGAATTGCGGCGGCGAGATCGCCTCGGCGCCACCGCGTACCCGGCGCAGGCGCTTTTGCACGTGCAGAGCTGCGATATCGCGCCGGATCGTCGCCTCGGACGACTCCGTCAGGTCGACCATCTCCTGCACCGTCACCACAGGCTTTTCCTGGACGGCGGACAGAATGATCCTGTGGCGCTCTTTTTCGTGCATGGTTCCTCCCTGCCTGGCCATCTAGGCACTCAAAACGAGCAGTGTCAATCATTTCCAATCATATAATTTCATTGTGCAGTGCAATATGATCGATCTTGATCGTTTATGATTGACAAGCGAGGCGCTTGCGTAGACATTCCGGGCAAAATGGACCGCGGTTTTTTGCGTCCCAGGGAGGATACCTATGCTCGACAAGCGCTCCGGCTCGCGCCTTGCCAATCTGTGGGATGATGCGAAAGCCAAGGGGATGAGCGACCCCGAGCTTCTGGTCTATCGCTCGAACACGCTGGGTTCCGACAAGCGCGTCACCAACTATGGCGGCGGCAACACCTCCTCCAAGATATGGCAAAAAGATCCGCTCAGCGGCGAGACTGTCGAAGTGCTGTGGGTCAAGGGCTCGGGTGGCGACAGCGCCTCGATCAAACTTGACGGCTTCGCCACGCTCTACATGGACAAATTGCGCGCGCTGAAAGGCCTTTATCGCGGCGTCGAGTATGAGGACGAGATGGTGGGATATCTGCCCCACTGCACCTTTAACCTCAATCCGCGCGCGGCTTCGATCGACACGCCGCTGCATGCCTATGTGCCGAAGCCGTTCGTCGACCATATGCATCCCGATGCCATCATCGCCATTGCCGCGGCGAAGGATTCCAGGGCGCTGACGAAAGAAATCTTCGGCGACGCCATCGGCTGGTTGCCATGGAAGCGGCCGGGCTTCGAGCTTGGCCTGTGGCTGGAGAAGTTCTGCCTCGAACACCCAGCCGCCAAGGGTGTCATCCTCGAAAGCCACGGCCTGTTCACCTGGGGGGACACGCCCAAGGAGTGCTACGAGACGACGATTTCGGTGATCAACCAGGCGATCGAGTGGTTCGAGCGCCGCTCCGAGGGTCTCGCCATTTTCGGCGGGGAAGTGGTCAAGTCGCTCGATGCCAGGGAGCGTCGCGCCATCGCGGCGAAACTGATGCCGAAAATCCGCGGCCTGATCTCGGAAACGAGCCACAAGCTCGGCCATTTCGACGATTCCGCCGCCGTGCTCGAATTCGTCAACTCCAGGGATTTGCGTCCGCTGGCGGCACTTGGCACCTCTTGTCCGGACCATTTCCTGCGCACCAAGATCCGCCCGCTGGTCATCGAGTTCGATCCGGCAAAACCCGATGTCGATGCGGTCATTGCGCGCCTCGCCGACGACATCGCCGAATACCGCGTCGGCTATCGGGCCTATTACGACAGTTGCAAGCACGCGGACTCGCCAGCGATCCGCGATCCCAATGCCGTCGTCTATCTGATGCCCGGCGTCGGCATGTTCACCTTCGCCGGTGACAAGGCGACGGCGCGTATCTCCGGCGAGTTCTACGTCAACGCCATCAACGTCATGCGCGGTGCCTCGACCGTCTCGTCTTATGTCGGCCTGCCGGCGCAGGAAGCTTTCGACATCGAGTACTGGCTGCTTGAGGATCTGAAGTTGCAGCGCATGCCGAAGCCGAAGTCGCTCGCTGGCCAGATCGCGCTGGTCACCGGCGGCGCTGGCGGCATCGGCCGGGCGACCGCAAACCGCCTGCTGCGCGAAGGCGCCTGCGTCGTGTTGGCCGATATCGATGAGGCTGCACTTGCCAGCGCCAATGAGGAACTGGCCAAAACCTATGGCAAGGATTTCGTCCGCCCGGTGGTCATCAACGTCACCTCGGAAGACCAGGTCATCTCGGGCTTCGCCGAGACGGCGGTCGAGTTTGGCGGCATCGACATTCTGGTTTCCAACGCGGGTCTCGCCTCGTCGGCGCCGATCGAGGAGACGACGCTGGCGCTGTGGAACAAGAACATGGACATATTGTCGACCGGCTATTTCCTGGTCTCGCGGGAAGCGTTCCGGCTGTTCAGGGTGCAGAAGATCGGCGGCAATGTCGTCTTCGTCGCCTCCAAGAACGGCCTTGCCGCCTCGCCCAACGCCGCCGCCTATTGCACGGCCAAGGCCGCCGAAATCCATCTGGCGCGCTGTCTCGCGCTGGAAGGCGCGGAAGCGCAGATCAGGGTCAATGTGGTCAATCCGGACGCCGTGCTGCGCGGCTCGAAGATCTGGACCGGCGAGTGGAAGGAACAGCGCGCCGCCGCCTACAAGATGTCGACCGACGATCTGGAGGAGCATTACCGCTCGCGCTCGATGCTGAAGCGCTCGGTCTTCCCGGAAGACATCGCCGAAGCGATCTATTTCTTCGCCTCCGACATGTCGGCCAAGTCGACCGGCAACATCATCAACGTCGACGCCGGCAACGCGCAGAGCTTTACCCGTTAGGCCTTCTTCCTTCTCCCGTTCACGGGGAGAAGGTGGCCCGAAGGGCCGGACGAGGGGCAGCGCTGACGGATTGCATTTGGGAGGAATAGTAGTTGTCCGAAACCATCATCTCAGCCGACCTCGTCGCCAGTCACAACGCCGCCCGCAAGCCCGACCTAGAACGCGACTACGCCTCGCTCGGCGAGCGGCTCGACCGCCGCGGCATCGTCATCGACGCCATCCTCGACAAGGTCGAGAAATTCGCCGTGGCCATCCCCTCCTGGGGCGTCGGCACCGGCGGCACGCGCTTTGCCCGCTTTCCCGGTGCCGGCGAGCCGCGCGATATTTTCGACAAGATCGAGGATTGCGCCCTCATCAGCCAGTTGACGCAGGCGACGCCGACCGTCTCGCTGCACATTCCATGGGACAAGGCCGACCCGAACCGGCTGAAGCAGGCGGCCTCCCGCTTCGGCCTCGGCTTCGACGCGATGAACTCCAACACCTTTTCCGATGCCCACGACCAGAAACTCTCCTACAAATTCGGCTCGCTGTCGCACGCCGACGCCGGCACCCGCCGGCAAGCGGTCGAGCACAATCTCGAATGCATCGAGATCGGCAAGACGCTCGGCTCCAAGGCGCTGACGGTGTGGATCGGCGACGGCTCGAATTTTCCGGGCCAGGTCAATTTCGCCAAAGCCTTCGAACGCTACCTCGACGCCATGAAGGAGGTCTATGCCGGGCTGCCCGCCGACTGGAAATTGTTCACCGAACACAAGATGTACGAGCCGGCCTTCTATTCCACCGTCGTGCAGGACTGGGGCACCAACTACCTTATTTCCAAGGAATTGGGCGACAAGGCGTTCTGCCTCGTCGACCTCGGTCACCATGCGCCCAACGTCAACATCGAGATGATCGTGTCGCGGCTGATCCAGTTCAAGAAACTCGGCGGCTTCCACTTCAACGATTCGAAATATGGCGATGACGACCTCGATGCCGGTTCGATCGATCCTTACCGGCTGTTCCTGGTCTTCAACGAACTGGTCGATGCCGAACTGTCCGGCACCGAAGGTTTCGATCCGGCCCACATGCTCGACCAGAGCCACAACGTCACCGACCCGATCGAAAGCCTGATGCTGTCGGCGGTCGAGGTGCAGCGCGCCTATGCACAGGCGCTGCTGGTCGACCGTAAGGCGCTCGAAGGTTTTCAGGATGGCAACGATGCCCTGATGGCGACGCAGACGCTGAAGGCGGCCTACCGCACCGATGTCGAGCCGATCCTCGCCATGGCGCGGCTGAAAACCGGCGGCGCCATCGATCCCGTCGCCGCCTACCGGGCATCGGGCTACCGCGCCAAGGTCGCGGCCGAACGCCCGGCTGTCGCCGGCGGCTCGGGCGGAATTGTCTGACACACCTGACATCTGAATTGATCCGTCTGGCCCACCGTTGATGGTGGACTCGGCCGCTGCAACGGGCTCTTCTAGGCGTCCCCGCCAGGAGAACCCGCCATGCACCTCACCCGTCGGACACTGATCGCCGCCAGCCTTTCCATCACCTTCGCCCTCGCGCCATTGACGAGCGTCATTGCGGCGTCGCCGGCACCGGTCAAGGGCGAGCACGGCATGGTGGTGACGGCCCAGCACCTGGCGTCGGAAGTCGGCGTCGAGGTCCTGAAGAAGGGCGGCAATGCCGTCGATGCGGCGGTCGCGGTTGGCTACGCGCTGGCCGTCGTCTACCCCAATGCCGGCAACATTGGCGGCGGCGGCTTCATGACCATCCGTTTCGCCGATGGCAAATCGACCTTCCTCGATTTCCGCGAACGCGCGCCGCTGGCCGCGACCAAGACCATGTATCTCGACAAGGATGGCAACCCGGTAAAGGGCGCAAGCCTCGACGGCTATCTCGCCGTCGGCGTCCCGGGCTCGGTGGCCGGTTTCGAAATAGCGCGCGAAAAATACGGCACACTCTCAAGACAAGACCTGATGGCGCCGGCGATCGCCTATGCCAAGGACGGTTTCATCCTCAATCAGGGCGATGCCGCTTCTTTTGCTGGTAGCGCTGATCGGCTGGCGAAGGACCCGGCGGCGGCTGCCGCCTTCCTGAAGGCCGGTGGCAAGCCCTATGGCATCGGCGAGCGGCTCACCCAACCGGACCTTGCCGCCTCGCTTTCGGCGATATCCGAGAAGGGTCCCGACGCCTTCTACAAGGGCGCGATCGCCGACGCCATCGTCAAGGCCAGTGGCGCCAAGGGTGGCATCCTGGCCAAGCAGGATTTCGAGCAATATGCGGTGCGCGAACTGAAGCCGGTCACCTGCACCTATCGCGGCTACGAAATCACGTCCTCGCCGCCGCCAAGTTCCGGTGGCGTCATCATCTGCGAAATCCTCAACGTGCTGGAAGGCTATCCGCTGTCCTATCTCGGCGCCGGCTCGGCCGAGACGGTGCATGTCATGGTCGAGGCGATGCGCCATGCCTATGTCGACCGCAACTCCGCGCTCGGCGATCCCGATTTCGTCGACAATCCGGTCTCGAAGCTGCTGGACAAGAGCTACGCCAAGGACATCCGAGACAAGATCGACCCGTTCCGGGCCGGCGTGTCGCAGGACCTGACGCCGAAGGGTTTTGGCGAGTCGAAGGAGACGACGCACTATTCGATCATCGACAAGGACGGCAACGCCGTCGCGGTCACCTACACGCTGAACGGGTCCTTCGGCGCTGGCGTCGTCGCCGACGGCACCGGCATCCTGCTCAACAACGAAATGGACGATTTCACCCAGAAGCCGGGCGTGCCCAACCTCTATGGGCTGGTCCAGGGCGAGGCCAACGCCATCCAGCCGAAGAAGACGCCGCTGTCATCGATGAGCCCGACCATCGTGGCCAGGGACGGCAAGCCGTTCATGGTCATCGGCAGCCCCGGCGGCTCGCGCATCATCACCATCACGCTGGAAGCGATCGTCAACGTCATCGACCACGGCATGAACATCCAGGAGGCGATCGACGCGCCGCGCATCCACCATCAATGGCTGCCCGATAAGGTCTATGTCGAGCCGTTCGGCCTGTCGCCGGACACCGAAAGGTTGTTGGCCGGCATGGGCTACCACCTTGATGTCGGCGACCAGACCTGGGGCCAGGCGGCCGGCATCCTGGTCGGCGGCAAAAGCCTGGCGGAAATCGGGAAAGGCGGCGGCGCGCGCTACAATGGCGCCATCGACAGCCGGGCGGCCTCTGGCGAGGCGCTCGGATATTGATGCCGGCGTGGACTCCCGGACAGGGTCGCGGCCCGGCAAGAACCGTCAGGTAACCAGTGTGATGGTCGATGCGATCAGCATCAGGGCGGCGATGCCGACGAACAGCGCGTAGATGCGCGGCCGGTCAAGCAGAAGCGCGTTTCCGGAGATCCAGGCCGATGTGGCGCCGCCAAGCGCGAAGAGGAACCCGTTGCGATGGCCGAAGGTCATCGACGCGGCCATCAGCCCGCCGATGATCAGGGCACCGAACACGATGATTACGGCGACCGCGTATTTCTCGAAATCATTGTTGCCGATCCCTGGCCCGATCGCGTTCAGATTGGGCAGGTCGTCCGGATCGAAGGGGTTCGCCGACCCATATTCGTCTTGACCGATCGATTCTCGCATCACTCGTTCTCCGCAGACCGGCAACAAACCATCAACACTTGCCGAGTGCAACCCGATCGAACATCCCTCTCTGTGTCGACCATCACCTTCAACACGTTCCGGCGGCGCTTGTCACCGGTTTTCCGGCCGCCTGTCTCGAAAGCAACACGTGTCCGCGTTTCGAATGGCACGCCACCATCCTATTCCATTTGGACCGTATTCGCGGGGAAAAGATGATGAAACCGATCAATTTCAGCGCCGCAACGCTCTGGGCGACTGCGGCGGGGAGTCGCAGCGCAATTGTTGACTCTTGGTGGCATCTTTAAGGTTGATTGGGAAGCATGCTTCACAGTCAACCGGCATTGGCCAAGGGAGGCCGGCAGACAGGCACGCCAATTGGAACGTAGCGGCGGCAGGCCGAGAAGGCGTGCTTGCAAGCTTCGAATTGCACCCGGCGAAAACCACATGTCGATCATGCCGGGAACGGTCAACCGCGCCGTGCAGGCGGCGTTCGCGGTGCGGGAAAGGAATACCGCCCCTGCTGAACGCCTGCTTCGGTAGGATGATGGGCGCCTCGCGCCCTCATTTCGGTGAAGGGGAGGCGCTCAATCGACGATAGGGGACGCCATCGAAGCTTGCCGTCACGAAATCCGTGACGGACATCTTGCGCTTGCGTCCGTCGCTGCAGGCGTAAACCGGCCAACCGGCATCGCTGCATTCGCTGGCAGCGCAGATACGCGCCAGGCAGTTACCGATCGTCAATCGGAAGCCGCCCTTGCCGGCGAAGCCTTGCAACAAGCTGCCGTCCGCCGAGCGCCAGGTCCGCGCACGGAATTCCGCCCGCAAAAGCAATGGTTCGAGAGAGACCGCAAGATTGGTTTCGCCGGCATGTCCTGCGAACTGCAGACGGAAGCGCGCCATTGCAGTCGTATATGCGGTCACAAGATCCGATTCGCGAAGATAGGAGATCGGCAGGTTGGAGCGGTCAAGCAGATGAGACATGCGCTCGCTTGCCTCTACCGGCGTCAGCAAGACAACAAAGGTAAGAAAGGCAAAGCAAGCTCGCGACATCTTCCAGCAGCCATATCGATCTCGGCCTGCCGGTTTGGCTCCGGTTGCCCCCAGTAACATCCCGCCAATCGTCGCCCTGTGCAAGCCGCTCGCTGAGGCAGTCCAAGGCGGCCTCGTGTGCAATACGCAAGGCCACCGAGCGCTTGGAGCCGAAGAGGTGACCCGCTCGACGAATTTGCGCGGGCGATGGCGAGGTATTACCTCGGCGTTTGCGGCAAGGAGGAACACCTGCCGCCAGCCAGGGTTCCTTAGCTGGCGCGGGCCGGCGGCAGCTCAAACAGGTTGGCGCCATTCTGCTGACCGCGCTCGACATAGCCGATAATGCCGAACCATCGGGCCACGTCAGGCCCCTGCAGCCAGCTGCGCGAGTGGATGGGAAGGTTGCCGGCGAGCGCCTGGATGTGCCTGATATGCCGCTTGCAGAAGCGCACGGTCGAGGCGCGGAAGAAGTCCTCTTGCGCGGCAAACAGCGTATCGGCGGCGTCGCTGTTCTCATGCCAGGCGATGATCGCCACAGCCTTCTCGCCCTCGACCAGCGCGTGCGCCCGCCCTTCCTTCAGGTTCATCATCAGATTGTCGTAGGCGATCTTGCTGTCCTTGCCGGCCGCCGCGTACTCCTCCGACATCCGCTTGGACAGGCCATGAAAGACATTCTCGAGATCCCCGAGCGTTGCTGCGCGTGCTCTCATTTCACCTCCTGCAGCCCCGGCAGGGAGTTTGCCCTAAGGGCGGTGGATCACCAAGCAAATCGAATCCGCTGAATGGCCGATGAGAGCAAAGCTGTTTCGCTCGGCGAGTCCCCTGGTCGCGCGATGGGGCTAGGCTCTGCAGTCGGGTGCGTAACTGATGGCAGCGCGATTACGGTCCGAGTTCGCCGAAGACGCCGGCAGCGATACCGCCGAGCAGGCGGATCAATCCGAACTGCATGGCGTTGTAGGCGACCAGCGCCATGAGGGCCTCAGAACGGTGGGGAATCTGGCGGGGGCCATTCGTTCGAGCGAAGCGATGCTACGCGGGTCATGATGGATGCGCCCTTCGATCACTGTCCTCATCACCAAGGTCGGTGAGCACCTCCACAATGCGACCTCCTCGATTGGGTGGGCTCGGCATTGCCTTAGGCAAATTGGGTTCGATCAGATCGAGCGTTGCTGCATTGCCTCGTTAAACGAGGGTCGTTTCAATCGTCTGCATCAGGCAGTCGCCGGCTTGCGTGCCGATGATGCCGAGATCCCGTACGCTGTTCATGTGGTTCCGGTCATTCAGGCAGAGGTCGCGGACACCGTGCCCCTGCGCGCGCAAAAGCGTTCCGAAGTCGGCCGCTTGCCGGTGGAAGGGTGGCGTTTCCTGGTCCCCGACGAGAATGGTCACCGCCGTCTTCGGGTCATGCCACCGCGTCATTGGCGTGAAGGCGGCTGCCTCCTCGTCGGTGATCCCGATCAATGGCTCGAGGAAGGATCTCTGCAGAGGCTTCAGGTCGTAGAGGCCGCCCAGCAGCAGCGCTGCACGGATGCGTGACGGCACTGGCGTCTTCTCGAACAGGAATGTGGCCAGGTGCGCGCCGGCCGAATGGCCGCTGACGCTTATCCGGCCGGGATCGCCGCCATGATCGACGATTTTGTCCAGCACCCATTGTTTGGCGCGCCGGACCTGTTCCACGATCGCCGCCATTCTGAACTCGGGCATCAGCGCATAGTCGACGATGACGGCGATCGCACCGGCTTTGGTAACTGTGTTCGCCACATAGGAATAGTCGCTCCTCGAAAACATGCGCCAGTAGCCGCCGTGGATGAAAATATGAACCGGAAGATTGTTGCGCCCGCCCCGCGGAAAGAACAGGTCGAGTCTCTCGGCCGCGCCGTTGCCATAGGCGACATCAGCCACCATCGGCAGAGTCGCCCGGGTAGCAGTGCTGCGCTCCACGATATCGGCCACGATGTTATCAAAGTCGGCAACGTGGTCGCGGGTGCGGAAGGGGTCTTTCTCCATGAATGCCCGATCAGAAGGTAACGGCGATATACTTCGCCTCCATGAACTCGGCGATGCCGTGGTGCTGGCCACCCTCACGGCCCAGGCCGCTCTGCTTGACGCCGCCGAAGGGCGCCGCAGGGTCCGACATCAGCCCCCGATTGAGGCCGATCATGCCGGCCTCGATCCTCGATGCCACCCGCAATCCCCGGCCTACATCGCGCGTATAGATGTAGGCGGCAAGGCCGTATTCCGTGTTGTTGGCGTGCATGATGGCTTCGGCCTCGGTCTCGAATCGCGTGATGGGCGCTACCGGCCCGAAGATCTCCTCATGCGCCATGTCGGCGTCGGGCGGAACCTGCGACAGGACCGTCGGCGGATAAAAGAAGCCTTCCTCTTCCGGGATCAAGCCGCCGCAAAGCACCTTGGCTCCCCGGCCCACGGCGTCCTTGACCAGGCGGTCGATCTTGTCGACCGCCTTTCTGGTGATCATCGGCCCGCACTCGGTGTCCGCACTCATGCCTGGTCCGACCTTGAGCGCTGCCATGCGCCTGCGAAGGCCGTCGGCGAACGCGTCATGGATGCCCGACTGGACATAGATGCGGTTGGCGGCTGTACAGGCCTCGCCGGCATTGCGCATCTTTGCGATCATGGCGCCGTCGAGCGCGGCATTGAGGTCGGCATCGTCGAAAACGACGAAGGGTGCATTGCCGCCGAGTTCCATCGAGCAGGAGACCACTTGCTTGGCGGCTTCGCCAAGCAAGGTTCGTCCGACGCCCGTCGAACCGGTGAAAGAAAGCTTCCTGACGCGCGGATCGGCCAGCATGGCCGATGTCAGCGGACCGGGACTGGTCGTGGTGAGCACGTTGACGACGCCGGCTGGCACGCCGGCCTCGCTGTAGAGCGCGGCCAGCGCATAGGCCGTCAGCGGCGTTTCGCTGGCCGGCTTCAGGATCACCGTGCAACCGGCCGCCAAAGCAGGCGCGATCTTTCGTGTCGCCATCGCGGCAGGAAAATTCCAGGGCGTGATCAGCACGCAGATGCCGATCGGCTCATAGTCGACCACGATGCGATTGGTGCCGGACGGCGCGGTGCCGAACTCGCCGGTGATGCGAACCGCTTCTTCCGCGTTCCAACGGAAGAACTCGGCGGCGTACGCAACCTCGCCGCGCGCGTCGCGCAGAGCCTTGCCGTTCTCCAGCGAGATCAGCATGGCGAGCGTTTCCGACCGCTCGACCATGAGTTCGAAACAGCGCCTGAGGATTTCCGAGCGCTTGCGTGGCGCCGTCTCCCGCCATCCCGTCGCAGCCTTGGCCGCCGCATCGACCGCGGCCAAGGCATCCTCGAGCGTCGCATCGGGGACCGCTGCAATGACGGACCCCGACGAGGGATCGACGACCTCGATGACCCGGCCATCGGAAGATGGTCGCCATCTGCCATCGATGTAGAGTCCGTGCGAAAAGCCGCGAACATCATAGTCGTCCTGGTCGATCCACACCGCATTCGGAGGAAGGTTCATGGTCTTGTTCCGTGGATTACATGGCGCAGGCTGCGAGGTCGCCGTCATGGGCGGCCTGGACCACGCGTCGCATGGCGGTCAGATCGAAGGGGCGCGGGTTGTTCTTGATCAGGCGGTCGATGCCGAGCGCCTGATCGGCGGTCCAGTCGAGCTTGTCGGCGGGAAGGCCGAGATCGGCCAGCGTCGGCGTGATGCCGATCGCCGTGAATAGCCGTCGGATTTCCGTGATGGTGGCGTCCGCCATCTCCTCGGCGCTCCGCCCCTTGGTCTCAAGGCCAAGCGCTCCGCCGATCTCGGCCATTTCGGCGGCGACCACGCGGCTGTTGTAGGTCATGACGTAGGGCATCATCGTCGCGACACCCAATCCATGCGCGGTGTGGGTAAGCGCGCCCGCGGGATATTGCACGGCATGCGCCGCCGCCGTTCCGGCGGTGCCGAATGCGCAGCCCGCCGCCAGCGCGCCCATCATCACATCGGCACGCGCATCGGCATCGGTGCCATCGGTGCAGGCTTTCTCCAGGCTGCGGCCCAGCAGCTTTATGGCCAGCAGGGCGAAATGGTCGGTCAGCGCGGTCTTGCCGATGAAGACATGCTGTTGCGGCAGGCTAGGGTCCTCGCCGCGCCGCTTCGCGGTGAAGGCCTCGATCGCATGGGTCAAGGCATCGGCGCCGGCTATCGCGGTCAGGGCAGCGGGGCAGGTCATCGTCAGTTCGGGGTCGCACAAGGCAACCGCTGCGATCAGATAGGGGCTCGATATGCCGACCTTGAGCGTCCGGTGCGGATCGGAGATCACCGCGACGGGCGTCACTTCGGAGCCGGTGCCCGCTGTGGTGGGCACGGCGATCAGCGGCAGCGTCGGGCCGGGCACCTTGAGCTCCCCATAGTAGTCCTGGAGCTTGCCGCCATGGCTGAGCAGCAAGCCGGCGCATTTGGCGAAATCGAGGCAGCTGCCGCCGCCGATGCCGATCACCATCTCGGGTTGGAATTTCCTAGCCTCGTCGACGCAAATGCTGACGCTGTCGCGTGGCACGTCGGGAAGCACGCGGTCATGCACCAGCACCTCGATCGACGCGGCCTTGAGTGATTTGACGACTTCCGCGAACACCGCCGTGCCGGCGAAACGCTCGTCGGTACAGACCAGGGCGCGCCGGCCGAACCTGCCGGCGACTGTCGGCAGCGCATGGCGCTGGCCTTTCCCGAAAAGGATTTCACATGGAAGCCGGAGGGCTGCGAAGAGGCTCATGATGATCTTTGTCCTCTAGGAAGGTTGTCGCGACGGATCCGCCATCTGTCCGCAACGGCGCCTGGACACCCTGCAGCACCCATTTGACGGGCCGAAAAACATATTCGCTTTAAAATCGTATAGGATATAGGATTGTATCCGCTGGAGCATCGTGTTAGCAGTCCGCACTGTCAAGAGGTAAAAAGATGCAGGCCGCGAACTCAGCCGACACGATCGAAACGACCGCCGGCGGCGGTCGCATCCAGCGCTCCAACAGCCTGGTCGAGGATGTCTACGAAGCGATCTTCGCGCAATTGATGGCGCTGAAGATCGCGCCGGGTTCGCGCATCACCGTCGACAGCCTGGTCAAGGAATTCAACGTGTCTCATACGCCGATCCGCGAGGCGCTCGGCCGCCTCGAAGGCGAAGGCCTGGTGCTCAAAACGCATCTGATCGGCTATCGCGCGGCGCCGCAAATCACACGGCGCCGCTTCGACGAATTGTACGAGATGCGCCTTCTGCTTGAACCGCATGCCGCGGCGAAAGCCGCCGCTTTGATGGATGAAGCCAAGCTCAACATTTTGCTGGAAGCGGCCGGCGTGATGTCACGGCGCGAAGGCAAGGACGATCGCCTGCGTTATTCGAATTTCGCCCGGCAGGACGCGATCTTCCACGACAAGATCATGGAGTTTTCGCAAAACGAACTCATTCGGCAGACGCTGAGCCACCAGCACACCCACTTCCATATCTTCCGCCTGATGTATCATGCCCGCGTGACCGAGGAAGCGCTCGACGAACACGAGGCGATCCTCTCCGCGTTCGGCGCGGCCGATCCTGATGCCGCCCAAAAGGCGATGCGCATCCACATCGAGCATTCGCGCGATCGCTTGCTTCCGGCCTTCGATTGAGGTCGGAACCGATGTCCATTGCCGCGAACATCGCTGGAGAGGGAGGAAGCACGTTGCCTTTGGTTGCGTGTCGGGCGCCGTCGAACCGGTGCTGCGCGCCGAGCACCTATTTCCCGGATTTCGCCATTCTGATCCGATCCGATTTCGAAGACAGGCGAGGCGCGATCCGCGCCTCGCCCAGCCCCAACAGGAGGAAGAGCCATGCCAGGCAAGAAAATACTGATGCTGACCGGTGAGTTCACTGAGGAATACGAGATCTTCGTCTATCAGCAGGCGATGGAGGCCGTGGGCCACACGGTTCACGTGGTATGCCCCGATAAGAACGCCGGCGACCTGATCAAGACCTCGCTGCACGACTTCGAGGGCGACCAGACCTACACTGAAAAGCTCGGCCACTACGCGCTGATCAACAAGACGTTCTCGGAAGCCGAAAGACAGCTCGACCAGTATCATGCGGTCTACTGCGCCGGCGGCCGCGGGCCGGAATACATTCGTACCGACAAGCGCGTGCAGGCGATCGTGCGCCATTTCCACGAAACCAAAAAGCCGATCTTCACGATCTGCCACGGCGTCCAGATTCTGATCGCGGTCGATGGCGTCGTCCGTGGCAAGAAGGTTGGGGCTCTCGCGGCTTGCGAGCCGGAGGTGACGCTTGCCGGCGGCACCTACATCGACCTGTCTCCCACCGATGCCTATGTCGACGGGACGATGGTTTCCGCCAAGGGCTGGACGGCGCTTGCCGCGTTCATCCGCGAATGCTTGAAGGTTCTGGGAACCGAGATCCGCCACGCCTGACGTCGTCACATGGCTCGCGCGCACCAGCGCCCAGGCATTTGAGCACAAGTGCGCCTCTCGGCGTCAACGTCGGATCTGCGGCGCTCGTGCGGTCGCGATCGCATGGCGAAAGCCACAGCCGATTGTCGACCGCAGTCGTCTCGCCGATTCGTTTCGGCCCGCTGCCGCTGGTGGCGGGCTTCCTGTATCTTGTGGCAGAAAAGTCACGCAGCTTGAATATGCAGAGCCTTCAACCGGAGCGAGCTTATTATCCAGCCAAGCGAGGCGTACCGTTTGACTATCCACGAGCGAATGGGGTTTCTCGTGACTCCTCCCGAACTAGCGCCCGCTGCCTCACGGTGGCGGGCTTTTTCATTGTTGAGAAGCGGGGCTAGCAGATTGCTTCGCCCGGTGCCGGGTTGAAGGGCGAGCCTGAGCAGCCGGAACCGGTTTCTCAGGACGGCCGGCCTGTGTCGCGTCCATGTCGCGTGGATTTGCCGACAGTCGCAGGAAATCCTTGGTAATCAATGGTAGCAGTTTGCAACATGACGCGACATGAAATCGGGTAAGGATGCTCACCCATCACGGGTCAAGTTCTTGATTTTTCTTGATAAAGGGATGGTGCCCAGAGGCGGATTCGAACCACCGACACGCGGATTTTCAGTCCGCTGCTCTACCAACTGAGCTATCTGGGCCTGTTCCGGCAAACGAAAATGCGTGAACCGGTTTTCATGAAGGCGCCGTGGGGCGCCCCTTGAAAGCGCGTGGGTTATAGCACGGGAATTTAGCCTGTCCAGCGCCTAGGTGGCGATTTCCGCCCGGAAAAGCGAGGCTGTGGAAAGGCCGCCTTCATCAGGCGCTTTCATCACCACAATGGCGCGTGGCTGGCCTCTTTCGGCCCTAAGGCCTCCGTCCCGGCGCCGCCATGGCGCGCTGCAATTGCCGGGATACGTCCTTAGCCAACGATCGAGACGCCAGTGCATTCGCCTCAACGAGCAACCGACCGTCGCTTCTACCTGGCGCCGGTCACGCTCCTGCGAAAATCGGAGGGCGTCATGCCGGCCAGCTTGCGGAAGGATTTGTTGAAGGCGCTGAGCGAGCCGAAGCCGGAGTCCATGGCGACGCGCAGCACGTTGGCATCCTGATGCATCAAGAGCGCCTGCGCGTAGCTCAGCCGCAACAGGTTGACATATTCGTTGAGCGTCATGCCGGTCGATTTCTTGAACAGGCTCATAGCGTATTTGGGATGGATATCGGCTGCGGCCGCTATGTTCATGCAATCGATGTCGTAGAGGAAATTCTCGGCGATGAAATCGCACATGCGCCCGACATTGCGCGACGATTGCTGGTCGAAGGCACTGCCGGCTTCCTGCCCGGCCGCCGTCTCGGGCACCAGCCGGTAGGGTTCGAACCGCACCCGCTCCAGCCGCAGCAACAATTCGTTGACGGCGTGCTCGGCCTTGGCCGGATCGCCCGAGCGGGCGTAGCGGTTCCAGCGGGCGAAATTATCGTTGTCGGATTGGTCGGTGGCGCTGGTCACCAGCGTCGCGCCCGTCATCAGCCGGTGGCGCACGTCAGCCGGCAGATGCAGCCGGAAGAAATGCACCAGCGGCAGATGCGCGCCGGCATAGATGGCGTCGTCGCTGAGATCGTCCATCTGGTGCGGGAGGCCGCCCCAGAAGAAGCACATCTCGCCCGCCGACAGCGAGATTTCGTGCTCGTTCATGCGGTAGTGCACGCTGCCGCGCACGATGAAATTCACCTCGACCTGGGCATGCCAGTGCGGCTTGAGCATCACCAGCGGAGCGGTGTGAAACATCTGCAGCAGCAGCGGCAGGCCTTCCACGCTGCTGGCGCCCGGCTGGTAGAACGGCCGTTCCGGCATCTTACTTTCCGCCAATTCCGTATTCCCTTTGTCGGCGACAAGCCTTCCGCGCCGAATAGTGTAGCCACGCTCGCAGAGAGAGCAAATGAAATGGGAGGATTTCAATGCGCATCACACTGTCTTGCGCCGCGCTCGCGCTTGTCCTGGGCTCAGCCCCGGCCTTTGCGCAGTCCGGCGAGATCACCATCTGGAGCTGGAATGTCGCTGCTTCGTCGCTGAAGGCCACGGTTGCCGGCTTCAACAAGCTGCATCCCGACATCAAGGTCACGGTTCAGGATCTCGGCAACCAGCCGACCTATGACAAGTCGATCGCCGGCTGTGCGGCCGGCGGCGTCGGCCTGCCCGACATCGTCACCATCGAGAACGGCGAGGCCGAGAATTACTGGAGCCAGTTCCCCGACTGCTTCGTCGACTTGCACACGCTGGGCTATACGGCGGAAGACCAGAAGAAATTCCCCGATTTCAAGCGCACCGAACTCGAGGTCGGCGACAAGGCCTATGCCATGCCGTGGGATTCCGGCCCGGTCGCCGCCTTCTATCGCCGCGACTTCTATGAAAAGGCCGGTGTCGATCCGGCATCGATCAAGACCTGGGACGACTTCATCGCCGCCGGCAAGAAGATCCAGGCGGCCAATCCGGGTGTGTCGATGACCAACGCCGATTTCAACGGCGACACCGAATTCTTCCGCATGATCTCCAACGAGCAGGGCTGCGCCTATTTCGCCGAGGATGGTCAGTCGATTACGGTCAGCGAACCCAAATGCGTCGACGCCTTGACCAAGGTCAAGGAGATGAAGGACGCCGGCATCGTCTCGTCCGCCGACTGGGGCACCAAGATCACCAACAACACGGCAGGCACAGTCGCCACCCAGGTCTATGGCGGCTGGTATGAAGGCACCATCCGCACCGAATCGGCCGGCGAAAACGGCAAATGGGGCGTCTATCTGATGCCGAGCCTCACATCAGACGGTCCGCGAGCCGCCAATCTCGGGGGGTCGTCGCTGGCCATCACCTCGGCCTCGAAGAACAAGGAGGCGGCCTACGAGTACCTGAAATACACGCTCGGAACCAATGAAGGCCAGATCACCATGTTGAAGGAGTTCGGCCTCGTCCCCTCGCTGGTCTCGGCGCTGAATGACCCCTATGTCGGCCAAGGCCTGCCCTATTGGGGTGGCCAGCCGGTGTGGAAGGATATTCTGGGCACCTTGCCCAAGGTCGTCCCCAGCCGCGGCACGCAGTTCCAGAGCGATGCCGAAATCATCGTCCGCGCCGTGCAGACCAAATATCTGGCCGGCGGCTATCCTGATGCCAAGGCAGCACTCGACGACGCCGCAAAACAGATCGCGGCGGCGACCGGATTGCCGGTCAAATCATAACCTCCCAGGGACGGGGTCCGGGACGGCTCTTGCCTCCCGGACCCTCCGCCTGCGAGCTTGTCTGAAACACCGGATATGAGGGGAGGAGCAGGATGCGCAACCGCAATGCCACGGCCTATCGTTTCCTGGCGCCGTATCTGCTGATCTTCTCCGTCTTCTGGGTGTGGCCGATCATCTCGTCGTTCATGATCTCCTTCCAGGCGACACGCACCGTGCCCTGGCGCTTTGCGCCGGGCTTCAACTGGGGCCGGCTGATTGGCGATCCGGCCTTTTTCAACGCGCTGAAGAACACGCTGCTCATCCTCGTCATCCAGGTGCCGGTGATGATCGCGCTGGCCATGGTGATGGCCGTACTTTTGAATTCGCCGCTGCTGAAGGCGAGGGGCCTCTACCGCTTCGCCTTCTTCGCTCCGGTCGTCGTCGGCGAGGTCGCTTATTCGGCGGTGTTCCGGCTGATGTTCAGCCTCGATTTCGGCATCGTCAACAAGCTCCTGAACAGCGTCGGGCTGCCCAAGATCGACTGGTTCTCCAATGTCACGCCGGCCATGGCGCTGATCATGATCGCGGTCACCTGGCGCTGGGCCGGCTACAACGCCATCATCCTTCTGGCCGGCATGCAATCCATCCCCGAGGATGTCTATGAGGCGGCGACGCTTGACCGCGTCAGCAAGCTGAAGCAGTTCTTCCACATCACCTTGCCGCTCCTGAAGCCGGTCATCGTGTTCTGCCTGGTGCTGTCGATCATCGGCACTATGCAATTGTTCACCGAGCCCTTCCTGATCACCGAGCGCGGCGGCCCGGGTGGCGGCACCGAGACACTCGGCCTGCTGCTCTACCGCCAGGGGTTTCGGTCGCTCAATTTCGGCTATGCCTCGGCCGTCGCCTACACCATGGCGGCGCTGGCAATCGCAATCACGCTGGTGCAGCTGTGGCTGACGAGGGAAAAGCAATGAGTTCGCTCTCCTCCGCCCGCCTGAGGCGCAGCATCGCGCTGCATCTTTTCCTCACCCCGCTGGCGCTGATCTGGCTGTTCCCGCTGTGGATGATGATCGTGTTCTCGACCATGCCCGACAACGGCATCTTCAGCCCCGGCATCGAGCTCTTGCCGCACGGCAATTTCGTCGACAATTTCAACAATCTGCAGCGCGACACAAATTTCGTCGGCGCCATCGGCATCTCCGTTTCGGTGGCGGTGACCTACACCTTCCTGTCGGTGCTGTTGACGTCGATGGCCGGCTGGGCGCTGGCGCGCTACCAGTTCTTCGGCAAAGGTGTGGTTGTCGGCATCATCTTCGGCACCATCACGCTGCCCTATGCGGTGGTGCTGATCCCGCAATTCATCATGGTGGCGCGCGACTTCCAACTCGCCAACACCTGGGTGGCGCTGATCGTGCCGCCGCTGTTCAATTCGCTCGGCGTGCTGTTCATGCGCCAGAGCTTCTCCATGATGCCGGACGACCTGTTCGACGCCGCCCGCGTCGAAGGTGTGAAGGAGTGGCGCATTTTCCTCTTTGTCGCGCTGCCGCTGGCGCGGCCGATGCTGGCCGCACTCGCCATCATCCTGTTCCTCGCCTCCTGGAACAATTACCTCTGGCCGCTTTTGATCAACAGTCAGCCCGGTTCGATGACGGCGCCGGTGGCGCTTGGCACGCTGATCGGCCTCACCAAAGTGTCGTGGGGCGGTATCATGGCGGGCGCCGTGATGCTCACCGTGCCGATGCTGATCGTCTTCGTGCTCCTGCAGCGCCATTTTATCGCCGGCATCGCCGCCGGCGCAGTCAAGTAAGAGGCAGCATGGCAACCGTTACGCTGAGCAATGTGGTCAAGCGCTTCGGCGTCTTCGAAGTTGTCCATGGCGCCAACATCGACATCAAGCACGGCGAGTTCGTCGTCTTCGTCGGTCCATCCGGCTGCGGCAAGTCGACCCTGCTCAGGATGATCGCAGGGCTCGAGGACATCAGCGGCGGTGAGATTGCCATCGGCGGCAAACGGGTCAACGATGTCGAGCCGGCCGATCGTGGCATCGCCATGGTCTTCCAGTCCTATGCTCTCTATCCGCATATGAGCGTCGAGCAAAACCTCTCCTTCGGGCTGCGCATGACCGGCAACCCCAAGGCCGACACCGACCGGCGGGTGAAGCGCGCGGCCGAGATCCTGCGCATCAGCGAATTGATGGACCGGCGCCCGAGGAAACTCTCCGGCGGCCAGCGCCAGCGCGTCGCCATCGGCCGCGCCATCGTGCGCGAGCCGCAAGTGTTCCTGTTTGACGAGCCGCTCTCCAATCTCGACGCCGAACTGCGCGTCCAGATGCGGGTCGAGATCTCGCGCCTGCACAAGGAACTCGGCGCCACGATGATCTACGTCACACACGACCAGACCGAGGCGATGACGCTCGCCGACCGGATCGTCGTGCTGCGCGCCGGCCATATCGAACAGATCGGCCGGCCGCTCGATCTCTATGACGATCCCGACAATCTGTTCGTGGCCGGTTTTGTCGGCTCGCCGAAGATGAACTTCATCAAGGCGCAAATCGTCGGGCAGGATGCGCGTGGGGTCGTGGTCGAGCTGGCGGGCCAGGAGAAAACCCGTATCACCCAGCCACTGGCCGGCGCCGCGCCAGAAGTGGGCAGCAAGGTCATCGTCGGCGTGCGGCCCGAACATTTCGGCAGCGCCGGCGAGGGCGACACCGACCTTGTCGTCGCCATCGACGTGGTCGAGCATCTCGGCGGCACGAGCTTTCTCTACGCCCGAACGGCCCATGGCGAAGACGTGGTGATCCAGCGCGACGCCGCGAAAGTTCCCACCATCTCCGAGGTCACCGTTTCCATCCGCAAATCCTACCTGTTCGACGAAAATGGGCTGCGGTTGCGCTGACCGGCCGCCCCCTTCCAGCCTTCAAGGAGAATGACAATGACCGTAACCACGCCCATTCGCTGGGGCATTCTCGGCCCGGGCAGCATCGCGCAGGCCTTCGCCGGCGGCGTGGCCGCTTCGCGCACCGGAAAACTGGTCGCCATCGGCGCGCGTAATCCGGGCAAGCCGGGCCTTGCTGGGAATTTTCCCGGCGCCCGCATCGTCGACGGCTACGAACCGTTGCTTGCCGATCCCGACATCGATGCCATCTACATCGCGGTTCCGCATCCTGGCCATGCGCAATGGGCGATCCGGGCGGCGGAAGCGGGCAAGCATGTGCTGTGCGAAAAGCCGCTGGCGCTGACCGCCTTCGAGGCCGACGCCATGTTCCATGCCGCGCGCAAGGCCGGCACCTTTCTCGGCGAAGCCTTCATGTACCGGCTGCACCCGCAGACGCTGAGACTGGTGGAATTGATCAAGTCGGGCGTCATCGGTGAGATCAGGATGATCAAGTCGAGCTTCGGCTTCGCCATGCCGGGCTTCATGCCGCAGCATCGGCTCTACGCCAATGATTCCGCCGGCGGCGGCATACTGGACGTCGGCGGCTATACCGTCTCGATGGCCCGGCTGATTGCCGGGGCTGCGAGCGGTCTCCCCTTTGCCGAGCCCGACAAGGTGGTTGGCACCGCCCATCTTGGCCAGTCCGGCGTCGACGAATGGGCCTCGGCGCTGCTGCATTTTCCCGGCGGCATCGTCGCCGAGGTTTCCTGCAGCATTTCGCTGAACCAGGACAATGTGCTGCGTATCCTCGGCACCAAGGGCCGCATCGAAGTGCCGGACTTCTGGTTCGCCGGGGGAAATCGCGATGTCGGCCTCGGCCGGATCGACGTGATCGGCGCCGACGGCTCGCGAGAGACGATCAGCGTCGATGAAAAGCGCCATGTCTATTCCTTCGAGGTCGACGGCGCCGGCGGGGCCATCCTTGCCGGGCGGCAGGAGTTCGCCTGGCCGGGCATGGATTGGGCCGACAGTCTCGGCACCTTGCGCGTGCTCGACAGATGGCGCGCTGCGGTCGGACTGGAGTACGAGATCGAAAAGCCCCCGCTGCGCACCAACACCATCTCCGGCAGGCCTTTGCGGTCCGGCGGCACGGCGATCGGCAAGCGCGCCATTCCGGGCCTGGCGAAGCCGGCATCGGTGGTGGCGCTCGGCTTCGAGGATTTCCGAACGTTCTCCTCGGGCTCGATCCTGCTCGATGCCTTCTTCGAGGCCGGCGGCAATCTCTTCGACACCGGTTTTGTCTACGGCGGCGGCTACACCGAGACGCTGCTTGGCCAGTGGTTGCAGAACCGCGGCGTGCGCGAGCAGTCGGTGATCATCGCCAAGGGGGCGCATTCGCCGCTCTGCTATCCCGACGTGATTGGCAAGCAGCTTGCCCAATCGCTCGACCGCCTGCAGACCGATCATGTCGATGTCTACTTCATGCACCGCGACAATCCGGATGTGCCGGTCGGCGAGTTCGTCGACGCCATGGACCGTGAGGTGAAGGCCGGTCGCATCCGTGGCCCGTTCGGTGGCTCGAACTGGACGATGCAGCGCATGGATGAGGCGATTGCCTATGCCGAGCGCACCGGCAAGCAGAAGCCCGGCGCGCTCTCCAACAATTTTTCGCTGGCCGAAATGCTGGAGCCGATCTGGGCGGGTTGCGTCGCCTCGTCCACCGACGACTGGAAGGCCTGGCTGACATCCAGCCAGATGCCGAATTTCGCCTGGTCGAGCCAGGGCCGCGGCTTCTTCACAGAGCGCGCCGGGCGCGACAGGCGCGACAGCGAGGAACTGGTGCGGGTCTGGTATTCGGAGCGCAATTTCGGCCGCCGCGACCGCGCCATCGAGCTCGCCGCGCGGCTGCGCAAGAGCCCTATCCATGTTGCTCTGGCCTATGTGCTCAACCAGCCTTTCCCGTCGGTTCCGCTGATCGGGCCGCGCACGCTGGGTGAGCTGGAAGACAGCCTGCGGGCGCTGGACATCGCGCTTTCGCCTGCCGATCTCGAGTGGCTGGATGGCGGCAGCCTGCACGCGGCTTGATGGAACAGGCCTCAAGCGGCGTCAGGTCTCGTCGTCCGACACCCTGACGCCGCGCCTGGCCGGCGTCCGCAGATTGGCATACATGCCGGTGGTGCGGAATTGGCTGGGCGTTGTGCCGTAGAGGCGGCGGAAGACCTTCGAAAAATAGTTCGCATCCTCGAAGCCGCACAGGATGGCAACTTCCTTCACCGGCAGGAAGTCGGCCTTGGTCAGCAGCTTCGCCGCCCGCTGCAGGCGCTGCTGCAGCACGAATTCGGCGGGCGGCAGGCCTTCGCTCTCGGCGAAGCAGCGTGAGAAATGGGCCCGGCTGAGGCCACTGATCTGGACGAGCTCCGCCACCGGCAGCGGTTTGTCGAGATGGGCGTTGATATGATCGATGACCGGCTGCATGGCGCTCAGTTTTTCGGCGAAGGCATGCGAGCCGAAGACATCGTCATAGAGCGCCATCGCCGCCTCGTAGGCGACAGCGGACGCGGCACCCGCTGACGCAGCCCCCTTGATGAGGCGCAGGCTGCAATCGGCAAGGTGATCGATTGTCGCTGGCTTAAGGCGGAACACTGGACCGGAGATACTGAGGATCGACTTGTGGATGCGCAGCGCCTCCTCGCCGTTCATCGAGATCCAGAAATATTCCCAGCGCTCGTCGCTCGCCAGCCAGTAGCGGTGGTTGTGCGGCACCAGGACCAGCAGCGTGTCGTTCTCTTGCAGGCGGTAGTTGCGATTTTCGTAGCGCAGCCGGCCGGTGCCGCTGATCGTGTGCTGGAGCACGGTGAACGGCGTCTGGCCGCGTTTGCGTCCGTCCCAGTCATAGATCTCGTCTTCGCGCACCTCATAGCCGGTGCTTGTCGGCATGGCATGCAGGCGCTGCCGGCCGCGCGGCAGCGAGATGGTGCGCATCGACTGTCCGTTGGCGATCAAATCTCGTAGCACAAAATTACCCTTGAAAGCATAATCCTTCTCTGGTCGCGCTCGTGAATAAGGGCATAATCCCCCTCGAAAAGCGAGAGAGATCCGCAGGCGAGGAGCGGACAGGGAGGTTGGCAGGCCGGAATCCGGCTTGTCCCGCACACATGCCAGGGCATGCGGCTGCGACCCACCCCTGTCATTCCCGGCCTGTCACTGGAATAGGATAAGGTACGGCTGATGAGTTTCAAAATCGCTATCATCGGTGCAGGCAGCGTCGGATTCACCAAGAAACTGTTCACCGACATCCTGTGCGTGCCCGAATTCAGGGATATCGAATTCGCGCTGACCGACCTCAGCGAACACAATCTCGGGATGATCAAGGCTATTCTCGACAAGGTCGTCGAGGCGAACGGGTTGCCAACCAGGGTGACGGCGACAACCGATCGCCGCAAGGCGCTCGAAGCCGCGCGCTATATCATCAGCTGCGTGCGGGTCGGTGGTCTGGAGGCCTACGCCGACGACATCCGCATTCCGTTAAAATATGGCATCGACCAATGCGTCGGCGACACCATCTGCGCCGGCGGCATCCTCTATGGCCAGCGCAACATTCCGGTGATCCTCGACTTCTGCAAGGACATACGTGAGGTCGCCGCGACAGGCGCCAAATTCCTCAACTATGCCAATCCAATGGCCATGAACACCTGGGCGGCGATCGAGTACGGCAAGGTCGACACGGTCGGCCTCTGCCACGGCGTCCAGCACGGCGCCGAGCAGATCGCCGAGGTGCTGGGCGCGAAGTCCAGGCACGAGCTCGACTATGTCTGTTCCGGCATCAATCACCAGACCTGGTTCATCGATCTGCGGCTGAACGGTCGCAAGATCGGCAAGGATGAGCTGGTTGCCGCCTTCGAGGCGCATCCGGTCTATTCGCAGCAGGAAAAGCTGCGCATCGATGTCCTGAAGCGCTTCGGCGTGTATTCGACCGAGAGCAATGGCCATCTCTCCGAATATCTGCCCTGGTACCGCAAGCGGCCCGACGAGATCACCCGCTGGATCGATATGTCGGACTGGATCCATGGCGAGACCGGCGGCTATCTCCGCTACTCCACCGAAACCCGCAACTGGTTCGAGACGGAGTATCCGCAATTCCTCGAAGCGGCGTCGAAGCCGATCGATCCGGCCAAGCGCTCCAACGAACACGCCAGCCACATATTGGAGGCGCTGGAGACCAATCGCGTCTATCGCGGCCATTTCAATGTCAAGAACAATGGCGTGATCACCAATCTGCCGCAGGATGCCATCGTCGAGTCGCCCGGCTTCGTCGACCGTTTCGGCATCAACATGGCCGCCGGCATCACATTGCCGGAAGCCTGTGCGGCCACCTGCATGTCCTCGATCAACGTCCAGCGCATGTCGGTCCACGCCGCGATATCAGGCGACATCGATCTCCTGAAGCTCGCCGTGCTGCACGACCCGCTGGTCGGCGCGGTATCGACGCCGGAGGAAGTCTGGCAGATGGTGGACGAAATGGTCGTCGCCCAGGCTCAATGGCTGCCGCAATATGCGCATGCGGTGCCGGCCGCCAAGGAGCGGCTGTCGAAATCCGCGGTCAAGACCCGCGAATGGGCGGGTGCTGCGCGGCGAAACGTGCGCTCGATCGAGGAATTGCGCGCGGAGAAAGCCGCGCTCAAACAGGCCGGCTGAAACCCCGGGCGCTGCGACGGACCTTGGGAGGCAGGTCCATCGCATTGAGCCGCCCAGGCTGAGATGAGCAGCAGAAAACGTCTGAACATGAGGGAGGAGACTATGAGAAACCTACGCAGCATTGGCATTGCCGCCGGACTGGCGCTGAGCGTCTCGGTTCCGGCACTCAACGCATACGCTTCAGAGCCAACAGTCCCACCGGTGCCGGCGACCTTTCCGGCCGAGGGCAAGATCAAATACGTCGCGCGCGACTCCATCCTGGAGTTCAAGGCCCTGCCGGAATATCACGAGCCGGATTGGGTGACCGAAAAATACGTCAAGACCGGCAAACTGCCGCCGGTGAAGGACAGGCTGCCGAAGGAGCCGCTGGTCTTCAAGACGGCCAACATGCCCAACGGAATCGGCGTCTATGGTGACACCATGCGCCATGTCATCGGCGGCCGGCCGGAAGGCTGGAACTACGGCGCCGGCCAGACGCAAGGCTGGGGCGGTATCGATATCGGTCTTTCCGAATGCCTGACGCGCACGGCGCCGCTGTTCCAGGTCGAAGCCAAGGACACCGAGCCGCTGCCGAACCTCGCCAAAAGCTGGGACTGGTCGAAGGACGGCCACAAGCTGACCATGCATCTGATCGAGGGCGCCAAATGGTCCGATGGCGTTGCCTTCAACGCCGACGACGTCATGTTCTATTGGGATGACGAGGTGGTCGACCCGAACGTCTCGCCGCTCAATGGCGCGACGCCGGAAACCTTCGGCGTCGGCACGACGCTGAAGAAGATCGACGACTACACCGTCGAGTGGACCTTCAAGGACGCTTTCCCGAAACAGTATCTCTACGCCATGGCCTACGGCACGTTCTGCCCCGGCCCGGCGCACATATTGAAACCGCAGCATCCGAAATATTCGAAGAACACCTACGACCAGTTCAAGAACGCCTTTCCGCCGGAATATATGAACATGCCGGTGATGGGCGCGTGGGTTCCGGTCGAATACCGGCCGGACGACATCATCGTCATGCGCCGCAACCCCTATTATTGGAAGGTCGACGAGAAAGGCAACCAGCTGCCCTACCTCAACGAGCTGCAGTACAAGCTGTCGACCTGGGCCGACCGCGACGTCCAGGCGGTCGCCGGTTCGGGCGACTTCTCCAACCTCGAGCAGCCGGAGAACTTTGTCGCCTCGTTGAAGCGCGCCGCTGAAGCGAACGCGCCGGCGCGGCTCGCCTTCGGTCCACGCCTCATTGGCTACAATCTGCGCATGAATTTTTCGGCCAATGGCTGGGGCAATCCTGACGAACGCAGCCAGGCGGTTCGCGAGCTGAACCGCAACGAGGATTTCCGCAAGGCCGTCACCATGGCGCTCGACCGCAAGGCGCTGGGCGACTCCCTGGTCAAGGGGCCGTTCACCGCCATCTATCCCGGCGGCTTCTCCTCGGGCACCAGCTTCTATGACCGCAAGTCGACCGTCTACTATCCGTTCGACCTTGCTGGCGCCAAGGCCGAACTCGCCAAGGCCGGCCTCAAGGATACCGACGGCGACGGTTTCGTGAACTTCCCGGCCGGCACCGCCGGCGGCAAGAACGTCGAGATCGTGATGCTGGTCAACAACGACTACGGCACCGACAAAAGCCTCGCCGAAGGTGTTGTCGCCCAGATGGAAAAGCTGGGCTTGAGGGTCGTGCTCAACGGTCTCAACGGCACCCAGCGCGATGCCTCGCAATACTCCGGCCGCTTCGACTGGCTGATCCGGCGCAACGACCAGGAACTGACCTCGGTCGTGCAGAACACCGAGCAGCTCGCGCCTGTCGGTCCGAAGACCAGTTGGAACCACCGCGCGCCGGAAAGCGGCGAGGTCGACCTGATGCCTTTCGAAAAAGACCTGGTCGACATCGTCAACAAGTTTGTCGCGTCGGAAGACAATGACAAACGCGCCAGCCTGATGAAAGAGTTCCAGAAGATCTCGACCGAACACGTCTACAATGTCGGCCTGACGGAATATCCCGGCGCGCTGATCGTCAACAAGCGCTTCTCGAACATTCCGCAGGGCACGCCGATCTTCATGTTCAACTGGGCCGAGGATTCGATCGTCCGCGAACGCGTCTTCGTCGCGGCCGACAAGCAGGCGAAATACGAATTGTTCCCGCAGGAGCTCCCCGGCAAGCCCGGAGACAAGGGTCCGATGTAAATTTACCTCCCCTGACCAAAAGAGACCCGGCCGCGCCGCTGGCGCGGCCGGGGCAAACCAACCCTCCGAACGACCCTCAACGGGAGCGTCCGGCGAAATGAGGAAACCGACCGTCCATGCTGCGATTTCTGGCTATGCGCATAGCGTCGGCAATACCGGTCCTCGCAATCCTGAGCCTCGTCACCTTCGCCATCATCCAGGCGCCACCTGGTGACTATGCCGACTACATCCGTTCGCAGCTGATCAACCAGGGCGGGGCCTCCTTCGCCGAGGCCGATGCGCAGGCCCAGGCCTACCGCGTCGAACACGGCCTCGATAAGCCGCTGCCCGTTCAGTACCTCAACTGGATCGGCGGCATCATTACTCGCGGCGATTTCGGCTACAGCCTCTACTACAACAAGCCGGTCGCCGATGTGGTGGGCGAGCGCCTGCCGCGCACGCTGCTCCTGGCGCTGGTCTGCCATCTGCTCGCCTCGGTGCTGGGCATCACCTTCGGCATATGGGCGGCGACAAGGCAATACACCTGGATCGACTCGACGCTTTCGGCCATCGCCTTCCTCGGCATGACGGTGCCGCGCTTCCTGATGGCGCTGATCATCGTCTATCTGCTGGTCTTTCAGTTCAACGTGTCGGAGATCGGGTCGTTCTTCTCGCCACAATTTGGCGGTGCGCCATGGTCGTGGGCGAAGTTCGTCGACCTGGTCAAGCATGTCTGGCCGGTGGTCGCGATCGCCACTTTCGGCGGCCTCGCCTACAATATGCGTGTCATGCGCGGCAATCTGCTCGATACGCTCAACGCCCAATATGTCGAGACGGCGAGGGCAAAGGGTCTGACCGGCAGCGCCGTCGTCATGCGCCACGCGGTGCCCAATGCGCTGCATCCGCTCGTCATGTACCAGGGCGTGGTGTTGCCCTATATGCTCACCGGCGAGATCGAGACGGCAATCATCTTCGCGCTGCCGACCGTCGGCCCGGCGGTTGTCGGTTCGATGGCGGTCGGCGATGTTTATGTCACCGCCACCTTCATGATGGTGCTGGCGGCGACGCTGATTGTTGGCAACATCATCGCCGACATGCTGCTCGTCCTGCTCGACCCGCGCATCCGCCAATACGGAGAGAGCTAGATGCTGGCCCGCGATCCATCACCGCCGCCGCTGCCCGCCGAAGGGCCCATCGTCGCCAAACCGGCCCGCGGCAATGAAAGCTACATCGCGCTCGTCTGGCGCCGGCTGAAGCGCTCCTGGACCGGCATGGCCGGGCTTTGGCTCGTCGTGCTGCTGCTGGTGATGGCCGTGTTCGCCGAATTCCTGGCGCCGATGGACCCGAAGGCGACCGATGTCGGCTTCGCGCCGCCGCAACTGCCCTCCTTCCATGATAGGGACGGCAATTTCGTCGCGCGGCCGCGGGTCTATGCGCTGGCCGATTCGGCCGACCTCGATCCGGTCACCTTCCAGCCCATTGTCGGGCCCGACTACGACCATCCAAGGCTGCTCGGCTTCTTTACCGAGGGCGCGCCCTACAAGCTCTTCGGGCTGATCCCGGCGAACCGGCATTTCTTCGCCTCGATGGACGGCCAGCCGGTGCATTTCCTGGGCACCGACAAATTCGGCCGTGATGTGCTGTCGCGCGCCATACATGGCTCACGGGTCTCGCTGATGATCGCGCTGACGGTCGTCTTCATCATCACCGTCATCGGCACCACCGTCGGCATGGTTTCCGGCTATTTCGGCGGCCGGTTCGATATCTGGACGCAGCGCTTCGTCGAACTGGTGCTCGCCTTCCCGCAGCTGCCGCTCTATCTGGCGCTGACGACGCTGATCCCCGTCACCGCGCCGACCAATGTCTTCCTCGCCTTCGTCATCATCGTCATGTCGGCGCTGGGCTGGGCGCAGATGTCGCGCGAGGTGCGCGGCAAGACGTTGGCGCTGGCGCGCATCGAATATGTGCGCGCCGCCATGGCGGTCGGCGCCACCGACCGGCGCATCATCCTGCAGCACATCTTGCCCAATGTGATGAGCCACGTGATCGTCGCCGTCACCCTGGCGATCCCGACGGTGGTGCTGCTCGAATGCTTCCTCGGCTTCCTCGGCTTCGCGGTCAAGCCGCCGCTGATCTCCTGGGGCCTGATGCTGCAGGACACCGCGACCTATTCCGTCATCGGCACCTATCCCTGGATCCTGTCGCCGGTCGGTTTCGTGCTCGCCACCGTCTTTGCTTTCAACGCGCTGGGCGACGGCCTGCGCGATGCCGTCGATCCGTACTGAGGTGGCTGGGATGACCGTCGTACTCGCCGAGTCCTTCGCACCCATCGTTCGTCATGACCATGACGGGCGCCAGGACCAGCCCATCATCGACGCCCGCAACATCGAGGTCGCCTTCAAGGTCGAGCACGGCGTTGTCGAAGCGGTCAGGGACATCTCGTTCCAGCTCTATCGCGGCGAGACGATTGCCATCGTCGGCGAATCCGGTTCCGGCAAGTCGGTGACGGCGCGCGCCGTCATGGGGCTGCTGTCGCGCCGGGCCACCGTGTCGCCGAAATCGAGCATCTGTTACGACGGCCAGAACATCCTGAAATTCCCCGAGAGCGAGCGGCGCAAGCTGCGCGGCAACCGCATCTCGATGATCTTCCAGGAGCCGATGAGCTCGCTCAACCCGATCTATACGGTCGGCAGTCAGATCGTCGAGGCGATCCGGGTGCATCGCAAGGTGAGCAGCCGGCAGGCCTGGGCACGGGCGCTCGAGCTGCTGCGGCACGTCCAGATTCCCGAGCCGGAAGCACGGCTCAAACAATATCCGCACCAGCTCTCGGGCGGTCAGCGGCAGCGCGTGATGATCGCCATGGCGCTGGCCAACGATCCCGACGTGTTGATCGCCGATGAGCCGACCACCGCGCTCGACGTCACGGTTCAGGCGCAGATCCTCAACCTGATCCGCAATCTGCAGAAAGAACTGCGGATGGCGGTGATCCTGATCACCCACGATCTCACCGTGGTGCGCAAATTCTCCGACTATGTCTATGTCATGCAGCATGGCGCGATGTGCGAGCACAACGTCACCGAACGGCTGTTTGCGGACCCACAGCACCCCTACACGCAGCGGCTGCTCGCCGCGGAGCCGCGCGGGCGTCCGCAGCCGCTTCCTGAGGGCAGCGGCGCCATCCTCGAGGCGAATGATGTGCGCGTCTGCTTCATGCTGCGCCATGGCGGTTTCCTGAAGCCGGACTGGCGCGAACTGGTCGCCGTCGACGATCTCGGCCTCAGGCTTTGCCGCCACGAGACACTGGGGCTGGTCGGCGAATCCGGTTCCGGCAAGACCACCTTCGGCCAGGCGCTGCTGAGATTGATCGACGCCAGGCGCGGCGAAATCCGTTTCGACGGCCAACCGATCCAAGGCCTGTCGCGCAACGAGATGCGGCCGCTGCGCTCGCGCATGCAGATCGTTTTCCAGGACCCGTTCTCGTCGCTCAACCCGCGCATGACGATCGGCCAGATCATCGAGGAAGGGCTGATCGTCAACAGCCTCGGCGCGACGCGGGGGGAGCGGGTGGACCGGGTGCGTGAGGCGCTGGTCAGCGCCGGCATGCCGGGCGACATTCTTTCGCGGTTTCCACACGAATTCTCCGGCGGCCAGCGCCAGCGCATCGCGATTGCCCGCGCCATCGCGCTCGAACCCGAACTCATCTTGCTCGACGAGCCGACATCCGCGCTCGACCTCTCCGTCCAGGCGCAGATCATCGACCTGCTGCGCAAGCTGCAGGACGAGCGCGGCCTCAGCTACCTCTTCATTTCGCACGACCTCAAGGTGGTGCGCGCGCTGTGCCACCGCGTCATCGTCATGCAGCACGGCAAGATCGTCGAGCAGGGACCCGTCGACGAGGTCCTCACCAATCCCAAGACCGCCTACACCGAACGGCTCGTCCGAGCCGCTTTCGACGTGGCTTGAACATATGCCGGAGGTTAGCATGGCAAGACATCCCAGGATCACTTTCATCGGCGCCGGCTCGACCGTGTTCATGAAGAACATTGTCGGCGACGTGCTGCAGCGGCCAGCCCTCTCGGGCGCGACGATCGCGCTGATGGACATCAATGCGCAGCGGCTGGAAGAGAGCGCCATCGTCGTCAACAAGCTGATCGCGACGCTCGGCGCGAAGGCGAAGGCCGAGACCTATTCCGACCAGCGCAAGGCCCTTGCCGGGGCAGATTTCGTCGTCGTCGCCTTCCAGATCGGCGGCTACGAGCCCTGCACCGTCACCGATTTCGAAGTGCCGAAGAAATACGGCCTGCGCCAGACGATCGCCGACACGCTCGGCGTCGGCGGCATCATGCGCGGCCTCCGGACCGTGCCGCATCTGTGGAAGATCTGCGAGGACATGCTCGCTGTCTGCCCTGAGGCGATCATGCTGCAATATGTCAATCCGATGGCGATCAACACCTGGGCGATTTCAGAGAAATACCCGTCCATCAAGCAGGTCGGGCTCTGTCACTCGGTACAGGGCACGGCGATGGAACTCGCTCACGACCTCTCCCTGCCGTATGACGAAATCCGCTACCGCTCGGCCGGCATCAACCACATGGCCTTCTACCTGAAATTCGAGCACCGCCAGCCCGACGGCTCCTACCGCGACCTCTATCCGGATCTCGTGCGCGCCTATCGCGAAGGCCGTGCGCCCAAGCCGGGCTGGAATCCGCGCTGCCCCAACAAGGTGCGCTATGAGATGCTGACCAGGCTCGGCTATTTCGTCACCGAGAGCTCGGAGCATTTCGCCGAATACACGCCCTATTTCATCAAGGAGGGTCGCCCCGATCTGATCGAGAAATACGGCATTCCACTCGACGAATACCCCAAGCGCTGCATCGAGCAGATCGAGCGCTGGAAAGACCAGGCGCAGGCCTACCGCTCGGCCCAGCGCATCGAGGTCGAGGAGTCCAAGGAGTATGCCTCCTCGATCATGAACTCGGTCTGGACCGGCGAACCGTCGGTGATCTACGGCAATGTCCGCAACAATGGCTGCATCACCTCGCTGCCCCGCGACTGCGCCGCCGAAGTGCCGTGCCTGGTCGATGCCTCCGGCATTCAGCCGACCTATATAGGCGATCTGCCGCCGCAGTTGACGGCGCTGATCCGCACCAACATCAACGTCCAGGAACTGACGGTGCGAGCTCTGATGAGCGAGAACCGCGAGCACATCTATCATGCGGCGATGATGGATCCGCACACGGCGGCCGAACTCGACCTCGACCAGATCTGGTCACTGGTCGATGATCTCCTGGCCGCTCACGGCGACTGGCTGCCGGCCTGGGCGCGCGTGAGCCGCAAGACCGAGGCCGCCTGACGGGCGATCTCGGTCTTAGTTGGGCTCGTCGGCCTCGGGTTCCTCCTCGTCGTCGCGGGCCTTGATGACATAGGCGCCCTTCAGCCAGCGGTTGAGGTCGATGTCCTTGCAGCGGGCCGAGCAGAACGGAAAGGTGTCGCGCGCCGACGGCTTGCCGCATTCGGGGCAGGGACGCTTTGGCCGCAGCGGCGTGACTTTGGAGTCGGAATTCATAGCCGTGCGGTCAGCCAGCTCTGATGGATCTTGAAGCCTTCGCCCGATAGCAGGGCCACCGTCTCATAGAGGGGCAGGCCGACGATGTTGGTGTAGGAACCGACCAGCTTGACGACGAATGAGCCGGCGAGGCCCTGGACGGCATAGCCGCCGGCCTTGCCGCGCCATTCGCCCGAGGCGACATAGGCTTCGATCTCCTCGCGCGGCAGCCGCTTGAAACGCACCCGCGTCTCGACCAGTCGCTGGCGCAGCTTGCCGCCCGGTGTGATCAGGCAGATGCCGGAATAGACCCGGTGCGAGCGGCCGGACAGCAGCCCAAGGCAGTTGGCGGCATCGTCCAGCGTTTCGGCCTTGGGCAGGATGCGCCGCCCGACGGCGACCACGGTATCGGCGGCCAGCACGAAGCTTGGCGCATAATCCGTCTCGGTCTTCAGCGACGCGAACGCCTTCTCGGCCTTTTCCGTCGATAGGCGCTTGGCCAGCGAGCGCGGATGCTCGGCCCGCAGCGGCGTTTCGTCGATATCGGCTGGCAGGATACGGTCCGGCTCGATGCCCGCCTGCTGCAGCAGTTCGATGCGGCGTGGCGAACCCGAGGCAAGCACCAGCTTCTGCAAAATGCTCATCGCGTTCCGGCCAAGCCTTGATCTTACTTGAAGCGGTAGGTGATGCGGCCCTTGGTCAGGTCGTATGGCGTCATCTCGACCAGAACCTTGTCGCCAGTCAGCACGCGGATGCGGTTCTTGCGCATGCGGCCGGCCGTATGGGCGATGATTTCGTGTTCGTTTTCGAGCTTCACCCGGAACATCGCGTTGGGCAACAATTCCGTCACGACACCCGGAAACTCGAGGACTTCTTCCTTCGGCATTCGATACCTTTGCTTGGATTGCAGTTCCAGCGCTTAGAGCACGATGCCGAAAAGTGTGAAGCGGTTTTCGGACGACATCATGCTCTACTTCTTGATTTAGAGTCGGATGATTTCAGGTCGAACTGACCTGAAATCATCCGACTCTAGCCGGAATTTCGGCGGAACCTATATGATAATCGTCCGCTTGTGAACACGCTTAATCCGTCGCGTTTTTTGCTTCTGAGGCCAAGAAACGTCGGCTTATGCGCAACTTCAGTCGCTCGCGCACGTCGCGGTAGGCCGCCATGATCTGTTCGCGCGTGCCGCTGGCATTGGTCGGGTCCTGTGTCGGCCAGTATTCGACCTCGACGGCGAGCGAGCGGGTGAGTTCCAGCGCGGCATGATGCGCCTCCGGCGCCAGCGTTACGATCAGGTCGAAATAGTCGTCCTCGAGATCGTCCAGCGTCCTGGGATGACGCTCGCCCAGCGACAGGCCCTCCTCCGCCAGCACGGCATCGACGAACGGGTCGCGCTCGCCGGCGCGCACGCCGGCCGAGGCGACGAAAATGGTGGCTGGCAGCATCCGGCGCGCCAGCTGTTCGGCCATTGGCGAGCGCACGGCATTCATGCCGCACAGGAACAGGATCGAGCGGGGCAGGGCGCCGGGTACCAGGGCTAGCCCCGCCAGTGCAGCACGCAGACCAGCGTGAACAGCCGGCGCGCCGTGTCGAAATCGATGTCGATCTTGCCGGACAGCCGGTCCATCAGCGTCCGCGAACCTTCATTGTGCAAGCCGCGCCGGCCCATGTCGATCGCCTCGATATGGCTCGGCGTCGAGGACCGGATGGCGTCGTAATAGCTCTCGCAGATCATGTAGTAATCCTTGACGATGCGCCTGAGCGGCGTCAGCGACAGGATGTGGGTGACAACCGCGGTGCCGTCCTCGCGCGCCACGGCGAAGACCAGGCGCTGCTCGGCCAGCGACAGTTTCAGCCGGTAGGGGCCGGCGCCGCTGTCATTGACAGGCTGAAAACTGTTCTCCTCGATCAAATCGAAGATCGCCACCGCCCGCTCATGCTCGACATCGGGCGTCGAACGGCCGATCGATTCATCGAGTTCGACATCGATCAGTTTTGCGCGGGTTTGATCGGAGCCCGTCATCTCGGCCTACATGTTCAGCCGAATAGCGACGGAGCGGCCATGCGCGTCGAGCCCTTCCGCCTTGGCGAGCGCGATCGCCGCAGGCGCAAGCATGCGCAATTGCTCCGGTCCGAGCTTCAGCACCGAGGTGCGCTTGACGAAATCGAGCACCGACAGGCCTGACGAGAAGCGGGCCGAGCGTGCCGTCGGCAGCACGTGGTTGGAGCCGCCGACATAGTCGCCGATGGCTTCCGGCGTGTGGCGCCCGAGAAAGACGGCGCCGGCATTGCGCATCCGCGACAGGAAACCTTCGGCATCGTCGATGGCCAGTTCGACATGTTCGGCGGCGATACGGTCGACCAGCGGCAGCGCGGCCTCGATGGTCGCGACCTCGATCACCGCGCCAAAATCGCGCCAGCTCGCCGCTGCCGTTTCGCCGCGCGGCAGCGTCTGCAATTGCCGTTCGACCGCCTGTTCGACCGCCTTGCCGAAGGCCGGGTCGTCGGTGATCAGGATCGATTGCGCCGACACATCGTGTTCGGCCTGGGCGAGCAGATCGGCTGCGATCCAGTCGGGATTGTTTTTGCCGTCGGCCACGACAAGCACTTCCGAGGGGCCGGCGATCATGTCGATGCCGACCGTGCCGAACACCTGGCGTTTGGCCGCCGCGACATAGGCATTGCCCGGTCCGACGATCTTGGCAACCGGCTTTATGGTCTCTGTGCCATAGGCAAGGGCGGCAATCGCATGCGCGCCGCCGACGCGGTAGATTTCGGTCACCCCTGATATGTCGGCCGCCACCAGCACCAGCGGATTGATGATGCCACCCGGGGCCGGCACAACCATGACGACGCGCTCGACACCGGCCACCCGGGCCGGCACGGCGTTCATCAGCACTGAGCTTGGATAGCTCGCCGTGCCGCCCGGCACATAGAGCCCGACCGCCTCGATCGCTGTCCAGCGCCAGCCGAGCTCGACGCCGGCGGCATCCGTATAGCGGTCGTCCTTCGGCCGCTGCCGCTCGTGGTGGGAGCGGATACGATCGCGCGCGAATTCAAGCGCTTCGATCGCCTTGGGGTCGGCCGTCTTGTAGGCGGCTGCAATGTCTTGCTTCGACACGGCAATGCCGAGGCTCTTCAAATCGGCCCGATCGAATCGTTGCGTGTAGTCGATCAGTGCCGCGTCACCTTCGGCGCGCACCCGCGCGATGATCTGGCGAACCGCTGCGTCGACGTCCTCGGACACTTCCCGCTTGGTCGTCAGGAAAGCGGCAAAGCGCTGCTCGAAATCGGCGTCGGACTGGCGAAGCGTGATGGCCATGGGACGCTCAAGCCTTGTGGATGGGACGCGACGTGGCTTCCCACGCACCGCCAATGTCGGCAAGGCGGGCCTCGATGCATTCGACATCGAGCATGATGGTGCCGCCGCCAGAAAAGATGAGTTCGACGATGCCGGCCGGCTTGCTGATCTCGATGAAGCTGATCGCCAGCAGCGACAGCACCTCGGCCGGCTTGTCGCGGGCAATGCCGTTGGTCTTGGCGCCCAGCACCCGGTCGAAATGCAGCACGGCTTGCCGCCGCTCATTGTGCTGGCGGAACAGGCCCGACTTCGCCTCCCAGACGAAACGGTTCATGGTCAGCACGAAACGCTTGGCCGCAGGCAGGAATTCGAGGTCCGACACCTTCATCACGGCGTCCTGGACATGGGCCGAGACGATACTCAGATCCTGGTCGTCGAGCGCGATAAGCTTGAGGGCCATGCGGAATTTGCACCTAAGGTTGGTTTCAGCCCTCTGTTAGGCGGTCTTTCCCGTCGGTGCAACCGCGACAAGACTTCAACCCGAGGCAGTTGCCTCGGGTTTGCGGTATTGGCAGCGAGGATGAAAGCCGTACGGGCAGTCTCCGTCCGAAGCTGCCGCCGTTCGATCGTCAGGCAGAAATCCGCTCGATCACCGCGCCGCAGTTGGACAGTTTTTCCTCTAGCCGCTCGAAGCCGCGGTCGAGATGGTAGACGCGGTTGACCGTGGTCTCGCCTTCGGCAGCGAGACCGGCGATGACCAGCGAGACGGAAGCGCGAAGGTCGGTGGCCATGACCGGCGCGCCTTTCAGCTTCGCCACGCCGTCGACGATCGCCGTCTGACCCGAAAGCGTGATGTGGGCGCCGAGCCGGGCCAGTTCCTGGACGTGCATGAAGCGGTTCTCGAAGATCGTCTCGGTGATGCGCGACTTACCCTTGGCCATGGTCATCAGGCCCATGAACTGCGCCTGCAGATCGGTCGGGAAGGCCGGGAAGGGTGCCGTCGTCACGTCGACGGGTGAAATGCCGGCGCCGTTGCGCTTCACGCGGATGCCGGAATTGGTCTGGGTGATCTCGGCACCCGTCTGCGAAATCACGTCCAGCGCGGTCTGCAACAGCTCCGGCCGCGCACCTTCGAGCACGACGTCGCCGCCGGTCATGGCGACCGCCATGGCATAGGTGCCGGTCTCGATGCGGTCGGGAATGACGCGCACGCGCGCCCCCGACAGCGATTCGACGCCGTCTATGGTGATAACAGGTGTGCCGGCGCCGGAAATCCTGGCGCCCATGGCGTTGAGGCATTCGGCGAGGTTGACGATTTCGGGCTCGCAGGCGGCGTTTTCCAGCACTGTCTCGCCCTTGGCGAGCGAAGCCGCCATCATCAGCACATGGGTGGCGCCGACCGACACTTTCGGGAACACGTAGCGGTTGCCGATCAGGCGACCATTCTTGGTCTTGGCGATGACATAGCCGGTGTCGACGTCGAGATCGGCGCCAAGCGCCTGCAGGCCTTCGAGGAACAGGTCGACCGGGCGCGTGCCGATGGCGCAGCCGCCGGGCAGCGACACCTTGGCCTCGCCCATCCGGGCCAGCAGCGGCCCGATCACCCAGAATGACGCCCGCATCTTCGACACCAGCTCGTAAGGCGCCGTCGTGTCGACGATGTTGCGGGCGGAGAAGTTGATGGTGCGCGAATAGCCTTCATTCTGCTTCTCGCGGCGGCCATTGACCGAATAGTCGACGCCGTGATTGCCGAGGATGCGGATCAGCTGCTCGACATCGGCCAGATGCGGCACGTTTTCCAGCGTCAGCGTGTCGTCGGTCAAAAGCGAGGCGATCATCAGCGGCAAAGCGGCGTTTTTCGCGCCCGAGATCGGAATGCTTCCGGCAAGCTCGTTGCCGCCGACAATTCTGATGCGATCCATTGGAGAACGTCCCTCTCGGCCAAAAAGGCCGGTTCAATCGTTTGAGTATCGGCCCGTCTAGACCATTGGCCGGCCTGGTTCAAGAAATAGGATTTCCAAGCGTCCGGCCCAAGAGTGGCTGATTTGAGTTAATCTTTCTGTATTTCCTTGACCGAACCGAGCCCATCGGGCCTCTGGTCGGCTTCACCTGTGCGGCGCGAGCGCGACTGCGCCTTGCGTTTCTGCAGATTGGCGCGCAACTGCTCGGCGAGCCGGTCCTTGCGGTCCGTGCCGCCCTTTCTTGCTGGAATTGTCTTGTCGCTCATCGTTCCGTCCCGGCCGGCGACCGGCCAAACCTGCCGTTCAGGGATAGCCAACATTGTGGCGCCGCCATGTCATTGAAAGCTATCCGGCAAAGGCTTTCACAGAAGCGTTGTTCTTGGCCTTGCGCTTGCCGGTTCGATATGGCAGAAGCCCCGCCATCAGCGGCTGCGGTAGCTCAGTGGTAGAGCACTCCCTTGGTAAGGGAGAGGTCGAGAGTTCAATCCTCTCTCGCAGCACCAGATTTTCCTGGCTCCTTGAATCAACCCGCTTTGACGCCCCAGTTGTCGTCAGCTGTGGAGATGCGTCAGTTCAAACCCGGCTTCATCCTGGGCGTCGGACAGGTGCTGTTCGGCGGACCGGAACATGTCCGAGAACTCCATCTCGTTCTCCAGCATCACGCCGCCGACCTTGATGGTGAGGACGTCCTCGGTGCCTTTCGGCGCGAAGTAGACTTGCGCGATGCGCGTGCGGATACGCTCGCCGATCTCCTTGGCTTCCGCTTCGGTCGCGCCCGAGAGGAAAACCCCGAACATCGAGGCGCCGATGCGTCCGATCAGGTCCTCCTCGCGCACCGACGACTGGATGGTCGAGACGATGAGCCGCAAGGCCTCGTCGCCCCATTCAAGGCCGAAACGCATGTTGATGGACCGGAGGTGTTCGGGATGGATGATCAGGAAGGCGCCTGAGCGCGGTCCTGCCCCTGGTCGCCTGGCTGCCCGCCGCTCGACCATCGACGTGAAGACCGGCCCGTTCAGGCAGCCTGTCAGCCTGTCATATGTCCCGGATCTGTTGAGTTCCTGCCGGTAGCGGTGGATTTCGACCCGATTCCAGCCGATCAGCGCGAAAAGCGGCAGGCCGATGATCACCGGTAGCAGTCCCGCGGTGGTCATGCTGCGGGCGAACGGCGTCAGCGCGTCGCTGAACAGCAGCAGGTAGTTAAGGCCAAGGGAAAGACCGAGGCTCCCGGCGGTTCCCAGCAATGTCAGCCACGCGACCTGCTTCCAGGGCCGGGCAGTGGTGGTCGCCATCGGTCTCGTCATTGGCAATCTCCTGTCAGGTCGGCTGGTATAAGGCCTGCCTGCCGTAATTTCGGTTTCGCCGAACTGTACAATTTGATGGAAAAAGGCCGAATGGTGTTTTTCCATACCGGGACGAAACCGGTTTGCGAAAAACCCTGCGTTTTGGCGGTCAACTGCTGCCTATCGCGGCGGTCCGAAGATACCCATCCCGGCATTCCTGGCAATTGTTCCCGCCTTGCCATAGATACCGCCCGGCAGCGCCATCGCCCAGCCGTTGGACACCAGCCAGGCGCCGACATCCTGTTTGCCCAGCCGGCATGATGCGGCGATGGCAAATCGCTCGGTTTCCGGCGGCAGGAAACAGTTCAGCGCGCGCCCCCGCAGCCAGGCATTGACGGCCGCGCGGGCCCGCTGGCCGCAGGGCCAGGCCTCGCCGCGAAACGAACAGGTCTGGTCGACGCCGATGTCCTGAGCCCCGCTGATGGCCACTCTCCATCCCATCGATTCGAAAATCGCCGACGACGTCGCAATCGGACGGTAGAGCAGGGTCTCACGCCAGTCTTGCGGCATGGGTGTTTTGGGGCGCACGGCGAGGCCGAGCTCTCCGAGCGGCGGCCGGGCTTCGACCCGCTCGATTTCCGACACGTCAACCGGTGGCGGGGCGATAAGGCTCTCGGCAATCCGCCGCGCCGGCCCTCGTCTTTGTCCGTCGGGGATGGCCGCGGCCGCCGCTTGCTTGCCGGCAATTTCCAGGGATGGCGCAGGGATGGGCCGGTCGAGAGGAAGCAAGGCTCCGGCCCGCATGATCAGGACAATTCCGAGCACGAGCTCGACGCCCCCGATCACGATCACCAGGGGGGCATGCCGGCCCATCAGCCCGGCGCGGCGTTCGCGCAAGGTCGGGCCGGCGGCCGGTCAGAAACCCGACGTCGATTTGGCAACCAGTTTGAGCGCACTCTTTTCTATCCGATAGAATGGCATCGATCTTTGGCTGGAACCGTCAGCGCGAAGCCGGAACAAGCCTGTCGATCCGCGAAACCCGTTCGGGTTTTCGAGGGTCTGCCTGCTGAAGCCGTCAGGTCCGGCCGCGCTGGCAATCCCTGCCGTTAGGGCAACCATATCATAGGCGTAGGCCACATTGACGTCGGCCGGGTAATTGTATGTCGTCCTGAAGCGGTCGGCGATCGGCCCGGTTTCGCCTGGATCGAGCGTGGCGATGTATGCCCCCTCGAACAGCGGGTCCATCGGGTGCTCCAGCCAACGGTCCGTTCCGACGATTGTAACCGCTTTCCCCGGAATGCCCTTCGATTTGAGGGCGGCGAGGACGGGCACGGGGCTGGCATCGCCGCTGGCAATGATGACCGCGTCGGGAGCGTCGACAAGTGAGCCCATCTGGTCGATCGCCTTGGCGCCGCCGTCGCCGGCCGAATAGGGCACGGTGACCGCGAGCGTCGCGCCATAGATGCTGAGGCCGTTCGCCACCCGTTTCTCCACGGCGCTGGCGTTCGAGCCTTCCGCGACAAGCAACACGAACTTCTTGCGGCCTTTCGCGGCGAGCCCCGCGGCACCCGCCGCGGCGCTGTCCGCCTCGCTGAGACGCACCGCATAAACCCCGGCGCTGCCGGCGAAATTGTCGGCAAGCGCCAGAACCGGGGGGCGCGTCGAGCCGGACAGGGTGGCAATATGCTGCGCCGCCGGCAGTTCAGTCGGGCCGATGACGACCTTGGATCCCGTCGTTATGGCTTGCACGGCCAATTTGCCTGCCTGCGCGCTGTCGCCCTTCGTGTCCTCTATCGTCAGGGTCAGCAATCCATTGCCGATATCCGTCATCGCCAGCTTGGCACCGTCGAGCATCTTCCTGCCGGTTTCCCCCGACGTCCCGGAAGCGGACAGAGGCAGCAGCATCGTGACTTTGGCCGAACCGGTGCCGAACGACTGGCTCGCCTGGGCCTGACCGGCGCCGGCGGCGCCGCTCTGTCCCGCGGGCGCGGCGACCGCGGCTGGATCGAGCACTTCGGAAACGCCGCCTTTCGACTGGCAGCCCGACAACGGCATGGCGAGCGCCAGGGCGATTGCCCAGATCTGCGGACCGCGGCCCTGCCGGACAGCTTCCATGATTGCTCCACCCCGTCTGCCGCCGGATATTTCCCGGTCTGGTCCTCAATTCATGTTAGGGCGGACTTGCCGCTCCGTCTTGCTGTTCTTTGATCGTCGAAAACCGGGAGTCGGCGCCTTGACGCGCCCGGTGGCGCGATAGTCGGTGCGTTTCATGTGTCATGGCCCGGGCACGAAGACGCGGAGCGCGCAATCGGCAAAGGCCCAGCCAGTTCGGCCAGACCTGCGCGGCAGACAAATCAAGGCCAAGCAGAGCGACCGTCGCGGCGATCGCCCATGAAATTGATCCGTCTGATGTCATGATGGCCAACAGGCGCCGCTCATCCGGTCAGTGCATATACTCGACCATGCGATCGTGGAAACACTCGCATTTGTTGAGCGTATCTTCGTCCTTGTAGTTCGTCTTGAGGTAGCCATAGGCCATGCCGCAGGCGACCTTGGCTTCCGAAGCCCAGACGAAGGCGGGCCGGGATGAATTGATCCATTCCGAACTGTTGGCGACGGCGACCGATTCGTCCATCAGCTTCACCACCTGCTGCTTGAGGTCGACGATGTTGTCGTTCAGCACCAGGTTGGACGTCCCCACGACGCGGCAATAGTCGCCCGTTGGCCCTTCGATGATGTCGGCGGCTTCAAGCCCCGTCGCGACAATCGAGAGCAGCCCGGCCCCGAAAGCCACACGCAAAATTCTGTTCATGCTCGTCACCTCGTCCCTTTCGCCCCTTAGGCCACGTCCGTCTTGGTGCCGTGGCTGTCATCGTAAAGTATTTTCACCGCTTCGGCAGCGCTGTGGAACGTATAGTTCTCCAGCACAGCGACCGTATGGTAATTGTCGCCACCGCCATTCGTGTCGACCTTGACTTCGGCATTCGCCGCATTGGCCGAGGACTGCGAGATCTCCACAAAGCCGCCGGCTTCAAGATCGGTGACGCCGGCCAGGCCTTTCAGCAGCGAGGAGAGATCGATCTTGTCGCCGTTGGCGCCGTCGTGGAAGTCGGCGATCAGATCGGCAACTTCGAGCGAGCCGATGGCGAATGTCCTCGTACCATCGGAGGCCACCGACGGCTGCGCCGGGGCAACCAGCGATGTATCGAGTTCCACCTCGATATAGTTGCCGCTCGTGCCGTCGGTCATCTGGAAGGTGCCGTTGCCGGTCACGGCCTGCCCGTCGATTTCGCCGACACCCGGGTGCGCGGCCGTGCTGATGGAAGCGACACCGTTGTCGGCGAGGCTGGACAGTTCTCCGGCGTCGCTGGTGCCATTGGCGTTGGCGTCCTTCCAGATCAGCAGGCTGCTGAACGTCGCGTCGTTGTGATCGATGACGCCGTCATGGTTGCTGTCGAGCGAAGCCAGTGCGGCAGCCCCGCTGGCGAAATGGCCGCCACCGAAGTTCGGCGTGAACAGTTCGTTGCCGTCATCGATCTTGCCGTCATGGTTGAGGTCGACCGCCAGCACGCCGTCCTTCGACGTGTTCCAGGCCAGTTGCTCCTTGGTGCCGTCGCCGTTCATGTCGAACTGGACGCCATGGCTGACGTCGGAGAAGGTAAAGCCATTGTGGTTCAGGTCGAGGATGATGGGATCGACCGATCCTCCGATAAGGGTGTTGAGGTTCGCGACCGTGACGCCCTGCAGATCGACCAGCGCTCCGACGCCGGCGCTGGCGGTTGTCTGGGTATAGACATAGGTGTGGTTCACCCCGGAGATCGTTGCCGTGAATGCGAGCGTCGCCCCTGCATTGCCGATGTCCGTGCCCATGAGATACTGGACCGCCGCGGCCACGCCCGACGTTGTGGTGATCGCCAAGGGCGAGGCGCCGGCATCGGTGCCGAAGAAACTGGCGATGCCGTTCGTGACCGAATGGGACTCGACCGTGTCTCCGCCGATCGTCAGGACGGAATCTCCTGCCCCGTCGACGAGGCCGGCAGTTGCAGCCGCCAGCGTACCGGGCAGGGTCAATTTGTCGGTCCCGGCGACGAAGTCGGTTATGATGTCATATCCGGAGATCGTGCCCGCATTGCCGGATCCACCTATGACGGGCGTCGATTCGCCGGTCCCGATGATGAACGTATCGGCGCCGGCTCCGCCTGTCATTGTGTCTGCGTGAGAGCTTGCGGCGATCGCGTCGTTGCCGGCCGTGCCGGTAAGAGTGAAGTTGCCGGATCCGTCTCCTGCGACCACATGAACATTGAGAGACTGCGCGGCGGTGGTGTCACCATCCTTGTCCGTCGCCGTAACCTGGAATTGCAGGTTCAGGTCAGACGGCAGGATGGTCTGCGTCACCGACGCTGCGGTCAGTCGTATGGACTCGCCGGCGGTGGCGCCGGTCACGACAAGCTGGTTGAACGAGATCGTCGGGTCGATCAGCAGATGTGTTCCGGACGCGTCGACGAAAGCCGTTCCCGACTGCGTGACGTTGTGCACCGTGTCGGTGGCCGTCCAGGTGACCGCCTCGCCTGCATTGGCCGAATTGACGGTGAAATTGACGGCGTCAACGAAGTTTGGATTGCTCGCGGGTGTGTTGTCGACGCCCACTCCGGTTCCGGCCGTATGGAATTCCATGGTGAAGGTTTCACCATTGTTCAGGAAATTGTTGCCGACGCCGAAGCCTTGTGTGGAGGAATTGACGCTGCCCGGTGAAGAAAACTCGATGCTGCCGTCCGCCAATTCGGTCCAGTTGTTGTTGCCTGAAGCCAGGTTGGCCAGGCTGGATGTGACCACGGTCGACGCCTGCGGCGTGACGAGATCGAACTGATAGGTTCCGTCCGGCTTCACGGTGAGGGAGAAGACCTCCGTCACTCCCGACTTTCCGTGCAGGACCGTCGTGCCATCGGCGGTGGTCGTGGTGTTGTAGGTGATCCCCGTGATCGCGGGTCCCGCAATGGTGAAGTGGTCGATGCCGTCGGCCCCCGGGACCAGTGAGAACGGACCGGCGACGGATCCGATTTCGTTCGGGATCGTGGCTGCGGTGAAGGCTCCGAGCGTCGGAACGTCGTCGATGATGTTGACAGTAATGGAACCGGTGGCCGTGTTGCCGACGCTGTCGGTCACCGTGTAGGTGAAGTTCTCCAGGCCCGAAATGGTCTGGACGCCATTGTTGGCCGTCGCATTCAAGTAGTTGCTCGTCAGCGTGTAGACATAGCTGCCGTCGGTGTTGATGTGGATCGTGCCGTAGGTGCCGACGATGGTCTGGGCGGTATAGGTCAGCGCGCCGACCCCACCCGTCGCATTGAGCTGGTTTGAAGCATCGGTCTCGGCCGTCGATCCCGGCAGCGAGCCGGTGACCGAGCCATGTGCGAGGTCGGCGCCTGTTGTCGTGGTGTCGAGGGCGGCTTCGTTGACGGTGACGTCATTGTCGGCGGGAGCGACGAGGCCGGCATCGGTGAGGTTGATGGTCATTGTCGTGGTCGACAGGTCGCCGTCGCCATCCTTGAGCGTGTAGACGAACACGTCTGTGGTGTTGGCGGCGATGTTGTTGGCCGTCGACTGGTAGGTGTAGGAGCCGTCGGCATTGAGATGCAGGGTGCCGTGCAGGCCGGCAATGTCGGTGCCGACACCGCCCGATACGGGCGTCGTGGTGTTGCCGCCTGCGGCGCGCACGCCGTCGATGGTGGCGCCGTCGGCGCCGGCGACGTCATTGGCCAGCACGCCGGCCGCAGCCGTCACGGTCAGCAGCGCGCCTTCATTGACATTGCCGATGTCGGCATTGGCCGTCGGCACGTCGTCGATGATGGCGATGTTGATGGTGCCGGTGGTGGTGTTGCCGTTGGCGTCGGTGACCTGGTAGGTGAAGCTCTCGGCCGCATTGACGGTGTCGGTACCGGCCGTTGCCGGGCCATGCACCGGAGAGGTCAGCGTGTAGACATAGCTGCCGTCGGTGTGGACCTGGATGGTGCCGTAAATGCCTGCGGTCGCGGCATTGCCGCCGGAGACCAGCTGATAGGTCAGCGGTGTGAAGTTGCCCGTCGCGTTGAGCTGGTTTGAAGCATCCGTCTCGGCCGTCGATCCCGGCAGCGAGCCGGTGACCGAGCCATGTGCGAGGTCGGCGCCTGTTGTCGTGGTGTCGAGGGCGGCTTCGTTGACGGTGACGTCATTGTCGGCGGGAGCGACGAGGCCGGCATCGGTGAGGTTGATGGTCAGTGTCGTCGTCGACAGGTCGCCGTCGCCATCCTTGAGCGTGTAGACGAACACGTCTGTGGTGTTGGCGGCGATGTTGTTGGCCGTCGACTGGTAGGTGTAGGAGCCGTCGGCATTGAGATGCAGGGTGCCGTGCAGGCCGGCAATGTCGGTGCCGACACCGCCCGATACGGGCGTCGTGGTGTTGCCGCCTGCGGCGCGCACGCCGTCGATGGTGGCGCCGTCGGCGCCGGCGACGTCATTGGCCAGCACGCCGGCCGCCGCATTGATGTTCAGCAGGGCGCCTTCATTGACATTGCCGATGTCGGCATGCGCCGTCGGCACGTCGTCGATGATGGCGATGTTGATGGTGCCGGTGGTGGTGTTGCCGTTGGCGTCGGTGACCTGGTAGGTGAAGCTCTCGGCCGCATTGACGGTGTCGGTTCCGGCGGTTGCCGGGCCATGCACCGGAGAGGTCAGCGTGTAGACATAGCTGCCGTCGGTGTGGACCTGGATGGTGCCGTAGGTGCCAGCGGTCGCGGCATTGCCGCCGGAGACCAGCTGATAGGTCAGCGGTGTGAAGTTGCCCGTCGCGTTGAGCTGGTTTGAAGCATCGGTCTCGGCCGTCGATCCCGGCAGCGAGCCGGTGACCGAGCCGTGTGCGAGGTCGGCGCCTGTTGTCGTGGTGTCGAGGGCGGCCTCGTTGACGGTGACGTCATTGTCGGCGGGAGCAACGAGGCCGGCATCGGTGAGGTTGATGGTCAGCGTCGTCGTCGACAGGTCGCCGTCACCGTCCTTGAGCGTGTAGACGAACACGTCTGTGGTGTTGGCGGCGATGTTGTTGGCCGTCGACTGATAGGTGTAGGAGCCGTCGGCATTGAGATGCAGCGTGCCGTGCAGGCCGGCAATGTCGGTGCCGACACCGCCCGCTACGGGCGTCGTGGTGTTACCGCCTGCGGCGCGCACGCCGTCGATGGTGGCGCCATCGGCGCCGGCGACGTCATTGGCCAGCACGCCGGCCGCCGCATTGACGGTCAGCAGCGCACCTTCATTGACATTGCCGATGTCGGCATTGGCCGTCGGCACGTCGTCGATGACATGGATGAGGAGATTGTCGCTGGCGCTGGTGCCGCCGACGCCGTTGACGGTGAGCGCGACGTTGTCGTTGAAGCCGGAGCCGTCGACGCTGTCGCCGGGAGCCGGCACCTTGCTGTCATTGTCGATGGTCGCGGTCAGCGTGTAGCTGTAGGCGACGGTGCCCGAATGGGCGTCGCCGGTATAGCCGGTGAGCGTCAGCACGCCTTCGCCGGTGTTGACGGTCTGCGTGCCGTTGAAGCCCTGGATCTGGGCCATGCTGAAGGTGGTGCCACCGATGACGATCTCCTTGATGCCGTCGGTCGCCGAGATGGAGAAGGAGCCGGTGCTCGTCTCGCTGCTGGAGGCGGCGTTCGAGCCGTCCGGGTTGAGGCCGGCCTCAAAGACGGTGTTGTCCGGCCCTTGAGCCTGTGCCGTCACCACCGTTGCGGTGTCGTCGGCGCCGTTGATGGTGATGGTCAGCGTCGCCGGCGAGGTGTCGCCGTCGGCGTCCGTCATCGTGTAATGCAGGTCGTAGCTGAGATGGCTGGCCGAGGTCAGCGCCTGGGTTGCCGCCTTGCTGTTGTCGAGCACATAGCTCCAGGTGCCGTTGCTGTTCTGCGTCAGCGTGCCATAGGTGCTGAGCGCGGTGATCGCCGCCGTGTCGCCGCCCGACCAGGCGACGAAGGCCTTGGGGGCATCGGCGCCGGAGACGTCATTGGCAAGCACGTCGCCCGAGACCGTGCTGGTCGGCGGCGTGTTGGCCGCACCCGCACCATCCTCGACGACCGCATAGGGGCCGTCATTGTGCGCCGTCGGCACATCGTCGACGACATGGATGAGGAGATTGTCGCTGGCGCTGGTGCCGCCGACGCCGTTGACGGTGAGCGCGACGTTGTCGTTGAAGCCGGAGCCGTCGACGCTGTCGCCGGGAGCCGGCAC